>JAEXDA010000019.1 GCA_023401925.1 Bacillota bacterium
GCGTCAAAAGCAAGCAGTACTAGGAACGATTGAACGAGAACCGGAGGTGTACGCGCCTTCTGCGAAGGCGAGATGTACACCGAGGATCGGAGTGATTGAGTAACGACGTAATGCGCAGCTTTTCACGCCGCACCCAACCAAACCGGCAATTCTCTCATACTATCGATCCTCTTTTCTTTATCTTCTTCCTGAGTTACCTTTATAATCAGATATCCAAATAAGCTCCCTGTTTTTTTAAAACGCTCTGCAATTCAGAAATATTTACTTCTCTGGTGGATACTTTATCCTTTACTGCCAGAGCTGCGGCCACGCCACCGGCATGTCCAATCGCTCCGGCGGTGGGAGACAGCCTAATCGCCGACTGGGCCTCAAAAGTGGCGGCAATCGGTCTCCCGACCGTAACCAGATTGTCTATTTGTCCATTTACCAGCGACCTGTAAGGAATGGTATAAAATTGGCCCGCTTGAAGATGGATTGACTGGGTGCCCTCGCCACCGGGGTTATGAATATCGAGGGGATATCCCGAATGGGCGATTCCATCGGCGAACTTTTTACAGGAGAGCAAATCCTGGGCTGTTATTGTGTACAGGCCTTTAATCTGTCTGGAACTCCTTACCCCAATCCCCGGCCCGGAACAAACCATTCGGGCCTTTTGAAAACCCTGAATTCTATTCTTTAGGAACAGCTCCAATTCCCTGGCCTGTCTCCTGCCTTCTATCTCCGCCCGGCTATAGCTCCAAGCATCCGTACTGTCGAATCCGATCACCCTTGAGGTATTAATAATGACTTCGCCGGGATTACTGGTTTCAAAAAACAACAGTTCTTCCCTGGGGAACGTGATTTCTCCGCTTGCCCGCGCCGCTTTTACCGAATTGACAAAACCGCCGATGGATAACCGGGGCGCCTGGTCGATGATGGAGGTGTTCCCTTTTAAACGGGGAAATTCATCCGGATTGGCTTTGATGTATGCTTTTACTTCTGCGATGTTTACATGAGTCATCCGGAGTTTCATGGTCATCGGTTGAGCCGCTCCGTCCGTTTCGCGGCCCTTGACACATTCAACACCGGCCATAGCCGAAAGATCGGCGTCGCCTGTGGCATCGACAAACACTTTCGCCGCCAATTCGCTTAACCCGTTTTTATTGCATAAAGTAATCTGTTTGATTTCACCGCCAGCCGTTTTCGCCCCCGCCAGCATGGTATGATACAAAATCTCCCCGCCGCTTTCCAGCACCATGATTTCCAGCTCCCGTTTCATTCCTTCAAGATCAAAAGGAGTAACGGTATCAGTAAATCCGGTGGTGTCAAAGATATGCCCGACCGACTTATCTTTATCCACCAAGCGATCAATCAGTTCCCCGGTGACCCCCCGGATTACTTGTTGGTCTCCGGCATGAAATGTCATCATGGGTCCGACACCGGCCGCAGTCAGCATTCCACCCAGAAAACCGTATGATTCGATGAGTAAGATTTTAACCCCGCAACGGGCAGCGGCTACGGCCGCCATGGTTCCGGAGATTCCCCCTCCAACAATCGCCACATCATAAACAACCATTTTCTAATCCCCCTCTGCAAAGACTTTAACCAATCTCCCAAAACTGTTTAATAATTTTTTGAGTAAAATTTTGAATGTCCAAAAGAAGGCTTACCATAAAAAAAAATCATTGCCTTTCATCATTATAGCGGCAATGAAGCAACATTTTATTGTTTATTTCTACGGAAAACTTGCACGTTTTTATGAATTCATAGGGGAATTTTTTGTAAATATTCTCTGTACTCCGAAGGCGTCATTCCGGTATACTTTTTAAAAATCTTACTAAAGTACTGCGGGTTGTCATAGCCGACCTTCTCCCCGACTTCAAAGGCTTTAGCGTCCTTTTCTCCCAATAATTGTTTTGCCTTTTGCAGTCGTAATGAAGTCAAGTATTCCAGAAAACTTTCTCCGACTTCGGTACGAAATAAGTTACTGAAATAGTTCGGACTCATAAAAACCGTTTCCGCTATTTTATGGAGGGTCAAATCCTCGTGATAATGTTCGGCTATGAACTGTTTAGCCTGTTCAATCACTCGCTTGTTTTTGAGAATTTTATTATGGAGGATATAAACGGCCATTTTTTCAAATATCGCAACCACCCATTGCCTGGCTTCGGTGAAATCCCGCTGTTTTTTAATTTCTTCATGGAAACGGACCTCTTTCCCGAACAGGTCCGCCGGATTGATATTAAACTCATGCAGCACCCGGAAGGCACTGCTTATGAGATCGCCGCAAATCTGCCGGAAGTGGGTAACCCGGATGCTCCGGCATTCACGGATCTGCTCGAAAATCCTATCGAGGGTATCCAAAACCAATTGTTTGTCGGCTACTCTCAGCGCCGAGAATAATCTATGTTCATCCTCGGCAGGGATTTGAAAGGTAACTCCCATTTTACCGACAATTTCCTCAAATAAAATGAAGCTGCTCTTTCCGGTAAACAATGTATACTCCAGCGCCGTTTTGGCTTGTTCATAACATAAACTTACCCTGGCTTCTCCGGAGCCAACATTACTAAGGCCTATCCTGAGAGAAATATCAAGGCTGCAATCAACCCGTTTGGAAACCGATTGGCATTGGGCTATGAATCGACGCCGGTTTTCAATTTCGCTTCCATCAGGGTCACAATGATAAATCCAAACCAACTCTTCCGAATGACTCTCAAAACACGTTCCCTGATTGTCCAGTTCCGCTTCGGCGATCTCAAGCACCCGTGACCTTAAAAGTCGGCTCTGTTCCCCGGAGAATTCTTCGTTTAACAGGGTAATTTCATCCATCTCAGCTACCGCCATGATCAAAGAATCAGCCAATGTGGTTCCAGCCAGATTTAATTCATGATAAATATCGGCCAATCGCTCTCTTTTCAAAAGCAACTCGGTAAGATACCGATTTCTCAATAACAGCAGGCTTTTATCGAATTGACGTTCCTTTTGCCGATCTTTTTCAATGGCGATGACAGCTTTATGAAGAACTGCGGTTAATTCTGCAATATCAGCCGTTTTCAATAAGTAATCAAACGCCCCCAGTTTCAGCGCGGACCGGGCATAACCAAAATCTTCATAACCGCTCAAAATAATTACTTTTACGCCGGTTCCGGCCTGTACAACCCGGCCTAAAAGTTCCAGGCCGTCCACAACCGGCATCCGAATGTCGGTTAATATGATATCGGGATGAAATTGCTCAAACAGCGCCAGCCCTTCCCCTCCGTTAGCCGCGGTTTTTACTTGGCTAATCGCTAAATCGGTCCAAGGAATGGTATTGAAGATCCCCATCCGGATGATTTCCTCATCGTCAACTATCAAAAGCTTATACATGTTCCTCTCCCTCCGGCCAGCTTCTGACGGGTATCGAAATCTCAAAAACAGTTTCCTGATTCGGAACACTCGTGCAGCTTAGGGAATAGTCGTCCCCAAAGTAAAGGCTCAGCCGCTGCTGAAGATTTTGCAACCCGTAACCGCTGTTTATTATTTTGGGCAAGCCATCCTCATCCAAATTGGCAATTCCTGAGCCATTATCGAGGACCCGGAAGGTAATCCCCTCCCCGGCCTTGAATACGGAGACTTTGATCAAACCCGGTACCGGCAATCCCTCAATCCCATGAACCAGGGAATTTTCCACCAACGGTTGCAAGATCAGTTTAATGGTCTGATATTGGAGTATCTCCGGATCGACCTGGATATGATATTCAAACTTATTCCCAAAACGCATCTTTTGAATACTCAGATAACATCTAACATGCTCTACTTCCTTTTCAACCGTAGTGAATTCTTTTCCCTTATTCAATCCCAGCCTGAAAAAGTTGGAAAGCGCGACTGCCATTTGCCCGACTTTATGGTTTCCTTCCGCCATCGCCAGCCAATACATGGAGGCCAGAGTATTATACAAAAAATGAGGGTTGATATGGGCCTCCAAGGCGCTTATCTGAGCTTTCACCTTATGTTGTTGTTCTTCCTCCACCATTTGCATCAATTTTTCGATATTTCCCATCATCTGATTAAAGGAAACGCCCAAATCGCCAATCTCATCCTGGTATAACACATTGAATCTAACTTTCATATCGCCGGTGGCGCCCTGCCTCATGAGCTGATTCAATTTCCGAACCGGATTCAAGATCCCCCTGGCGATAAAGAATGACAGAATGAGCACCAATACAAAACATGCCAGAAAAATAATGATGGTGACGTTACGCAAAGTGCTGGCTTCGGCGATTAGTCGCCGATAGGGTATGATGGCAACCAGTTTCCAGCCGGTAACGAAAAAAGTATTATACACCACAAATAATTTGGGCTGCCTCTTATGGGTGACAAAACTCCCGCTTTCACTCCGGCTCACCCGTTTCAAAATTTCCGGATCCTTAATTTTCTTTCCCATCCATGCAATTTCAGGATGATAAATAAAGCGTCCCTCTTCATTGATTAAATACAACAGGGTATTTTTGTGATGGGTCAACCTGTCGGCGATATTCCTTAAGATATTTTGATTGACGTGGATTACGACGACGCCCAAATTCCCCCGGTCCATATCATAAAGTTTGCGTGTCAAGACAAAAACGTTTTGCCCCAAGACATTTTGGGGAGGCCACCATTTATAGTTATTGTATTCGGATAGAGTTTCCCGGTAAATTGCTGATTTTTTATAGTTAGCCCGGTATTCCGGGGTCAAAAAACTAATGCCGTAGTTCCCGGTAACATCGCCTACTGCATAAATCGTATTGTTTTTGGAAGACAGAATGTAAATACTGGTGATGAAATCATTGCTAAACTTAATACTCTTAAGGATTGAAATGATCTTCAGATGATTTTCATTTTTATCCTCGATTGTTTCCGCTCTTTCCTGCGCCAAGATTTCCTTGAGGGGATCGCTGTTTAATACCATTTTGCTGATATCGTCAATATCCTTGAAGTTCAAAAAGATATTGATGTTAATTTCATTAGTGATATCACTGGTATATTGACTTACGATATCTTGGATGGTGCCCGCGGACTTATAATACGAAAAAAGGCCCAACGCTAATAAGGGAATCAAAGAAATTAAAGTGAAAGAGAAAGCGATTCGAAATTGCAATCCCCGGTTCATGAAGATTCCCTCGACGAGTTTGCCCCATGAGGTTTTCGGATTTGAGTTCCATTGATGAAGCCGCATTTTCATGGTTTAAGGACTTCCAAAATTTTTACCCCTTTTTTACATACCTTTTACATTGAAAATAATTCGTCAATGATGACTCAAAACCTACTTGCCTCTTAAAAAATGAATTCTGAGTTAACGGTACATTACGTCTCCATTCGTAAAAGAAATGAGCACTGTATGGTATAATAAAATTCTCAAGCTTTTGATAGAAAGGCCGAAACGGCATAATCCGGGGGTTGATCTTGGCCTGGAAAAAACGGGGTAATTTACAGATCTTGAAACCATTGCAAAAAAACTATTTTGACGGAGGAAAAAATGAAACTGAAACTGCGCGATCCGGTCAGCGGCTTGACCCATCTTTTTGGAATGTTTCTTTCCATTGCCGGCCTGGTGCTAATGGTATACTATGCCGCCATGATCGGCACCGCATGGCATGTGGTTTCCTTCAGCATTTTCGGCGCCAGTCTGATCCTGCTCTATGCGGCCAGCGCTTTTTATCACATGTTGCCGGTGCCGGAAAAATGGCAAAAAATCCTGCAGAATATCGACCACATGATGATTTATATTTTGATAGCCGGTACTTATACTCCCATTTGCCTGGTTCCCTTGCGGGGCGCTTGGGGGTGGAGCTTATTCGGGGTGATTTGGGGCTGCGCCCTTTTGGGTGTTATCTTCCATACTTTCTATAAAGCGCCCCGTTGGCTCTCCACTTCCATTTATGCGCTCATGGGCTGGCTGGTGGTGGTAGCTTTCTGGCCGCTGGTCAAAAACGTTCCTCTTGGCGGAATTCTGTGGCTCATTGCCGGAGGGGTTTTTTACAGCGTCGGCGCCGTGATTTACGCTTTAAAATGGCCGCTCAAAAATGCCAAATGGTTCGGCTTCCATGAAATCTTTCATCTGTTGGTGATGGCCGGAAGCTTTTGCCACTTTTGGCTGGTATTTAAATACCTAATTCATCTGTAACCACTTTCCGGAGAGTGATTTTCATTCTCCGAAGAATCTCCGTTACTCTCCGGAAAGTCATTTTTATTCTCCCAAGAATCTCCGTTATTCTCCGGAGAGTCATGTTTATTCTCCCGAGAATGATTTTCATTCTCCGAAGAATCTCCGTCACTCTCCGGAGAGTCATTTTTATTCTCCCGAGAATAATCTTCATTCTCCGAAGAATATCTGCCACTCTCCGGAGAGTCATTTTTATTCTCCAAAAGTTTATTTTACGCTTTCCAACCCCTCTACAAACTTCAAGAAATCCGGATATTTGCCTTGATAGGTGCTTTGGATGGGCTCCCCGGTCCGGTGGATTAAATAATCGTTGATTAAGAAAGTCTTAAGCCCCAAAGTTCCCGCCACCAAGTCCTCCTGCACATCATTGCCGACCATCATGCATTCTTCCGGTTCTTTTCCGATTGCCTGCAAAATTTCCCGGTAGTAATGAATTTGCGGCTTACAATATTGGTTTTGTTCATAACAGGAAACATATTCAAAATCCCCGGGCTTAAAACCGGCCCATTCGATCCGGTGATATATCGCCTTCCGAGGAAATAAAGGATTGGTGGCGATGACCAGACGGTAGCCTTTATCTTTTAAAAGGCGGACGCTCTTTTGCATTTCCAGGCTCTCCGCCACTGTCTCCCGGACCATTAAAAACCCTTGGTCGTAAAACTCGTCAAAACGTTGCTGATAAACCGGCAAATCTTCCGCCCGGACCAACTGTCCGAATTTTTCCATGAAGACTTCTTCGTTGCGGCGGGGTTCTAAATTATTGACCATCACCTCGGTGGCTGCCCAGATATATTTCACCAATAGTTTGGGATCAATCAAATCGTGAAATTTTTTCCCCATCTCCTGAAAATATCTTTGGGTAAACTTGTCCAAATCAAGGGGTAGCAGGGTGCCGTCCAAATCAAAGAGAATCGTATCCATTATCAGGAACCTCCAGTAATTTTCTTCACCAAATGAGAACATAAGTTTCTTTATTTCGTGAAATCCCCGGTCAACTCCTGCTCTTCATCCTTCAAAAATTGGGTCTAGCGCTCCTCTTCCCGATAGTCGAAAAATTCAAAATCGGCGCATTCTTGATGGAGCATGGCATCCACACATCCCATTCCAACGAATGTTCCGGTAAATTCACCCGCTTTGCAAAATTCATCCGAGAATTCGGAAGTATCATAAATATCTCCGATCCTTTGATATGCTTTGCCGTCCATTGACCAATAAAAGGTGGTATCCCGGGCCTGAATCTTAATCTTAAAATAAATGCCGCCCTTTTCAACCGGAACCTGCTCCGGCAACAGTTCGATCCGTTCCCCGCTTTTGACGCGCAGCAAATCGATGACTTCCCGACTGGTTTTCTCACTATAGGTTTTGCGTAAGAGAATATAATCCATGTTATCGTAATAAATCATCAACCCCGCATAATGCTGATAAACCTGGGGCGCAAAATCCATTTTTGTCTCCACGCTGACATGGAGCGAAGTGAGCTTGCGGGCAACGAGGCTGACTTTGTTGAGGGATGAAAAAGATTCTTGGCCGCGTATGCGCAAATAACCCGGACGTTCCCCCAAGGAACAGAAACTTTGGGAATCGATTCGCGGAGAATACAAGGAAACAGGCATCACCGGCCTATCAAACCGGTAATAGGTGTCTGCCACGGTTTCCTTCATTTCCGGCAGGGCACTAGATTCAAAATACTCTTGGGCAAGGTTGATAGCGCCGCTCATCCTAAGCCAGCCATCTTCGGTCCATACCATCTTCTGCATGCAGGTTTCCCTGCCGAGAGTGCACCGGAGTTCAGGCAAAAACGGTCTGCCGCAGTGATGAACCAGATACCATTCTCCCAGACTGGTTTCGACAATACTTCCATGGCCGGATTTTTGCAGATAACTATGGGGATTAAAACGTTCCGGTTTCAGATAATCGTCATGATCCATTTCATCAAAATCAGCCGTTGAAGTAAGGATGGGATTATGGGGATCAGACTCATAGGGTCCAAAAATATCTTGCGAACGTCCTACCGTAACGGAATGTCCATACCCCGTTCCGCCTTCCGCACACATCAAATAGTAATAGCCATTCCTTTGATATAAATGGGGCCCTTCGATACAGCCGCGCCGGGTACCGCCCTCCCAAATCCGCTTGGGAAATCCCAGGATTTCTTTTTTCCGCGGCTCATATTCCACCACGCAGATGCTTCCCGGTTTATGATAACCGTCCCGGGTCTCCCACTCTAACGAAACAACCCATTTCCTTCCATTTTTATCGTGAAGTATGGATGGATCAAACCCTGCGGAATGTAAATACACGGGGGCGCTCCAGGGACCGCAGATGTCCGGCGCCGTAATCAGGTAATTATCCAGATCGAAATACCGGGCATTCATACTGTTCATAATGGTATACGCCAAATAAAACAAGCCGTCCTTTTCGCACCAGGTCAGGCAAGGCGCCCATACTCCTTTGGCCGAAGGCAGCCTTCTTAAGTCCGCGGATTGCTCGCTTTTTAGACAATGGGTGATTAAGTTCCAATTCTTCATATCCTTGGAATGATAAACCGGTACGCCAGGAAACCACTCAAAAGAAGATACCGCAATATAATAGTCGTCGCCTCTCCGGCAAATGCTGGGATCCGGATTAAACCCGGGCAAAATCGGATTATGAAGCTTTTTCACAGTGATTCCTCCCTTACTATGCATACACCCCAATCCCTAAGCAGGATATCCATACCACCGTCATAACGATTCCCATTTAAAATATCGGTTACCGCATGATAGGGGCACTGAATCCTTTTCTCCCCGCTAGAATAATTGAAGATAAAATGGACGCCTTTGCCGGTCTGACTTTTGCAATTTCTGATAATGAGGGGCCAGGTATACCCCGGACAGGGTATATGAATGGAATGGAAGGCGTCTTGATATATTTTTTTTAAGATTTCCTTTGATGGAAAACATCCGATATAATAGGCTTGTCCTTTCCCATAACGATTTTTGGTGACCGCCGCATATTTTCCCCAATACTTATGTTCATACCCGGCCAATACTTCCGCCGTCGTAGCGGGTTTCAAAAGTTCCATCCAATAACGGAGGGCATTTTGATCATCTTCTACAATATCACCGGTTAATTTTGCCGTACCCGGCTGTGTAAACTGGTTATAGGTTATCCCGAAACATTCGTGTAATATATGGGGCTGATCGTCATGATACACCGTTACATATTCATCACTTACAGCCGTTTTGAACGAAGAAATCAATACTCCCCCGCCCGCCACGAATAATTTTAACCGGTCCAGCAAATCGTTCGAAGCGCAATATAAAGCGGGAGTGATAATGACTTGATAATCCTGAAAATTATCGGATTCCGGAAACAGAAAATCACATTCCACATTCATTTCATATAAAGAATCGTACATCCACCGGACGACATCGTTATAAGACAAATCCTGATCGATGGGAAACCATTTTAAAGCAGTCAACGAGTCATTGCTAATCAACAGGGCTACCTTATTTTCTTTTTTTAAGTTGACCAACTCCTCCGCATGCTCCCGAAATTCTCTTCCGATGACTTTGGCTTCCTCATACGTGGGGTTGGTCTTCAAGTCATGACTCAAAAGACCTTTCCAATAGGTCTCATAACTATTGTGAATCGAATGCCAATTCCAATAGATGACGCCAATGGCCCCGCTGGCGATATGGCTATAGGCCTGCAGCCGCAATTGTCCGTCAAATGGCAGCCAATATTTAAATGCCTGGGCCTGGGTTTCCAATACAAGATAATTCTGTTTTTTGGTAGAACGGATTAAATCCCCTCCAAAGGCGATTTCAGCGCCTGTCAAATCATCCTGGGTCATATGGTAGATGTCGGCGCCGGCGAGGGTTAGTTTTTTTGCCAGTTGAAAATGATTTACATCCGGCTGCACCCCATAACTGTACCCATCTTGAGCAATCGACGCGCCGAACTTTTTCCACTCGAAATCCATATTATGGGTCACAAATTGCTCTTCCCGCTTATACCGGCATACAATATCAGCCTGCCAGCCAATATAATCGGTTACCAGCCGCCGCTGGAATTTTTCAAATTCACAGGCATAACTGGCATTGATGGTTCCTCGGACATCCGGCAAATCCTCCCAGTTCCCCACGGCATTGCTCCAATAAGCAAAGCCGAACGCTTGATTTAAAGCCTCTGTAGTACCGAATTTCTCCTTTAAATATTCGGCAAAAAGCTTTTGCACATAGTCTCCTGCCGTACCATAGTGTTTGGTTTCATTATCCAACTGAAATCCGATCACACACCCTCTGGCAGCCACATGCTCCATCAGTGTCCGAATGACCCGTTCCGCATAAAAACGAAATGTCCGGCTGGCAATATTCATATTCTGCCTTCGGCCGTACAACTCTTTCCCGTTTTTGGTCTCTGCCAATATATCTTCGTCTTTGGCTGCCAGCCAGGCCGGAATCGCATAGGTGGGGGTGCCGACAATCACCGAAATTCCCGCTTGCTCCATGACGTCCAACACCCCATCAATATGGGAAAAATCAAATTGTCCTTCCCTGATTTCCAAGGTGCTCCAAGTGGATTCGGCTATCCGGACAACATTCATCCCCGCCGCCTTCATCATTTCCACATCTTGATCCAAACGTTCATACGGCATATATTCATGGTAGTAAGCCGCTCCAAATAACAATTCCTTCATGGCTATCCCCCGATTTATTTTGGATTACGACAAAGTAAAACCCATTGCAAAAATCAAATCCATTTCCCCACTTTCAGCTTACCGAATCCCGGTACTGATTGGGGGTCATTCCGGTGATCTTTTTGAATATCTGGCTAAAATACTTTTCATCTTTGTAGCCTACCGCCACCGCCACTTCATAAATTTTGTCATGATAATCCCGCAGTCGCTCTTTGGCTTTTTGAATCCGGATTTCATGGAGGGAATCTACAAAATTTTTCTGTAAAACCTGCTTAAAAATTGTACTTAAATACCCGGCCGATACAAAAACTTTTTGGGCTACATTCTCTAGGCTCAAATTTTCCCCATAGTTTTCCTCCATATATTTCAAAGCATTGTTCACTACTTTCCATTGGCTTGTATGGGATGGATAGAGTTCCAAAATCATCTTCAGACAAGTTCTGATTTTCTGTTTTAACTCCCAAATCGTGGAGGTCCGGGGTAATTCACCCAAAATCGCCAGATTGAGACCAAATATCTTATCCGTATCAAAACCCCGTTCAACACAAACATGATAAACCGAACAGATTAGCGCAGTAACCATCCGTTGAACGTCATCCTTGGTGTTGAATCCCGGCCGGGCCAAACTTTCAAAAAATGTGTCCAAAGCCGGATCAACTCTCTCATTGTCGTTGGTCCGGATACACCGAACAATCCCATCCTCTTCCTGAATTGTCACATTATTGTTGACGAAACTATCTTCAGGAATTTCACTATAGCGGATAATCCGGTCCGGTCCTTCCCAAAAGCCATGTTCTACAGCAAGGAATGCAGAATTAAACGAGTTATATAAATTGCAAGGCAAAGCCGCCGGTTCACCCATGCCAATGGTGAGCGTGATCCCCAGAGTCCCCGCCACTTCTTGCCGCAACCCTTCCATTCTGTCCATAAAGGTCTCCGGGCTTTCTTCCGTCAGGTTCCATAATACCAACAAATCGTCATTATAATCACAGATCATATTTTTAAGAGCCGGCTTGGTCTGCAAACAATCTTTCATGGCATTCCTCACTGCCAACTTGGTGAACTCCAGATCTGCGCCGGATGAATATTCCGTCGTTTTTAAATTATCGATCCGAACCAAGGCGACTCCGATGTCTTGAGGAGTGATTTCCATCTCGTAAAGGCGCCAACGGACCAACCCCATTTCCGGGTCCATGGTTTCATGTTGTATCAAGTAAATGAGTAACTTTTCCCGCAGCAAACCCAGGTTTTCCCGGAATTGTTCCTGCAAATATTGCCACTTGCTGGCTTCACATTCCGCCGTTAAAATTTGCTCCCGAATTCTCCCAATAACGGCCAGTATCTCCTGAGGGCGGCAAGGCTTGAGTAGATAATCGGAAACTCCACTGCGGAGGGCCTGCCGGCAATAACTGAAGTCATCATATCCGCTAAGGATGGCTACTTTAGGAAGCTTCTTTTGTTCCGGCAGCTTTTCCAATACTTCCAAACCGTTCATCACTGGCATCCTGATATCCAACAACAGGATATCAGGTTCAAAAGCCTCAATCATCCGCAACGCCTCACGGCCGTTGAATGCCAAGCCGACTACCTCAATACCGTTTTCATTCCAAGGAATCGCCCGGTTGATTCCCTCCCGGATTTCGGCTTCATCATCCGCGATGATTAATTTTAATTTCCGCTCCGATTTTAGCTGTAACATAGATTTTGGCTGCAGTTCAGATTTTTGTTTTAGTTCGGAGTTCAGCGCAAGCTTAGGGTTTTCCGTAAGTTTAATCATGATCTTTCTCCCAGCGACAATATTTGGGCACAATAATAACCACAGTAGTACCTTTACCGGGCAAGCTTTCAAATACCAACTGGTAGTTCGACTGGTAATATAGTTCTAATCTTTCCAGCACATTCCGGATTGCATAACCGCCGGAAACTGTAATAGGATTGGTTTCAGGGTGATGGTCTTTGCCCAGGATTTGCTGAATTTTTTCTTTCGTCATTCCCACACCGTTATCGATGATCCGGAAGGTGATTTGCTGGTCTGTCAAATAACCGGTGATTTGAATGTGACCCGAGCTCTCCAGTCCTTCAATACCATGAATGATTGCGTTTTCCACAAAAGGTTGCAAAACCAGTTTCGGGATGGTTAACTCAAGGATTTCCTCATCAAATTCAAGCTGGTAGGTTAATTTATCTTGAAAACGGATTTGCTGTAATACCAAATAATACTCAATCAATTCTTTTTCCAGGGCGACGCTGGTTAATTCATTTCCCCGGTTCAGACTCAAGCGGAAAATTCGCGAAAGAGCATAAACCATTTCACTGATCTCCGGCACATGATTCTTTTCGGCTTTCCAAAAAATCGTGTCCAGGGTATTGTATAGAAAATGGGGATTGATTTGGGCTTGCAGGGCATTGAGTTCTGCCTCCCGCTCCCGAATCTGAAGTTTATAAACCCGTTCGATAAGGTCTTTAATATGAGCAACCATGGCATTATAACCCTGTCCCAATTCACCGATTTCATCCTCACCGGTAAAATTCACCTGCTGAGTCAAGTCACCGGTTTGGACCTTCTTGATGGATGCCAGTAGTTGACCAAGGGGATTGGTAATGATATTGGTGATGTAACCGGAAAATACCAATAAAAGAATGTAACATGCCACACAGACCATGATCATGACCAGTGCTATTGATTTAATATTTTGGATCAGTACGGCTGTCGGGGTAAGGGCGACAACTTTCCAGCCGCTGATCGTAGAGGTACTGCAGGTCATCATCATTTTACGCTGTTTAAAATGGATGATTTCCGAAGAAGAATCTTTATTTTTCAGTACGCCGTCTGAAAAGCGGGTAAGTAAAGGCCGGTAATCCTTGGATGAATCCGAACCCGAAATGATATTTCCCTGTTGGTCGATAATAAAAATACTGCCTCCGGTTGGAACATTCATCCGGTACATGGAACGAATATTTTTTTCATTCAGCCAAATCAACAAGACTCCTAAATTGTGAAAATTGCTTAATTCCAGCTCTTTCATGACCCGATAAAGTACGATCCGCGGGACCCGGTAGTCGGACATGACCCGTGGCTTGTTATTGAAATACTCGATTCCGATTCCCCCATTGAGTCCTTTGGCTTTCTCAAAAATGGGATTTTTTCTAAATTCCGAAAAAGGCACAACATTGCTATCGGTGACGTCGGTCCCGACACTGTATGTCAATCCGTTGAATCCATAAACCGTAATCATTGTAATGTAACTTTTTGCAGCCATAATGGTATTTAGATAACCGAATGGTTCCGGGGTGGGATATTTTAAACGGTAACTTTGGACATTGGGAATTTGCAAAATCCGTTGCATTCCGGTATCAATATTGATCAATGACGAAATGTCCTCGGCGTCGCTCAATAATTGATCCAGATTGTTGGCGACTTGCCGAACCAAAGCCATTTGGGACTGGGTTACTTTATTCACAACTTGGCTTGCGGCAATAGAATACGAACAAAGCCCGATTGTAAAAATGGCCATAAACAACAAAACCGCGACAAACAGAGTGATTTTTCGTTTGAGGCTTAGTTTGGGAAACCATAAGGTTAATTGGGTGTTTAGTGAGAGATGAGACAATTCAATTCCCTCCTGGAGTGTTATTTCTGGCTCTTTGCTTCATTACCCTTTTCCCAAAAAATAATGTATGAAAATATTAAACCGAATTCGAATTTTATCCCCTTTTTTTTAGGACTGAAATTTATCATAATTTAATTAGGCAGTTACGGTATGTTAACATCTTGCGATATATTCATTTTATACTGGAACTGTATCAAAAAATTTTTTAAGGGGGTTTATGTAATGAAACGTTTTGCGGTTTTACTCCTTATTGTTGCTGTATTTGCAACAACCTTAGCCGTAAGTGTATTCAGTGCTCCGGAAAAAATCACCCTCCGGCTGGGCGACAACATTCCTGATCGTAACCATGGCTGGGGCGCAGTTATTGAACAAATCAATGCCGAATTCAAAAAAGCACACCCCAATGTGGAATTAGTGACTGAAAGCCTTCAGGATCAGCCCTATCAGCAAAAAATCAAAATCTATGCCGCATCCAATCAATTGCCGGATATCATCAAATACTGGTCCTTTTCCAGCATGATGCCACCGCTCATTGATAATGGCTATGTAATGCCTTTAAATGCAGGTACTTGGAAAAAATTCAACTTCCTCGCCGGCGCACTGGAAGCCAACACCTATAACGGCAAGCTCTATGGACTCCCTGTCACCGCCGATATGTGGTACATTTATTATAACAAAGCGCTTTTTGAAAAATTCAATCTCCAAGTGCCGACTACCACGGATGATTTGATCGAAGTGGCCAAAGTATTTAGAAGCAACGGTATTATCCCGGTGATTACCGATGGAAAAGATCAATGGCCCTTAACCATCACCAAAGACGCCATTTTCTTCCGCCAGACCGGTGATTGGAGTTTGACCCAAAAAGCTTTCGATCGTAAGCTCAAATACACCAATACCCCATTTCTAAATGCCGCTAAAGAGTATAAACGCCTAATCGACGCCAAAGTCTTCAATGATGATCTGTTAACCACCGACTACGGCGCATCCAGGAACTTGTTCGGCCAAGAAAAAGCGGCCATGTATATCATGGGTAGCTGGGAACTGGGTATGGCCACCGATAATTCTTTCTCTGATCATTTCCGTAAAAATCTGGCCGTTGCTAAATTCCCGACTGTTAAGGGTGGCAAAGGTAGTATTGACGACATTTTCTGCTGGTATGGCGGCAATTACATCGTCAATGCCAAAACCAAGTACAAAGCGCTCTGCCTTGATTATTTAAAAACTTACTTTACTTTGTATCCTTCTCTAACCTGGAAAACCAAGGCAACGATGCCGGCCCAGAAAGTTCAAACCTTAGCCGATGACAACGAAGTAGCCAAGGGTGTCGTCGCCATGGCCAATGGCGCTAAGAAGAGCGCAGGTCCTGCAATACTCGATTCCTCGACTCCTGAATTTAAAGTCATTGAACAAAACACCATGAGCGAATTGACAGCCGGTATCAAAAACCCGCAACAATATGTAGAAACCATTGATGCCGCAATGGCCAAAGCGGCCAAGAAATAAGACCGGGTCTGATTACGGGCAGAAGTAAATTCATGAAGCTTGTCTAAACGGCAGGCGGCTTCTGCCCGTACTATATACCCAAATTTCGATTGAAAATTAAACTTGAGCGAGTGATTACCATGAAAAACGCTTTTTCGAATAAAACAGCCATTTTTCTAATGGTCCTCCCGGGCATCGCTTTCCTGTTATTTGCGATGATTGCGCCGATCATCCTCAGTGTCTATTACGGCATGACTGACTGGTCGGGTCTTGGCAAAATGAACTTTATCGGCTTTGATAACTTTAAAGAGATCTTATGGCACGATCCAACCTTTTGGACCTCATTGCTCAATGCTTTACTGTTGACTCTGGTAACGATATTCGTTCAAAACCCTTTCGCATTCCTGGTTTGTATCGCCTTATTATCGGCCAAAAAAGGCGGCCAGGCATTTCGGACCATTTACTTCATCCCGGCCATGATTTCCGTTGTGGTTATCAGCAAACTGTGGGTTTTTATCCTGAATCCCAACTATGGTTTATTGAACAAAGCTCTTGGGGCACTTGGCCTCAATTTCCTAAAATTAAACTGGCTAAGTGATTTACATACAGCCATCTGGTCCGTGATCTTCATTATCATCTGGCAAGGGTTCGGATGGGCGGTACTGTTCTACTATTCCGGCCTTGTTGGCATTCCCGGCGAGTTAAAAGAAGCCGCCCGGATTGACGGCGCCAGCGGCTTTACTTTATACAGCCGGGTGGTGTTGCCGTTGATGATGCCGGTAATCAAATCGATCCTGGTCATCGACCTCATTTCCTGTTTCAAACAAATGGAAATGGTCTTCCTGTCCACCCGGGGAGGTCCCGGAGACAAAACCCAGTTCCTGGCCAGCTACCTCTACCAAAAAGCCTTCGAATCCAGCCAGTATGGCTATGGGAACGCCCTTTCGGTCCTTTTTGTGATCATTTGTATTGCCGGAACATTGATTTTAAACAAGCTAACCCAAAAAGACGTCGGCGAATTTTGACTTGGGAGGAACTCCGGTTATGGAAAACACAGTGAAAGTCAATCCAGCAAAACCCAAAAAATTAAACTTTTTTTCAAATACGGGGATTAAAAAAATATCAGTTTACGCTTTTTTAATCGCCTTGGCCCTCGGGCAGATTTTCCCTTTTGCATGGCTCATCAACTATTCCCTGGTCAAAAGCAGCGAACTATTCGGCAGCGATTTCCTAAAGTGGCCCAACCCGTTTCAGTGGATCAATTATTACCACGCCTGGGTCGATGGGCGTATTTTGCTTTACTCCATCAACAGCCTGATCGTTGTCGGCTTGTCGGTGGTTTTTGCGGTATTGTTTTCCTTCATGCTGGCCTATGCGTGCATGCGGATGGAATGGAAACTGCGCACCCTCATTTATAGCTTCGTGATGCTGGGAATGATGATCCCCCTCCACGCCACCCTGTTGCCGAACTTTATGCTATTTTCCAGGCTCCGGATCATCGATACCTATTGGGCTTTAATTATCCCTTATACCGCCTTTAACCTGGCCTTCAACACCATGGTTTATTCCGGCTTTTTAAAAACGGTTCCCCGGGCCCTGGAGGAATCAGCCCTGATCGATGGTTGCTCCATCTGGGGGGCCATGTTTAAGATCATCGCCCCGATCACCAAACCGGCCATGGTCACCGTGGCCATTATGACCTTCATCGGCAACTGGAACGATTTCATTATGGTCAATACCTTCATCAGTTCCGACAATCTAAGAACCCTGCCGATTTCGGTTTATAAATTCCAAGGTGAATATTCATCCAATTATGCGATCCAGTTCGCCTGTATGGTTTTGGTAGCTTTACCTGTGCTGCTGATCTATTTCATCTTGAATAAATATATCACCGAGGGTGTAACCATGGGGGCGGTCAAAGGTTGAATCGTTTTCTACCGCCGAGCTGCATCAAAGTTAAATCGTTAAATCATTCCTTTCATTGGCCCGGTTACAATGCTATCTCCCTAATGTCCACAACGCGAAGCATTTCTCATGGCTTCGCGTTGCGAGTCTATCGTTTAGAATGAATCGTCGATAGTCACGGGGTTATAACTCCCCGGCGATAACCGAACACGGAAGGGGTTAGGATTTGTTGCGGCCTGGTTTGAATTTTACCAAGATTCATATCATAGGTCTCAGCATGTTCTATCATTGCCAAATGTTCGCGATCCACAGCCCCGCTCTGATGAATGCGGCTTCCCAGGAAATGGATGCAAAATTGGCCGGGAAAGCCGTTGCCGGCAATCGATTTTCCACCATGAGGCATTCCATTCATGGAAGCGGCGATGAACATGTTCCCTAAACAGACAACCACAGCGCGGCGGTCCCAGCTCCATTTACCGCCGTATATTTCCAGCATAGTCTCGGTATCTGCTTTGGTTAAAGGTTCCACATCGGCATGATAATATCCGTAAAGTCTTCCCACTCGAAATGATTTACCGGTTCCGGTATCGATAATTGTGGCCGGTCCCCCGACATCCCATAACTGGTTCACTATCGACCAAGGCAATGCCTTGACTCCGCCGATATGTCCCCTGGAAGCAAGATACGGGACAAAGTTCCTACTACAGGCCGCATCCCGAAAAGCCGCCATTGTTTCAGGGCCGACGATGCCATCCACTTTCAACGAATGTTCCAACTGGAATGCCTTCACCGCTTCGGCCGTTATGTAGCTATAATGACCGTTTGGCCTTTGCCGCAGATAATTCAATTGCTGCAAATAGGACTGTACATTGATTACGGACTTTCCCCTCGACCCCAGGGACAAAAAACTTTCCCCATAGCACATTGTGGCAACTGTCAATAAAATAATATTGCACAGAACAACCATACACAATAAATTCCTTATCCTGACCATCTTTTTCCCTTCTATCTTTTGACGCTTCATTTATTTCTTCCCCAATAATCCCTGAATTAATTCTAAAAACGTCCGCCACCAGCGGATTAAGAAATTAGCCGGTTTGACTTTAACCATGGAGTACGCGGGTACCGCGGCAACAACTTTCCCATGAATATATGCATTAAAGGAAGCGATCGGCTTCCCGGCCTCGAGCGGTAACTTTAATCCCCGATGCGGCACGAGACGGGTTGTGATGAGCTGATCTTTGCCCCGGGGAATCACGGCTCCAAAATTAGAATTTAACTTTACCGGTACCCGCTCCGGATTTGCTCCGGGGACAAGTACCTTTCCGGCTTCACCTGATTTTTGAATCAACTTCCACTGAAAATTGCGAAACCCGTAATCCAAAATCCGTTTGCTTTGTTCTATCCTCTGGGCATTGGTAGGCGCTCCCAAAAGCACGCTCAATAACCGGAAGTCGCCCTTCTTGGCAGTGGCCGAAAGGCAAAATTTGGCTTCAGCCGTGTGACCGGTCTTCAATCCATCGGTACCCCTATATTCCCTCAGCAGTTCATTGGTGTTTCGCAGCATGAATTTTCCGTCACGGAAAGTATCTAGCCAAATCGAAGTATATTTTAAGACTACCGGGTGCTTAAGAAGTTCCCGGGACATTACTGCTAAATCATAAGCGCTGCTGTAGTGGGCCGGATCGGGAAGTCCGGTTTCGTTGGCAAAATGGGTATCTTTTAATCCCAAAGCCCGGGCTCTATCATTCATCGCCTCCACAAAATCCGTAATGGAACCATATAAATGTTCTGCCACTGCCGCACTGGCATCATTGGCCGAAACCACCGCTATTGTTTTAAACATTTCCTGAAGAGAAAATTCTTCCCCTTCTTTTAAATAAACTTGTGATCCGCCCATCCCATATGCTTTCGCTGATGTACGTATCATGTCATTCCATTTAACCCGGCCCTGATCAACTGCCTCTAAAATAAGCAACATCGTCATGACCTTGGTCACGCTGGCCGGAGGTAATCTCTGATGTTCATTCTGGCCGTATAAGACCCGGCCGCTTACAGGATCCATCAAAACTACAGCCCTAGCGTTAATCGAAAACCCAAACGTTACCGAGTTGAAAAGACATGCCAAAATCAGCAGCAACACCAAAACCATAATCTGTTTTCGTCGCAAGAATCTCCACCTCTTCTATTTTAGAATCCCCAAAATGTTCCAAATTATTACAATCTTTTTAATCGCTAATTTATCCGCTCGCGGTATAGCCCCAAATTTTGCAGGGTACATTAACAAAAAAGCGAAAAGCCACGATTCGCACTTTTAAGACGGGATTTGATTTTTACCCTATTTTGTTAATAAAAGATTAACTATATTAAGGACTCATTAAAACTTTAAGGAAACATTAAGGTTATATTGTATTCATATTAATGGTGTTATATAATCAATTACGGATTTCCTTACCAGTACTATATCCATTCAGATTTCTGCATCATTCATTCAAGGCTTTTAAATGGACAACTCTAAAGATCAACAAATTGATAATTATCTCTATCAACTCAAAATATCCAAATTGTTTTTGAAAGGATGGGTAAAATGTTTAGAGTAACTGCGAAAGAAGAGATTTTTTTCGATTTATTTGTTGAAACAGTCGATGCTGCATGTATGGCTGCGCAAAAGTTGGAAGATTTAATGAACAATTACTGTGATGTCCCGCTTAAAATCAAAGAAATAGAAAAAATCGAACATAACTGTGATCAATGTTTGCATAACATCTTCCAACAACTCAACAAATCCTTTATTACCCCGATTGATCGCGAAGATATCCACCTTATTGCCAAAGAACTGGACAACATCACCGATGCCATCGAGTCGACAGCCCACCGTTTTCAAATGCTCAACGTAAAAACAATCCGTGAAGAATCTAAAATCCTTGCCAAACTTATCGTTCAATGCACTTTCGAACTGCGCGGAGTCATGGTGGATTTAAAAAATATGCGCAAAAGCACTACTTTACAGCAGAAAATCATCGAAGTAAACCGTATCGAAAACGAAGGTGACAATATATTTCGCAGTGTCATCACCCAACTTTTTGCTTCGGAATCCGATCCATTGGAAGTCATCAAATGGAAGGAAATTTATGAGTATCTTGAAAACACCCTTGATGCCTGCGAAGATGTGGCCAACATTGCCGAAGGGGTTATCATGAAAAATGCTTAGTATAACATTAATTATCGTTATTGTACTAGCCTTAACCTTTGACTTTATCAACGGGTTTCACGATACTGCCAATTCTATTGCAACTTCAGTCTCGACCCGTGTTCTATCGCCCCGAGCCGCTATAATTATGGCAGCTAGTTTAAATTTTTTAGGGGCGCTGATGAGTGAAAAAGTGGCCAAAACCTTTTCCAGCGGTTTAGTGGATAACAACATGGTGGTTGCCAATGTTATCATCGCTACTTTAATTGCCGGAATTATCTGGGATATTATCACTTGGTATTTTGGAATCCCAAGCAGTTCTTCCCACGCGCTTTTCGGAGGTTTACTGGGAGCCGCAATTGCTTATTCGGGAAGTCTGAACATCGTATTCTGGCATGGGGCTTTACGGGTAGTTACTTTATTTCTAATTTCCCCCATTTTAGGCTTTGGTTTAGGTTATTTATTTATGACGCTTTTATTTTTCCTGCTGAGAAAGAGCACTCCCAATTTTGTGAACCGTTGCTTCTCGAAACTGCAAATATTCTCCGCCGCCTGGATGTCTTATTCTCACGGAGGAAATGACGCTCAAAAATCGATGGGTATCATCACCCTCGCTTTGATTAGCGCCGACATGCTGGATAAGAACTCCTCCGTCCCCTTATGGGTTATGATAATCTGCGCCTTGGCCATGTCTTTGGGAACATCCGTCGGTGGTTGGAAGATCATTAAAACCATGGGTGTCAATATGATCCGCTTGCAGCCCATCAACGGCTTCGCCGCCGAGACCGGCGCCGCCCTGGTCATTGAAGCCGCCTCCGCCATCGGAGCGCCGCTCAGTACGACTCATGTTATTTCCAGCGCCATTATGGGAGTGGGGGCATCTAAACGCTTATCGGCAGTCCGCTGGGCCTTGGCCAAAAACATCGTATGGGCCTGGATTATGACAATCCCTGTTACAGCAGTCTTGGGGGCTACCATCGCTCTGATCCTTAAATTCTTTTGCTGATCCGTATCTCTATGGAATCTCCCCTGATTGAAAACGAAACCATCAGCAAAATGCTGATGGTTTGAAGCCACAGGCAAGGTCCTATACTCATCCGCTTACAAATGTACAAACCGGTTTAAGCAAACGGTCAATCCGGCTAAAGCTTTAAGGTTTACGTCTCATTTTGAGGCTATGATAACCGGTGAACCGGTAAACTAAACGTAAACACCGACCCTTCATACAAAGAACTTTCAACCTCGACTTTTCCGCCGTAAGACTCCACAATATGCTTAACAATGGATAAACCTAATCCGGTGCCGCCCTTTTCACGGGAACGGGCTTTATCAACCCGGTAAAACCGTTCAAATATGCGGCCTAAGTCTTCTTTGGGAATGCCAATTCCCTGATCGGCCACAGCCACCTTAATCCGCCCGCTTTCACGATCAAACCATACCGATAAGCGGATTTCGCCTCCGGCAGGTGTATATTTGAATGCGTTGTCCAGCAAATTGATTAAAACCTGTTTAATCCGGTCCCGGTTGGCCTCTACTTTCGGCAAATCGGACCCGGGAAGGTCCAAATTCAATTGTCCATTCTCGGTATTGGTATTAACGAACCGGTCCTGGACCTCGTTGATGAGCTCAATCAAATCAAAGGGTTCCTTGGATGCTTCAATATTGGAATCCAGTTTGGCTAAATCGAGCAGGTCATTAATGAGATTACTGAGGCGATCGCTTTCCTGATCAATGGCCTCTAAATACCTCTTCAACATGGCTTGGTCTTGCCATGCTCCCCCCAGTAACGTTTCAGCCATCGCCTTCACCGAAGTGATTGGGGTCCTAAGTTCATGGGAAACGTTGGCGACAAAATCCTGCCTGACTCTCTCAAGCTGCCTTAATTTTGTTAAATCATTAAGAACCACAATCGAGCCAGCCATATTCCCGTCATCATCTTTTAGTGGAGCCAGGAAAACTTGAATTTGTTTGTTATTGGGGTAATAAAGGAAAAGTTCGCTCTCAAACGCCTGCTTTGAAAGATTGACTTCCCGGATCAAGTCCATTAAATGATGATTTAATATGACTTCTAAGACTGGACGCCCTTGGATATTGGATGAACTCAACCCCAGTATATCCTGGGCGGCCCTGTTCACCAGAATAATCTTTAAGTCCCTGTCAATAACTAAAATTCCATCGACTAAATTTCCCAGGATGGCTTCCAGTTTCCTTTTTTCATCTTTGATAACACTGAAAGAATCGGCCAGCTTTTCCGTCATCCTATCAAATGCCACCCCGAGCTCGGCAAGTTCATCATCTCCAAAATGCCTCACCCGGGCAGACAAATCACCTTTGGAAATCCGCAACGCCAGCCTTTTTAAATCCAGGACGGGCGCACTTAACCTGTGCATAATCAAGGCGCCAAAAATAAGAGCCAGCAGCGCCGTGATAATAATACCGCTGACAATAACAAGCCTTATTCGAAGCAACAAAAGATTTAAAGCGCTTTGCGTCTTGGCGATACGGACGACCCCTACGACTTTGCCTTCCATTTTCAGAGGGTATGCAACATAAATCAATCTCTCTTTTAAAGTGTCACTATACCGGGCCGCTGTTCCGATTTGCCCGGAAAGGGCGGCCCTAATCTCAGGACGATCGCCATGATTGGGTAGCCTGGCATAATCCTCCCAAGAATCTCCCAGGACTTTTCCCTCGATATCGACCACGGTAATCCGTCCATCCGCTTCTTTGGCAATACGCTCTACTGTGCCAGCAACCTTTTGCGGATTTTTCAGTTGAGCTTCTTCCGTAAAATTGGCCGCCACCAGCTTGGCCTGAATCAGCTCGTGTTCCCGCCAAGATGCCCGGACTCTATTCTCTTCAAAATAAATAAAATATGACGCCCATAGGATGGTCATCAAGCCAATCCCGATGATATAATAAAGAAAGAGCCGTGTTCGAAATTTCATGGCAGCCCCCCGCTTAAAACTTTACTTCTTGAATTTGTATCCGACTCCTCGGACCGTTAAAATATATTCGGGGTCTCCCGGATCTACCTCGATTTTTTCACGCAACCACCGGATATGGACATCAACGGTACGGCTATCTCCGTAGAAATCATTACCCCACACTAAGTTCAACAGTTGCTCCCTGGATAAAACCTGCCCCGGGTGGCTCGCCAAAATTCTGAGTAACTCATATTCCTTGCTGGATAAATTAACCGATTGCCCTTTAATGGTTACGTCATGGCCCAGCAAGTCGATTTGTAATTCCCCGATCCGAATAACTTTGGGGGTATCCAACATTCCGGCGCCTGAGGCCACTGTCCGTTTCAATACGGTCTTGATACGAGCCAGCAATTCACGCATACTGAAGGGCTTGGTCACATAGTCGTCGGCCCCGAGCTCCAATCCCAAAACGCGATCGATCTCCCCCTCTTTGGCTGTTAGCATAATAATGGGGACACTGGACTGTTGACGGATGATTTTACAAATTTCCATGCCGTTCATTCCCGGAAGCATGAGGTCCAGTAAAATCAAGTCAACTTCTTTGGTCTGTGCCAGTTCCAAACCGGTTTCTCCATCCGTGGCGGTGAGCACTTCATATCCTTCTTGTTTTAAATTATAACTAACCGATTCCACAATCATTTGCTCATCATCAATAATCAAAATCTGCTTGGCCAAAGTTTTCACCTCATTTACCCAAGTTTATCCTTAGAAAAGGGACTCTTGCTAGGCAGGAATCCCTTTGGTCGCACTGTTAATAACGTTCGGTTTTACCGGTTACCAAATAAATAACCCGTTCGCCGATATTGGTGGCATGGTCGCCCACCCTTTCCAAATAGCGGGCCGCAAACAACAAATTCATGGCCTGCTCAACCGGACCCGTTTCTTCCCCTGCCAAAATGAAGCCGGTTAACTCATTTAACAACTCTTCATAAACCTTGTCAACCTCATCATCCCGCAAGCAAGTTTTTTTGGCGAAATCCACATCCCGATCAACAAAGGCTTTTAAACTATCGCGAACCATCCTCTCCACCAAGTCAGCCATTTGAGGAATTTTCTCCAAAGGCTTGATTAAAGGTCCTGTCCCAATCCGTTGCACAATTTCTGCAATATTGGTGCCATGATCCGCTATCCGCTCCAAGTCGGTCACTGTTTTCAAAACGGAAGTAATCACCCGTAAATCCCGGGCTATCGGTTGTTGCAAAGCAATCAAGCGAATACAATCTTCCTCTATCTTTAATGATAAATCATCAATGGCATCATCGCCATCGATAATTTTTTGAGCTAATGCCAAATCTTGTTTTGCCAATGAATCCACTGCCAAATGAATACTGTCTTCCACCATACTTCCCATTTGTAATAGTTCCTGTTGTAAATCACTTAAAGATTTATCCAGTCCTTCGCGTGTCATCTCATCACCCCGTTTTGATTATCAATCAACGGCCAATCCATTACCCGATTCACTTTCCCCTTGAGATGATTTCTGTTAACCATAGCCCTATTATCATCCATCGGCCGCCAACTGTCAATGATTCATACCTGTTATTTATGCAAACGATATATTTTTCATAACACTCAAGCCGCAGCCGGCTAAAAGCCGTGGGTTGAAACAATCAGCCGAATCTTCCGGTTAAATAATCCTCAGTCTCTTTCTGCCTCGGATTGGTCATAACGGATTCTGTAGCCCCGTATTCAACCAGCCGCCCTAATAAAAAGAATCCTAAACTATCCGAAATCCGGGCCGCCTGTTGCATATTATGGGTGACAATGATAATCGTGTAATCGTTCTTCAATTCGGCAATTAAGTCTTCAATCTTCCCGGTGGAAATCGGATCGAGAGCCGATGCCGGCTCATCCATCAGAAGCACTTCAGGTTCAACCGCAAGCAATCGAGCGATACAAAGCCTTTGTTGTTGTCCGCCCGATAATCTAAGTGCCGGGGAGTTCAGGCGATCTTTTACTTCATTCCAAAGAGCCGCTCCCATTAAACTCTTTTCCACAATCTCATTGAGTTTATTTTTATCTTTCATGCCGTGGATTCTAGGCCCATAGGCGATATTATCGTAAATCGACATCGGGAAAGGGTTGGGCTTTTGAAATACCATCCCCACCCGTTTCCTTAGCCGCACTACATCCGTTTTCGGTTCGTAAATGTCGACTCCGTCCAAGGTAATCCGGCCTTCCAGTCTTACTCCGTCAATCAAGTCATTCATGCGGTTTAGGGAGCGCAAAAAAGTGCTTTTGCCGCAGCCGGACGGACCGATGAAAGCGGTAACCGTTCGGGCATAAATATCCATATCAATTCCTTGTAATGCTTGGAAATCGCCATAATATAAATTAAATTTGTCCGCCTTAATGGTTATATCCATTGGTTTCTCCCACCTTCGAGCTTTTTAATTTTCTTGGCATCAATTTCCGAACTTAACTGCTTCTATGCTCTTAATCGCAGCGAAAACCGGGACATCAAGAAATTTGCGACCGTATTGATGATCCAAATCATCATAATTAAAACGCTGGCTGTAGCATAGGCTCTGGGTAAAGAAAGGCCTTCGGCAGCCAAAGTATATAAATGCAGGGTCATCGGCCTGGCCGAATCCATGATCGATATCGGCAGTCGAAGGGCTCCACCGACTGTTAGCCATACCGCCGCCGTTTCACCGATGGCCCGGCCGACTCCCAAAACCAGACCTGTGACAATCCCAGGTAAAGCGGCCGGTATTACCACTTTTCTGATAGTGGTCCACTTGGTGGCTCCCAGCGCCAGACTACCTTCGCGGTAAGAATCCGGTACGGCTTTAATGGCCTCTTCGGAAGTCCGGATAATGGTCGGCAATAACATCAGCGCCAAAGTAATGGAACCGGAAAGAATCGAGAATCCAAAATGTAAAAAAGTGACTAAAAAAGCAAAACCAAATAATCCGAAAATAATCGACGGTACTCCGGCGAGAGTTTCCGTTCCAAAACGGATTACCCGGACTATCCATCCTTCCCGGGTATATTCGGTTAAATAAACCGCCGCTCCCACACCTATCGGTGTTGCAATCAGTATCGACATCAATGTTAAATACAATGAACCCACGATAGTCGGAAAAATTCCGCCCTCCCGGCCCATGTTCTCCGGGTAGGCCGTTAAAAACTCCCAATCAATGGAAGGCAATCCCTCTTTCAAAATATAAAAAACAATCAGCACCAGACAGCCGATGGTAATAAAGGCAGTGGACCATAAGAGCCCAAAGGCGAGACGCTGTGTCATTTTAGGCCAAACTCTCATTAGGAAGTCACCCTCTTTTGTGAAAACAATAACGCCAATGAATTAATAATGATAATAAAGAAAAATAAGAAAATGCCGACCGCGAATAATGCCTGGGCATGTTCACCGGAAGCATAAGACCATTCTTGCCCGATGGTTCCCGTCAGTGTGGGCCCCGGATCGAACATCGAATGAGGAACGATCGGTGTATTTCCGGTAATCATAATGACCGCCATCGTTTCACCGAAAGCACGTCCCATTCCCAAAATAACAGCAGCCGTAATTCCTGATTTGGCTGCAGGTAATAAAACTTTATAGATCGTCTGCCAGTGGGTTGCCCCAAGCGCCAGGGAGGCTTCCTTGTATTCTCTGGGCACCGCCTGGATAGAATCCTCGGAAATACTGATAATGGTTGGCAAAATCATCACTGCCAGAATCACTCCGCCTGCAAATAAACTAAAACCGATTCCGCCAACAATTTCCCGAAGCGCCGGCACTAAAACCACCAGACCGAAAAAACCGTAAACCACCGAGGGTATCCCGGCCAGTAGATTAATTGCCGGACGAACCAATTTATTGACCCAAGCCGGTGCGATTTCGGCCATAAATACCGCACATCCGACCCCAAGAGGCACTCCCAAAATCAACGAAGTTAAAGTTACATAAAAAGAACCGATGATTAGCGGCAATAAACCGTATTCGCGGCTCGTGGGATCCCATTCTTTACCGAGGGCCAAATTGAATGGCCCATATTTGGATAATACCGGCCATCCTTCCCGAAAAACAAACAGAATAATCAACAATACACCCGCTACAGCAATACAGGCAGTTATCAGCAATAATCCCGCAATGAGTTGTTCTTTCTTCTTGACCCAAACATGCCTTTCCATTGCAACTCCTCCATGAAACGAACCGTTATAGGTTAATCATACGGAAAACAAGTTAAACCCTCTTGACTTTCATATTAAGAGTATATTAAGAAACTTAGTAAATAAACTTATTAAATCTTATCTCGATTGGATCTTGAACTTGTTTACGGCCAGGAGCAGGCTATCTCCCCAGTGGGCCAACATCTGGCTGGCGCTGATAATTTCTTGGGTGAAGCTATAGTGTTCTTCCGCGGCATTGGATACTTGCTCGGTTCCTGTTTTATGCTGTGAAGCGATGTCGGTGATTTGTCCGGCTGCTTTTAACAACTCTCCCTGTTCTTCACTGAGCTTCATTGTAGATTTGCTGACTTCGACCAATTCCTGATTGACCCGCTTGGCACTGGTAATAATGGATTCAAACAGCAGGTGCAAGTCGGTTACAGCTTGTTCCCCTTCGAGCATGGCGACATTTTCCGTTTCGATCATCGACGATAATGTGACAAATGCCTCTTGAATCCGGTCAACCAGGCTTTGCACCTGACCGGTCGCTTGTTTGGTTCTATCGGCCAATTGCCCGATGGATTTGGCGACCACACTAAACCCTCTCCCGTATTCCCCAGCCCTTGCCGCCTCAATGGCTGCATTCAAGGACAATAAGTTAATCTGTTCGCCGATTTCTTTGACCGCCGAAACGATTCCGCCGACTTCATTCGATAGGTTTTGGAGATTGTTCATCATTTCATTGGATACCGCCATAAACTGTTGAGCGCTCCTGATTTTAGCCGCGGCTTGGTTGGCGACTTCCTCGCCTTGAATCGCTTTTTGCACCGAGTCGGTGGATAATAGTTCCACCCGGTTGGCGACTTCATGAACAACTTGGGAAAAGCTGGCCACCGTTTGAATGGATTCATGAATGGACCTCACCTTTTGTTGTTGGGTGGTCGCCCCGTCCGCTACCTGGGATAAGGTTTCCACCAGTTGCTCTGTAGCGGCGTTGGCATTGTTTGTCCCGTCCAACAGTTTTTGGCTGTTCTCGTGAACGTTATCCGCAGCAACCTTTATTTTTTCAACCAACAAAACCAGTTCATGAATCATGATATTAAAACACTCGGCGACATCACCGATTTCATCCCGTCGGGTATTTTCCAGAGTAACATTCAAATCACCCTTGGCTATTTTACGGGCTGCGCCGGCCATTCTGGCAAGGGGGGTGACAATCAGCCAGGCGGTTAAGGCGCATAGAATGACTGCCATGACAACAGCGAATGCCAATAATATACCGGTAAAAATTTGTTGATTTTTCAATGCTTCTTTCGCTTCCGTTTTGGCAACAAGCGCCCGCTGCCGGTACTGGGTTTCAACAAGGCGGTCAATTCCGCCCACCAAGTAGTAACGCAGACTTTTTTCTTTTTTCATGAATTCTGAGTCACCCGCGAGTGCCGGATTAGCCAGTAAACTTTTAAAACTGTCAAGATAATCCAGCCAGTACTGATGGAGATCTTTGAGAACCTGGAACCTGTCATCAGCCATCCGCTGATCCGATTTGTTGGTATATTTGGAAATCCCAAAGAGCCAACGGCTTGATTCTTTACTTTGGTTGGCCTGAGACGGATTGTCGAGAAGTTGCTTGAACGCATATTCAACCGTTGGTTGAACCGTGTTTGGCAGGTACTGATTTTTAATATAACCCAGAGCAGTTTGGTCGTGATTCAAAAAAGCATCCTTCGTCGTTACCTCCAGTTCGCCGATATAAGAACGGATATCGGCCAGATAAGCCAGAGGCATTAGTTCATCATCGATAATCGAGCTAAAGTTGCGGTTCATGGTATTAATATGGGATTGATTAACCCAGACAATAAAAAGGGCCGCCAATAGAACCAGTCCAAATCCAATCACTAATTTCCAAACGATTTTGATATCTAAGTAACATTGGTAGATTCGTTTCCAATAATTTGTGAAATGAATATTTTTCATCATCATGCCTCCATATCCTTCCAATGTACGCCTACAGCATTAAATACAAATCGAAATCCGACCTATTCCGTAAAAAAAACTTTCTAAACCTTTTTGGCTAGAAAGTCCAAAATATTACGCTGATATGGTTTCTTTTGGTCTTTTCTTCGGCCTGATACAGGTCAGCGCCACACTTGCGGCAGTATTCCTCAAAATTCGCCGTAGAGTTCTTACAATCGGGGCAAACCATTCTTTTTCACCTCCTTGTTTGATTATTACCAGCTTTTTTATTGCAAGAGATCCTTTTGATAAACCTAGACCTTTAAAGATAGCGGATTTCTCACCCGCATCATCTTGATCAATCCCTTTGGCTTCGGGGGACTTTCGGTTTCGTGTCGCCACCGGTTATCCTCTCAACTACCGCTTCAGCTCTTGATGGTTGAGTTACCGTCATCATCAATTTATCACAGGTTGTTTAAATAACAATTCAGTCCATATTAAGCCGTTGTAAATTAAGCTAAATTTTTAATATGATTATAAAGATAAATCAGCAAATAATAGAAACGTTGCCGAAATGAGCGAGTGCGGTGTGATGAGCGGCGTATAGCGTCGTCAGTTGGTCGCTCCAGTCCTTCGCGTCCTGTGGACGCGCGCGTACATATTAAGTACGCTTCCGGTCTTCACTTCCCGCCTTCCTAGCTCTGCTTGCTCCTGACGCCGCAGGTATATTCGACGAAGTTGGCTCTCTCATTTCGGCAAGCTTTATCCCGGCGCGCCGCTGTGAAAGCGCCGGATGACGTGCTTTTCGAGCTAAAGTAGATCACTTTGGATTTACAAGAACGATTTTTGTATCTCTTAGTAAATTTGTATCGACTCTAAAATAATGCTGGTTACCCGAGTTTCGGCGCTATACCCAGATGCGCCGAGATGGACCTTGCCGGTTTGGTTGGGTCAACTTCCTTGAATAAACTTGCGGTGTCAAAAGCAAGCAGTACTAGGAACGATTGAACGAGAACCGGAGGTGTACGCGCCTTCTGCGAAGGCGAGATGTACACCGAGGATCGGAGTGATTGAGTAACGACGTAATGCGCAGCTTTTCACACCGCACCCAACCAAACCGGCAAATTCTCTCATCCTATCGATCTTCTTTTCTTTATATCTTCTTCCTGAGTGACCTTTATAATCATGATTTTTAATAAACCGCTACCAACCGAAAGTCGCTAAGGACATCCCTTTTCGTTCAAAAAAAATGGGCTGACACGGTATATTTACCGGTCAGCCCATTTTTATAGACATCTTAAAAATTGACAAGGCAACGGACCGCTCCAACAGTTTTGTTGAAATTACTATCATCCACAGAGACGTACTCGGCTTGTAAAACAGTACCTGGAGCCAATTGATATTTCAAACCGGCAAGCATCCAGTTTCCTGTGGCTTGGAGATTACTGGCGGAATCTTTGGTGTACGTATAAGAAAACCCTTGATTCAAGCTTGTTGTATCGGTTCCTAAACCAGCTGTTCCTCCAACATAAACGGTAAGGGGATTACTTACTTTGTAGGAAAGTTCTAAGTAAGTCGCGCCATCGTAATCTGTGGTACTTCCAGCAGCGGTCTTGCTAGCCGATACATATTCCGCATAAGCGCCGAAGTTGCCAAGGCTATAGGTAACATCGAACAAATAAGCGGTATTGTATTTATCGCTATTGGTAACATCATCAACGTATGCCAAACCGAGTTTTAACCCCGGGATTACCACATAATTCACCCGTAAGCCGTAATCAAAGCCTTGATAAGTTGTGTCCGTTACAGCATACTGATTTTTAGCATTCAATACCGCCACAGCAAAGTCAAAGTTGCCGATTTTATCAGCATATTTGATACCCACACTGTTGGTATCTTTAACGATAGCATTGGCTATATCTTCAAAAACAATGGCATTGTAACTGCCTTTAAAAGGAAGCTGTTGAATATAACCAATATTTACCTCGTCATTTGCCAAAAACATCGCTTTTTGATAGTAGTAGGCACTATCCACCCGGATGTCGTTTTCATTTTTACTCCTGGGAGCCCGGAATTGAACTTCGCCTTTAAAACCATCTACAGCGCTTAATTCTGATGCAAAAGTGAGCGCCAGCCGATCAAACCGGAAAGCATCGGAAGCAACGTCTGCTGCGCTTTCATCATTGACCGATTGATACCATACCCTCACATTGCCGCCGACGGTTACAGCAGCAAAAGACATTGAAACGACAGAAACTAATAAAACAAGGGATAAAACGAGAGACAACAATCTTTTCAAATTCATATCCTCCTCGATTAAAATTTGGGCAGTGAATCACTGACTGCTCAGTTTGAAATTTTAATTTCGGATTATTAAGGTTCAGCGTTGGACTTATTAAACCCGAATTAAGCTTGGACAACATTTTTTAAAAGGTGTATGGCCAGAAAAATCATTACATATTATCTAACAAATTATCTAACAAAATCTGGGGCCCACTTTATCTTCAAATTAATAATTCTTAATCTAGAGTTAATTATTTCTGTGAGAAATCCTTAATATAAAAAAGTTACTTTAGAATTACAAAATCAAAGGAGGAACAGATTCATGAAAAAATTAGGTTTACTCGTTCTGGTTTGTATCTTTGCGTTTTCTGTTGTCATTATGGCTGCCCCCGGCGCTTCCATCACCATGGCCGGTTCCACCTCGGTTCAACCCTTGGCTGAAGAATTAGCCAAAGCTTATATGGCAAAAAATCCGGATGTTAAAATCGCCGTTCAGGGTGGCGGATCGGGCGCAGGAGTTAAAGCCGCAATGGACGGCACCGCCGATATCGGCATGTGTTCCCGGGAACTCAATCCCGAGGAAAGCAGCTTAACAGCGACTGAAATCGCATTAGACGGCGTAGCTATTATTGTTAATAAAGCCAACAAGATTAATAACGTATCTTTAGAGCAATTACAAAAAATTTACACCTCTTCTTTCACCACTTGGAAACAAGTTGCCGGCCCCGGCGCTTTAAATACAAAAATTGTGGTTGTCAACCGTGAAGCCGGTTCCGGTACCCGCGGCGCTTTTGAAGAACTGGTGCTGGGTAAATTGAAAAATACCAACAATTGCATTGTTCAGTCTTCCACCGGCGCCGTTCAACAAACTGTGGCCGTTACCAAAGAAGCTATCGGTTACATCTCCCTCGGTTCCTTGGATCCTAAATCAGTTAAAGCCATTACTGTCAATGGCGTGGTTTGCAGTGAAGCCAATATCCTCGCCAAGAAATATCTTATCCAACGGCCTTTCTTACTCCTTACCAAATCCGCCCCGTCCGGTGCAGTCAAAGACTTCATGAGCTGGATCTTAAGCCCGGAAGGCCAAAAAATTGTTTCGAAAGAATTCATCAGCGTCAACCAGGCGAAATAATTTTGATAGCCACTATAATAAAAAGACTGTCTCCGACGAGGCAGTCTTTTTTATGATCATTTAAGCCTTCTTTAATCAACATTTAAAGTTCTATTGATTATGCAATAAACTTGCTGCATTACTATAAAAATAGAAAGATAGTGAAAGGGCTTTTAAAAAAATGAAAAATACTTTATTGCAAAATATCAATGAATTTGATCGCAATGTATTTCTCACTGTCAATCAGTCGCAGTCAGCCAAATTAAACAAACTCATTGCAGGGATTACCCATTTGGGCGGCTTGTATTTCCAATCTTTCCTGCCCCTGTTTCTATTAATGATTCCGACGGCCAGGGAATTGGGCATCCGCTTAGCCGCGGTACAAATACTGACCACCATGGCCGTTCAAATTATCAAAACGGTTGTTGCCCGGGTCCGTCCTTATAATGCATTAACCGGCGTCACGCCTTTTAAGCCGGAAAAAGACTATTCCTTCCCATCAGGTCATAGTGCCAGCTCATTTGCAACAGCCCTGGTCTTGAGCGCAACTTTCGCAATGAGCAGCGCACTCTGGTTTGGTCTGGCAACATGTATCGGATTTTCCCGGATTTATGTCGGAGTCCATTATCCAACCGATGTCATAGCAGGTAGTGTCATTGGATTTAGTTTATCGGCGATATTTTTATTCACTTTATTCTAGATCTTTCTTCAGGAACATGTCGGCAAATCCATACTTTTTTGGAGGTATACAGCCAATGATCGTCACACAATGCACATGTCCCCTTTGTCAGCGAACTGTGTTGTTACAAGTGGAAAGCAGCTGGTATTGCCCGTCTTGCTATCATGTTTATCCTAACTTGCCTGTGTATGGCCTGAAATTACCGGAATTAAAAAATATTCTTTCTCCCGGTTCATGGTATAAACTATAACTTCAGATGGGGTTAAAAAATGTTTCAACCGGTTCGCGCAAGTCAAATGAAAATTACATCCGATCCCATGCCTTCCTTAACAGTGGGGCAACGCTGGTTCCTCAAATCTTTACTATTTTGCTCCGGCAAGCTGATACAAATCGAAGGCCTGGATCGTGAATTAATTTCCAAAAATCCAATCATTTTTGCGCTCAATCATAACTGCTCCTATGAAACGATTTTTGTTCCCGCTTACCTGATTGCTTTACGGAGCGGGGGCAAGATCAGTTTCGTGATTGATTGGATGTTTGGACATTTCCCCCTGTTGTCCTGGATTTTTAAACAAATTGACCCCATTTATGTTTTTAATAAAAAATCCAATTTCTCATTTTTAAATCATTTCCGTTCCGGCCACCAAAGGGGGGCCGCCCATTCACCCAATGTTTATCAACAATGTATCCAGCGCCTAAATAAAGGCGGGAGCATCGGCATTTTCCCCGAAGGCACCCGCAATCGCAATCCCCAAACCTTGTTACGAGGTAAAAAAGGAATAGGATATATCGCCCTAAGGTCCCAAGCATCGGTTATACCGGTGGGAATTGATTTCCCATGCCGTATCCAAAAGAATAGGATACCGAAGTTCGGGCCTTTAATTATCCGCCTCGGAGCGGAAATGAATTTTTCCGAAGAACGCTCCATATATTTGCAAATCAATAATTCCCGCTTAATTCATCCGACCATAAAGCGGAAAATCGGCGATTATTTGAGCGAAAAAATAACTTACGGCATCATGAGGGAAGTTTCCCGTTTATCCGGTAAGCAATACCCGTTTCAAGCGCCTACTCCACCGTCCGCCATGAAACGGTTTATTTTTAGCCCGGACCTTATAAAGTCCGAGAGCGTTTATTAATTGATTATCGAAAGGGGTAATTAAGATGTCGATCACCAAAACATTTAAAGTCATGGACCTAAAAACCCGGGAACTTGCTATCCAGGTTATCTCATCGGTTTATCTTCAGGAAAAAAATTGGATCCGTTTGCCGGAAGACGAAATCCCAACCGATATCGGTTCTTCTTCCAAGTATTCCTGGTTCCTGGCAACCGTCAACGATGAACCGGCCGGGGTTATCCGGCTAACCTACGACCCTTCGCTGGATTTTCCTCCGGAACTCGGAGTGACTTTAAACCAAGGGGTTGATTTGGAGAAAATGGCCCAGGATTGTAAAATAGTGGACATCGGCCGCTTTATGATCGTTCCTCACCATCGCAAAAATATCCGGGTCGTTCTCCGTTTAATGCGGGCTGCCATTAAGGAAGTGGTGGAACGCGGTTATACCCATTTTATCACTGATGTTTTCGAAAGCGATCCCCATTCCCCGCTCCATTTCCATACCAGGGTTCTGGGATTTGAACGCATCGGCAGCCACCTTCACGGCGAATTAAACTGCAGCAGCACCCGAATTATCCTGACCCTTGATATCGTCAAGGCCTATGAAAAATTAAAAATCCGCAAAAACAAAATCTACCTGGAAATGACCGAAGGAATCCGGGAGCTTCTCGATGAGCAATTGGCAAAACGCTTTGGCGCCCGTAAATCCTCGGTAACTCCATTGTAAAGGGGCTATTGCACCATGAAAAGAAAAGAAACAAAGTTAAATCAGACTTTATCCAGGCTGTTGGTTGAGGCCCCCCGCCTCACCATTACCGACCAGGACAAAATCGTGGTCTTCAGCGACTTACACATGGGCAATGGCGGGCCTCACGATGATTTTCTGCCGAACTCTGATTTTTTCAAGTATCTCTTGGAACAGTATTACCTTAAAAATCATTATCGATTGATTTTGAACGGCGATATTGAAGAGTTGCAAAAATTTTCGCTCCGCTCAATCACCAGAAAATGGCGGGATCTTTATCATCTGTTCAATGAATTTGAGAAAAAAGGAGCCTTTTACAAACTGGTGGGCAACCATGACGCGGAGCTTTTTTCCAAAAAACACAGTCTCAAAAAACCGCTTTATCATTCGCTAAAGCTCAGCTATGGCCGGCACCAGATTGTAATTTTCCATGGACACCAGGCTTCGTTGCTTATGGAACGTTTTCATTTCTTTTGCACCATTGCCTTACGGTATCTCATCAGCCCCATCGGGATCAAAAACTACTCGGTTTCCCACAATAGCTATGTCAAATTTAATACCGAAAAACGGGTCTATGATTTTGCCCGCAAACACAAAGTGGTATCCTTGATTGGCCATACCCACCGGCCGTTGTTCGAATCCTTATCCAAAATCGAATATCTGAAATTCAAGATCGAACAATACTGCCGGGATTACTCCCATGGGGAGAAAGATGAGGCCACCCGGGGAAAACTCGCCGCCAAAATTAAAAAATTCAATGCCGAGCTGCAATATTTGTCCCAAAAAAAGCATAAGCGCAATGGTTCCCGCAGCAGCTTATACAATTCCGACCTGATGGTGCCCTGCATCTTCAATTCCGGATGCGCTATCGGCAAAACGGGGATTACCGCCATCGAAATCGCCGGCGGCAAAATTTCATTGATCCATTGGTTCGACCGCCGCAAAAGCCAGAAGTACTTCGACTATAATGGGTATACGCCGGTACAGCTGGAAAACAGCGACTTTTTCCGGGTGGTCTTCAAAGAGGATGATCTCAATTATATCTTTGCCCGGATTGATTTACTGGCGTGAGGAGTTATGGAGAACCATCCTAAGGAACAATTTCAGCTTCCTTTTGCAGACGCTCCCATAAATTTTCAAGCCCAAGCTTTCCTGCCCATTTGGACAAGTAATCGTGATCCAGAACTTCGTATTGGACTTCATAAACCCTAAGGGCATCTACAAATTGTTTTTCACTACCACCGGACAATTTGGCCCAACGTAATTTTGCCAGGATCGTATCCTCAGGTTTGGAAACCAGCAATTCAAGTCCTAAGAAACTCTGGGAATATTTCCGGGAAAATCTCGATCGATCAAAAGGTTCATCGGAAAGAATCCAGAAATCGACTTTGTCCCCATCCGTTAAATCAATTAGGTTAAACATACTCTGATGCTCCATCGCCTCACGAATGGTATCCGGATCCAAAAAATACGCAGGGGAAGCAAAAGAATGAACCAGTTGGGAAAGGCCCTTATCGGTAATCAAGATAACAATATCAATATCGTGTGTAGCGCGGGGTTCTCCCTGTAAACTGGATACGATGGAACCGGTCATCATATAATCGATCCCGGCCCCATTCAAAACGCCAATCACTTTTTTTAATAATTCCGGTTGTGACATTTATCCAAACGCTCCAAAAATAAAGCCTTAAGCTCACTATCGGTCAAATCAGGAAACCGCTTTTGAAGTCCGGTCCTGAATAGTTCCCGGGACAAATTGGAAAGCTCGAATGCTTTCAGAAGCCTTTGTTCCGGTGTCATGCGGCGTAAAATTTGAATATACAATGGATGGTTCGGCCTTTGCTTAATATCCATGAGAAGGTCCTTTCATTCTTTCAGACCTTTTTATTGATATTATACACAAAATATTCCTTGATTGACAGACAGGGTAAAAAAACCGCTGTTTCTTTTTTCACATATCGAACTATTCCTGCTGCAGTCTTTATATTCCGTTTATGCTGCTGGCGTAAAGGGCTTAATCTTAAATTCCTCAGCCCCGCCCCATAGCAGGTTTGGAAGATAACCGGAATTCAGCCTGGAGTTTTCATTAACAATCGCTGTAATCGGTATAACGCAACTCCATAGTATTCATGATACCTTCCTTGGGCATCTTTGCTATCCCATTTATTGATTACTTGTTGTATTTTAGCTTTTATCCATTGCTTATCGGGGTATTCATGAAGTAAATACTCAACGATGCAATCAATCACTGCTTTGCGGTTTTCTCTTAATGTTTGCTGATTTAGATTTAAAATGTCCTCTAGATCGCGATTAGCTCTTGGATCTTCGGAATAAATCGTACCGTCGTTTCAATACTTAATGAGAGTCTCACAGTATTTTTCCAAAAGATTTATAAATAATTTGTTTTCACCTTTATGAGTATCACAGCATTGCAAATTTTCCGGCATTCCTTCATTTCCGTCACACGCTCCAAACATATTATAGTACTGCATACTGAATTCCATATATTTTGTTTGGGGTTTCCAATGCTCAATTTTCATATTTTCCATATGAATTCTTTTCATGCAGTAACAGCAGACATGTCCTTGCTCTGTAAGCAAACTTTTCCTTATCTGATCCTTCGTTTCCTTTGGAATATTATCATAACAGGCATATTCTTTTGAGCGATGTTAAATGAGTTCTTTAGGCTCACGATTTTTTTGAATGTATTTCATTCTTTAAGGCTTCTCCAAGTTTAACATTGTTTTGGCCCTCACAACTTCGGAATCATATTCGCCCGTCAGCTTTTCCAGGGTTTCTAGCACTTGTCCGGCCTGCTCGAAATCTTCTTTTTCAAGCAGTTCATAAAACCGGTCAATCACCATTTTCACATCCGCCGGTTTCGCCTCGACATCCATTACATCATACAAGATTGCCTCAACATCCCGTCCATAAGTATGCGGTGTCTTTTCAACAACTTTACAATCTTCAATGATCATTACGTTTTCCTTCCGTATCATTTGAATAATATTGGGCGAATGGGTGGTAATGATAAATTGCACTTTGGGAAATATGGTCCGTAAATCGGCTATGATATGCCGTTGCCATTTGGGATAAAGGTGCAGATCAATTTCATCAACCAGCACCACTCCGGGAGTTTCCTTGGTCGCATTTTCCAAAAGCTGCGGATTAAGTACCGCCATTCTGTATGCGATATCCGCAATCATTCCCAAAGTATTTCGATAACCATCGCTAAGCATCCGAAAGGGTAATCTTTCTCTATTTCCATTTCGATTTGTTAAAATTATCTCAAGCTCTCCGCTTTTAGCGCTAAAAAAGATATCTGTTTCCCGGTCGGCAGTTCCTTTTCCATCGACATTCCGCAAACAATATTTTAAAACATCTTTGACAGCTCTTAGTTCAGCAGGTTCTTTCCCTTCCTGGAAATGAATCATCGTCATTTTTTCGAACCATTTGGTCATCAACTTTTCATTGGAGGCAGGGTCTAAACAATCCATATATCCCATTAGCCTGGTTTGAAGCCTTGACAGGGTTTCTTCCGTTTTTTGCTTTTTTTGGACCCAAAGCCGGCCTGTTCCGTAAAAAGAAATTACCGGTAATACAATTTGCTCATTCCCTTGTCTTACTTCTTTTTGAATCTTTTCAGCATACTTGATGATGGTTTGAGCTTCATTGCGGGTTGTTCTCCCGCCTTCCTTGTTCAACGCCCTTGTCCATGTATAAAAATGCTCTTGAATAGCTGCTTTGCAAGTTATCCGCAGAGGAAATTGGGGCTGTGTATCAACAACGCTTCCCCGTTCATATATTGCAAACGGACCTCATCCGGTAAAATCTCTCTCGATTTTACCCCGTCAAAACCGCTTAAAAATCCGCCTAATGCCACGGCAACCGCATTCAAGTACAGCAGTCTTTCCGGAACCGTTATTCCCCACAAACACGGCCAATCCGTCCGGAAAGTCGATTTTAACATTTTCAAAATTTTCCAGATATACACTATTAATTCTCATTGAATTGCCCCTTCAAAAGCGATTCATTTCTTCTATGATTTAGATTTCATTCTATCTCAAGTATGGTCAAAAATTAATTCAGATAGACCTTCCCGAAAGATGTTGGATAATTTAAATGATGGAGGGTTGGTTTATGTTTATTCTGTAAACCAAAATGATTTCCTTCCAGGTTCCCGGCGATAAATCCAACATATCCATTTTATGATTCACCCGCTCTCACGGGTAATAAAATAGGCCTCCCAAAACCGGCCAGGCCAAAATTTCATTCATTATTTTCTTTCCCTTCCTTCAAACTCTTCCCCATATCCTCAAACGCCCTCTCCAATTACTTCATTACCCGGTTCCGGTCTCTTTCCCCTTCATGCCACACCTTCAAGATATATCGCAAATATGCCGCCAGTTCCTCATCAACATCGCTTTGCACGATATCGTTCGCAGCCACCAGAGATTGGAACCTGTCGCGCACCGGATTATTCAGTATCTTGGCCAACCCTTCCACTCATTTTCTCATCGCCGAAAAGCTCTATGCCTTGGTCAATATAATCTGCCGCCGTCAGGAACATTTCACCTTTGTCATCAAATTAAATTGCCAACTATTTGATATAGGCTCTCGATTTTTGCCGACCGGAGGTGCAACACAATTCATTGATCCGTTTGGTAACGCCCTCTTTGAAATCACGGCCAATGGTGTGGCGGTCGGTTTAGGATGGCCAACGAAACGGTCTAGTAATGGTTAGGGGAGATTGATTAACGGAATTTTGGATGGCTACATTGGGGGCGTTGTATTTTAGGTCGTAGGGGGCTGTCCCAAAAGAAAATTTTAACGATAAAGAAATACAATATATTGAAGTCAAACCATTCGATGAAGCTATATATTGTATTTCTTATTAATTTTGAATTGCTTTTTAGACAGCCCCCTATCCTATCCCGACCTCACGACATTTGATTGTTTTCTTTCATAATTGATCCTTTTTTTTACGGAAATGATCTTTTTTTTTCGAAAAAAGTCAATTTTCTCGCCCAATCGATCCCTTGAGTCACGGAATGGATCCATTTTGTTCTCCGGAGGACCGATCGGGTCCCCAAAAGGATCATTTCCGTAACCGAATCGATCCATTCTTCCCATAAAAAGTCTTTTCGGTCGTTCAAAAGGTCGATCCGGCTCCAAAAAAGTTCCTTTCCGTGGCGGAAAGGATCATTTAACTCATTCAAAGGTTGCTTTCCGCCTCTCAAAGGATTCTTTCCACGGTAAAATGACTCTTTCCGTGATTCAAAGAATCGATCCGGTCATCGGAACGCTCCTTTAAATCACCAAAAAACCTCTCGGGGTCCCCAATTCATGCATTCCCCTTAGGAAAAACCCCCACCGATCGATTTAAGCCTTAAACCGCTTCAGACTCAATGAATTGGTCACTACCGAAACCGAGCTGAAAGCCATGGCAGCGCCGGCTATGATCGGATTCAACATGCCCAGGGCCGCGAAGGGAATGCCGATGGTGTTATAAAAGAAAGCCCAGAATAAATTCTGTTTGATTTTATTCATGGTTTTCCGGGATAACCGAATCGCGGTGGCAATGGTCTTCAAATCGCCTCTCATTAACGTAATGTCGGCCGCTTCCATCGCCACATCCGTACCGGTGCCGATCGCCATCCCGATATCGGCTGTAGCCAGGGCCGGGGCGTCATTGATACCGTCTCCCACCATCGCTACGACATATCCTTCATTTTTTAACTTTTCAATCTGTTCCGCCTTATGCTCCGGCATGACTTCCGCCAGGACGTTGGTGATGCCGACCTGCCCGGCAATAGCCTGTGCCGTCCGCCGGTTGTCTCCGGTCATCATATAGACGGTGATTCCCAGGTCCTGTAATTCCTTGATGGCCCCGGCCGAGTTTTCCTTAACAACGTCGGCGACAGCGAGCAAGCCGAGCAATTCTCCCCGGGATGCCGCAAACATCACGGTCTTACCCTCATTCTCAAGTTCACTGGCGGTTCCTTCACTGTCGAGCAGGGAGATTCCTTTGCCGGCCATCAATTTTCGGGTGCCGATGATGATTTCTTCCCCGTCAATGGTTGCAATCACTCCTTGGCCGGGGACGGCCCCAAATTGGGCCGGATCCGGTATCTCGCCAATCTGTTGTTTCCCATAGCGGTAAATGGCGTCACCCAGCGGGTGTTCCGATTTTTTCTCAGCGATGGATGCTATTCTTAGGAATTCATTTCTTTCCATTTTTCCGGCCATCATCAGATCGGTCACTTCCGGCTGCCCTTTGGTAATGGTTCCGGTCTTATCAAGCACCACGGTGTTAATCTTGTAGGCTTTCTCAAGATGTTCGCCGCTTTTAATCAGGATCCCGTTCTCGGCCCCCTTGCCGGTCCCCACCATGATCGCGGTTGGAGTGGCCAAGCCCAGCGCACAGGGGCAGGCAATCACCAATACGGCCACAGCGCTTACAATGCCCATCTTCAGATTATAATCGCCGAAAGTCCAAACCAGGAAGGTTGCTGCGGCAATTCCCAGAACAATCGGCACAAAAACGCCGGATACCTGATCGGCGATTTTTTGAATGGGAGCTTTGGAACCCTGGGCATCCTCCACCATTTTAATAATCTGGGATAAAACCGTATCTTTACCGATTTTGGTGGCCGTGTATTTAAAGGTGCCGAATTTATTAATGGTGGCGCCAATCACCGTGTCGCCGGCCTTTTTTTCAACCGGCAGGCTTTCCCCGGTTAACATCGATTCATCCAGGGCCGAATTTCCTTCGATAATAGCGCCGTCCACCGGAACTTTTTCCCCGGGGCGGACCACAATCACTTCTCCCACTTCCACTTCTTCAATGGGAATATCCATTTCCCTGCCGTCCCGGATTACCCGGGCGGTTTTGGGCCGCAGTCCCATTAGTTTCTTGATGGCTTCCGAAGTTTTCCCTTTGGCGACCGCTTCAAAATATTTCCCCAACAAAATCAAGGTAATAATCGTGGCCGAAGCCTCAAAATAGAGATCCTTCATCATAGGCGCCCCGGCGCCGGTCATCGGTTTTTGAAAAAACGCGTTATAGAGACTATAAATATAGGCCGCACTGGTGCCCATGGCGATCAGTACATCCATATTGGGACTCTTAGCCCGTAAGGCATAAAAAGCATGTTTATAGAAGCGGAATCCGATATAAAATTGGACCGGCGTTGCCAACAAAATCTGAAAACGCCAATCATGGAGGAATGGAATATTAACGCCCAGCAAAGCCAAAATCATCCCCAAAATCAAGGGGGCGCTCAAAACAGCCGAAATGATCAACTCCGTTCGCAGCCGCTTGGTTTCTTTCTCTCGCTGCTCCTTCTCCCGGTCACCGCTGAATTCCTGTTCCGGCTCCGCTCCATATCCCAGTCCGGTAATGACATCCACAATCTGGGAAATTTTAATCTGCTGATTATCAAATTCGACGGTGGCCTTTTCGGTTGCCAGGTTGACGGCGGCTTTGGCCACCCCCTCCAGTTTGTTAAGTTTTTTCTCGATCCGGGCCGAGCAGGCGGCGCAGGTCATGCCGGAAATTTTGAGGGTTACTTTACCCTCCGGCGCTTTCTCCCGGATAATTCCATACCCCAGTTTTTCAACCACCCCTTCAAATGCTTGATTTGATGCTTGAGTGGGGTCAAATTCGACCGTGGCCTTTTCCGTGGCAAAATTGACCGTAGCCTTTTTAACTCCCGCCACCTTGGATAAACCTTTTTCAATCCGCAAGGCGCAAGCCGCACAAGACATACCGCTTATTTTCAAGGTTTCTTTTTTGTCCATCGCTAACACGTCCTTTCACCTTCCGCAACATCCTCCGCCGGAGGCGGGTTTATAGCTTCCAATCTCTTTTTGAATCGCCTTGATATCAATATGTTGAATATCATCCACCACTTTCACATACCCGTGAAGCATCCCCATCCAGCACTGGAAGGTAAAATCCTGGGTTACCGTAATCTCCGGAGTCTCCGTTTGCCCTTGGCTCAAGTCAAGCTGACCGTTGTATTCCGGGAAGGTCACCAAGTAATTGCAGGAATTGATTTTTTCCGGGTTAAATTTAATCTTCGTTTTCAGACCTTTTTGCACAATGACGGCTGCCGGGGAATAGCCCTGATCATTGACCGTAACCGTAACTTCCTGAATACCGTCCACCACTTTGGCGACTTGAATATCGTCCGTAGGCACCTTGCCGCTTAGGAAGCGGATGGCCTTGGCGCTGTCCGCGCAACAACCGCCCCCACCGCTTAGCAGGCCATTGCCGCCACTTTCCGCTTGTTTTAAATCTTCCACGGACACTTTGGAGAGATCGGATACTACTTTAATATTACTGCTAATCATCCCCATCCAGCAAGTATAAGTAATGGTTCCTTCATCCGCCGGTGTAAACTCAATCACATTCTCTCCGGGGACCAACTTTTTCTGGATATTATATTTAGGAATGGTTACCGGATTATTACAACCGTTCAAATCCTCCGCCTTGGCTTTGATGGTCCAGCGTACCGGTATCCCTTTTTGTACCACAAAAGGTTGGTATCTGCCGGACTCCATTGTCGTGGTGACTACCTGAACCCCACCTTCAATTTTGGCCACATTTCCGATCCCGCTACCGGATAATGGGTTGGACGCCGCAACGGAGATTCCCGAGAGGCTCAAACCCCTGTTGACCATGGTCAACCCCAGGACAATCACCAGGACCGCACTGACTTTTAGCATCCGGTGCGTGAATTTGTTGCTTAGAAATGAACTGAGGGCTCCAAAGCCAAACATCAGCGGGACGGTGCCCATACTGAAAAGAAACATCGAGAGGGCTCCGGCGAAAAAGCTACCGGTTCCCAAAGCGTAAAACTGCATGGTCTGTAAAGGCCCGCACGGCATTAAACCGTTCAGCAAACCGACAAAGAAAGGCCCACGGTTACCGGCGCTATTTTGAATCCTATTACCCAAAAACTTGGGAATACCGATCTTAATCCTGCGAAGCCAGGGAAATATTTCCAGCATATTCAGGCCGATAATCACCATGAATAATCCCCCGGCAATCGCCACAATCCCTTTAGCCGACCCGGAAAAACCAATGACCGAACCCAGAGCGCCGACGATTCCACCGATAAGGGTGTAGGATATGACCCGGCCCGCATTATAGAGCAAGCTGGGTTTCAACTGACCCCACCTGGATCCTGCGGAAACGTTTTCCGATTGTTGTTTACTGATAGATTGCGATAAATTAATACCGCTTGGCGGCGATTCTATCCTTTGAGATAAATTGATGCCGCTTGGCGGCGCCTTTATACATTGCGACAAATTGATGCCGCCACACATCGCCACACAATGCAGTGACGTCAATAACCCAATCACAAAAAGCATCCCGTAACCGACCGACTGATCAACCTGGGGGATGAAATTAAAACCAATGGTTGACTTGATAATGAAGTATAAAGCGAAAATAATGATGCCAACCCCCAGCAACTGGTTGATGGATGTTTTCTTTTCAGACTTATCGTCATTGGAAGAGCCCACCTCATAACCGAGTTTGATAACGGCATCCGCAAGTCGCTGCTCCATCATGGAGGGTAGGCTTTCCGTTAAATCCGGATCATATTCCACTGTTACCTGGGATTTAGCCAGCGAGGCCTTAACCTTCACAACGCCCTTGATCTTGCGGAGCGCATTCTCGATCTTCATTTCACAGCTGGGACAGGACATGCCCTGGACTGCCAAAACCTTACTTATCAGCTTTCGTTCCATCATTACTTCCTCCTAGGAATCTTGAACTGTACTTATTGTACAGAAATGTTGTGAAGATCCTATGAAGAGAGAAAAAAAGATGCCCGATGGCATCTTTTTCGCTTTTTACTTTCAATGCGGATCTCCAACCCTTTTTTGTTCAAATAACCACTGAAAAAATTGGGGATCGTGGAAAGCTTTATTCCAAACATTGTGGAACATATTGGGATACTCCGTATACTTGGGGTGACCGCCTGCCGTTTGAATCGCCTGAACCATTTTCCGGGTAGTATTCGGGTTAACTAAAATATCACGTCCCCCATGAAATGCCCATATCGGGATGTTCGTCATTAAACCGGCTTTTTGGTCATCCCCCGAGCCGCAAAATGGAGCTGCAGCTGCGAACATACGAGGATAGCGGGCGATCAAATCCCAAACACCGGAACCGCCGCTTGATATGCCCAGCACATAAATTCGGTCCGGATCAACCGGTAATTTATTTTGTAATTGCCGGAGTAATTCTACAGTCTGCCATAACGGTCTGGCGGGTCTGGACGACTGCGGGACAGTGCCCGAATAGCTTTCCTTCTCAACCCAATTTTCTTCCGCCGGACATTGGGGAACAACCACAAAACTGGGGTATTTTTGACGGAAAGATGATTGGTCGAAAACATCAATATACTTCAACTGTTTCAGATTATCCGTTCCACGCTCCCCGGTCCCATGCAGATATAATAGTAAAGGATATTGATTGAGTCCATTGGCATTTTCAGGAAGCGGTTTTAATAACCGGTAAAGTAATGTTCCCCCCTGATTATCATGAAACGTGCCGGATTCAAAATCCGTCGCCGGTTTCGGCCCGGAAGCGTATGAATATCGATTGATCATTGAAAAAATTAATGTCAGAAATAATAATACCCATAACCCCGGGTTCCGGGACTTCGAAACTTTCCTGTCAAAAATCATTTTTCTCACCCTTTTAGCCAATATCCCGTCACCGTTTCTTTTTATACCCTTAACTTTTGCCTGATGGTTTTGGCTATCAAAAAACTTAGGGATAATTATATACTGACCATCATTCTTTTTCAAGTATACCGGGTAGTACACTGCCAATGTTATTTTTTAGGATACAATTTCCGCCCATTTCCAAACCATAACATTTTCCCCGTCATGAGAATATTTATAAAACAAAACCTTCCCTTTTGGTAGAGGAAGGTTTCGAAACGAAGATGAATAGGATTGTATCACAAATTCGATTGTTCGGTAGATGGATTGGAATCTTTATTATCTTTTCAATATTTCTTCCAGTTGCCAAACAAGCCTTTGGCTTTGGCGAGCAAAGTCTTGGAGATAGTGATATATTGACCGTCATCGGTTTTTAAATCCGCGGTAATCGGAACTGGGTTACAACCGTTTTTAACCTTCTCAACCTTATCGATGGGAAAACGGTTGCCACAGTTTTGGCAGACCAATTCATTGCCTTCCTGAATGTAATAACCACGCCCCGAATCAAAACATACCTGACAGGTGTTAAAAGCTGTCCTTACGCTCCCATCGCTAGCTTTCACTGCGACCACTTCCATTTTAACTCCATCCACGGATATGGGGTAAAATTTCGCCTTACCGGTAACCTCTCTTTTCAGTATGCGCAAATCCCCGTTCTTGGTTGTTTCCGCCTGAGTGATGGAGCTTTTCACAATGAGGAAACCCGCCATTACGACCAACGCTAATCCCATAACCTTCAACCATTTATTTCTCTGAATAGTTTTCATCAACTTATCATCCGCTTGAACACCCATTAACCATTCTCCCTTCAGAGTTTTAAAGACTTTAATATCTCGGATTATATCAATCCGATGTGAAGATTCTATGAAGATTGACAACTGTTCTGAAGGTTCCATGGATTTGAAAAAAAGCATAAAAAAACGGCATTTCATCAAAAACGTCGTTACTAAACCTCATATCCCTACCATTAAATTATGGAATGAAGGAGAGCCTTTAATAGATATCTGATGAAGAAGTCTGAATTCCATTCTCGGCAACAATTTGATGCTTGAACGGAATGCCAAGTTCCCTACATTCTTCCTGGCCCAAAAAGAAGACGGCATCATTTTGGATGCAGGCAATTAAGCCTTCCTTTTTAATGCTATCCAAACGGTCCTGCACTTCATCAGGGAGGGCCTCCGTACTAAATGCCCCTATTACGGCATCATTGGCCATTAAATTTTGAATGAATTCCCAATCAAGAAACTGCTTATCCAGTTTAATAACCTCCCAAACGAGAAACATTTCGTGATTGAATCCAATATTCCTCCTTAATAGCCCTTATTAAATCAAAGAATTTTGAAAAAAACTTAACAATCCTAGCGACTTTGGGTCAATATAGTCTGTATGATTCCCCGCTAATCTTCTGATAAAGAAATTTAGATTGATACAAAAACAAATTATAGTAAAACTCACCTTATTTCCGGTCTAGTGATAACTCAGATCGGCAATGTTCCGATGCTGATTTTTCATTGAGTATTTCCAAAACAAACCGACCATAGTAAAACATAAATTATCTCCATGACTAACCCGCCAGGGATAATCGCCAAAAAACCCAAAGTCAGTTTTAGCGTAAGGACTTTAACCATTCCCTTTTTTCCCACAAAGCACATCCCCCTCCGGTTTCAGTCAACTCCGTAGAATGTTGACGGATTTCTTTCAATAAGGGGGATTGCAGTGCCTCCCGCAAGGACACATCATTGACATTGGTATCGGAATAGGGAGCAAACGGACATGGCTCCAAATCACCTTCGGCACTAATATGGATGAAGCCACGACCTGCCGAAAGGCAACCGCCAAAGGCTTTTTCGTCGCCGGGAAAGCTAACAAACAAAGCCGGAAATCGAATTCGGAAAGAATCCAAAATGGTCATTAAAGAGGCCCTTTGTTCGGCGGTCACTGCAATATCCTCCGTGGCTTCCTCGACCGGAATGTACTCTACAAAGAAAAACAGCTGGCAACCCCATTTAATTAGTTCTTTTATAAAACGTTCACTCGTTAAGGTCTCAAAATTTGTTCTTGAAACGGTTAAGGAAAGACCGTAGAAAATACCGGAGCGTTTAATTCTTCCAAAAGTCTTCTCTAGTTGTCCATAAACCCCGGGTCCTCTTCTGCTGTCCGTATCCGTTTCGTAGCCTTCCAAACTGATAACGGGTATTACATTTCTCTGTTTTCGTAGACAGCTGATGATTTCATCCGTCATAAGCAAACCATTGGTGAAGAGGGGGAAGATTAGTTCAGAGAAATCTTTGGTAATCTCAAAAATTTCCTTTCTCATGAGGGGCTCACCCCCGGCCAAAAAAACAAATGAAATACCGAGCCTTTGGGCTTCTGCAATCACGGAGCGTAATTTATCATAACTCATTTCTTTGCCCATCGGTCTTTGCTGTGCCTTTGAATAACAACCTTCGCATTGAAGATTGCACCGGTTAGTGATACTAATAATCATGTAAGGAGGGACCTGAAGACCCTGTTGATCATTTTTTATTCTTTTTTGGACGGCTCTCCGCTGCCAAAAAATGATTCGCAACATAAATATCATTCTTGCCGGATTTTTATAAACCATCCATAATGCGTCTTTTAAAAAACTATTGATCGATTGATTCAATAGAGTTCTGTAATCATGGAATCTCATGGAATTCATTCCTCTTTCTTATCAGCGCATGATAAATTTCAATAATTTAAGTTTATTTTTATACGGTGGGTATCGCAGGGGGATATCAAACAGAGTAGACTTTTTCAAAATACTTTTTGGATGGGAAAAAGTCTCAAAGCTTGCCTTGCCGTGATAGCCTCCCATGCCGCTGTCTCCCACGCCTCCGAATGGCATATATGAGGTTGCCAGATGGACGATAGTATCATTGATGCAACCGCCCCCAAAGGAAGTATTATTGATAACATACTGTTCTCTCTTCTTGTCCTGCGTAAAGAAATATAGGGCAAGAGGTTTGGGATGATGATTGACTATTCCAATAACATCATTGAGGCTCTCAAATTCAAGTACAGGGAGTAAGGGTCCGAAAATTTCCTCCTGCATAATAGGCCTATCCCATGTTACATTATCAAGAACCGTAGGCGCTATCCGGTGGGTTAGGTCGTTATACTGTCCGCCAACAACAATCGTTTCATTTTGGATCAGTCCCAAAAGGCGATTAAAATGTTTATCATTAATTATCTTGGGGTAATCCGGGTTATTTAAAGGATCGGGCCCGTAAAACTCCTCAATGTACTTGCTCATTTTGGTTATGAGTTCATTTTTTACATTTTTATGGACCACCAAATAATCGGGGGCCACACAAGTTTGTCCTGCATTTAGATACTTTCCCCATACAATTCGTTTGGCTGCCATATCTAAATTAGCGGTTTCATCGACAATGCAGGGACTTTTGCCGCCTAACTCCAATGAAACCGGGGTAAGATGCTTTGAAGCCGACTCCATTACCACCTTGCCCACAGATACACTGCCGGTAAAGAAAATATAATCAAACTTCTCATCCAACAATGTTTTATTGGCCTCTCTTCCCCCTCTTACCACCGTAATGTAGGATTCATCAAAGTTCTCACTGATAAGCCGTTCTATGATTTCGGCAGTATGCGATGAATATTCGGATGGTTTCACGATCGTACAATTCCCTGCCGCCATGGCTCCTATCAAAGGGGCAATCGTTAATTGAAACGGGTAATTCCAAGGCGACATAATCAGCACAATACCATAAGGCTCCGAATATTGGTAACTGGCTGACAAAAAATGAGTAATCGGAGTTTTAACCTTCCTGGGTTTGGCCCAATTCCGAAGGTGTTTGATAATATATTCAAGCTCCTCCAAAACAAGGCCTATTTCTGTGGCATAAGCCTCAAAGGGAGCTTTATTCAAATCCCTTTTTAACGCCTCAAGAATTTCTGTTTCATGATTTGAAATTGCTTGTTTTAAAAGCTTGAGACTTTTGATACGATAGTCAATTTCTTTCGTTATGCCTTTTTCGAAGAATAATCGTTGTTTTCTTACTGCTTCATTCATGTTATTCATAATTACTTAACCCCTATTTTCAAGTGATTGCTTATATTTGTGTACGATAACCAATAATGAAATTGTATTACAGAATTTTCTTAAATTCAATATTTACTCTCTCTCGTTGCGAACCGGATATGACTCCTTGGAAAATCTTCTGGATTTTAGAATTATTTAACATAGTTCCGATTTTCTGCCCTTTGATATCCACTTCCCCAAAAAATCAAAAAAACGGCCCGCCGATTTTTTGATAACTCCCAATGAAACATCATAATAATAATCCGAATCAAACCAGCCCTTTTCTTTAAAATATTGATAATCCCGGTACTGCTCATTCAGAATTTCCAGTATACTTGTACGGTTTATCCGGAAGAGCATCAGCTTGAAAAAAGAAGGTGTGGGCAACTTGGAACGATATAGATCCTTATAAAATCTTCTTGCTGCCTTGGTGATTTGCCGGGTTATTTTTTTCTGTTCAAGTTTAGTTCTTGGCTCTAAAGCCGTTAGATAACATCCTTTGGCTGCATCAAATCCTAAACGCCCTCCTACAAATCCTAGATACTTTACAATAGAAGCCCCTCCGAATATACCTTGGGCGACAATCGCGGTTGAAACCTTACCGAAAAAATGCGGTCGGTGTATAATAAAGCTTAGCCTGTCCAGAAAATTCTTCATGAGCGCCGTCACCTGAAACGCATAATTGGGGGTGGCGAAAATTATCCCATCCGAATGATTCATCTTCTCAAGCAATACATCCCGGTCATCTTTAAGGGGACAAAATTCCTCTCCCTTGTCGAAGCATGATTTACAACCGATGCAATTTTTAAGGGTATAATCATTTAAGAAAACATACTCAAAGTCAATTTTCTCTTTCGCAATCAACTTTAAATTCTCTTCAAATTCTTGAACCCCTCGGTAAGTTGCATGCTTTCGCGGAGTTCCGATAAATGCGGTTACTTTTTTTATTTGCTCAGATTTAATTTTGTTTCCCTCCTTTCGATATCGTGTAACTGCTTTTGCGACCATTTTATAATTCCCCATGTTCGATAATTATTGTATCCGTTAAGCTTTTTTAATTAACCTTGGCCTTTTCCGCCCGCAAGAGTATAACGGCGAAAACAAGTACCCATAGCATGGAAGTATAGATATTGATGCGTTCTTTAATTCCCAACCAAGGCGTGGGCAATTGTGCCGCAACCCGAGGACCGTCTAGACCTGCCCAAGCGCCAAACAGAAGAAGAACCAAAATTGTCACAATCGAATAGCGATGGAACCACCTTCCATGTGCCGTGGATCCGAACCCTATGGATAAGATAAGAAAGAGCGACATTACTATCGTACCGGTTATGTGCATTATGTCGGTAATTGTCCCTACCGCACCCCGTAAGTGCATGGGGAAGAACAGTCCCGTCACATATCCGGCCAATCCGTATCCGGTCAGCAAAACTCCCGCGATACGCGAGGTACGCCTTCGAGTGTCCACTCCCCGAACACCGAGTCCGAATGCAATCACAAACACGCTATACACGCCAAAAAGAAAAATGACAAAGGGTCTGGTTGGAGCTCCAATCGCCATCAGCTCACTGACGGATTGTGAGGCGGAGCAGTAACCATCCCACTGTATGGCTGCAAGGATGTCAGTAACAATATAAAGTAAAGAAGAAAGAATACCGCAGACGAGCAGTACTTTTCGTACTATCTTTGGTATTTGCAGTTCTTTTTTGGTTTGGATTCTTGTTGCTGGTTTCATTTTTAACTCCCTAGTAATAATGGTTTTCCATGGACTTGATTCTTTCTGCCATAAAACCCCAAAAATATACGAATTGCTACGGCAAAAATAATACTCACCATCCATGAATGAATATTTATATATTCATTCATGTTGATAGAAAAAAAATTACTTTTCACTATCTTTTTTTAGAGGGATTTCCGTCAAACCTTTCATAACAAACTCCGTTATATAATATAAAATCCGAGGAAAATATTGAATCCCGATCTCGTTTTTATGAAGGTCGATATAGGGTATGGCAGTGAAAATAGCGCCTATCAGGTCATCATCCAAATCATTTCTTATTTTCCCTTCGGCCTTCCATTTTTGAATCAACTCAGTTTGACCACTGTTCAAAAACTCCTGAATACTTCCCATGCCGCCTTGCTCATCAAAATAACACTCGATTTTACTATAAACATCCCTGTTGTACCATTCTTTCATAATCGGGTTGGATTGCATGACCTTGAAATTCTGCATGACCAATTTCACGACGGCCTGTACGGGATCATCTTTTGAATCGAACGATTCCAGAATGCTCTCTTTGACTTTTCTATTTTCTTCCTTCAATATCTCAATGAAAAGCCCTTCTTTAGAGGCGTAATAATTGTAAAAAGTACCGACTCCTATCCCAGCCATTTTGGTTATATCCGAAACATTAGTATCTTTGAATCCTTTGACGCTAAACAATTCTTTAGCACTGTTAAAAATAGCCGCTTTCTTATCTTCCAACGAATGAACTTCCTCTCAAAAATCACGAATGAATATTTTTCAATTCATTCACATATTACCATGATTATCCTTTCCCATCAAGGCTTAATTTTCGGATTGGTACTTACCAAAAGTAAACCCCGTAATTTGATCGGAGAATAAATTCAAAACTTCCATCGTTATGGTATGATTTGGATTGGAGAACGGGATTATTTTGGCATTGAGGACTGTAATAAAATGATTGCTTTGATCATAATCCGAAGGGACAACTTCCTTTTCCATCTTCAATAGATAATTATCCCTTATTTCATTGAAATCTCTGAATATCCTCTGATTAAGGCCGTTATACTCGCCCGGTTGCCGAATAACGCCTTCAATCATTCCAAAATCAGCCAAGAATATAATCTTCGCTGCTTCATCAATCTCTTTTCCCTTGGCTAATTCTTTGATAACATCATTCAGTTTGTTGATAATTTTTGCTTTGCCCTCCTTACATTTCGAGGTTACTCCTATACAGTTGGCTGTTGCTTTTGGGGTTGAAATTTCTTCATTCGCCATCTTCAACGGGAAAGACGGAGTAGAAATCGTGTTACGAATAATCTTGACAGAGAACCCGCAATGATTGCATTTCAGTTCCGGGTTAAAATGGTAAGTCTCTCCATACCTTGTGCAATAGGATTTATGTTTACGGATCTCGGCGCCACATTTCTCGCAAACCATAATGTAATACGGTCCGTCTGTTTTAATAATCATTTATCCATCCTCTTTATTGGATTTTCACCAGCGGCACTGACACCTTCCTTTTACGCCCCTGTTCCATCATAAGTATATGAAGTAGGCTTTAGGTTGTTACAATTCCAATTCTTCCATGAAAAAAATCCGGCACTGGTTAACGGGTCCGGAACCATCGACGTCTTAAGCCGGAAAATCCCTTCAAATATCACACAACTCCTGGTAAAAAAGAATATACTAATATAACTCAATGAGCCAATCACCCAAAAAAGGGGGGATATTTTTGTTACCGTACGATTACGAAGCTTATGGACGTGTCTCTGCATGCAATCCGCCCAAACAAGCAAATCCGCCGCAACAAGAAGCGCCTAAGCCCAAATGCGAACCCAAACCAATTGTCTCCAATTGTAAAAATATATCCGGGGTTGCGAATATCCCAATCATCAATATTACAACCGCCGCCCCCGTTTCAAAAACTCTCGGCACTATCTCTGCAGACTTGCATTGTTTTGCCAAACCCTGTGTAAAATTGGATATTTCCGCCTTAATCGTAATCGGCTTGGCCACCGATGTTCCTTTCACCATTACTTTCCGGGTTTATAAACGTTGTGATACCGGGCCGGAGACGGAAATCACTTCTTTTGATGTTTCAGTGGTTAATCCGGTTGCAGCCGGAACATCCATCCCGGTTAACTTTAATGTTTGCGATTGTTGTCCAAATTGTCCGGCAGGTTGTTGTACATACCGTTTTGTATCCGAAGGAATGGCACTAGCGGCAATTACCGATTATTTCAGTGTCAATCAAGGGGTATTATCCATCTTGGCGTCTGATGAATGTTGATTTGATTCGAAAACGCCAAAACCTGACGGCATCAGATAAAATCTTTCAAAAAAGCGGCTAAGTTGCGAAGCGCGCGAAGAGTCGCTTTTTATTTTATGGATCCACGGGGAAATATAAAGAGGCTGTTGCAAAAGTGATTAAAAATCAATGAGAAATACAATATATACCATAAATAATGGGCGAAACTTTCCATATATTGTATTTTTCTATCGATAAATCTTATTTTGCAACAGACCCTTATCTTCCCGTTTCAGGTTCGAACATATTTAACAATCTCAAATAATGGTTGGCTTCTCTTACGATATGATCTCCCAATAAGGGATGGGCAATGGACCTAATCTTGCAGTTAATAATTCCTTCTGTCCCCTGAGTTTTAAAATCACGGATTCCCACGGTCGCTTTGCGGGTTTCTTCAGTCACTGTTGATAGATTGGTCATTTGACTCATCAATGATTGTGCCTCCGCAGTCAACGCATCGAATTGCTTCCCAAAATGATTAGCGGTATCAAACAACTTTACTTCGGTTGGATCAAGCAATCCCCGAATGAACTTGGCATGTTCGGCCATAATCCGGTTCCAAAATATTTCCTGTTGGATTAAGTCCCTCACCGGATCAACTGTAACACGGCATTGAATTCTCTGCAACATTCCCAGATAGAACCGGGCTTCCCTCAAAATATGATCAAGGAGTAGCGGATAATTAAAAGTAAAAATGCGGCAGGTTGTTGCATCGTTTAACAGACGACTTTTGTATCCGATTAGACCGGTCGTAAGCTCCATGGCCCGTTGGTTGAGACGGGTTACTTCGTCAGTTACAACTGCTGGATTCAGATTACCCTGGGCTTCCATACTTTGCTGGGCCCGGGTAATTTCGGTATTTAAGGTGTATCCCGAATAAAATTCGCTGCCTTGCTCGGCATCAAGCGTTAACCGGGTCATGATTTCTCCGGCGCTTAAGAATTCTTCCGGTAGCAGTCCATCGGCCAGACATACTGTTTCTGTTAACAGCCTGGCAAACTCTCTTTTATACATATCCGCTTCTTCAAGGAGAACACAATCTTTCCAGGGAATGGCGACTTCAATGAAAAAGGAATGCTCCTTGGCAATCCGGGCAAAAAACAGGTTTAACTCCAGCGACATTCTCACAAATTCTTCATCAGAGAACAAAAACACTCACCTCACTTACTACTTACGGCTTAATACCCATACATCATATGACTTGATAGTAAATCCGGTGAGAAATCAGTCGATTGATTATTGTAAGAGATCCAGTCCTCTTTCTTTTCCTAATTCTAAAAATCCAATGAAAAACGGCTCCTTTTCATCAAGATATCGTATTATTATACTCCGCAATAAAGGGCTCCCCATATTCCTGGGCAGCCCCTCATAAAACTTTACGCCATTACGTCAACCTTATTCCCTAAAGGCCCGCTATTAATTTGGGGAGACTTAATGATTGCTACATCGGCACTCGTGTTTTCAACCGGTTTTCTCGGATTATTATGCATCCCTGGCATGCCGCAATCGACCGGCATATTGACCGAACTCCGGATACCACTGAAACCCGCCATAATTTCCCTCCTTGATTTTTATGGTTCTTCAAGCAGCCGTCATTTTAATAATTCCATCACCTCCTGTATTACAAGCAGGTATGTAAATATCAATCACCAACAGCCTAAAATCCAGATTGATACTTTTACCGGATTAAAAACATCTTGTCCTCGTTTGCAACTTGGATTTCTTGTATTGATTATAACTTTAAAATATGAAGTTTTCGTGAAGAAAAGCCGGTTGGCAGTATCTACTCTTTTTCCATAAGATTCATTTTATTGAAAAACAAATTCTTCATAAATTCTTCACATCAACTTGGTACTATCAACCTGTCGAAAAAATAGCCCCTAAAACTTATATTAGGAGGATTTATCAATGAATATGACGCATTACATGGAATTACTTGCAACCAATCAACCGTGGAATCTGATTCGTTTCATGGTTATACCGGTTGTTTTTGCCGAAACCCTAGTTGCCATCGAATTTTTAATCGTTTATTATCGAAAAACCTCAGGCGCCTTAAAAACAACCAGCAAAATATTAAGTGTAGCAGCCGCCGTTTATTTCACTTTGGCAGTTTTCCTGCCGCTCATTTTTACGGCGCTACCCGGAATAAAATGGCGGACCCCGGTTGACTTTATTGCAGTCTGGTCCTACCTGCTGGGTGTGATACCTTTTATCGTCATGGCTCTCATCGACTTGGGCCTCGTCGCCAAAAACAAAACCCCCGATGAAAAGATGAAATTGCATTTTCTTTGGCTGACTGTATTCCTTGTTGTGGCACATATTGCCATGATCTTTGGAATGATCAACCCGGAAATCGTCCGGGGGTCCGTTTCGACTCCGATGATGATGAAGTGAGCGAGCCAAATATTTAAAAAACAAAAAGGCTATTGCAACATGAACAAGAAAGTTGCAATAGTCCTTTTGTTGAGTTGAATCCTAGCCTATTTTTTATATGAAACTCATTTCAATAATGAATGATTGCTTGTGACAAGCGCACCCTCCGGTTGCTATGATGGGTATGAAGAAAGCCGGATTGACAATAAAAAACGCAATAACAACCGTCTAGGAAGTGAAAATATCCTGCCGGAACAATTATTCATTTCATCAAATTTTCAAGTAAGAATTTCACTTAAGATTTCTTTTTGTTCATTAATTGAATACCCGTCTTTTACAGCAGTTTCGATAACATGGGCTAATTTTTCAATCGTGGTGCCGGATTTTCTTAAGGTTTCATCAATAACTTTATCGATTTCCTTATCATCCATCCAATTTGCGCCGAATATTTCCTTTAAAATCTTTCTTGTTTCATGGGTATAGTCCATGGTATGGTTAAGCCTCCGTTATCTCATTTCTCTACCAAACTATGCCGGGCAATCTTTCAAGAGTATCAACATTCATCTCCCCTGGCAAAACCAATGCAGCCGGCGGATTTTGGAACAAACTGAGTTAAAATACCTTTTGCACTAGAGTTGATCAGCTACCGCAATTTTATGACCCAGTCCCTCGTATTATCTAAGTCATTATTATAAACTTTTGGAAACAATTATCAAGTATTTAAGTGTCATTTTTTGCAAACCAATTGTAATTTTGAGGTTATACAGGCAGCTATCGTCCTGAGGTTTTAAAAATTTTTTATTTCCAAGCCGAATTAAAAATATCGGACCCCCTAAACTCCGAGGCCGGAAGAATTAATTCTCCCCGCCTCCCGTCCTTCACCCATCGCCGTGCCGAAACAACCAGGCCCGTAAATACCGCAACTCTTCTTGATCCGGGTAATCCGTATGACATTGAATATTCTCCAACTCCTGAATCCGGTTTGGATCTGAGCCGAAATAGATAATCAGGTTACGAATAAAACGCATTGTCGCCGGATTGATATAATGTTCAATCCCCTCCACCTGCTCTTCGACTCTGGCATTTTCCTTCGATAACCGAAAAAACTCTTTCAGTTTTTCGTCCCGCCACACCAAAAACCGACCATACGTCATTCCTTTCTCTGTCAGAGCAATATTACGGTACTTTTCGTACTTGATAAAACCGGCTTCATCAAGTTTCTGAATCATCCGCGTTACTGACGACGGTTTAACATCAATTGCATTGGAAAGGTCCACCGGGCGAATATAACCTTTGCTGGATACAATCCGGAAAAACATTTCCAGGTAGTCTTCCATGCTTTCCGTTAAAGTTATTTCTCTAGACATAGTCATCCCCCGTTAAAAGAAGGTTGTCGCAAAACCATTTTCTATTCATCTCATCCGATTTATCATAACAATACCCATACCCATGCAAAAGGGCCTACATTGGATATTCCTATCGATTCATTGCCTCTGGGACAGCCACTTTCCGCCATTACACTCTTTAGCCTATGCTAAACAAGTTTCATTCAGAACTCAGACTAATCCCAACCCCCGCACAATTTGGGCTACCAGGAAACAAACGATAATCGCAACTCCGGTTGGTATGAAAGCTGCCAGTAGGGTCCACTTGACGCTCTGCGTCTCTTTGCCAATGGTCAGCAAGGTTGTCGCACAAGGAAAATGCAATAGTGAAAAGAGAATCATATTTAAGGCAGTCAACCAGGTCCATCCGTTATTCACCAAAAGTTGGCGGAGAGCATCCATACTATCCAACTCCAACATTGCTCCTTGGGACAAATAACTCATAATTAGAATTGGCACCACAATCTCATTCGCCGGTAACCCTAAGATAAACGCCAAGATGATAAACCCATCCAGTCCGATCAAATGTCCGAAACCCTGAAGCCACCCTGCAAGATGACTCATAATACTGAGATCCCCAACATAGATATTGGCCAATATCCACGTCACCGCACCGGCGGGAGCTGCCACGGTTACGGCCCTCATTAAGACAAATAGGGTACGGTCCAAAACGGAACGAATTAATAACGATCCAACCTTGGGCATTCGATAGGGCGGGAGTTCCAAGGTAAAAGTGGAGGGAACTCCTTTTAAAAGTGTTTTCGATAAAACCCACGATACTGCCAACGTTACCAGAATTCCAACGCCAACCACTCCTGCAACCAAAGCCGAAGCAGTGAAACTATTATAACCGCTCACCAGTGCTCCCATAAACACTGCCGCCATAGCGATCAAGGTTGGAAATCTTCCGTTACATGGCACAAAATTATTGGTTAAAATCGCAATCAACCGTTCCCGGGGTGAATCGATTATACGGCAGGCAATAATTCCTGCTGCATTACAACCAAATCCCATGCACATCGTAAGAATTTGTTTGCCATGGGCTCCGGCTTTTTTAAACAGCTTATCAAGGTTGAAAGCCACCCGGGGAAGATAGCCCAAATCTTCAAGAAAGGTAAAGAGCGGAAAAAAGATAGCCATCGGAGGCAACATCACCGATATGACCCAAGCCAAACAACGGTACAAACCCAAAACTAATACACCATGCAACCAGGATGGCGCACCAACCCACTGAAAAACCTGAGTTAACTTATCTTGAAATCCAAAGAAAACATTAGCCAACATTTCCGAAGGAACATTGGCTCCGCTAATCGTCAACCAGAATACCAGGCTAAGCAAAGCAATCATCAGAGGATAACCCAAAAATTTTGAGGTGACAATATTGTCGATTTTTTGGTCTAAATCTCTTTTTTGGACTTCTCTTTTTACTACTTCCCCGGCTATTCCTTGGGCTTGTTGATAGATATCCCGGACAACCCCTTCTCTGACCGCTCCCAATTCGTTCCGCCGAATTTGAGCTTTATCAACAATCCTGTTAAATTCAATTTCTAAATCATTCACATCATTCCACTCCCTAATCGATAGACCGAACTGTAATTTGACGGCTTTCTTCCGAACGCAAAGCAATCACAGCTCCCCTGATCTTGTAAGCCACAGGATCGCCCGCCGGGCTTTTTCTAAGGGCCTCAACGATGGTCGACGGAACCAAACCCAAATCCAAAAGCCGGTTGCGCGTTAATTCCTCTGACTCAATATGGATCACCTCAGCCATTCTTCCAACCGGAAGGTGGGACAATTGAAATTCGGCAACACTCATGAAAATTTCTCCCTTCCATAAACTTTATCCGTTAGCAACTCCGAAACATATCAAGGCTCACCAAGAGTTTTGCTCCTGGCTAACCATTGTTAACTCCAGTATATGAAAACGATTGAAGATTGGTTCCCTTTATATTTCATCTCCAGCCGGGTCAATCCTATCGATTTTTAATAAATTTTTCCTTTTGGGGAGGATACCGGTTAGCAGCATCAAAAAATATCCGGCCTTGCCAAAAATTTTGCTCCTGGCTAACAGTTAATCTTAAGATACGATAAGGACTTGAAAAGTGTTACAAAAAAAAAAAATACCCCCTATCAAAAATAGCTTTTCAACAACATCATATTTAAAATGGTTACCACGAGCCCAACCATCCATAATACCGTTCGGTCCAGCAAAGAATTGCGATATTGGCCCATGATTCTGGCCGATGATGTTAAATAAATCTGCAAAAAAATCGTAATCGGCAGTTGGATGCTTAAAAACATTTGTGAATAAATCAAACCTTTGAAGGGGTCCGTGATGATAAAAATGACCATGGTTGCCAAACTTAAAATCACTCCCACGCCAATTTGGGTATGAGGATCTTTAATATCATAGGGTTCCTTAAACATACCGGCTACAATACTCCCTCCGGCCATTCCCGCAGTGATGGTAGAGGAAATTCCCGCAAAAAGAAGCGCCAATCCAAAAACAATTGCTGCTCCTTTCCCCAGCAAAGGCTCTAAAAGATGTTGCGCCTGTCCTAATTCAATAACGGGTACATGGTTACTGAAGAATGCTGCTGCCGCTAAAATAATCATGGCGCTATTAATAGCCCAACCGACCAACATCGAAAACAAAGTATCCATAAATTCATACTTCAATTGTTTCTTAACGATTTGGTGGTTTTCCAAATTCCATTCCCGGCTTTGAATAATTTCAGAATGGAGGAACAAATTATGGGGCATTACCACGGCTCCCAATACAGACATAATTATCGGCATGGAATTGGCCGGGAAACTCGGAACGGCCCAATGATAGGCCGCCGCTCCCCAGTTGATATGGACAATACTGAGTTCATAAATAAAAGAAATACCAATCAAAGAGACAAACCCGATAATCCACTTTTCCAAGCGCTGATAAGAATTGGAAAACAGCATCCATAACACCAACCCTAAAATCATCACTGATCCCAGCTTTAAAGGTATCTGGAATAAAAGTTGCAAGGCAATGGCTCCGCCTAAAATTTCGGCCATTGCAGTTGAAATTGATGCTAAAATAGCTGTACCAAGGATGAATCCGGCGGCCTTGGACTTTAAATGTTTCGCCGCTGCCTCAGCCAAACAATCTCCGGTCACAATGCCCAAATGGGCAACGTTATGTTGCAAAATGATTAACATTACGGTGGAAAGGGTCACCATCCATAACAATGTGTAGCCGTAATCCGATCCGGCCGCCAAATTTGAGGCCCAATTACCCGGATCAATAAAGCCTACAGTCACCAAGAGCCCGGGCCCAATATATTTGATGAAATCTTTAGCGCCAAGTATCGGATTATGAAACCTGGTATCTAATTTATCTTTTAGCAAATCCTCCGACTCCCCTTTTTGTTAGCAAATTGATTCCGTTGTCCGATACGATTTAAACATCTCGAATTCTGTTTTATTCCTGCAGGAATATTGAGGATAAAACATCACTTGAAATAATTAACCATAGAAATCGTTAACTTAATTATAGGTTATCGGACACAATTTTTCAATATCAGGGAAGTGAAATCTACCGGATTACCTATGCGCCGGCGTCAAACCCAAACCCTGGATCAGACAAACATATCCCGATGAAAAAAGCCCCTCCGTTAAGGATAGGCTCCATTCAAAAAACAACGCATATAGGAAACTCCCCTTCTTTGGCTTTCACACTCACATTCCATAGGAAGGGATAAACATGCAATATTTCTAATCGGTATCCAAAAGGGGAGTTGGTAAGGCTCCTAATGTTCCTCGCTAAAGGTTAGCTTCAGGGTCACTCTTTTCTTGCCCCTGAAAACAAGCACATTGACAGTATCCCCTGGTTTATAAGCCCTTTTGACGCGGTTAAGGTCTTTCATGGTAGCCACTTGTTTACCGGCCAGGCTAATCAAAATGTCCTTCACCTTGATTCCGGCTTTATCCGCGCCGCTCCCCGGGGCCACTTTCACGATAAAAATTCCCACCGGCAGTTTATAGTAATCCGCCAGAGTCTTGGTTATATCCCTGCCGCTGATCCCAATGAAAGGCCTGCCTTTAACATAGCCGTATTTCAGCAACTGGGCAACAATGGGTTTGGCGTCATCGATGGGAATGGCAAAGCCCAAACCTTCCACCCCGGAAACCGAAATTTTAACGGTATTGATGCCGATGACTTTTCCTTCGGAGTTCACCAGAGCCCCGCCGCTGTTGCCCGGATTGATGGCGGCATCGGTTTGAATCAGATTGAGGGTGCGATCTTCCAAGGAAACCGTCCGGTTTAAGGCGCTGATGACTCCGGATGTCACCGACCCAGCGAACTCAAGGCCCAGGGGATTCCCAATTGCCACTGCCAGCTCTCCCACTTCAAGTTTGGATGAATCGCCAAGTTCAGCTATTGGCATAGCCTTTAGTCCCACTTGAATCACGGCCAGATCATTAAGGGAGTCCCCCCCGATAAACATCGCTTTCGCCTGCCTCTTATCAGGTAAAAAAACTTCCAAAGTTACTTTCTGGCGTTTCGTATTACGGGGATCGGCATATTGCACCACATGGTAATTGGTCATGATGTGGCCCGCCTCGTCGATGACGATTCCTGATCCTTCCATCTGTGTCTGTTGGCTAAAAAATTTATTTAACGGAGTCGTCACCGTCATCCGGATCCCTACGATCGAAGGTCCGGTTTTTTGGGCAATTTGAGTTATTAAAGGAGGGTCGCCGGCAACATCGGCTTTAAGAAAGTTTGGGTTACTTCTCGGGACAAAGCTGGTAAAGACGGCACTGCCGATAAAACCGCCTGCCAATGAAACAATTAAAACGAGGATGGTTCCTAACTTAATATCGAACTTGCGGGAAAAAATGCGCTGCCAAAAATTCCGGGTCTCTTCATCATTTACCATGGCCTTTCAGGTTCCTCCCCCAACTTTAAGATCCCTTTCATTGAAAAAACTACAAAATCAAGTTGGGGATAGATTTCCCGAATGACAGGAATTTATGAGCAATAAGAGCTGTCCCAAAAGGAAATTGGTAAGCAAGCGAAGGGGGATAAGGCGCACATGCGAAAAAACATTTAATATTTATTCAATGATGCTATGTACCGCATTTCTTATTGATTTTACATTGCCTTTTAGACAGCCTCACGAAAGCAGGGATTGGGCATTGCCAATGGAGGCATAGGCTACATTGTCGGAGGACTCTTTGGCTGCTTTTTTTAACTCAGTGAGTTTCAGGGTTAATTCTTCCGGGGAAAAAGTCCGCTTGCCACAGGGGACTTCCAAAACTGCAGCGCTGGCGGACATTAAGGAAAATTTCCGGGTTTTACCGTAGCGATCTTTGGCCGCAAAAAAACCTTTGGCAATTTCATCTTCACTGTGAAAAATTCTAACTGTATAAGCAAATTGGCTGACAACCTTCCAAGCTAACTGCAATTCCTCTTGCAGACAAGGTTTGTCGCACTTTATTCCGATAAAGAAGTCGTCGCCGCCGATATGTCCGATAAAAGACCCTCCGGAATGGTAAACATTTTTCAAAATATCGGCAAACATTTTGATAACCTGGTCACCCTTGCCAAATCCCCATTTATCATTGAACGGTTTAAAATTGTTAAAATCGAAATAAACCAGATAGTAACAATTCCCCGCGTGGGTGAATAAATCGGAAATGTATTGATTGATGAGGATATTGCCCGGGAGTTTGGTAAGGGGATTAATTTCTCTCGCCAATAAGAGGTTTTTTTCATTAATAATATTTAACAAAGACTTGGCGGTTAAAAACCCAAAATATTCCTGGGCTTTGGTGATAATAACACCTTCAGAATCAGGATTATTCAAATAAATCTCCAAAATCTTTTCCTGGGGCGTATGAATGTCACTGATTGGGCATTTGCTGATAAACCGCCGCAGGGAAGTCGTCACCGATTTATTGCATAACAAATCTTTCCCGTAGGGTGAATAAACATATTTTTTAATATTTTTCTCATGAATAATTCCCAAGGGAATTCCCGTTTTATCAATGACCGGAAAAAAATCAAATTGCGAATTCTTATGAAACTTCTCGAATAAAATCCGGATATCATCGGTTACAAAAATCGTGTCCAACTTGATGAGTTCCCGCGAAATCAATTCCACATCCCGGCTAATGTGAACCGCATTATCGGTTTCGAGTTGAATAATATCAGGATAGGTGTAGGACAACTCTTGGATATTGCGGGTTGGTTTATGAATAAAGAATCCTTGGATGAGATCGAAACCAATCTTCTGGCAGGTTACCAATTCCTCGCGAGTTTCGATTCCTTCGGCAATAGTCAAAACCCCCAGAAGCTTGGCCATATTTACAATATTGGTGCAAAAAGTCCTTTTACGCAAATCCTGATCAATGTTATGAATCAAAAAAAGATCAAACTTCAGGACATCCGGATCAGCATGATAGAACAATTCAAAGCTGGAGAAACCGGCTCCAAAATCATCCAGAGCCAGTTTAAAACCGCGTTCCTTAAATATAGCCAGTAAACTTTGGAAGGCCTCATTCTGCTTAACTTGATGCCTTTCATTTAATTCAAAGCAAACAGCCTCATTGCTTAGTTGGTAGTCGGTCAAAATTCCTTCGGTGGCTCCGAACCGGTAGTCGGCCATTTCCAACATTCTAACATCATAATTGTAATAAAGCTTAATTTTTTGGTGAAACTCAATTTCGATAAATTTGCGGATCGCGATTTTACGCAACTCCAAATCAAGGGCAAAAAGCACTCCATCTTGATAGGCCTGGTCAAAAAAGTCTTCGACGGAATTGTATCCTGCCTGATCAACATCACGGATTAATGCCTCGACAGCAAATACCACTCCGGTAAGGGAATTTGTAATGGGTTGAAATGCATAATCAATTTTTTTCAAAGAAGCCATCCATTTATCCGGAAGCATTTCATTTCCCTCTTTATCGAATGTTATCTCAAAGTTCAGGAATCAAGCCCTGCGGGGTTATGGGACTTTACCCAAGAATGGTTGAGTTTCGATGTTTCAAAAATACCATGCACTTATTAACCTTCGGTTAACTGATCATGAATTTCAATCGAACATTTTAATGTTAATTTTTGATTATTTATCCTCTTCTTATCCCACTCTTAATTTTCATTTAATAACTTGATTATATTGTTTTTTTAGAATATGAATTATGTTATCGAACCTGGGTGCAACATTTCAATCCGGCTTACAAACCTTACCCGGGTAGCCGACTTAAGCAGAAAGGCCTATGAGCCTGACTATTGAAATCAACCGGAGTACAAAATGACGATGAAAACCGGGGATCAACTATCCCAGCCAGCCAATGATACGAACACTGAAAATACAATCTCTCTCGATCATCCCAATCTTTATATCAATCGCGAGTTAAGCTGGTTGCAGTTTAACAGGCGAGTTCTGGAAGAAGCTCAGAATGAAAATATTCCTTTACTGGAGCGGGTGAAGTTTCTGGCCATTTTTGCCAATAATTTGGATGAGTTTTTTATGATCAGGGTTTCCGGCCTCCAAAAGCAGTCTGAAACCGGTGCCCATAATATTTCACCCGACGGGATGAGGCCATCCGATCAACTGATGATGATTCGCCAAGAAGTGTTAATCCAACTGGCGGATCAGACAAAACGATGGCAAACGGAACTTTTGCCCAAATTAAAACAATCCGGCATTGGCATTTTGCGGTACCATGAATTAAAAAGTAAACAACGGGAAATCTTGAAACGATATTTTGAGGAAGAAATCTTCCCCACCCTCACTCCACTGGCTATCGACCCGGCCCATCCTTTTCCCCATATATCCAATCTAAGCCTTAATCTGGCGATCATAATCGAGGACCCCGAGCATGGTGAGAAATTTGCCCGTTTAAAAATACCGGATTTGGTCCCACGCCTCATTCAAATTCCCGTTTTGGATAAACCCGGTCATTTTAATACTCCGGAATCCAATAGCCCACAAACGGTGAATTTTGTCTTTGTTGAAGACTTAATTGCCGCCAATTTGGACATGCTCTTTCAAAGTCTTAAAGTTAAAGCGGCTTTCCTCTTTCGAATCACCCGCAATGCCGACCTTGAAATCGAGGAAGATGAGGCTGCGGATCTTCTTTCCACTATCCAGGAAAGTGTAGGCATGCGACGCTTTGGGTTGGCTATTCGCCTGGAAGTTGATAAAACCATGCCCAAAACCCTGCGGGAAATGTTAATGAATAATTTACACCTGCAGCCCTCTCAAGTATATGCCGTCGGTAAACCGGTGGGAATCGCCAGTTTACACCAATTAACCAGAATCAAACGCCCCGATCTGAAAGACCCTCCCTTTCGACCCGCGGTTGCCATTTCCCTGACCAAAGGGGAAAGTGTATTCGCCGCGATCCGCAACCGCAATTTGATGCTCTATCACCCCTACGACAGCTTCGGGCCAGTGGTTGATTTCCTGCTGGAAGCAGCCCGTGATCCGAATGTACTTGCCATTAAACAAACTTTATACCGGGTGGGTACCAATTCCCCCATCGTCGACGCTTTGATGGAAGCACGGGAAAATGGCAAACAGGTGGCGGTTCTTGTTGAATTGAAGGCCCGCTTTGATGAAGAAAACAATATCGGTTGGGCCCAGGCATTGGAAAGGGCCGGTGTCCATGTGGTTTATGGACTTTTGGGCCTTAAAACCCACGCTAAAATTTGTCTGGTAATCCGGCGTGAATCCAGTGGAATCCGCCGTTATATCCATTTAAGCACCGGGAATTATAATGTTGTGACCAGCCGTATCTATAGCGATTTTAGTTATTTTACCTGTGATCCGGTTTTCGGGGCCGACATCTGCGATCTTTTCAATGCGCTCACCGGTTACTCCAAAAAGCAAGAATACCACAAAATTTGGGTGGCTCCCGGTATGATCCGCCAGCAGCTGATTACTTTGATCGAAAGGGAAATCCGTCGCCAACAGCAATACGGGGATGGCCATATAGCATTTAAAATGAATTCCCTGGTCGATAAAGGCTGCATCATGGCCCTTTACCAGGCATCAAGAGCAGGTGTAAAAGTGAATCTCCAGGTACGGGGAATTTGCTGCTTAAGGCCCGGCATCCCCGGCGTTAGCGAAAATATCCATGTTACTTCGATTGTTGGGCGTTTTCTTGAACATGCCAGGATTTATTACTTCCATAACGGCGGCGCCGGTGATTTGTTTTTGGGCAGCGCCGACTTGATGCCCAGAAACCTGGATCGCCGGATAGAAATCTTATTTCCGGTGGAGGACCCCGGAATCAAAAAAATTTTGATTGAAAAAGTACTTTATACCCATTTCCATGATACAGTTAAAGCAAGACGCTTATCCCCGGATGGACAATATGAACCCATATCGGCTGTCCCGGATGAGCCTGAAATCGATTCCCAGGACTGGATGATGAACCACCGGGGATTGTTCTTTACCGGCGATATAACGACCCATGAAACATCTTTGTCCGGCTCCGAAGATATCTGTGTTAAAGAAGCAATCGCAGCGGCCAAAGAATCTTCCTCGACAAAAGGAGGCCGTAAAATATGAAAATAGCTTTACTTGGTGATATCGGGGCTAATTTATGGGCTCTGGACGCCGTTTTAAATCACGCCAAGCTTCACGGGGTCACTCAATTTCTTAATGTCGGCAATTCGTTAGGCTTCGGCTTTTTCCCCGAACAAACCATTGAAAGATTACGAATGGAAAATTTCAATTCTATCCTGGGCGAGTTTGACGAGCGGGTCTTGAAGGCCAAAAAAAACTTAACAAAATTAAAAAAAACAAAGGTCCCGGATGAATTAATCTTTTTAAATCAGGTCTATGACAGTTTATCCGCGGAAAGCATCCAATATCTGGCTTCCTTAAAAAAGTCGGCCTTATTTACTATTTGCGGAAAAAAAATTCTATTGACCAGTAAAACTCCGGAGGCCCATAAGGTTCATTCGCTGATCAGCGATGAAGAAATTGTCGATTTACCGCTTGAAAATCCAGCCGATATCATTGCTTTCTCGAAACAGCAGTTTCCCTATATCAAGCGAATTGGGGATAATCGCTTTCTAAACACGGGTGCGGTCGGGTATGCTTACGATACGGATATTTGGGCATGTTATACGGTTTTACAATTTAATCTAGGATTTATGAAAGTTCATCCTTACCGGATTAAATACGACGTTAGCGGACATCACTCCAAAATCCGCATTACGGAAATTACCAAAACCCTCTCCCAAACGACTTATCCGGAAATCATTCACGAGGCGGTCAAGCAAACTTACTTCATGATGCATACGGCTGCAGCAGCATCCGCCGACACTGGGGAAAGTGATGATCAATCGGATTTAGAGAGTGTCGAAGGTTTCTTGGAACGTTGCATCAATTTTCATACCAATCATCATGCAAGACATGTCAACCATTTGGCCCAGAAACTTTTTGACCAGTTACAATCGAATCATCATTTAACGGATGAAGAACGGAACCTATTGCAATATGGGGCTTTACTGCACGATATTGGTTGGATGAAAGGGAGAAAAGGCCATCATAAAGTGGCTTTTAACATTATCATCAATACCTCTTCGTTGCCTTTTAAGAAAAGGGAACGCTTCATCATTGCCCTACTGGCGCTTTATCACCGTAAAAGCACTCCGAACGCAAATGATCTTCATTTTGCTTCCCTGGAACCCGGCGACCGGCAGGTTGTATCTTATCTAAGCGCCATATTGCGGGTGGCCGATGCGCTGGACAGCAGCCATCAGTCGTTAATCTCCGATATTGAATGTTTCGTCGATGAACACACCATCCAGATTTTCTATCACGCCGAACATCCTTTGGAAAACGAATGTTTGGCGGTATCCAAGAAGGGACAGTATCTGGAGGAAATATCAAGCCGAAAGTTGGTAATGAAATGGAAGACACTTTAAATTCAACCAGCCGGATTACCGCCTTTATCGATATCGGCACCAACTCCATCCGGTTGCTCCTGGTCCAACACGACAATGACTCTTACAGAATAATTTCTCAACAAAAAGAGACTGTGAGGCTGGGGGAAGGCGAATTTGGAAATAGCGAATTCCTGCAACCCGAGGCAGTGAACCGGGCAGTTTTAGTCTGCAGTAAATTTGCGGAACTAGCCCGTTCCTATGCCGCAGAGAAAATCATCGCTGTTGCCACTTCGGCAACCCGGGAAGCAAAGAATCAGGGGCAATTTATTGAACGGCTTCGCCATGAAGCCGGCGTTGAAGTCAACGTCATTTCCGGAAGGGAAGAGGCCCGGTTAATTTATTTAGGAATCTCCAGCGGTGCCAACCTGAATCATCATAACGCCTTTTTCATCGACATCGGCGGCGGCAGCACCGAGATTATCGTTGGAAATCAAAGAGAATATCTTTTTCTGGATTCGTTGAAGCTGGGAGCCATTCGCCTGGCATCCCTATTTCCGGCCGACAATAAAGGGATGGTTTCTCCGGCCAAATATGCCCTGTTGCAGCAACATGTGCGGAATACGGCCGTCCGTTCCATCCAGAAAATAAAAAACATTCCGCTCGCCCTCGCCTATGGGAGCTCCGGGACAATCGAGAATCTCGGTGAAATCGCCTGCCGGATGTTTTATAAAAGGCGTCTACAGCGGGACGACTATCTGGATTACCAACAATTCCATCATGTCATCGAATATCTATGTTCCCTACCCCTCGATGAAAGAAGAAAAGTACCCGGAATCAATCCGGAACGGGCTGATATTATCATTGCGGGAGCCGCGGTTATCGACACTTTCATGATTGATTTGGATATCGAGCGTCTTTATATCAGCGAACGCAGCCTGCGGGACGGACTTCTGGTGGATTATCTTTACCGTCATGAAGCATCTTCCTCCGAAAGCGCGTCTTTCTCCGAAAGCCGGTTGACTTTCCGGGAGCGGAGTGTGTTTCAGCTTGGAAAAGCTTGCGGATTCGACGAGTTTCATGCTAATAAAGTCGCCGAACTTGCTTTGGAACTATTCGACAGTGCAGCGGAAACCGGGTTGCACGATTATCATTTCTGGGAAAGGGAACTGCTGGAGTATGCCGCTTTACTCCATGATATCGGGGCTTTTCTATCCTATAATAATCATCAAATCCATACGGCCTATCTGATCCGTAACGCCGATTTATTGGGTTTCAACCAAACCGAAATCACAATTATGGCCGCTACTGCTTTTTTCCACCGGAAAACTCCCCCCCGCAAAAAACATCCGGAGTTTTCGGCCCTTGAAAAATCGGCCCAAAAAATTGTGATCTTGTTAAGTACCATTCTTCGTATCGCCGAAACTCTGGACCGGAGCCACACCGGCCTGATTAGTCACGCTAAATTCATAAACAATGTGGAAAACCAGCTTACTCTGGAAATCGTTGCTCCGCAAGATTGCCAACTGGAATTATGGGGCTTACGAAATCATAAAAAAACCATCGAGGATTTTTTCGACAAAAATCTTAAGGTAACGGTAATCCAGGAATCTCCCCCGGCGAAGATTTTAAAATAAACTGCAGGTTAAATCGTATTCAAAAGCCGTAAAGCATTCTCCAGACAATATTCAATGGTTTCGCCGCCTTCTGATGACAAATCAACGGAAGCCCAAATAGAACGTGTGGCATTCATGACTTGAACAGGAACTTCCTCTTCATAAAAGGCTGCAAATTTATACTGATTGCCGCTATAAATGTTACGAACCGAGGTAACCCTGAATTTCTTGCCATTTTTCAAACATACCATGATGGCGTTTTCTCCATAAGCCCAGATTTCCTGGATGTTATTCAAAGCGTTGCTGGAAATGGTTAATTTCAATTCATCCACCCACTTTCTAAAATAGAAAACTGTTCTCCATTATTTTTCTCTTCCAATACTATTTTCCCTTTTAAAGATCGCCTTGGCGGGTGAAGTTTAGCCAAAGCTTAATTTATTTAATCCATTCTTAATCTATTGATTGTCTGAGGATCATAAAAAAAGCCGTTGCCCAATTTACCTTTTTGCAACAGCCGGGTAACTCAATCGTCTTTACGCGGAAATTCCATTTATAAAAGGCCTGACATCCGTGGCAATCATTCCAGCTTTGGCAGCGGCCGCAAGTCCAGGCGGCGCATCTTCAAATACTTGGCAATACTCAGGCGGGACCTTCATTAATTCTGCGCATTTCAAAAAGATCTCCGGATCCGGCTTTCCTTTTTTAACGTCATCCGTGGTGACAATGATTTTAAAATACCGATCAACTTCAGCCGCTTTAATGTTGACAAGGGCGATATCCCGACATTCACCGGTACCAATGGCCATCGGTAACTTGCCATAATACGCCTTTACTATTCTAAATACCGGCTCTACCGGGATAACTTTTTTTGTTAAATGTAGGTAAGATTCATTTTTGGCTTTGCAAACCGCTGCAACGTCCAGAGCATATCCGAAGTTTTGGTTCAAATATTTTGTAATGTTTTCACTAGACATTCCGGCAAGTTGATAGAGTAAAGATTCCGATACTTCAAATCCAAATTGAGCTCCTACTACCCGCCAAGAAGCCACATGGGTGGGCATGGTATCCCCCAGGGTTCCATCAAAATCAAAAATTAGCCCCCGAGCTTTCGGGTCAACAGTTAAGGTCATCAGCTACACCTCAAATTAAATCATCTTTGAAAACTAAAATTCGCTTTTACAGAGGAATTAGCCTTTTTATTAACCGAAATGTTATACTCCGGTTGTTCTTTTCTCCAAAAATCTCCTGCCTCATCAACACCATTGAAAAGGACTTCATGAAAAAACCGTTCACTATTTTCATGAGATATCGATGTTAAAAGAATCTTCTAAATTGGGTTGACTTGGTTAAAACTCCATGATATATTCTTCGTATACGTATAATTCGTATGCGAAATAGTTTAGACAAAGGATTGATTGGATGGAAAGTATAAGTCCGCCTTTGTTTTGCCTTCTGATTAAGAATACTTGGCAAAAGCTTTCAAGATACTATAACCAGCAACTTGCCGGTTTCGATCTCAGCGTGCCCAAAGCGCTGCTCCTTTTGGAAATTTCACCCGAGGGTGGTGAGAATCCCAAAACCCTAGCAGCGAAACTCGATCTTGAAAGTTCAAGTATGACGGGTCTTTTAGACCGATTGGAGAAAAAGGGATTCATCGAAAGACGCCCTGACCCCAATGATCGCCGCAGTATCTTAATCTTTCTCACCCAAAGCGGAATCACGGCGCGGGAAAACATCAAAGCATTGGTGGAAAAGTTAGACCGAAAAGTACAGGAAGCGCTTACTGCAGATGATGTAAAGGCTTTTCGCCGGATTATTTCGGTTATCAGTAAACAAATTTCTTAAACTTTTAAAAGCAAAGGTGATTAGTTTTGAGTCGAAGAGTGGTTATTACTGGTATTGGATTGGTCTCCCCCATCGGGCTTACAACTTCAGAAAACTGGGATTCATTAATGGCAGGCCATTCAGGGGTATCCTTGATTACTCGTTTTGATACTTCCAAATTCAGCACCAAAATTGCAGCGGAGGTAAAAAACTTTGATCCTCTGCAATATATTGAGAAAAAAGAACTCAAAAAAATGGATCGCTTCATTCAATATGCGATCGGCGCTTCTGAGCAAGCACTGACTGATTCCGGGCTGAAAGTCACACCGGAAAATGCCGATAATATCGGAGTCATTGTGGGTTCGGGTCTCGGAGGCATTGAAACTATTATTCATTATCATGATATTTGCAACGAGAAGGGGCCAGACCGGGTTTCCCCCTTCTTTGTCCCTGCTTTGGCTTTGAATCTGGCTGCCGGTCAAATTTCGATCCGTACCGGCGCGAAAGGCCCCAATTATTCAGCGGTATCGGCATGTTCAACCGGAACCCATGCAATTGGCGATGCTTATCATATCATTAAACGGGGTGAGGCTGACGTGATTATCGCCGGTGGTACTGAAGCTACGGTTGTCCCGGTAGCGATCGCCGGATTTGCCAACATGACCGCACTTTCTTCCCGCAACGATGATCCGGAAAAGGCCAGCCGTCCATTTGACGCCGAACGAGATGGTTTTGTCATGGGCGAAGGAGCGGGTATTCTCATTCTGGAAGAGTTAGAGCATGCCCAAAAACGTGGCGCTAAGATTTATGCTGAAGTTATCGGATTTGGAATGAACAGTGATGCGTACCACATTACATCGCCAGCCCCGGATGGTTCAGGAGCAGCGCAATGTATGAGGTTGGCACTTAAGTCAGCCGGTATTGCCGGGGACGAAGTCGATTATATTAACGCTCACGGTACTTCAACTCCCGTTAATGACGCCATGGAAACCAAAGCCATTAAATTAACCTTTGGGGATCACGCCAGGAAAATTCTGGTGAACTCAACCAAATCAATGACAGGCCATTTGTTGGGGGCTGCCGGAGCCATTGAGACGGCATTTACAGCCCTCTCTCTGTTCCATCAAGTTTCACCGCCCACTATTAACCAAGAGCATCCCGATCCAGAATGCGACCTGGATTACGTGGCCAACAAAGCCCGCAAGGCGGATCTGAAGGTGGGGATGTCCAATTCCTTTGGTTTTGGGTCGACCAATGCCTGCGTGGTGTTAAAACGTTTTCAGTAATTAATTTCGGAATACTCTGATCTAAAAACCGCATTTCCGAAAGCATACATGCTGGAAATGCGGTTTTTAAATTTGAATCATCAATAGAGGCGGCCTTCATTGAGCTCAAAAATCCTACTGCGGATTTTCTTTTTCACCCGTTCCGTTGCCCGAACAACATAAGGGTCCTTTTTTGGGTCCGGATGAGAAATTGTCCCCCGCTGGATGGGTTCAGCCTGATAGTCAGGATTTTTGCCAGCAGACTTGAAACCTCCTTTCGTTATCTCTCCCAAAATATCCATCTCCTTTCCCCATGATTCATCTTATACTTCCATAGCTTAATCCGTTAACGGGACTTTCTCAAAAAAAGCAAGCAATTCTTCAATCATGTAATCCTCTTGCATTGCACGTTTTACAAAAATCTCCCCCAGTACCAAGAGGAATTTTTCATCAACCGGCGATAAATCATTCACTTGGGAATCCATATGCAGCAACAAGTGGACGTCCTTTCCCAGTTGTAAATTAATACCGAAAACACTTTCCGACTCCCTGACGCTTTTATTTTCCGTAATGTTAAGCTTGGGTAATAACGGATGGGATAATCCCCATTTTCCTTGATTATTTAGTAAAGTGAGAGCGATTGGACGCTCTGGAAAAGCATCCCAGAAAGTAGCCAGCAATTCCCGAAGCAGCATCGATTTATCCGGTATTCCCCACTCCTCCATTTTCAGCCATTGAAGAATCAAAGACCAACGGAGGGATTCTTCCTTCACGATCTCCTCAATTTCTTCTCCAGCGATTTCGCCGGATACTTCCGTCAGTTCCTCCTGAAACTCTTTGGTCCATTGGATCCCTTCCTTGCTTACATTAAAGTATGGAAAAAAAACGCATATCAGAAGAATAACCGTTCCCAAAGCAACCAGGACAATTCGTCCTAAAATAATAATCAGCGGGGAATTAAATATTTTATATTGTGGTGAAAGAATAAAATTGCTTAACTCATGAGCAGGTAAATCCAAGTGTTTGAAGTTAAATAAAAGGATGCCGATAACTAAAGGGATATAAATGATCCACCATAAACAAAACCGGTTTTTAGTCAGCCAATGTTGAATATTAAAAGATTTGACTTCCATATTCCCACCCCTATGATTCATCTTTATGAAAATCAAAGGGTAATTTATGAGATAAACAAATATTTTGAGAGCCCAAAATAAAAATGCATGAGAAATTAGCGAAAATCATAAATGTTACGATGTCCTTGTTCCGAATGTCTCTTACCGGCATAAGTTATAGTAGGCTAAAACCTAAGATATCGATAGTAAAACCTTACCTGGCTAGGGGGAAATCCGAATGTCGAAACATCATCACCATCATCATCGCCACGATCGAGACTGCAAATGCCCAAAATGTGGACCGTGCGAGTCTCGGAACACACGCGCCGGAGAAAATTGGATGGATTGTTTATGCGGGGGAAGTAATGAAACTTTTATAATTTTTCTGCTGATATTGATTTTAGCATTAAGTTTCATGGGTACCGGAGGCATCTAAAAACAGTTGTTTAAAAAAATAAGATCCCCTACAATTATGCGGCCTTTCTTCTTTGCAAAGCCCCACGATTGATTGGTAGATCTTAACTTGATCTCTTTAAAGACAGTTTTTTTAAATTACGCGATTCGGATCAGATTGTTTTCAAGCATATATTTTTCAATAGCCTGGGCTTCTTTTTCGGTCAAATTATCAAATTTCAAGCCGTAATTGAATAAGCTATAAATCCCTTTTTGACTATGGACCACTGTGGCTATGGGAGAAATCTTACCGCATACTCCTGCCAGATAGAAACTGAGGGTTAATTTTTGACCGGCTTCAAACTGTTCCAATGACAACATGCCGACTCCCTCTTTGGTGAGGTTCTCGATATATCCGCAGTCACTATGAACCCGGCCGTCAATGAAAATCTCTGCCGCAATATGGGTATTGATACGGGACTCCTTACGACACTCTTGCGCTAAATCCATCACTTTCTTACCTCGCTTTTTCAATATTAAGGATGGCATGGGTATCATTTTTTTCAACCATCTATAATAACTATCGACCGGTTACAAAAAAAATTTACACTTTTTTGGTCTATTTTGTAAATTTTTCATTTAACTAAAACAGCGTTCGCCGCCTTTAGGTCCCGATCTTTACGGTCATGATAATTCATCCAAAATTTTATGTAAGCTTTGCCAATCGGTTACCGGTTCTAAACAACGGTTTGCGAAGCAAGGATAACAGGTTGGTTTCCCGGTTACCATGGGCCGATCCAAAAATAATTCTTTTGCCGGATGAGAAGTCAGATCCTGATGGGAATTATGCCAGGCTACGATACGGTAAGGTATATAAGAATGCCTCAAACGGGTTAAAATCTCCGGCATGGCTGTACCCTCACTAATGAATGTGAACTCTTTGGTCCCTTGATAATACCGATCCAATGCCCCGATAAGACCGGCATGGGCCCAAATTTCTTGCTGCATCGCTTCACGATAGGCTCTCAATATCCGCTCCGCCTCGTGCAAAAAATTATTGTGGCCGGTTAACGCCCCAAGCCTGATTAAATTTTCGCAATGAACCGACACCCCGCTGGGAATGGCTTGATCTTCCCCGGATAAGGGTCTGGCAAATAAGGTGCCGGCCTCAGCATTCATATAGTAATGGCCATCGTCCCCTCCAAATTTTTGGATCGCCTTTTGGGTAAGTTCCAGACTCCTGCTAAGCCAAATTTCATCAAAATCAGTCTCATACAAGTCTAGAAAACCTTCTGCCAGGAATGAATAATCATCCAGTATGGCCTCTACCTTAGCCACGCCATTTTTATAAATCCGCTGAAGTCCTTGGGGTGAGTTCAACGAATTCCAAATAAATACTCCTGCCGCTTTCGCAGATTGGTAATCTTCATTTCTCCCAAAGATTTGATATGCATAAGCCAGCGCGCCGATCATCAGACCGTTCCAGCCAGTAATGATCTTTTCATCCCTAAACGGTTTAACTCTGGTTTCACGGGCCTTAAAAAGCATTTCCCTGCCATAATTGATTTTTTGCTTCCAATCGGGATTTTCCCTGACGTTCGCCCGTCTCTCTGATGAGGATGGGTCCTCCAGAAGATTGAGAATATTGGCCCCTTCAAAATTTCCTTTTTCGCTGAGTTCGTAATAATCTATGAATAACTCCGACAACTGCCCTCCCAAAATTTCCCGGACCTGTGGCAACTTCCAGATAAAAAATTTTCCTTCCAACCCTTCGCTATCCGCATCCTGGGTCGCATAGAAACCGCCTTCGGGTGAAGTCATCTCCCGTCTGATATAATCGGTTGTCTGGTTGACAACATCTCGAAACTCTTCGTTTTCCGTCAATTGATAGCCTACGGTATATATCCTTAGTAACTGGGCATTATCGTAAAGCATTTTCTCGAAATGGGGCACCAGCCATTTTTCATCCGTTGAATAACGGTGAAATCCCCCTCCCAAGTGATCATAAATTCCCCCTTTAGCCATTTGTTCCAGGGTAAACCGAACATGTTCCATCAGGTCTGACCGATGGTGTTCCTTCCCCAGCCTTACAAAAAGCTGCAAAAGTGAAACGTTGGGGAATTTGGGGGCTTTTCCGAATCCTCCGTTTACGGGATCAATTGCCTGGTAAAGCTGGTAAGCCGCTTTTAAAGAATATTCCTTGCCAGGCATTTTTCCGGTATCGGCGGCTTCTTTACCCGGCTGAAGAAAATGATTGAGTTCCCGGGAAGCCTCGTCGATATCGTTTTTTTGATTTTGCCACTTGTCATGGACTAGTTTCAATAGCTCGGGAAAACTAATCCTCCCATACATCGGGACAGGGGGGAAATACGTTCCTCCAAAAAAAGGCCTTTGCTCAGAGTCTAAAAAAACCGTCAGCGGCCAACCGCCCTGACCGGTAATAGCCCCCACCGCTTGTTGATAAATATGGTCGATATCCGGTCGCTCCTCCCGGTCGACCTTGATATTGACGAAATACTCATTCATCAGCTTGGCGATTTCAGGGTTTTCAAAAGACTCCCGCTCCATCACATGGCACCAATGGCAAGCGCTATATCCACAAGAAAGCAAAATCGGTTTGTCTTCTGCTTTGGCTTTGGCAAATGCTTCCTCGCCCCAGGGGTACCAGTCAACAGGGTTATGGGCGTGCTGGAGTAAATAGGGGCTGGTTTCGTCGATAAGGCGGTTGGTATATTTAGTTATAATCATTAAAATTATCCCTTTAAAAGTTAAATTGTTTTTTTAAAAGTATGCCCAAAAAGGATGGTTATTCATTAAAAGCATTTATCATAAAGGGTTACCAGAATAAACTTCCGGCAGCCCCTTTTAGAAATGGAAATTGGTTGTCCAAATTATTTTAATATTTCTGTTGAACCAAATCGAAAAGGTTTCCATAAGAGATCCTCAAAAGGCCATTCCGATCCCTCTAGGCTGTTCCTCTGGTTCCTCAAAAAATTTAACCCCTTTTGCTTCCAACCCTTGATAAGTCTTGTGGCAATCATTCGTTTCCACAACAATAAACATAATCTCCTGCCTGGTACGATATTGATAAGTATTCTATTTTACTTGCTTAAGATTGCTTGTGACTCAGGGTTAAGTTTTATTATTTCACCTTCAATATTATCAAGCCGATTGACGATTTTACTAAGAGTTGGTTTGACAAAATCCATATCCTCCATCAAGCCATCAACTTTTGTTTTATCTCATGCACTTCATTGCGAAGAGCATCTTGTCCTTCGCCAAATGTCCGAATTTTTGATAATAAATCTTCATCTTCGAGTAATATTGCTACTTTATTATCGTCCATCGATATTGCCCCCTATAATTAACGATAATATTTTCCGCATTCAGGTTATAATTCCTTTTTTAAAACGGACATATAAATGCCAAAAGAAAATCAATTAACGGAGATAGTTCTTTTGTTTGATGATGACATGTTCTGCCAAATCAATCTGGGACACTCCTGGCTTATCTGGATCAAAGTTATTCATTCTATTTCCCCAGTATGGGTTGGGAGATACACAATATATCCAATTAATTGAAAAACGCCAAATTAATAGCTCCCTAAAAGCGATCACGAATCGTAACCAAAAATGATTAATTGATCAATTTTATAGCATCCTGCGATCAAATATTTGTTTAAAACAGGATCTTACTTACTATTCGTAGAACATTTACCATTATCAATTACTAATAGTTACTAAACGCTGTTTTTTAGTTATAATTATCAAGGAGGGTCGCTATTGGACAATATTGATATTGAAATTCTTAAAATACTGGAACAAAACGGGCGAACAAGCCATGAAGAAATTGGCCAAAAATTACATCTGTCCAGACCGGCAATACATAAAAGAATTGAGAAACTTGAGAGTCAGGGGGCGATAACCGGATATCGGGCAGCGATAGATTGGAGACAGGTGAGCCCCTGTATGCGCTGTCTGATTTTCTTAAAGATCAATGGCCGTCATTTTGATCAAATCACAAATGAAATACTACGTATTGATATCCCAGGTATCGCAGTGGAAGAATGCCTTCGAATTACCGGCGAATGGTGTATGCTCATTAAAATAAGACTAACAACGCCCGAGGATACAACTAAAATTCTGGACCGCTTATGGCAAACGGAAGGTATAATCGAAACCTCAACATCCTTTGTGATACGACGCTCACTTATGGATAGCACTTTAATCTCGAAAGGAAGGAATACTAAGCATGATCACTTGTTATCTTCGGTATATAATCGATCCCTATAAAGTCTCCGAGTTTGAAGAATACGGACGAAGATGGATCCCCTTGGTCAATCGTCTGGGCGGTATTCATCATGGCTATTTTCTGCCTCATGAAGGTCCAAATAATATCGGTTACGCTCTTTTTAGCTTCCCTAGTTTAGCAAAATACGAAAGTTATCGGGAATTAATTAAAACCGATCCTGAATGTCAGGAAGCACTTGCTTACGCCAAAGACACAAAATGTATTATCAGCTTTGAAAGAAGCTTTGTCCGACCGGTATTTGGAGAATAAATTTAAAATATTGATATACAATGGCCTTAGGAGGCTGCGTAAAAAGTTATTTCCGAATCAGTATCGGATAAATCTACTTTTGGACAGCCTTTTTAGGCCTTTCTTCCAGACTTGTCTTCTTGGAGGCGACCACTTTTATCATCATAAATTGGTTCGTCAATCCGCCGTACCACACTGTTTGTATAGGCAGTAAAATGTTTCGTCCAATAACCCCTGGCCGTGGGATTCAAGCTTTCAAAATCCACCCCGCAGCGAGTGTAACCTTCTGCTTGAACAGTTTCCAGCATCACCGCGAGCAACTTTGTATAAACACCTTTTCCCCGGTACCCCAGCAACAGATAAGCGCCGCAAATATTGACCATTTGGGGATCGTTACAGGCAAAATTTTCTCCCGATTGCGTTATCTCGATAAAAGCAAACGTTTTCCTTTATCTCTGACAACAAAATACCCTGACCGGCGGCGCTCGTTCTCCGCTTTAATCTCAGCAGCATCCCGGCTGAAAAAAGACGGAACAAACATTGGCGCATTTTGCAAATGTTGATTCAATAGATCTTTTAACGGAACAATTTGAGCAATCTCCCCAACCGGAAGTTCATCAAAAGTGTAATCCGAAAATTCTCCACAGATAACCGGTGTTACTTCCCGTATGGCATCAACGCACCGCAGCCCAAATCCATTCCCAAAAAAGCAGTTGAGCGCTTCCGCGTCATGTGCATATAAGGCAATTGCATGGCTTAAGATCCCATTGTTGACCCACTTTTGAGCGGCTTGTGGGTACATCTGCGAATCAATCCGGTTCCGGTTATTTTTGATTGCGCCATGGGCGTGAATTGGAGAAAACGCGGCCATGGTGGTGCCAAAATGATTATTTATGGGATTATGGCAGGTAAAAAACCCAACGAGTTTACCGGTTTCAATAGCGACAATGCCCAAATGATGTTCAACCATTTCTGAAATCATTTGGCAAAAAAATTTATGGTAATCGCCTGATGGAAGGATCGGTACTGTATTTTGCTCCTCGAAATATTCCGCCAAAGCAAGCCGGGCTGCAGCTTCAATGTGGTTATCCTTGAAATTTTCAAAGGTCAACATAGGGGATTCCTTCGGAGATCATGATAAAAACCAACCAAGCTGATTAAAAATTGGCGTATCCATGGACGTTTCATGCCTAAACAGCTCACTCCTGCCATTTTTCTCCTGCCCTCCGATGGTATATCCACGAAGAATTTCACATAGCCCTATCATCGCTTATTTTTACCAAAAAGGCAATTGAAAGAATGACTATAATCATTATTTCTGTCTCTTCAAAGTACATTTCGCCATGGGATTGGTGTCGCAGACCGGCATAAAATTACCCATCAAGTTCAATTTCAGTGTCGAGTTTATCCATCAATGACTTAAATTCTATTGTGATATCCATGTCCATTCGCTCCGATAGCACTAGCAGCCACCGTCCCTCTGAAGCCATAACCAGCCGGGCCAGAACACCGATATCGGAAGTGAAAGCAAGCATGTCTTCTTCGATCGACCATTCACTCTGGTGGTTCTGCTTTTCGAGTTGATGGTAGAGCCGGCGCACCCTCATTGCGCGCTCGGTGGCGGCGGTGAAATCAATATCCATGGTTCGTAACGGTTCCCGATTCATATACTTCATCCTTTTCATCCACTTTTTTAAGGAGCATCATGTTTTAACCCGGCAAGAGTCGAGTCCCTATCGTGAGAAAAAGAACCTTGATTCCAAAGAGCACCTTGCATCTCGCCTGATTATTGATTTCCTCAATTTATCCCCAGTATATTAAAAGGAATATGACTATAGAGTGTCATATTCCTTTTATTAATTATTATTGATTTCCATCCGACATCATCGGGCACCCAATGTCGGATATCCCGATTGAATTTCTGCTATTCTATCCATGTAGGAGGTCATCGTCATGGGGTTGCTTGAAAATATGAATAGAGCTTTAGATTACATTGAAGAAAATCTGGCAGAGGAAATTGATTATAAAAAAATAGCAAGACTAGCACTTTGTTCCGAGTACCATTTTAAAAGGATGTTTTCTTTCCTGGCAGGTGTTACCCTATCGGAATATATTCGCCGCCGGCGCCTAACCCTTGCAGCATTCGAGCTAATTGCCAGCGATTTAAAAGTCATGGATCTTGCTGTTAAATACGGGTATAGTTCACCGGATTCATTTACAAGAGCTTTCCAAATTGTTCATGGTCTAACACCTTCTGAAGCCAGGAGTATCGGTCAAGCACTCAAAGCTTATCCCCGCATGACCTTCCAATTAACGATTCAAGGAGGAGACGAAATGAATTACCGAATTGAAAGAAAAGAAGGCTTTCGAATTATTGGAATCAAAAAAAGAGTTCCGATCCGCTTTAACGGAGTCAATCCCGAGATTGTCGCGATGTGGCAATCCTTAGACAGCGAGCTAATTAACAAACTGAAAAGCCTCTCCAACTTAGAACCAATGGGATTAATTAGCGCATCGGCTAATTTTTCCGAAGGTCGAATGGAAGAACAAGGTGAACTCGACCATTATATTGGAGTTGCAACCACCGAAAAGTGTCCAATCAACTTTACATGCCTTGAAGTTCCCGCCATGACGTGGGGAGTATTCGAAGCGGTCGGCCCATTCCCAAATAAGCTTCAAGAAGTCTGGGGACGCATCTATTCCGAATGGTTTCCTTCATCCAACTATGAACTGTCCGAAGGTCCGGAAATCTTATGGAATGAGCATAAGGATATAACCGTGCCAAACTTCCGGAGTCAAATCTGGATACCGGTTGTAAAAAGACCATAAGATAAAAATCAATTCAATCAATACCCATTCAAGATCGAGTCCGTTCTTTAGTTCACCTCTTTGGGTTCCCCGTTCAAAAATTCACCGCGATTCAAGTCACCATGGTAAAATATCGCAACCGGTATTCTTCGGCTAGCTTGGGGTCAAATTGCCTTTCGCAAATCATCCGTTAATTGCTTTGCCTTCCGTTCAAGCCGGAGACTTGGCAAATTGCCGGCTTGAATGATTATATCACCGGAACCGTACCTATATCGGGTACTTACAAATACTAAACTTTCAGTTTATAATAAACTCATTAAAAGCTCCTAAAGATTCCGGAGATAGGATTTACAAACCAAACAAATCCCAAAAGCAAAGGCAGGTTCAACCCATGAATAACGTCCACCCTAAAATCACGGAATTCCCCCAATGGATTACAGTTTTATTGGCTGTTGCTTGTGGAGTAATCGTAGCAAATCTTTATTACGCTCAACCCCTAATCGGTCCCATTAGCACGGATATTCATCTTTCCCTATCATCTGCGGGATTCATTGTAACCCTAACTCAAATCGGTTATGGGATCGGCCTATTATTTATTGTTCCCCTATGCGACATTGTTGAAAACCGGCGCTTAGTAACCGCCGTATTAATCATTGCGATTAGCGCATTAATCGGCGCTAGTCTATCACGCAACGCCATCGTCTTTCTGATCACGACGCTGTTTATTGGGATAGGCTCTGTAGCCGCACAAATATTAGTACCCTACGCATCCTACTTGGCTCCGGAAGAACGACGGGGTCAAGTGGTCGGCAAGGTGATGAGCGGGTTATTGCTGGGAATCATGTTGGCGCGGCCCATTGCCAGTTTTTTCACGGATCTTTGGGGTTGGCACGCGGTTTTTATTCTCTCGGTCGTCATGACGTCTGGTTTAACCGTGGTACTGGCACTCATTCTTCCCCGGCGAGAACCTTCACCAACTATTGACTACGGCAGTTTAATCCGTTCGATGGGATCCCTTTTTGCAACCAAAACGGTTTTACGCCGCCGGGCATTCTATCAGGCTTGTCTATTCGGCGCATTCAGTTTATTTTGGACAATAACCCCTTTATGGCTGGCGCAACATTTTAATCTTTCCCAGCGAGGTATCGCCCTATTTGCCCTTGCCGGTGTCGCCGGCGTAATAGCGGCTCCCATGGCCGGGAGGCTTGCCGATAAAGGCTTTACAAAACCATTGACCGGTCTTGCCATTGTCATTGCCATCCTCTCGTTTGCCATGACCCTTTTGTTTAAAGATGCATCGGTTATCGCTTTAACGTTGTTTATCATAGCAGCCATTAGTCTGGATATGGCGGTTTCCGGCAATCTCGTTCTCGGGCAGCGGGCTATTTATTCGCTGGACAGTGAAATACGGGGGCGTGTCAACGGAGTATTCATGGCCGTATTCTTTACCGGCGGGGCGATCGGCTCCGCATTGGGCGGCTGGGGGTATGCGCGCGGCGGCTGGATGCTGGCATCCCTTTTTGGACTGATCATGCCGGTTATTGCATTATCCTATTATCTCACGGAAAGAAACAACTAGCTTTTTTAAGGCCCGCGTATGGTTATTGTACACCCAAAAGACTTGTCTTTCCCCCATTTGCCAAAAAGTTGCCGGGGTATATTTTTTTAACCGGGGGGGATTTTATGAGTAGACATAGATAACCGAGGTACCTAAGGCATTGTTCAAAGACAGGCTATTACGAGGAGCGGTAGCCGGGGTAATCGCCGCTTTTTATCATTTAATTTGGAATCTATCCTCCCAATATCTTTTCCACTTTGCCAGAGTGACCTGGTTTGAATCCATGAGCCAAGTCATTGCCGGACACTCCATAACAAGCACGATAGACCTTATCGTCTCTACCGGTTACCTTCTGATCTGGAATGGATTCTTAGGCGTGCTCTTCATCCGTTTCGTAATCCCCGACCGGGATGGAAGCTATATCGGAAGAGCGATCGGATTTAGTTTTATCGCCTGGTTTTTTCTCCAGGCGATTGGGACCATGTATCATGTAAAGACACTGGATAATGTGGCCTGGCAGACCATGCTAATTTCGTTTCATGATTTTTTTAAGTTTACACATTAATCTTGACACGAGCTATTTTTTCACTCATCCAATCGTCCGAATCATTTTTTTAATTGGTTTTTCTGATCAACCAATGACCAAAACGATTTCACCAATTATTTTTTTCCTTTAACCAATCGCTCTGATCATTTTTTTAATTGATTTTTTCGATCAACCAATTGTTTTGGTCCATCATCCAATCGACCGGATCATTTTTTTAATTGGTTTTTCTGATCAATCAACTGTTTTTCTATATCAACTAATTATTAATCATTTCTTTAAAAAATCATTTAAGATAAAGGTTAAATAGAAATTGAAAAACGGCTCCAAAGTTGGAGCCGCTCATATTTCGGCAGTTATAGGTTATTTCCGTCTGATTCGTTGGAAACGAATAATTTTTTGAAGGTGGGCGCATAAATTTTTTGAATGCTATCCCAACCACTACAAAATTGCCCCTTCCCTGTCCGAGATTGATATAATCAAAATGATAATTTTCTTTTACGTTAACGGCCGACTCCTTCATAAATAAAACCCAAGGCTTTAACCTGAGATGGATCAAGTAAGTTTCTGGTATCCAAAATATGCTTTCCTTTCATAACCTGCTTAACCCGATCCAAATCCAAACTTCGAAATTCATTCCATTCGGTTAATAAAACCAAGGCATCAGCCTGTTTAAGCGCTTCATATTCACTAGCGGCAGATTCAATCTGTGAGCCAAACAGTTTTTCAGCATTTTCCATGGCCTGAGGATCGTGAACCGTAATCAATGTCTTTTTCATTAACAGGGAATTAATAATCACAATGGTCGGCGAATCTCTCACATCATCGGTTCCCGCTAAATGCCAAGCCCAAAACGGCTATAGTCTTATTCTCCAAATTACCCAAAGACTTTTCTGATTTTTGAACCATTCTTTCTTTTTGAGCCTCATTGGATGAGATCACCGTCTTTACCAATGACATCTCAACTTGATAGTGATTGCCGATTTCAACCAAGGCTTTGGGGCCCTTGGGGAAATAACTTCCGCCATATCCGGGACCGGGATATAAAAATTTAGAACCGATGCGTCCGTCCTTTTCCATCGCGCTTACCACCTGATTCACATCGGCGTCGACTGCTTCACAGAGATTGGCGATTTGATTAATAAACATAATTTTAGTCGCCAAAAGGCGTTAGAGGCGTATTTGATAAGTTCCGCAGTCGCCAAACCGCAAAAAACAAACGGAGTCTCCAGTAGAAAAAGGCTACGGCAAATATCACTCATGACTTCTTTGGCTTTTTCCGATTCATAACCAATAACTACCCGATCCGGATGGAAGAAATCCTGAATGGCTTTTCCTTCTCTATGAAATTCCGGATTGGAAACCCCATCAAAGGAATTTTTACCGGACTCCTTGACAATATGTTCCTTAATCCATCGATTGGTGCCAATCGGGACGGTGCTCTTTTTACAACAGTTCATTTCATGATATCAAAATATATTCTTGTAGAGACCTAATAATAATTTATACCCAATTTCTATTATCCAAATTCCGTGTTGCATTGGCCACCATCAAATACTACTGGTTTTCTTGGGCACCCGGTTTAGATAAATTAACGACTGCCATACTGATTACCAATATAAACCAAAAAAGCCGGGCGGTTGGAGCCATTCCAAAGTTATAATCCGTTAACCCGTGGATATTAAAAACAATGACCGAGCCAAACGAAGCCAATAAAAGCGCCCGCCAATTTCCGTTCGCCATCCCTGCATAGTTTTTATATAACCAAACCATAATCGTCGCCATCAGCCAAACAAAAGCGATCAATCCGATCGTCCCCGTTTCAGCCATAAATTGCAGGAAATTATTATGAGCATGGCAGTAAACATCAATATTCGGCTGATTGTACTTTGTTTCAAGTTCTTGGGTAAACCTGCCGATGCCGACTCCATTTATAAAATGGTCCCGGTACATTAATAGTGTGCCCGTCCATATGCCGACTCGTCCCAGGTTCGAAGGGTGCTCCATTTCAAAACCGCTCTTAAATCGATTGATATAAACCTGGGGTAAAAAGAGCGCTAAAACCAGACATATGGCTACCAAAATTAGCAACAGCTTTTTGGCCTTTATCCAGGACATGGCGAGGAGCCCTCCCAATACAGCCAGCCAGGCGCCACGGGTTTGGTTGAACATAAGGTTAACGCCACAGACCATTGCGCCGCATAGCAACAGAAGGCGATGTTTCATTTTCAATTCGCCGCAAAAACCAAATACTACCAAAAAGATAATGCAAGATGCCAACCAGCCCCCAAATTCTTGAGGTTGTGTGAAACTGAAGGGCCTGTCCAAATGTAAAAAATAGCGCTGATAAACTCCATAACAAGCTGATATGCCCGCTGAAATCAAAGCCATCAGCAACAAGTTTTTGACCTGTTTCAGATTGGAAAGGTTGGAAGCTGCCGTATAGAAAAAAACCATATAAAAGATATAGGAAAAAATTTCAGAAAAAGTTTTGCCACCATGAGCATCTAATGTTGATAAAAACAGAGCCATAATAAAGAAAAAGAATGGAAAACGTAACCACCGGTCCTTAATGAATTTAAATGAATTTTCCCGCAAAATTACTGATTTTGCCAATCCTCCCAAACAAATCAGACCGCCGCTGATACTGGTAAGCGCTTTCGAAGTAAAAACCCCCAAAGCAAATATATAAAGATTAACGACTACTATTTTTGTAAGTACATTAACTGTTGTAACTTTCCAATTTTCAGACATCGGAATATAACCCCTTCTAAATTTAACTCCGGCAAAAGACATTTTTATGCATTATGAATCATCAGTTCCCTATACAAATCATCCAAGTCATTACGATAGCGTTCTAACGAAAATGAGTCGACCGCTCTTAAATATGCCTTTTCTCCTAGGGAAAGAGCCATCTCCGGTTGTTGTAAACATTGAATTACTTTTTCGGCTAACATTTCTGTATTGGGTAAGTACGGAGGCCTAAGTTGGTGGCTCCGCCCATCGACGACCGCCTCGGGCAGTCTGCTGGTTCCCTTGATACGGGTTTGAATCGGTTCCGTACAGTCGACCAAAAAACCGGTTTCACCATCAATGACGGTTTCTGCCAGCCCATCGACACTGGAAGCGACCACCGGCTTTTTCGCCAGAGCAGCTTCGATAGATATATTTCCAAACGCCTCCCGAAAAGACGGAACCACCACTACATCCAGCTGTTCCAAGAGATGAAATGGGTTTTTGCGATATCCTAAAAAGTAAACCTGCTTTTCAACTCCCAGATTTCCAACTTCATTTCCCAAACTGGTTCGCATAGGGCCATCGCCAACAACGACAAATTTAGCTTGGGGAACAGCCCGGCTCACAGCAGGGACCATTCTTACAAAAGCTTCCGGCCCTTTAGGGTTATTTAGCCGGCCGACAAAACCCACAATTTTAGCGTTTTCAGGGAAGCCTAATTCCTCTCTTAACCTTAACCGGACTTGTTCCTCCTCCCCGCTATGAGGCACGGGAACTCCATTATAAATCACTCTTGCTTCGATGTCGCATTTTTGTTTCAGCATGATTTTGGCGGCATTGGAATTACAAATATTAGCATCGACCAACCCTTGGGTCCAGTGAATCAAGCGGGTTGAAAAAGTATTCCAGACCATTCCGTGTTCATGTTCCACAATCAGGGGAACCCCGGCCAATTTCGGCAGAATCCTCGAACGCAATGGAAACCGTAATTGATTATGAACATGAAGAATATGAATATCATGGGCTCTAAGAAACTTTGAAAATTCAACAACATTCCAGGGCCATAACCGGGTAACGATCGTAGGAATGCCCATTGATTTCAGCTCTTCATCAATCGGGTTATTAACCCGGAGCGCACAAACATGGTGCTTGATTTCATTGGGGGTATCTTTAGTCAAGGCCAAATAATCCAATAATTGCTTTTCAGCACCATATCGAATTGTTAAATGGGCCATATGTAAGACATTGATTTGGGTCATCATTTCTCCTCGTAAACTTCAAACTCACTGAGTCCGGTATTTTTCCCCACTGCTTCATCAATCGTCAATTTAACCCAGGTTACCGTTTTACCTTCAAAACTAATCTCATAACCGCTTCCCTTATTGGGTAATGAACCGACCTTCATCAAACTGCCATCACTAAAAGTGAGAGTAGCGTTACGAATATTATCAATCGAATTAGGCCGGTCATAGAGAACGATCTTACTGATTTTATGTTCACCTGGCCAGCTCAACTGAATCCAGGCTCCCGCCGTTTCGCCCATTGTCACCCATTCTTTATCCGGAAACCGTGGGTATCCATCGGCGATTCCATCAATAACTTTCATTCCGAGCTGGCCCGTTGACGTATTTTCTGAAGAAACACTGACATTTGCCAAATAAGCAATATTGGCAAAATCCCTTTTCCAAAAAAATTCATCAGCCTTTCCATAGGAATACAAATAGTTATGATCGCGCCATGGCCGCTGACTGCGGTACTTACTGATGATTTTATGTTTCTTATTTTTAAAATTCCAGACACTTTGCATACTGGGAGGTACACTAAAAATGACTCTTTTGTCCCAATCCAATAAAGTTTGGGTTTCCAACGTAACTGGTTTTGAAAATGAAGCCAACTGCTTGGCTTTCCTATCGCGTATTGGCCACAAATCGTCTTCCTCATCCGGATGGATCAGGCACTCATACATAACTGGAGCAAATTCGGAATTATTCCGTTTAATACTTATGATTGATTCCACTGTAAATTTGTAAAGGTTCGAGTGATCGGGATGGCTATCGTAAAGTGAGGTAACAAAAATTTGATCCGGATTGGATTCGGCTATAACCGATTTCAAATCCTGCCGGAAAGTCTCTCGATTGTAAATACCGTGAGTACCATGTTTTTGATAGTGATATTCCGGGGCTTCCGGAATACTATAAGTCTGCGTCCCAACATTGGATGATATCACTGTATCATCAGTCGCAGCGTTATATAGCCTATTCATAAAAGCACTGCTATCCTTTTTGGTATTTCCATAACCTAAAAAAATAAGATCCTTCACGCTTAACCCTAAATATTTCATGGCTTTGATCGTTTCTCTGATACGGACTAAGCCGATCTTTCGCCCTTTTTTATCGCCATTGGTAACCACACACACTTTTACTTCAGCGCCAGTGGTTAATGCATGTTCAATAACCCCCGAACACATCAAAGCCTCATCATCTTGATGAGGAGCTAATATTAATATTTTTTTACCTGCGAAAACCCTATTCAAATCATCAACATGAATAACCAAAACAGTTCTTTCTCCCTTAATGAATCATTTAAAAGTAATCTTAATTGTTTCTCTGATTTTTTTCAAATTCCTCCCACTATCGTAGGAGAATGTGTTCAATTATAAAAAGGAAGAATATTTAGTGGATAATAAGTGATCAATTGGAAACATTTCTTGACTGTCATAATTTCAGAGCTATATAATATATTCGTTGGTCCATTGTTTTTTAATTATTAATGCAGAAGAAATGAGAGTGGTAATTTGCTGCAAGATATAGAGAACATCCTAATGATACGGCGCGGCGCTATTGGAGATATTGTTTCGACTCTCCCGGCTTATTATATGCTCAAGGACAATTTTCCTAACAGCAAAATTGATTTTTTAGTTAACGATGTATATTCTTACGTTTTAAAAGGTTTCCCTGAACTGAACAAAGTTTTGACTATCGACAAAAAAGTGCTCGATTCAAAAAACCTATCCCAATTAAGAAAATTAGCTGTCGATTTATATCGGACCATTCGAAAAAACAATTATCAACTGATCGTTGATTATTCCGGACATGCCGAACATGCCCTTTTATCACGGCTGAGCGGCGCAAAACACCGTTGGGGAACGATTGGAAAGGGAAAAACACTACGATCTTTATTCTATACCAATACCTTCACCAAACAAACCCATGGCATTCACAAAATCGACCAAAATCTCAAACTATTGGAACAAGGGGGATTAAAGGTTTTCCCCATTAAAAATCAGTATATTGTCCCTCAGGAAAATTTAGAGAAAGCCAAGACTTTGTTTTCCACTTGGGGGTTGTCTTTGGAAAAGCCCACTCTTTTTATTCAACCGTTTACCGGCGATGGCATTGCCGGCAAAATTTGGCCCCTTGATCGCTATGTGGCTCTGGCGGAACATTTGAGAAGCCGGGGCCTGCAATTATTGTTTGGAGGAGGGCCATCAGAACGGGAAAAATTAGAAGAGGTAGCCACCCGGTTCCCCGTCGCGGCTGGTCAATCAGACTTTCTTACATCGGTGGGCTTGGCCATGCTATCTTCGGTTGTGGTTGGTGGAGATACCGGTTTAATGCATGCCGCATCAGCAATAGGAAAAAGAACCGTGATGATTCTCGGTCCCACGGATTACGAATTTATCTGCCCTTACAAACATCCTGAATGGGCTGTCAAGCCGCACGAAGGCAATTTTATAGAGAATATCAGTGTTGAGCAGGTAATACTGGCTGTGGAAAGAGCTTTTAAAGAATTGTCATAATAAGATCGTCATAATTAAAAAAATTGGGTACAAAGTAAGACTCTATTATAACTCATAGCAAAGAAGTTAGTTTGAATTGTTTAGGACAACCAGCTAATATCAGACCCAAAACATGGGCTTCCTTTGCAAATTGTGTTATAATCAAATCAAGAAAAACCAATGCAGTTATTCACTACGATTTTCTGTAGAAAAATTATATTGGAATAATCAACTAGGAGTGTAAGATGAAAAGTAATACAGTTGGAGTAGTTGTTGTTACATTTAATCGTCTTAATCTATTAAAACGTGCTTTACAAGCCTATGAGGAACAGACATGTAAACCAAAATACGTGGTTGTAGTTAATAATTATTGCACCGATGGCACATTAGAATATCTAAATGAATGGAAAGAAAAGGCTTGCGAGTACAGTAAATATATTGTCAATTTAGATGTTAATATTGGCAGTAGCGGCGGCTTTTATGAAGGTTTAAAAAAGTCGCTTGAGTTGGATGCGGATTGGATTTGGGTTGCGGATGACGATGCTTATCCTGATTTATCTGCATTGAAAATCGTAGATTCAATGATACAAGATAAAGCAATTGTTACTGATCAGGTAACGGCTTTTTGTGGATCGGTAATTAATAATGACAATATTGATATTGTGCATAGGAAAAGAATTTCCTGTAATGGCTTAAAGATTCGTCAAATACCTGTACCTATTGATGAATATGAAAAAAAATATTTTGAAATGGATTTATTTTCTTATGTGGGAGTAATTATTAATAAAAATGCCCTAAAACAAGTTGGCCTTCCCAAAAAAGATTATTATATATTGTATGATGATACAGAACATAGTATGCGATTGAAAAAAAAGGGGAAGATTTTATGCTTTCCTTCAATAAAAATTATTCATAATACCATTGAATCGAATAATGATTACAGACGCTATTATTTTTATAGAAATAGGTTTGATTTTTATAAAACCCATTTTCCACGAAAAGCATTTCTTTATATGTACTTTTCAGCACTGTGGAAAGCCCACTGCCACATTTTGATTGGAAAAAAAGTTGGATTTTATAAGTTAAAATTAGAAGCAATAAAGGATGCATACAACGGTAAATTAGGATCGCATAAGATTTATAAATCGGGATGGCAATTAGATAGAAACAAATAACCATAGGAGTTTACAATGGATTTTAGGTATATTATTGTTGGTGCCGAATTAGCCGTGTGACTATGGCCGAACGTATTGCCAATGTGCTAAATGAAAAGTATTGATAGAAAAAGCGTGGCCGTACCGGAGGCAATGTTTATGATTGTTACGATGAACAAAGAATTTACTGTTCGACTGGTTATGAGGGCTAAAAATTAAATTAATTGGATTAAAATTGTAATGCAAAATATTTTGCATTACAATTTTAATCCATAAATATGGCCTGCATATTTCTCATACTAATTTGATTTCTTGATGGTGATTTTCTAATGTTAAAAATTTCATATCATATCAGTGGAAAATAAAGAATCAATGATTTTTTTCCCACTCAACAAGCTTTGGTCACTCCATAAATAATCCCATTCGCCAAAACGACCTGCTACATAAATCTCTTTACTTTTTAAATAATCAATAACACTTCGCCTTTTTTCTATCATGCCGTGTTCAAAAACAACATTAGCATAGGGGATAATTCTGCAATCTGTTGTAATAATATCTCCACAGTTTGCTAAATTCATCAATTGTAATGAATTTATGGTATGCTCAATTAATAAATCACTGCTCATCGGTAAGGGATTAAATTTCGAAAAGTAAATTTCAAATTGCAAAGAACTACATCCTGGGGGCACATTATCTAGCGATTTTAAATTTGGTGAATACACTCTGGATGCATATAAACTTTCATCATAGATATAGAACCATAAATATTTTGCAATGTCAGGCCGATTAAAACCTATCGAAATTAAAGCTATGGATGTTGCCCATAGTTCATTAGCGGCTACGGCAATGTTATCAGGAACATCTTTAATTATTCTTATTATTTCAGGTAAAGGAATGGTACTAATTAAGCGCTCATAATATATTTTTTCTCCCGTTGCAAATTCAACCCATTTATTTTTGGCATCTATCAGTTTTGCTTTTTTGTTGGTGTGAATGGCACACTCTTTTACCATTGGATCAAGAAATGATTTATAACCGCCTTTTTGAGGATAACGCATTTCTTGAGTATAATAAGTATTCGGTGTATCATCCGTCATTGCACCAAATAAAACTTCTTCCAGCGAAGGTCGATACATCCTATTACCGATCCATTTGGTTGATAAGCGGTTGGCATCTACTGTCCAGTACTTTTTAGTATATTTTAACGGAAATCGTTTCGCTATATATTCCCCATATTGTTGAAATAGCCATGTTTGATAGTTATCTGGATTAGAAATAGCCGGTCTCTCCAAGAAGCTTTTTATTGCTTCTACTTTATCTTCAGCAGGTAAAGGGGAAAGGTTATTTTGGATGGGATGCTTAAACCATTTTCCATTTTCAAAATTATATGCATCCGGCTTATGAGTAATATAAGGTGTTTGGTCAAATAAGGTCCGTACGTAGTCATCTTTCGTAAAAGAAAGATGTACGGCATTGTCAAATCGAAATCCATTAAGTGTAAAGTTATCTAATAATCCGCCATAACTAGCTTTTTCTTCAAATATTTCTACATTCAGGTTTAACACTGTTTTTTTTTCATGATATGCTGCTGACAAGCCGGCTATTCCAGCCCCTAATACCATAATCTGCGACATGAGCTTTCACCTTAGATACTTTTCTTTAGTTTTAAAATATATTCCTCGATACCAACTTGCCAATCCGGAAGTAAATTAAAACCTTGATCTTTTAAATTATAATTTTCCAAAATCTCGCAATCGGGTACGGGAGCCTTTCGAACAAAAGAAGAGGAATCCGTTTCTTTTACAACAGTTTTTAAGTTATCAAAGCAACTAATTATTTTTTTTACGTATTCATAACGGCTACAATATCCATTATTGGTAATATGATAAATATTAAAATAATCGGTTTTCATTAACACCAGTATTTTTTCAGCTAAATGTTTCGTATAGGTTGGACATCCAAATTTATCAACAGCACTTTCAATTTCGTTCTTTTTTTGGGCTTCCAAATATCTGTTATAAACAAAGTTTTTCTTATGCTCTTTCGTTCCCCCAAATAGCCAACCCGGCCTAACAATAAAATATCTTGAACAATTGTCCTTCACTTTTATTTCCCCAAGATACTTTGATTTTGCATATTGAGTCTTCAGTTGTACTTCATCAGTTTCCCTATAAGGACGGACTTCATCCCCAAATAATCCACAACTACTTATATAAACCATTTTGGCTTGAAACTTTTCTGAATAGTAGGCTATGTTTTCTGTCCCTTTTTCATTAACTTGTAAGGCTAGCTCAGGAAATTCCTCACAAAAGTCCACATTGGTTATAGCAGCAGTGTGAATGACATAATTCGGTTTAAATTGTTCAAATACCTTATTCACACAATTTCGATTAGTAATATCCATTTCTGTTTTATCAGGATTTAAAACACAAAAGTTATTTGAAAAAACTTCCGCCATTGCGATAGCTAACATTCCACTCCCGCCAGTTATTAAAACGCTCTCCATTCTCAACGCTCCTTTCGGCTCCAGTCATATTTGATAAGGTTGTTATTATGCGGGTCCAGTCTTTGCATAATATCTTCATTATGGGTACAATTTATTAAATCAGCAATTATAGCGGTTTCGGTCCCAATTCCCTTAAATCCGTTCCAGACTTGGGGAGGAATTTGAACAAGACAATAATTTTGATCACCCATGAAAATCTCTTGTATCTCTCCTTTGGTTACTGAATTAATCCGATCATCAAATAAGACTAATTTTATCATCCCTTTAATAACGGCGTAATTAAGGAAGGCTTTTTCATGAAGATGCCATCCTTTGACGACTTCTGGATATACTATAGAAAAATAAATTTCACCAAATCCTTGAAATTCATTATCGCTGCTTTCCATCATCTTCAAAATGCAACCGCGTTCATCTGGAATTTTATTTAACTTTTTTATTATTACTCCATCAATCATAATAAGGCCCTCCCAAAATTCTATTTCATAAAGTCCACTATTTGCTGCAGGCAAGCATTTCTAATATTTTGATTATCCTTATAAAACAAATACCATTCCACAATTTTATCAAGTGTAGTTTCTGAATCCCAGTGTGGTTCCCACTTTAAAAGGGATTTTGCCTTTGAACAATCTAATTTCAAATAATTTGCTTCATGAACCTGCGGACTTTTATCGATTTCAAAGGTTGCATTCCCTTTCCATTTTTCACATAGCTTACTAACTATCCACTCTACCGGTTTAGCATCGTTATCATTGGGGCCAAAATTCCACGCTTCTGCATAATTGATCCCTTCTTCATATAACCTTTGTGATAGCAGCAAATAGCCGTTCAATGGCTCTAATACATGCTGCCATGGCCGGATAGCATAAGGACTGCGAATAACTATTTTTTCTCCATTCAATAACGACTTTATACAATCCGGTATTAATCGATCCGCTGCCCAGTCACCGCCACCGATGACATTTCCTGCCCGTGCCGACGCAACTGCAACACCATGTTCGGCGTAGCGGTCCGGGTGAAAAAAGGAATTGCGGTAAGAAGAAGTCAGTAATTCTGAACAAGCTTTGCTGGCAGAATACGGGTCATAGCCACCCATTGGTTCATTTTCTCTATAACCCCAGAGCCATTCCTTGTTTTCGTAACATTTATCGGTTGTAACATTAACAACGGCTTTGACACTTTTACAATGGCGAACCGCCTCAAAAAGGTTAACGGTACCCATAACGTTAATTTCATAAGTTTCTGCGGGGATTTTATATGAATCCCGGACTAGGGGCTGCGCCGCCATATGGATAACAATATCCGGCTGAGCTTTAAGCATTGCTTCTAGCAAAATATTTTGGTCTCGTATGTCTCCAATGATCGATTGCATTATTTCTTCATTATGACAAAGTTCGAATAAACTCGGATGAGTTGGCGGTTTTAAAGCATAGCCGGTAACTTTGGCCCCAAGACTATATAACCATAACGACAACCAGGAACCTTTAAAGCCGGTATGACCGGTTAAGAATATCTTTTTATTTTTCCAAAAGCTATTATTGATCATGATTTACCTATTCCCATACCTTCCATGGCGCTTGATTTTGTTGCCATAATTTCTCCAACAACTCTTTATCACGGATTGTATCCATGGGCTGCCAAAAACCGGCATGTTTATATGCCTTCAATTGAGTGTTCATCGCTAACTTTTCTAACGGCTCACGTTCAAAGGTCGTATTGTCATTATCGATAAAATCCAGAACTTCGGGCTGTAAAACAAAAAAACCACCATTAATCCAACCTCCATCACCTTTCGGCTTTTCCTGAAAACCTAATACTTCATCGGATTCAGTCAAGTCCAGGGCGCCGAATCTCCCGGAAGGTTGTACAGAAGTAACCGTAGCCAGTTTGCCATGGTTTCTATGATACTCAACAAGATTATTGATATTGACATCACTTACACCATCACCATAAGTCATAATAAAGGGGTCATTACCTATGTACTCCTTTACCCGCTTGATCCGACCACCTGTCATAGTATTTAACCCCGTATCAACCAATGTAACTTTCCAGGGTTCCGCATGATGATTGTGGACAACCTGCTGGTTGGATACACTGAAGTCAAAAGTAATGTCGGCTTCATGTAAAAAATAATGTGCAAAATATTCTTTTATCAAATATCCTTTATATCCTAAACATATAACAAATTCATTATATCCATAGTGAGAATAAATTTTCATAATATGCCATAGGATTGGCTTTCCACCAATCTCCACCATGGGCTTCGGCTTTAAATGGGATTCTTCACTTATCCGAGTGCCAAAACCTCCAGCCAATAATACTACTTTCATTTTAATATTGTCCCCCTAATAAAAAAGTTAGTCTACCTTATAAAGCCACTCAATATAGTGTAAAATTTATAATTATTCTTAATGCCAGTCTATTAATTTTTGCTGAATACTTTTTTTAATACATCATAAATAAAAATCAACATGCTAACATACAATTGAATGTACTTTACTGAAATTAAGTTAATCTGATATTTTGCAGTATGGAGTCTGCTTATTTGAAAAAAAATCATGTAATTGAAAAGAAACTGGGAATATTATATCATAAAATCTTCTATTCCAGATTGTTTTTTAATAAGCAGTTTTTTCGAAATTTGAAAATAAAGCTTTAAGGGAATCCGGATTAAACATTTAAGCATGGTGCATAGAGCTTCAAGCATATAAATTTGACCAAATGCCCAGAAAAAGTACGAAATTCTTGTCTTCCCTTTGAAACGAAATTTCGAAAAGATAATCGCTGGGTCCAATTAACCTAAATTTTTCTATGGGATCTTTTGAAGCCAAAGTATGCTGGGAAGTTTGAATCCACCGGAATGGAAACTTCGTTAAACTCGTTAATATGACATTAGGGGACATAAAAGTCTCTAGTACATGTAGAAATTTGATCAAGATATTTTTAACAGATACATTTTTTACAATACTTATAACACTACAAATAATCTGAGATATATTGGGATATCCTAATGACAAACAGGGAAACACCGAGATTGTTGCTTTTTGGTATGCAGGTGGTGGCTAGTTATAACATACGTGTAATTATATTAGGAGATCATAATAGTTATTTAAATCGTTATGTAAATTTAAAGGGATTCTCTATTGCTTGTTGAATTTAATATTTGGGTGATGTTATGGATAATTTAAAAATATTTTATGAAATTTCAAAGTATGATGCATTTTTATGTGAAGTAGCACAAAAAATATATGCTAGAAATAAAATCCCTAGATTTATTTTAAAAAAATCTCAACATAAGTATGGAAGACGCGATAATTTAGCACGATATTATTGCCATAAATATTTAAATATTGCTGTTGGTAAGTATAGTTATGGATATGAACAACTATGTCATCGAAATTCACCATTAGCATCCATTGGAGCGTTTTGCTCAATTGCAGCAGACGTAAAATTAGCTATAGGCCAACATCCAACTAATTATATCTCTACAAGCCCAGCATTATTTTTAAAAAGTTTTGGCATTTGTCCGAAGGATAAAACAGATGTAAACGACATCTTTAATAGTAAAAAAAATGGTAAGATTACTATAGGCCATGATGTATGGATAGGAAGAAATGTAGTTATCTTACCTGCAGTTACTATAGGAAATGGTGTAGTTATTGGCGCTGGTGCTGTTGTTACTAAAGATATACCTGATTATGCGGTGGTTGTTGGTGTTCCGGCAAAAGTCCTGCGTTATAGATTTGCTCCGGATGAGATAGATATTTTACAAAAATTGGCGTGGTGGGATTGGGCTGACGATGAAATACTGCATAAAATTGATAGTTTTTTTAATGTGAATGATTTTTTAGGACTGCAAAGGACTCAAAATTCTTAGGATGAATCATTAATTTATATATCGTACCTTCTTAAACCATTTGCTGTGCTGTAATACTTAAATAAACTTATAAACAAGTTCATCAAATAATTTCTCTGATTACTTTAGCCAGTCTTCAATACTGCATCTATAAGGTAATAGTAGCTATAAAGAGCCAGAGTTGGCGGAATCCATTTTTCGTTAGGTTAATTTAGTTATTGCAGATGTTGCGCATAGTTTATAAACTAGTTATTAAATAAACAAATCCTCCAACCGTTCGGTTGCTTTCGCAAAAGAAAACTTTTCTTCCACTATCTTTCTCCTCTCTCTCCCATTACTTCTCTTTTTCCACAATTCATCATTCGGATCACCTTATCGGCGATATCTTCCGAGTTTTCACTCTAGGCCAAATATCCGGTTTCTCCATCAACGATGATCTCGAAAATATTGCTTACATCAATGCTAACCACCGGTTTCCCTACAGCCATGGCTTCAGCAATTACAAAACCAAAGCCTTCCCAGAGCGCCGTATGCAATAAAAAATCCATCTGTTTCATAATGTCATAAATATACGTTCTAAAGCCTGTTAAAATATACAATCCTCCAAACCCAACTCTTTCACCTGGGCTTTTATTTCACTCTCCAACCCGCCTCCACCAACAATGGTTACCTTAAAACCCTTAATCCCTTTATCAACCATACATTTAACCGTCTCTATCAGGTACCGATGACCTTTTTGCCTTAAAAGCCTTCCGACATTGGCAATTAAAATTTCCTCCGGTTTAATGCCGAATTCCTCTCGAATATTTATCCCCGGTTTCACGATTTCGGCTTTGATTTCATCCAATTTGATTCCATTGTATATAACCTTAATCTTCGCTTCATCCAACCAATCCGAAGTGTTTACTAAAATCGTCTCCTTCGTCGCCTGGGAGTTAGCGATGATGCCGGTTAAACAATCCCGGAAATAGAATTTAGTATAAATTCGATTTTTTATGGGAAGAGCGCTTCCTCTTCGAAAAATAATTTTATCCACTTTTGCCAACTTTCCCGCTAATGCTCCAAAATTTAAATCCTGGGTGAGATTCAAAAATAAGATATTGATTTTTTCCTTGCGCAAATAATTCCTAAAAGAAAAGATCCAGCACTTTTTTATTACTCAGTAATGCCCCCAGCTGAAAGCGCACTTCACTTTTAATTGCCGAAATGATAATATTGCCGTCGGGATACCCATATCGGTAATTCCGGTTGTAGCCATTCATATAGTAGTGGTTATAACCTCAATAAGTCACTTGAGCCCCACTTTGTTCTTGAGCGGATACCAAATTCTCCAAACATTCCGGAAGCCAAAAATCATCCCCATCCAGGAAGACGATCATACTCCCCTTGGCATGACTCAAACCGGTGTTCCTGGCTACCGCAGAGCCTTGGTTTGGTTGGGTATGGATATGGATACGCGGATCATCCCCAGCCGCTTTCCGGGCCAGTTCCAAAGTATTATCCGTAGATCCGTCATTCACCACAATCAGTTCCCAGTTTCCGTAGGTTTGATTGAATACCGACTTTATACAAGCTTCAATGTATAGGGTCCACATTATATGCAGGAATAACAACGGACACCAATTCGCTCAAATTTAGAACCTTCGCCTCATTCAAATATTTTTACCTTCATAATCCAGCCATAAACCTAGCTCATTACATTTAATTTATTTTTTCCCATTTTTTAAAAAATCCTGCAAAATTCAAAAGTAACTAACAATACTATATTTCTAATAATATTTTTATATAATGAATATATTTCTCTGTTTATTTGGTTATTGTTTAATTACAAACATTTTTTAAAACTAACGGGCATGCCAAAACAGCCCCATTAGCATTCGTGCTCACCTTGTTCGGGGCCATAAAAATAAAGCCGTAGATTGAAAAAAGAGGACAACACGCAGATTCTTTAAAATGCAATATAACAGACTATATTCTCTATGATTATCACTCTTGAATATCATTAATCAGGTGGATCATCTTTATCATACACAATTATGTAAAAAACGAAATACAGCTTGCAGAACTCACCAGCAAAGAGCAAGGTACACCCGCCGACATGACGATGAAGCTCATTTTTTTGATGGAGCTCTAAAAAAGATACTTGAAGCTGAAATGGACGAACATCTAAGGAATCACTGATTTAATCGCAACTTTTCAAAGCTTTTCCTGGAACAAAACTGCGAGATATCGTATAATTACGGTAACAAAAACAAGGGGAAATCCATGAAACAGCAAACTTTCAGCGATATGGAATACGCAAACAGACGGCGTCAAACCAAGCGAGAAAACTTTTTAAACTCAATGAACACGATTATCCCGTGGACAAAATGGGTTGAGATGATTCGGCCCCATTACCCCAAGGGAGACCGTGGCCGCAAACCGCGGGAAATAGAGACAATGTTACGTATGTACCTATTGCAGAACTGGTTCAATCTATCCGATGAAGGCACCGAAGATGCCATCTATGATAGTTACGCCATACGCACTTTTATGGGACTCGACTTTTTGAAAGAACAAGCGCCCGATGCCACCACGTTACTGCATTTTCGCCATTTAATTGAAGATAGCGGTATTGCCAAACTCATATTTGACGACGTGCGAGACAGGCTTGATCAAGCAGGTCTACTCATGCATGGCGGTACGGTAGTGGATGCAACCATTGTAGCTGCCCCAAGTTCCACAAAAAACCAAAGCAGCCAACGCGACCCGGAAATGCACCAAACCAAAAAAGGAAACGAGTGGCACTTTGGAATGAAAATTCATTCCGGTGTGGACGCAGGCAGCGGCTATGTCCACACCATAACGGCAACTTCAGCCAACGAGCACGATATCACTGAGACAGCAAAGCTGGTCCGGAAAGAAGACGCAGTAGTTTATGGCGATTCCGGCTATCTTGGGATTGAAAAACGTAAAGATATCAAGTCCGACAATAATCTTCGGCAGATAGACTTTCGTATCAACAAACGGCCTTCTCAAAATAAGATCACCGCGCATTACAAGGGTACCAACTGGGACAGACAGATGGAAAACCGCAAGTCATCGACCCGTTGCAAAGTGGAGCACCCTTTCTTAATCGTCAAGCGGCAATTCGGTTATTCTAAAGTAGCCTATCGCGGAATAACCAAGAATTTGAACCGGTTCTTCATGCTATTTGCCAGCGCCAATCTGGTGATGTGTATCCGGCCGGCAGACAAAAAGAATTTTGCAGGGCATAACTATGCCCTTTTCCGGGGGAATACCCTGGAAACAAGTTGAAAATGGTTAATATTCGGTCTCAAATGTTTCAAAAGCATGAGATTTAAGCACGGAGACCGCTGTATGGTCAATTAATCAGTGGTTCCCTAAGTCCCGAACAGTACAAGATAATTGGGGAAAACGGCGGCAACAGCTGGAACGGATACGGTAAAAAGACCGCCAAAAGCGAATGAGGAGAAAGCGAAATAAGCGTTCCACTGATATTTTTGGAGTACCGGCCGCAAGGGAGAATAACCGTTTCTCGATCCGAAGGCGCCCCCTCCGAACCTTCTGGGTTTACCGCTTGCTTTTCCATTGTGGCAAAAAAATGGCGGCCCAATAGGAAATCCGCCATCCTGCTAAACCTGATGCGCCGCTTGGGTCGCTCCCAGCGTTGCTCTATCCTGCGTAAGAAAAAAAGCAATATCAGTATGTTGAATATATGGTTAGATGATTCCATTTAAACAAATCGTGATACCCTCCCCCGATACAGAAGATATTTGTGTTGCCTGTCCACAACGTCATCATGTTCAAAAAAGCATTAATGATTTACAAGATACAAATTCTCCAATTGATCGGTTACTTTTTCAAAAGCAAATTTTTCTTCCACTATTTTTTTACCTTTTTCTCCCATCTTTTCTCTTTTATCCTTATCAGTATTTATCATCCTAATCACTTGATCAGCTATGTCATCTGGATTTTTACTCTGTGCCAAATATCCTGTTTCCCCATCAATGACCATATCGGAGATGCTGCTTACATTGGTACAAACCACTGGTTTTCCCACAGCCATAGCTTCGGCAATTACAAAACCAAAACCCTCAAAGAGAGCCGTATGTAATAAAAAATCCATTTGTTTCATCATATTATAAATATCAGTTCTAAATCCGGCAAAAATAATATAATCCTCTAACCCGTAATTTTTCACTTGGGTTTTTATTTCATTCTCCAGAATACCTTTTCCAACAATTAATACCTTAAAGTTCTTGACCCCTCGATTTATTAAACATCGAACCGCCTCAACCAGATATTGATGACCTTTTTCCCGAGAAATCCTTCCAATATTCGCTATTAAAATTTGATCCTTTCCAATACCAAACTCCTCTCTAACATTCGATCCAGATTGGACGATGGCGGCTTTAATTTCGTCCAATTTAATACCATCGTATACAATCTTTATTTTAACTTCATCTAACCACTCGGAAGTGTTGACTAAAATCGTCTCCTTAGTAGCCTGAGAGTTGGCGAGGATGCCGGTTACACAATCCCTCAATAATAATTTGGTATAAAATCGATTTTTAATGGGATTTGCGCTTCCTCTTATAAATATAATCTTGTTCACCTTTGCAAATTTCCCCGCTACGCCTCCGAACTTTAAATCCTGGGAGAGATTTACAAACAAGATGTTGATTTTTTCCTTGCGCAAATAAAGTGTAAAAGAAATGAGCTTAAATGGATTAAAAGCAGAAATAGTGTTTTTTAGTGAAACCGCTTTAATCTTTAATCCTGCTTCTTGAGATCTTTGATATAACTCACTCCTGGGCTTAGCGCCTATCACAACTTCATAACCCCGCCGGTTCAATTCAAGGGCAGTATCCAAAGTCCATTTCTCCCCTCCACCCCATGGAGCAAAGGTATTTAAAAAAAATATTTTGGGTTTCATTATTATTTTCTCCCCGGTTTCATCTAATTTAATAAATTTAAATGCTTCACATATATTTGGCAAGCTTCCAAAAAAACCTATTTTTTGAAAGCACGATTTGATGTTTGATTCGGTCTAAAAGACCCAATTGATTCTTTTTTAATTTTTCCAGGGTCTTTGCGTAATAATGATCTTCTAAGGTTCTCTCAATGATTCCTAGCGCTTCTTGATAATGGTTTGTTTTAACTACATGCCAGAAAAATTTACTTAACAATTTGCCAAGCCGGATATCCATTCCCGATTGAATAATCGTTAAATCCGGAGATACCTGATAATGATCGGCAATAAATTCTGCAGCACGCCGCACTCCTTTAACTGCATGAAAATGTTTTTCCCATTTCCACTTGGAGTTGATGGCGGAACCGGGACGGACCCGGTACATCAATAAATTTTGTGGAACCGCTTTAAATGTTGCAACTGCGGCTACTTTCAACATGAATTCCAGATCTTGTCCAATCAGACAACCTTCAGTGAATTTTAATTTATTTTTATCCAGCACTTTTTTATCAATCAACATTGCACCGAGATGAAAGCGCACTTCACCTTTGATTGCCGGAATGATAATATTGCCGTCGGGATAGCCATAGCGGTAATTCCGGTTATAGCCGTTCATATAGTAGTGATTATAACCGCAATAAGCCACTTGAGCCCCACTTTGTTCTTGAGCGGATACCAATTTCTCCAAACATTCCGGAAGCCAAAAATCATCCCCATCCATAAAGATGATCGAACTTCCCTTGGCATAACTCAAACCGCTGTTCCTGGCCGCCGCAGAACCCTGATTCGATTGGGTATAAATATGGATTCGCGGATCGTCGCCGGCTGCTTTCCGGGCAATATCCAAAGTATTGTCCTTCGAACCGTCATTAACCACAATCAATTCCCAGTTCGTATAGGTTTGATTGAATACCGATTTTATACAATCTTCAATATAAGGACCCACATTATAAGCAGGAATAACAACTGACACCAATTCGCTCAAATCCAGAACCTCCGCCTCATCCAAATATTTTTTCCTAAATATAGGCCGTAACCTTATTCTTTTAAGCTACCAATATTTCCATTTTATTTAAAAAAATCCTGCCAAATTTCAAATCTATTATTAATCCCTAAATTAACGCTTAAAATTTTTAACGAATCCCCTTTCTTGCTATTTATTCCATTATTACAAAAACAAGGGTGCCTTTTTATAGTGATTGATGAATAATTTCGGAACAGTCGCAGTTTGCATTCTTGACTCACCTTGTTCGGGGGCTTATAATATACGCATTGATGAATAATACATGGATACGATCGGATTTGAGCCACATAGGAGAGGGGCAAACAATCGTGAAGTTTCCTCAGTTGGAGAATGTAGCGCAGAGATTAAAAAAAGGAGAATTCCTTTGGATAGCGGAAGATTGGCATAATGCGGAGTTTATAAATTTTGTCAAAGAAATACCCGTTCGATTTGAAAAGGGAAATGTCATTTACAATGAGCGAAATACCTTGGTGACTTTCAGGGCTGAAGAAAATAACAGTCTCATGAACGATATTGTTATTAAAAAATTCAACATCAACACTCAATATAACCGGCTTCGATTCAAATTCATCCAATCGAAAGCAGTCCGTTCCCTGGTCATTGCAACTGCTTTAAACCAAATCGGCATTAAAACGCCTAAACCCCTTGCTGTCGTTGAAAAGAGGGGGGAAAACAATGAACTGGTTTATAGTTATTATATAACCGAATATATTCCCTATGATTGTAATCTCTTAGACATTATCAATCAAAAAGATCATCCTTATCACCATCAGATTATCAATTTTTTACCATTTATCGCCGAAGATGTAAGAAAAATGCACGATGCCGGCATTGTTCATAATGATCTCCATGCCGGCAATGTCTTAATAAAAAACATCGACTCCAGCCCGGCGTTTTACTATATCGATCTGAACCGGGCCCGAATCAACGGTAAATTGGCTCCTAAAAAAAGAATGAAAGATCTGGCTCGTTTCGACTTTTCCCAAAACGAACAGGAGGTCTTTTTACGGCATTATGCGCCGGAAGGATATCGTGAACTATTAAATTTACTCGTCAAAATGCGCAGGAAAAGGGAGCGCGCGATCAAACGCAAAAGGAAAATAAAAAGTATTTTTAAATAGGGATTACCAATGTCCGCACAAGAAATGCTATAATTCTAATAACTTCTTAGCACATTCTATCATAGAATAATTCTCTTTGGCGCATTCATATCCCGCTGAAGCAATTTTTTGGCGCTCTTCTTCTTGATTCAAATAATAATCAATACTTTGACACAGTTGTTCTGCATCTTGATATTCTATCAAATGTCGCCCATTTTCCAATTGAACATCATCCAGGTGCCCTGCATCAATTAACTGAAAGGATCCAATGCCAAGAATTTCAAACGTTCTGGGGTTTGGGCCTGTATGTAATTTATCGTTTTCTCCGGCATGCATATTGATACAAATTCTGCTTTTCTGATAAAACTTTGATAATTCTTCGTTATATAGCGGAGTATCACTTATGCATTTATCTAGGTATGGATATTTGGCTTTAAATCTCATACTACGAAAAAAGCTTCTGAGTGCGTGGCTAAAATCTTTTTTGGGATAGCGGTCTGTTGTATGAACAATCATTTTTTTGTTATGACTGTAAGCGTAACTTGCAACTTTTTCCAACAATTGCAAACGGAAAGGATACAGCCTACCTACAAAACAAATATCATATTCTTTTTCCTTTATTTCCTGTAGAGGATAAAATATTGAACTATCAAAACCCACAAATAAATATTCGACTGAAGAATGTTTGTCCACCATGAATTCCAGATCAGATGGCTCATAAGAGAAAATCTTGTCGTAATAGGTCAGATTTTCCAAGAAAGATTGACAAATATTTACTTCTATTCGAATACTATCCAGCATAAACAATCGGGTTGCAATTTTATTTTCTTTTAAATACCGCAAAAAATCCTGCCCAATATTCCTGCCGTTAATTATTATACAGATGTCTGGTTTGAAAGCTTTGGCCGTTTCAATAAATTGTTGGTTCATATTTTGATAATATCTTATCTCTGCACCTTTTAACCCCATTTTCACTAGGTTTTTGCTTAAACTATTCCCTTTTTGATTTTTAAATGGAGTTAAATTTATTTTCATAACATCGTGTCCCAGCGATTCACACGCCATGACTAATGAACTTACGTAATGATAAAAGTCCTTACCGATAATTAACACTCTCAAAATTCTCTCTCCTTATATGTTTCTAATCGCCACTTCAATAGAATCATTCCATGCCATCAACCTTTAGTAGCTTTTGCGCAGCCGCAAACACCTGCTCAACAGAAACATTTTTCATGCATTCCTGACTATGCGGGCAAATTCGCTTCCAACAACCAAGACAAGTTAAATGTTCGTCGCTGACCACTATATTTCTCTTGCCATAAGGACCATATATTTTCGGATCAGTGGGACCCATAATGGCAACAACGGGTAAACCGACCGCCACCGCTAAATGCATCGGCCCGGTATCGCCGCCGATAAAAAGTTCCGCCTGTCTATATAATTCAGCCAACTCGCCAAGATTGGTCAAACCTGCCCAATTATATACCGGCACTGAAATCTTCTCCAGAACCGCATCAATTCCCTTGCGATCACCCGGTCCGCCGGTAAAAACCACTTCATACCCAAGCTCTTTTTTGACCCGTTCCGCCAGTTCCCGGTAACGTTCCACAATCCAGTCCTTGGTTTTCCAAGTTGTGTAGGGATTGATGATGATAAACTTTTGATCACTCAAGCCATACTCATCCAATAGTTTGGTTACTTTTAGCTTATCAGATTGACTGGGCTCAATAGCAAATTTAACCTGCCCGTCGCTCAGGCCCAAGGCCTTTTTGGCAAGATACAAATAACGATCGATTTTATGAGTGAGTTCGGCAGGAATTTTGATTTCCTGATTATAGAATAACGTACTTCCTTCACCGGCATCCCCATTGCCATATCGCAAGGGAGCCTTTGTCATCCCAACCGGCAGAGCACTTTTGAAAAAGCCGTGCAAATCCAATACCAAATCAAAATGATAATTTCGTAAGCCCTTTAGAAAACCGATAACTGCTTTTAATTGCTGCCATTTACTGTTTTTCCCTATTTCCTGCCATTGCTTTCTGGGCATTACGATGATCTTATCGATATACGGATTTAAACCCAACAACCCGGCTACTCTTTCTTCCGCCAACCAGTTTAATTCGGCATGAGGAAATTTTTCTTTAATGGCAAAGGCTACCGGTAAAGTATGAATCACGTCCCCGATCGCGCTTAAACGGACGATTAGTATTTTCGGTTTCCGTATCAACAAATGGTTGATTTGTTGCAAATTGGCCTGCAGAGCTCCTTTATTGGCTTGAATCAGTTCGCTAGCCCTTTGACCCTTTTCTTCAAGCTCATCTTGATGATTTAAATAATAAACCATTTGCTGAGCAAGTTCGTTCTCGTTATTAATCTGGATTAACACTTCCGCCCCTAAAAAATATTGCGTATCTTCCTTAAAGTTAAACATATGGGGACCCACAAAAACCAATTTACCGTATGCCGCGGGTTCAAGAATATTATGTCCCCCTCTGGGGATCAGACTGCCTCCTACAAATACCAGGGTGGCTATTTGGTATAGACCGGCCAATTCCCCGAAAGTATCAACTATGATTACAGCCTCTCCGGTTGATTGGTCGATTTCCTTCGACCAGCTTACAGCTTTAATTCCGTTTTCAATAAAATTTTTCTTGATTTCCTCGGTACGATCGATATAGCGGGGAGCGATGATCATTCTTAATCTGGGAAAAGCTTGCTTTAATTTTTTATAAACCTCTAGTAACAGTTTTTCCTCATTATCATGGGTACTGCCGGCCACTAACACCGGCTGTTCTTTACCAATTTTCAACCTGCGATAAAGTGCATCCCGATCGATATTCTTACTGAAATCGCGGTCATATTTGATGTTCCCATTCACAAAAACCTTATCTTTTGGAGCCCCCAGCGAAATAATTCGCTCCGCGTCCATCCGCGACTGCATGCTGAAAGAGTCAACCCTATATAAGACTCTTTTGAGTAGCGGCTTTATATGTTGATAGTTTTTTAAACTCTTATCGCCAATCCGCCCGCTGGCCACCAAAATTCGTCCCCCCAAGCGGTGCACTTCTTTGATAAGATTCGGCCAGAGTTCCGTTTCGATCAGGATTAATAATTCAGGTTTAAACAGCCTGACAACCCGTCTTACGATAAAAGATAAATCCAGCGGTATGAAAATAACGCTTTCTCTTTCGTCCATGCTTTCCTCAACCATCTTTTTCCCGGTCGCGGTCATCACGGAAAACAATATTGGGTGATCGGGGTATTCCTTTTTGAGCTCAGTTACCACTTGCCTGGCGATTACCGTTTCCCCAACGGAAGCCGCATGAATCCAGATGGTTTTTTTGTCTCGGAATTTTTCGATTAACTCCCGATCAATAAAACCAAATCTCTCCCGCCATTGATACCCTTTTTTATCCTTACGGGCGCTAAAGAAAAGGATTGGCGCATAAAAAAGCAAAACAATCATTAAAATGACATTGTATAGTAATAGCAGTTGCTTTTCACCTCTGTTGTATGGTGGCTTTCATAGATCCCAATACTCACAACCATCTTTTTCGTCAAAGACTGGTGACTTCCATACCGTATTGTTGCAGAACTTTCTCAATAATTCCAGTGGTCGAATACCCTTCTTCAAACTGGATAATTTCAACCTTGCCGGCATCTTCCTTCCCGACAACCTGTTCAGGACGGTAATCGCCTCCCTTGACCAAAATATCCGGTTTCACCAAGCGAATCAAATCTGCCGGAGTATCTTCATCGAAAACAACCACGCAGCTGACGCACTCCAGTGCAGCCAACAGCCTGGCGCGATCATGTTCCTTGAGGATCGGCCTATTTTGGCCTTTGAGCCGTCGGATGGAAGCATCGGAGTTCAAACCGATAACGAGGTGATGGCCGAGATTTGATGCCCTCTCCAGATAGGAAATATGCCCGACATGTAAAATATCAAAACAACCGTTGGTAAAAACGATTTTCTCGCCTTTTCCCCGCCAGTTGTGCAGCAATCCCATTAATTCCCCCCGACTGACAAGTTTTTTATATGTTCCCTCCTGTTTTCCGAACATCGATTGAACCGCTGCTTCCAATTCAGGGCTACTAATCGCATAAGTGCCGACTTTAGCCACTACGACTCCAGCCGCTACATTTGCAAGCCGGACCGCATCGATAGGGTTTACATTGGAAGCCATCGCAGCCATAAACGCTGAAACTACCGTATCCCCAGCGCCGGAAACGTCAAAAACCTCCCGGGCGTGAGTGGGTATATGAATAACCCGCGAGGAATGAATCATGCTCAATCCTTTTTCCGAACGGGTTACAATCACATTGGCTATGCCGTAATTCTCCTGAACCTTTTGGGCGTAAATTTCAACGGCCTGATCTTCATTGGCCAAAGGAACACCCATAACATCGCTTAATTCTTTCAAATTGGGGGAAATAAAATCAACATCCCGGTATTTTTCCCATTGATTCCCCTTTGGATCAACGAAAACCGGGATCTGCCTTTGATGGGATTCCCGGATGATGAATTGGCATAGTTCAGGAGTGCAAACTCCTTTGGCATAGTCGGAAATGACCACTCCTTTTAAATCCACATCCAGTGTCTTTACTATCCATTCTTTAAGTTGATTTTCAATCTCCTTATCGATCCAATGATCGTTTTCAAAATCCAGACGCAGCATTTGCTGATGGGAACCGATTGCCCGAACTTTGGTTATCGTCGGCCGGTTGGTGGCCAAGAGACCGTTATAATTGATTTTCTGAGCATCCAACAAGTTACATAACCACTCCCGATTTGCATCCTGTCCGCTGATACCGCTCAATAAAACTTCAATGCCCAGTTTACTCAAATTGTGGGCCACATTTGCAGCGCCGCCCAAGGTGTTTTTCTCTTCCACCACTTTGATTATGGGTACGGGCGCCTCGGGAGAAATCCGCTTGACCTCTCCATAGTAGTACTTGTCCAATACCACATCCCCGATGACGAGAATTTTGGCATGTCGATTGGTATTGGGTGTTAAAAAAGCCTTTACCTGTTCGGGTTGATCAAACATTTCCGACTCCTTCTTTAGTCAAACCGCATATAATAATATGGCAATTCCATATGCGCCGCTTGGACTCACACGGTTATTTGGAAAGGCGCCATTATGCAAAACCCCAATAAGAATTCATTGAACCGCTCCCCAACGCCGGAATTATCGCCATATTTGATAAGCAGCCATTTTTAAACAACTATTAATTTCCAGCTCAATCCGAGACATTCCTGCAAAATACCAAAAAATTTATCTGCTCCTACCGATTTCAATCCCTTTAGCAATCGAGGCTTCTTAGAGTAACGACTGGATAGCAACATTGCGACTTATCTTCATGCCCCGGCTTCGGCTCCCATCGGCTAGTAGCAGGCGTATTGGAGGAGACATGGGGGAAATTCCCGGAAGGGGCAGGCGGAAAATCGAGTTAAAAACATTTCATATCAACCTTTATTTTAATGCTATACCTGTTTTTGGGGACCGGCAAACATTAGCGGAAACGCTTTTAAAATATAGTAACTCTAAAAAATAATTCTATCCAATAATTTGGGCGGCCTCCAGCTTTCTCAATGTCTTTGTGATTTTAATCCCTTTTGAGGGTGGTAATTCCCCACTGAAAATTACGCTGGATTCCTTTGTGTTTTTGGACGTTTTGCTTTATAATTTTTATCAAGAATGGTATTTGTTTACAATTTAAAAAATTAAAACCTTTCCCGCATTTCAGCAACAAAAATAACTTTATTCAAGGAGGTTACCCCATGCTAAACCGGACCGTGGAAGTTTCCCTCCGCGATTTCCAGCAAAAACTGGATGCCTGCAAAACCAAAATCATGCTCCAACAATTGCTGGCCCAATCTCTTCTGGTAGAGTTTGAGTCTTTATCCTCCGATATTGAATCTTTAAAACAAACCCTTGGTGCTTCATTACGGGAAACTGGGGCTACATCATCCGAAGTTGTTATTCCATCACCCGGTAACGGGTCTTCATCGGAGGATTTTGGTGTTACATCCCTCAGTAATGGGTCTTCATCACAGAATTTTGGTGTTACATCCCTCAGTAATGGGTCTTTATCATCGAATCATGGCGTTCAGGCGATTCAATCCGCATCGCCATTACCAAGTGACGGCGCTTCCATTCGAAAATTGTCTTCGCTGATCCGGCAGTCGGCAAAGGAATCCTTGAAAATTTTTTATAGCAAGCCCGATATCCCCGACCGGATGGCCCAGATTGTCCTGACTCTTAACGAAAAGAAAAGACTTTCAGTCGCGGAGATGCGGCAGATCACCGGTGTATCGAGAAATTCCCTTGGCCGCGATATCAAAGTACTCAAACTTCTAGGATGGCTTGAATTCCACGGGAGCCGCAAAAACGGTTACTTTACATTAACCTCTTCATTTCCAGGGGTTTTCTAAATCCTAAAGGGAAATGAATCCGTTTGGAAAGCGGAGCTTGAAACTTGGTTTAACGGAAAAATCATATCAAAAACCAATCACCGATCTGAAATATTATTTGAAACCGGTCACCGGGCCGCAAAAAACTCCAAGCCCTTGGTACGCCCGGGGTTATAGGGACTCTGTCGGCATCATCCGACGGCGATTCTTAAACGCCCGCATCAAACTAGACGAACTGTTAAATAAGTATCAAAAAGCAACCCCAAAATGGAAAATGAAATAAACTTTGCCAAAGTCAGATTCAATATCCTAATGGTTTACCGACGATAATTACTTTTATCCGCCCTTTGGTGAATTGTCTCTTGATTACCACGAAATTATTACAAATCCTTTCATCGCTTTTACAATCCACACAATAACCCAATGAAGTGCATGGCGTATTCTTGTTTAACCTTTGGGCATCCAGTGGGGCGGCATGAGTTCTGGCCCTTTTTTCAGCTTCCTCTAAATTTTCAACAATCTTATTGATTCCGGCAACCACAATCACTTGTTCCGGCCCATAAATCATTGCCGCAACCCTGCTGCCGTTTCCGTCGATATTGTACAACTCCCCTTCCTCCGTTAAGGCGTTGGTGCTGCATAAAAAAGTATCGGCGCTGAAGCTCTGACGGTATATTTGCTTCTTTTCTTCCCGGGTAATTTCCGCCCGGTATTTATCGAGAAAGTTGTATTTACCGTTCCGCAGAAGTTCAATCACACCGGCTTCAAACAGCGTCATGGAGTCTCCCACGGCGACGATCGAGTTTTCAGGTACCCATTCCTTGATTTTCCCATGTAACTGTGATTCATCGGCGACAAAACCAGCGCTAAAATTATGCCTTTCAAGATTGGCGATGGTCCTTTCCACCCGTTTTTCGATATCAGCGTTTTGAGCCAACGGCGACCATACTCCTTTACAATAGTCCCTGATTTTTCCCTTTCATACCAATACAATTGCCGGATATAGGTTATTGAATTCGGCTTTGTTCTTTTACTCACCATTTCATTCGATAATTAATTTCTATCGTTTGCCATAGATTACCTTCAACGCTCTATTCTATTGCTGGAAAAATACTCAATGGAGATGGAAGAAGGAAAGGGAGATAAAGAAAGTTTCCAAAGCAGGAGGTTGGCATATCCGGTTTTAACCATTGAACGGGTCTGTATCGATTATGAATTTGACCGCCCCCAACGGTTTTCCCGTAGATAGAACATTTGGTAGGATTCCGCTAAAAACACCCCGAATAATAATGAGCTGAGCAAATTCTCAACAGCTCCCTTGAAACTTACCACCAAAACATAAGGAACTTTGAATAAAAGAACCAGGGCGAAAATAAAATACCAGAAATTGAGGGCGAAAAAAATTCCTTTCAATAATAAATATTTGGTTGAAACCCTATCAATGATATAAATGAATAGGACTCCCAGCGTGGCGGATAAACCAACCTGGAGAAAAAAGGCCAGTAAATTTTCGGGAAAACCTTGAAACTTCCTGCCGAAAGCCAGTAATCCGGCGTAATCCATAAGCCGGATCTGGCCGAACTTTAAAAAATCAATCAAAACAATGTTGATGAAATTAATGAAGGTACCGGAAATACCTCCGACAACTAATCCAGGTATAAAGTTATCATCAAATGTTTTGGCCAATGGCGGGTATCCTCCGTAGGGATGAACACAAAATCATCAAGCTATGAATCATTTTTTGCCAAGCGGCTGGTTTTCGTAAACACCACTGTAACTGTAGCCCACCAGCCCAAGAAGGTCAAATAACTGAAAAAGGGGTAAAACCCAGGTTTGAAATCAAACAAACCGGCATTATGGACCATCAAACCATAGCCAACACTATAGGCCGCAAAAGTCAACACATAAAGATAATGGGCAACCCCTTTTCGTGGCAGGAAATACAGAAACAACATCACCGTAAAACTCCAACAAGGGGGAGAAAGAAAGTTTTGCCCCACAACGTTAAAGATACCTTGATTTTTGAACCAAATAAGATGGAAAACATTTTGGTACAAGGCGACAACTACCATGTCGCCCAACCCGCCGAGTAAAAATCCGTAAATTAAATACTCTTTGTAGTCTTTTCTGGGAATGTAAACCAGTGACAGGCTGAATAAAATGACTAAAAAAGTCGGATATACCCATGGAGTAATCACAAAAAAACTCCCGCTTTTCTGTAAATAAGATTCATTATCGGTAAACTTCTAAACGGTTGTCTAACCATTTTAGACATTGGTATCCATGGCGCTATATCAGTCGAAATAAGTTTTTTAAATGTCAAGCGCAACTCACCCTTGCTTAAGATGATGCTGATTGTTACTCTTTCTCGCGAGAGAGGAAGACCGAAAGGATGAGTTGGTTTTGAGCATCTTCATTTCCCTGATGCGACTCATTAATTTATTTTCACATCAATAGCATACCCAAGAACCGGTCTCTTGATAAATAAAAGTCTTGTCTGAATGGTATTTATATTTTTTGAGCGAACCGCTTTTAAAGCCGATCCGCTCTTGTCGTATTCACAAATTGTCATCTAAGGCCTTTTCTCAGTTGATTATCAAACCTTTAGCACCGCCTCGCAGTTACCGGATAAATAATTAGGCGGGGACATTTCTAGGGTTACACTGAGAATTAACCTTGTCAAATATTTTTTAAATATTTACCGCCACCCTGGCCTCTTTTACTTGTTTAATGTATGCAGCTGCGATTTCTGTTATTTCCTCAAATTGTCCTTGTTGTACCCGAGCGCTACTTACCAATTGACTCCCGACTCCAAGGGAATGCGCTCCGCATCGAATGAATTCGGCTGCATTTGTTAAACTAACTCCGCCGACTGGCATCAATTCAACTTGCGACAACGGCCCTTTAATATCTTTTAAATATTCCGGTCCAAAAACTCCAGCCGGAAAAATTTTTAATAATCGAGCTCCTGATTCCCAGGCAGTTAAAATCTCCGTTGGAGTTAAAACGCCGGGAATTGCTAACTTACTATAACGATTACAGATTTCAATAACCTTCACAGACAAAGTCGGAGATAAGATGAAATCAACCCCAGCCAAAATCGCGGCCCGAGCCGTTTCCGGGTCAAGAACCGTACCTGCTCCAATGCTTATTTTCGTTCCGAATGTCGTTTTAACTTTCTCAATCATCCGTAATGCTCCCGAAGTATTCATAGCAATCTCAATCGCACCGATACCGCCTTTATATAGGGCGGCAACCGTAGCGTCAACTTTGTCCTCGGGAATATTTCTGATAATGGATACTACTCCCTTTTGATAAATCTCCTTTATAATATCGTTAACCATCATCTTCCACCTCTTTAACAAAAGATTTGCAACTATGATCTCTTTATCTTAAAATTTCTTTACGGCAGACAAAAAAAGCTTCTAATTGCCTCCGATCCGGCAGTCCCTCAAAATCCCCAACTGTGGTCACCGCCATAGCTCCCATGGCATTAGCCATTCGTCCGCACTCTTCCAATGGCAACCCCTCTAAAATTCCGGAAAGAAAACCAGCCGCAAAAGCATCTCCGGCCCCAATCGGATCAACAACGTGTTCGATTTCGAAAGTGGCCACTTTGTAACGAGCATTTTCCGTAGCCACCCAGGTACCATTGGTACCCATCTTCAGGGCAATTGTTTTTACACCTAATTTTAAAAACTCATCCAACAGTTGCTCCGGTTCTAAGGTTCCCAATAAAATTTGGCTTTCGTCCAAACCCGGCAATACAATATCAACTTGTGGTAATAAGGCTGTTAATACCTCCCGCGCTTTCTCTTTATTCCATAATTTGAGTCGCAAATTCGGATCAAAACTAATCAACATTCCATTTTGACGGGCAATTTGGATAGCTTTTTGAGTAGCTTCCAAACAAGAAGTCCCTAACGCAGGGTTGATCCCCGTCAAATGCAACAATTTGGCAGATTCAAAATAAGAAGCTTTGATATCATTCGCACAAAGCCGGCTTGCCGCCGAGTCTTTCCGGTAATAGTATACTTTAGTCTCCCGTCCCGATCGAACTTCTTTAAACATTATGCCCGTTGGAAGTTGCGCATCAACAATAACCCCTGTCGTATCGACCCCTTCGCCGCGAATTTCGTGCAATATAAACTGACCAAATTCATCCTGACCGATTCGACTAATCCAACTACACGAATGACCCAAACGCACTAGACCAATTGCGACATTGCTTTCTGAACCAGCAATTTTTTTTTGAAATGATTGAACATAACGCAAAGGACCAGATTGTTCAGGACTGAACATCACCATAGTCTCCCCGAATGTCACTACTTCTGACACTAATTTCACTCCCTATTCCAAAACTTCATCACATGATGTTAAGCCGAATAACATTAATCAGCTCAACATCAACAGGTCTCTTTTTTTCATAAATAAACCAATTTCTGATAAATATCCGTTATTCTTCCGGAAATACGACTTGATCCACTGGACGGATACTATAAAATTCCCCTAATAAACGATAGTCAACTGCCGCTCGAGCATTCCAATCCCACATAATTTTACCATCTTTTATAGTCATTTCACAACAAAGTCGCTGGTTACCTTCTAACTTACCTTGTCCCGAGTCATAATAGCCAAATTTACCGGATATCAAATTAAAAACAGCAATATCAGCAACCGATCCTACCGATAAATTTCCCAATTCCTGATGGGCGATAAGTTTTGCGGCATTAACCGTAGTCTCTTTAATTACTTCTAGTAAAGGCATTCCCATACAAATAAATTTTGACATTACCGTTTGGAGATCCATCATTGCACCGTTCATACTGGAAATGTGCAGATCGGAAGAAATTGTGTCCGGATAAAAACCCTGTTCTATGCTGGGAACTGCATTTTGAAAACTGAAACTACCCCCACCATGTCCAACATCAAAAATAACTCCCCGTTTTCGCGCCTGCTTAAGGTAATTGAATAGTTTTCCATCTTTCCCCACATAGGGAATGCCTACCCGATACATATGCGTACTTATATCGCCTGGACGCATCTTTTCGGTAACCAGCTTGTAATAAGGGCGTTCCGCGCGAAAATAACCCACATCCACCATTACCGGAAGACTAGCCAACTCTCCGGCTTTGATTGCCCGTTCAATTGAAATCCATTCCGGCCCGAAGTAATGCGCCGTTTTAACACCGACCAACACATCCTGGTGATTTTTTACCATTTTAGCGGTAATTTCCGGTTCCATATCATAAACATTCTGTTCCGGAATGTCCGTCATCATCCCGAGTCCGGTGATATTCAGCATTGCATAGACCCGTGTAAGAGCACGATCAATCACTCGGAAGCGGAAATCTTCAAAATTACGCCATCCTGAACTTCCTGCATCAACCATAGTAGTAATCCCGCTTCGAAAGCTAAAACTATCCGGGAACACACTATTATCGCCAGCCCAGGCATCAGGCATCCCCGCAGTTGCATAAAGATGACAATGCAAGTCAATTAATCCCGGTGTGACGTACAATCCAGTAACATCAATTACCTTTTCTCCTGCGGCGTTCGGAATTTGTGTGTCTATCGCGGCAATCTTGCCATTTCTAACAGCTACATCGCGTTGACCGTTAACTCCATTGGCCGGATCGAGCATATGACCGCCTTTAAGCAGTAAATCATATTCCAATCGAAATCGTCTCCTCATTTTTAATTCTAACTAGAACTACTAACCTTTGACAGCGCCTTGAGTAGCTCCTAAGATAATAAAGCGCTGGAAAAATACAAAAAATAGGACGGGTACTATTGAAAAAAGTGTTGCTCCCGCTAGAATCTGTTCCTGAGATACCACATAACTCCCAATAAATGAACCTAAACCGACGCTACCAACCCATTTATTCTGATCACTAATAAAGATTAATCCATAAAGATATTCATTCCATGTGATAAAGAAGGTCATCACTAAAACTGTAACTAACCCGGTCATACTGATTGGTAAAGTGACCCGCCATAACGTCTGCATTCGATTACAGCCGTCAATCATAGCGGCTTCTTCGATTTCAACCGGTACACTGTCAAAAAACCCTTTCATAAGCCAAGTACTAACTGCCATGCAAAGGGCGGCATCAGTAATAATTAATGAAAAAAAGGTATTAATCAAACCCAGTTTACTAAAGACAATAAATAGCGGAGTGATTACCATTGGTCCAGAGATCATTTGAGTACTGAGAAGCGCTAAGGATAAAAAACTGCGGCCCCGGTATTTAAACCTGGAAAAGCCGTATCCGCCAAGCGTTGAACAGATAGTTGTCAGCAAAACCGTAGCCATAGTAATATAGGCAGTATTGACAATCCATCGCCAAATTTCACCATCAACAAATAATTTTAAATACCCGCCAAAATGAATTTCTTTAGGAAAAAATGAAGGAGGAAAAGAAAATAAAGCGGTTTCTTTTTGAAAAGAACAGTTACAAAGCCAATAAATTGGAAATGCGATTAATAAACAAGTAGCCATAATCAAAAAATAAATGCCTACTCGCTTCAAAAATTTAGGAATCGGATAGGTATCGAAACTCATTGTTTTCACACTCCCTTCACGCATTCTTTTTATTGCTGAAAATAAAATACAAAACAGTAACCGCCATTAAAAACAGAATCGTTACCGTCCCAATAGCGCCAGCATAACCCATACTATAGTATTTGAACGCTTTAAGATAAATTTGTACTACCAGTGTTTCGGTTGCCTGGGAAGGACCGCCTTGGGTTAACGCCCATATAATGGTGAATCTTTGAAAAGACCAGATAATAGTAATTAAAAAAAGGACTCCCATAATATTGCTAATCGAAGGAAGAGTAATATGCCAAAATTTCTTAATACCTGTAGCCCCATCTATTTCAACTGCCTCATAAAGCTCTTCAGGAACTCCTTGCAGCGCTGAGAGAATTGCCAATGAATGGAAAGGAAAAAGCCGCCAAACTGAAACAAGCAATACGCTAAATAAAGCAATATTAGGATTTGCCAACCATTGTACCGGTTCGGATATTATGCCTAAATTTTTTAAGATAAAATTTATTACACCATATTGATAATCAAACAACCAAGTCCATACAGCTACTGCCGCAATATCCGGAATCGCGTATGGTAATATAATCAAAGTCCTGGCTAAGGGACGTCCTTTAAATCGATTATTTAACAATAATGCCGTTCCTAGTCCTAATGCAAATACACCAATCAAATAAAAAAGGGAATAAAAAAAGGTTATTTTGCAGGCATGCCAAAATCCAGGGTCGTTGAGCATATACAAATAATTCTGAAGCCCTACAAAAGGAGCTCGTTCAACAAATTTAGCACTCGTAAACGATAAAAAAAGTCCTTTAGTAATTGGATAAAAATAAACAAAACAGACAATCAATAACGCTGGCAATACTAGTAAATAAGGAAAAGTATCAAATCTTTTTTTAGTTTCATTCATTTAAACTCCTCTTTCCAGTATGTAAATTTGGTTATGAGAAGAAAAAAGGGGCTGTTGCATAGAAGAAATATTAACCAGAATATAATATATGGTTTGTGTATCCAACGGAGCAATACACTTTATATCCCGTTGATTTTAAATGCTTTGCAACAGCCCTATGAATTAGTTATTTCTTTATAATAGCTTGAATTGCATTTTGAGCATTCTTGAGCGCCACATCAACTGACTGATTGCTGAAGAAAATTTTAGCTACATTATCTACCAATGTACGACGAATTTGCTCACTTTGTTCATCATAGCCTACAACGATAGTCGGTTGAGGTTTGAGAGTTGTATCTTCGAAAGCCTCCATATAGGGATGTTCTACAAAAAATTCCTTGCTATATTGGGTCTTAACTGTTCCAATGTGCAGCCCGTAAGTATTGAATTCAGCTTGATTATCAGAGCGGATCCACCATTTGAGAAAACGCGCCACATCATTTTTATACTTGGAATTTTTATTGACGGCCATAAAATTGGTATTAAAAATGACCAAATTACCAGGGAACGGCGGTCTAACCGCTCCAAAATTTTTAGAACGTCCGGGATAAAAACCGTCGATCACTCCAAACTGATACGCTCCGTCGCACAGCATAGCGATCTTGCCATCAGCGAACATCCGGCGCTGAACTTTCCATCCCATTCCTTGTGGCGTAACACCGGCATCATAAACTTTTTTTAACCATGTAACGCTTTGAATAAACTTGGGACTACCAACCATTATCTTGCCATTTTGAGAAATAGCTGTATCAAAACCGCAAGCAAATTTTTGAATATTTTGAGCGAAATATTCAGTTTCGCTGGGCATTACCGGCATACCAAAGCCATACTGGTTAGGAGCTTTGGTCAATTTCTTAGCGACCTGAATTAACTCTTCTGGAGTTTTAGGAGGCTGCACTCCTGCCTCATCCAGCAATTGCTTGTTATAAAGCAATTGTCCATATGCAAAAGCCATTACATTGATCGCATAGCGTTTGCCATTAACAATGCCCTGTTTATTAACCTCTTCCAATTGATATTGTTTAAAATTGATATATTTATCCAAGGGTTCCAAAAAGCCCATCTTTGCAAACGGAACCAGGGAAATATCCCTTAGCCACAATACATCAGGACCGCTACCGCTGACAGCTTCAGTCATGAATTTATCATGAATGTCACCCGATCCGATTGCAATCCGTTCGATTTTAATATCGGGATTTTCCTTTTCAAATTTGTCAAGAAAAGAATTAAGCCACTCTTTATGTCCGGCTTCAGTAAACCACCACGAAGAAAATTTAATTGTTACTTGCTCTTTTGCATTAACCACGAATGGGGAAATAATAGTTAAACACATTATTAGTAAGAAAAACCCTCGAAAAATAATCTTGTGATATTTTTTGTAACAATTCATTGTACAATTCCCCCTTTTTTTTTCGAAACACAAGTATTAATCCGGAATAATTGCAATTACTTCAATCTCAATACACACCCCGTTTAGAAACTTACCTATTTCTACCGTGCTACGGGCCGGAAACTCTCCTTTCTTAAAATATTTACTGTATTCCTCGTTAAAATCTTGAAACTTATCTATATCAGCAATAAACGCCGTCACTTTAACAACGTCATCCAATGAGCTTCCAGCCTTAGCAAGAATACTTTTAATATTTTCAAGCGTTTGACGGGTTTGAGGCCGAATTTCCCCCGGCGCAACCAATTTCTTCGTTTCGGCATCTACTCCCGTGCAACCCGAAACGAACAGAAAATTACCAGCTCGAATAGCTTGGGAATAGGATCCCCCGGGAGGCGCCGCCTTTTCAGTAAAAATAACTTCTTTCTTCATTAATAATCATTCCTTTCTACGTTTATTGATTTAATTACGATGAAGTTTGCAATGCTTCATCGAACTATTGAACTCGTCCTCTGGCCGCTACCGGCCATGAGTCTTCTAGGGAAAGCGCAGTAACGTTTCCACCAATATCAGAAACTATCGTTAAGTTATCGAATAAATTTACTGTAGTACATATATGGTTCGGAACAATTAAAAGCCTCGCCCCAACTTTCAGATTCGTTGCCGCCAAACCCGTTAATTTAAGAATACCATGTTCCTCGTTCATTCGTTCAAATTGAATATCATGACATGGAGTCCCCGCATTATCAATAACCGTTCCATATCCATTTAAATTTAACGGCGGAGAATCCGGTTTAGCATCACCCGCAAAAGCCTTACATCCACCATCAATAATGGCCCGATCCGGGCTGGGGCGGCTTATTACCGTTACCAATACTTTAGCAGCACAGTCTTGCCAGGAGCAAGCATTCATCCGTACTTGCATAGCATCATTAAAAACGTAAGTTCCGGGACGAATCTCGGTCAAACCCGGCACCGTTACTACGCTGGTAGCCGTTGGAGTTGAACCGGCGCTAACTACCTCAACCGGCAGTCCCGCCTCACGCATCCTTTGCGCTAGCTCGCCCATGGTAGCTGCCTCTTCATATCCTTGACGGGTAATCATTTCTTTTAATTCATCTGTTGATGCCGAAAGAGCGATATCGCTTAAAAGAGCGCCTCGATAAGTATAAATTCCCTTCAGCTGTAAGTTGCTCATTTGATGAATTCGCGAAGCCAATTGCAGCATTTCTTCCATAGCCACACCAGTCCGGCCCAAACCAATATCAACTTCCAGCAATACCGGTAATTTTTTAGATTGCCTTTGAAAAGCTTTGTTTATTTCTATTGCACCGATTTCGCTATCCACACCAACACTAATCCGACATTTGTCAGCTAATTGAACTAAGCGATTAATCTTTGCAGATCCAACCACGGGATACGCCAAAAAGATGTCGGCAATTCCTTGTTCAGCAAAAACCATAGCTTCCGACGTTTTAGCCAATGTCAGCCCCAATGCGCCGGATTCGATTTGTTTACGCCCAATTTCAATGCACTTATGAGTTTTAGCATGCGGACGTAACCCAATTCCATGTTTCCGAGCCAAACCAGCCATCCGGGACAAATTAGCTTCTAAGATCTTACGATCAACTAAAAGCGACGGCGTATCTAGTTCGGCGAAAGATTTCGTAGAGGTCACTGTTTTACTCCTCCTTTTGTTTTTTATTAACAACACCCGCTAAACTCCATATATCGTTTACGCGTATCTTCAATATGCAGTTGCATTTGGCGTTCCGCTTCACCGGCGTTACGTTCATAGATAGCTTTATACAATTCTTCATGAAACATAAGTCCGGTTTTTAATTCCAAGTTTTTAGTTTCTTGATATAGTTGCCATACAAACACGGCCATGGTCTCATAAATCTTAATCAAAATTGGATTATCGGTTGCCCGAACAATAATTTTATGAAACATCAGATCGCCTTCGTTAAATGATTCGGGATCATCCAAAGAATTGCGCATCAATACTAGCGATTCAAACATTTTCTGTAGTTGGTCGGCCTTCGCTCTGTTAGCGGCAATATAAGCGCATTTGGGTTCAATTATGATACGAGCTTCAGTAAAATTTATAAGATCTGACTGATTAAGGCATATTGAACTTAGTAATGGCTGGAATACAGTATCTACCGATGGTAATTTTATTTTAGCTCCTCTGCCTTGAGTAATCTCTAATACTCCGATTATTTCCAGTGCTTTTAGCGCCTCTCGAATGGCCGGTCTACCTACCCCTAACTCAGACGCCAAATCCCGCTCAGAAGGAAGAATTTGTCCTGGCAATACATCGCCATTTCGTATCATGTTTTCAATCGCTTCCAGTACTTGCTTTGATACATTTTTCTTGGAACTTTTAGGATCCATTTAAATTTAATCCTCCTTTCACCTACATCAAACATCGACATTTGCTAAATTAAGTTGTCTAATATCACTCTGTCCTGACGCTCCTCCTGTGAATAAAAAAAATCGAAAAGCTTTCGTGCTCAACCCATACGTTTCAGCAGATATCATTATCCAATCGAACAATTATTGCTACGCGAAATCCAAATTGGTAAATCCAATATGAAATTGGTATTACCAGTTATAAAATTACATTTCGCTTAATATTCTGTTACTCCTTTTTTTTTTAAAATATTTAACACAAAGATGGACTAGAGTATATTTTATATTTCTAAAGCACGGAAAAAACCAGCGGAATCAACCGGACTGAGGGTGCGCGAAGAAGATGCGGATGAGGATCCGCGCCTAAACGATGGATATATTGAGTTTTGAGCATTTTGTACTCGACCAGTCCGCCCAAATTGCTATCATTAATAACCTATTTCTTACTAACCATTTGTAAATCCAAATTCTTAAAGAATTTTATGCTGATTCTATTTTAAACGGTTGTCTAACCATTTTAAGCAATAGCCCAATACCAACCCCCAGATCGATGCCTCGATAAAGTTTGCCACGGCAGTCTTGCCCGGTATCACTAAAAGATCCGGTACTTTAAACAAAACGGTTACAGTAAAAGCGAAGAACCAAAAAGCGATGCTAAAGAGCCAACATTTCAGCAAATAATTGGCGCTGGATAATTTGGGGATCATGAAGGCAATAATCACTCCTAAAATGCCGCAGATTACAAATACCGCCAGTGTGGAGAATATTTCCTCACTCAAATTACCACTTTTCCGGCCATAAATTAAGATAGCGGCAAAACTCGACCAACGGAGGGTTGTCCAGTGGAGTACGAAAGCAACCAACGAAAAAATAAGCGTTGGGATCCCCGCTATGACCCCGGATAAAAAACCTCTGGTGAATCTATCCGTCATCTGGACCAATTTCTCCGTTTACCGGATATATATTGATACGAGAGGGCTAAAACAACCCCGTAACATATGGCGTCTACTAAAATAAAGAAACTATCCCCAGGAGTCGTAATTTTGAAATGGGGCAATTTAAAAAAAGTACCCATACCAAGCGTAGCCAGCCAAGTCAAAGCCCCGAAGCCGCCTCCTTTAAATAGCAAGCTCGCATCGCCGGTTTTCTTGATGAAAAAAGCAAAAATCACTCCCAAAGCCGCTCCAAAAACGAGATGTCCTATGGCTGCCATCAACCATTGCCATACATCGTTTACTTTATGCCCCACCACGAGTACTGCCGCATAATCCAGAAAGTTTAACTGCGTAATTTTCAATACTTGTTTGGTTAGCAACCCGGGAATAACACTGGCTGCCGCGCCAATAGCTCCCGAAATGGCTCCAAGTTTGGTTGTATCCATGGCGCTAGCATAACCAAAAATTTATTTTTTACTAAACAAAGTGTCCCATACTATCTTGACAACATATCTTGGATTATTCCCGGCAGTCATTGCCTATTTTGAGGAAATACCTTCTTGGCTTGCGTTTGGGATTTTCAGTATGCTTTTCCCTTAAGTCAAACATTGCGCTATCTGTCATCAATAAAATAAATAATGATATCGAACCGGGCCCTCCTCCATCTATATTTCATAAGATACCTTAAAAGGAGGTTGTTTCATGTCTGATTTAACTTCTGGTTTATTACAAGAGACAACCCAGTATTCATTCCGGATCCCGGTATTTTTAAGCTATGCCACACCTTTTAATGAGCGGCAGACTAAGTTTTTAGAGCGAATCATTAAAGAACGGAGTCCTGAACGACGGCGTTTTTGGAGGAATATTGGAGCAAGGCGCCGCTCCATTGTTTATACCGGTTTTTAGCGTAGATAGCGATCAACTCATTGACGCTTTCTTTAGTTCCATCTTCTGGAGAGATCCTTTCTTGCGTTGCGTGGCGGCCGTCCGGGAATATTACAGAATCTTAACCACACTTTTCCCTTCCATAACATCCATACCGTTTTAAAAATTACAGGTATAATCCATTCCTATTATAAATACCGAAAACACTTGATTTTTACTGTATTTCAAGGGATAATAACTCCAGAACTCCCATTACGATTCCAATTTCATTTCAGGAGCGAGACATGACAACCTATGCCGGCTTCTTGCGTGGAATCAATGTAGGCGGTAAAAATGTTATAAAAATGACTGATTTAAAACATACGCTGCAGTCCTTAGGACTTTCCAAAGTTCAAACCTATATTCAAAGCGGAAATGTGTTGTTTCAATCGGGCGAAGGAGAAAAAAAACTCCGTGGAAAAATTGAAACCACGATTCAGACGGCTTTCGGGTTTCCAGTCGTTGTTATCCTGCGAACCCTCGAAGATTTGAAACAGATAATAGCAGAATGTCCCTTTCCCAGTGAAGATGTAGCACTTGCCCAAGCATCGAATGAATTCCAATGTTTATATGTCGCTTTACTGGACCGGGCTCCTTTATCCGAAGAACTGAGCCAGGTGAACGTCTACCAAAGCGAGGCCGATCAATACCGGACTATCGGACGGGACATTTTTATTTTAGTTCATCATAGCATCAGAGACTCCAAGCTTGCGGCTAATCTTGACAAATTGACCATACCGATAACCCTCCGGAATTGGAAGACCATTTCTAAACTTGTCGATTTGGCAAAGTCATGATGAGGGGCTTTGGGAAACATTCAAGAATCCATCACGAATAAACTGTTTCCCTTTTCAATCTCCAGAGCGCCAATGTAAAACTTCCACAACACAGCACGGCAAACAGGGCCACCACCGGCAAAATATTCCCCCATAATATCTTTTCTCCCAATATTAAACTCCGCAAAGCGTTGATCATGTATGTAAAAGGATTAAGCATCACTGCAACCGCCAGGCCTCCTGACAAACTTTCAAGCGGAAAAAGAGCCGTGCTTAAGAAAAAAATCGGCAAAATTATCGCGTTCATTGTTGTCTCATAAATAACTTCATTCGGCATGAAAAGACTCAGCGTATAGGTAAGGCCGGACATGAAAAACGCTGTCAAAAAGATCAGCAAAATTGCAAGCAGTACCCCGGCAATCCCCGAAGCCACCGTTACTGAGAAAAAAAGGCTAACGGCACATAAGATTGCTACTTCGATGAAAGAAACCAGGACCGCCTCCGACATCTGACCAAGTACGATGGAGCTTCGATTGAGGGGCGCAATCAGGATTCTATAAAAACTACCGTTGTTTTTCATGATAAAATTGATGAAACCTCCGCTACCACAGGCGGAAAAGGTCACCAACACCATAATGCCGGGTAAAATGAAAGCCGTATAATTGCATATTCCCAAAGATTTCATGGCCTCACCCGCTACGGCGCTATACAAGACGAGCCAAATAAGGGGTTGCAATATTGTAACCGCAATAGAGACAGGATTGTAAAAACGCCATTTCATATTGCGCCATAAAATATTTAGCATAACCATCTTTCCTTTCTGTTTTCTGCGGTCAATGCCAAAAAAACATCTTCCAGACTGGGTTCCACAATTTCGATAGCGTCAAATTCCACCTGATGTTCCAAAAGCCATTTGTTCACAGTCGTAAAAGCTGTCCTACGGTTATCCACGCTTACCAAAACAGAATAATCCCGTACACTGGCAAACTTGACGAGGCCCGCATTATCAAGAGCATCTTTTTGTTTTTGGGCTAGCCCGGCACTGGAAAAACCTATACGAAGAAGATTTTGCCTGATGTAACTGCGTAAGCTGCCGGGAGTTCCCTGGACCAATTTTTTGCCGTCTTTCATAATACAGATGGTATCACTCAATTGGTCGGCCTCCTCAAGATAATGGGTGGTAAGAAAAATAGTTGTACCATATTCTGCACGGATTTTCAACAACATTCTCCACATCTCTTTCCGGGACAAGGCATCCATACCCACTGTCGGCTCGTCCAAAAACAAAATTTGGGGGAAGGATACCATATTCATGGCAATATCAAGCCGCCGCTTTACCCCGCCCGAGTAAGACGCTACCGGATATTTTAAATACCCGGAAAGCTCGAAGCTTTCAATTAAAGAGTCGATTCTTTTTTGGGCCACCCCTGTCTCTACTTTGTACAACCTGCTTTGGAAAATCATGTTCTCCCTCAACGATAAGTGGGTATCGATGGAAACCTGTTGGGCAACACAAGCGATTTGTGTGCGAACCCAGGCCGGCTCCTTGAATAAATTCCTTCCCAGTATCGTTACACTCCCTGAGGTCGCCCGGTAATAGGTTGTCAATATATTAATCAGGGATGATTTACCTGCACCATTGGGCCCGAGTAAAGCGAAAATTTGGCCGCTGTTCACGTTGAGACTTAATTCGTCCAAAGCCCTGACTCCATTTTTATACTCCTTAACTAGCTTGTAGATTTCCATTGACGACATTTTTTCACTCTTCGCGCGCAGGCGCGCCTTTCACGGGAACTGAATTTCGGTAACATATGATGAGGATCCCCGGCCCTTTGATATAGACTTTTCGGAATGGAAATTGCAAGGTCAGGCCGTTTTCTTTTATGTAGCTATCGATCGCTTCATATGCATACTCCATGGTTTCATAAGGGCCTATATGAGCAACACAAACAGCTTTTATCCGCGCCAACTCTTTAATCGAAACGCCGTTACTATCCGGTGTTTCGGCCGTAGGAACACACAGTTCCATTTCCCCGGTTTTACTCTCTGCATTCATAGCATAGTAACAAAAAAAGGGTGCGCCGTTTACTTTCCCCCGGATCGCTTTAAAAACATTGGGAAATACTTTTGAGGCCCCGGAAACAGGCCCTTGATAATGCATGAGCGCCACCCGGACGGGTTCAATATCCCTGATTTCAATTTGATAATTCATGCTTTCTTCTCCTTAGCATTTTTCTTTTTTGATTGCAATCCAGACTTCAGAATATCCCCTTTTCAATTTATGGTTGTTTAAAATCTGGTCATTGATTGGATAAACTTCGATATCGGGTAATCCGGCATATTCATAGCCCGAAAACGGAAGCCACTCGGTGAGAAACCGTTTAAAGATAGTTTGGATGGAATCCGGATAAGCTCCCTCACAAGTAAAAATAACCCATGTTGCTGCCGGGATTGCATATTCAACCATATTTTCAGGGACATTTTTGTCGGTTGAAGCAGCGATATAATAATAGATTTCTTCAGGATTTTGATACACGCTGACGCCTAAAATACCCTGCGGGTTTTGGCTGGCTAATTGACCAACTTTTGAAACCATATTACATTGATATGTCGCATCCCAAAACCGGGGTACTATTTGGAAATTCAATTCCTGCTCTTCTTGCAAAGCCACTCGGGTCCCTACAATTCGTATTGGCTCTTTGGCTTCAATTCGATATCGCATGCTTTCGCCCTCGGTGATGTTAATTAAAAACCGAATACGGGGATAAGCCTTTAATACCGTACCTTCCACCCGGGCGAGGGTTGGGCTGACTCCATGAACAGCTTGAAAAGCGCGGTTAAAGGAAGGGGGCGAGATATAACCATACTTGGAACCGATATCGATGATTTTCTCCTCACTTCCCTGCAATTCAAAAGCGGCTTGGGTCATTCTCCGGCGGCGTATATACTCGGAAAGTGAGATACCAGCCACATATGAAAACATTCGTTGAAAATAATACGTCGAACAACAGGCGATTTGGGCGGCTTTATCATAAAAGATTTTCCCATCTAAATTGTCTTCAATGTAGTCAATTGCTAAACTTAGATGCTTTAACCACTCCATACCATCCCCTCCATGCATTAAAGTCTAACACAATATAAAATATTGATCTTCTCTTTTGATGTCCGGTTTTGTGAATTCACTCCAAGCACCATAACCATATGGCATTTGATATGATGCCAAAGAAATGGTAAAATGAAGAAAAGGTATTTTAATAAAATAACGAGGAAGCTGAAAATGAACAAAACACTGAAGAATAAGTCTTTCGCAGCGGAAATCAGCAGCACCGGCGCTGAACTCGTAAGCTTTAAAAAGCTAACAGATGGTTGCGAATATATCTGGAACGGTGACAAGAACTTCTGGGCCAGCCACTCGCCGGTGTTATTCCCCATTGTATGCGCTTTAAACAACGGTGAAATGAAAGTCAACGGAAAAGTATACCCCATGGGCAACCATGGTTTTGCCAAAAAGATGGAGTTTGAATTAGTTGAGGAAACCGACTTCAAAGCAGTTTATAAACTTACTTACAACCCGGAAACGCTGAAGATGTACCCGTTTCAATTCAACCTCTTCATTGCCTACACATTGACGGACAATCAAATCCGGGTGGAATACAGAGTTGAAAATCTCGATGACCAAACGATGTACTTCCAAATTGGAACCCATCCCGGCTTTAACTGCCCTCTGGATGGGAAAACTATTTTTAACGATTATTTCATCCAGTTTCAATCCGACGAGACGCTGGAAAGGCTTTATATGAACAGCGCCAATGTCGTTATCAGCGGCAAGTCCGCTCCGGTCGCCCTTGAAAATAATAGGGTCCTTCCCCTCAACCATGAAATGTTTTATGAAGGCGCAATGGTGTTCCGAAACATCCATTCCAAAAAAGTGACGCTGCAAAGCTCCAAAACAGACAAAAAAGTCGTCTTGACTTATGACGGTCTCCCCTATATGGGAATCTGGCAAGCCAAAAATGCCCCTTTCATCTGCCTGGAGCCTTGGCATGGGATCGCGGATACCGATGACTTCCATGGTGAATTAAAAGATAAGGAATTAATCATCTCATTAAAAAAAGCAGCCAGTTATAGCTGCCATTACACGATTGAAATCTATTAAGATTCATTTCGGCTTATTCTTTTTGGAATGTAATGGAACGTTGTTCAAGAAAATATCGTGTTTTCGCCCACGATATTTTCTTTTAAGTTAGGGGCAGCCTCTTCGATAAACTTCCTTTATCTATCCGAAAATTTGTGCCAAACCTGCTTCCAGACCTGAAAAATAATAAGATAAAACTTTTTCACCACTTTTAAAAGTCCGGTTGTTGACGATATCGCCACTCTCAAAGAGATAAACAATGACTTCGCGATTTAAAGGATTTATCACCCAATACTCTTTCACTCCGGTGGACATATACAAATCTAGCTTCTTCACAAAATCCTTGCTGCGGGTACTTTCGGAAATGATCTCTACCACCAGTGCCGGCACACCCATATAATAATCCTTTTCATTCAAATGATCTTCCAAATCACAGATGACCATCAAGCCGGCTGCACAATATTTATATTCTCGGAATTCCTTTTGAGAGTGATATCATAGGGTGCAAACATCGGCCGGCATTTTTTTCCGGCAAACCAGTTGTAAAAAATAACATGGAGTTCGCTGAGAATTTTCTGATGCACTGTTTTCGGTGAGGCTAAATAATAAATCTCCCCGTCGATATATTCATAGCGTTCATCGTTGCTTTCGGTTAACTTCAAGTATTCTTCATACGAAGCTTTTCTGGGATAAATTTCATAATTTCTAGCCTGTTCTTGAAAATGCTCCGCTTGCCCGGTAATATTCCCGGTTCCTTCATAACCTGATAATTTAGCGATCCTTTTACCATTGCTGGTAATCAAATTTTCTTCTCTGGCCGATAGCCTCAGATATTTTCCAAGATTGTTCTTGAGGTCGGTGGCATTAATAATCATCCGAAAACCCCCAATCCAATTAGCTAAACCAGCTAACTAAATTGTACGAATTTTTAATCTTTTCGTCAAGATCCCATTTATCGCTGGATTAATTTTAGAAAAAATCCATCGGGTAATTCCCCTCGATATTCCGAACCAACCAAAGGCTCCAATCCAATGATCTCCTTAAAAAATTAGCATTCCCAGAATTCCGCCCAAAATCGTTAAAAGAATCGGCCCAAGTTTAAAGCGGGTTCCTATAAGGACAAATACAAAGATAACCATCCCGGGGATACTGATATAACGAAGGGGGTCATGGAATATTTTCAGACTGAAAAAACCCTGATGAATAATGGAGGTATTGGCAAAAAAGTATACCGCCGAAGTGATCAGCCCAACCGTGGCCGGCCTGATTCCTGATAATACTGCGGCAACGACTGGATTGGTTTTGAATTTATCCATGAATAAAGCAATCAAGATGATAATGATAAAGGAAGGCAAAGACACTCCAACCGTCGCAAAGGTGGCCCCCAAAAACCCGGCGGATTGGAACCCGACGTAAGTGGCGGCATTAACGGCGACAGGGCCCGGGGTCATTTGCGATAGGGCCACTACATTGGAAAACTCATGGGCGCTCATCAGCCCGAAGGTTTGAATGTCCTGGTATATCATGGGCAGCATCGCATAGCCGCCTCCAAAACTAAAGAGGCCAATCTTGAAGAATATATAAAACAGCTTCAAATAAGCGATCATAGTTTTCTCCCAATTTCCCGGACCCGGGCCCGTTTTAAGACTTCGGCAAAATAACCGGCTGCGCCTCCACCTATCACTGCCCAGGCAGCGTTAATATTGAAAATGAGGATTGCCGTCAGGGCCGCTATTGCAATAATCCAGGTAAACCTGTTCTTTAATATGTTTTTGCCCAATTTAACCGCTGCCAAAAGGATCAGTCCGGCCGATGCCGCCCGGATCCCACTCAAGGCTTTTTCCACATAAACATTGCTCTGAAACCGCAATAATGCGATTAAGATTAAAATAATCGACAAAAAAGCCGGAAGAATCACTCCAAACGCTGCTACAACCGCTCCCGGAATTTTAGCCACTTTATTTCCGATAAATATCGAAGAATTAATCGCAATCACTCCCGGCACTGATTGCGAGATCGCAAACACATCCACGATTTCTTCTTCGGAAACCCATTTTTGCTTTTCAACGACCTCTTCTTGAATCAGCGGGAGCATGGCAAGGCCTCCCCCGAACGTCAGTGAACCAACTTTAAAAAAAGCCCAGAATAATCTGGTCAAAACTGAAAGTTTATGCAAGCGAGTCTCCTTTTTTAACGAATGGATTCCATTTTTATTATGAGTAGAATGTTCCTTCAATATAGATCCCAAACCCATTCCTGTCAATTAGAGTGAGTCAACTTTAATCAAAATAACACCATTCTCCGAACCTTTATCGAATGCTTCATAAAAAAGAAGCTGCCCCAAAAGTCAATTCACCAATCAAGATATACAATATAAACGCTTTGTTTAATCGATGAAACCAAATGTTGTATATCTGTTTGATTTTACTTTTCCGACAGCTTCTTTACTGTATGAATCGAAATGAAAGATAAACAAATGGGCTTTCGTAAGGAAATATGACCATCCATCGAGCCTATAAGTTACCCAAAAGGACCGCATAGACAGGTTTTTGGATTACCTCTTAGAATGCAGACTTCCTGAAGATAGTTTAACCCATCATGTGAAACTTAGTTTGTAAATGCTTTCAGGCAAACATTGCCTTTACTATAAGACTTCGTCAAATCACTCCACGAAGTGCCGTTGCTGCTGATGTAACTTTGCCCGGAACTGGCCGTGGCGGCGCTTGAATATCCGGAAACGGGCACTTCGACGGGAATGGGATAATTATAATTCGAAGTGGTCAATTTTACGACTACCGAAAACTTTTGGCCCGAAGTTAGCGACACAGAGCTAGTCAAAGGAACGGTAACATATCCCGCGTTACTAATCGTTCCGGTTTGCGTATAGGCCAACGTTCCTGATACCGGTCCACTGGACGCCCCGGTGTAAATTTTTATTTGATACGTATTGCTGGTGGATGCGGTATAAAAGCTGACCGCCTTTAAAGACTGCGCTCCCGTGGCGGAAAAAATGTTGGCAAACCAACCGGTAGTGCTGGAATAACCCAGCGATGAAACCCAACCCAACGGGTCATACTGATAAGCCTTTGCATAATTGGTGGTGGCTTCCGGCGTAACAAAGAGCGCATTCTCAGAATATCCAAATATCTTATCGTAATATGAAACATAAAAATATCCGCTCTCACCCCAACTGCTTCCCCAACTGTTTTTCACGATAAATGCGCCATTTCCACTGGGAGTGCTGGAAAAGTTGCTTTTACTGTAATTATCGTCCCAGCCAACTACAGTAATCGCATGATTAGCACTGCTTGAACCGCTGTAGTAGTATGCGTGATTCGTAGCATTATAATAACTGCTACCATAATACATTGCGACATAGACCGCTCCATAACTTACGATGGCTTGCTTGATAGCGGTATTATCGGTACTGCTTGTCCTATCCGGTAAGAAGACTACGTTTTGCACGTGCTTGACCGGGGTTTGGCCGCCAGGAGAAACTCCACTGGAATCATTATAAGGATCGGAACTTTCCGTAACCGGACCACTCCAACGAGCCAAATAAGCCGCGGACATAAAGGCGTTTCCCCCTTCATCATGGGCTAAATCAAATCCGTGAGTGTTTTTGAGATTATTCTCTGAAAAATCCCAACTTACACTCTCACTGGTCAAAATATTGGATTCCAAAGAACCATATGTACCAAAAGTCCAGCAAGAACCAGCTGACCCTTGATCCTTCACAGCGGTTACCCGCCCTAAACTTCTTAAATCATAACTCGTCGCTAAGGCTAAAATATTCCCCTTGAACAGTGAGTTTTCCGTCAAATGCTTCAATGAGATCGGTGAAGGCCAATAACCCGTCGCATTTTGATTTCGTGTATCTTCCGCAAGCATCTGCAGCTTGGTCAAAGACTCCAGAAAATCCGAATTAAATGGCGCGCGTTGCAGTGCGACAGAGGTTTCTGCTCCGGCAAAAGAAACGTTGACAACGACTGAAAGCGCTAATAAAAGAATAAACCATTTACTAATCTTACGGTTTTTCATGCTAATCCTCTCCTTTTTTTACCTCATTTGTTGTCATCATCAATTACCATCTTCAAGAATTATTTCCTTTTATTCCCATTTGTTGTATTCAACTATACCACGACGCCTCAAGAAGAACAATATAAAAATTGTTAATATTATGTATTATTGTTTTAGTTATTTTTTACGTAAATTTAATAAATAATTTGACATTATTTGAAAAGAAACAAGGCCGCTAATTAGCAGCCTTGTTCAACTTTCAGTCCTTGCTTCCAGTTATGGAATTTGATCCCCATCAATTTGGGTAACCCGTCCGGGTTGAACCCAAAATTTATTAGCGTTCTCATCCGATGCCGACCCATCGGGTTCATTGCCTTCCATATTGATTTGGTAAAATCCGGGGGGCAATTCCGCTAGGCCGAACCACCCGCTGCCATCGGTATAAACTTCACGGCGAAAGCTGTTATCCGGAATATCGACCCCGATATGAGGCAGCCGCAAAAACCGCTTCACTGTTATTTTCACGTGATCAAAAGGTTTTCCGGAATCCGTGGGTAAATTACCCATCAAAAAACCGCTGACCGGATGGGATTTCCAAGGCATATCCGGTACACCCGCCCGTTCGGAAAAAACCGGTTTAGTGTCGATATGCTGATTTAAAACAGGGTCAGTATAGCCGCCTCCCTGAGAAAGCAGAGTAAAAAACCAGTCATTGGTTTCCGGCATATATCGGTAAGGTTGGCGGGCAAATCCGCGGGATGCCACCGACTCTTTGTAATCATCGCTGCTGTAAAGGTTGCTTGCCCCATAGGCATAGAGGGCCACACCAGCCACAGTATTTCCCTTTGCCGAAGGAACCTGGGCTCTGCGAATCTGGTCAAAAGACTGTTCGATGTACTGCATAAAAATTCCGGGGCCAACAACGATTTGCCTGCCGTATTGATTGTCTTTTTCCCATTCAATCCATTGATTATACCAATTTTGCTGTTCGTTCTTCCAATCACTATAATAATTCATGGGGACCGCCATGTCGATAATCCCTTCCTGCAGCCAGCTCCGCCAATCCTGGCAGACGCGGCTATAAGCGGTGGATTTCTCCCAACCCCCTTCACCAACGGGACCCTCTCCCCAAGTGATGACAGCGGAGGAAACCTTCAATTTGGGTTTCAGAGCCATGGCGCCCAGATAAATCTTTCGCATTAAATTAGCTGTTTGTTCCCGCTTCCATTGCAACCAGTTCGGATCATTCGGTTCGGGCAATTTTTCTGTACCGTATTGGGCTTTATACCGGGCCAAACTGGTGGGATTGTAGCCAAACTCCCTATCGGAATAACGGGAATAATCCAAATGAATACCATCAATATCATAGTTTTTAACAATATTCAAATACACTTGGGTCGTATAATCGATCACTTCCGGATTTCCGGGATCCAGGTAAAAGGAAAAATACAATTTAGGCGACCAACTTTTGGTTTGATTATCATATACGCGATAATAAGATACCCAAGTTTCTTTTTCGGAGGCTTTCGGACCATGCAAATTCCAAACATGATTCGGATCTTTGGGGGGATTTGCCCGGTTCCAGGCTACTAAAGTATTGAGCCAGGCATGGACTTCAATACCGTTTGCATGAGCCTTTTCGATTAAATATTGTAAGGCATCAAACCCCGGGGTTAAATCAGGATCCTCGGTCCGCGGTTCGATACTTTGGTTATAATACGCATCGCCTCTCCGCCTTACCTGAACAATCAGTGTATTGATGTTGCCGTTGATGGCGTCTTGAATCAATTTATCAGCCTGGTCCGGAGTTTTGATTCCGGGCCGAAAAGCGTCCACCCACAAGGCTCTTACTTGGGGAGGGGCATCGCCCGCCTTGACAAGAAAATTCGCCGATACCAACAACAACATTACCCATCCAACCAAAACCATACAGGCAATCCGAAAAAATCTTTTCATCCCTTTCACTCCTCGTCGTTGATTATCGTTACAAAAAATTTTCGTATCTTGAGCAATCCAGGCAAAATCTTCCCATATTACTCAATTAAAAACGAACTATATTACTGAGTATTTTATATATCGGATTGTGTGCTCATTCTCCAAAGGGATTTGAATGACTATTTTTCCCAAAAAATATCCCAAATGATTGATATCACGGATCCAAAAAAATCGTAAATTTTTATGGTGATTCCAGTGACCCGTGAATCTTCCCACTTGACATAAACATTGACCATTTATTTCATAAAAAAAACCGGATGAGATCCGGTTTTTTCCTAATTCCCGATGAAGTTGTCGAGATGCAAAAAAAGTATATTTTCATTGTCATCATCCATCCTTCGCTATTAAACGGCCCGGCAAGGCCCTGAACAAATCGACATAATTCCAGCTAAAATATTTTTTTGATTTATTTTATTATAATCTGCTATACTCGTGGTGTAAAGATTCCCTTGATTAACTTTATAATACTTTTTATTCCAGGTTAAATCCTTTCATTCTCCAATATTTCCTTCAATTCCCTAATGTTAATCCCAGTATCTGCCAGCCGATGGGCATCAGAGACTGTCAGGAGCCGCACTCTTTTTGCTTTCAAGATTTCCAACTGATTTTCCCATTTGTGAAAACGTTCAAAGATGCGGATCCGCTCCTCCGGCGAGATAGCGGTACCGTTATCGACAACAAGACATCCCACGTTATCTTCATTACCGGTTAACATAACACCAATAGTTCCATTCTTTGGATAATTTAATCGGCGGTCCACTCTGTGCTTATCCCATCCGTGAGTGTAGGTGGCCGCAAGCCCCCTACTACTTATCTCCTGCTTAATCATGCATGTCCCCTTTCACTTCGGCATGGACACGTCAAGGAAGGGATTAACGAGGGGAACGAGAAGGCCGGCCCTGATGAATATGGATAAGTGAGTGGTGCTGGAGAGCACAGCCATCTGGTTCACCAATGGGCTAAAGCCACCCATCGCTTTGTCTCCGCCGAGCATCCTGAAAAGTTGCACCTCGTACTCAGGCCGCACCCCATCGTTGTCGCCGAAGACGATCATGGTCGGGGCCTTGATCAACCGCACCTCCGACTCGGGCCATCCTTTAAAGTCTTTGAGCGCCTGATCCATCTTGACGACAAAGATGGGCCACCGCGACGGGTGCTGCGCGTACTCCTTTTCCATCGGCGACCCCACCAGGTCCTGGATGGTCGGCCAGTGAGCGTTGATAGCCGGATAGTATCCGGCGGGGGAGTACAGGCCCGATATCACGACGAGCTTCCGCACGATCGACGGGTACTTCACTCCCATGCGGAGCACGATGAGGCCACCGAGGCTGTAGCCCATCACGTCCACTTGGTCGAAGCCGAGCTTCTTTACAGCCACGGCCCTCTCTTCCCGCGACGGACTTGAGGGAAAATAATTCAACAATTTTCAACATCCTAATTCAGTTTTCAAGGTTTTTTATTTATTGGATTTGAGTAGTCTTCTGAATAAGTTGTAACCATGAATAACACCTACAAAAAGCTTAAAATAAAAGCTTTCCATCTCTTTTGATACATTCTTCAAATTATTCCGTATTTGAATATGCTGTGGACAATGTCTTTCACATTTGCCGCAATTTTTACATAAGGAAGCATATGAAGGTTTTGTTCCATCAACCCCTGCAAGCACACCCATATAAACAAATTTTATTGATTTATCATCATAAATATATCGATCATTATAATACGAGAAACACAAAGGTATATTAACTCCCGCAGGACAAGGCATACAATACCCACAGCCTGTGCACCCCACCTTAAGCCTCTCAGCAAATACTTTTTTCGCCTCATCAATACACATAAGTTCAAAGCTCGACAGTGAATCCGGCTCAGCATTATTTGCGATTCTGATATTTTCTTCCACTTGCGTATCGCTATTCATACCAGACAGTACTACCGAAACTCCCGGATGATTCCAAACAAATCGCAAAGCCCATTCAACTGGAGTCCATTTTTTGCCTGATTTATTAAAGACAGCTTCAACACTGAGGTTCTTTCTGGCAAGCAAACCACCCCTTAAAGGTTCCATGATGGAAACCCCGAGGCCTTTTGAAGCTGCATATTCAAGTCCCTCTCTGCCTGCCTGATTGTTCTCATCCATATAATTATATTGTATCTGGCAGAATTCCCAAGGATAATCATCCACGATTTGCTTGAATTCAAATTTATTTCCATGAAAAGAAAAACCAATATGTTTTATTTTTCCCATTTTTTTTGCCTTATCAAGAAAATCCTCCACTCCTAATTTCTTAAGTCTTTGCCAGCTTTCCATGCTCATCAGTGAATGCATCAGATAATAATCAATATGATCAGTCTGCAGCCTTTTTAGTTCAGTATCAAGAATATCTTCCATTTCATGATATGACTGAACCATAAACGAAGGCAGCTTTGATGCGATCATAACTTTATCGCGATAACGCTTTGCCAAAATTCGGCCCAAAACCTCTTCGCTATTTGGATAGGCATAAGCGGTGTCGAAGTAATTAACACCTTGTTCAATAGCAGAAACAATCTGTCTTTCTGCCATTTCTTCATTGATCTTACGGTTCTTTTTAGGAAAACGCATACAGCCATACCCCAATATAGAAACTTTATCTCCGGTTTTGCCCATCTCCCGATATAACATAATTGAACCTCCCTTTACATTTATATTCAACAAATATCATTACTTTGAAATTTAATATACGCAAATATATATAAGTTGTAATACTTCTCTTCGTACTGAATTATTATTATTTAGTACTGTCCGTGATCAATCTGATTATTTGAAGCAATTATTTCCTTAAGCTTTACATTTTGATTTATGAATCTTGCTTTGCTTTTCTGTGATTTCATATCGATTGCATTTTGTGGACAATGATGTATGCACGCTAAACATCCTTCGCATCGATGCAAAAACTCGGGTTTCTTCCCAACTTTAATATTGTTTGCAGGACAAACTTTTTCGCACACTTTGCAGCTACTACAATTGTCTTGAACAATAAAACGCTTATCAGTATGATCATAACCGAATTTATTGTTTAAATTACGGATATCCTTAGACAACCAAACCGATATGAAACTTTTTCTGGTAAGCTTATTTTGTTTTTCAGTAATATCTTTTACGATTTCACCTAATTTTTCTTCTGTTTTTTTTGAATTCTCATTTCTTAATTGGTCTTCCATATCAAAGAGCGGCAGACAATTGTCAATCATGAGTATTTCATTTGTATAATTGAATTTTATTCCTATTTCAGCTCCGACCTGCTCTATATGCTGCAAGCCAGATGCTGGTGTCTTACCAAAGGTCATAATTGCAAAAAAGTAGCTGGCTTTAAATTTTGATTGTTTTAAAAAGTTTTTTACTATCCTTGGCATTCCGAATGCATAACAAGGAAATACAAATCCTATTGCCTCATCTTCAAATTCATATTTCCCTTCCTTTATCATCTGAGGGATAGAATACAGTTCTCCACCAATTTTTTTTGCAACATATAAGCTGTTTCCTGTAGCAGTAAAATAAAATATTTTCATTTTTACTTCCACCTTTCCTCTTTGAATTCGGTGTCTCATTATTGTCCAACGTTAACGATTTTTCTGATCCAGGTTTGTCACTCGCTACCGCCCGTACAAGGCAGTCGGCACAGTCTGCGAAGGAAAGCGGTCGCAGCGGAGCGATGCGTGCCGAGGGACCTGCCGTATATTTTAAAGCGGGAGGTGCATCGCGAAGTCCGACCGGTCTTACAATGACCCACTCTAGGTTGCTCTGTTGCACCGCTCGCTCGGCAATAGTCTTGTCCGCGAACGGCCTTCGAGTAGATACAAGCAAAAAAGCGTATGGCCCAACGATTGAATTGGGCAAGTTCTTTCCCATCACTCAAAGTGATACCGCTTTGCATAACGAAGCGCTTGACCCCAGTACGCTGACAAGCCATTAAGATATTCGTACTGCCCTCCGACATGACCGTACCCGGCGATTCGCCGGACCCATGCAACTAATTACCCCATCTGTATCAGCAATGGCTTCGACAAGGCTTGACAATCAAACACGTCTCCCCGCCGGACAACAAGGTTCATCGAAGGGCTGATGGTCTCCGGGCGGCGAGCCATGGCTACAACCTCATGTCCAATTCAAGAGCCCACTCTACTACCTTCCTACCAGTCGCCCCCGTCGCTCCAATTACTGTGATTTTCATAGAAAAACTTCCTTTCTGGTTTAATGAAACTCATTCGGAAAATGCAAATATCGCCGTTTACTTACTTTCTGTCGCAGCCCGTCTTCCATCATTTGGGTTACAAAACTGTTATCATGATATGGAATGCTGCTAAAAATAAAATAAAGCACTTGATGTTCTATTTTTCCACCATCAAAATAAACATCTGTTGATTTTTGTTCAATTGTTCATTACAATGCTAATATATCAACATTGCTTGGTCAGTTCAATGGGGAAAAACGCTGAGTCTGTTTATTACTCAACAAAATAGACTTTATTGTTCAACACCTTGCAATAATTAAGGAGATAACTTTATGGATAGGCGTATTGGGAAGTCTAAACAGGCCATTATGGGTGCTTTTATCAAACTAATGGCGGAAAAAGATTTTGAAAAGATCACCATGAATGAAATCGCGGAACAGGCAAATGTAAACCGGGGTACTGTATATTTACACTACGTGGACAAATTTGATCTGCTAAATCAGTGTATAGAGACTCATTTGAACGAATTATTTGAAAATTGCCCTCCACCAGGAGAAACCAGCAATTTTTCTTCCAAAGCTTCACTGCTTCATACATTTGAATATCTTGAGCAGTATGCCTCTTTTTATTCCAATATGCTGACTAATAAAGGTATGCCTGCTTTTAGAGAACGTCTTCTGACAATGACTCTTAAGGGTGTCGAAGAACAAATTGATATGACTGGAATTAATCATGATATGAACAAAGACATACTGGTACAATATGTTGCTTCGGCTGCTATAGGAATTATAGAATGGTGGATTACCCATTCAATGCCCTATCCAGCAACATATATGGTTGATCAGTTATGGCTGTTGTTGGAACGGGTTCAGGTGGTACACAAGGAATTGCTATGAGTTCTATACGGGTTATAGTTGTTGTTCCTCTTTCGAATTATTCTTTCCAGTATGATGGTTTGGCAGCCTTACCATGAATTCGGCGCCTTGGCCTTTCTTACTTTTAACGGTAACCTTCCCTTATGCATCTCTACGATTTGCTTCACCAGCGAGACACCCATCCCGTTATCGGCAACGATAGATTCCACGCTATCTTCGTTGCCGGCTAGCATGACCCGAATGGTTCCATATTTAATGGAAAAGATCTGCCGGAGGCAGATCTTTTGACCATCGCGATATACTTGAAAGCTTACATCATTTAATCGCTTAAATCATACGATTCTACAGAAAATCCGGTTTTGTGATCCGTAAAACCGGATTGAAGCTTATGTTGCGCCGCTGTCTGTTTTACTTCAGCAAGATTTTCAGAATTTCCGAGGATTTTTTTACAAGTTTGACAGTAGGCGAAACTATCCTGGGAAGGTTGAACATCCCCTTGGGCAATCAGATTATCGATCCCCTGCTTTATAGCCATTCAAATCACCTCGGATCTATAATTACCAAATCGCCGGTTATTATGCGGGAGCCCTGAGCCAGCTGCTAATACTTCCCGTCCGGAATCTTTCCTTCCACTACCCAACTTCATTCTTCTGCCCCGGCAGTGCTTTTTTCCGCATAATCCCCTTTCCTGAAACCAAACCCCGGCCAGGTTTCCTTGGGCAATTCAAAGCGGACCAATTTCTTGGCCATGGCGCTATTGCTCTCAAGCTCTTCCATCAATTGCTCCTGGGCAACGGTAAGCTGTTGGGCGTTGGCTTTGAGGGCGTTTTTCTTCTGTTCATTATCGTTTGCCTTGTTAAAGCAAATATTCCAACCAAGGCTCAAAATCAAAAAAACATTATTTTCGATAACGGGTCCGGACCTTCCCAATAAAACGATATCAAAAAAAACGCTTTTTTGTGCCAGAAAAGTGCCGGAGCAAAACGGCTCTGGCTGCTGTTTGATCGATTTCACTTGACATTGAAACATTTATCGATGATGCCCCGCTCTTTTTGATTTCAGCTTGTTCTATAAGAGGGTCAAAAAGTTTCTTTCCGATCGATCCCAAACCAACGGCGCGCTTCTTCCAAAGGGATGAAAAATAAACCCGGATATGAGAAAAAGGGGCTGTTGCAAAATATTTTTAAATGAATGAGATATACAATATATTGACAAAAAATTTGCGGAAGTTCTATCTATTGTATATCTCTATCAATAAAATTCCTTTTGCGACAGCCCGCTTTTCTTTATTATAAATTCAATACAATTTTGCCAGAAAAACAAAATCACCCTTTTTGAACCTTACATAAAACAAACCGCTTCGGAGAACCAAGTCCATCCCCAGCACGAAAACTTTATCTACCGCTGTTCATTTGATTGACAGGAAAAGTTTGTCGTGTAGCGGAACATTTTCCTCTCTCCCGCACCCAATCGGCAAATGTGAATTTTGGAACGCAACTCCATGTCCGCCATGATACTATCCGGCAGAGAACTCCATGCTTCCAGACAGACAAAGTTCGTATCAAAAGGTTTGTCCGGTGTCCAAATTCCCAGCAAAGGGAAATCGGGAAACGTAAATCCGATCCGGCGGGTCCCCTTGGCATTACCCAGAATCACTTCCCTGGATTGAAGCTGGTCCAGTACGAGGGCATCCTGCCGGAAAAGGTTCATTGTAAGCCATAATCTTCCTGCGTCAAGCGGAATGTTTCCCCGCTCATCGGAATAAAGAGAGTCTTCCCTTTTTAGCAACGGATGAAGCTCGGATTCCCCTTCAAAGGAAATATAATAATCCTCCATGGATTCAGCCGCATCCAGCGCCACCCGGAAGCCGTCATGTCCGCCAAGTTCAAAAAACATCTCCTCCGTGGAATGGTTCGTTACCGAGTGCGTCTTCATCAGGTTTGGGCCGTCCAATTGATAGCCGATATCCAATGTAAAATCAAAAGGATATTTTTCTTTGGTTTTTTCATCCGAGGAAACGGAAAATATCATGGAATCCTTAGTTTGCCGGATAACCGAAAACGTCAGGTCACGGGCAAAACCATGGCGCTCCATCCGGTACTCTTTTCCGTTTACACGGTAGGCGTCATTCCGCAGGCGTCCGATAACCGGAAACAATATCGGGGCGGTACGCGGCCAGATATCCGGGTCCCGCTGCCACATGTATTCCGTTCCCGCCCAGTCCCTGACGCTAATAATCTGAGCTCCGATATTTTCTATCCTCACGCTGAGCCGGTCGTTCTGAATTTCAAATGTCACGGTTTTATCCTCACACCAGTTTTAAATCCAACGTTTTTCCATATAAACATTTTCCTATCCCAACGGGTAGCCCGGTGCGTCATTTCACCAGGGACAACGCATCCTCATCAGCCACCAGAGTCACATCTTTATGAAGCTGAAGGATGGAGGCCGGCATCCGGGGAGTCATCGGGCCGAAAAATGCTTCCGCAATTGCTTTCGCTTTCTCCCTTCCGGAAGCGATCATCAGTATTTTACCCGCTTGTACAATATCCAATATTCCCACCGTAACCGCCCTGGCGGGCACATCCTCCTTTTTGGCAAAAAAACGTTGATTGGCGTCAATCGTGCTCTCTGCCAGTGCGACACAGTGGGTCTTCTTTGTAAAAGCATCGGCCGGTTCATTGAAGCCAATATGTCCGTTTACGCCCACCCCAAGCAATTGCAAATCAATTCCGCCAATGTTTTGAAGCACATTATCATATCGCTCACATTCCGCGGCCATATCCTTTGCCCGGCCGTCGGGAATGTAGATGTTGGCGGGATCAATATTAATGCCGTCGAAAAAGTTCTTTTGCATAAAATAGCGATAACTGTTTTCGTCATTTGCACCCAATCCGACATATTCATCCAGATTAACAGTGCGAACTTCGCTTAAGTCTAAAGCGCCTTCCTGATATTTTTGAATCAATCGTTTATAGGTGCCAACTGGAGTTCCCCCGGTAGCCAAACCCAATACACTGTCCGGCTTTAAAACCACCTGCGCAAAAATCATATCGGCCGCTACGGAGCTCATCTGCTGGTAATCCCGCACTCGTATCATTCTCATTTCATTTTTCCTCGTGTTGAATAGCTCGAAATATTTTATAGCCCCATGACCCTTTGATTCACTGGAATTGCATTTCTTGTCAAAATATGTTTTGAATCACGCAGTTACAGCTTCAAAACAATTCCGATACATGCTGATGCCAGGATATATGCGACGGGAGATATCCGTTTCCCTTTTATTTTTATCTTATAGTACGCAAACAACATTACACCATAAATCGCCAGATGGAGAAAGTTGAATAAGGCCAAAATACTACCCTTCTCCTTAAACGCATCCATACAAAATAACGTTTTCAAAAACAGACCCATGCAGGCCGAAATAATCAATGCAATAACTGCCGGACGAATCCCATAAAACGCTTTCTGTACTAAACGGTTCTCTTTGAACTTTTGGAGCATATGGGCAATGATAATGATAATGATGACACCAGGCGTCACTAAGCTTAGTGCCGCTATGGCGCCGCCCCAAAACTTTCCGAAAATTACGCATCCTGCATAAACCGCCATATTAACGCCAACCGGCCCCGGCATCGACTGACTCACGGCAATAATCGTGGCCAGAGTTTCCGTTGAAAACCATCCCAATTTAATAGACATCTCATTAAAAAACGGGATACTGGCAAGACCGCCTCCAACAGCAAAGAGGCCCGTTGTAAAAAATTTAAAAACGATTTGAAAAAACAGGTTATTCACTTGTCATCCATCTCCCTCTTTTCCAGAATCGTCTTGATCACAATACCGGAGGCAACTGCCAGGATGACCAAAACCACTGTGCCGATACCCATAAAATAAGATAGCACAAATGTAAGCATACAAATAAAAATCCCCACCGTATCTTTGACAGAACTTTTCAAGAGATCCATGATCGATACGGTCATTAACATACATACGCCGATCTGAATTCCTGTGAGTGCATAGCCGATCACGGGAATATCTTGAAAATTGGAGAGCAACGTGGCGATGACCGTAATGAGCAAAATAGATGGGCTAATAACACCCAAGGTGGCGAGGATCGCCCCCGGAATGCCTGCTCTTCCATAGCCGATAAAAGTAGCTGTATTAAGGGCGATAATGCCCGGTGTACTTTGACCAATGGCATAATAATCCATAATTTCCTCACGGGTTGCCCAATGATACTTTTCCACCACTTCTTTCTCAATCAAAGGCAGCATGGCATACCCGCCTCCAAAAGTAAAGAGGCCGATTTTAAACCACGTCCAATACTGTAGCAACAACTCTTTCATGCAGTTTTCCTTTCCCGCTCCGCCCAAATAACCCCTCAGGCTATTTGGTTCCCTCGTGTCTGTGATGGCCTGCTTACGATTCCATCTTTTTCAAGGCATCGTTCAGATCGAATTTTGCCTGGTCCGGGAGTATTTGTGCGGACATTTTTACATTCTTTCGATCCAATTCCTTCCACACTTCAACTTCCTGCGGCGTCGCATAAACGTGACTCACCAGTTGGTCCCGGCCTTCCGCGGAGCGGACATTGCCGATGTTGACATTTGAAATTTCGATCCCCCGATTGATCAAGTCGAGGATCGTCTGGGGCCCGCGCGCCAGAATCATCACTTTTTCACCTTGCCATGCGTCTGCTTTAATTTTTGCAACGGTGTCCTCAACCGTCAGGATTTCCGCTTTGACACCCACCGGCGTTGCCATCCGCAAAAGAGAACATTGAATCTTATCCTTCGCTGTTTTGTCATCGACTACCAGAATGCAAGTCACACCGGTAGAACGAGTCCAACCCACCACAACCTGGCCGTGGATCAGGCGATCATCAATTCGAACCAAAACCGTTTTCATCTCTGCTTTTCTCCTTTATAAACAATCTCCCCGCGGACAATCGTCATATAAACCGATAAATCATCATTCAAGAGCACGAAGTCCCCGTCTTTTCCTTGGGAAATCGATCCTTTTCTATCAAAAACCCCAATGGAACGGGCCGGATTTTCCGATGCCATCCCAATCGCAGCACTTAGGGGGATATGCGTCAAATTCACCATATTTCTCACGGCATCGGATAGCGACAGCATACTTCCAGCCAAGGAACCCGTCTTTGTCCTGGCTTCCCCGTTTTGAACAGTTACCGTGGTCCCTTCCCATCTTTGAAATGTTCCGTCGCCCCGGCCCCTAGCATCCACACCGTCGGTAATGAGTATGCACCGCTCTGTTCCGGCCACTTTCAGCACCATCTCCATGATCGCCGGCGCGAGATGTTTCCCGTCAGCCGTCATCTCCAGGTATACCCCGGGACAATTCAGCAACGCGACAACAGGTCCGGGTTCCCGGTGGTGAATCGGCGGCATCGCGTTAAACAGATGAGTGCCTCTTCCCACGCCGGCCTGCAGCGCGGCCTGGGTCTGGCCATAATCAGCCTGCGTGTGGCCAATCGAAACCCGAACGCCTTGGTTTTTAAAAAATTCAATCGCTTCTCCCGCATAATCTATTTCAGGCGCTAAAGTCACAATCTTTAAGGAATCTCCGGCCGCCTCGGCAATCCGCTCCAGTTCTTCCTTGCTGGCGCATCGGATATGGCCTTCCATGTGAGCGCCCCGGTTCTTCGGATTGATGAACGGACCTTCCAAATGACTGCCCAAGATCTCAACCTGTCCCTTCACCGGATTTCGGCTGGCCGCACGGAGACACCTCAGCGCTTTTTCTTCATCATCTACCTCCACACTGGTGGTGGTGCCCAGGCAGCTTGTTGTGCCGCCACGAATCAAAAATTCCGATATTTCGTGAATCGCCTCCGCTGTTCCTTCCATAAAATTGCGCCCACAGGCTCCATGCACATGGGTATCGATCAACCCCGGAGCAACAATCTTGCCGGAGCAGTCGATCCGCTCGTAGCCCGCGGGTGCCGTTTCCCCCTCCGGCAGCAGTCGGCCAATGCGATCCTCCTCCACCAAAACCCCACATTCTTTCATTTCTCCGCTTTCCAACAGAACGACGCCACCCAGCAGCGCTTTTTTTGTTTCGTTCATCAGCAACCTCCACGGTATTTCCGGAGGGAGGGATATGATCATATCCCCCACTCCGGAAACAACCTTATTAAAGAATACCCAACATGCCCAGCACGAATCCAACAACGATAATACCCACCATCACAACAGTGGTGCTCTTCCCTTTTCTGATGAAGGCAAAGACGCCCAAGGTTGCGCAAAGAGGCAGCATTTTGGGGAGGATGGTATTAAACATGCCTTGCAGCGCCACGCTAGCACCACCCACCGTATAAGCCAGCGGAGTGGCGATATTCAAAGTAGTGGCAACCAACGCTCCGACAACCAGCAAGCCGAGAATGGTGGCCGCTTCCATCCACTTCTGGATCTGCATGCCTTCCATCTTCTCCAGGAATTGGTCGGCCAGGAAATAACCCTTGTGTACGCCCCACCACTGGGAGCCGAAATGTACGACATTGATTAGCAACACAAACAAAATAGGCGCGATCGCACTGCCGCTTAGCGCCAGAGAAGCGCAGATACCGGCTACGATAGGACGGTAGGTACTAAAAAACAGGGAGTCGCCAAGACCGGCCAAAGGACCCATCAGAGCGCCCTTAACCGCCTGGATGTTCTCTTCATCGACTTCCTCACCCTTCGCCTTTCGCTCCTCCATGGAGGCCACAATCCCAAAAATAATTCCGCCCACCCAGGGATGGGTATTGAAGTAACCGGAGTGACGCTTATAAGCCGCGATGCGGTCCTCCTTGTTTTTGTACAACTTGTTCAACAGGGGGATCAATGCCCAAATAAAGCCAAGCCCCTGCATCCGCTCGAAGTTAAAAGCGGACTGAATCGCATTGGAACGGAAGAACAGTCTTCGTAAGTCTTTCTTTTCGATTTGATTTGCGGTCGTAACCGCGTTCATTTCTTTATTCATGTCGGTTCCCTCCTCTCAATGATTCGCTGCCGGTTGGTTCCGGCTCACATACAAAAGCACGTAGGCAATTCCAAGAACAGCCACACCCATAACGCCAAAAGCTGGAATATAGGCGGCGATGGCAAAACCAATAAAGAAATACGGCATCAGCTTCTTAACACCAAGATTGTTGAGGAGCAAGCCAAAGCCCAAAGCCGGTAATAGCCCGCCAACAGCCTTGATACCCGCCATAATGTTGGCCGGAATAGCGGTCGTCATCGCCGTGATGTACTCCGAGCCAAAATACAGCGCCAGGAACGTGGGCAAAAAATAGGCGAGAAAATGGATTAGGTTGCCCACCTGAACCATCAGAGAGATGCCTCCGGAGTTGCTGTCAGCGGCGTACTTATCAACGCCGTGAGCCAGAAAAGAACACACTGTTTTTGCAAACAACTCCAACGAGCTGGCCACCACGGCGGTGGGAATCGCCACCAACAGAGCCCCTTCCAGGCCGGAACCGCTGGTTACAGCGACCGCGGTACCCAACACACTGGCAATCGCCACGTTTGAAGGTACAGAACCGCCGATCGCCTGAGCGCCCATGAACACCAATTCCAGAGATGCGCCGACCTTCAGACCGGTACTTAGGTCACCAAGAATCAAGCCAATCAACGGTCCGAGCACGATCGGCCTTTCCAGTTGACAATCTCCAAGCATCCGGCGCTGCAAATAAGCAAGGCCAGCAATCAAACTTACAATTAAAATGCTGATAAAACTCATATTTGCCCCCCTACTTTCTTTTCATCAGTTTTTGATCCACCCGATAAACTTGTCTGTAATAGTTCGCCGAGATCCGCGATGGTTTCCGCGGCAACCGTCATGATATGTTCCTTCAGTGCCACGATGTCCATGCTATCCTTCAGCAACAGCGCTTCCGTCAGCATGCCAAGGTTAAGACCGGATACCACATGTAAATCAGGAGTTTCTGGTGTTAACCCCGTGGCAACACGCGCCGGACTTCCTCCGGGAATATCCACCAAACAGAGAACCTGATCGCCCTTCTTGATGGCAGCCAATTCTTTCTGAAGAGCGTCTTCCACATTCTCCGCTCCTTGGCCGGGATACAATTCAATCGTCCGGACGCCTTCCGTTCCTCCACTGATGATAGCCGCCGTCTCAAGCATCGCTTTTCCCAATCCGGCATGTGTCGCCAATATGATGTGAAGCATTTTCCCCCCCCTCCCGTATTTTTTTGCTATGAGTAAACTGCGGATGTGACTCCGACTCATTGCCTGTATAATAAATTCAGCAGACTACCCCTTCAGCCGTTGCAGCGAGAATTTGCTCCACCGCCGCCGCTGTCTCTTGATTGCATATCTCATCGGCAATATGCTCCGCCACTTCTCTGGATACGCCGGTAATGACCCGTTTGACCGGGGCCATACCGGCGGCGCTCATACTCAATGTTCGAAGGCCCAGTCCAACCAAGGCAATCGCCGCACGGGGATCGCCTCCCATCTCTCCGCAAACCGAAAGCGGTTTCCCATACTTGGAAAACTGCTCTGCGACCAATCGAATCAGCCTGAAAACCGCCGGATGATAATTCTGATAATAAGCGTCCACTGTCTGATTCATCCGGTCTGCCGCCATTAAATACTGGCACAAGTCGTTTGTGCCGATACTGGCAAAATCCACTTCCTTCACCGCTTTATCAGCGATCAACGCAATGGACGGAATCTCGATCATGATTCCCAGCTTGATGTCTTTGTTGTAGGGAATACCTTCTCCCTCCAGTTCTTTCATGACCATCTGAACAAACGCCTTGGCTTTCCGAAAGTCGTCCAAACTACCAACCATCGGGAACATGATCCGAAGATCACCGAAGTAGGAAGCGCGCAGCGCTGCGCGTAGCTGGGTACGGAAGATTTCTTTTTCCTCCAGGCAAAGACGCAAAGCGCGCCTGCCCAGAAAAGGGTTCTCCTCTTGCGGCAGCTCCATGTAGGGCAGCTGTTTGTCGCCTCCAATATCCAAAGTCCGCAAAATCACCGGTTTTCCACAGAACGCTTCCACCGCAGCCTTATAGGCCTTGTACTGCAACTCCTCGTCCGGCAATTTCTCCTTGCTTTGCATAAAAAGGAACTCGCTACGCATCAGGCCAACCCCGTCGGCCGCGGCAATTTCTTCGGGGCTCAAAACATCGACCGCGGAGATATTCACTTCGATGTCAACCACCGTACCGTCCTTGGTAACCGCCCGGACATCCCGGTATGCATTCATCGTCTGAAAATGCTTTAGACCTTCCAGCTGTATCCGCTGATAGTATTCTTTTTCCTGCTTATCCGGACCCAGAATCACAACTCCCTTTGTTGCGTCAACAATCACTTCTTCTCCGTCGCTAACACAAGAAAGCACACCATTCACACCGAGCACAGTAGGAATGCCGAAGCTTCTTGCAACAATAGCCGTGTGAGACGTTACCCCGCCGATTTCGGTTACGATGGCCCGTACATTTTTACGGTCGATTGTCGCGGTATCGGAAGGAAAGAGCTCCCGTGCAAACACCACATAGGGTTCCAGCAGCAGCGATAAATTCTGCTCCGGCTTTCCGGCAAGGCAGCGCAAGATACGGTTGCGGACATCCTTTAGGTCCGCCACGCGTTCCTGGGTAAATTCATTTTCGGCTTGAGCCAATACACCGATGAACATGTCATAGGTTTCAGAAATCGCCTGCGAGACTGTTTTTGCGCCAGCAATCAGCCCGCGGATCTCTTGATCGATAGCTTCGTCGTTTAACAAAATCTGATGAGCCTGAAAAATTTTCCCTTTCTCCGGATCGCACCGGGACAGAGACGCCTCAATACGGCCCAATTCTTCCCGGGCATGTGCGAGCGCCCGTTCATAAGCCTTCAGTTTCTCCTCCACGCCGCTCAGGCCATCTGCTTCATACGCCACGCCGGCCGGATCATAGGGTTGGTAGATCAAGGCCTTTCCGAACACAACGCCGTTGTAAACCGCAATCCCGCTTTTCTTCATGGCCTTACTCCTTTTCTCCAAAACCGGACTCCACCACCGCGATCAGCGTATCAACCGCTTCCCGCTCGTCCGCGCCTTCCGCCGTGATCCCAATCTGGCTGCCGCAGGCGACGGAAAGTGATAATACCAGCACCAGTGATTTGGCGTTGACCTTTGTGCCGGGTTGCTCGTTTTTGTGAATTGTTATCGCAGATTTAAACTTGATCGCTTCCTTCACGAGATCCGCCGCCGGCCTCGCATGAAGGCCGGACTTGTTGCAAACTGTTGTCTGTCTTGTGTACACCGTGTGACTCCTTTATCTTTAAAAATAGATCCTACCGATATTTATCCATATACGCCGAAAGCTGCTCCAACGCTTCCTGCTCGTCCACTCCCTCGGCGCGAAGCGCAAACTCGGCGCCGGGGAAGATGTCTGCACCTATAAAGCCCAAGAAGGATTTCGCATCAAAACATTTTTCGTTACAACAGATTTCGATTTTGCTGTGGAACCCTCCCGCTACAATAACAAATCCACTGACAAAACCCATATCTGTGTCTGGTGCAAACGGCAGCCGAAATTCTTTCATCGTCATGGCGTCTTCCCACCCTTCCATTCATTTCTATATGCAATTTTTGTGCCACCAAAATGTATTTTCTAAAATATTGATTAAATTTTTTTTTAAACTAGGTTACGGTATGATATAATTAAACATAATCATTCATGAAGGTATCGTTAAATATGGAATATTCTCTGCAAAACAAACAAATTCAAAAAATGATGCCGCAGACCCTGCACAGCCTGCAGCTTCTTTCGATGCCGCTGTTTTCCCTGACCAGGTATTTAGGGGCCATGGTTTTGAATAACCCATACCTGGAGCTACGTTATGACACGCAGGAAACACTGTTTCCCTTTTACAATATACCCCATAGAACATCGCCAAACCCGGCTGACAGCGGACTGGCTGAAACGGCGAGCCCTTCGTCAGGCTCCCTCTCCCGGCCGTTGGCGTTGAAGGAACCATTATTCGTCCGTGAAGAAAGCTCCCTCTATGAACATCTGCGGTTTCAAGCCGGATTTTGTGCTTTTTCCCCGAAGGAAGCCGTATTCGCCGAATACCTGATCTTCAACATCAATAGCGCCGGCTATCTTGACGAAAATCTTGATAGGGCTGCAGCCGCCACTAGTTGTAGCCGTGAACTGGCCGAACGTGTCTTAAAAGTTGTCCAAACCTTCACTCCACGCGGCATAGGCGCCAGAAGTCTCAGTGAATGTCTCATGCTGCAGGTTGACAGCCAGATCGCCGATTATGATATCCTGATGCAAATTCTGCAGGGGGATCTTCCCGCGTTGGCCGCCCGTCAGTTTTCCTCCCTGAAACGGAAATACAAAATCAGCTGTTCACGTATTCAACAAATACTGGACTATGTGCAGACACTGGACCCAAAGCCGGGAAGCCGTTTCTCTAACAACCCGTTTACCCCTTACATCCTGGCGGACGCCGTGGTCAACCTCTCCGGACAGCATCCGGAAATCTCGATCCACGGTGAAGCATCTTCCCTGCTCTCTTTCGACCCGGACTATATGAAGGGTGTAATCGACGCGGCAGCGTCGGAATTTCTAAAAGAGAAAAAAAACGAGGCCGCCAGCTTGATCGGCAGCCTTACTATGCGATATCATGCTTTACAGCTGCTCGTCTCCTATCTAGTCGTCAAGCAGCACCCCTTCTTTGCCCATGGCCCGGAAGCTCTTCGTCCTATGACGCAAAAACAAGCAGCAGCAGCCATTGGAATGAACCCTTCCACAATTTGCCGCTGCATCCACGAAAAATACCTCAGTACACCATGGGGAACTTTCCCTTTCCGTTACTTTTTCTCCAATCCATTAAACGACAGTGATTGTCCCGCGGAGGTTGCCCGTAACACGATCCGGGCTTTAATCGCAGGAGAGGATAAGTCCGCTCCGCTATGCGATACGGATATTGTGCGACACTTGGCGGAAAACGATATTCATATTTCCCGGAGAACCGTCGCCAAATATCGTTCTCAGCTTGGAATTGGCGGCCAATCCATGCGAATCCGCTATGTATGACCTATCGGCAGGATATGTATGAAAGGAGAATTTCCTTCATTGACACAGTTGGATCAAATTCGGAGTTTTGTGGAAGAACGCTGCCTTTCCGCCAAAAATGCCAACCGGAAAAACGGCGTTCAAGCCAGCACGGTCGCGGAGCATTTCGGGATTTGGCAGGGAGAGGCCACCAAGGCTCTCAACGAACTGGTCTCTCTCGGCCAGTTGGACACGGTCGGTATTCGACCGATCCTTTATATTCCGGCATCAAAGACGGAACCGGCATCAACAAACTGCTTGCCGGATATACCTCCCTTTGCCAAGATGATCGGTTATAACGGTAGTCTGAAATACCAAACACAAATAGCCAGCGCCGCCGTATCTTATCCTCCTCACGGGATCCATGCGCTGATCATCGGCAAAACAGGAGTCGGCAAATCCCTGCTGGCCTCGGAAATGGCCCGCTATCTATCGGAAACCCGCGGCGCCGCGGTTCCTTTCATCACCTTTAACTGCGCGGAATATTCAGATAATCCGCAGTTGCTTCTGGCCCAGCTGTTCGGCTATGTAAAAGGCGCCTTTACCGGCGCAGAAACTAACAAATCCGGGCTAATCGAGATCGCCAACAACGGTATCCTGTTTCTGGACGAATTGCACCGTCTTTCTCCCACCGGGCAGGAAATGCTTTTCACCTTGATCGATAAAGGCCTATACCGGCGGCTGGGCGACACCACCGACCGCACGGCCGGGGTCATGATCATCGGCGCCACCACCGAAAACCCATCCAACTTCCTGTTGAATACCTTCAAACGCAGGATCCCTCTGATCATCCGAATTCCTGAGTTAAGTGAACGTCCTATCCATGAACGGTTGGATATTATCGCGCAGTTTCTTTACGAAGAAGCCCGAAAGTTAGGACGCCCCATTCACCTCTCTTATCTGGCCCTAAAACTGCTGGCCTCCTTCCGGAGTGAAAACAATATCGGGGATTTACGGAATGAAATTCGGATTGCATGCGCGCAAAGCAATTGGTTCTATGGCCATTCCGACGCCACCAGCGAGCCGAATCTTTTCATCGACATCTATAATCTTTCCCGGAACCTCAGCATCCATTACGCTGCGGACGAGCATGTGGATGCCTACCTGTCAGCCGCCGGCCTGGACGCCGGTTTAGAAATTTCTTGCGACCATCCCCTTTCCTTTTCTCCTGCATCCGGCCAGGTCCTTATGGCCTTTGATTTTCAAAACTTTATTGAACAAAAAATGCTCTTTTATCGCGGACTGGGCAAAGATGTTACCGAAGCCGAACACCTGATTGTAACGGATTTGGACAAACAGTATAAGCAGCACGGCAAGAATACCATTTCCGGCGGGACGGCCCCTCTTGGTATCCTCTATGGCTCCATTGCCCCCGTCGTCTGGCAGGCGACTCATGAATTGATCCAATATGCAACCATCGAATTTGGAAAATCCTACGATCAGGATATCATCAATTCCATTGCCTACTATCTGCAGCAGCTCAAGTTTTACGCCAACGCAGGACGGATTATCTTTAGCCCCAGCAATTTTGAGAGTATATCCGAGTTTCCAAAAGAAAAGTCCTTTGTCGTCAAAATCATGCCTTTGCTGAAAAATTACCTTGGCATCGAGCTGATGGATGGCGAAATCATGCTGCTGGCTATGTTGTTGGCCCATGTCTCCGTCGGCCAGCATCAACCGTCGGTCAATCTTCTGCTGTGCGGTTACGCCAGTTCCGCTACTGGAATCGCCGCTTTTGCAAATACCTTACTCAACACCAGCTTTATCAAAGCGTTGGATATGTCCGATAACCTTGATGTGGCGACGCTACGCTCCAAAATTTTCGGTATTCTGGGCAATAATTTTCAAGACACTCTCATTCTCTGCGGCCTCAACGTTGCGTCCATTTTATGGCGGGCTTTATCCAAAGACTCTCTCCGCTATTTCCGGATCCTTCCCATACTGGACCCGATGATCGTTCTGGAAAGTGCGCGGATGATCCTGATGACCCATAACGGCATTGACGAAATTGCCTCCAAACTGGCCGGCGATTATCATGACTATCTTGGCTCGGCAATGAGCGAGGTGCTCACCACGATCCGTCCGGCTTCCTCTTCCACCGAGGAGGGCGCCGATGATATGCGTGATGTGATCATTACCTATTGCATCACCGGCGTCGGCAGCGCGCGCATTGTCCGCGAAATGCTTCTGCAGGATCTGTCGGTTGCCTCCACCATCGATATTTTGCCGCTGGGTATCAAGGATGATATCTTTTCGATATCTCTCCGGCTTGGCAAGCGCCTGAAGCTGATTATCGGCATCATGAATCCAGAAATTCCCGGCGTTCCTTATGCCAGTATTGAGCAGTTCCTTTATTCCAAAGGACCCGGTGACCTGTTGCGGAGCAAAGGAATCAGTCTTCCGGCGGACGGCGATATCCCCGTGGAAAATCTCTCCAGTATGCCTTTAGAGGTGCAGCTACAGCACATCCGGGAACACCTGTATTACTTTGCACCCTCGCTGGATGTCAAAAAAGTGGAAAAAAGCGCCCGCTATATTATTGAAAAGGTCATGCAATTATGCCAAGTCCCTCTTCCGTCCGATTTGATCGTCCGCATATACATTCACTGCGCCACCATGTTTGAACGTATCACCACCACCGCTCCTATTCCCATGCCCCTGGATGGTTATGCGGCGATTGAGCACAACGCCGATTTATTTCAAAAATTGAAAGATATCCTCAACACCAGTGCCGAAGATTTGGATCTCACTATCACAGACGCCGAAGTCTATTACCTGATGATTACTCTCCCGTTGCTCACTAAGTAAAATTAGGGTCAATACCAAAGGTTTCTTGCTGATTTGCCCAAAGAACAAAAGAATCTCTTGCAGCCGGGAATTCCACCTAAAGAGTTGAAATTCCATCTCAAATGCGAATATTTTTCCACTCTCCCTTTTTGAACCTTGCATAAAACAAACCACTTCGTAAAACTAAGTCCATACCGATACCCACCCAGATTCCATAGATACCCAGATGGAATAACACCCCTAAAATATACCCCAACAGCAGACGAAAAGCCCAAACCCCCAAAAAGGTTACAAATGCGCAATATCGGGTATCACCCGCCCCCCGCAAGGAACCCGAAATCACCATTGATAAAATATGAAAGGGAAAAGCGCCAATAAAAATGCGAACAATTTTAGAGCCGATCCCAATTACTTCCTGATCGACAGTGTAAAGATGATAAAAAAACTTGGGGAAAATAAAAATGATAATCGCAACGGGGACCATGATAGACATCGCCAGTTTGGTTACATTATCCATCATTTGTTCTGCTCCGTTTGGATCGGCTCTCCCCAATCTTTGCCCGATTAAGGTAGTGGAAGCTATGCTAAAACCCATTAAGGGCATATAAAGAAGCGACATCAGCGACATTCCGATGGAGTGAGCGGCGATGGAAACCGTTCCCATGCCGACTATCACGACAAGTAAAACCAATTTCCCCCCACTCATCAATAATTGTTCCAATCCCGCCGGAAACCCCACTTTAAAGATCCGATATAAGTTCTCCCTATCCCAATTGAATTTTTCCAAAAGGCGAAGTTGGACAATTCGACTCCCTCTGAAGACTAATGATAAAACAATCCACGCGCCCGTCAAATAAGCAGCGGCAATTCCCAGCGCCGCTCCTTTTATATGAAAGGCCGGAATGACAAATTCCAAGCCCAAAAATTTCAGCTTTAACCCGTAAATGAAAATAAAACTAAAAATGATATTCACTACATTCATGAGCAACGTTATTTTCATCGGAGTTTTGGTGTCTCCGGCCCCTCTTAAAATCCCAAAAACAATCAACGTGAGAATCACTAACGGATAAGAAAAAATAACAATATTGAAATAGGTTGAGGCATTGGCAATCACACTTGCTTCAGCATTAATATATAACACCGACAGGATTGGTTTCTGCAACCCCATTAGCAATACCGTTATCCCCAAAGATAAAATACTTCCCGCATATAAAGCTTGCTTTGCAACATGGTTAATTCTTTTAAAATCACCCCGCCCAACCAGGCGGGCCACCAAAACGGTGCACCCCACCGCCAAAGCCGAAAAGAAAGAGATAATAACTTGTGAGAGTAAGTCAACCATATTGGCCGCGGCAATCGCCTCTTTACCGAGCCTTCCAACCATGATCACGTTAACCATTCCCAAAGCCATGATCGAAGTCTGTTCAATGATCACCGGCACCGTAAGTTTGATGATTTGTTTTCGGATATTCTCGCGGGATGGCTCCCTTTTTGGATTTTCAGATTCGCTTTGCATTCGAGTTGTCCTGAGTTCAGTCGGTCTCTTTCTTAAAGTTCACAAGAAACCATTGGATCAAAATTAATGATTCAAAGGGGAAATTTAGGTCGGCCAAGGCTTCCCTTCATTTCCCCAATTAAAATTACTATTTCCCTTTAAAAAAGAGGTTTATCGATATTCTTCAACAACAAGCACCCGGCATGGAGAAGCATTCAAACCACTCAACGCAATCGGTGAAACAAAGGCCAATGAACGGGGATGCTGTAATCTCCACATATCGGTCGCACATAAAACAACAGGAATTCCTTTGCTGAACAATAAGTAATTATTCTCTTTCGCAATAGGATGGCTTCCATAAGGCGCTGCTTCCACAGATGCAGCATCCGTGATTAACATTTTGATGCCCTTGTCGATCAGCCATTGAATTGCACCTTTAGTGAAACCAGGGGTATATTTTAAGAAATCCTCCCGGCGATAATAATCATCTGTAAAGCCGGTCCTTACGATGACAATGTCGCCTTCTTGAATATGTTTGCCATATTTTTCAAGAGTTTGAACTGTAACATTCTGTTGCGGACCCACAGCCCAGGCATTAATCACACAGGTGCTGCCGAAAAGTTTGTTCGAGTCTACCGCAGCAAGATTCCATTTGCTATCTGCGGGAATTTCTTTTCCAGCAACGGGGTAATTGGGGACCACAATATGCGTTCCGACCTGGTTGGAAAAAGCTTTAAACCCGACCCAGCCATCCTCTTCCATATCATATTCTGCCATGGGAACATGGAAATTCTTGATGCGCAACCTCTTCATGATCTCGCCTTTTAGTTCGAACGGTTCCGTCCGTTCAAACGGAGGTCCGTCACCCAAATCAGCAGGAGAGATTAAAACGGGATCATAGAGATCAACCGCCTTTTGGTTGGCTAAATCATCAAGACCCAACAATACCGTAACCCGCGCCGGACTATCGTCCACATCAACCATTTTCAAAGAAATGCCAACGTTGGCAAATACCCTTATGCCGCCTTCAACGCGGTCTAAATGAGCTAAACGGTCTATCATTAAAACACCTTGGCGATAACATACTTGTTCACTTTTCATCCAGTATTTAAAATTGCCGTTAACCACCGCATCGTGACCGTAAACCCGCATTTTTTTCTCTTCCGCGAGCCAGGTGATGATTTCCGGAGTTACCACCGAAAGATCAATATGGGTTTTGCCCACTTTTTTGGCTTCTTCATATTTTTGGGCGTGACCGGTTTTCACGAAAACCATATCGCCTATCTGGACATGCTGCGCTCTTGATTTGAAGAATTCCAAAGTAACCGGCGCACCGACCGCCACGTCGGAGATATCAACAATGGAAGCCTCGCCAATAATCTCCTGGGTTGGCAGTTGCGACACATCCCGTTGGACCCATTTCAGATTCCGGGGAATATCTTCAAACATCGTGTACCAGTCATGCATAAAGACGTCCACATGAGTATGAGGAGTGCTGTGACCCATGATAATATCCATGAAAACTTCATCCGGATGATTATCAAGATGATACGGCTCTAAACGGCAAATGTTTTGCATCTTGATACGGCCCCGTTCCGGCCCGGTTATTTCATAGTCCGAGAACCTGGGTGGAAAAGTCCTTTGATACAGATTTTTAGGAGTGACGATCAAGGATAAATCGATCTTTCTTCTTAGCATGAGAATATCTCCTTTGGATGTATTTTTTAAAAAAACAACTTGGAAGATTGGAAAAATTAACTTAACCTTTGACAGCGCCCATCGTTAACCCTTTGGCGAGATGTCTTTGAGAAAACAGCATCAAAACAATGGGCGGAACTAAAACCACCGTGGCCGCAGCGCTCATGGGCCCCCAAAAAATCCCTTCATCCGTGATGAATGAAGTCACAATCAAGGGAAGCGTCTTCGAATTTCTGCTGGCCAACATCAACGCCAGCGCAAAATCATTCCATGATAATAAGAATGAAAACACACAGGTAGCCGCCATACCGGGCGCAATTAAAGGCGCCAAAATTCGCCATAGCATTTTATTTCGGTTGCAACCATCGACCATGGCCGCTTCATCTAGTTCTTTAGGAACTTCATCAAAGAATCCCCGTAACATCCAGGTGGCGAAGGGAATATTCAAAGCGGTATACGCCATAATTAAAGCAGTCTTTGTATCCAGTAGGCCCAATGAATTAATGAGCAGAAAAAAAGGAATCATGGTACCCACCGGCGGCAACATTCGGGTGGCAATAATCATTAGCGCCATGGCCTCGCGGCCCGGAAACCTAAAACGGGACAAGCCATACGCAGCGTAACAAGAGACGATAATCGTAATTATCGTGCTAACAACCGCGATGATCACGCTATTTTGTAAGTTCAACCACATATCGACGCCTAAGGCCGCGAAGCCACTGAGAAAAAGTTGTTTATAACTTTCAAGGGTAGGTGTAAATATCCATTGGGGCGGAATCGCAAAAGTATAAATCGATGGCTTAATTGAAGTCAACACCACCCATAGAATAGGGAAAATCATTGCAACGAGCACTATGGTCAAAGTACAATATAGCGTCGAACGCTTAAGAACTCTCTTAGTAATCTGTGACTGATTCATTCTTTCTCCCCCCTGTACATCCGAATGGTTAACCCTACGCTTAAAATAAACGTCAGGAGAAGAATAATATAAGAGGTAGCAGAAGATTTGCCAATATCCCAGGATAACCTGAACTGCTCATAAAGATAAACCCCTAAAACCATGGCCGAATTGGCCGGGCCGCCCGCTCTGAACAGCGTATATATTACGTCAAAACTACGCAGCGCAAACATCAGCCGGAACAATAGCACCATAATGATCAAAGGCCTTAAGTAAGGAATGGTGACATACCTGAAGGCTTGCCAGGAATTGGTGCCGTCGATTTCGCCCGCCTCATACATCTCTCTAGGTATCGCCTGTAACCCGGCAAAAAGAATTAACATAACCCAAGGTGTATGTTGCCAAATATCAATAATGGATATGGTCCACATGGATAATTGAGGATCAGACAACCAACCGATATTGTGAATCCCGATTAAACCTAAAAAATAATTAAATACGCCCCATTGCCCTGAGATCAAGATTTTCCAAATCAAACCTACGATTGACGGAGTCAGCATAAAGGGTAACATGATGCAGGACAACCAAAAACCTCTACCTTTAACGTGCTGATTTAACAATAAAGCAATTCCAAGACCTAGGAGTAATTGTGCGGGGACAGTGATCAGCATAAAAGTAAATGTTTTGCCCAACGAAAGTAAAAATAACGGATCGCTCAAGACACTTATATAATTGCCTAGTCCGATAAAAACAGGAGCGCCGCCGTCAATTAAATTCCATTTGGTAAAACTTAACGTAAAGCTCCATAACCAGGGGTAAATTAGCGTAAATCCCACGATAACGATTAACGGAATAAACCATAAATAGGGATATATTTTTCGATAAAATTGGCCAGGAAAATATTTTTTAAGTTCTGTCATTTTATCACCCATCCTAACTCCCCTAGCCTTATCGAGAGGGAGGTATTCCTCTCGATAAGACCATACGGTTATCTAGCGTAACAGCTGATTTATCCTATCGTACATTGACTTCCCGGCCTCTTTAGCAGATTTCTGGCCTAAGAAAAGAAGATGAACTTCTTCATGGACCAACTTTTCAATTTGAGGCCTTTGACTAACGGGAATCGGGTCCCGGATTCCAATGGTTGAAAGATTTTGATAGGCAGCGGGCGCTCCCGGGTTTGCCTTTACAAATTCCGGCATGTTGATGATGCTCAATACTGTAGGACCATTTGCCCAATTTACCGCCATGTACCGTTGATTATCATAACTAGTCATGAATTTTGCCATTTCGAAAGCAGCTTGTTTATTCTTGGAATTTTTATCAATACCAAGCAACCACCAACCGCCTCTTGCTTTAGGGGCATCCGGCCCTTCCTTGGCATATGGCATCATGGCATATCCCATTTTACCGACAACTTTGGATACATCCGGTTTCTCCAATAAAGGTGTGCGCATATAATCATCGAATGCCATGGCTAATTTGCCTTGTTGAAAAGCCACAATATTATCATCATAGGTCCATTCCAGAGGGTTGGGCATTAAGCGCTCGTCATTCATGGACTTGATAAATTCCAAAAGTTTTTGAGCAACCGGCCCTTTCAATGCCGGGTTGGCCTTTCCTTTTTGGTCGATAAAATAAACTCCGAACATAAAGAAAAAGTCCGCTAAATTACTGGTTGTCCAATATGGGGATTGGGCGGTGAATGAAAATCCGTAACGTTCCCGGTTTTTTTCCGGCCCGATAGTCAGCTTCCGGGCGACCACCTTGAGTTGATCAAGAGTTTTGGGGACTTCCAAACCAGCTTCGGCAAGTAGATCTTTACGGTAATAAAGTACATCCATTCCGATTCGGATCGGTAAACCCAAAACTTTTCCATCGCGGGTATAAGATTTCATTGTTTCAGAACCGTACAATTCGTCCACCGGGAGTTCACTTTTGCGAATATAAGTGTTTAAAGGCTCTAAATAACGCCATATTTGGTTTTGCCAGGAACTATTGACTCCAACAACGTCATATGAAGCGTTCCTTGCTATAAATTGAGTCATTGATTTATCAAGCAGCGATTCGAATGCGATTGTATCAACGACTACGCGATACTTTCCTTTAAACTTTTCATTAAACTGATCGACACCTCCTTGAAAGGCTTTGCCACTTCCACCGGCACTCACCAGAAGTTTAATGACTGTTTCCTGTTGAGCGGCTTGGATTAACGTTCCAAAGGACAGGCAAACCAACAAAATCAAAGTAGCCAATAGGTATAATCTTTTTTTCACCATTTTTCCCTCCCATTCGTCGTTACGAAATTTCTCGAAAGTTCAGTCCGGTTATTTATCTCTCCCCTCCTTTCAATGTCAACGGCAGATTGTCAAACATTTTCCGTATTCATCAACGAAATTGCAGAATCATGATCGACAATCAAAGTTGTATTAAAATTCATTTTAAGGATAGCTTTAATTGCCGGAACTTTAGCTTGACCAGCGCCGATTATGATAACTTCTCCAATATTTTTCAGCTCATGGATTGGGACGGCTAAAACCCGCCGGTTCACCGGATGATCCAATATTTCTCCATGGGCATTAAAAAACTGGCCTAAAATATCTCCTACTCCACCATTGGCTTTGATATCATCCATTTCTTCCGGTTTGATAAAACCACTCTTCACATAAATAGAATCCCGATCGGCGTTTCCTATGCCTGAAATGGCGATATTGCATCGCTGAAGCAGATTGCTTAATTCGGATTTATTAAAAATTTCTTTATATAATACATCTCTGGTCATGCTGTCTTTCGTATAGACCGGCGCATGAAAGTATGTTCCCTTGGCTCCGAATTTACGGCAGATGTTATATAAAATATCATTGGAATTAATGCTTCCGGTATTCTGAAACCCGCCTAAAAGTTGGATAATCTTAAGCCCCGGAATTATGCGTTCCGGTAGATGCTCCACCATTGCAGCCGTGGTGCCTCCAATGCCAATGCCCATCACTAGGTTTTCCTTAAGAATTTGGTCAAGGTAGAAAGCCGCTGCTTCAGCAATTTGTTTTTTCAAATCCATTTCCTTGGAAACCTTGATTACAAGTGCATTCGTTAATCCGTAAATCCTTTTTAACTTTTCCTCCTGTTCAAAACAGCTCTCGATCGGTTTATTGACGACAATCTTAACTATCTCAATTTCGCGGGCTTTCGCCAATGATCGGGACACCGTCATCGGAGCAACTCCAAAACGGTCGGCAATTTCATTCAGCGTAAGGCCCATGTTGTAATACATATCCGCGATCTTATATAAAGTTTGTTTATCCGGAATGATTTTTCCCATGAACGGAACCCTCCAAAAATGTTAGATTTACCATTTATTATATTTTTATCATATTATATTTTTGCATTTTTGTCAACAAAATGTTACAATGTTATTTTTACCATCTTATTTATTAAATAATGTTAAATTTATATAAATATTATTTATTATACTTATTTAAATAAATGATAAAATTATATCGTTAAGAGGTTTTTAAATAGCTCAATCTGGTATGCATAGAATTTATCCATTTTGTTCACCTCCTTTCGCCAAAAAGTAAAGCAGATATTGCAACCGAGGCCCCAAAAATCAAAAAACCCATTATCTTCGATAACGGGTTCGGACCTTCCCAATAAAACGAGATCACATAAAAAGCACTTTTTGGTGCCAGAAAAGTGCCGGAGCAAAACGGCTCTGGCTGCCGCTTGAATGGTTTCACTCGACATTGAAACGTTTATCGATGATGCACCGGTCTGTTTTGATTCCAGCTGGTTTTATCCCATAGGGTCAATACCAAAGGTTTCTTGCTGATTTGCCTCAAACTGACGGTGCGCTTCTTCCAAAGGTATTAAAAACAAACCCAGATATGAAAAAAAGCCTTCTTTTTCGAAGGACTTTTCTTTATTATAGATCCATTATACGATGACTCAATGATAAAACAACCAGACTCTAGCGTCTTGAAATTTTCTTCTACCCTGGCGCTGGTTTTCTCCCACGCAAAGAAAATTCTCTTTACCGTTTTGACAATTCGCCTTTCGCTCTGGAGTCTCTGTTTTCATAACATGATGATAACCTCTTGTCAAAGACTTTTGGTGCCAACAAAGAGCCCCGATAAAATGATCAAGCTAAGCTTTCTTCATCCTTACTTGTATGTCGGGCTTTTAAACAGGCTTCCCCCTAACGGTTCAATTCACTGGTTTCTTTGGATTGATGATCCCGGATAACCCGCTGGATCTCCTGAAAATCACTGACCGGCATATCACCGGCAATGGTATTTTTAATGGCCGCCATGGCGTTGCCGAACTCCAGAGCGGACTGGACATTATGAAATTTCAACAGCCCGAACAATACCCCCGCCAAATAAGCATCCCCGCTCCCAATGCGGTCGACCACCTCAATTTCCCGGTAAGGTTCTTCTTGATAGAACTTATCCTCGGCCTTGGAGTAAATCAAGGAATTCCAGTTGTGTTTGGCGGGGCTTAAAACCTGGCGCTGGGTGGTGGCTACCAGCCGGCAGCCATACTCCCCGGCATAGCTCCGCATGATTTCTTCCAAAGTCCCCTGTTTTTGAAACATCTTTCTGGATGTTTCTTCGGAAATAAACAAAACGTCGATTTCCGGCAATATCTGAAGGATTTCCCGGCGTGCTTCCTCCTCGCTCCAGAGAGAAGCCCGGAAATTGACATCGAAAGATATCAAACTGCCCTGGGCTTTGAATTTTTTAATCATGGTGAGGGTCGTTTCACGAATGGTTTTGCTTAGGGCTAAAGTAATGCCGCTTACATGAAACACAGCGGTTTTTTCATAAACCCCGGAGTCGATTTCATCCAATTTCAAGGAAGTAAAAGAAGAATTGGACCGATCATAAACCACGGTGGGCTTCCGGGGGGCAGCCCCGTTTTCATAATAATATATCCCCAGCCGGGCCTGGGGCCGGGAGTCAAAAATGATATAGTCATCACTGACGCCGCTAAAACGGATTTTGTTATTAATGTATTTCCCGATTTCGTTAGCGGGCAATTGGGTGATGATACCGGTCCGCAATCCCAGAAGAGAGATCCCGGAAACCACATTGAGCTCCGATCCACCGGCCCGTTTATCAAAAGTTTCACTGGCTAAAATCCGTTCTTTACCCGGCGGCGATAAACGCAATAACACCTCACCCAGTCCCATGACTGCAAATTCCTTTGACTGAAGCATCTCAAAATTTAAGTTCAAGTTGGAAATCATTTTTTCTCCTCGCTCGATTGATAATCTTCTCTCATGCTGTGACATTCATTGGGTATTGGTGTTCAGGAGTGCCTGCTTGCCTATATGTTCCTTAATTGTTGAAATTGACCCGTCATAGTCCCTGCCATACTTTCAGTGATTCTAGTCTGACCCTCTGTTTACAAAGCAACCCAAAAAATAATTAAGAACATTATAACACAAATTGGTTCTAAAGTTGATTCAGTAAACTGTCTAAAATCAGCTCACCCCTTTTGTTACCCATTTTTTATAGATACCCATAGCAATTCCCCCTCTCAAACATCCATATAAAACTATCGCCAGAGAGAGGGGAATTGTAACCATGTTACTATAACCCATAAGATAGCTGAAGGTGTGAGTTAATAGACAAACAATTTTACTGGATTTTCTTTATAATCAAATAACATAGTTTAAAACCAAAGAACCGGAAGACGTTCAACCAATCTACGGACTCATTATAAACGGCTTCAATCTCTTCCAGATTCATCAAGCTTGTTAACACAATCAATGTCACTCTTCCCGGTTCGCAGCTTCACAAGAACCTCATCTTCACTTTCCAAACCATCGTAATCGCCGGTTAGTCCACTGTCCCGGTGATAGCGGATTTCGTTTTCGAAGTTTCCGAGCAAATACTCTGCCAGCTTGTTCAATCCGTCTTCCTTGGCGCAGCGGACAAAAGCTTTCAACCGGATATTGCCGGTGGCGAACATGTCCTTATCGCAAGGAAAGTCAAGACATTCCCAGCATCCGGCCAGCCCTTTTCCAATGCAACAGTCATGCTGGTAACATCCTTCGGGAGATGATTGTTTACCGCAACGGTTATTTTCCGATTTGCAACCCTCACAAAATCCGCACAACTTGCACACTAAGCCGCAGTAACCGATGGTACCGGCGATGCCTTCCACCGTCATTCGACATCCTTCCCTTTTTTATTGCATCTTTTAGGTAACTGGTGGTATATTTCTTGTAAATACCCGCTGACATTGATATCATCCTGCATCGGATAAATATACCCTAACCCTTCGGCCACTTTTACGCCTATTTTACGAACGAATTTACCGTAAGCAGCCAAAGCTTGCCAGATTTCTTCATCATCCGTTCCGGGGTAAATTGTAACGAACTCCTCGTAAATATCGGGGGGTAAATATTTTTTAAGCCACCGGCCACATTTACCCACATTCACCTGCCAGTTTCTCTCTAAACCCACCTGCCAAGATAAAAGCTTAATCAGGCAATCCATCAGGATCCCGTCAAACATCCATTTGACAAGCGGTAATTCACCCCGCCAAATACCTTTGGCCACATAAGTTTGAATCCACCATGCTTCATTTACAACTTTGGTGAATTCTTGGATACTGGGCTTTTTGACATAATAAACGGATTCATTGGGGGCATCAAGAAGTGGTATACGGTTGTCTTTGTCCAGCAAAACCTCAGTTAGACTATCCCGGCGAACGCTCTCGGCGATGACCTCAATCGAATGAAAAGATAAATCAATTCGCACGCCATCAGTAAATTGCATCAGAAAAATATAGGCATTCGTACCGCCGACCATGCAATCATTTTGCTGCATGATGATCAAATCCCCGAATTGCCGGATCCAATCCTGATTTCGCAGAAAATACCCCGGTTCAATGACAGAAAAAACTACATCATAATCGCAAAAAATGTCTTTCTTTACATTGGGATTAACCCGTGATCCGTTCCACAATACTGCCCGTACTTGATTTTCTTCCTTGGCAAAACCGAGCAACTGATTCAAAACCTTATTTTCGCTGCGCATCGAAAGGAACTCCTTAAAGAATGGTTCTTTCTTTAAATATTCCTGAACTTTCTCAAACAACTCCGGTTGTATCCGTGGGTACGTAAGATCATGAGCCGGAAACTTCTCAAAGAATTCGATCTTTTCAATCTCCAAATCCGGTAATTTTCCTAGGGCTGTTATCTCCGCAAAGTATAGCATCCCAAAAGTCTCTTCACCACCGGTCTCAACTGCGTAGGCACAAACCGGAAACAACCTGAAATCGGTAGCACCGGTTTCCTCCCAGAGTTCCCGTTTGGCAGCGTCCGCAATCCATTCGTCTTTTCCCCGGTGTCCGCCGGGAATTTCGTAAGTAAAGCGTTCTTTATGCTTACACAACACCCATTTGTCATTATAACGGGAAACAATGACGGCAAACTTGAAATCTTCATTCCCAACATGATTTAAATCGTAAAAATTTACTTTCACCATGCCGTTCATCCTTTCCGATGATTTTATGGCTCCAAAGATATCTTAGCGTCAAAATCGGCATCTTTGATCCTATCTTCCAAGGTTTCAAGATCTTTTGGCTTCAAGCACCATGACCGTTAGAAGCTTTTTTTGATATATCTTAAAAAACTTCCTTTTTATTGCCTACTCCATCGGGAACACCTTTTCCAATGGGACATTCAAACCTTGGAGAATTCCGGCTCCTGCATATTCGGAACCCTTAAAAACCCGGTAATTTTGGATCCCGCACGATTCGAAATTGTAAATATAAATTTCCCGGCTCCAGGGACTTACGATCCAGTACTCTTTGACTCCGCCGCCCATATATAGGTTGAGTTTCGTAAGCATATCCTTGCTACGGGTGGTTTCAGAAAGAATTTCCACCACCAGCGCCGGGATCCCGTTATATTTTCCCTGGCCGTCGATTTTTTCGGAATCACAGATAATGATCAGATCGGGCTGAACGATATTGGGTAAATCGTTATTGAACAATATCACATCAAAGGGAGCCATAACCAGCTTGCATTTCTTCTCTTGAAGCCAATGATGGAACTGATTGAATATCTCACCAAGAATCCGTTGGTGTTCATACGACGGGGAAGCCAGTTGGTAAATTTGGCCGTCGATTAATTCATAGCGGTTATCACTGCTCGCCGTCAACTTCAAAAACTCTTCCGCCGATATTCGCATCCGGTCATTCTGGTATTTTCCCCCTCTTTCAGCAGCATTCAGGAATTCACCGCTCATTTCATTCCAGAACTTTAATACCGCAATTTTTTTCCCGTTGCGGGTTACAAAAACCTCCTCCACCTGGGCCAACTTTAAGTAGGTGCCGAAATTGTTTTGGATTTCAGTTGAGGTAACTTCCATGCTTATCGCTCCATCATTGGCTAATTCTTATTCGTTAGCTATTAATGATTATAAACAATTCGAAAAATTTTTTCAATCCTAATTCATTACAAACTTATTGCTAAAGTTTTATGAAGGTACTATGATTAATATAAAAAATCAAAAACGATGATCGGGAAAAGTAACTCGTAACCAACTATGAGAATGTGATATAAGCGTTAAGAACGAATGGTCCGGGAGCGCAGTCCGAAACATCACAGCCCGATGTAGGACTGCCGGAAATCCCACCCGTTATCAATCGGACATGAATTAATGTCATGGTGACAAGCGGGCTACGGCAATCCGCCGTTGAGCCAATGGGTGGTACCGCAGATATCGCCATCTGTCCCATAGTATTTGGGGATAGATGGCTTTTTTTAACCGCAAAGAGAGATGAGGTTTTACCAAAACATCCAATCCTGACAAAATAATTTGAATTAGAGACCATTCCCAGCAAGTTACGCACATATAGATAGTACAAATATGCGCCCTAAGATGGTTTTCTGCTTTACGTAAAAAATGCCGAATGAAGTTCCGGTTGAATCCATTCCGAGGAGGCTGGTTTCATGTTGAAAAGAGCCAGAAATCTTTTCATTCCAACATTAATCTTCATTGTGACGATCGGCGCCTTTTTTTTGACCCCGATCTGGGCCGATCCATCGGTAAAAGTTAAGCTGGCGGTTTTTTCCGATCCGCACTATTTCGCACCCGAGTATGTCAAAGAAGGCCAAGCATTTGACGCTTATCTGGCCCACGACCGAAAACTCTTGGCGGAGAGTAAGGCTATCCTCAGCAAAACCGTAGAAAGCATCAGAAAAACCGATTCCCAAATCATTCTCGTCACCGGTGATCTGACCAAAGACGGCGAAAAGTTATCCCATACCCAAATGGCTGCTTGTTTGAAAGAACTTAGGGATGATGGAAAACAGGTATTCGTTATTCCGGGAAACCATGATATTAATAACCCCAAGGCTGTTCAATACAGGGGCAATAAAACCATCCCTGTCGATCAGATAACCCCGGATGATTTTCGTGAAATATATCATGATTTCGGATACGATCAAGCCCTAGCCCAGGATCCGGACTCCCTCAGCTATGTTGTTCATCCCGTTCCAGGCCTCTGGATACTAGCCATTGACTCCTGTTCCTATGACAATAATAAAAATATGGGAATACCGGTTACCGGATCCGGCTTGAACGCCAAACGTTTAAGCTGGATTTTTGATCAACTTAAGGCAGCCCAGGAACAAAAGATCATGGTTGTTGGCATGATGCATCATGGTTTAATTCCCCATTTCAGTACCGAAAAAACTTTGTTCAGCAATTACATCGTCGATGATTGGGAGAATATTGCTGCAAAGTTTGCCGACATGGGTATGAGAGTCATTTTCACCGGGCATTTTCACGCGCAGGACATAGCCACCACCCAGACAAAAAACAATCAATCGATTTACGATATTGAAACCGGATCCCTGGTGACCTATCCCTGCCCCTACCGGTTGATTGAATTAACCCATGACAAAATCGATATTAAAACGGAAACCATTCGCGAAATCGATTACAATACGCAAGGGAAACCTTTTCCCCAATATGCCGCGGATTTTCTATCCTATGGCATATCGGATATGGTACCCCAATTTCTGACCGAATTGTTTGTCAAACGGGGAATGGCGTTGAAGGATGCCAAAATCGCCGCCGGTCAATTGGCAACTGTTAAATTAACACCTACATTCACATTGCAAACCCTGATAGCCGACGCCTTAAAATCCCATTTTGTCGGCGATGAAGTCTATGACACGACCCGCAGTAATTTGGTGTCTAAATTACAGGCCTCTTATAATCAGAAAATCAGACTACTCGGCAATTTCCTGTATTCTCTTTATAACGACACACCCCCACCGGATAACAACGTGATCATCAAATTTTAAAAGCAAGGGCTGTCTAAAAAGCAATTCAAACTCAATCAGAAATACCAGATATACTTTTTCAATAATATTGCATTTCTCGCGGACACACGCTTTATCAGGCGTGCCTGCGGGCATGAATTTCCTTTTGGGACAGCCCTTATCATTAAAATCATCCCATTGAACCTTCCGCTGTTCTTTTGGCAACAATTGCAAACTCATTTGAATCCCTCAGAAAAGGAGCTCCGGCCACGTCTGAAAAAAACTCATTCGCTTCCAGACCATTCTCTGTAAGTTCTAATTCAATCATTTCCGTACTAAAACACTGAAGCCAATTATATACATTTCTTTGCGAGTTTTCTTCGATGATTGTGTATTTATCAAGAATAAGGTTTTCCGATTCATATTTAAAGCGGTTTACAAAACAATAATAATCATTGGGCAACCAGAATTGGTTCAGTTGATTCCGTTCATAGATTGCAAATTCTCGGTTTTCCTGAAAATATTTTAAAGAATATCCATCGAATAGAATCGAACCGTTCGGTTTTAACAAACGATGAAATTGAGTCAATAATCGCTTTCTCTGCAAAGGGCTCAAGGCGCAATAATCACACATAATCATGGTAATCAGATCATATCTTTCATCCGTATGAAAATCCAGATAATTGGAGCAAATATATTTGATATTCAGACCATTTCTCCAAGCTTCATTTTCTGCATAATCAAGAGACCGCTTTGAAAAATCAATCCCCGTGACTTTTGCTCCTGCTTGAGCAAACCGGGAAGTGTATAAACCAGGGCCACAACCAAAATCGATAATATTGGAAGTACTGTTGATGGCAAAATGGTCAACCATCCATTCCGCCGAATGGTTAATAAAGTGGATATTCCTTGACGCCGCGTCAATCGATTCGTTCAAATGATATTCCAACATTTTTTGAGACGTATGCCCATTAGTCCATAACTCAGTCGCCGTATAAAACTCAAACGGCGCAGGTTTTCTATTAATTTCTCTTAGCTCGGCGAACATTCGTTACCCTCCTCTTTCAGCAAGGATTTATGCTAAAATCTTTTTTAATTGTTTCGTGTTCTTTCCATTGAAATATAACCTAAAATTAAAAAGGGTGGCCGGACAATAAGCCCGTCGCACCCTCCGGCTGTCAGATGACAGCCACCTCCATTGTAATCTTCACCAGAAAATCACTCCTTTCTTTCGAAAGTCGGCTCCGGAAACCGCAATTTCATTATAATTCCTTAGCCAAAACGTCTCAAGTTACCAAATGACTATAATAAAAGTCTCCTGATCAACACTTGAAATTGATTTTATTATGATGCTGATTTTGATTTTCCTCGGATTTTACAGCAGTTCTGCCATTATTTCTTCATTTCCCAAATTACGACAGAAGTAAACCTCTTCTCCGCAACTCTTGCCCGGCACCAACCAATTCAATACAAATAGCCACCAACTCCATTGCTTTTTGCAACTCCGCCATGGGTGGAAATGTAGGCGCAATCCGGATATTACGGTCCTCCGGATCTTTGCCGTAAGGAAAAGTAGCTCCGGCATTGGTCAAAACAACTCCTGCCTGCCCGGCCTTGGCAATTACCTCTTGAGCGCATCCGGGCAAAGTATTGAGACTGATGAAATAGCCTCCGTGAGGATTACTCCAGGATGCCAAAGCTTTTCCTCCCAGTTTATCGTTTAAGGTTGCCAAAACCATATCAAATTTGGGTTTAATAATAGCGGCATGACGACGCATATGGGCTTCAATCCCGGCCCGATCTTTGAAAAACCGCAAATGCCGCAGCTGATTTAATTTATCGGGGCCGATGGTCTGAATGGCAAGTTGCTTTTTGAGCCAGTTCATGTTGGTTTCGCTACCTGCTATCATTGCGAGACCCGCTCCGGCAAAGCTGATTTTGGAAGTTGAGCCGAACAAAATAGCCCTATCCGGATGGCCCGCTTTTTTACAAGCTTCTAAAATATTGAGCAGCCGGTCCTGAGTTTCTGTCAAATGATGGATTGCATAGGCATTATCCCAAAAAATCCGAAAATCCCCCGCTTTAACCGGCATTTTTGCCAGTCTCTCCACAACCTCATCCGAATAGGTAATTCCGGTTGGATTACTGTATTTGGGTACGCACCAGATACCCTTGATGGTTGGATCATCCGCTGCCAGTTGTTCAATCTGGTCCATATCCGGGCCATCTGCCACATAGGGAACAGGAATCATGGTAATCCCAAAATACTCACAAATGGCAAAATGCCTATCATAACCGGGGCCAGGACAAAGAAATTTAACCTCCGGCAACTTGCCCCAAGCTAATTCGCTCCCAGGTAATCCGCGTAACATGGCCCTGGCAATAAAATCATACATTATGGTTAGGCTTGAATTGCCTCCGAGGATCAATTCCCCGGGATCAACCTCTAAAATCCAAGCCAAAAGTTTTTTAACTTCGGGGATACCGTCCAGGCCGCCGTAATTTCGACAGTCAACTCCCTCAGATGATTTATAATCGGTTTCACCGAGACAATTGATTAAACCCGTGGAAAGATTCAGTTGTGCGCTACAGGGTTTACCCCGCGACATATCCAACTTGAGCTTTTGGTCTTGAATATCTTTGTATTGTTTTAATAAACTAAGATGAAGTATTTGTAACTGAGAGTCATCCATCTCATTTAACAAGCGCATAGCCTGCCCCCCCTTTGATTACTTTTTCTATTATACGGGGATTCTTTCACTCTGTCCATTACTTTTCATACCGGCAGCTCAAGTATTCTGAATACATTACACAAAAAATCTCATCTTAAAATTTCAATCATTGGCTTGCCATCGTTCTAAGCGTGAGCCGTAATCGGGTAGAAAAACCCTCCTTTTAATGAGATATCATTAGGACGGACAAAGAATGTGTAATCTTCGGGTTCATAAGAAGCAGACATGACAGAAATATCTTTAAAATCCGGGGTGAAATAAAAAAGCACATTTTTTACCCTTGCGGATGCAATTCTTTGGAAGATAGGTATAAAATCTACTTTTTCCGGAGCAATCACATCATATAAATGCAAAGTATCCTCGGTATGTTTGGCAATGACCAACACGCTTAAGTCGTTGAGATAGTGGATATCATGGGAAAAGTTACATAAACAATGCCATAACAAAATACTTTCCCCACGTTCTATATCAAAAATGTCTGATATTGTTGCTCTTTTATTAACCATCTCAGCCAAAAGCTTCAAATCGCCGTTCTGCTGCAGATTGAGTTTACGATACTTTCCGGGATACCGCCCATTCAAACGAATTTCGGCGAAAAACCGGCATTCTTTTATGGATGAACGAAAACCAAATTTCGGATAAAAGTTTTGGACTGTATGATTGGCAAACAAATAAATTAAATCACATTGATCTTCATACTCTTCCAAGACGATGTTCATAAGCTTTGCTGCCAGTCCTCTTCCCCGGTATTCCGGATCGGTCATTACCGTTCCGATTTGCACAGCACTCATTCTTTTTCCTTGCCGGATGATATCCATCCTGCAGACTGATACATTGGCCAATACCCGGTTGGTATCCGCAAAAGAGTAACAAACATAACCATCACTCCAGAAACCAAGCTGATACCACCTTTCAAAATCAATCCCAAAGGTTTTGCCGGCTAATTCATTGAAGCTAAGACGGTACCTGGGATCATTTTTATAATCGCTGATGAAATGCAAAGTCATTGGACATCTCCTTTCTTTTCAGCTCCATCAACATTTAACCAAGATCTATCGCCAAAAATAATATCTTTTGATAACAGAGTATACATGTCTCAGTCCCCATATTTTTTTACCATGCTGAGTCCCCTATCTCTCTTTTTCGTTTTTTATGACCGCTTCAATTTTCAGCGCATCCATTTCCGAGTCCGCCTCCCAAAATTCGAGGACGGTTTTTTCTTTTAAGAAGCTGGCCGGATCACCACAATAACCTAACGGATCCCATGTATTTTGCGGTTTTAATTCCTTAGCCAATTTACCATTCACTTTTTGTGGGTAGAATGTATGCATTACAGCCGTTTCAATAGCTCCGGCATGATAGTCCGGTTCATATCTGCTTTTTCGCGGCCAAGGAAAAACAGGGGGATTTTCCATCTTCATATTAAGATTTCCCAGATAATAATCACAAGTTTCATCTGGAAGACAATAAGAAAAAGGATTTTTTAATAGTTCATAGAATTTTTGCAAAATAGTTCCTGAACTAGGAGGATTTTGATGAAAATTGCAAAATTACTTTTTTTCTTTTTATTGCCTATATTATTGGTAGGCTGTATCAACTATTCCGAAGAAACCTGGTTGAACGCTGACGGGTCCGGCAAATTATCCATGGAAATCAGCACCTCCGAGCAATTTGCCGCCTTGATGGCAGGACAAAGTAACCGGAATCCTTTCTCTCAAAAGGAATTAGAACAGCCTTTCAAAGGAGTTAAAGGAATCCATATAAAAAACGTAAAAATAAACCACCAAAATGGCGACATCGTCTCTACGGTAACTTTGCAATTTAATTCTTTGGAAGCACTGAATCAAATTAGAAATGGCAACAGCTCCCCGAGTTTTTTGGGCCAAATCCGTTTCTCCAAGGACAAAAAAGGCCGCCTCATTTTTACTCGAACCATTGACAAAATGACCCTATCGCAAGGAAAAGAAAACAATGAAACAAATTCCAATGATGATCTCGCCGGAAATATATCAGGTGCTTTACTGTCCGGTTATCACTGGAAGTATACGGTTCATTTCCCCTCCAAAGTAATCAGCGCCAATACCTCCAAGGACAATATCCTTGCCCAAAACAACACGGTTATTTGGAATATTCCTCTTTCGGATCTGGTCAAAAGCCCTCAAATAATGACCGCGACCCTCAAGGCTCCTTTACCTTGGTTACTCCTTAGCTTTATTGTGGCCGGATTACTGGTCATCCTTGTCGTTCTGACGGTTACCATTTTAAAATCAAAAACAAAATCCGAGAATCTTTAAGTCCGGTTTTTTTAATATGTCAAAGGAGATTGCCTGAAAGAAACCCTAAACCTCTTTTGAGCAGCCCCGGTTCCCTTCTTTGGCAAAAACAGGGCCTTTCTTTCCCACATATGACATTTGTCCTTTTTAAAAAATCTCCATTCCGTTATACTCGACCTATCGGTGTAAAAATTTCACGGATGAACCCTTTTTCTAAAGTAAAGCCAAGGAAAACCGTAGGAAGGTGAAAGAATGACAATCATTCCAAACCAGGAGCTGCTGCAATTCTATATTCAAAAGTTTTCCCTGGATAAAATATTTGAATCAGATTTGAGCGGCAGTATGTCTTTACTTTATTACCCGAAAGGGGAACTGATTTGTGAAAGTTCGACCCGGATGCAATCCTTATATTTTTTAGTCTCCGGCAAATTAAAAACATTTACACTCATGGATAACGGCAAATCGCTCCTGCTCCGGTTTTCAAAACCTTTAGGCGTCATCGGCGAAGTTGAATTTATAAACCAACTCCCGGTAAGCTGCCATGTTGAGGCCCAAATTGATTCTTATCTCATTGGGATTCCCTTTTCCGATTTGACCCAATATGCCTATGATGATCCGACATTTTTACGCTTTATTATTTCTCATCTGAGTTATAAACTATATACTGCGGCAAACGCAGCTTCTCTCAACCAGTTGTATCCCCTTGAAAACCGTTTCGCCAGTTACCTGTTATCGATCAACACCGATGAAAATAACCAGATGCGGATTGAAGAAATCAAAGCCGATAAATTAACGGAAATCGCTATGCTGCTTGGAACCAGTTACCGGCATTTAAATCGAATCATCCGGCAATTTCGCCAGGACGGTATTATTTCTCAAGATAAGGGTTCCCTTACGGTTTTAAATCTTGCCAAGTTGAGGATATTGGCAAAAAAAAATGTTTACGAATAGTCAAGGAGAGTGTCCAGTGATTTATAGCATCAACATTGGATTATCACTGGGATTTATGATATAGTAAATATATTCCAATTCATCGCCAAACAATAATCGTAAAGTTACATTGAGGTTTAAAAAATAAAACCGGAGGAAAAATGAAGTATCAAGTCAAGGAAAACCACCCCTGCGCCGCCGGAAAAGAAATTTATACTTACGGGGATTATGAAAAATGGCCTGAAGACGAACGATGGGAATTAATCGACGGCGTTCCTTATGACATGACGCCAGCCCCTTCCCGCGGGCATCAGGAAATCTTGGGTGCCTTGTATCTCCAGTTTGCCGCTTACCTGAAAGGAAAGCCTTGCCGGGTTTATTTGGCCCCCTTTGATGTCAGATTGCCGGAAGGCCGGGAAGAAGATGCCCTGATTAAAACTGTGGTCCAACCGGACTTAACCGTGATTTGCGACCGGACCAAACTGGATGATAAAGGCTGCAAAGGAGCCCCGGATCTGATCATTGAAATTACCTCCCCCCATACTGCCGCCAAAGATGGTAAATTTAAATTGGCTTTGTATGAAAAGGTTGGGGTCAAAGAATTTTGGCTAGTGTATCCTTTGGATGCCACCGTTATGGTATTTACCCTCGATAATCACGGAGAATACGGTAAACCGGCAATATTTGCAAAGGATGACCAAATTCCGGTGGGGATATTCTCAGGGGACTTAACGGTGGATTTGACCCAAGTTTTTGAAATTGATTAAATTCAATACGGATGCAACCCATACCGTTTTAACCCCGAAGACTCATCCAACCCGAACATCAGATTCATATTCTGCAGGGCAACATGAGCTCCACCCTTGCCGATACTGTCAAGCACGCTGAATATGACGATTCTGCCTCTTTTTTCATCCACATCCAGACCAATATGACAGAAATTCGTTCCTGAAACTGCGGCTACCCACGGGTAAGGAACATACTGCCAGGATACTCCCTGTTCTTTGGGTGTATCGATAATCTTCACAAACATTTCAGCTTGGTAAAATTCTTTATATAAATTAAGTAATTCCTCCCTGCTGGTCCGGAGTTTCGGGAAGCAATGGCAAATATCCAGTATCCCCCGGGTAATGGGTACATAGGTGGTTGTAAAATGCACCGAAACTTCGGTTTTACTCAAAAGTCCCAACTCTTGCTCGATTTCATAGGTATGCCGGTGATCCACCACATTATAAGGTAATAAATTATTGCCGATCTCCGGATGATGCAATGGCCGATCCGTTTCGGCCCCTGCCCCGGCTGTTCCCGACAGGCCGTCAATAATGATTTTACCGGTGTCAATCAACCCATTTTTAACAAGCGGCGCCAGCCCCAAAATAGCCGCAGAGGAAAAACAGCCGGGATTGGCAATCACCCTGGCTTTGCGGATGCCTTCACGGTGGAGCTCGGGAATCCCATAGACTGCTTCACCAGCCAGCTGCCAGTCCGAGTGTTCCCTGCCGTAAATTCGCTCCCAATTTTCCCGATCCCGCAGCCGGAAATCAGCTCCCAAATCGATTACTTTCGTCCCCTGGTCCAACAGTCCCCTTGCCTGTTTCATAATCTGGCCCGTAGGAAGGGCGGCAAAGACCACATCACAAAAAGTAGCCTGTTCCGGCTTGATAAAACGCAACCCGGAACCGGTCAAATTGCGGTGAAAGTAATCGAGTTCCCTTTCACCCCGGCTGGTGGCCCAGACGATTTCCACTTCGGGGTGCTCCAGTAATACCCGTAATACTTCACCGCCCATATAACCCGATCCACCATATACCCCCGCTTTAATCATTCCGTACACCGCCTTTATACTTTAAAATCCGCCTTCAAAATGGCATATTGCTTAATATCCCAGAACCTGCCTTTTGCAAATATCCTTTCCCGGGCAATTCCTTCGAAGCTCATGCCCACTTTCTGCATGACCCGGCCCGACTTTTCGTTGGGGAGAAAGTGACAGCATTCGATACGGTTGAGGCCCATTTCTTCAAAAGCAAATCGAATGATCCGGCAGACCGCTTCCGGCATAATCTCCCGGCCCCAGTAAGGTCTGGCCAGCACATAACCAATTTCGGCTCGCCGATTTTGCATATCGCACCATACAAAACCGGTGGTTCCGATCAGTTTACCGTTTTCCTTCCATACAATCCCCCAGTCCCCGGCTTCATCTTTTGGATAGCGCAAAATCGTAAATTGAATAAATCCCCTCGTATCAGCAATCGTTTGATGAGTATCCCAGGTTACATACCGTGCCACTTCATCATCGGAAGCATATTCGAAGATATCCAGTTCATCATATGGTGTCAGCCTTCTTAATATCAGTCGTTCCGTTTCCAACTGCGGTGTTCCTCTAAATATCGGTGCCTTCATTGATTACTCCTCTTTCCGGATATTGCCCAGATCCAATTGGGAAAGGTGAATGTCGGGTATTCCCAAACATCTGACACTGACAAATTGGCCATGGCAATCGGAACCGCCGGTTACCGCCAAATGATTCTCCCTGCATATCTCCAGACAGTATTCGGTGATTGCCCGGTTGTTCTCCGGATGATAGCATTCGATACCCTTAATGCCCTGGCCAATCATAAATCCAACCAACGTTTGATAGTCGGGGTCATAAAAAGAAGCACCCGGATGCGCCAATATGGAAACCCCACCGGCGTCATGAATAGCCACGGCTGCTTCGGCAGGAGCGGCAAAGGTGAGCCTCTCAAAGGGATTCCCCCATTCCTTAAAAAGTTGAAAAAAATCCTGATAATTGTGACATAGCTTTTTATCAATCAAGTAATTGAGGGCTTTCCAGCCGCCCCGCTCTCTCCGGTTTGTATAGGCTTGATACTCTGAAAAGGACAGCGTTGAATATTTTGTTTCAAGATACCGGATACTGTCGTCGTCCTTCGCATCAATCAACTTTTTGTTGGTATTCAGAAGGGTCTGTAATTGAGTGTTCACCGGGTCGATTCCCAAACCGAGAATGTGGTAATTCCGCCCTTGATGGCTTGTGTTAATTTCCACGCCAGGGATGAATAAAAGCCCCGATTGATAAGCCAGAGCGGCCACATCCTTTAGATTTTCGGTGGAATCATGATCGGTGACGGCGAAAAGTTCAATACCCGCTTTTACAAGGTTGGAAACCAGTTCTTCCGGACTCCAGGTACCGTCGGAAGCTGTGGTATGAAGATGCAAGTCCACTCTTGGATCATTCTTCGCCAATTCTTCTCCTCATTTCCTCCCGGAGGATTTCATAAAAAAGCTCTTTCGCATACCTTTCTTTCCAGGGATTATGTCCGCATTTTTCAAGAACATGAATCCATAAGTCTTTAATCCTTTTTTCCAGGGGCAATCTCACGCCGTTCAAGGGGTGGGGATCATATTCGCCATGGATGATTGTGACCGGGCAGGTTATTTTCCCGGCAAGCTCCAGCAATTTACCACTTTCGCGCATTCCAGAAGCCTCGGCCCAGATAGCGCTATACATATCCCCGCAAACCGGCAAACAATCCTCTTGATCGGTCCTAATTTCAACAGCGCAATAATTGTCAGCCTCTTCCACCAACTCACCCAGCTGCTGCAGTAATTGATCCTTATTGACGGTTTCAGGGGCACTGACTGCGGCAAGCAGCGCATGATATTGGGCGGTTTCCGATTGATTGAAATGAGCCCTTCGGTTTTTGTCGATTTCGGCCACATATTGGCCTTCAAAAGGGCCGCACCCGACGAGAATCAGCTTTTTTACTTTCAGCGGATATTCCGCTGCATAAATAAACCCCAGCCAAGCGCCCCAGGAATGGCCGATTAACGAAACCGGTCCTTCACAGCCGGCGGATATGACCTCGTCAAGTTCCTGCAATAATCCCGCCACGGAAGATTTCCTTTGCAGAGGTTCGATTACCCCGTAATCTTTGGATAATTCCCGGGCTATGGCAGCAACGGTTCCCAGAGCGCCGGGCCCGCCGTGAACGACTATCGCCTGATAAGGCTTAGCGCCATAATACCGGGCATTAACGTTGGAATTTACCATGACCGATCCCCCCGTTTAATGATGAAACAATCGGAGTCCGGTTAGCACCATGACCATGCCATACTCATCACAAGCTTTGATTACAATATCCTCCCGGATCGAACCGCCGGGTTGCACCACATATTGAACACCGCTCCGGTGAGCCCGGTCAATGTTATCCCGGAACGGGAAAAAGGCATCCGAACCTAAGGTTACCTTGCGGAGTTTCTTAAGCCAGGATTCTTTGTCACTGGCCGAAAGCCTCTGCGGCACATGTTCCAACACCTCGCCCAGGAGTTCCAATTCCCGCTCGGTGGCATCATTGCGCAGGAATAAATCAATGGCGTTATCCCGATCGGGCCTGCCCAATCCTTTTTTAAATTGCAATCCCAAAACCTGTGGATGCTGCCTGAGATACCATAAATCCGCCTTTTCGCCCGCCAACCGCGTGCAATGAATTCGGGACTGTTGTCCGGCGCCGCATCCGATGATCTGACCGTTCACTACATAACAAACCGAGTTGGACTGGGTATATTTAAGGGTAATCATGGCGATAATCATGTCTCTTTGGGCCTCTGGAGGCAGATCTTTACTATCCGTCACAATATTTTTTAAATACTCAAAACCGGGAACAATATCGTTTTTCCCCTGAACAAACTCCATCCCGAAAACACTTCGTCTTTCTATTTTCTCCGGTTCATAGCAAGGATCGATTTGAACGATGTTATATTTACCGCCTTTTTTCTGTTTCAAAATTTCCAGCGCTTCTGGCGCATAACCCGGAGCGATGACGCCGTCGGAGACCTCTTTTTTAAGAAGCTGGGCCGTAGGTACGTCCACCGGGTCGCTTAAAGCCGCCCAATCGCCGAAAGAAGACATCCGATCCGCTCCCCTGGCTCTTGCGTAAGCACAGGCCAAGGGCGATAATTCAACTTCGTCTGTGAAATACGCTTTTTTCAATTCCGCAGAAAGAGGCAAGCCAACCCCAGCCCCAGCAGGGCTTACATGCTTGAACGATGCCGCAGCCGGTAAATTAAGGACCGTCATCAGCTCCTTCACCAGTTGCCAGGAGTTCAGGGCATCCAAAAAATTGATATACCCTGGATTCCCATTTAAAATCTGAAAAGGCAGTTCACCGGCGGTGGCGTTTATTTCGGCCGGTTTCTGATGCGGGTTGCATCCATACTTCAACTGATAAGACTTCATCATCATTCCCCTTATCGAATTAAATTTGCTATATGAAAACAAAAACCACCTGGGTCACTTTTCTACCCAGGCGGTCGGTAATCGTTTTTCTCATGCTCCCTATGGTTAATTCCATGACCCGCCAGTCGCATAAGAAATTCCTATTTTGATTTAAGTATATGGGATTCCGGACTTGCTGTCAAGGGTAAACCATTGCGGATTTCAAATGAAAAAGATCAGATGGAAATCTTTTGGTTGACAACAATAGTACCATATAGTACTATTGTCTTGAAAACTTTGGAAAGGGTGTTTTTAAAAATTATTACCCAAACACAGGGCGGTTTTTTGATTTCTCAATTAAGTCAAGTTCAAAACAGGATTTTTGAAAAGCTCCTTAAAAATTACGGCATTGATGACTTCAACGGTCCGCAGGGCCGCATCCTCTTTATTTTATGGCAAAACGACGGGGTAACCATCAGTGAACTCGGTCAAAAAACTTCCCTTTCCAAGTCGACCCTCACCAGTATGCTTGACCGGATGGACATGCAAGGGCATATCCTAAGAAATTACGATTCTAATGACCGACGCCAGATCCGGATTTCCTTAACAGAAAAAGCCAAGGCCCTCAATGAAAAATATCTTGAGGTGTCCAAACAGATGAACCGGATTTTCTATAAGGGTTTTTCCGATGAAGAAATTGCCGCCTTAGAAAAAAAACTGGCCGGAATTCTCGCAAATTTGAAACGATATGAGAGAGGTTAGAATATGAATGAAAAAATCATGACTGAAATCAATAACTTGATTGCCGATACCCGTGATATCATTGTTTGTTCTGTGGACGGGCAAGGGTATCCCAACGCCAAGGCAATGTTTAAAATCACTCATGATCATGCAAAAACTTTTTATTTCTCCACCAATACTTCTGCTATGAGAACCCAGCAATTTATGAAAAATCCTCAAGCTTGCCTCTATTTTTGCGGTAATGAAAAAATAAACGGATTCATGTTGATCGGCCGGATGGAAGTGTTGACCGATACTACAATCAAGGGGCAGTTCTGGCAGGAAGGTTGGGAAATATACTATCCCCAGGGAGTAACCGACCCGGACTATTGCATTTTGAAGTTTACCGCCAAAGAAGGTAATTACTATCATGCTTTACAAAAGCATCGTTTCGATATCGAATAACTCTTTCTATTTTCTCAATTCACATCCATGAACCCGGAGGCAAACTATGAGTTTTAACGGATTTTATAGCAATACTTTGGAATTTCTCATTGAAAACAAGCTTAATGACAGTAAGTCGTGGTTTGAGGAACACAAAACGGAATATAACGATTTCCTCCTCTCGCCCCTGAAAGAACTGGTGGGTGAATTAAGCAGCCATCTTTTGAAAATCGATCCGCTAATCGAGGTGACACCGGCTATCGGCAAAACCATTTCCCGTATTTACCGGGACACCCGCTTTTCCAAAGATAAATCGCTTTTCCGGGAAAATATGTGGTTGGTTTTCATGCGCAATAAAAAATCCGGTCCGGAGTGGCCCGCTTTTTACTTTGATATCTCTCCGATGCACTTTAGCTATGGCATGGGCTACTATGCAACATCCAAAGAAACCTTGCAACTCTACCGGAAATATATCGCCGAAAGCCGCCCTGCCTTTTTACAGGCGCTGGCCTGTTATCAACAGCAAAATACCTTCCAATTCACCGGCGAAAAATATAAAAAACTGCAGTCCGCCGCTTTCCCCGAAGCCGTCAAAGACTGGTATGTCCGTAAGAACATCAATTTTGACCATACTTCATCCAATTTGAAGCCCACTTTTTCCAAAAAGTTAGCCGGGGAGTTAAGGGCGGGTTATGATATTCTTCAGCCCATTTACGCTTTTTTATGTGATATCCAGGAACAAAGGCTTGCAGGCATTGAATAATATTTTGATTATGGTCAGTGAATGAGTTTTTCCGGACTTTCTTCCTTAAAACCTGATTTCCCCATGAAAAGCTGATATTCATTGAGCAGGGCGTCAAATTCATTACTGGCCTGCAATACCTGGGCGTTGGTTACGCCATACTGACTCCAAGCCTTTTGAAGCTTTTCCCTGGCGAGGCTGAGTTTTATTTTAAGGCAGATCATTTCTACCTGCATTTTCTTTTTCTCATCATAACCATGGTATAACAGCACAACTTGCCCTCCGGTTATCAATTTTGATATAATAAAAGTGATTGTTTATTGTTAGCCTTGTACGTGATGCGGGCCGTTCCCTGTGATATAGGGACAAGCCAATAATTAACTAGGGTAAAAGCGATCCGTTCGGCTTATCAATAGGGTCCGCCCTCATTCTATCTTTCTCTCCGCCAATCCTCCATCTTGCTTCCTCCCTGAAGGGAGAAAGAAAGAATGAGGGTTGGCATCCAAATGGACCGTAGTTTCCAAAATATTTCACCATATACCCTAGATATGGGTAATGATTAGCCCCCGGTGAATGAGGGTTGCCCTGAATATTTATCAGGATTCTTTTCAACGATTATCTAAAATATATATGGTGAATTAAATTTTATTGTTGTCAGAAATCACTGTTATAAAGCGAACGCCTATTTGATTTAACCTGCGTTCCTATCGGACGCGAAGCCCTTCCCATCTGAAGAGAATAATATAGCTGATTCAAGTGGAAGGGTAACCTTAACCCGCTGTAGTAAAAAGCATTTAGACTGCATAAGATTCGGTTACTCTCCCACTTTAGGGGGAGAGCAAGAGAGAGGTATAGACCAACAATCAGCCTAGATAGATCCAGATTTTTATTTGTTTTGGCTTTATTTAATATAGCTCATACAACTATTGATTTCCAAATTGGATATCCATTGTCTTTATTTTAATTTCCAATTTGGAAATTGTCAAGTGTTATTTTTATTTCCTTAAAAAATAAGCTTTACATAGGATGTTAATATGAAAAAACCCGTTAAAAACTTATTTAAAATTCACCTCATTCAACTCAGAGAAGAGGCGAATTTAACCCAAAAACAATTTGCCGAGGCCGTTAAAATTCCCAACAGCACGATCAATCGTTATGAAACCGGTATCCGTGTACCGGATTTTGACACTCTCATTACCCTCGCCGATTTTTTTGATGTCAGCACCGATTATTTGCTGGGAAGAACGGAGAAACGGAAAGGATAAAATTTCAATCGTTAGCGGGGAGTAGGGAATGGAAATGAAAAATTTGCTGTTGATCCGGAATTTTCTGCCTTGAATGTTGATTATCCCTATGGTACTCATAGTTTCTTTCCTGCTATCCATTTGGCTAAGCCAGTACCGGCCTAAAGACAAAACCCCTCTCACGGCCACCCGCCAACCCCTCCCTGTTTTGCAGGCAGGGGAGCCCTTCGCCATTACCACTTTCAATATCGGCTATTGCGGCCTTGATGAGAGTCAGGATTTTTTTATGGACGGCGGGACAAGGTCGGGTTCAGGCAGTAAACCTCAAACCCTGGCGAATCTACAGGCAATTACCGCTTATTTGCAAACTCTGGGCTCTGATTTTCTTTTCATCCAGGAAATTGATAAAAAAGCCAAACGCAGTTTTTACCTGAACGAACTTTCTTACATGGACTCGCATTTTCCTGATTATGGAATATCCTTTGCCGTCAACTATAAAGTCCCTTATGTTCCCGTGCCGCTTACTCATCCCATGGGTTCTGTCCTTTCCGGTTTGGCGCTGCTTTCACGGTATAAAGCCGATTCCTGGACCCGGTATCAGTATCCGGGACGGGAAAATTGGCCCCGGCAACTGTTCGAACTGGAGCGTTGCTTTCTGGAAGCCAAAATCCCGCTGGATAACGGCAAAATACTGCTTTTAATTAACTCTCATTTATCCGCCTTCGACAAAGGCGGCAGGATTCGCAAACTTCAATTGCAGTTCCTAAAAGAACATATAGTGAATGAATATCAAAAGGGTCATTATGTGATTGCCGGGGGTGATTGGAATCACAACCTGCCCGCCACCCATCCCGAGAACTTTCTCCATCAGGAAGCTGCCCCTTTTTGGCTGCAAAATCTGCCTGCCGACTTCACGCCGAAGGGATTCCGCTGGGCCTGTGATCCGGGCATGCCCTCCGTTCGCACGGTTGCAAAACCCTATCATCCAGGATCAAACTACACCGCTGTCATTGACGGTTTTTTGGTCTCTCCCAATGTGGATATTGTAAAGGTCCAAGGCCATCAACTTCATTTCGCCAGCAGCGATCACAACCCGGTGACTGCGGAATTTATTTTAAAATGAAAAACAAAATATAATTACAAAGATAAATCAGCTTGGTAGCAACTCAAGTCGCCTATTTATTCTCCCGCAGAGGCGCCAAGACGCAGAGTGCGAGATGCGCTTTGCAAGATATTTTTGGTAATTGGTGATATTGGTTGCCAACTCGCGAGTAGGATACGCCTAGGCCAAAAAACATAATCTTAAAGCGTTTCTCATTTCTCTGCGCCTCTGCGCGAGATATTCTTTTGATTTTAAATCAATAGATAGCTGATAGATCACTACATCTAAATAATCTGCTGAATTAATCTTATATTAAAATCCCAGTTTCAGCTGTCTTCCGCCGGCCTTGTTGTTGATTCCTCCAATAATATCGGGCATTTGGTACGCAATCCCATAGTGTTCACATTCCTGCTGAAATAACCGGGATAATTTTTGATGATGGGGCGAGAAGCATTGATAGGAATTACCGAAGGCCTTGAGGTATTTCCATTTCAAACCGGGATAAAGCTTGTCAAGAGCCCCGTAAAAATACTCACGCTGCCCGTCTCTTAAGGTCATACCCATCGAAGAATAAATAAATCTGGCTCCGTTGTCCGCAGCCAATCTGACAATCTCTAAAATATTTTCCGGAGTGTCGGAAATAAACGGCAAAATAGGCGTCATCAAGACACCGGCATACATCCCCTGACCGCTCAATTTTTTGATAGCCGCAAAACGTTTGGAAGAAGCCGGAGCCGCCGGTTCAATCCGCCCCGCCAATTCATCATCCGCCGCAGTGATCGTAATCCCGATGCCCACCGGAGCGTGCAGGTTAATTTGTTTCAATAAATCAATATCGCCAACCACCAAGTCGCTCTTGGTGATGATGTGAACACCGAAACCGTAGCGGCCGACAAGCTCCAAAGCCCCCCGTGTCAACGCGCAGTCAGCTTCATGCGGATTATAAGGATCGCTCATGGCGCCCGTGCCGATTAACCCCTTTTTTCTCTTCCCTTTCAATTCTTTTTCAATGATTGCCAAAGCGTTTTCTTTGGCGACAATCTCATCAAAATTTTTCAACCCGTAACAATCGCTGCGGGAATCGCAATAAATGCATCCATGGCAGCAACCGCGGTAGATATTCATATTATACATGCAACCAAACCAGGATTCAGGATAAGATGTCCGATTAATGATGGTTTTTGCGGGGATGAAATTCATTGCCACCTCAATGTTTTTTGGATGTTACTCTGATCAATTTTATTTACATATTTTGCACTATTGAAGCCTTCAAGCAAAATTAAGTCATTCATTTATTAAAAATATTTTTTCCTTAAATCCTAGATGAGTTGAAATAAATAATTTGAGCAAAAGACAAAACAAGTATCTAGACTGGCTGTAGGTCTATACCTCTCTCTTGCTCTCCCCCAATGGAGCTTTTTAATGAAGCGGATTCAGTGGGAGAGTAACCGATGCCGTCGAGGCCAAAAATTTTTTAGAGTTCAGCGGCTAGGGTTACTCTTCCACTGAAACAACTACTTTGAACAACATCGTTGGGGAAGAGCAAGAGTTAGGTCAAATAGACGTTCGTTTTCTAACAGCGATTACTGACAACAACAAAATTTAATTTCATCCAGCGGGGAAATTTTTTGCTTGGCCCCTTGATAATAGGGATTATCAAATCGCCCCTCCGGAAAAGCCCAAAGGCCGCCATACATCTGCACCGAGCCAATCAGGGACGAAAAGTCCCCGAACTCAATTTGTAATTGATGCTTATCCGGCAATTTTTCCCCTGCAGGGTAATACCTTAGATTCACTCCATCGCCGAAAAGAATTCGCGCATCGCCCGCCATGATTTCAACCATGCCGCCACAAGCCACCGCCTTTTCAATGACGTGTTCCGCCAGCAGATCATGATAACGTTCGGGCTCCCCGTAAAACCAGGCAAATTTATGCGGAGACTTGTTGACATAAACATTCAAGACCCGCTTGCCTTGTAATTCCTTATTCACTTGTTCCGCTAGGACCGTGGCCTCGGGTAATTCCAGCAAAATGAATTCTCCCTTTATTGATTTTATTCTCGAAATATTCTTAGAATGAATGATTGTAACTTTATTACAATACTGTTATAATTTCTACATCAATATCCTTGGAGGCGCACATCATGCCGGATATGCTCGTCAAATTATACTCCCTTCCCGATTATACCGCCGCCATAAGACAACTGAACGAATCAGGGATCATCATCCGGCGCGCCTTGGCCCCGGAATTGCACCTTATCCGGGAATGGGTAAACGGTACCTTCAACCCTGCCTGGGCCAGCGAATGTGAAGTCGCCTTTTCCAATCATCCGGTTTCCTGCTTTATTGCCGCTGAAAATCAAAAAATAATCGGCTTTGCTTGTTACGATTCCACCTGCAAAAATTTATTCGGGCCAACCGGTGTCCATGATGAAGCAAGAGGAAAAGGGGTGGGAAAAGCTTTGCTCTTTGCCAGCCTAAACGATATGTATTCCCAAGGATACGCCTATGCGATTATTGGCGGAGCCGGACCGACCGAATTTTATGCCAAAACCGTCGGGGCTGTTATCATCGAAGATTCCGTTCCCGGCATTTATAAAGGCCTGTTGCGATAAACTTGCGAAAGCCCAAAACCACCCTTTCCACTGATTAGCTTTTCGAACCGGGAACCGCTAATCGATCCGGAAACCCCAAGCCTAATCGTATAGCTTCAGCGCCTGCCGCATCCGCCCAGCAACGATTTTGCGGATATGCTCCGGTTTCAGAACTTCCACATCCGGACCAAATGACAGGATATATCCATAGACCCATTCATCTTCGGGAAAACAGGTTTTCAGTTCCAGACTGCCGTCATCATTGCGAATGATCATCTCTTCATTGTAATCATCCAACAACCTGTAGGCTACCCGGGGGTGAAACTTTAAATGCAAATTCACGATGGCCTTTGGAGGCGGAGGACTTTCCAAATACGTACTGGGATGCGAGTCATTCAACCTTGGTTCATATTGTCGATCAAGCAATAAAACATCCTGCATTCGGGTGATTCTAAAAACTCGGAAATCACTCTTCTCTCTACACCAGGCTCTTAGATACCAAGCCCGGGTTTTAAAAATTAGCTTCGCAGGTTCTACAATGCGGGAGCTTTTTTTCCCATCCGTCCCCGAATAGTCAAATTGAATCAGCGTTCTTGAAATAATAGCTTTTTGGATGATTTTAAAGCGCTCGTTTTCCAAGGGGCCGCTTCCCCAAGGTGAAAAGTCCACCTCAATCCAATCCATGGCAGCCCTATTCTTAAACATACTGCCTAACTTTTCCAAGACCTTGTCAATCTCAGGATAATTTACAGCCTGTAATGCCTGCAATGCCAGTAAAATACTGCCGCTTTCTTTTTCCGTAAGCAAGGTCCTATTGAGAGTATAGTTTTCCATCAAGGCAATGCCTCCGCCATTACCTTTACTGGCATATACCGGAACCCCCGCCTCCGACAAAGCGTTGATATCCCGGTAAATCGTGCGGGTGGAAACTTCGAAGCGTTTTGCGAGTTCTTCCGCAGTAACCTGGCCTTTATTCAACAAAATAGTGATCATCGCAATCAAGCGGTCGATTTTCACTGCTGCCTCACACCTTTATTTCAAGTATACACCGAAAATTTGACAGCATATTGTCATATTTAAAAATAGAATAAACCGTTATTAACTTTGACATATTTATATTATAGCCAATAAAAAAAAGCAGAGCTTTGTCTTTTCTCCACTTTTTAGTCCCTTAGCATGACATTATTAGACCCTTTGAGGATTTCTTATAAAACTTCCCGACATTTCCCGGATACTCCGGAGAAGAGTTTCACCGGCGGGAGTCAAATTGATGCACTGCAAATTTCGCTCCAAAAAGGAGCCATCAAATTGATGATATAATCTTCCGATACTGGCATTCAAAAAAGAGGCTGTGATTTGATCAATGTCGGAAAAATCAAGGGTAACCGGTCTTTCCGCCTTCAATGTTTTTTGAATCAATTCCCCTAATTCCTCACCATCCTGAGAGACACTCGCCATAATCTGGCCGATTTCACCCGCCACGTTAAAAACCACCGGTTTGCGCATTTGATTCACTCCTTTGATTTTAGTAATTTTCCTCCATGAAACTTCTTACGCTTAAGTTTCTCTTCTTTATTTATCGGTGAATTTTAAAAATACATTAATATTGATTACAGATTATGTTTTGATAATTAATCCTAATCGTTTTGAAAGTTGAACCGCTTGAGATGAGGAAACAACCAAACCGCATAAATCTTCGCTTCTTACCCCCATTCCTTCAATCTGACAGCTACTTAAATCGATACCGGCTAGCTTTGTTCCGGATATCTGAACCTCAGTCAAATCCCCTTCCGTAAATAAAACTTCCCGAAAATTACAGTTTTGAAAATCGGCATTTCGAAAAATGCATCGTATAAATTGTGACTGTTTGCAATCTAAAAAACGGAAAATTCCAAGTGAACATTGGCAATCCAAAAAGCTAACACTACGGAAGGTGGCGTCCGTGAATTTTGCTCCCACCATTTTGCAGCTGATAAATTCAGCCCGATGAGCCATGGCCTCTCCAAAATCGGCATTTGACATATCACAATTTTCGAATCGCACATCGATAAACTCAATTTTTGGAAATGAACTGCCGCGAAAAACAACATTCCGAAAAATGCTTTGACAAACGACCAAGTTATAAATAGACAGATTTTCAAAGGTATCATTTTCAAAGACCGATTCTGATACCTTGCTCTCGTCTCCGATAACCATATCCGCCCGTTTGATTGGGGTGAACGTAATCGGTAATTTCGGAACATTTACTTTCATACTTTCTAATTTCTCCAGTCTGATTCCCTCCTGTTTTTTGAGGCGGTTTTAAGCAATATGCAATTGACAGCCCCTTTCGGCTATGTTACATTAATTTCAAATCAATCATTTATGGTTAGGTAGGATATTATGAAGAAAAACTATGGAAAAATCATCAAAAAATACTGGTTGAGCCCATTAATCATTGGTTTGGCCGTTGCCGTTTTGGTCGGCGCTTCCATTTTTGTTCACGGCGCAAGCCAAACCACCCCCAGTCCGGCTCCAAGCGGAGCGTTAAGTCCAACGCCGACCCCTTTGCCCAAGACGCTCCGGGCCACTCTCAAAACTTCTCTCGGCGATATTGAACTGGAACTTAATGCCGAAAAAGCTCCCGTTACGGTTCAAAACTTCTTGCAATATATCGAGAGCGGTTTCTATAAAGACACCCTTTTTCACCGGGTGATTCCCAAGTTCATGATCCAAGGCGGCGGTTTCACCACAGGAATGGTTCAAAAAAAAGGACAGCCCCCCATTATCAACGAAGCGGGGAACGGCCTTTCAAACAAGCGGGGAACCATCGCCATGGCCCGGACCCAAAATATCAACAGCGCGACTTCACAATTTTATATTAATCTGGTGGATAACCCTTATCTGGACCACAAGGATAATATCGCCAAAAATTACGGCTATTGTGTATTCGGCAAAGTCACCAAAGGAATGGACGTAGTGGATAAGATCGCAGCCGTCCCAACCGCTGCAGCGGGTCCCTATCAAGACGTGCCCAAAGAAGACATCCTAATCCTGGATGTTAAAGTTACCAAATGAAGCCTTAGCGGAATAAATTTTTAGAAATTCGCTTGTTTTCTTCAATGCCGTTTGGGCGGACTCTTCACAATAATTTTCGGTATAAGGATCAGCAAAGCCATGTTTTCCGGGAAGTACGGATACAGTGGCTTTTTCTTTTGTTTTTACTTTTGACGTCAATTTTTCTAACCCGAAACTTTCCTGATCACCGTAAATCAAAAGCACCGGCGGATCGGGGTTAATGTTCAAGTAATCGCGAATTCTGGAACCGTAATATCCGATAATACCAGCACACTCTTGGTTTCCTTCACTGCAAATCCAGGCGATGGTGGCCCCGATACTAAAACCCAACATAAAGATCAAACGGTAGTCGGGTTTCAATTCCCGGATTAAATTCCTAACCTCAAGACTGGCCGCAGCAAAACCTCTTTCTTGCATAAAATGCCCATAGGCTTCCCCTTCCTCACCGTAGGAAAAGGGAACATCCCTTGCCAATAAATCGGGACATGCGATATCAAACCCCTGTTGTGAATAATAGTCGCAAACCGCTTCCATATGCTTGTTGATACCGTATATTTCATGCAATACAATCAACAGCCGGTCATGATGATTTAAATGGGTCAGCCTGTTTTTCATATAACCCGCCTTTTGGTTCACTTTGTCCGGGAGCATTATTGAAACATTTTTTATTATTCAGATACCGGGATCCCCGTCAATTTGTTCTCCTTATATTGTTCTATGATCATCAAATCCGCTACGAAAGCCATTTCCGGCAAAGGACCATTGAGGGGAACCCATTGTGTAGCTTCGATGTCATCACCCGGGCATAACTCTCCCCCGGTTATTTTCCCTTCCAATACAATCACCAATGAATGAACTTCCCGGGAAAGAAAATTGAAAGATACATTGATAATGTTTTGAACCTTCACATCCAGTCCGGTCTCTTCCTTCACCTCGCGGCGGGCCGCAATTAAATAGTCCTCATCAAATTCCATAAATCCGCAAGGCAAACACCATTTACCGCTTTGGAAATTCCCGGGTCCCCGCTTACAAAGCAAAACCTGCCCGTCTTCAACAATTAAAACCGATACCCCCGGACTGGGATTCTTATAATAAATGAAACCGCAATGGGAGCACACCGGCCGGATTTTACCCGATTCTTCCTTAAACTCATAGGGTTTTCCGCAACGAGAACAGTATTTAATCTCTGTAAGGCCACTATTACCTTGATAAGAGTAGGTCGAAAAAATTTGCTGAAATTTCATAGTACCTCCAATTTTTTACTCCCAATCCATGATTTTTTCACGAGGGTATAAGGATGCCGTATCATTTTTTATTCCGATGGATCAAAATGATTATACAAAATCTTAGGCGCCATGAAAAGTTTTAAACGGAATATTCCCTGAAAAAGGTTTTTACTGATTCTTGTACATCCACCCATACAAGTTTACAATATATCTGTATGCCGCATAAATATATACCACGCGCATCGAACTTACTAACAAAACGAGGTCCGGACAATGATAACTCAATCGATATCGAATCTAGATCTGTTTAAGATACTGGATGAAGAAACCCGTGAAATATATCATGGGTGCAACCAGGCTTGGTATACCACGGTTTGGCAGCGTCTATCCGGATGCGGCCCATCGGTGGCATCCCACCTTATCTTTTATCTTTGCCGTAAACGGTTTGCCGCCGAGCTGGGACCTAATCAGGTCAGTAAAAAAAGATTTCTTTCTCTGATGGAGGAAATCTGGGAATATGTTACTCCCACCATCAAGGGTGTATCGACAACGAAAATGTTTTTTAAGGCGGTGCTTTCTTATGCTCATTCCAAGGGGTTTGAGATCCAGCATCATGTATTGGACATACCCAAAAATAAAATCCATCGTCCAAGCCTGGCAGAAGTCCTGGAATTCCTGAAAGCAGCCTTATTCAACGATGCCCCCGTCGCATTTCTCAATTTGTGCAACGGCGACGAAAAGGGCCTTGACCAGTGGCATTGGGTCACAGTCGTTTCTATCGAATATGAAGAAAGCAGCGAGCAAATCTTGGCCGATATTTTGGATGAAGGTCAGATTAAAAAAATCAACCTTGGATTATGGTATCATACTACCATCAAAGGAGGAGGATTTGTCTATTTTACGGCGTCCTCTTCCCGGTAACTTCTCAACCGTCCCTATTTCATGATTGAGGCTATGGTTGAGGGATGTTATAATTAAACTCAAATCCCTTGAAGTTTACTATCGTCGTTATGTCCTTGAGAAATTCAATCGCTGCGGCATTGGATTACCCTCAAGAATCTTTTAAAAGAAAAGGAGAGTCTATTTCATGAAGAAATTCCTCATTACCGGCCTTTTGCTCTTTCTTGTGGGCCTAACTATGCAAACCGCCGCAGGAGATTCATCTCTCACCAAAACTTTTTATGGACTTCAAAAAGTTTCCCTCTCGGTCGACGATTATAATGAAAAACGCATCCTGACCTTTCCGGATAAACCTCTGGAATTTGCTTCCAAAGTTGTCTGGGAAGTTGCCTTTGACAAAAGGGGACTGATCACCAACGACAAAGCTTCGGTTCTAATCGAAGTCGTCGGCGCCAATGGCCAAGCCGAAACGGTCGTTTCACTCAATCCCGAACACAAGGAATCCGGCGAACTGACTTTGCAGCCCAATCAAGTTTGCCGTTTAACGCTCTATGCCGGGAAATATAACAGTATTTTGAAAAAATATGGGTCGAAACTGGACGCCCAATGTACATATCAGAGAAGCCAGGTATCGGTTCGTGCTATTGAAAGAAACCGCCCGGGACAATTCGGCTTGAATGTGACCAGTATTCCGGCAGCCAACTGGATATGGACCTTACCGGACGGCAACCGGGTAAACAGTAATACCGTTGAAACTACTTTTTCCCCCGGCTATGCCGCCATTCAACTTTTAAACCCCCAAACCGCGGATTTATTTCAATTGGATTTGCAGGTTCCGGAACCCATTGAAGCCAATCCCAGCATTTCTCCGCTGGAAGGACATGAGGATTTGACCGTTCAATGCTTCGCGAACGCAATCAGCCATTACCAGTCAAGCTCCAAATATTTATGGGATTTCGGCGACGGCTCCGGCGCAAAAACCACGGAACAAACGGAACACACCTACACCAAACCCGGGGTTTATCCGTTAAAATTAAAAATTGTCAACTCTCTGGGACCGGTATTCGAAAAAACCTGGGATATCCGCGTCCTTCCCTTTGCCATCAACAATTCAGCCATCATCACTCCGGGGCGGGGACCGGTACCCATAACATTCTCCTACAAAGCCACCCCTGACATTTTGGGTACGGAACCGACCTCCATCCAATATTTATGGAATTTCGGCGACGGCACCACTTCAAACCTCCCCTCCGGCGAACATGTTTACCGGAAAGTGGGAGATTATCCCGTCCGGTTGACACTGATTGATAAAAACCATCCCAATCTCAAAACCGAACCTTGGGTTTATACCGTAACTGCGATACCACCGGTTCTGGACCTGGCGGCTGATGCTTCCCAATGGTCCGGATCGATTCCTTTGCGGGTAAGATTCCGATCCTCTCTCCGGATCGACGGCGGCCCAACCGATATCGAATATTACTGGGACTTCAACGACGGTACCTTCTCCAGGGAGACCAACCCCATTCATACTTTTATCGATCCGGGCCGTTATCAAGTACGTTTGGAGGTCACCGATCGGATTCACGGCACCGTGGTGGCCAAGCGCCTGCCGATTGATGTCAGGCCGCCACAGTTATCGCTCAAAGTCATCGCCTCCCAACCGGGCGGCATTGCCCCCTTGCAAGTGAGTTTCAGACCGGTTTTGAATATCGAAGGCGGACCGACCCGTATTGAATATGTCTGGGACTTTGACGACGGCACAACCAGCCGGACTTTTGATTCCTCCCCGGTGAGCCATAAATTTTCCCGGCCGGGATTGTATACTGTTAGAGTAACGGCCCGGGATCGTATTTACCATGGCGCCGTTAGCACCCAAGTTAGAATAGAAGCCAAATCCCCGGAGGTTATTTCCGGACCCGTTCCAGGGGATGGAGCGCCGGGCCGGCCAACTGAAAAACCACCGGTACCTCCAGGCAATAAGCCGGGACCGCCGTCAGGAGAGCGGGATCATCAGCCGGGTTCCAGCCCTACTCCAACTCCAGGCAAGGTCAGGGATACCAAAGCGCCGGAGTTGGCGGTCAAACTTTCCCCAGACAGGCTGCCGGCGCCTGGGAACCAAAAAATGATTCAAATTACTGCCGATATCCAGGTTAAGGATGACCAGGATCCCGATCCCGATATTCGCTTGGTGGCGATTTCCTGTAACCAAAAATTCGATCCCGATGTGGACATTAGCGGAGCATCCATCGGAACCGATGATCGGAGCTTTTTTTTAAGGGCGGAAACGGACGGGGCCAAACGGGAAGACCGGATTTATTCGGTAACCTATTCGGCCACGGACATTTCAGGCAATTCCAAGACAGTAACCGTCACCGTAACCGTTCCCTTTAGCGGTAAAGATACCAACGACGATAGAAACAGAGGCCCGGGCGGCAGGCCCAGAAGGTAATTCCCTCCTATCCGGGTATGAGGTTGTCTCAAAAGGAATGGACATTTTCTTTTGAGGCAACCCTCGCCGGTTAAAAGCTTGACCAATTCCAAAAAATCTTCCAAAGGGAGTCCATGAACAATGAAACAACTTAATACCGTCGCCCTGATTGGACTGGGGGCTATTGGCTGTTCCCTGGCGCCTGGCCTGCTTAAAGCGGTCGGCCCCAAAAATTTTCGGGTAATTGCCGGAGGCGCCCGCAAAAAACGTTTGGAAAACGATGGAATGACCATCAATGGAGAAAATTATCATTTTACCATTGTTGATCCCGGCCAAAAGACCACCCCGGCCGATTTGGTTATTGTTATCGTGAAGTACGGCGCTCTTCCCACCGCGATTAAAGATATTAAAAATCAGGTCGGCGATGATACCATCATTGTATCCTTTATGAACGGTATCGATTCGGAAGAACAGATCGCCGCGGAATACGGCTGGGAACGGGTAATTTACGGTATCACCCGGAAATCGGTGGTCATGCAAAACGGCATCTGTAATTATGATCCTCAAAGCGGCTGGTTTATATTGGGTGAGGCCCGTAATGAAACGATTTCGCCGCGAATCGAGGCCATGATGGATCTCTTTAGCCGCGCGGAAATTCCCTATAAAGTGGAACCCGACATGATACGCAGCCTGTGGTTTAAATTCGCCTGTAATGTCAGCGAAAACCAATCTTCGGCAATCCTCGGCATTCCTTTCGGTGCCTGGCAGGTCAGCGAGGACGCCAATCACGTCCGGGAGATGGCCTTTAGGGAAGTGATCGCCATCGCCAATCGAAAAGGGATCGACCTTAATGAGGAGGATCTCCTCTGGCAACGGGAACGTTTGCTGCACATTCCTTATGCCAATAAACCTTCCACGTTGCAAGATATTGAAAATGGCCGGACCACCGAAGTGGAAATGTTCTCCGGCATGGTATGCCGGATCGGGGCTGAGCTGGGTATCCCGACCCCTATCAATGAACTGTTTTATCATAGTATTAAGGTTCTGGAAGAAAAAAATGCCGGGAAGATTTAGGAAGTCCTCACCGTTTCTGACGGTCTGTGCCCTCTTGATCATAAGAAGATAAAACGGTTAATAAAAACTAAATAACTGAGGTTCGTCGAAAGACCTGGTTTCAACTTTTCTCTATCGGGGTAAAGGCGGAAGATGAATTCCATGAGAATCTGCCAAAGGTTGAATAATTTTGTATAAATGAGTCAAATATGGTAACATCCCTTTGATATTATCACCAAATTTTTTGACTTCCCCGAGCTTGTCAGAAATTTTTCTAATTACCGATTTGGATTGATCATAGTTCTTCGGATTTGCTTGCTTTAATTGTCCTAGTAAATCCTGTAACTCAATGACTGCATCTTTTATAACATTGCCGCCGTTGCCTTGCATTACTTCTTTAAAAGCAGCCAAGAGGTCTGGGTCTCTGTTATTTATAATAGTGGGGCTATAGACTTCGTCATTTAAACAATACATAGTGGTCACTTGATCAATATGAACGCTAATATTTTGAGCCTGTTCCTTCGAAGCTGATTTTTGCAACTCTGCAAAAGTTAATGGTTCTCCTTGAATGGAATCTACTTCTTTTATTTGTACTTTTTTGGGATTTAATAGAGGCTCTTTTTTTTTAAGCTTTCTACATATTCCGGGTTAAAAGAAAATACCGGCGTAATATATTCGGGATCTCTTTCATGATTAAGATCGCATCTTCCACATAAAAAATCTTTGGGTATATCTTGGGTAATTCCCCTAAATAAAGTCGAACCACATTCCGGGCAGCGAAACTCACACCTATAATCCAAACGCCCATCGTTTACAAGTTCCATTAACCTTAAAAAGACATCAACTGGATTCATATTTAATTCTTTAGCCGGAAGCGAAGGGTAAAATGAAAAATATGGCGCTATGGCATTTTCTTCGACCCATTTGTCGATATCCCATTTTGAAGCCATATAGCCCTCCCCTTTCTTATACTTATAAACTAAGTACTTTGTTTCTGACGGCTTCAATTACTTTTTCGGAAGCTGATGAGTTGAAGTATACACTGTTTGTAGTTAATCCTATGCGTATAGTGTACATTTTTGTGATATTATTTTCAACTACCGGAAAACTAATATAACCCCTTAGGTATTTAATGTAGGGTTTGATAGCGTTAAAAAGGGCTTGATTTCTTAAATCTCCGCCCTCCATCATCCCCATCGAAATTTTATCCATCCCGGCCAATACTAGAGCAATAAAAGGGATAGTCTGATCCTTAAATAATTTTCCGACTGCATTTAACTGAGTCATTAATGCCATTGAATCAGAGTTGGCAAAATAATTATTAACTGCCTCCAGTACCAGAACCATTGCTTCTGCTTTATTTGAATCGACATTTTCAAATAAACGCTCCGGATGGGATAAAGTTTCGATCAATTTACCATCCAATTCTTTTACTAACTTTTCAACCATAGTATCTGTAAAATTTTCCACTTTGGCTATAGTGACATCGTCATCGGGAATGAATTTTTTTCGAATAGCCGATAAAATTTTTGATGCCAGTTTAGGTTCACTTCGAATTTCGATAAAATCATTGTTCGTTGAAATTAAAACCGTAACAAAAGTTATCTTAGGAACAGTAGAACTTGATATTCCATAAACGCGTCGACTAAACCCCGTTCTAACAACAAAACGGGCCAAATGTTCCCCTTCTTTTATTTCGGTCATTCCAACAAAAGTAGGCGTATTCGAAATTTCTGTTTCTAACGGAATGCAAACCGCCATTTTTTCATCAGGAATAACCAAATTCTCTTTGGCTTTATAAAAAACATACCATGTTACGGATGTTTGCCCTGCGAAGATATAACCCTTCAGTTTATCGGATATTTCCGACTTTATTTTTGGAGACTCCTCCATTTTGGCCCACAATTGCGATCCAATCCCATTTTCTGAGCCTCTATGTTTCTTAATATTAAGTTCCTCTGCAAGCGGCTCTAAATATTCTTCATTAATTTCCATCATATCGGGATTAAAAATCAATTGCTGAAGTTCCGCCATAGATCCTCCCAAATATTCAAATTATGATCTAAATTTCTAGAAAATTACTATAAATCCTTTTTAAGTTCAGAATAAAATTTCCGTTCTGAAAATTCACCCGTGCACAACACTAACCTCTTCTGGCGGTCTGTGCCCCTCACCCCTCTGTTCATTCATAGCAGCGGCCCTCTCCCATTTCACGCTATTCATTACCTACAACGTTTCCAGGAAATTCAAGTCAATCTCCGCCGCGGGTTAATTCGTGTTCATCGAACACGCCCACACGGCTAGGCAATTAAAAACTTTCTAAATCCCCTCTGGGGATCGGCTAATCTTTGCCACTCATTGCTTCGAAGCATCACGGAGCCCGGTAAATCCGGGCTTTAAAACGCTTTTTGCTACTTA
>JAEXDA010000044.1 GCA_023401925.1 Bacillota bacterium
GACGAATTCATTCCGTCACAGAAACAATTCTTTCCGTCATCCAATGCATTCATTCCGTCATGGAAACAATTCTTTCTGTCATCCAATGCATTCATTCCGTCATGGAAACAATTCTTTCCGTCATCCAATGCATTCATTCCGTTACAGAAACAATTCTTTCCGTCATCCAATGCATTCATTCCGTCACAGAAACAATTCTTTCTGTCGTCCGATGGATTCATTCCGTCACGGAAATCATTCTTTCCGTCATCCGATGAATTTATTCCGTCACGGAAATCATTCTTTCCGTCATCCGATGAATTCATTCCGTCACGGAAATCATTCTTTCTCACTCAAACTACAGGCCATACGAGGGAAACGAGAGGCAGGAGGGCATAAAAAAATAACCATGATTAAAGAGGATTTTATCCATCCGCAACCGTAGTGTAAATTTCCACACCGGTTTCTGATATAAAAAATAATTGTGACTTTAATTTCTTCTCTGTGTCTCCGCGTCTCTTGGCTAATTTAATAGGCCACAAAGGCACAAAGACAGATTTATGGAAAGCGCTGTTTCAGATCAACCGTTTCTGAAAACATGGCCTCCAGTTCTTCTTGGCAAGCTGTTCTACACCCGCACCCTCCGGATTTGAAAAATGCCGACCCCCAGAAATACCCCCAAATAGGCCATAAGTATCACAATCGACAGTCCCGGCGCCATTCCCGCGGGGCCGCTCTGCCGTAACGCATAACTGGCGTGAGTCAACGGCAATATCTCAATCATATAGCGCAAAAAGAACGGTAAATGGCCGGTTGAAAAAAAAGTAGCGCATAAAAACGACATCGGCGTCAGCACGTAGGTATTAAAATTACTCATTTCCTCATGGGAATTCATCACCATCGCCGCCACCAGCCCCAAGGCGGCAAAAACAGCGCAATTCAAAAACAAGGCCAGCAGAAATAGCCAGCCGATCCTGACGTGGGCGCCGAAAAGATATGCCAATATCAGAATCACCGCCGAAGAAATCAACCCCCGTAAAACCCCGGCCAGGATTTTACCTACCACGTAGGAAGCGGCACTGATGGGGGCCAGCAAGTATTCTTCCAGTGTCTTATGATAGAGCCGGCTCATATTCACCGGCGTACCCACGGCGTTAAAGCTGATATTCATGGAATTTAACGCCAGAATCCCCGGTACAATGAAATCCAGGTAACTGCCATGATCCATTTGAAGATTGCGGCCCAGCCCCCAGCCAAAAGCGACCAAATACAACACCGGCGAAACCATCCGCGCCAAAATATAACGGCCCAGCCGCCGTTTCAAAACAAGCCAGTCCCTCCAGAATACTGTCCAAATTTGTCCCGCCGCCGCTATCACTATCGCCATCGCCGTCACTCCCCCACTTTCCTGCCGGTAAGTTCGATAAAGACATCCTCCAGATTGGAACGGCGAATCGTGGCCGCCGTGGACAATTGGGCCGCAAAGCGCGCCGCTGCTAAACGATCCGCAAAAAACCGTCCTTCGGGATCTTCCTCCTGCCGCCACTCCACCACATACTCGCCCAAGCCCCGGCATAAATTGGCAGGGGAATCGAGGGCGATGCGTTTTCCCTGGTGAAGAATAGCCACCCGGTTGCATAAGTTTTCGGCTTCTTCGATATAATGGGTGGTCAACAAAACGGTAAGACCTTCACCGGCCAGCATACGGATGAATTCCCACAACCTCCGCCGGACCGCCGGATCAAGTCCCACCGTCGGTTCATCCAAAAATAAAATCTGCGGTTGATGCAATAAGGCCCTGGCAATCATCAACCGTCTTTTCATTCCGCCAGAAAAATCCTGCACCATGTCGCCGCTTCGTTCCGTCAATTCCACCAATTCCAGCAGTTCCCCGATTCTACGCTGCCTGGTCCCGGCCGGAATCCGGTGCAGTCTTCCGTGTAACTCCAAATTTTCTCTGGCGGTCAATTCCAGATCCAGGTTGAAATGCTGGGATACTACGCCGATCATCGCCTTGATCCGCCTTTCATCCTCGGGAATCCGGCATCCATTGATCACGATCCGGCCCGCGTCGGCCCGGGTCAATGTGGTCAGTAATTTAATTACCGTTGTTTTCCCGGCTCCGTTAGGCCCAAGCAGTCCAAACAACTCACCCTTCCCAACCGATAAGTCCAGGTTATCAACGACTGTCCGGTCAGCGTATTTTTTGGTCAATTTTGTGATTTCAATCATTTTGATGACCATTCTTTCGATCAGTTTGCGCCGGAGCGGCAATCCCCTTGGCCAGGCAAACCGGCCTCCCGTTGGGGTCCAGCCAAAAATCGGCCTCAACGCCAAATACCGCCCGGAGCATTTCCCCGGTAATCACTTCGGCGGGCCGGCCGCTGGCATACAAGCTTCCCTGGGACAGCACCGCCACCGTATCGGAATAACGGGCCGCGTAATTGATATCATGCAGCGCCATGACCACGGCGATATCCTGTTCCTGATTCAACCGGGCCAGCAAGTCAAGGACTTCAAGCTGATGATAAAGGTCCAGATAAGTGGTGGGTTCATCCAGCAGCAAAATCCGGGGTTTTTGCGCCAAGGCCATGGCTATCCAGGCCCGCTGCCGTTCTCCTCCGGACAAAGTGTTGAGGGGCCGTAAGGCCAGCGGCAGCAGTCCAGTCTGCTCCAAGGCCCACTCCACCACAGCTTTATCTTCCACACCCGAACTGGCGGCTACACGCGACGGCCATCGCCAGCTTTGATGGGGAAAGCGGCCGTAGGCAACCAAGTCCCCCACCGTCAGATCGCCGGAACTATGGGGTGCTTGATGCAAGATAGCCAGCCCCCTGGCAAGTTCCTTGCCATTCAATTCCTTGATATCCTTCCCGTCAAGCAGCACCGTTCCTTGACGCGGTTTTAAATTGCGCGCCAGTATCCGCAACAAGGTGCTCTTGCCCGAACCATTAGGCCCGATAATGGAGATGATTTCCCGCCCTTTGATGGACAAGGACAATCCATGAATGACGGTTCGCTCTCCAAAGCAGGCCGAGATTTGATTGGCCCTCAATACAGCGCTCATTACCTTTCCCTCCTGAGCAGATAAAGAAAAAAGGGAGCTCCTAAAAAAGCCATAATCACTCCCACCGGCATCTCCACCGGAGCCAGCACCGTGCGGGCCAGAGTATCGCAAATCACGATCAAAGCCATTCCCAATAAGGCAGAGCCGGGGAGTAAAAAGCGGTAATCGGAACCGAGGAGCAGACGAATTGTGTGAGGCACGATTAAACCCACGAACCCCAATAGACCGACGATACTTACCGCACTGGCGGCCAGTAAGGCCGCCACGGCCGTCATCACCAGCCGGGTCACCTCCACACGAAGCCCTAGGCTCCTGGCCGTTTCATCCCCCAGACTCAGGATATTTAAGCGCCCCGCGCCTGCAAAAGCCACCAAGCCGCCCAGGAACGAGTAGGGCAAAATGATCCGGAGATGGGGCCAGCTTCTGGCAGTCAACCCTCCGATCATCCAGATCAAGGCCCCATGGACCCGGTCGCTGTAAAACACCAAAAGGGCCGAGATTCCCGAACCTAAAAACGCCGAAACGGCGACCCCGGCCAAAATCATCCGCAGCGGCCGCACGCCGTCTTTCCAGGCAAGAATATAGATCAAGGCCGCGGCCCCCATCGCCCCGATAAAAGCCACCGGCGTCAACAAGGTTTGCATTTTCGGATAAAGCACCAGAACGATGATTCCGGCCAGGCCAGCTCCGGAAGAAATCCCGATCACATGGGGATCGGCCAATGGATTTCTCATCACCGCCTGCAAAATGGCTCCCGCCAAAGCCAGGTTCATTCCCACCAAAGCTCCGACCAGAGTCCGCGGCAGTCGGATATTCCAAATAATCTGGGCCTGGAAGCCGGATTGATGATTGCCAAGGGCTTTGATGATTTGCTCCGGAGTAATGTCGACCGCGCCCTTCATTAGGCTCAAGGTCATCCCGGCGACCACCCCGGCGGCCAGGGCAACCAGTACCGTAATCCGCCAAATCCGGCGATCCATAAAGCGAAAACGCTTCCCTACGGGAATTCTCTCATTTTCCAACGGCATAAACCTCTGGGTAGACAATTTTAGCCATGGTTTCCGCAGCTTCAGGAATTCGCGGGCCCGGATTTAACAAAAACAATTCCGAAGGCAAAAAGACCATCTTTTGGTTACGTACGGCCCGTAAAGCGGCCCAGGCCGGGTTATTTTCCACATCCTCGCGGATGGTTTTTTCAATTTCCTCTTTTTTGCCCATGGTCACCACAAAAATGAAGTCGGGATCGCTGGCCACCAATTTTTCCAGGCTGTAGGGAGTCAGGTCGGAACCGCTGTCCATGGGCTTGCTACCTGCCACCACGTTCTGCAAACGCAACAATTTTGCCGTGTTGCCGGCGATACTGTTTTCCAGTTCCAAAGTCACGCTTTTGGCAGTGGCATGAAGAATGGCGATTTTGGTGGTTTTGGCGGGAAGCTTGTCCGTAATCAGCCGCAACTTTGACTTCATGGATTCCAGCATGGCTTGGGCCTTTTTCTGGGTACCGGCAAGATTCCCAAACAAAGTGATTTTCGCGAACACATCATCATAAGTTTTATATTGGAGGACTATCACCGGGATATTATTGCTTTCCAATACCGGAACCAACATATCATGCATTCCCTGCATGGCGATAACCAAATCGGGCTGCAAGGCCACAACTTTTTCAACATTGATATGATAAACAAACCCAATTTCCGGGATCTCCCGGCCCTGTTCGGGCAAATCGCCGAGTTTGGCGCTGGAATTGGGACGGCCGACGGCTTTCCCGCCTACCGCATATAAAAGATCCAGAAATGACGGTGACAGTACCACAATCCGCCTGGGTTTATGCTTCAAAACAATAGCCCGCCCGTCATCGTCCGCTATTTTTAAATAACCGTCCGCCGTAGCGCCGCCAGATGCGGATTGTCTGGCCTGGAGTCCGGAAGAAGTTATCAATATTGCGACGGCGATGAAGATACCCATCACACTTAAACGTAAATTTCCCTGCAAATCCATCCACCTCTTTATTTCCCGATCAAGATTCAATCATAAAGGCAAGCAAGTCCGTCATGGTTTACTGCGGCGCCCTAAGATCGTCGACAAGTAATTCACCCCTTGATCGCCAATATTCTTTAGATCACGAACCACCTGTTCGCCGTCTAAGCCGCAGCGGCTGACCATCACGGCATTCTCCCCCTGTCCATGACGGTTCAGCTTATCAACCACCTGCCGGTAATTTTTATAAACCTTCATCAGCACTACATTATCGGAAATTGCCAAAATCCGGTCCATTTTTTCTTCCGGAATAGTTGCCGGGATAATACTCAGTATATCTTCCCCTTCAGCCAGCGGGTAACCAATCTTGCTTCCGATCGCGCAAAACGCCGGCACTCCCGGAACGGTTTCCACCGGGTACCCGCAGTTTTCCAATAAGTGAAATATATAAATGTAGGTGCTGTAAAACATGGGGTCGCCCAAAGTCAGAAAAACAACTTTTTTGCCCTCGGCCAGCAATTCAAGAATAACGTCTCTATTTGCCTCCCAGGCCTTTGATAGAGTTTCTCCATGATAAACCATGGGAAAAACCATTTGGACAATCGCTACATCCGCTTTTAAAAAAGGTTTAGCGATAGCCAAAGCCGTACTGTCGTCCTTTTTTTCCGTCTTGGGCGCTAAGATCACATCAGCCGCTCCAATCACCTTCACCGCCTTCACGGTGAGCAGTTCAGGATCACCGGGGCCGACGCCGACGCCATAAAATGCTCCTGCCATGATTGATCTCCTCATCAATAGTAAACTTCCGCTCGGCTTAAAGATCAACTCCGGCCTACCAAGGCCGGAATTGATCCGGAACGATTGCCGGTTTATTGGATATCCGGGATCGAAGGCTTGTCTTCTCCCCGCTTGGTATATTGACCGTCGATGGCGTCTTTCACATGCTGGACATAAATATCTTGAATGCCCGCATTTTCACCCAGTCCGTGGATGTAAGTTTTCACCTGGTATCCGGCCTTTTGAAGCTGAGATTTAAATGAATCTTCTTCATCGCCTGCCATATCATTGTTGGCGTGATCTCCGGCAACCAGCATAAACGGCATTAAGGTCACCGTCTTGATTTTATTCTTTTTCAGTTTCGCCAGTAAATTCTCTACGGTCGGATATCCTTCCACTGTAAAGGTAAAGACATTTTTAAGACCTGCATCTTCCAACTTCAACTGCAGGGCGGCATAGGCGGTATTGGCCGGGCTCACGCCGCCGTGGCCCATCAGGGCGACTGCGTCTTGGGGCCCAAGTTTGGGCAACTGTTTTTGAATGGCCTTGAGGGCGATTAAATAATCATCCGGTTTTTCCCCTTCTTGCCCCGTGTAGTAAAGCAGCGGACGGCCGACTGCTATTTTAGCAAAGTCCTTCTCATAGCCGGCTACTGCCTTATTCAGCTTTTCATACTCCTCGCCGGCTTCAATATGAAGGGGTTGGACGATGACTTCCGTATAACCATCCGCCTTTAATTTTTCCAAAGCTTGTCTTTCCGTATCAACCTTTAAGCCGTCCCGCTCGGCCAGCCTCTTAATGATGATCCGCGAAGTAAAAGCGCGGCGCACTTCATAATCGGGAAAAGCCGCCCGGATTTTGTTCTCCACCGCTTCGGTGGTCACTTTGCGGGTATCCGCAAAGGTGGTGCCGAAGCTTACCACCATAATCGCTTTTTTTTCGGCTTGTCCCTCCGCGGCATAAGCACCAAAGTTGACCGCTTCCAAACCCAAGGTTATCAAAAACGCAACCGTCAAGCAACGAACGATTTTTTTCATGGAATTCGACTCCTTTAAATGATTTAACAATGAAAAGATTTCCCGCACGGGTTAAACTTTCTCCGGCTAAGGAACTTTCCTGTGAAAGGCTTGATAGGCTTTCAACTTAAAACAACACCTCCCTATCGCTCGTAGGTTGGATATTCAATCATTACAGGCAGGTCTTCTGGCTCAAGCGTCAATATTCTCCAAACCTTCCCGGTTTTCCAGTGGCGTTTACCTGGAGAATTCTGCTTTTACAGCGGCGGGACCACGTGGGATTTTCACCCGACTTCCCTTTTCACCGGTTTGTCATGGATGATGAAATCCTAACCGGCACCTGTAATTGATGAAACAATGTTATCTTATATCTAAAATTCAATTCCTTTCCTGGCCTTGATTCCCCGGCTGTAAGGATGTTTCACCGCTTTGATTTCCGATACGTAATCCGCCAGTTCCACCAAATCCTCCGGGGCGTTTCTACCGGTCATCACCAGTTCCAAAGCGCCGGGCTTTTCCCGCACCCATCGGGCGACATCATCCAGGGGAAGCAGGCCGTTGGAAATGGCGGCCATGATTTCATCCAGGATCAACAAATCGCATTGGCCCCGACTCCCCAAATCTTTGGCGGTTTCCCACAATCCACAGGTCCCGGACCGGGCAGCCTGCAATTCCTGGGGATTCATATCCTTGATGAATTTAACCTTATCCGGATTGCGGTAAACTTTAAATATTTCTCCCAGCCCCCGAAGTATCTTCAACTCCCCGGTGTCCGTCCCTTTAAGAAATTGAACCAGGGCCACTCTTAAACCACCGCCGCAAGCTCTGATGCCCAAACCGAGCGCAGCCGTTGTTTTCCCTTTGCCCTCACCGGTATAAATATGTACCAAACCCTGCAATTTTCGCTCATCCTTTCCTTTTTTGCCCGAAGTTTTTATCATCCGGTGTAAAGGACCGTTCTCTATATTTTAAAGACAAGCCTACCGGCTTCTCCAGTTTTCCATCATCCGGTAAATCCCTTTAAGATCCAAATTTTGGCGCAAATGATCCGCCAGTAAATCATATTGACTTTCTTTGAAGGCTTGATAATCCCCGGAACCGCCCTGAATTGGCTCAAAACCTTTCCGCCTCCGGATATTGTTGATGAGCCCCAGGGTAAATTGAAGATTGTCAAAAAGGCCGTGCAGGTAAGTACCGAAAACATTCCCCTGAATGTTACAAACTCCGCCGTCAAAAACCCGCTCCCCACCCTCGCCCGGATGACCGCTAAAGCGGATAAAAGGGACTGTGCCGTCCTGAGGGGCGGTGACTCCCATATGGATTTGATAACCGGCCAGGCGGGTCCCTTTCAATCCTTCTAAAAGCCCGGCATCTTCACAAACCTCTCCCCTGCTCTGGATGGTGGTTTTTTCCCGTTCCATGACAGTGGAAACATTGAGCAATCCCATTCCCGCCGTTTTTTCCCGGCTGCTCTCCACCCGGTAGGGATCGGCGATGGTTTTACCCAACATTTGATAGCCGCCGCAGATCCCGAAAATTTCCACCCCTTGACGGTGCTTACGGATAATGGCGCTTTCCAGGCCGCTTGTCCGGAGGTATTCCAAATCCCCGATGGTATTTTTGGTCCCCGGCAGGATGATCAGGTCCGCTTTTTCAAGTTGCGACGCCGTTTCGGCATAACGGATATTCACATCGGCAATATTCTCAAAAACGTTAAAATCGGTAAAATTGGAGATCCGGGGTAGTTTAATCACTGCGATCTCCACTCTCGCCGCAACATTTCCCCGCCTGCCAAAACGCTCGGTCAGACTATCTTCATCCTCGATATTTAACGGCAGGTAAGGTACAACACCGAGAGTCGGGACTTGAATCCGTTCCTCCAGCATCCGAAGGCCGGGTTCTAAGATAGCGGCATCGCCACGGAATTTGTTGATAATGGTTCCTTGGACCCGCCGCCTTTCGCTTTCGGTAAGCCAAAGCATGGTGCCGGCCAGGGAAGCAAAAACACCGCCCCTGTCAATATCGCCCACCAGCAACACCGGGGCATCGGCCAACTCTGCCATGCCCATGTTGACAATGTCCTTATCCCGCAGGTTGATTTCAGCCGGACTGCCGGCGCCTTCGATAACGACGATCTCGTTCTCCGCGGCCAGGGAGTTGTATACTTCTTGAATCATTCCGGCCAGTTGGGGTTTGTAATCATGATATTCCACAGCGGACATATTACCGTAAACCTTGCCCCCGATAATAACCTGGGAATTACGGTCGGTGGTCGGTTTCAACAATACCGGATTCATCCGGACATCCGGAAACAATCCGGCCGCCTCTGCTTGAACCACCTGGGCCCGGCCCATCTCCAGACCATCGCTGGTAATAAAGGAGTTCAAGGCCATGTTTTGAGATTTGAAGGGCGCCACCCGGTAGCCGTCCTGTTTAAAAATGCGGCACAAACCGGCGACAATCCAACTTTTGCCGACCGAGGAGGCCACACCCTGAATCATCAAGGGTTTCGCTTTCATAGGTGATCCGTTCCTTTCCCCCATTCCCGGCAATGGTGGAGAAAATTCTCCGCCAATTCGGGATTGGCCCAAAAATGGAGATGAGGATAACCCGCCAATACGTTTTGATAGGTCATCCCTCCGGGCCAATTTTCCGTTGTTCCACTCCCGCGCCGCTTTGAAACTTGAAAAGCCCCGGGCGCCTCTCCTCCCCGCGGGCCCGCCGCAACCAGCCGGGAATAATGAAATTCGTGAGCGCGGATTTTAGCGCCGACCGGTCCTAAAACAGTCGCCCGGGTCATCGTAAGTTCCACATATCCAAAATGCTGCAAGGAATCGGTCATTTCACTATCTACCGGGAAAATTCCGCACATCTCATGAACCTTTCCTTGCTGATCCGCTAAAGTCCGACAAAGATACATCATACCGCCGCATTCCGCATAAACCGGCAGCCCGGCCTGGACTGCCCTGCGCACGCTTTCCCGCATCGGGCGGTTGGCGGAAAGCCCCGCCGCAAAAAGTTCCGGATAACCGCCGCCCAAATAAAGGCCGCTAATACCTTCCGGTAAGCTCGGCGCCGCCAGCGGGCTGAAAAAGACCAGCTCCGCGCCAAGGCGTTCCAATAAATCCAAGTTGTCATGATAATAAAAAGTGAAGGCGGCATCTTTGGCCACCGCCAGTCTCACTGGGCCTGTCCGTCCGGATAAAGGCGGCGCTGGGCCGGAATCAACGGTTTCCACTTCCCGGGCGAGGCTTTTTAGCAATTCCAGGTCGATGGTTTGGGCCATTTCTTCTTGCAGGCGCTCCAACTTCCCGTCGAAACCGGATATTTCATTTTGGAAGACCAGCCCCAAATGACGGGAAGGCAGCGCCAGTTCCTCCATGTTCGGCAGATAGCCGATAACTTTCAAGCCATTTTCTTCTGCGATGATTTGCTTTAAGAGCAAAAAATGGCTCTTGCTTTTCAACTGGTTGAGGATGACCCCTCGGATGGGCAGATCGGGGATAAATTGCTGATAACCCCGAAGCAACGCGGCGATGCTCAACCCCATTCCGGCAGCGTTCACCACTAAAACCACCGGCGCCCCCAAGATCCGGGACACTTGGGCGGTGCTGCCCGAAAGGGAATAACCCCCCTGCCCGTCAAAAAGGCCCATAACCCCTTCGATCACTGCTAAATCCGCATCGCCGAAGTTCTTAACAAAAAGATGCCGCAAGACATCTTCGGCCAACATCCAGGAATCCAAATTGAAGGAAGGCCGTCCGGTGGCGTATTGATGAAACAGTGGGTCGATATAATCCGGGCCCACTTTATAAGGCTGTACCTTAAGGCCTTGACGCCGCAATAATGCAAGCAACCCGATGGTAAGCGTCGTTTTACCGCAACCGCTGCCGGCTCCGGCGATGATCACCCGCGGCATGGCCATTCTCGTCACCTCAATGCCGGTTATTTCCGGCTCAAAAATTCTTCAAACTCTCAAAGCCATTCTTGCTCCCCGGCCAGATCCCGGAAGCTTTCTTCAATGGCCGCGGCGGTCCGCTCCAAATCCGCCTGGGTATGGGCCATGGACAAAAATAAAGCTTCAAATTGGGAAGGCGGCAAATAGATACCCCGGTTCAACATCAACTGAAAATAACGGGTAAATCTCCGGGTATCCGAACGGAGCGCAGTCCGGTAATCGAACACCAGCCCGTTGGTGAAAAAGGCGCTTATCAGGGAGCCGACCCGGTTTACCGTAAGCGGGACGCCATACTTGGCAGCTGAGCTTACAAACGCATTCTCCAGAAATTGAGTTTTTCTGTCCAATTCTTCATAAAGTCCGGGACTGGCTTGCAACAACCGCAAGGTGGCAATTCCGGCCGCCATGGCCACCGGATTGCCGGATAAAGTACCGGCCTGGTATACCGGTCCCAAAGGGGCTACCATTTCCATGATTTCTCTTTTGCCCCCGTAGGCGCCCACCGGCAGGCCACCACCGATAATCTTGCCCAGGGTGGTCAAATCCGGAGCAATGCCGAAATAGCCTTGCGCTCCGTGATACGATACCCGAAAACCGCTAATCACCTCGTCAAAAATCAAAAGGGCCCCGTATTCTTCCGTCAAACGTCGCAGAAGCCTCAAAAATTCGGGCCCCGGAGCCACAACCCCCATATTGCCAGCCACCGGCTCCACAATCACCGCCGCCAGTTCGGAACCGCTTTGGCGAAATAAATTTTCGATATAGTCGGGGTCATTATAAGGGGCCGACACGGTTCCGGCCACCAATTCCGCAGGTACCCCGGCGCTGTCCGGCCGGCCCGCGGTGAGCAGGCCGGACCCGGCCTTTACCAACAAACCGTCACTGTGTCCGTGGTAACATCCTTCAAACTTGACGATCTTCGAACGTCCGGTAAAAGCGCGGGCTAACCTCAGGGCGCTCATGACCGCCTCGGTGCCGGAATTGACCATCCGCACCATTTCCACAGCGGGCAGCGCCTGGCAAATCATCTCCGCCAAAAGGATTTCCCGCTCCGTGGGGGCGCCAAAACTGGTCCCGTCCCGGGCGGTTTCCACAATGGCCGCTATTACGTCGGAATGGGCATGGCCCAAAATTAAGGGGCCCCAGGAACAAACATAGTCCAGATATTCATGTCCGTCGGCATCAATAATCCGGCAGCCTTTCGCTTTTTGAATAAACGGCGGATTCAGGCCCACATTTCGGTATGCCCTGACCGGGCTGTTGACGCCGCCGGGAATGCAACGTCCGGCCCTTTCAAACAAACCCTTGGAAATTGGATTATCCATGGCGCAACCACCTCGCGATTTCCTTGGCAAAATAAGTAATGATAATTTGAGCCCCGGCCCGCCGGATGCCGGTTGTCGCCTCCAACACCGCCGCCCGCTCGTCGATCCAGCCATTGGCAGCAGCGGCTTTGATCATCGCATATTCGCCGCTCACATGATAAGCGGCCACCGGTACCTGAACCCGCTGACTGATCTCCCGGATCACATCCAAATAGGCCAAAGCCGGTTTGACCATCACCATATCCGCTCCTTCTTCCAAATCCAATTCCACTTCTTTGACGGCTTCCTTGAGGTTGGCACAGTCCATTTGATAGGCTTTCCGATCCCCGAAAGCCGGCTTGGAACCTGCCGCGTCGCGGAATGGTCCGTAAAAGGCGGAAGCGTACTTGGCGCTGTACGCGAGTATCGCCGTATCGGAAAATCCTTGTTCATCAAGGGCTTTCCGGATAGCCCCCACCCTCCCGTCCATCATGTCCGACGGCGCGATAATGTCCGCTCCCGCCTCGGCGTAACTGACCGCAGTCCGTGAAAGCAACGGTAAGGTTTCGTCATTTAAGATCCTGCCGTCCTGAATGACGCCGCAATGACCATGGGAAGTGTATTCGCACAAACAGACATCGGCTACAAACAAGATTTCCGGGAAATGCTTTTTTCCCAAACGCAACGCCTGCTGAACGATACCCTGGGGATCATAAGCCCCGGAACCCGTCTCATCTTTATGCAGCGGCACGCCGAAAAGCAACACCGCCGGTATCTCAAGGGCGGCAATCTGTTCCAATTCCTTCAGGTAATCATCCAGAGAAAGATTAAAGATCCCGGGCATCGAGGGAATTTCCTTTTTCCCCTTGATCCCTTCATTTATAAACAACGGGTAGACCAAATGGCCGGTTTGCAATGATGTTTCCCGGACCAGGCTCCGCATCGCCGGACTGGTTCGCAACCGGCGCGGCCGTTTCAGCATGATGTCGTCCTTCCTTCCATTGTTAAAATAGCGGCCATCATTCCCTCAATGGTATGAACACCGGCCACCGCGTCCACCCGTAGCCCCAATTCGGCCGCTGTTTGCGCGGTAACCGGACCAATACACACCACTTTACTATGACCAAGCCATTGCGGCATGTTACCGCCGAATAAATCCATAAAACAGCGCACTGTCGAAGAACTTGTAAACGTAATGATATCCATCGGGCCATACTTTAAATATTCCGCCAATTCTGCCCCGGCTCTTTCATTGGGAAGGGTCCGGTAAGCGGTGACGGTTTCATAACCTATCCGGGCACCGGCCAATCTCTGCGGCAATTCTTCCGAAGCGTTTTTGGCCCGGACCAGCAGCACCTTGTCGCTGAAAGTCAATATAGGCGTTAAAACGTCCGATAAGGCCTCCGAAGTATACTCGGACGGAACCAAATCCGCTTGAATACCATGAGACCATAGAGCTTCCGCCGTGGCCGCACCGATGACGCCAAATTTCAGGCCCGCCAGGGAGCGTACATCTTTCCGCTCCGCCTGGAACATTTTCCAAAAGAATTCCACCCCATGAACGCTGGTAAAAATGATCCAAGTAAATTCCCCCAACCGGGATAAGGCGCTCCGTAATTCCTCACGGTCCGGCGAATCAGCCTCCGCTATCCGAATCAACGGGCATTCCAAGGCTTCTCCGCCTAAAGCTTCAATGGACCGGGCCAACACTCCGGCCTGTTTCCGGGTCCGGGTCACCAAAATCCGCTTACCGGCCAAGGGACCCCTGGGGAACCAGTTCAGTTGATCCCGTAAGGCTACCACTTGTCCCACCACAATCACCGCCGGGGAACCAATCCCTGCTTTCGCCGCGCACAGCGCCAAATCTTTCAGACCAGCGGTAACCACTTTTTGGGCAAATGTAGTTCCCTGTTGAATCACAGCCGCTGGAGTTTCCGGATCCTTGCCATAGGCGATGAGGTTGGAGGCGATTGCTTCCAAACGGCCGACTCCCATCATAAAAACCAAAGTCCCGTCCAAGGCGGCCAAAGCCTGATAATTCACCCGGCTCTCCATTCTTTCAGGATTTTCATGCCCGGTGATGACATGAAAAGCGGAACAGTATTCCCGGTGGGTCACCGGAATCCCCGCATAGGCCGGAGCCGCGATCGCCGCTGAGACGCCCGGCACAATCTCAAAAGGAATGCCCACTCCCGCCAATGCCGCCGCTTCTTCGCCGCCCCGGCCGAACACGAAAGGATCGCCGCCTTTCACCCGGGCTACCTTTTTACCCTCTAAAGCCTTTTCGATTAATATCTGATTAATTTGCCACTGCTCCGCCTGGTGGCAGCCGGGTCCTTTGCCGACAAAAATCAGTTCCGCCTCCGGAGCGGCGTATTGTAAAATACCTTCGCCCAGCAAACGGTCATAAACAATCACCCCGGCCTCCTCCATACACTCCACCGCTTTCACGGTGAGCAGCTTTTTATCGCCCGGCCCGGCGCCAATAATCCATACCAACCCTTTTTCCATTTGCTCTTTCATCGCCCGCCTCCGCTTTGGGCCGCAATCCGTTCGGCCAGTTCCTCTCCCAGTTCAACCCCGTCGGTGGCTGCCCCGCTGAGGGTTTCCTTATAAATCGCCGCACTATCCTTTTCCGCCAACATTCCCCGGATTTTCATTTGCTCTCCGTTGATTTCGGCATAGGCAGCGATGGGAATGCTGCATCCCCCATCCAGGCGGATCAAGAACGCCCGTTCCGCCGCCCCGCAAAGGGCCGCTTGTTGATCATGAACGGCTTCTTGAAGGAAATCGTAGGATTCTTCCGTCCGAACTTCCAAAGCCAAAATCCCCTGGCAGACGGCAGGGATCATTTCTGTCACCGTAAAATATTGACTAACCTTCTCCGCCAGCCCCAACCGTTTCAGTCCGGCGGCCGCCAGGATGATGGCATCATATTGCCGGCGCTCCAACTTTTCCAGCCGGGTCAAAACATTGCCCCGCAGCATCTCCGTTTTGAGATCCGGTCTTAAAGCCAGAAGTTGTTTAGTCCGGCGTAAACTGCTGGTGCCGATGACGGCCCCGGATTTTAACTCCGGGAGGGTTTTTCCGTCAACACTCACCAAAGCGTCCCGGGGATCCTCCCGTTTGGATATAGCGGCAATTTTCAAGCCGGGAGCGATTTGAACCGGCAAATCTTTCATACTATGCACCGCCAGATCGATCGCCCCTGTCAAAAGTGCCGTCTCAATCTCCTGGATAAATAGCCCCTTACCGCCGATTTGGTCTAGAGGCTTGTCCTGAATCTTATCCCCGCTGGTCTTAATGGTAAGGATATCAAAATCCCAGTCCGGAACAACCCGCCGGATTTGATCGATGATCAATTGAGTTTGAATCACGGCCAAACGGCTCCCGCGGGTGCCGATTTTAATTTTTTTCATCCTGTTTCACCCCGGCAATCCGCGGAATAAACTCTTCGGGATCGGCCTCCGGATGGTCGATTATCTCGGCTCCGATCTCCCGCAAGATCCTTTCCCTTTCCCGGGGATCACTTACTTCTTTTTGAATTCTTCGTCGCCAAACAGCCCACTTCTCCAAACCACCCGCTTGAGCCAAAACCGGCAAAGCGGCGATTTTTTGTTTGAGCAACCGGGTTAGAGCCGGATATTTCCCGGAACTGGTTAAACCGATCACGAGGTCTCCCTTTTTCACCACTGCCGGAAAGATGAAAGAACATTTTTCGGGATGGGTCGCCGAATCCACCCAGACCTTCCATTCCCCCGCATCACGGCAAATCAGGTCATTGATCTCCGGCGTCGAAGTAGCGGCGATCGCCAGAAAAAAACCGCTTACATCTCCGCATTGATAAGGCCTTTTTTCATAAGTCAAGCGGCCGGTTTCCGCCAAACTCCGGATCGCATCGGAAATTCGGCTGCCGATCACCTTCACCTCCGCCTCGAATTGCAGCAAAGTCTGTATTTTACGGAGGGCCACCTTTCCCCCTCCGACAACCAGACATTTCCGGCCTTTCAAATCGATATAAAACGGAAAGTATGCCATCAGGACCCCCCTATCTTCCATTACATTTTCACGCATATTTCCCTGACCGTCCGAACCACGCTGTCCACCGACCGGAGGACCCATCCATAATCTACGGGGGGTCGGCGCACCATGATCACAGGAATTTTTAATTTTCTGGCCGCCGCCAGCTTTTCCCGATTGCCGCCCGCAACACCGCTTTCTTTGGTCACCAGCAATCCGGCATGGCAATGGCGCAGCAGCGCCAAGTTCATTTCCGTGGAAAAAGGACCCTGCATTGCGATGATCCGGGAGGCGGGAAACCCCAAACTCTCACATTTTTCAATCACTTTTTTTACCGGTAAAATCCGGATAAACAGTCGTTCCCTGTATGCTTCCACCCGCCGGACAAAACTTTCCAAATGATTGCTGCCGATGGTCAGCAAGATGTTTCCCGGGATCTTCCCGGTTTGAGCTGCGGCTTCCTCAAAGTCGGCGGTCCAGATCATATCGTTCCCCTCGGCAGCGGTGTCTTCCCGTTCAAATCGCAAATAGCGGATTTGGGCATCACGGCAGGCCGCCATAGCATTATCAGAAGCCTCCTTGGCGAAAGGATGCGAGGCGTCGATGACCAGCAACGGTTGTATCGAACGGAAGAGCTTCACCATCCCCGGGTAATCCAAAGCTCCTTGATGGATTACCAACCCCGGATAATGACGTAAATATTCAGCGCCCAAGTCGGTCGTGACCGTAGCGTGAAGTGTGAAGGATTCCAAGCTCAATTTTTCAATAATCAGCCTGGCGTCGACAGTGCCTGCAATGATAAGGATGGATTTCGTTTTTGTCAATTCACTCCTAGCGTTCATCAAAGTATCCCCGGGGAGTGATCATCCGTCCCGCTTTGACGTAAGTCCGGGAATTTCCGATGATGACGGTGGTAAACATATCAATCGCCATTCCGGCCATTTGTTCCAAAGTGGTCAGGTCGTAACTTTCACCTGGGCGGCCCGCCCGGCGGACAATTCCAGCCGGAGTATGGCCGCTCCGGTAACGCCGGATAATCTCTCCGGCTTGCTCAATTTGGCCGGTCCTTTGTTTGCTTTTTGGATTGTAAAGGCAAATCACGAAATCAGCCGCTGCCGCCGCTTCGATTCTGGCTTGGATCTGCTCCCACGGGGTCAGCCGATCGCTTAAGCTGATGACCGCAAAGTCATGCATCAACGGGGCTCCCAATAGGGCGGCGCCTGCGCTGGCTGCGGTAATTCCCGGAATAATTTCCAACGGCACAACTTTGCCGGAGCGCTCCATGACTTCCAGCATAATCCCGGCCATTCCATAGATGCCGCTGTCGCCGCCGCTAATCAAAGCAACGGCGGCTCCGCCGAGGGCCTTTTCCAAAGTCAATTCACAGCGCTCAATTTCTCCGGTCATCCCCGTGGAAAGTAATAATTTTTGGGGAAACATATCCCGTATTAATTCGATATAGGTCTGATAGCCCACAATATAATCGCTGTTTTCCAGGGCCTGGACTGCCCTTGGCGTCATATCTTCCTTGGCGCCGGGGCCGATTCCCACCACATAGATTTTCATCCGTTTCCACCTTCAGCGTTCTGCGTAAAGTTTTGGCGTAAAGCATTATTACTTAAAGCAGCATTGCTTAAACTTCTGCGAAAGCTTTTGCTTAAACAGCGGTAATAAATCCCGGCTTCTTTGCCGGATGCCGTTTCTTTAATGCCATATAAACAGCGGTTCAGTATGAAACCGGTCACTTTCCGCATTTCGTTGGCAATCATCTTTCTATCGTCGGCCTCAAGGGCTTTTACCTTATCCAGGGCGCTATTGATTTTATGGTCCACCCCTTCACGGACTGTCTTTTCAATTTGACGGATGAAAGGGGCCAACTCCCGGGACTGATACCACCTTAGAAACTCCCTCAACTGTTGATCAATGATTTTTTCCGCTTTCATCGCATCCAACGCGCACTTTTGCCAATCCTCGCGGATACTTCCGCCGATCGTATCGATATTAAAATAGCGGACTCCCGGAAGCAGGCTGATTTTTTCGTCCATATCCCGGGGCACCGCCAAATCGATAAAAGTTCGCCTTTTTGCCGTAATCAGCGTCCCGGCTAATTCCTCGCAGGTAATGGTATAGTGGGGACTGGCCGTCATGCTGAAGACCAGATCCGCGCGATCCATATATTCATAACGCCGCTCGTAGGCGACGGCCTCAACTTGGGGACGGCCGTCAGCGATGGTAAGAACCTTGCCGAGCTTGCGTCCAGCCAAATAGACACGGCCTATTTTCCGTGAAAACAAACGATTAACGGTTAAAGCGCTCATTTCCCCCGAACCGATGATCAATGCAGTTTGGTTTGCCAATCCTTCACCGCTGAGCTCCCAAACCTTGTCTACCGCAACCGTGGCCGCGGAAATAGGCTGCTGGCCAAAGCAAGCTTGACTTTTGACCAATTTTGCCCCGGTCACGGCATTTCGAAACAAGGTATTCAACACCGCCCGACTGGTTCCGGCCGCCAAAGCCGTTTGGTGAGCCTTTTTTACCTGGCCCAGGATTTGATCTTCTCCGAAAACCAGGGAATCCAAGCCGCAGGCCACCCGGAAAAGATGGCGAACCGCTTCAACGCCCTGATATATATAAAAATATTTGCGCAACCCGGCGGTTTTCAATTTTTTATATTCACACATGGCATCTTCCAAAACTGAGCCGTCCAATCCAAAGCCACCCTTGGAAAGATACAGTTCCGTCCGGTTGCAGGTGGAAAGCAAGACCCATTCATCCGCCGCCCGCTGCCGTTTTAAAAAGTCCAGAAACTCCTGGTGTTCCTCCTGGGAAAACTGGAATTTCTCCCTGATTTCCAGCGGCGCCGAACGAAAGTTGATGCCGATGACCTCAATATTCACCATTGAAATGAAACTCCCTTTCTTCCTCGGTCAAGGCTAAAGTGATCCCCGGGTAAACTGTCTTACCGCAAATCAGCCGGGCATGATTTCCGCCTAACAAGGCACAAGCTTCCGCTACATTTCCCACTCCAACCGTTTGTTTTACAAAAGCCGAACTTGAAAGTCCGGATTGGATGGGCGCCAGTTCGTCCACGGAAAGGGTTTGAAAAGCCAACCCATGCCGGTGGCAATATTCTACAATCCCGGTTTCATTGGCCTTTAATTCGATAGATACCAGCCTTTTCAGGGACAGAAAACTGCGACGGCATTTTTGCAGAAATTCATCCACCGCAGCGGCGACGGCAACCACCGTAGTTCCCTTTTTACAGCCGATACCTAAGATCAAATTCTTCGGCCGGATAAAAAGCACTTGCGGAGCTCTTGGCTGATTTTCCAAGTCATTATCCAAAACGACCGCCCACTTCCCAGGTTGGCCGGGAGTAACACCCGGGTGAACTTGGGGCGGCCACTCTCCCGATAGCCGGTAAGGAGTGTATAAATCGACCGTTTCGCCATTAACCAGCGCCGCGCTAACCGTTTTCAGCATGGATTCATTTTCGATGACACACTCATTTTCCCTAGCGAAAAGATCGAACGCCACCACTTGGTTAAGGTCGGTAGCTGTGGTAATCACAGCCTCGCCGCCGATCACCGAGGCGATTTGCCGCGCCAATTGATTGGCGCCGCCGTAATGACCCGACAGCAGACTGATCACATGCTCGCCCTTTTCATCAACGACCACTACCGCGGGGTCAACCTTTTTATTTTGCAAATAAGGCGCGATACTCCGAACCACAATCCCGCAAGCCATAATGAAAATAATCCCCTCATACTTTTCAAAAAGCCTCCCCACCAAAGCGCTGAACTTTCCGTGGGTAAACCCGAGGGCGGTGGAAGGTTCTTCGTAATCGTCCCGGTTCGTAAACGAGTCGACTGTCATCTTTTCGACAATTTCAGCGGCAACGGCGGCTCCGTTTTTGGTTAATGACACCACGGCCAGGCGCATCCTCCGGCACTCCTTCCCTTAGCTACGAATCCTTCCGGTATCCATGACTGAAATTGGGATCGTACAATTTGGACAATTGATATTCAGAACCCAAGAAATTACCTACCATCAGCAAGGCGGTCCTAGTAATATTCTCTTGACGGACCGCCCCGGCAATGGTATCCAAGACGCCGCGGATTATTTTTTCTTCGGGCCAGGAAGCCTTATAAACCACAGCCGCCGGAGTTTCCGGCGGATAATATTTCATTAGCTTCTCCGCCAACTCCTCCATTTGCTGAATGCTTAAAAACACAACCATACTGGTTTGATGGGCAGCCAAAGACTCTATGCTTTCGCTTTCTGGGACTAAAGTCCGGCCCGCCATCCGGGTCAAAATGAGGGTTTGGGAAACTCCGGGTAAAGTATATTCGGTCTTTAAGGCCGCAGCCGCCGCAAAAAACGAGCTGACTCCGGGCACAACTTCGTAGGGAATATTCCGCCCGGCCAAAGCATCCATCTGTTCGCGCACAGCTCCGAATAACGACGGATCGCCGGTATGCAACCGGACAATCTCTTCACCCATCCCAAAACCGGCTTCCATCACCGCGATCACCTCGGCCAAAGTCATCCCGGCGCTGTCATAAATCTTACATCCCGGCTTAACGTTTTCCAGTAAGGCGGGGTTGACGAGCGAACCCGTATAAATTATCAGATCGGCGCGTTCCAGTAAACATTTTCCTTTGACCGTAATCAATTCCGGGTCTCCCGGACCGGCCCCGACAAAGTAAATCATTTCCCAAACTCCTTTTCCGTCTCTCCTAAAGGGTCTGTTGCAAAATAAGATTTATCGATAGAGAAATACAATAATAAAGCTTTGCCAATTATTTATGCTATATATTGCATTTCTCATTGATTGTAATCACTTTTACAACCATCTCTTTCGAAGACGGCGCTAATAATATAAATCGGGTTTTGCGCTTGCAGCAGATGTTTGTCTCCTGCTTTTTTGCCCCGTGCAACCGATAAAAGGGTAACTTCAATGGAGCCGAACCCGTGATCCGCAAGGCCGGTCAAAGCCTCATGGCAAGATTCGACGGTAACCGCATTGATAACCACCCGCAACGGTTTCTGAAACCGGGATAACCGCTCCAAAATCGGCATCATTCTGCCGCCGCTCCCTCCGATAAAGACCCGGTCGGGCTCAGGCAAACCTTCAAACGCCTCGGGAGCCTCCCCTGCTACGGTTTGCAGGTTAACAGCGCCAAAGAAGACGGCATTTTGGGCGATGAGAGCCAAGGCCTCCGGCGCTTTCTCCACGGCGTATACCAGTCCTTCCCGGCATTGTAAGGCGCATTCAACCGCCACGGATCCAGTGCCGGCGCCGATATCATAAAGGCAATGCCCGGGCTGGAGTCTTAATTTAGCCAACGACAGGGCCCGTACTTCCATTTTCGTCATGGGAACATCACCACGGATAAACAAGTCATCGGGAATCCCCGGAGTCTGAAAAGGCCATGGCGGGCTTTGGGGCTCCGTCACTTCCACCAGCATCAGGGAAAGACCCTCAAAATCCTGCCGGCTGATATCGCCGACATTGCCATGGATTAACCTTTCATGGGAATAGGAGAGGTTCTCCCCCACCCACACCCGGGCTTTGGTAAATCCTTGGCGGAGAAGTTTTTGGCAAATCACTGCGGGAGTGAATTTTCCGCCCGTAAAGACGCAAACCCGGCGACGTCGCAGCAATTGCGGCAGAATATCCCCGGCTTCTTTCCCATGCAAGCTGATGATGGACCAATCATTCCAAGCCATTCCCAATTTGGCGGCCATATATTGCAAAGAACTGATACCCGGGATCACTTGAACGGGACAGTCCGGCAACCTGGTTTGAACCGTTTGCGCCATGCTGAACAGTCCAGGGTCTCCGGTAACCAGTACAGCGATACTTTTTTGTAAATAATGAGCTGCTACATAACGGCAGATCCAATCGAGGTTGTCCGCAATTTCAATTTTTTCACCGCACCCGTCCGGAAACAAGGACAGGTTTCGGGCGCCGCCGATCAACACTTGACACCCAGCGATCACTTCCCGGGCGGCGGAAGTCAGGTAATCGGGATGGCCCGGACCAACCCCCACGATATAAACGCCGCTCATGCTTTCAACTCCTTGATCATTTTCTCGGCCGCTCCGTCCATCGCCAGCAAATGGTCGGCGCCATTGAACAAAACCGCGCCGATTTCGATTTCTTGACGCACATATTCTTGGCAGCGCCTGACAACCCTGGCGGCGATTTGCGGAAAAATTTGCACCCCAAAACGATCCATGACTTCAACTGCGCCTTCTGTGGTGGGACATTCATAGATTTTTTCCACCACCTCTTGGGGAGCCCCGGCTAATGCGGCATATGCGCAAAGAATTTCGGCTCTGGCATCCGCCACCCGGCTGTGGGTTTGAAAGATGCCCGCCGCCACCTTCACCAATTTCCCCAAATGGCCGACGATTAGAACTTCCTTAAAGCCGTATTCCAAGGCTTTATCCAGCATAAAGCCCAAATAATTCCCAATTTTCACTACATATTCACTATCAACGCCCAAGTTTTTCCGGGCGAAAACTTCGCCATAATTGCCAAAGACAAAGAGGGCTTGCGTCAACCCTCCGGAACCCATCACACTCAATTTTAAGGCCAATGACTCTTTAAGAGCCTCTTGGGACATGGGTTCGACAATTCCCGTGGTGCCCAAAATGGAAATGCCTCCAACGATTCCCAGTTTCGCGTTGAAGGTCTTTCCAGCCCTCTCCTCTCCTCCGGGCGCGCTTAAAACGATCAAAGCACCCTTATCTGCCGGAAGCACACGCCGCACCTCCGTTTCAATCATCTGTAGCGGCACCGGATTAATAGCCGGCCGACCCACCGGGATTTTCAGTCCCGGCAAAGTCACCCGACCGATACCTTCACCGGCCTCAATCAACACTTGCTTATCTTCCGTCAGGCAGACTTTTGCGAAAATCTTCATCCCATCCGTAACGTCCGGGTCATCGCCGGCATCTTTTACAATGGAGCAACTGGCAATAGCGCCCTCCCTCCGGCAATCGGACACCGGCAAAGTTAACCGCCCCCCGCCCGGAGTATCAATGACTACCTGTTCAAGGGCTGTCCCGGTGCATAATAAGTAAACCGCCGCTTTGGCCGCTCCCGCTGCGCAGGAACCGGTGGTATACCCTTTTCGCAGTTTTTTCCCCCTTCCGGCCTCATAGCAAAAATCATTCATTCTTCGCCATATACAGCAATGCGTTGACCATAGCCGCCGCCACATTGCTTCCTCCCTTACGGCCCATCGCGATAATATAGGGGACCGGTTTCCTTTTCAACAATTCCTTAGCTTCCACCACGTTGACAAAACCCACCGGCACACCAATCACCAACTCCGGTTGGACTTTCCCCTCATCGATCAATTCACAAAGCCTGATCAATGCCGTAGGCGCATTGCCGATGGCAAAAATCTTGCAGTGAGAGTCCGTCACGGCTTGATCCATACATAAGGCGGCACGGGTTACTCCCAAATCCTTGGCTCTTTGGGCAATGTCCGCCTTATCCATAAAACAGCGGACCTCTCCTCCAAAAGTTGTCAAAACCTTCTTATTGATCCCCGCTTCCGCCATCCGGGTATCGGTAACGATGCAAGAGCCTTTTTTTAAGGCGGCAATTCCTTGTTGAACCGCATTCTCGCTAAAAATGAGCGAATCGGCGTACTCAAGATCGGCGGTGGTATGAATCACCCGTTTTACCACAGGTTCCTGCCAGAGGTCAAAATTTCTTTCCCCCAACAATTCCCCGATGATCTTGAAGCTTTCTTTTTCAATGTCGGCCGGTTTAGTCCAGCAAATATCCTTTAACATCCAAATATTGGTTCCTTTTATAAAAAATAAAACCCTTTGAGTAGCAAAAGGGTTTTTGATTGCATTAATTCCTCTTGAATCCCATCGCTCGTAGGTATCAAATGAAGATCTATGGCAGGTATTCTGGCTCTGGTTCATTGTTATTCCCGTCTTCCCCGGTTAAGAGTGACATTTCAAGAATAACTCCCCATTACAGCGGCGGGACCGCGCGGGATTCTCACCCGACTTCCCTTGGCAATAGATAGTATTCAATTTATGTGTTATATCCTAACTATAATATGAATCGTGCCAAATGTCAAAAAAATATTAAAGATGTTTGACTCGATCCCTAACCTCGGCGCGCTTGGCATTGTTAAACCGGTCCAATGTGCCTACGAGATACCCGGTAATCCGGCGAATCCGCTCAAACGCCGGCCCTTCCTCCTCCTTACGGCCGCACTGTGGACAAGAATCCTCAATAATCCCATTAAAACCACACAGCGGATCGCGGTCAACCGGATGGTTAATGGACCCATAGCCTACACCGGCTTCCTTCATACAACGAATCACTGTTTCAAAAGCTTCCTGATTCATACTGGGGTCGCCGTCTAATTCAATATAAGTAATGTGCCCGCCATTGGTGAGTTGATGATACGGTGCTTCCAATTGAATCTTATCATACGCGTTAATCGGAAAATAAACCGGAATATGAAACGAATTGGTGTAATATTCGTGATCGGTCACCCCAGGAATACTGCCGAAACGTTTACGGTCGATCTCAATAAAACGCCCGGACAGCCCCTCTGCCGGAGTGGCAATCAGCGAAAAATTTAACTTGTATTGGGTCATGGCTTCATCCATCCGCCGCCGCATATGACCTATGATTTCCAAGCCCAGTTTCTGGGCGGCTTCCGACTGGCCGTGATGCACTCCAATTAAGGCTTTAAGACATTCGGCAAGGCCGATAAATCCAACGGTCAAGGTCCCATGCCTCAATACCTCGCGAAGTTCGTCATCCGGCCCCAATTTTTCCGAGTCCAACCAGACCCCGTTTCCCATCAGAAATGGAAAATTACGCGCTTTCTTGCGGCACTGAATTTCGAACCTGTCCAATATCTGGTCAATGCAGAGAGCGATCATCCGATCCAATTGGGAGTAAAATCCGGCGATATCACCGCCACTTTCAATCCCCAGCCTGGGCAGATTGATAGAGGTAAAGCTAAGATTACCGCGACTGTATGAAATTTCGCGGGTTGAATCGACAATATTCCCTATCACTCGCGTACGACAGCCCATATAGGCAATTTCGGTTTCGGGGTGGCCCTGGCGGTAATACTGTAAGTTAAAAGGAGCGTCGATAAATGAGAAGTTCGGGAATAGCCTCTTGGCGCTGACCCTGCAAGCCAACTTGAATAAATCATAATTTGGATCTCCCGGATTGTAATTGACACCCTCCTTGAGCTTGAAAATTTGTATTGGAAAAATGGGGGTCTCCCCCGAGCCCAAGCCGGCTTCCGTCGCCAACATAACGTTTCTCATTACCATTCGTCCTTCAGGAGAGGTATCGGTGCCGTAGTTAATCGAACTAAAGGGAACCTGAGCGCCGGCGCGGCTATGCATGGTGTTTAAATTATGGATTAGGGCCTCCATGGCCTGATAAGTAGATCGGTCGGTCTCTTCCAAAGCCCGCTTCCTGGCAAAGGCCTGCGACTTTTTTAATATTCCAGGCTCAAATGTATCGGATAAAATTTTGAATTCCTCATCGCTGTACCCATTGTGGCCCGCAATTTCCGGCCTGATTCCAAAACGCTTCAAAATAAATTGGGCTGCATTTTTAATTTTGGCGGCGATATCGCCTTTCTCTTCACTTAAAAGAGTCAGAGCCCGAATCAGATTATCCGCATAGCGCCTGGCGAAAGTTTTCCGCACACCGTCGGCCATGCCATAATCAAAACTGGGAATGCTCTGGCCGCCATGTTGATCGTTTTGGTTGGATTGAATGGCAATACAGGCCAGGGCCGCATAACTGGCAATGTCGTTCGGCTCGCGCAAAAAACCGTGGCCAGTGGTAAATCCCTCATGAAAAAGCTTTTGAATATCAATCTGACAACAAGTTGTGGTCAGAGTATAAAAGTCAAAGTCATGAATATGGATATCACCATCCTGATGGGCTTTGGCGTGCTCCGGTTTAAGAATATACATCCCATTGTAAAGTTTGGCGCCTTCGGTCCCGTATTTCAGCATGACGCCCATGGCTGTATCACAGTCGATATTGGCATTGTCGCGTTTTAAATCACTTTCTTTAGAAGCGCGATGGGTGATCTCTTCATAAGTCTTCATCAGCCGAGTATTCATTTCCCGCGCCCGGGTACGCTCGGCCCGGTAGAGAATATATGCTTTCGCCGCTTTGGAAAGGTCGGCATCAATCAATACCTGCTCAACAAGATCCTGAATTTGCTCAACCGTGGGCGCAAAATTGGATAATGTTTTTCCCGCATCGACTCGTTGGGCCACCTTGGTCGCGAGATCGAGCGCTTGCTTCTCATCACCGCTTCCCACAGCCTGCAATGCTTTTTGTATGGCATTACTGATCTTCTCCAGATTAAAAGGCGCTTCACGGCCATCTCTTTTAATAATTGTTGTAAGCAAGTCCCCACCGTCCTCCGATTCCATGTTTATGATTTATACTCATCGCCTATATCATGTTACTACTACATTTTGTATTTGTCAATTAGTAAAAATACAATATATAGAAATGTTCATCTAAATCCGGACTATTTTTTGAAAGGCTATTTCTTTGTCAAAGAAACAGCATTACCTTGACGCCATATCAGGTATATGATACGATGTGAATAATCTAAAAATATAACAGCATGGGTGTCAGGCAAAGTTCCGACTTTACTTGACTTAAAAGGGAAACAGGTGAAATTCCTGCACGGTCCCGCCGCTGTATTGGGGAAGCTTTTCTAAAACGTCACTGGGTTTACCGGGAAGACTGAAAGGCTGATGATCCGAAGTCAGAAGACCTGCCCAAGCTGAAGCGCCTAAACTCTACGGAAGATAGGGGGTGTCAACAATAGGTTTATTCTGCCTTTTTATGGGCAAATAAAGCCTCCTGACCTTCTGGTCGGAGGCTTTATTTATTGATAAGGAGGATATCATAATGTCTAAACTCTCTATTATCGGCTACCCCAGGATCGGAGCCCGGCGGGAATTAAAAAAATGGACCGAAGATTATTTTACCGGTAAAATTTCCGCCGCAGAACTTCAAAAAAATGCTGCCGGACTTCGGGAACGCAACTGGCTATGCCAAAAAGAACACTTGATTGGTTTCGTTCCTTCCAATGATTTTTCATTCTATGATACCATGTTAGACACTGCTTTTTTATTAAACGCAATTCCCACACGTTATCAAGCCCTTGGCCTAAATCCGTTGGACACTTATTTTGCCATGGCCAAAGGTTATCAAGAACGTGGCCAAGACGTCAAGGCGTTGCCGTTAAAAAAATGGTTCAATACCAATTATCATTACCTCGTGCCGTCGCTGGAAGAAGACATGGAATTCAAACTCAACGCAGAAAAACCCATTGCCGAATACCAAGAGGCTCTAGCCCTAGGAATAAAAACTAAACCAGTATTGATCGGACCCTTTACTTTTTTGAAACTGGCTAAAATTGAGTCCGGGCGAAAAAAAGCTTATGATTATGCAGAAGCCATCACTGGAGTTTACCAGGATATTTTAGCCCAATTCCAAAAACTCAACATCCAATGGGTCCAACTGGATGAACCGGCGCTGGTTAGCGATTTGACGCCGGATGAAATCAATTTGTTTGAAACCATTTACCAAAGACTCCTTCATCATAAACAAAATCTCCATATTTTGCTCCAAACTTATTTTGGAGATATTCGCGACATCTATCAGCAAGTAATGGCGTTGGAATTTGACGGGATTGGCCTTGATTTCGTGGAAGGAAAACGAAATCTGGAGTTAATTACAGCTTACGGTTTCCCAACTGCTAAACTACTCTTTGCCGGATTAGTCAATGGTAAAAATATTTGGATTAACGATTACCATGCTACTCTGACAATTTTAAACCAACTTTCCGGACAAATGGACCGGGATCAAATTGTCTTAAATACATCTTGTTCTTTATTACATCTCCCTTACTCTGTAAAATTGGAGAATCGTTTAATGCCTAAATATGGGAGACACTTAGCTTTCGCCGAAGAGAAGCTGGAAGAATTACTCGAAATTGCCCTGATCTGGAATTCGGATGATTACCGGATGGACTCAAGATTTATCACAAACTCGGCGCTAATTGAGGAAAAAAAAGCCGAACTTGGAAGCCAAATACCGGAAATTCGAAACCAAGTCGCCCAACTGACCGAAAATGATTTTACCAGAAAACCGGCGTTTCCTGAACGAAATACCATTCAGCAGGCCCGGCTTAATCTGCCGCTGCTGCCTACCACAACAATTGGTTCTTTCCCGCAAACGCCGGAACTCCGTAATTTGCGCCGTTCCTACCGGGACGGAAATATTAACGCCCCACAATATGATGAGACCATCAAAGATATGATAGCAAAAGTCATCCGCTCGCAAGAAGAGATCGGTCTAGACGTCCTGGTTCATGGTGAATATGAACGGAATGATATGGTGGAGTATTTCGGTGAAAATTTAGCCGGATTTCTGTTCACCGAAAACGGCTGGGTACAGTCATACGGTACCCGTTGCGTCAAACCCCCGATCATCTTCGGAGACGTCCGGCGGGCGAAACCAATTACCGTTGATACCATTACATTTGCTCAAGGTTTGACTTCAAAACCGGTCAAGGGGATGTTGACGGGCCCGGTAACCATTTTAAACTGGTCTTTTCCCCGGGAAGATTTACCTTTGCGGGATATCGCCTATCAGATTGGTTTGGCCGTCCGGAAAGAAGTCTTGGACCTGGAAGCTGCTGGGATTCGGATCATCCAGATCGATGAAGCCGCTTTCCGTGAAAAGTTGCCTTTACGGAAAGAAGACTGGAATGATTATTTTGATTGGGCACTTCGCGCTTTCCGTTTGACTCACGCCTCGGTGCGGCCGGAAACCCAAATTCATACCCACATGTGCTACAGTGAATTTGAAACGATTATCCAAAAGATCGCGGCCTTGGATGCCGACGTTTTTACTTTTGAATCCGCCCGCTCCGATCTCTCCATCCTGGATGCGTTAAAAACAAGTTCTTTCCGGATGGAAACAGGTCCCGGTGTTTATGACATTCATTCTCCCAGGATACCGGAAAAAAATGAGATCAAAGAAATTTTAGTCAATATGCTGCAAAAAATTGATGGAAGAAAAATATGGGTCAATCCGGATTGCGGCTTAAAAACTAGAAAGATGGAAGAAACCCTACCCAGTCTTCAAAATATGGTGGCCGCCGCCAAAGAATTACGGGATAAGTTGAAGGTTGAACCGAAACAAGCGTAAATGATAAAACCCGACCCTCTTCCAACTATCGCATGCACTCCCAGAGGCGGTATCTGTTTAAAGCGGACAATCGATTCCGATTGGAAATCCTGCGGTGGGGAAAAAAATACCGGGATTGGCTCATGCTCGAAGATTCCCGGGAAGTAGTCATGTAATTGGCAGCAAACACAAATATTTAAATATTTTAAGGGGTTGCCTCTTGATTGGGCAACCCCTTTCTCATCTTTTTTTAATTTCGTGATTATTTTATATACAAGTAAGCGCATCATTGTAGTAAAATAAATCATGTAGAGTATACTGGAGGAAATCCTTAATGGCCCGTACGTTGATTCAATGTTTTTATGATATACCGCTTGCGCCTAAAATTGAAAGTGTTCTAATCCGTCTGGGAATCCGGAAAAATGCTCCGATAGACCCCGATTTATTTAGGATGCTGGAGGAAGGGATCAAACAAGCCAAAATTTTAAGCCACCCTACCGGATTATACCTCCCTTTAAAAATCCTCCACCGAAGCTCGGATTCTGTTGTACTTGAAAATGAAACCCATTTTCAAAGCACATCTCTGTCCCGATTATTGCAAAATAGTGAGGAAGCCGTTTTGATGGCAGCTACGATAGGGCATGAAATCGTCGATGCGATTATGAATGAAGTAACTCAAAAAGACGCCGCACTCGGATTGATCCTCGATGCGGCCGCCTCTCAAAATACAGACGCTGTATTGGACTGGATTATGGAATATTTAAACGGTATCCTCGCCAAAAAAGGCCGGAAACTTACCAAGCATCGATACAGCCCGGGTTATGGAGATCTACCGCTGGTTTACCAAAAAACGATTTTTGAAACATTAGAGTTAAATAAATTGGGTTTGAAACTTACGGAGAAATATATGCTGGTTCCGGAGAAATCAGTCATCGCCATTGCCGGAATTGAACCAAAGGAGTCATCATAAAACCATGGACAAAACAGCTTTCTATCATTTGATCAATGATCGCTTTGTTTTACTTGACGGAGCAACGGGAACGGAACTTCAGAAACGGGATATGCCCAAAGGTGTTTGCCCTGAACAATGGGTAGCGGAACACCCGGATATCCTATTAGAGGTTCAAAATCAATATGTGGCAGCGGGTTCAGATATTATATACACTTGTACATTCGGTGGAAACCGGGTTAAGCTTGAAGAGTTCGGTCTGGGAGAATCGGTATTTGGCCTTAATCAGAAATTAGCTGCCTTATCCAAAAAAGCCGCCGGAGAAAAAGCTTTAGTTGCCGGCGATCTGGCGCCAACCGGCAGAATGGTGGAGCCTCTAGGGGATTTGCCCTTTGAGGAATGTGTGGCGGTTTATAAAGAACAAATCCAGGGGTTGTTGGCCGGCGGTGTTGATCTTTTTGTGATTGAGACTATGATGGATATTCAGGAAGCTAGGGCGGCGCTGATTGCCGTGAAAGAAAACTGCGCTCTTCCGGTGCTTGTTTCCATGACCTTTGATCAGAACCAGCGATCCTTGACAGGAACAGACCCGGTAACGGCCCTCATTACCCTTCAAAGTCTGGGAGCGGATGTCGTAGGATGCAATTGTTCCACGGGTCCGGCGGAAATGGCCGCTTTGATCTCACTCATGAAACCCTATACCCGGGTGCCTCTTTTGGCTAAACCAAATGCAGGTTTACCGAGGCTTATCAATGGTGTTACCGTATTCGATATGGATGCGCCGGAGTTTGCCGGGTATGCCCAAGTTTTGATAAATGCTGGCGCAAGATTTTTGGGAGGTTGTTGCGGCACATCACCTGAGTATATCCGGGAATTAAAAAACAAAACTGTGGGACAAAGCAGACCGGTGTCGTTAAGCCCAGTTTTCAGCGGAGTAACTTCTGCCCGAAAAACCGTCTTCTTCGGGAGTGACCATCCTGTAAAAGTGGTGGGTGAGCGGATCAATCCCACCGGCAAAAAAAAGCTTCAGGAGGAACTAAAAAACGGATTAACCCAAGAAGTCCGGCGGCTGGCTATGGAACAAACCCAAAATGGGGCGGAGATTCTGGATGTCAATGTAGGTATGCCGGGAATTGACGAGAAGCAGACTATGGCCGAAATTACAACCCTGTTAAGCAACTTTACCGACGCGCCACTCTGCCTTGATTCTTCGTCCCCCGTGGTGCTGGAAGCGGCTTTACGGTTATATCCGGGACGGGCCTTAATTAATTCGATTTCTCTGGAAAAGGAGAAGATCGAAAAGCTCCTGCCTATTGCCGCTAAATATGGATCCATGTTTGTATTACTTCCTATTAGTGATGAAGGAGTACCGGAGACGAACGAAAAACGAAGGGAGATTGTCTGGGAGGTCTTTAGAAAAGCCCATCAATATGGATTTCGAAAAGAGGATGTAGTAGTGGATGGCTTAGTAATGACCGTATCCTCCAATCAACAAGCAGCCCTCGAAACCTTGGGCCAGATCGAATGGTGCACCCGGGAATTCGGCTCCTCTTCCATCATAGGACTCTCCAACATATCCTTTGGTCTACCGGAACGAAGCTGGGTAAATGCGGCTTTTTTGGCCATGGCTATCGGACGGGGATTGACCCTGACCATCGCTAATCCTTCCAGTGATTTGTTAATGGGGATCAAGATGGCTTCGGATGTCTTAACCACCCGCGATCGGGATAGCCTCCGCTATATTGCCCGTTTTTCACAAAGTGAAAAACACGCTTCTGGAAATATTCCCGGACCAGAGTTGCTGTCAATTCGGGAAAAAATCTATCGGGCGGTACTGAGGGGTGAGAAGGAAGATATTCATTTCCTCATCGAGCAGGCGTTGCAAGAGTCGGTTCTGCCCGGAGAGATTGTCAATGATTGTATGATCCCGGCCATTAATGAAGTAGGCCAACTGTTCGATGGCAAAAAATATTATTTGCCTCAACTCATCCGGAGCGCCGAGACGATGAAATTGGGTTTTGATAGGATTGAACCGTTGCTTGGGGCAGATCAAAAAAACAGCACCTCAGGTGTGGCCAATGTGGTGCTGGCTACGGTAAAAGGCGATGTTCACGATATCGGAAAAAATATTGTGGGATTAATGTTGAAAAACTATGGTTTTCTTGTGCATGATCTGGGTAAAGACGTAAGTAAGGAGCGGATTGTGGCGGAAGCTAAAACTATCGGCGCCGAAATTATTGGAATGTCCGCGTTAATGACCACAACGATGACGGAGATGAAAGAAGTCATCCAATTGGCACGGCAGGTAGGCCTCAATTGTAAAATTATGATTGGAGGAGCAGTGGTCAATGAAGATTACGCCCGGGAAATCGGCGCCGACGGTTACGCCAAGGACGCGTATGAAGCGGTGAAGCTGGCCCAAAGATTAATTCTGGGATAATTGGGATTTGGATAAACTACACTACGATAATTTAAAAAGCTGGAAAAGACAGGAAAGGAATTTACATGATACAATATAACGACCTCGATATTACAGCCCTTGAGGCAATGGAAAAAGCCCAGTGGATTGCTTTCGCTCCTGCTATTTTTCAGGCAACCAGGGCGTTACGCAATTTTGCTGTTTTAGCGGAAATAGAAAAACACCCAGGAAAAGGCCTTAGTTTGTCTGAAATAGAAAAGATATGTAACCTTAGTCACTATGGAGCAAGAGTTCTTTGTGAGGCTGGCCTGGCGATTGGTTTACTTTATTTGAAAGAAGAAAGATACTTGCTGACAAAAACCGGCTGTTTCTTCATCTCAAATGAATTAACCGATGCGAACTGCGATTTTATAAATGATGTATGTTATCAGGGTTTGTTTAGCCTGGAAGATTCTATTCGGAAAGGCAAACCGGAAGGACTGAATGTTTTTGGCAATTGGTCTACAGTCTACGAGGCGCTTTCGCATTTGCCGCCAAAGGTCCAGGAAAGCTGGTTTAAGTTTGACCATTACTATTCTGATCAGGCATTTGGAAGCATTTTGCCCCATGTTTTCAAATTAAAGCCCCGCAAGATCCTTGATATTGGCGGGAATACCGGTAAGTTTGCCTTTCAATGTCTGGAATATTCAACAGATGTAGAGGTAAGTATCATGGATCTGCCCGGCCAGCTTGCCATGGCAAAGAAGAATGCAATAAACGCCGGTTTCGATCAACGGATGGCATATATCGAGGCAAATGTATTGGACGAAAGCCAAATTATGCCGACAGGTTACGATGTCATCTGGATGAGCCAGTTCCTGGACTGTTTCTCCGATGAGCAAATCATATCCATACTTATGCGATGCCGTAAAGTTATGGACGCCAACAGCCGGGTTTGTATACTTGAGCCTTTTTGGGACAGGCAGCAATTTAGGGCTTCGGCTTTTTCATTGATAATGATTTCGCTATATTTCACAACCATAGCCAACGGTAACAGTCAAATGTACCATTCAAATGTTTTTGAAGGGTTTATAAAAGCTGCAGGGCTTGAAATTGAGGAGCGTATCGATGGAATTGGGGTATGTCATACCATGTTAATTTGTAAGAAATAATCTCATTAGGTGGCGGTTAATTTAATAATAATTTCTTGATGTTGCGGATACTGTTGCAATAAGCTTTTCCGGGAAAGCAACTCAAAGTCCTGGTAATCGAATCCCGGCGAAACAACGCACCCCATCAAGGTGTAGGAATCATCCCGGCAAACTGCGGCGCCGAATATACAGCCCCGGGGGACAACAATTTGCGGTAACTCTCCACCCGCTATATCCAGGCCAAGTTTCTGCTGGTGTAACTCTCCCTTCCCATCAATCATGTAAATGGTTAATGAAGATCCGTCATGAAAATACCAAATTTCATCATACCGCAAACGATGAAAACAGGAAACCTCCCCCTCGGGCAACAAAAAATAAATACTGGAGGCTAATTGTCTTTCAAGAACAGACGACCCCGATTTTAAATGAACCGTCTCAGGGCAACGATAACTTTCCCCAAAATAACCGCCTTCAGGGTGTTTTATCAAATCCAGCTTGTGAATCCAATACTCACTGGTACGAAAAGTTTTATCTGCCATAGTTTATCGCTCCGCTCAATTCATACGCATCATCTGTTTTATTGTAATTCTTGGATACTACTGGCTATGATTTGCCGTTTTTCTACCGAAACATCGATAAAATTTAGGGCAATTCCCATTTTAGTATTCTCAATCGTTTGACTTCGCACAATTTCTCCCTTTAACTCAATGGGTGTCATTTGCGGAAGTTGAATTTGAAAAGTCAATCTACTTTGGAGTATCAGCCGGGGATCGGGATAAACAACGGCAAAGAGCCCGCTTAAGGATAAATCCTTCACCCTTCCTACATGGATTATCTCGTCCATCATATAAAAGAAAGGAAAATCTGTCTTCATTCGAAAATAACGCCGCAGGGATGTGGAATGAATTTTCCATGGAGCCTCCACTTGGGGTCCTAAATAACGGTATTGCATTGAAGAATTCATTTTCCAGGGTTTGGCACTTATTAAAGTTAAAACGTCCTGCTTAATCTTGGTAATTCGATAGGTATTAAATAAATATTGGGTTCCCTCAGGACTCTCATATTGAATAATAATATCTTGACCCTCATCCGGCAATTTATCAATGTCTTTCACTCCAGCCGATATCAATAAACCATCTTCAGAAAAGTTATTGACAACCGCAGTAAAGGATTGAATCTGCCCCAAATATTCCGAAAAGATCAGTTGAATAGTGTTACCCGGTTTAAAAATCTGTTCAACAGTAAGGATGTTCTCCAAGTTTACCGGCTCCCTTAAGGGAAATCATAAAATCCCCCGAAAACAAAAAATAGTTAATTCTAAAAAGTATCCTTCAACAGTTAATTGAAAATCCCGGTAGCTTTTGAATGCAATATATATCTTATCATAAACCTTCACCGTTGATCAATATCTACCGATATAGGGATTGAGGTAGGAGAATTTAATCTTTGGAGCCGGATCCCCAATAGAAATACCCAATTGAAGTGGAGAGATTATTTATCTTTCAACATTCTCGACTAAATACCGCCAATAACGTTCGGGCATCCGTTGACGTTGTTGACGCTTATTTTGGCGTTCAAGAATGGCTATTTTCTGAAAATACTGATCCCAAATTTTCTGGTACATTAGCTCCTCTTTATCCAATAATGCAGAATTCCGGTTGGAACTAAAGGGTTTCATAACCGATTGAAATTCCCCGGACATCTCCATAAACGGAATGAATTCAACGTGAATGCCATTATAGTAAATACCGGTCTGGCGACGGGCATCGTGAATGAGCCACTTTTGATCGGCAAAGCGGGCTTTAAAATGGGGCGCCAGTAATTGAATAATGTTATGATCCGGGGTAATCGGCCCATAGAAAACTTGGTTAACCAGCTTACGGAAGCGGATAAATCCTTGCATCCTTAAAATTTCATGTTCAACCTGGTCGCAAAGTCGCCTGACCTGGAAAACCACAGGATCCCCTGAGTTTTTCTGGACTCTCAAACCATACTTCATCAATCGCTCCAGATAATCCAATAACAATTTCTCAAAACCGGTTTTCTCCGAAAGAAAGCAATATCCGATCTCCAAAAGTATTGCCTTGGAAAAGTTTTCTTGGAGGGAATGAAAAAAATCAGCAGCTACAGCAGTTTCGGTAGTTATTGGATGAATTTCAGTAAACAAATCGGCCTGAAATTCGCGATTTGAAGTAATATTGACGATTTTACAGCTCTCTTCCGCAGCGACGGCAAATACCGTGAGCAGCCCTTCAAAGGTTCCATCATATTGGTAGCAAATCATCATCGTTCTCCACTAAATTTCTGTAAACAAGGGCAGTTGGCTCAGGGCAGACACTCCACTAGAATTAGGCGCATCCAATAATTTTTGACGGATAAGGGAAGCGTCGTCCAACCTTTCTAAAAATTTACCCTGGCAGGTTATAAAATAGCGGGCTTTTTTGAGGACTACTCCCATTTTTGACAACTCATTCAGATGCAAACCGCCAAAACTGCGGGCCGCAATCATCCGTTCCGCAGACTTCAAACCGACTCCCGGCACTCTTAACAAAGTCTCATAATCAGCCCGATTGACCTCGACCGGAAAACGGTGTAAATTTCGCAGTGCCCAACTCGTCTTCGGATCTAAATCAGAGTCCAGAACCGGCTGAGTTGAGTCGGCAATTTCTTCGGCTTTAAACTGATAAAAACGGATTAACCAATCAGCCTGATAAAGGCGGTGTTCCCGTTTAAGGGGCGGGGATACATTTAAGGCCGGTAAGAAAGGGTTATTATTGACAGGTACATAGGCCGAATAATAAACCCTGCGAAGATTGACTTTACGGTATAATTGTTCAACCAGCCGCAAAATTTGAAAATCCGGATCCGGAGATGCGCCCACAATAAGTTGGGTGCTTTGGCCCGCCGGAACAAAATAAGGAGCCTTTTTAAAATGCTTTCGTTCATCATGACTTTGATGAATTTTAGCACCGATATAGGACATCGGAGCTAATATTTGATCCCGTTTTTTCTCCGGAGCCAACAATTTGAGACCGCTTTCCGAGGGAAGCTCAATGTTCACACTCATTCGGTCTGCATAGTAACCGGCTTCACGGATCAATGCGCTGCTAGCTCCCGGAATTACCTTTAAATGAATATAACCGTTAAAATGTTGCTCGCGCCGTAATTTTTTAATGACTTGAAGCAACACTTCCATGGTCCGATCGGGACTGACGAAAATCCCCGAGCTTAAAAAAAGACCCTCGATATAATTGCGGCGGTAAAAATTAATGGTTAAATCGACCAACTCATTAATTGTGAAAGCGCTGCGGGGAATGTCGTTGCTGCGGCGGTTGACGCAATAGGCGCAATCATTGATGCAATGGTTGGAGAACAAAATTTTTAGCAAAGAAATACAACGACCATCCGCCGCCCAACTGTGACAAATCCCAACCGTAGAAGAAGAGGCATTGCCCAGCCCCTTTTGATCATTCCTCCGGGTACTTCCGCTTGAGGCACATGAGGCATCATATTTTGCGGCCGAAGCTAATATTTTCACCTTTTCCAGAACGTCCATAGCGCCATCCCTTCACATCAAACGTACGTTCTGGATTTATTATAACACGAACATTTGTTCTGGGCAATAACTTCTTAATACCAGTTCATCATCAGAATTCCATAGTACTCTTTGAGGGCAATACTGAAATTGTTCAACGCTTCAGCCCCAGGAACCATATTAGCACCATAAAAACCAAGATTTTGATTCGTCCGGTAATCCGTAGGATAAGGTGTCACTTCGATACCAAATTTATGAAACTGTTTTACCGCACGCCACATATGGAATGCGGAAGTAACCAGGATGGGATGGTGATATTGGTGCTTTTTCAAGATCGCAGCTATAAATTTAGCATTCTCGGTAGTATTTAAACTTTGATTCTCAACCAGTATTTTCTCTTCGGGAATTCCCGTCTCAACCAGAATCGCCTTGGCAATATCAGCCTCCCGTCCGGTATTTTGAAATACTTTGCCTCCTGATACAATCAATGGTTTATTTAATTGATAATAGAGTTGAATGCAAGTCAACAAGCGGTTTGCTGCCGGCCCGGATAAATGGCCTTGATGATGCAAATTCGGACTATCCAGAGTGGCTCCTCCACCCAGCATAATAACGACATCCCCTCGTATTGTCTCAGGAGGCCGGTAACGGTATTCCAATGAGTGAAGCAGCAAATCACTGCAATAAAAATTGCTGCAGATATAAAAAAGGCTGGTCATCCCCAGTAAAAGAATCGGGATGGCCCGCTCTCTTTTATAAAAAAGCCAGCCCGCAAGGAATAGCAAAGTGATGAGGAATATCCCCGGTGGCAGAAAAAATGTGACATAAATAAACTTTATGAAATAAATCAACAGATGATTTTAACTCCTCTCTAAACCTTTTCCGCTCAGAAAATCATCGATATGAAGCGGATGAGGCGGGCAACCCGGTACGTAAATCCCCTCTTGCAGTTGTACATTTCGGGTGCAAACGCCCAGACGGATGATTTTACCCCGATTGTCTTCGGGAATATAGGGATTTTGTCCATAAATCAAAGTACACCCCTTTAGTTTGTCCAGAGTACCTTTTAGGTATTGACCGTAAAGATAAGCGCTGATGGCATTGTTACAACCACTGCAAGCATCGCATGATACTAAACGGATATCCATTTGTCTTAAAATTTCCGGATCCAGACTTAAACGGGCAAAAGGCCTTTTTACATTCTCTAACGACTCACCCACAATTTCAATTGCCGCTAAATCACTGCAACCCAGTCCCTGTTCTCCGGCAAGCCGGATATATTCCACTTCAGGAAGGTCAAAACCCATAATCGCCATGGCGACTCTATCGATGGCAATGATATCGGTCGAAGCCATCACTAATCCTAAATGCACCGGATTCCCGACAACCGGCCCCATTCCTTCCAAAGCTACCGTACCGTCCATAATGGTCAATTCGGGCATTGCCAAATGTCCGAGATCAACGATTGTTTGACTGAGACCCCATTTATGAAAGCGTTTTTTGTCGGTCTGATGAATCATACCTTTTAAATTCTTGAGTCCGAGAGTCACCGCTAAAGCATCATGGGTTTTCATGGCCGGTATGTTAATCACTACGTTGCTTTCTATAAAAGTGCGCGGTAGGCGGATTCGTTTAATATTCCTCCCTAAAGGATTCAGGCAATAAGTAAACTCATCCTTAAGCAAATTCACCAGCGAACATTGATGTTTCTGAGCCATTTCCCGGATACCCAAGGCATCGAATACTTGATCGGTATCGTTACCGATGGCTGCGCCCTCTGCAATGATTACTTTTCTGGCGCCCCATTCCTTGCAGAGCTCGGCCATAGCGAAAATCACATTAGGATTCGTAGTGGCGCCGGTTTTATAATCAGCATCACATAAGAGGTTCGGCTTAATCATGACATGATCGCCTGGAGTAATCAAGGAATCGAGTCCGCCAATAAGTTCGGTCGCCTGGCGCAAGGATTCTTTTACGGCCTCGAATTGGTGAATATCGGCACATCTTCTAATGGATACTTTGGCATCCCGTAAGTGCATGTTACTACTCCTTTTGTTAGTAGTGTATGAAACAAACTGCCGGCAAACTACAACCGGCAGTTTATAGCGATCATTATTGGAATTGGAATTTGAGTCGAAAAAATATTACTTAAACGGATTCTCGTCTTTATACAACATTCCGGCGGGCTGGTTAAAGGCGACATCATTTATGCCCAACATTTTCATAGCACCAAACAATACTTTTCCCGCATGTTTAAAAGCGACCCCGCCGTGATGGGGATAACGTTTACCGATCAGAACGTGGCGATAGAATCTGCCCATTTCTTTGACTGCAAAAACTCCAATACCGCCGAATGATTTGGGATCAACATCGATGATTTCACCTTCCGCTACGTAACTGCGCAACATAGCATCGGCAGTGCTTTGTAAACGGAATAAAGTTATTTCGCCGGGACGGATGGCTCCTTCCAAAGTTCCCCGGGTGATATCGGGTTCTTTATCCGGTTCCAAACCGCGATGCATGATTAATTGATATTTCATGGCCGCATTCTTCAGAAGACATTTTGCAGTGTTGCCGCAATGGAATCCCATAAAGAGATCATCGAGATGATAACCGTTAAACTTGGCCTTGTTGTTGTCAAACATATCACGGGGCACCGAGTTGTTGATATCAAGCAAAGTGGCAGGCATATTGGTGGCGCAGGTGATGATATATTCGCTTAAAGCCCCATAAATATCGGTCTCACAGGCTACCGGAATTCCTCTGGCTGCCAGTCTCGAGTTGACATAACAGGGAACGATTTTAAACTGGGTTTGAAATGCCGGCCAGCATTTATTGGCGAAAATAGCATACTCGGAGGCGCCTATATTATTTTCCATCCAATCAAGCAATGTCAATTCATATTGAGCCAGTCTCGGCAGAATCCCAGGATAACCGTTTCCATCCGCAAGCTCGGTTTCCATTTCCTTGATGACTCCGGAAATCCTCTTATCATTCTCGTGTTGGTTGAAGAAAGCAAACAAATCCAGCTCCGAGTTCTCCATGATTTCAACGCCTAAGTCATACAAAGGCTTTATCGGTGCATTACATGCTAAAAAGTCTTGAGGTCTGGGACCAAAGCCGAAAATTTTCAATTTTTTAAGAGCCAGAATAACCCGGGCAATATCTTCAAAGTCTTTGACCATATCTGCAATTTCAGTGGATGTTCCTACCGGATATTCAGGAATGTAGGGTTTTAATTGGCGTAAGGCCAAATTATAGGATGCGTTCAACATTCCGCAATAGGCATCGCCCCGACCGTCGAATAAATTGTTTTCGGTTTCTTCGGCTGCCGCCACAAACATTGCCGGACCGTCAAATTTTTGGGCCAGCATCGTTTCCGGCCCTTCCGGTCCGAAGTTTCCAAGATATACCACTAAAGCGTTGACATTGGCTGTTTTTAATTCCTCCAATGCTTTTAAAACATCTTTTTCATTCTCAACGGTCGCTTTGATTTCTGTAATGGCAATTTTCTTATCATTACAAGCCTTTACGACGGCTGATCTTCTTTTTTGACTTAATTCAATTGGGAAACAATCCCGGCTGACTGCTACGATACCCAATTTAACCTGTGGAATGTTAATCAATAGAATACCCCCTCCAATTAATTTTTGGCATAATTTATACATTTCCATTATACCGCGCGCCAGTTGTACGTACAAGCATCAATCATCAAAAGATTAATACTTCCATTCGCTTTTTCCAATATCTTTTTTGTCATAAAGCTGAAGTTAAATTACGCACCAAAAGATGGTTTTTATTCGAGTTTTCAAATAAATTCCCAACAAAACCAGACATAAAGCCAAGAAGGCAAATATAAAATCAATTACTGTAAGAGGTTTCTGGTGGTACCAGGTTCTGGTTTCATAGCGGCCAAAGCCTCGTAAATCCATGGCGTTAGAAATAACTTCCACCCGGTGTAGGGACAATATCAGTAAAGGAAGCAAAACGGTGATATAGTTTTTCATCCGTTTAAAAATGCCGGCATCACCTTTTTTAAACTCAACTCCCCGGGCTTCCTGGGCATTGATAATGGCTTTGACTTCTTCATTAACATCCGGCACATAGCGTAAAGCAATATTGATGGCGTAAGATACTTTATAAGGCACGCCCAAGCGGTTCAGACTGCTGGCAAAACAGCTGGGATGGGTTGTAAAAATAAATAGCAGCGTAATGGGTAATATTGCCAAATATTTCAACGATAATGTCAATGCAAAAAAAAGTGTTTGGTAGGTTAATCGAATTAAACCCAAATCAATCGCGACAGTATAGCGGTGAGTCAACATCGAACCATAATCCGGAGTAACCAGGATTAATACCAAAGAATTTAAGACCGTAAAAATGGCCACAAACAATATCAAAGGCTTTAGGACTTTAAACGGCAATTTCGCAAAGTACAACATCAAAAAGCCGAGGATTATCATGAATGAAAAGATTCGCGCATCCATGAATAAAAAAATAAAAATGGTCCAGGTAATTAGCATAAGAAACTTAATGCTCCCGTCAAGTCGATGAAAAATGGAATCCCTTTCAATATATAGCGCTCCCGATCGTGTCATTGCAATTCGCCCCGTTTCAACTTCTCTACAAAAAAGGACAGAAATCTGCTTACATCCTGGATTTGATATAAAGTTGCCATTTGGGAAATGGAAGTCTCCTTCAAATTCGCCTGAATGATAACATTAGGATTGGACAAAATATTAAATATGGTATCTTCAGCAATGATTTTGCCGCCGCAAAGTACTAAACCGCGTTCAGCATACTCTAAGGCCAAATGCATATCATGGGTGATTAAAATTATACTCACACCGCTGTTTTTAATTTTCTCCAAAAAACTCATAAACTCCCGATAAGTTCGATAATCCTGGCCTGCTGTAGGCTCATCCAAAACAATGATTTCCGGTTGCATTGCTAAAATTGAGGCGATCGTGACCCGTTTTTTTTGCCCATAACTGAGTGAATCTATCGGCCATTTCCGGTATTTATAAAGTCCGCAAATACGTAAAGACTCTTCAACACAAGAGCGTACCTGTTCTTCCGGGTAACCGTTATTGCGCAAGCCGAAAGCAACTTCATCAAAGATCATGGGTTTGGTAATCATTTGATTTGGATTTTGCAACACAGAGCCAATGATCTTACCGCGTTTTCGAGCCGACCAATCATCAATCACTTCTCCTTTATATCGGATAGTGCCGGATTGATGCCTGAGGATTCCGGATAAAATTTTTAACAAGGTTGATTTACCGGCTCCATTATTTCCTAAGACCGCCAGCATTTCTCCTTGATGGATGGTAAATGAAATATTATCAATAATATTAGGCCCATCATCAAAATAACGATATTGCAAAGCATTCACAGTTAATATTTCTACATTCTCTGGTGGTTTACGGCATTCCGTTCTATGAATATAGGCGTTTACAACCTCATTTTGAAATTTAATAATATTAGAAATATTGGAGACTCGATCATCCTTGGCCAATTTTAACTTCAAATTTTTTAAAACTTCAATGTAAAGAGGTTCCCTTAAGCCAAATCTGAAAAGCAAATCAGTGGTTAAGATTTCATCAGGAGGCCCATCTGCGACAATCTGTCCTTCGTTCATAATGACAATCCGATCAAATCCACATTCCAAAACATCTTCAATCCTGTGCTCTATCACAATGATGGTCTTTTTCATTTGCCGGTGAATGCGATTGATTGTAGCCATTGCCCGTTTACCGCTGGCAGGATCCAAATTAGCGAGCGGTTCGTCAAAAAGAAGGATTTCATTTCCATTGGTAAGGATTCCGGCAATGGAAATTTTTTGTTTTTGACCGCCGCTCAAGTTGTGAGGCGTTTCATAAATAAAATCGGACATCCCCACTTCATGCAAGGCTTGTTCCACTCGGGCCAACATTTTGGGTTGGGCGACGTTTTTATTTTCATCGGTAAAAGCTACGTCTTCCCCAACGCTTAAACCAACAAACTGCCCGTCTTGATCTTGTAAGATAGTCCCCACACATTGGCTGATTTCAAATATATTTTTTTCGTAGGGCTTAAAACCTTCAATTTCCAAAACACCATCAATTTTTCCCGAATAAGTGAAAGGAATTAGCCCATTGAGACAATGGGCTAATGTTGATTTCCCGCTCCCGCTCGGGCCGGCTATCAAGACTTTTTCACCAACTTCAATCGTCAAATTAATATTCTTAAGCGTAGGCTCTTTTAAATTATCATACCGAAAATAAAAATCATGAAATGAAATAACCGGCACCTTAAGTAGTGCTCCTTTCAACCTTCAATTTCCAGGTTGTTATTCTTACTACGTAATTTTCCAAGAGCAATTACAACAGGAATACCGACAACCGCCAGTACAATGAAGTTAGACACTCCAGCAAGACAAATTTGAAGCCATACTTTGCCTGCTGGTTCTCCATAAAGGAAAACGTCTCCGATATAGGCAAGGATGCTACCGGCTAAGATCCCAATGATTGCATATAAGTACATTTGCCAATAATGTTTAGAGGATATTTTTCCGGCCAAAACATCAAACCCATTATCGAATTTAACAAAGCCACCGAACATTCCGACTGCCGCGGAAAGAAAGACCCAGCTCCACCAAACGGAACCATACATCAGAGCATCATTTAAAGCATGACCAACAAATCCTACCAAAAATCCAACTACCGGCCCAAAGATTGCCCCGAAAATGATCAGCAAAGCCATAGCAATCCGGAAGGATGTGTTGGGCCCAATAGGAAGAGAAATGATCGACAAAGCTCCATAAAGGGCAGCCCCAATACCAATGGCAACTACATCCCGAGTTGACAATCCTTTTCCCTTTTTCTGCTTGCTAATAATGATAAATAGCACAGCAATAACTACCATGACAAGAATTGCCACAATTCCTTGTTTTGTTGCTAAAGAAGCTAAAAAACCCTTAATAAATTTCATAATCATTCCCCACTTTTTTAAATTTAAGTACTTCATTTGGGTTCATGAAAGCTGACTAGTGTTCAACGAGAATATTCATCTTTTTCATAAATCAAGTGCTCGATCCACTTTCATTAAAAAAGGTTGATTTTCCAAATTCATTATAAATTGTTCCTCGATAAAATGCAATATCCAAGTAAACAAATAGAAATCATTCCAAATGGGATGATTTCTATAAAAACCAAAATAGAGCTATCGTTACGACAAGTTCAAAAAATTTAATGATTACCCACGTTTCTTAATCGTAGCAACCACTGCACTCGTTGGTACTTGTTGACCCTGACTGACATGAATGGAAACCACTTGCCCATCGAAAGGAGAATTTAAGGGAGTCTCCATTTTCATCGATTCAAGCACCATAACAGGCTCATCTTTTTTAATCATATCTCCGGCTTTTTTATTGATCCTTAAAACCAATCCAGGTAATGCAGTTTTAATCGGTTGGTCTTCTCCCGTGATTTGAACTGCATTTGCATTTTCCTGAACGCCTTCACCGATCTCATAATTGAAACTTTGACCGTTGACGATTGCTTTATCGGCTTCCAATTTCACTGTATAAGAATTTCCATTCAATTTAACGGTATAAGTATCTGTTTTGGGAGTACTTTCCGAAACATTCTCTTTTTTAACTTCCTTGCGCACGCCAATCGTTCCCTGGCCTTTTAAGAAAGCCACGCCCTTTTCAGCGCAACTGGCAATAATAAAGATATTTTCATCAGTTATAGAAAGACCTTCATTTTGCAACACTTTTTTACTTGCGGCAGTACCTTTTTCAGGATTCCGGTCATTAATAGCCAGAGGACTTTCGGTGGTAGGTTCCAGTTTTAATTGTTCCTGAGCGATTGCTACAATGGCAGGATCCGGAACGACCGGAGTCTTGCCAAAATAACCAAGAACCATCTTACCATAGCCTTGCGCAATCTTTTTCCAGGGCCCAAACATCACGTTATTAAAGGCCTGTTGGAAATAAAACTGGGAAACAGGAGTTACTGAAGTTCCAAAACCGCCTTTGGCAACAGCTTCACCCATTGCGGCGATAACTTCAGGATATCTGTCCATCAGTTGGTTGTCCCGCAGCATTTGGGTATTGGCTGTCAAAGCTCCACCGGGCATTGGGAAGAAAGGAATTAACGGCTCAACTTTAGTGGCTTCAGGAGGCAGGAAATAATCTTTCATAGCTTCTTTGAAGCTCTGCTCCAATCTCATAACCTTAAAAATGTCAATGTCCAGATCATAATCGGTCCCGCGCAAAACATGCCACATCGTAATTAAATCAGGCTGACAAGTACCACCGGATGCCGGTGCAAGTGACAAGTCGAGTTGATCGACTCCGGCCTCAATCGCCGCTTTATAGGCCACAGTACCTGAACCGGCGGTTTCATGGGAATGGAATACAATCTTCACATCTTTACCCAATAATTGGCGGGCCATCTTTATGGTATCGTATACTTTTTGGGGACGGCTGGTTCCGGAAGCATCTTTAAAACAGAGGGAATCAAAAGGAATTTCGGCTTCCAGGATTTTTTTGAGTCTGTCCATATAAAACTCCGGAGTATGGGCTCCTTCGCAATTGGGAGGCAATTCCATCATCGTAATGGTTACTTCATGATTTAAACCGGCGTCTTTAATGCATTTACCGGAATAAATCAAATTATTGACATCATTTAAGGCATCGAAGTTCCGGATGGTTGTCATACCGTGTTTCTTGAAAAGATCAGCATGGAGTTTAATGATGTCACTGGGCTGTGAATCCAAGGCCACTACGTTGATGCCGCGGGCCAATGTTTGCAGATTGGCTTTGGTTCCGGCAGCTTTGCGGAAAGCGTCCATAACCTCAAAGGCATTTTCATTACAGTAGAAAAACGGTGATTGAAACATCGCACCGCCCCCGGCTTCCAAATGCTCAATTCCAGCTTGAGCCGCTTCTTCAACAACCGGCAAATAATCTTTGGAAAATACCCGGGCTCCATAAACTGATTGGAAGCCATCGCGAAACGCAGTTAACATAAACTGAATCTTTTTTTTCATTTGTCTTGGTCCTCTCTTGAAAATATCTTTCGATGCTTCAATATTCAAAATAACATTTTACCAATAATTAACCAACGCCAGTTTAGGCGAAAATCAATCAAATGAAGTCAAACGGTTTGCTTGGCAATCACAATTGCGGCAGCAATAGCCGAATCATCCGAAACAGTTTCAGATAACGATTCTCCTGTAAATAAATCATCTACAGAAGAGGTATTTTTGGAAAAACGTGTTAAAACCACCTGCATCACCTGTATCAATCCGGCTACAAAAAAAGCAACAACTATAAGAACAAAACAACTGATAACGATAATGTTCGTCGCGGTCATTTTCAGGCCTCCTTTATTTAATCAGCGCGCAGTATATCCCGGCGAGAATAGCCGTTGTTATAACACCGCTAATATTAGCGCCAAGCGCATATGGCATTATAATGGCCTGGGGATTGTCCTTGGATACAACTTTTTGAGCTATTTTCGCAGTAGTCGGAACGCAGGAAACTCCGGCGATACCAACAACCGGATTGACTTTCCCTTTTGAAAAAAAGTAAGCCAAATAACCGCCGATAAGACCGCCGATTCCCGAAAGCAGCAGGGATAGAATTCCCAATAATAAAAGCGGCAAAACTTTCGGATCCAGAATTGTGTTGGCTTCACAGAGTATTCCCAGCATTAACCCTAAAAACATGGTTGAAATATAAAGCACCGGGCCGCTGAGTAATTCCTGAAACTGTTTAATACCGGACTCGCGAATAACGACTCCAAAGAAAAGCGAGAAAACAAGCGGCGCAGCCACTGGGAAAAGAAATGACAATAGAACACAGCAAATCGTGGCAAAAGCCATCTTCTGACCTGATGTAAAATTCTTATTTTTAGGCGGATCCATGGGGATTGCGCGAAGCCTTTGGGGAATTAGGGCTTTTATTAAATAAGGATAACCGCCGTAGGTTAAACCCAAATACAGATACGCGACAACAGCAATGGGGACGAATAATTCCGGCGCCAGTTTCAAAGACGTGAACAAAACCATCGGACCATCGGCGCCGCCAATCATTGCCACTGCAGCGGATTGCTTAAGAGTCAAACCGAATAAACTCGCAATGGGTAAAGTAAGAATTGTCCCAAGTTCGGCGAATATCGCAATGAACATGGAAAGAAAAGGCCTAGCCATAACGAAACCAACATCTAACAAGGAACCAATTCCCATAAATACCAAACAAGCGATTAAACCATTGGAGAAGGTAAAAGTATATATGGGTTGAAGCCAGTCGATCCCGAGGATATACATCAAATCTCCCGCCGCAGCCACTTTACTCATTCCGGCCCCTGCCTGGGCTTCAACAAACAAAGTACCCAACCCGTTGTGCAGGTTCAACGGATCAAAGAACAATACTGAAGCATTAATGGTGGCCATGCCTAATCCCATTGGGATCATCAACAATGGTTCCAAAATGCCTTTTCTACCTAAGTACATCAACAGCAGTCCCAACAATATCAGGACCACACGGGATAAATTGGTAGCGAACGGCGAGGCAATAAAAGTTTGAACTCCTTGAAATACATCGAGAATAGAATGAATGCTCATAAATCATGTCTCCTGTGCTATTAAAGTTAGTTCAACGATTATCGGATAGCAATCTAAATTGTAATTAATTTGACAATTTCATACAATCAAAATACTACCACCTTAAATAAGTTTATCTTGAAATTTCCCACATGTCTAGTTAATGTTAACTTCATTTAAAAATTGTTAACAATTGGCTCGTAGCTCCATGAGCTTAGGTTTTTGAATAAAAAAAATCACTCTATTCTTTATGAATAAAATGATTTTTATTTTAACCCATTATTAAAATTTATTTAGGCTTCGCTTCGTCCACTAACGCCTTTAGTAGAATCAGTAATCCGTTTTTCAGGTTCATGTGGCCTTAAGCTTCTTGCGGCAGCACCGGCTTGCCACATTTCGGAGCTTCTGATTTCAGCCAATTCTGCATTTAAGTCATCCTGGTAATTGGCTTTACTGCAAGAACTAATCACCCGACGGGTTTCGCTGCCGTCTTTTACCTTTTGATATAACTCCTTAAATGTCGGTAATACGGCTGCTTTAAAACGGGGTTTCCAGTCCAAAGCGCCTCTTTGGGCAGTCGCAGAACAGTTGGAATACATCCAGTCCATTCCCTTTTCATCAACTAACCGAATTAAGCTTTGGGTTAATTCTTCAACTGTTTCATTAAAAGCTTCACTGGGAGAATGACCATTTTCGCGCAATACTTCGTATTGGGCTTCCATAATTCCGGCCAAGGCACCCATAAGCACTCCACGTTCACCCGTTAAATCACTATAAACTTCCTTTTCAAAAGTTGTGGGGAACATATAACCGGAACCCACAGCAATCCCCATTGCTAAACAGCGGTCTAACCCTTTTTGAGAATAATCCTGAAATACGGCAAAACTGGAATTAATTCCGGCACCTGATAAGAAATTGCGTCGAACATTGAGGCCCGATCCTTTCGGAGCGACCATCAGCACATCAATATCAGCCGGCGGGACGATTTCCGTTTGATCTTTATAGACAATGGAAAAACCATGGGAAAAATATAAAGCTTTTCCCGTAGTGAGATGCTTTTTGACCATAGGCCATATCTGCCTTTGAGCGGCATCCGAAACCAGCATCATAATCATAGTGCCTTTTTCAGATGCTTCCTCCAATTCAAAAAGATCTTTCCCAGGTACCCAGCCATCCTTTACAGCCCGGTCCCAGTCTTTGGATTTCCGTTGCCCAATAATGACGTTAAAGCCATTATCTTTCAAATTAAGGGCTTGGGCCGGACCTTGTACCCCATAACCTAAAACAGCAATGACTTCATTCTTCAAAATTTCTCTTGCTTTTGAAAGAGGGAATTCTTCCCGGGTAACAACATCTTCTAAAACTCCACCAAAATTAATCTTTGCCATCCTACCTACCTCCTGCTATACTCTTCTCGATTCATCCAAAATAAATTAATATATAATATACCACAAGTAATTATATCAGACAATAATACATCTTAAATTCTTTTCAATAAATCAACAATGGATAGATAAAATGGAACATTTAAAACAAAAGCTAGCTTTTTGCAACATAAAACCAATTATTAATCATCAACGGCATGTCCCACAACTTCCCCCATGGCATGAACCACAAGAGTGAGCCGAACCGCCTATGGTTGTTGAGCCGTCGTTGCCAACGCTTTTTGCAGAAAAGAGCGAGAGTTTCCTTTTGGTTTCTGTTGAAGAACATTTCGGGCAGGGAGCATTTTCCCCGGTTCGGCACAGTTCTTCAAATTCATGATTGCAAGCTAGACATTGAAATTCATAAATTGGCATGATTATCACCACATTAAAATAGAACTAATAATTAAAACTCGACACCATTTATTTTATAATGGTACCCAAATCCCCATTTTTTAAACCGGCTGCATTGGCTTCGTCTGTATCCAGGTGCATATCCTTTGCGAAATTGGGGCTAACTCTAACCAATACATTGTTAAACACTATGGACCGCTCGCCGTTAAACTTTACCGAGATGCAGTCTTTATCATTTAAGCCCAGTTCTTTCGCTTCATCAGTATGCAAATGAAGATGCCGCAGTGCAATGATGACTCCTTCTTTAAGTTCAATTCGTCCTTTCGGTCCCTCGATTGTAATACCGGCCGAACCGACAATTGAACCGGAGTCTCTAACCGGAGCAGTTACCCCCAAAGGAAAGCTATCCGTCCTTGAAATTTCAACCTGAGTTGCTTTTCGAACCGGACCCAATATTCTTACTTTTGAAAGAGTTCCCTTGGACCCAATCAGGTTAACTGTTTCTTCGCAGGCAAATTGTCCGGGTTGAGAAAGATTTTTGGTCGGTGTAAGTTGATGTCCGGTACCAAAAAGAGTCTCCAGATCAGCCTGGGAAAGATGAACATGACGGTTGGAAATACCCACAGATACTAAGTTGTCAGCCATTTAAAGCGCCTCCGTGATGGTTTGATTTTCCATTGAATTTAGGTATAAAAAAAAGCGGTTATTAACCGACATAATACTGGCAGGGGAGACAGGACTTGAACCCGCAACCTACGGTTTTGGAGACCGCCGCTCTACCAGTTGAGCCACTCCCCTGTTTTAATTCCTTATATAGTATAGCGAATATACTCTGCTTTGTCAATTTCAATTTTGTTAATCGTAAACCAATTTTATCCTTTCCCTCCCGAAACATTGACGCCGATAATACCGCCAAAAGTTCCGATAATAATGGAAATTAGACTTTTTAACAAGTAAATTCCTACATGAATGGATTGATGAAAACAAACAGCTAAAATCAACCATAAAAAAGAAATGACAACTGCAACTCCAATTCCCACCGCCCAACCCTTTTGCCGGCTCCTCCATCCCGCCATAATCGAACCAAAAACAACTGACACGAAAAAAAGCAGTAAATATAAACTATTATTCGGCCACGAAACCGTTCCGGTCCATCCTATTTCAGTAAAAACGGCTGTAAATATTGTCAGGATTGATGCCATCAAAAAAGCAGCTAAACTTCCATAAATTACTGCTCCGACCGGAAATAAGGTTTCCTCTCGGTCGATATCCATCCGTTCACACCTCCCATATTGGTACAGTGTATGGGAGTTACCGGGTAAATATGACTTTAAGATAGATTCTCACCTTATCGCTATCAATAAAAATTTATTCATTATTTGTTTCTTCACTGATCAAAACCATTCTTTGAGGTATATCCAAAGTCAAGTCCAATTTGAATAAATCAGCATAGATACTTAAAGGTAAAAACAAATCACCTTCCACTACAATCGGCATCTCGCTATTTATAACCTGAATCCCGTTGATTTTGATCGACAAATTTTTCTTAGTTATCTCGATAACTTGATTGCCCCGCGTTATCGTATAAGCAGTTCTGGTATTCCGGTAACTTAGTTTTAAATCCGGAATGTTTTGTAACCCTTTTGGAGCAACATATAAAATATCTTTTTTAAATACAGCACCTGGTGAAAGAGGATAATCCGATTGTTGGTAATGCATCCGAAGTTCATCGGTAGAAAATATCTGCATATTGATTAATTTGCGATTAAAGCCCCATAACAGGAAATTCCCGGTATCATCATCAAATCCTATGATTTGGCTAATTCGGCCTGTCAATGCGGTATAATCCTCTAGCCAGGTTTGATTCTTTGGAACGTATTGTAATAAGTGCGTCTTCCCCGCTGTATCCGTAGCCAAAAGGCGGCTTTGTCCGCGACTGACAAAAAAAGATAGTTTTTCTGGAATAAAATCCAGATCTGTCCACTGCTTTTTAAATTGATATCCTTTTTCGGGATTCCAGCCCAAATTATAGATGACCTTTTGGGAAGTGCTGATCAAAACATCATTTTGCCCTTCGCGATCTAAATCTCCGGAGGTTACTGCCATCACTTTTCCCCAAGGGTAATTTTCCCAGACGGAAACCGCAGAATTGCTATCGATTTTAATAATACCGATACCCCCCGTCTTATAGGCCACGATAATTTCTTCTTTGGTATCTCGATCAATATCGGTTATATAACCCGAGCTTATCGGGCGCCAATTGGTAGGACTCTTCCATACCAAGTCTAAGGATTTCTCACCGAGCTTTAGAAGAAATAACGAGCCTTCCTGATTTTGAACAAGGATATCCTTTCCCGGGCTGCCACTAAAATTACCAACTGCAATATAAGTTACTGTAGACCATACATATTTACCGGAATTAAATAACTCCCATTTGCCGTCTGACAATTTATAAATGTAAATAAATCCAGGTTCTATGGTTCCAGCAATGACTTCAGCCATACCATCCTCGTTAATATCTTTAACCTGAAAAGTAGTAAAAGCAATATTATCATCCGCTGCCAACTGCTGTGTTTTTACCCAACTGCACATATCGTCCTGAAGTTCAAAAATAACAATTTTGCCGCCGGTCAATGATATAGCATTTAGATGCCCGTTGACATTTAGCCATTGGGTATTTAAGGAATTTAAATCCAATAATTCCCCCTGATTAACACTTGCCATTAAAGCACCGCTAGAAAACACTGTCGTATAAGAACTGCCGATAAATAACAATGCAATGAAAGAAAATATAAAAAAGCGGGATTGCGTTTGCCCGAAGTGTCGATTCAATACCAATCTCCCCTTTAGAAATATTAAACTTATTATTAATATTTCAATTCAATTATCATTTTTCCTTCAATAATCCAAGCGCAATCTGAATAAAAGGTAATAAAAAAGTAGTTTCATGGTTTTGGACCAACGAAACTACTCACTTTTAAATGGTCGGGCAGGCGGGATTTGAACCCACGGCCCCCACCACCCCAAGGTGGTGCGCTACCAAGCTGCGCTACTGCCCGTTCTTGAACGACATTTAATATTTTATCATCTTCACAGTAAGTCGTCAAGCATTATTTAAGGAATTCACCTGGAATCGATATTTAAATAAATATACACCGAATATTAAGTATTAAGCCGCCGGCTCTTTAATACATTACCAAATTGATCAACTGTAATTTCCAAACGATGCATAAAGTCTCCAAGTGATGCCAATTTTGATACACTTTCCAAATGCATGAAATCCGACAAGGTCGTATTGAGCATTTTATAGACATTGGCTAGTTCTTCTTCACGGCTTTTTAACCGTTCAGAATCCTTTGCCAGCATATTTTTTATAGACTCATTTTCATCCATTAAGTGTTGAATCTCTTCCATAAATTTATCTTCCCGTTTGATATCCCGTTCAACCGCTAACAAATGTTCAATAAAACCTCGCAAATCAAGCTGGCGACGTTGGTTTTGTTCAATCGTCAATAAACGTTCTTCTAAGTGTTTAATCGTTCCGGGGAGTGTCGATATTTGATAAAAAATAGAGTTATCCGAATTCTGTTTTGAAATATTTCCGGAGTCGGAGGCTTTATTATCCTTTTCCATTACCACTGAACGATCGATACAAATCGGGTCCTGTTGGATCCTTTCGTTTTGGACTTTTTCATTCGCAGATATTGTTTTCTGAAATGGCTGAACCCCAATTTTCGACTGTACTTCATGGATATTGTTTTCACCAAGCAACTCTTTTCCAATATTCAATAAATCGTTATCATTATAGCGAAAACGCTTAACCAGTCGGTAAAATCGTAATTTTAACGCCGCTGCAGAAAAGATTGCACCCAGCTTTTGTTGCAAGTCTTCACAAGCCTGAGCCCTTGAATTACCCAAAACTTGATGTCGGCAAAAAGTTTCCAATATAGTTCGATCGATTTCTTTAAGTTCGCGGCTCCGTTTTCGTGGTACAAAACCGCAATCATTTGTATATTTGGACTGCATAATATTATAATAGTCTTGGTTGGTGAGTTTTTTTTCCTTTAACAAACGGCAAAATTGACTGCGAAGGGCGCTCATCTTTCGTCCAAGTTTACCAACTAATTCTCTTCGTTGTTGGGGATCCCACCACGATTCGAAAAGCATCTCATTTTCCGCTTCTGTATAACGGGGTTTTACCTTTTGTAACGAATGATTATTGGAAAATTCTTCACCGATATGTGCATTCATTGCGAAAGCATTTTTGGCCATTATTTTCCCTCCTCCAAAATAACCTTAATGGCACGCACTTAATGATTGACGAGCCATCCATTCCGGAAAATCAAAATATACTCCGATATCGAACGAGCTGTTAAATGAAAGCCAGTTAACGGGCTTTCTTGAAGCTTCCCGGCTCTCAAGTCTTTAGGTAGTCTTATCATATTTTGTTCCAGAGGGGCCTGATTTATGCTTGGTTGCAAAAATATTATTGACAAAAAAGATAAAAAAATCCCCTCTGCTCTGATGGGCTGAGAGGATTCTCTGATTCATCGCAATAAAAGATTGAGTTCCCGGAGTAACCGCCATACTTTAAAATGCTCTCAGGGGTTCCCTTTACAAATTTCCTACCATAAAGGCTCTTTGGGTCCTAAGTTGAGTTTCCAGACCTTTAAAATCGACATAGTGAACTTGGTGAATAAATGGTAACCCAATAAAAAATTTATCTCCAAAGCATTTTTAAATCCATAAAACATACAATATTCATGGCCCTTTGGTGCTATATCACCAATATTCAAAAATTATCAAGCAGGGAAGGAAATTGATGCTTAATGATCCTTTGATAAGGATAATGTTCTATTTTTGATTTTGTTCTATTTTTGATTTTGTCCTATTTTTGATTTTATTCCATTTCACTTTTGTGTTTTTTTTCAATAACCGCTTGGTCTTGTTTAAGTTGTAAAGGTATTGTCGCAATAACAATGTGTTTATGCCTCAATAAATCGCGGGTAATGAAGAGACGGCTTTGATTATGGAGAAACACTTGCCACCATGCTTGAACTGAAAATTGCGGCAAGATGACCGTTATCATGTCGCCTCTTTGATAATTATGCTCTTCATAGGACTCTATGAACTCAATTAAGGGTGAAACAACCTTCCGGTAAGGAGAATATTTCACAATCAGCGGAATATTGGTGTGCAAAAGATTCCACTTTTCCTTAAAGCGGTTTTCACACTCTTCGTTGATGGCAATATTAAAAGCAACCACATTATCGGAGATGGTTTTCGCATAACGTAAAGCTCTGACGCTAGCTTTATTGACGCTTTCAATCGGGACAATTACATGATTCCGATAAATATCCTTTGAAAGATCCAGGGCTGCCAATTCTTCGGGTTTTAATCGTAATTGTTCGGCGACAGCAGTATAATGCCGTTTTATTTTTAACATCCCCGCCATGATAATCGGGATAACCAAAATTACAATCCAAGCCCCATGGATAAATTTGGTGGCGCCGATAATAATGACTGTGATCAGAGTCACCAGCGCACCGGTCCCATTGACGATAGCCTTAAAAACCCATCCTTTTTCCTTGGAGTGTAACCATTTAATAAACATGCCCGACTGGGATAAGGTAAAGGAAATAAAGACCCCTACCGCATAGAGAGGGATTAAACGATGGGTATCCCCTTTGAATACCACTAACAATAGGCCGGCAATCATCGTTAAAACAATAATGCCATTGGAAAAGCTCAACCGTTCGCCTCTGAACGACAATTGACGTGGAGCATATCCATCACGCGACATCACCGAAAATAATAATGGGAATCCAGCAAATGCAGTATTGGCCGCTAAAGTCAAAATCAATGTGGTTGTTAATTGGAAAAAATAGTAAAACCAATGATGACTGCCGAAGATTTCCGCCGCAATTTGCGACAAAACTGTTTTGCCTTCTGTGGGAACTACATGATAGAGGTTTGCCAGCAAAGAAACCCCCACAAACAATAAAAACACAAAAAATGAAAGTAATAACAAGACCAAACGGGCATGTTTCACGGATGGTTCGCGAAAGTTCGGAACTGCATTACTTACTGCTTCAACTCCGGTAAGTGCGGTACAGCCTGAAGAAAAAGCTCGAATTATCAACAAAATCGTGATGGGTTCAAGTGCTTGCTTCAGGTGAATAACAGGCTGAGGCGGAACATAACCTCCGACTCGAATTTTAAAGATACCGTAAACAATCATAATAATCACTGAAAAAATAAATGCATAGGTCGGTAATCCAAATATTTTGGAAGATTCCCGGATTCCCCGCAGGTTTCCGATAAATAACAAGACTAACAATACAAGACAAACAGCCACCCGGTGGTGATACAGCGGAGGAAATAAAGCCGTAATCGCTGCGGTGCCCGCCGCAATACTAACGGCAACCGTTAAGATATAATCAAAGGCCAATGCGGAACCAGCCGCAACTCCGGCGTATTTGCCCAAATTATCGGAAGCAACCACGTAAGCGCCTCCTCCGTTGGGATAGGCCCGAATTGTCTGACGGTACGAAAAAGTCAATATCGCCAGTAACAATATAATGGCTCCGGATATCCAAGTAAGCGGATGAAAAGCTAACACTCCTATAGCGGGTACTAGAACCAACAATATTTCTTCCGTAGCATAAGCAACCGATGAGATAGGGTCGCTGGCTAAAATCGGTAGTCCCCAAAAAACACTATATTTTTCATCTTTCAACGCCTCGTTCTCCAATGGCTTCCCAATTAAGATCCTTTTTAACCAACTCATACGGCTCACCTCATTGATATTTTCTCAACAAAAAAACTACATCCAGGAGTCCCATGGTGTAGTTTTAACTTAAAAAGTTAAATTGAACCATTGCCTCTCTTGCGGCGCCTACGAGGTTAGCTGACGGGTTAGGGTTAGAGAGCACCCTTTAAGCTCATTGTGAAGCGAGCTTAATTCACCCCAAGGATTGGTTCCCCCGTTTTCTGAGCGTGAAGACACGTTTTTATCGAGATTAGGCGGAAAATTATTATGTTTTAATCTACCACGAATAACTCATCGAGGCAAAAGTTACCGAAAATGAACAAATGAAATATCCTTAATATCCAATACCGCCATAATAAAATAACTCGCTCGTACTCAACGGATTTTTTAAAATCTCAGTGGATCGTGTGTTTTTACTATATTATTCACCCGGAATCCATTGTTCATTACGATCAAACGATTTTGTTAAAAAAAATTAAACTCTCGGCTTTGAAGCGAGTGATGAACAAAGGCATTAAAAAAGGGACTCTCTCAAAGTAAATTGAGACAATCCCTTTTTAATGGCTGTAGTAACAAAAGCTGATCCTGAATACAGAATTTATTTGTCAAATTTTCCCGGAATTCAACTTTCTTTTTTTGCGTTTTGAATAACTACTTGATCTTGTTTGAGTTGTAAAGGTATCGTCGCGATAACGATGTGTTTATGCCTCAATAAATCACGGGTAATAAAGAGACGGCTTTGATTGTGGAGAAACACTTGCCACCATGCTTGAACTGAAAATTGCGGCAAGATGACGGTTATCATGTCGCCTCTTTGATAGTTATGTTCTTCATAGGACTCTATGAATTCAATCAGAGGCGAAACAACCTTCCGGTAAGGAGAATATTTCACAATCAGCGGAATATTGGTGTGCAAAAGATTCCATTTTTCCTTAAAGCGGTTTTCACACTCTTCGTTGATGGCAATATTAAAAGCAACCACATTATTGGAGATGGTTTTCGCATAACGCAAAGCTCTGACGCTAGCTTTATTGACGCTTTCAATCGGGACAATTACGTGATTCCGGTAAGTATCTTTGGAAAGATCCAAGGCTGCCAATTCTTCGGGTTTGAGCCGCAACTGCTCGGCCACAGCCGCGTAATGTCTCTTGATTTTTAACATCCCTGCCATTAAAATCAAAATGACCAAAATTGCAATCCAGGCTCCCTGGACAAATTTAGTTCCCCCGATAATAATGACGGTAACGAAAGTGACCAGAGCGCCGGTTCCGTTAATGATTGCCTTATAAAGCCAACCCTTTTCTTTTGAACGGATCCATTTAAAGAACATACCCAATTGGGATAATGTAAAGGATATAAAAACTCCCACAGCGTACAAAGGAATCAGCCGGTGAGTGTCCCCTTGGAATACAACCAATAACAAACCGGCAATCATCGTTAATACAAGAATTCCGTTGGAGAAACTTAAACGTTCACCCCGGAAGGACAATTGACGCGGTACGTAACCATCGCGGGCCATGACCGAAAAAAGCAACGGAAATCCGGCAAATGCGGTATTAGCCGCCAAGGTTAAAATCAGAGTGGTCGTCAATTGGAAAAGATAATAAAACCAGTGATGACTGCCGAAGATTTCCGCTGTAATCTGCGATAAAACCGTTTTACCCCCAACCGGAACCACATGATAGATGTTTGCGAGTAATGAAACCCCCGCAAATAATAGAAGCACGAAAAAAGAGAGCAACAAAAGGACGGAACGGGCATGCTTCACAGAAGGTTCCCTAAAATTAGGGACCGCATTACTAACCGCTTCCACACCGGTTAATGCAGTACAACCCGATGAAAAAGCACGTAAAATTAATAATATGGTAATAGGCTCTATAGCTTGTTTCAGGTGAACAACAGGCTGGGAGGGAACATATCCACCGACTTTCACCTTGTAAAGACCATAGATAAGCATAACAACAACGGAAAAAATAAAAGTATACGTCGGCAATCCGAAAAGTATGGATGATTCCCGGATTCCCCGCAGGTTTCCAATTAACAATAAAACCAATACAAATAGACAAATAGCCACTCTATGATGAAACAGGATGGGAAATAAAGCTGTAATTGCTGCCGTTCCTGCTGCGATACTTACCGCAACGGTTAATATATAACCGAAGGCCAAAGCGGAACCGGCGGTGATTCCGGCATACTTCCCCAAGTTATCGGAAGCAACCATGTAGGCGCCGCCTCCATTTGGGTAAGCCAGAATGGTTTGACGGTACGAAATGGTCAATATCCCCAGCAATAATATAATAGCGCCTGTAATCCAGGTCATTGGACCAAAAGCCAGTATTCCGATGGCTGGTACCAACACCAGTAATGTTTCTTCCGTGGCATAAGCAACCGACGAGATAGGATCGCTGGCCAGGATCGGCAACCCCCAAAAAACAGTATATTTCTCGTCTTTCAGCGCTTCGTTCTCCAATGGCTTTCCAATCAATAACCTTTTTAACCAATTCATCAATGTCACTCCATTCATCAATTCAACAAAAACTACACCCGGGAGTCCCATGGTATAGTTTTAACTTCAAAAGTTAAATTCAACCATTGCCTCTCTTCGACGCCTGCAAGGTTAGCTGACGGATTAGGGTTGGAGAGTACCCCCCAAACTCTCTGCAAAGTAAGCTTGATTCACCCCAGGGATTGGTTCCCCCGTTTTCTAAGAAGCTCCTGAAAGTAATCTAAATTACTTTGGGATAACTCTTAATTAGAGATTAGGCGGAAAAATATATTGCTTAATTTACCATCATTTTGATTGAGAAGCAAAACTTCAAACCAATCAAAAACAGCAAATTTCAGATAAAAATAAGAAAATCCTGATACTCATTTTAAATTATCTCAACCAATCTCTGAAAATCTGATTGCAGTGTTATTTTTTAAGAAATAAGTTTCATTATAATAAAATCATCAATCCCCACAAGGGCTAGTCCATCATGTTTGTTAAAACAGGTCGATAAACAAATTATTAGATCCCTTAAATGATTTCATTTTTTGAAATATCAATTTCATTTTACATAATATTTAAATTGGAGATAAAAAATCATTTGTTCCAGCTGCTTTTCCGGTGGTATAATTATTCCAGCTTAAGATGGGGAAATGAAAGAAAATATTTGTTTGGATGGTGGACCATGATGAAATATCTGGTTGTTTTAGGGGATGGCATGGCAGATTTTCCAGTTCCGGAGTTGGACGGAAAGACTCCTCTCCAAGTTAGTACAAAACCTTACATGGACAAGTTGGCAAGTCTAGGAGAAATGGGTATGGTCAAAAATGTCCCGGCGGGATTGCCTCCTGGAAGTGATGTTGCCAATTTATCGGTCATGGGTTATGATCCCCACCTTTATTACACCGGACGTTCTCCACTGGAAGCAGCCAGTATGGGAATTGAGCTCGGCCCAAACGATGTCGCTTTTCGTTGTAATTTAGTCACTTTATCCGATGCACCATTCTATCAAGAAAGAACAATGGTTGATTATAGTTCGGATGAAATAACCACCGCCGAATCGGAAGTTTTAATGAAAGATATCGCCAAAGCGCTTAATACCGAGAACTTCTCCTTTTATCCCGGCATCAGTTACCGTCATTTAATGGTCTGGCATAATGGCCCCACCCAGTGCCAATTGACCCCTCCCCATGATATTTCCGACCGTCTGATTACGAACCATTTACCCAAAGGCGAAGGGGCAGTTCAATTATTGGAGTTGATGCAAGAAAGTGTTCAAATCCTTAAAAATCACCCGATTAACGAGGCGCGAACTCAAAAAGGATTGCGTCCGGCCACCTCGATTTGGCTTTGGGGTCAAGGTAAAAAGCCTTCGATCCAAAGTTTTTATGAAAAATTTCATTTGAAGGGAGCGGTTATTTCCGCTGTAGATTTGGCAAAAGGTTTGGGAGTTTGTGCGGGTTTGAATGTTATCAATGTTCCCGGGGCCACGGGGAATGTGCATACCAATTTTCGCGGCAAAGCCGAAGCTGCCTTGAAAGCTTTTAAAGAAGGTCAGGACTTTGTATATCTCCATTTTGAAGCCCCGGACGAGGCCGGACATCGCGGAGAAGTTGAAAATAAAATCATTTCCATTGAAAAAATCGACTCAGAAGTACTGGCGTATCTTTTACGGGAAATGCCCAAAATAACTACGGATTTCAAGATTATGTTGTTGCCGGACCATCCCACTCCACTGACTTTAAAAACACATGTTTCCGACCCGGTGCCGTTTGTTATTTACCGGTATACTCCCGGAGAAAAAATTGAAAGTCATCGGAGCTATGACGAAGAATCGGCGCGCCAAACCAACCTTCTCGTTGAAAATGGCTATCGCTTAATGGAGCATTTTATTGAACAGAACTAGTAAACCGTTCTCTAAATAACTACTCATGAACGTTTTACTTAAGTAGAGCGTATCTTCCCCATTTCTGATTGCCATTTATTTACGATACGCTCTACTGGTGACATCCAGGTCCGATCACTTTGAGCCCTTTCCCAAAATTTCGCGAATTTTATTCACCAACTCCTGGCTAGTAAAGGGTTTGATTAAATAACCCTGAATTTTATAAGCAAAAGCCGCTTGTAGATCGTGGGTTTGCGCCTTGGCACTGGTAACCAATACCGGAATATTTTCAGTGCCGCTATTATTTTGAAGAGCTTCCAATACCATGTAACCATTGAGCTTCGGGATTAAAATATCTAACAAAATGAGATCCGGTTGATGATTGATAGCCCTTTCCAACCCGCCACCGTCCCCGGCCTCCAAAACTTCAAAACCATTTGCTTCCAGGAAGATTTTTCCACCAACAAAATATTCAGATCGTCTTCAATGAGTAATACTTTTGCTTTTGACTTCATCACCGGAACCTCCTTGGGAAGTATTCGCCAAAGGAAGCGTAAACCTGAAATTACTGCCTTTACCCAACTCGCTTTCAACCCAAATTGTCCCGCCATGGGTTTGGATAATTTCCCGGGCGATTGCCAAGCCGAGTCCGGCGCCATTGGTAAATTTATCACTATTTTTAACTCGGACAAACTTTTCAAAGATTGTCGATTGATATTCTTTTGGAATACCAATTCCGGTATCCTTCACCGAAACCAATAGCCACTCTCCTTCAAGTATCCCATTTATCTCGATGAGCCCTCCTTCGGATGTATATCGAAGGGCATTGGAAATAATATTATTAAATACCCAGGCGATGCGGGATGCGTCCACCAAAACCCTGGGTAAATTTTTTATCCGGGGCTCGATTTTCAGATTGATCTTCTTTTCTTCCAATTGAATTTGAAGGGGTCCGGCCGAGGCTTCAATAATTGGATAAAGATCACTGCTCTCCCTGACCATCACGATTTTACCCGACTCCATCCTGGAAAGATCCAGCAGCTCACTGACGAGATTGTTCAAGCGACCGCAATCCTCCTGAATCACTTGAAGCAATTGTTCTTGTTTTGGATTAATTGCGCCAACGGTTCCCTCTAAAAGAAGTCCCGCACTCAAGGTGATGGAGGTAAGTGGAGTACGGAATTCATGAGAAGCTGTTGAAACAAAATCCGACTTAATGCGGTCTAACTCTAGTATCTGCGTCACATCTCCCATAAAGACAACGATACCGATTAAATTCCCTTCCTTATCATCGACCGGAGTTGCATCCAGCAAATAATGATGCACCCCATTATTGACTGTCAAAGTTAATGCCGACTCCATGCCAGCGGCGCGAACCGGTAAATGTGTTTCGGCGCTTTCTTTCAGAGCGCTGAAAATCGCCCCGTTATTAATGACTTCGAGAATATAGATCCCTTTGACCTGCTTTTCTTTGATTATAAATAATTTTTCCGCTGATGAATTGAGTGCAATAATCCGATAATCCGCATCCACAACGATTAAGGGATCCGGAATGCTCCGGACAATCGCATTGGCCCTTCTTCTTTCGGCAATCAACTTTTCAATGTTATGTTTCTCATATTCCCGGAGCCGCTCCGTCATGCGGTTAAATTCTTCGGCCAGTTTACCGATTTCATCCTTGGTTTCAACCGTAATTGTTTGATCGAGATCGCCCTCGCCGATTTTTTTCGCATGTTCCGTTAATTTCAGGGTTGGAGTAATGATAATGGCTGAGATTCTGTAACCCAATAGGATTGCAAGGAATAACGCCAACAGGGATACCAAAGTTGTTGACAATATGGCATTCCCGGCATTGGATTTGGCCCTGTTGTCAGCCGTAACCATATGGTTCTGGTTGATATTCAGCAAGGTATAACATTCTCGTTTCACTTTAGCATATTGCGGTGTTAGCCGGTGTAGATAAAAATCCTTCATTGGGTTGGAATCTTTCAACGACATTTCCCGGAGTTGCTGAAAATACATTAAATATAAATGGTAATCTTGGCGAATCCGTTTTAAAGTCTTTCTCTCTCCTTTAAAGGCGACATTTCCTTCGGCTATGGTATACCATTTACTGAATTCTTGCTGGTTGGTTAAAAAATTGCCGGTACTCTCCATACCGGAATTCATCAATAAGAAAAGCGAAGCTGCATTGTTTTGTTGCTCTAAAGCCTCAATCATTTTTTGCGATGCAACCACACTTCGGTAACTGACTACCATGATATCTTTAATGGCATGATTTAAACGGATAAAGTTATCTATGGCCCAGATACCTGTTACCAACAACAACCCGGCAATGATCAAATATCCCAGTAAAATCTTCCAACGCAAGCTGGTTTCGGAAGAAAAAAAGCCGGCAGTCATAAAAAAACACTTCCTTATCCTTATACTCTATGAGATTGAGGTTCCTCGAACTCTTGGGCAATCCGGTTAAACCGTTCCGCCTCTTTTTTTTGGCCCTGAGCCTCATAAATTGTCGCCATTAACTTATAAGTCTCTCCGTGATTTGCATTGACGGCCAGGGAATTTTGCAATTCTTTAAAAGCATCCCCCAACTTTCCCTCCAAAATCAATTGTTTGGCCTTCAAAATATAAAACCCGACCTCTTGGACTGACCCAGGAGGCGTTTGAGGGATTTCATGTAATATCCGTCTTAATTTCTCAGCTGTAAAAGGTTTTTGCAAATAAATCACAGCTCCAAGTTTGGTACATTCGACGGCGTTTTTAACAGTTGCAAAAGCAGTCATAATAATGATGGGAGTATTGATTCCGCTCTCCCGAACCCTTCTGAGTATCTCTGTACCGGTAATCTCCGGTAATTTGATGTCTAAAAAAACCAAATCCAATGGTTCGTTTTGAATAAAATTCAAACCTTCTATACCATCATCTGCAGTTATTACTTGGTAACCTTCCGATTCCAAACACATAGTCAATAAAGTCCTGATATTCTTGGTATCATCAACCACCAAAGCCTTTTTCATCCGAGTCAACCTCCAAATAATAAAAAACAAACACCATCTTCGTGTTTATTTAATCTTACTATAAGTGAAAATAAAATCAAAATCTAGTACCATTCTATACTTTTAGTTCAAGATATTCGAAGCTTTCCTGGATTTTCTGCTCCTTACCTTCCTAAATCTCTTACGGTTATGATTTCATCCCAACGGGTCGTGTAACATTGAGGCAGTTTCTCTTGTCTCAATTTCCACCGGGGATTGAAGCCAATTAAAGTATATTGGATAATTTCCATCGTACCCTTTGCCTTCTTCGTGGGTGCGATTAATTCCATTTTCAGGCACGGGATGCCCTCCAGTTCCTTCTTAATCCTCAACCCAACTACGGTCATTTGCTTTTTAACCCAATCCTCCGGCATCTGTGTAAAATCCCAGGCTGTTTTTACTCCCATGGAATGAAGCATTGCGGCATATTGTCTTCCGATGCCCCATACCTCGCCGATTTCAAATATTTTAAGGGCTTCCATGATTTTATCCTGAATGTCCAAGATATAAACGCCATTGTTTTCGGGTACTTTTTTACCATAATGATTTGCGGTTTTAGCAAGAACTTTGGTAGGTCCTATGCCAATACTGACCCGAATACCGACGTTCCTGTACACGGTTTGCCGGATCGTCTGAGTGTACTCTGCAAGCTGAACCGGTATCCCCGATAAATTCAAAAAACCCTCATCGATGGAATAAATTTTAATCTCGGGCGTGAATTGACTCAAGGTCCCCATGACCCTTTGGGACAAAATCCCCATAAAGAGTGTAATTTGAGAAAAAGACCGTAACATTGTTCTTTTGAAGAAAGTCCGCCATATTAAAGACTGGTTCTCCCATCCTAATGCCGAAGGGTTTAGCCTCGTTGGAACGGGCAATCACGCAGCCGTCACTATTCGAAAGCACCAAGTTAACGCTTGACTATAGGGTAACACTATACTGTATTATATAATTTGTCGTTATTATAAAAGTGGTTTTCGGGGGCTAACCTAAATGAACGTAAAGTGCCAATCTTTTTGGACAAAGAACTTTATTTTATTATTGATTTCTAATGCATTATTATTCATGGCGTTTGAAATGCTTATCCCGACTCTGCCGCTATTAGCTGAAAGCATTGGGTGCACCCCATCACAAATTGGTCTGGTAGTAGGATCATTTACCATCTCTGCATTGTTAATTCGACCATTTACCAGCCGTCTTATGTATGTTATGGATAAAAAAATTATTTTATTTGTCGGCGTTTTGATCTGTATGCTGGCAACTGGCAGTTACATCTTTTCGGGCAGTTTACTTACATTGCTGCTATTCCGGCTAGCGCATGGACTTGGTTTTGGTATCGCAAGTACATACTACGCTACATTAGCGTCAGAACAATTACCTCGCAACCAATTAGGAGAAGGAATGGGCTATTTTGGTGTCGGTGAAACCATTTGCATATCAGTAGGCCCTATGATCGGAATAGGAATACTTAATAAATTTGGCTTTAGCGGTCTATTTACAACTGGAGCCCTTATCTTATTACTGGCCGCTTTGACGATTTTAGAAACCAAACGGCAGCCAGACAAAGAAGTGGCTTCAATTAAAAATAAATGCCACCAGACACCGTTAAAACTGATCGAGAAAAACGTCTTGCCTCAATGTTTTTTGATATTGCTGATCGGTATTGTAGTCAGTGGAGTGATGTCTTATTTATCGCTATTTGCCAAACAGCAGGGAATAACTAATGTTTCCTGGTTTTTCTTTATCGCCGCGATTACAGGTATTTTTATCCGGGTTATATCGGGAAAAATATTTGACCGGAAAGGCCCCATCTATGTACTCGTTCCTTCCGGATTAGGTCTAATTATTGCGATGATTCTCATTGCCCACACCCAATCGGAGCTTCAGTTGAATTTCTCTGCTGTATTCTACGGAATAGCATTTGGGGCAATTTTCCCTGCAGTACAAGCTTGGGTGATAAATATGGTAGAAATCGAGAGTAGAGAAGCTGCAATGAGTTCATTCCTTAATTTTTTCGACATTGGAATCGGCGGTGGATCTTTGCTGTTGGGATTAATTGCCGAAGCGACTTCTTATAAAACAATGTATCTTTACTTGATTATTTTCATTATAGCTTATTTATTTCTGACCGGTTATGTAGCTATATATAAAGAAATAAAGCTCCGCTCTTAAATTGATGATAAAACCTTTATGGTAACGAAAGAAGTTGTAGCCTTTTAAACGATCCTCTAGTTTAGTTCATGGAGAACTCATAAGTAGGAATAGCAAACCCTCCAGTACAAAGCCGACGCCTCTTCGTTACCGCACTTGGGCAACTGTACTTTGACAATGCTCTATCATAATGCTAAGATACAAAACAAAGTAACTCGAAGGTTGAAAAAGGAATAAAATGTCAAAGAGATTGGAACAATATCTTACTACTAGTGAATTTGCAAAAGCATGTGGAGTGTCCAAAGATACACTATTTCATTATGACAAGATTGGCATCCTGAAACCGGAACATGTAAATGATAAAGGCTATCGCTTTTATTCCATTAAACAATTTTTTACTTTTGACATAATAGCAATCCTTCAAGAAGCAGGAACTCCGCTAGGTGAGATTAAAGAATATCTGGGAAATAAAAGTCCGTCTCAGTTTCTTTCCATTTTAAAGCAAAAGAGAGAACAGTTGATTTTGGAACAAAAGAAAATAAAACGGATGGAAAGGCTATTACAGGCTACCTATGATATGATTGAAAATGCGCTGCATGTTGTATGCAATGTCCCGTTTATTGAGGAATTCGATGAAGAATATCTGATTACCGTGGCTTTGTCTTCTGAAGGGATTGAGAAAGAGGACGTAAAAAAAATGGGAGAACATTTTGATTACTGCGCTGTTCATCATATAGAGTATGAATATCCGGTAGGTGCAATCATCAGTAAAAGTCATCTTATCCAAGGAATCTATGATAAACCGGATTATTTTTTCAACAAACTAACTAATAAATTAACTGATAGACTCAACGATGGGCGAGTGCATATAAGGCCCAAAGGTAAATATGCCGTTATAAATCATAAAGGTTCTTACGGTATGCTCCCGAAGTCTTATAAAATACTATGCAATTATATAACCGAACAACATATGACTATAATGGGGAACGCTTATGAACAAGAAATTCTTAGTTATTTGGCTATTAAAAACTCTGACGAATATGTAATCCGAATAACTATTCAAGTAGGCTGATACTTCGGCAGCTTATATCGCTGGGATCATCCCATACGCTTGAGGATACTTCAGCTTTAATTTACACCGTTTCAGCAGCTGCCTGGCCATCTTGCTTAACGAATAATAAAAATACATCTTTCCTATATCCTCACTTTAATGATATCCTCCCACCAAGGTGAGAGCTTTGCCTGCCGCAATTTCCACTTTTACTCCGTTCCCTGGGTCGCTATTTTGACCGTATCCCTACCGTATCTGGCGTTGATTTGGTCTAGCGCTTTCACCACTGCGTCACGATCTAGCCCGTCAAATAACGAGCCCTGGATTTGATTTTCAGCTAAGATATCCGGCACGATAACTCCTGCTTTTTTATAGCGGTATCCTGTTCGATAAATCGTATGTTTTATGCCCTACTCTAGCATCTTGGTCTTTGGATAGTGCTAATTATTTCAGATCGTTATTAACCGTTTCTTCCAATAGGTTCATTCTTTCCTTAACGGCTGGGTAGGAAGATAGAGCTTCATCACTTTTCAAAGCCGCAATTAGTTTTTGGCAGTATTCGATTTCGTCTTCTAAAACACCATTATTAACTTTGGGCGGGAACTTATCTCTCATACTTTCATCAATTTTGTACACTGCTTTTCGCAGCCTTTTAGAATATTCCAAAAGAACTTTGCGAGGCCTTTTCTGATTGTAGCGGGCTTTAGTATGAGTTGAACGATGATGATTGATTTTGTTTTTATTAGCCCGTGTTCTAACGCAATTTCTACCGTTTTACCGATTAATATATCTAGCAAGTTGACATCTTTCAAACGAAGTTTTCGGAACTTTGTCAACGAACTTAGCTCAATGACTTCTTTCTCGGGAGCCATATCCAAAAAGAATTTAAACGACATATCATATCCAGAACGTTCAACAACGTCTACATCCGACAATTCATAAATGGCTTTTAATAGCAAATATTTAAACATGCGTATGGGGCTTACGCCCATTATCTAAACAATATTTATCTTAAAGTCCTTCATATATAAAAAAAATCAACAATTTCGTTGATCCTTCTAAGCATTTCCCTTTGGGACGACTAAATCGTAGATTGTCATATATGGGCTTAATTTAATTTGCTGTTGTTGTCGGATCATTGTTCACCGCTTGTTTTGATACTATAATTATATCAAAAAATCCTTGAGTTCACTGCACTTGCGCAGTATTTCAAGGCTTTTATCAATACTTTTAAAAGAACTTTTTCAGCGGCCTCGTTCTGCGGCCGTTTTCTTTTGAACAACAATGATCTTTTAGCTAAAAACCATATTATGGCTATTTTGTTTCTGCAAGATCCCCCCATAAACTCAAGCCATTTGATAAACCGATCGCGTAAACGCTCCCCCAAATATCCCAAACGGTAACAATTGTTCATCCGTTTGACCCAACAGAGTATTCATAAACTCCTTATTTTACTGTAGTAAGCTATAAAAACTTCCAATGGTTTATGAAGACACGTTCACTAGCATAATCCGAAGCCATAACAACAGAGCGAATCTTATTCTCGAAATCGTCGAGACTATTTTTAAATGAAGCGATATATACTTCTTCTTTGCTTTTAAAGTAACTATAAATCGTTTCCTTGCCTAATCTAATTATTGAGGCAGTAGTTTAGATATTAATTAATGTAAATGGAGAGGTGGATATTTTGGGCCTAGCATCGTTTCCTGCTCCGGTGTTACTTTAAACTAGAGCATACCTTGTAGGAAGAACAAATAGAGTCAAGAGCGTCGCCCCAAATAAACCACTGGCAATCGTTACTGCCATGGGCCCCCAGAATTGATCCATGATCAGCTGTATCCAAAATTTTTTGAGCCACTTCTCATAGTGCGTTATTCAAATCAACCAGCTTCTCAGCGAGCTGGACACTACTTGGCTGTTCATTGTAATGAGTATAGCCGCCTTCAATTGTTAATTTAGGATCATAGGCTGAAAAGGCCTGCCAAGTTTTACGGGACACATCGAATATTTGGCACATCTTCGTATCCGAAAATTTGGAACGGTTCTGTTTGATGATTTCAAAAATTATCTCCGGTTATTCTGGGCGAAGATGGCCACAACTCGTCGTTTTTCCCTCCCACAGGTTTATTTTACCCTAACTCCCTATGTCCGGCAATTCCAGTATTAATCAGTACTTGTCCAATTTTAAATTGTTTTTTAGTTGTTATTATTGTATATTTAATTTGGCTGGTAAAATTTAGAATTAACAAGTTTACTGGTAAATTACTTCGGGTACTACTAGTTTTCTTGAAATACAGCGGAAAAGAGTTTGCTGTCCTGGCTCACGTTTTTAGAAAGTCTTTGGAGTAATTAAATTTATAATAGTATTAGGTTTAGGTGGACTAATGAAAAATATCATTGAAAATATTTATTATTTAATCGTATTGGTTATAGTCATTTGCTTGACTTTGATATTATTGTCTTATGAAATTAATAAACGACTGAAACGACCAAAAATGAATGTACAGATTCCTAATATGAAAAAAATAATGAATATCGAAGAGTTAAGAGAAAAATTTAAATATGATTTGGTAGGAAGATGGGCTTCTTGCGAGAGTACCTTTGCTAACATAATGAATGAGATATGGATATTCTATTCAGATGGAAAAGGCGTAACTATTAGCAATAGTATCATATCAGGAGAAGATAAAGAAAAATTTTTATGGAGAAAAAAGGATTTATATTGTATTGAATTATCTTATTCAGAATTTGATGAACCAGCTCAATGGATTGAAATATCTTATGATTTCTGTAAAGTGACAACAGACGTTGGATTTGTTATTGCTTTAGTGCAATTAGATAAAGAAGGAAAGCCCAGAAAAGGATTTGGTTTGATGGATATACCCCTATCATATGAATATAAAGTGAATTGAACAACCTTAATATCGAATAGAAAGTTAGTATAAGATCATGACCATGGAAGGGCCTCCCGATTCGATTTATTGCTCTATTCTTCATCAAAAAGATCAATAAACTTAGTGGCTAACGTGGAAAGATAACGATCTTTGACCCGGATGGCGGCGATACGCGTCCACAAAGCTTCACTGGCAATTTCTTTACAAACTAAATTAGAGTTATTGAGCAGGGCAATGGCAGACTTCGGGACAATTCCAACACCCAAACCCGCATTGGCCCACCAAAGTGTAGTGCGTGCGTCGTCGTTCTTACAAAAAAATTCCGGCTCAAAGCCTTGCGCTAAACAGGCTTCATAAAGAAGCTGCTCATACCGGCGATAAATGATCAACGGCTTATCCGTTAATTCAGTGACAGATATTACAGTTTTGGAAAAACCCCGGGCATATTCCCCGGTCATTACCGCCAGCATTGGCTCCGGCTTTGTATAACGGCATTCGAAGCCAGTGGTGTTAAAAGGCGTCCTGACAATTCCAACTTCGATAATCCCCTTATTTAACAGATCAACTATAGTGAATGTATTACCCTCATGGATTTCAAAGCAAACCCCGGAATATTGACGGTGAAATTTGACGATATGCTCATTTAACTCCGCTCCAGAAGAGGAAACCGTTCCAATAACCAATGTCCCTTTAAATCCCTTGCTGAAATCGTTCATCTCTTTAACAGTAGAACCTGCCAGCTCTAAAATCTGCCAGGCTTTAGTTTGCAATAATCTTCCAGCATCTGTAAGCTGGAGATGCCGTGAACCCCGTTCAACCAGCTTAACTCCAAGTTCATTCTCCAGGAGCTTAAGCTGCTGGCTCAAGGGTGGTTGAGCCATATGCAGCCTTTGGGCAGCCGCAGTGATCTGGCCTTCCTCGGCAATGGCCAAAAAATATTGGAGTTGTTTAAGATCCATAAAACTCGCCCTCTCAATCGATATGATTTTCATATAGTACATATATAAAACAGATATTTTTAATATTAAAGCCACTATGTTACGATTATAAACGAAACCGGATCAACCGGCAACCCAAATGAGTTGCACTCATTAAAACGTTGAAAAAATATCGTGTTACAAACTCATTGGGGCAAATTTCCACAAAGGGTGAAGAAACATGGATAAACTGGTAACTTTTTTAAAGCCCTATCGCAAAGAGTGTATTCTCGGACCTGTTTTTAAACTACTGGAAGCCATCTTTGAGTTGCTTCTACCGACGATGATGGCATTTGTCATCAACCTGGGTGTGGCCAAGCACAACATAACGTATGTGTTTAAAATGGGCGGAGCGATGCTCCTGATGGCCGGATTGGGCTTTGGCAGCTCAATGATTTGTCAGTATTATGCAGCCCGTACCTCGCAGGGCTTTGGTACTACCTTACGGAACACGATTTTTCAACATATTGCCTCACTTTCCTATTCAGAGATCGACCAGTTTGGTACAGCATCGTTAATCAACCGGGTTACCAACGATATTAATCAATTGCAGCTTGCAGTGGCGATGTTAATCCGTCTGGTCATCCGGGCGCCATTTATTTGTATTGGTGCTCTCGTCATGGCGATGTTCCTGGACATTCAACTATCGCTGGTACTGCTGGCCGTTACCCCAGTTTTCGCCATAGTCTTATACCTTATCATCAGTAAAACATCCCCGCTTTATCGAAAATGCCAGCAAAAACTGGACCATCTGGCTCTCATCTTGCGGGAGAATCTTTCCGGAGTGCGGGTAATCCGCGCTTTTGCTAAAATCGGCAATGAAAAAAAACGTTTTAACATTGCCAATGACGATCTGACGGCTACCGCCATCCGGGTAGGCAAAATATCAGCACTGTTAAATCCACTGACATCTCTGGTGATGAATGCCGCAACCATCGCGATACTCTGGGTTGGCGGTTTGCATATTCATTCCGGCCGGCTTTCCCAAGGGGAAATTATCGCATTTGTCAACTATATTACCCAAATTTTGTTAGCTCTGATTGTCGTATCCAACCTGGTTATCATCTTCACGAAAGCGTCGGCCTCCGCTGCCCGTATCCGTGAAGTGCTATCATTGACCCCATCCATCTCCGATCCAATCAATCCGATGAATGAAAAGCCTGATGAAATTGACTCCAAAACTCCGGTCCTTCAGTTTCATCATGTTTCCTTCAAGTACAGTGAAAATAGCGATCTGGCGTTGACGGACATCTCGGTCACTATTCACCGGGGTGAAACCATCGGTTTAATCGGGAGCACCGGATCGGGAAAATCTACGTTTATTAACCTAATTCCCCGGTTTTATGATATAACTCAAGGTGAAATCCTGTTGGATGGCTTAAATGTCAAAGCGTATCCGTTGGCTCAATTACGGAAGAAAATCGGCTTGGTCCCGCAAAAAGCGCTTCTATTTACCGGCACTATCGCCGAAAATATCCGCTGGGGTAAACAAAGCGCCACCGATGAGGAAGTTGAGATGGCAGCCAAAACCGCCCAGGCTGAAGAATTTATCCTTAAGCTGCCAGATAAATACAACACACAGGTGACACGGGGCGGGTTAAACTTTTCGGGAGGGCAAAAGCAACGGTTGACGATTGCCCGTGCGGCAGTGGCACAGCCATCGATTTTGATTCTAGACGACTCCGCCAGCGCCTTAGATTTCGCCACTGACGCAGCGCTGCGGCGGGCAATTAAGCAAAGCAGCACCACGATGACAGTTTTCTTGGTTTCTCAACGGGTCAGTACCATTAAGAACGCCGATAAGATCCTGGTGTTTGATGATGGTCATTTGGCCGGCAGCGGCAGCCATAACGAATTGATGAAAAACTGTAAGGCATATCAGGAAATATGCCTTTCTCAGCTTTCTATGGAAGAGGCAAGCTGATGAACAGAAATCACGTAACCAAAATTTTAAAATGCATTGGAAGATATCAAGGATTAGCCAGTTGGTCGATGCTATGTGCCATCTTAAGCGTAGTAGCGAGCTTAATCGGGCCCAGGCTGATCGGGAAGGCCATCGACTCTATGATCGGCAGCGCCCGGGTTGGATTTACACCGATCATCAGGATTCTAATCCTTTTGGCGTTCACCTATGCCGTCGGCAACCTCTTTGGCTGGCTGCTCACTTATTTAACCAATCGGATCGCTTATCAAACGATAAACGATCTGCGGCAGCAACTTTTTGAAAAACTGAATTGCCTACCGCTAAAGTTTTATGATACCCATCCCCATGGCGATACGATTAGCCGGTTTGTCAACGACCTGGATACGATTTCTGACGGCATCATCCAGGGATTGTCCACCCTCCTTATCGGACTGGTCACAATCATCGGGGCAATCGGATTTATGCTTTGCCTTAGTCCGCTGCTAACTTTGGTTGTTCTGATATCAGCGCCGGTCTCGTTTTTAGTGACCCGTTTTATTACCAAACGTTCCCAACAATTGTTCAAAAAACAGGCCCAACATTTGGGTGAATTAAACGGGTATATCGAAGAGATGATCGGGGGTCAAAAAGTGGTTCAAGCGTTTAATTTTGAGCATCGTTCATTTGAACGGTTTGCAAAAATTAACGATGATTTGTATCAAGCGGGTGTCCAGTCCCAGTTTTATGGTTCATTATCGGGTCCGACTACCCGTCTGGTCAATAATATTACCTATGCCGCCATCGGTGTAATCGGCAGCATAGCAGCGCTCCTCGGCCAAGTCACAGTAGGTGACATCTCCAGTTTTTTAATTTATGCAACACTCTTTGCTAAACCTTTTAACGATATCACCGCCGTATTCACGCAAATTCAAGCTGCAGGAGCCTCTGCTCAACGTATTTTAGATATACTTGATCTGACCCCGGAACGACCTGACAGGCCGGACGCTCTTCTGTCAAAGCAGTGTCAAGGCGAGATTATCTTTGATCAAGTTAATTTTTCCTATTCTCCGAACCGGTCGCTCATTACGAATTTTAACCTACAGATTGAGCCGGGAAGCAGGATTGCCATTGTTGGACAGACTGGATCCGGCAAAACGACACTGGTTAATTTGTTGATGCGGTTTTATGATGTAGACAGCGGAGCCATCCTAATTAATGGGGTCAACATCAACCGGCTTACCCGTGACAGTCTGCGGCAAAGTTTTGGCATGGTGCTTCAGGATACCTGGTTGTTTGCAGGCAGTATCCGGGATAACATCATTTACGGCAAACCGGAAGCCAGTGACGAAGCAATGGTTGCCGCAGCCAAAGCTGCCGATGCCGACAATTTTATCAGACGTTTACCGGATGGTTACAACACACTGATTACTGATGATGGCGGAAACCTGTCTCAAGGACAAAAACAGCTTCTGACCATCGCCCGGGTCATGCTGGCCGATCCGCCGATGCTTATTTTAGACGAAGCCACCAGCAATATCGATACCCGGACGGAGCTTCGGATTCAAAAGGCCTTTTTAAAAATGGTCGCCGGACGGACTAGTTTTATCATTGCCCACCGGCTGTCAACCATTCGGGAAGCGGATCTGATTTTGGTCATGGAAAATGGGAATATTGTCGAAAGCGGTAAGCATGAGCAGCTCTTAAAACACGAGGGACACTATGCCAAACTCTATCACAGTCAATTTGCACCGGTATAAAAGAGGGTTTTAAAGAAAGTTTCAAGGGCATATGCAAGAAGAAATCCGGTTTCGGCAACTATTATCACTTTAAACCGAGGCGTTTTCCTATGATAAGTCCGGTATGGAAAAAAACAGAAACGATACCCGGAGCACCACTGTGCCTGATGGAGCAACGGATCGGATGAATGAAAAAAGGAGCTGCCCGAAATAAGTATTTTTTACGGCAACTCCTTTTATTTCGGTTATCTTTTTTATCTTCTATTTCATAATCTTTACAAAGCGTTTTTTCCCGATTCTGATAACATCGTTGCTTATTAAGATCCTATTTATGGCATCGAATGCTATTTTTTCTCCGTTTAACTGAATACCGTTTTGACAGAGTAATCGCAAAAATTCGCTTTTGCTTTTTATATAATTCATCTCCACTAACAGCGGGATAATGTCCGAAATACGCTCCCCTCCCCTTTCGATTAAAAGCACTGGAATATCATCAGGAATGGCCTTTTTACTGAATGCCACATCGTAATACGCAACTGCTTTTTCAACATCTTCTGGCGTATGGTATAGGGATGTTATGATTCTCGCCAAACGGTATTTAATATTCCTGGGGTTGGCGCCATTTTTTAATTCTAATTTGACTTGCTCAATTTCATCGGGATGTTCATCCGTAGTTAATTCAAAGTATTTAATGATACGACTATCGGGAATTTCCATAACTTTTTTAAACATTACCTCTGCGGGTTCATTTACACCGATGTAATTTCCAAGACTTTTGCTCATCTTTTCCACACCGTCCAAGCCTTCCAGTATAGGCATAAAGATGGCAATCTGCTGCTCTTGCCCCCAGGTTTTTTGAAGATTTCTACCCATTAAGATGTTAAAAGTTTGGTCCGTTCCACCTAATTCAATATCTGCTTTAATCGCAATTGAATCATAAGCTTGCATTAATGGATAAAAAAACTCATGAAGCCCGATTGCTGTTTTACTTTGGTACCGGTTTTGGAAATCATCCCGCTCTAAGATTCTAGCAACGGTGGTCGTAGCAGCAAGCTTGATAACATCTTCGAAGGTAAGTTTAGAAAGCCATTCGCCATTAAACCGCACTTCGGTTTTTTCCCTATCAAGTATTTTGAAAATCTGCTCACAATAGGTTTTGGCGTTTTCTTGCACTTGTTCATCTGTCAAGGCCACTCTTCCCTTGGATTTACCTGTAGGATCACCAATTTTCCCAGTGAAGTCGCCAATTATAATCACCGCACGGTGTCCTAAAGCTTGCATTTGCCTAATTTTACGCAAAACAACCGCATGTCCCAAATGGATATCCGGTGCCGAAGGATCAAGTCCCAGTTTGATAGTCAAAGGTTTATTATGCTCGTAGGATTTTTCGAGTTTTGCCAGCAACTCCTCTTCATTTACAAGGGTATCCACCCCCTTGCAGATCATTCGCATCTGCTCTTTTGGTGTTACCATATCATGCCCTCCTAATATTATTTCTTAACATCAGCAAGATCTATAAGAAGGTAAAAGCCGACAATAAAAAAACCCGTCCCTTTTCGCAAAAGGACGAGTTTCCATTCGTGTTACCACCTTAAATTTATAAGCAATTCACATTGCCTACCTTATCAAGTACGTCACCTCATGATGAGATACTTTAGCACTATAACGGGTGCAGGTTCACGTCGCAGCCTACTGGGTATGGGTATATCCGTTTGGTGCGAAGCTCCAAGATGTATTCACAATCGCTAACCATGCACCTCTCATCATCCGGTAACTTTCTGTCTGGTATACGGATTGCTACTATTTCTTTTCACAGCTTTTATTTCTTATACTCCGAAATGCGTAATCCGCAAATCTTCGTTATGCAGATATTAAATTAACAATTATTATAGTTGATAGTCTACAGAAAGTCAAACGGTTGGTTTACCCAAAGTGAATGGATGGCAGTTCACTGATCAAAACATTTAACCTCCATTAAAAAATGGCTTCGGGGATGAACTTTGATGAAATATATCAAAAGTTGGCGGATTTTATTGATTTTATTGGCAATTTATGGTATTTTATAACAATATTGATCTGGGGGAGGTATGGATATGGAATTGGAGCACTATATGAAGATAGCCATTGAGGCGGAAATTGAAAATCTCCGGAATGCCGATGATAAGATACTCAATGAACTCAACGGTGATTCCGTCCGCCGCAGAACCCAATGGTTTCAAGAAAATAAAGGCGACTTTGATTTTATTACCGATGATTTACTTTATTCCGGTTACCGGTTGTTATTGGAGCGGTTTCATATTACTCCAAATGAAGCACCGGTCATTAAAAAGACGGATCGGGAGATTGTTTTTCATTCCATGAATTTTTGTCCTACTTTGGAGGCATGCAAAATATTGGGGCTTGATACAAGATATGTATGCAAAAGGCTGAATGAAACATCAACGGATACCCTGCTAAAACAAATCGACGGCCGGCTAAAATTTACGAGAAATTATGATAAACTCAGGCCATATACGGAATACTGCGAAGAAATGATTTATGTATCCAAAAAACAAGAAGCCGCAAAACCCGGCAATCATTGGAACGAAGGATGAATCCGCTGCGGATTGGGCACGCTCGCCAAAATGAAAACCGGATCTCTGCGATCTACGCTATGCGCAGAAATCCGGTCTATTGATGTGAGGACAACTTTTAGAATTTATGTTCTTACAATAAGCGGCTCTTGCCAAACCATAGAGTTGCTTTTCCGATCAGTCTTTTTTATTCTGCGGTTTCGTATTTCGTAGACAGATTTGTTTTTAATGTTTGAATCTGTTCAGCCGTCATGCCGCCGGAAAGGAGATATTTCTCCGCGGCTTCCGCCAGATTGGCCTTATCCAAATCATTGGTTCCCGTAACGAACTTGAGCATTGCCAGTACATCCTCGGCAATCACTGCGTACTTGTCGGTGCCTTTTTGAACGCCATAATAATTGATATAGCTTTGCATATAATCTTCAACAATCTCATTCTTGGATGCGCCCATTAACGCTTCCAGCAATGCCGCAAAAAACCCCGCCCGATCCTTCCCTTCCGTGCAGTGGAAAAGATAGGGCCCTTGATTCTCTGCCATAAACACCAGGCCCTTGACAATACTGGTCTTAAATTCTTTGCCGGTATAGGCCAGTCCCATATTCAAACATAACACCCGGTTGTTCTGAAAGAGTTCCGCATAGCCCAGGGAGGCAAAATCCTTGGCCCCCATATAAGTCTTGATATTCTCGGTTGAATCGGCCAGATTGACCACAGTATTGACTTTCGCTTTCTTCAAAAAGCCATCCGCATAGGAAGCGCGGCCCAGTTCATTATTGATCGGGCTTGAACTGCGGTAAAGCGCGCCTTTTGCAATCTTACCCAATGAAATATTTCGGAAATTGGCAAATGCCTCATCCGATGAATAATCGGCCCGGCTATTGGTGCGCTTTAACTTCCGAATCTCATACTGCGTAAGATAGCCGCCGCGAGCGGTCAGCATAATCGTAACTTTATTACCCGCCTGAACGTGGGCGATCTCACTGAGCTTTCCATAGTTGATACACACCGCGATATTGGTTTGTCCCGGGTAAGCGCGAACCAGCGGTTTACCGGCATCTACATAGTAGCCGTCCAAAAACGGCGCCTCCAGCACAAAACCGTTATCAAAGACGGCTGTTACCATATCTCCCAGTTTAAAGCCCAATTTGTAAAAGTCTTCAATGGAAATTTCCGTTACGGCATGACCGTATTTTTCGATCTCCGTCACTTTACCCGATACGTTTGGAGTTTTATAAACGGAGTCCGCGGCAAGCCTTTTCTTAATGGCTTTGATCTCACCGGAAGTCAACCCGTATTTTTTCAGATATTTCTCGCTTGCTGCCGCCAGATCCGCTTTGGAAATGTCGGTTCCCTTGGGATATCCGCAAACAACCGTGGTCAATGAAGTTACGATATTACTGTTGGCGATGGAGGTATACTGCTCGCTCCCTTTTTTGACTCCGTAATAATTCTCATAGGTGGTCATATAGTCGGAAACGACTTCGTCGAGCCCGGCCCCCATCAAAGATTCCAATACGGCGCTTACAAAGCCCGCCCGGTCTTTGCCCTCCGTACAATGGATCAGATAAGGTCCCTTGTTTCGACTTAGGAAACGGAGCCCTGCGGCCAATTTTTTCCCGAAGTCGGCGCCTGCAATATCAACATCCATATCCACAGCTTTAACTTTACCTTGATCAAAGAGCGCCTTGTAATAGCCTGAAGTAAATTCCTTGGATCCGATATAGCCTTTGATTTCTTCATCGGAGTCGGCTAAATTAAGCACTGCTGCCACTCCGGCAGCCTTAGCCAATGTATCGGCATAGGCGGCCCTGCCCAGTTCATTATTTGCCGGGCTGCTGCTTCTATATAAGACAGCGGGTTTTATCCCTGTTGTTGTAATACTCCGAAAATTGGCGAATATTGAATCGGTCGCGTAATCAGAGCGTACATTGGTGCGTTTCAACTGACGAAGCTGATACTCTGAAAGGTATCCTTCCTTTTCCGCCAGGGAGAATGTTACCTTATCCCCCGCTTTGACATTGTATTTGGCGGAAAAGTTCCCCATGTTGATGGCTACCACCAGTAAATCATTGGTCCGGTCATCTCGTACTACAAGGCTTCCCGTATCGACATCACTATAAGAGGTACAAAATGGAATTTTCAGTACATTGCCACTCGCCGTAACATTGAGGATGTCACCCAAATGATAACCGGCATCATAAAGGATCTTTGGTTTAATGTCCATCGTAAGGTTGCCGTATTTTTGCACTTCGGCAACAGTTCCAGCGACATTGGCATAGCTGTCTGCCGCCTCAGCCTTCCCTGTCATCGGCAGTGAAAATGCCATCAGCATCATCACCGTCAAAAACAGTGAAACAATTCTCTTTGCCTGTTTCATATTTTTTCTCCTTATCCATTGATAGATTGGAGTTCTAGTAAAACGTTCTCTAAATAACTACTCAATAATAGTAAACGTTTTACTTAAGTAGAGCGCAGCTTCCCCATTTCTGATTACCATTTATTTACGATACGCTCTACTAATCCACAAAACTCTCTGTTTTAGTGGAATTTCTCTCCGTTTTGTAACAGCCTGTCCATAAAATAGAAATATTCGCTGTTCTGCCGTGATATCCTGCCGTAATCGAACGGGTATCACCGGGAAGAACAGGCGATTTCGGAGGAACTTCGCTCTCCCGTTTCTGACGGCCTATGCTCTCATCCCTACAATCCTCCAACGAGTTTTATTTTTATCAAATCCAAAAAAATTTCCCTCGTCCAAAGATTTTCAATATCTTCTTTTATTCTTCACTCTCACACTAAAAATCACCCCATAAACCAACATCCTACCCTGACCAACCAAAGGCTCCATATCCCAAAAAAATATTTTCATTTTCCCACCCCTTCCATCCTCAACTCCCACCTGAGTTTTCACAATATATACTTTCTGATGATATTGTAAAATTCTTGATATTTATTATAATTATATTAATTGGAAATAATAACCAACCCGAAATATCAATATACTTTATGCGTATATTTTGAACAGGCATTTTCTTAAAAAGACAAGGTTAATGAGGAATTATTTCTAAACTAAAAAAAGAAATATCCATCCTTTTATACAACACCTCATTTACCCAACACAGCCCCTAAAACCGTTAACCGCCGGACTTTAGTGGAACTTACAAAACCGGTGAGTGATTCACCGGATCAAACTTGAAAAATGAAAATTGAATAGATTTTGCCGCCGGTCTTTGGAAAGGAGGGATAAACCGGGAAATTAAAGGCCATGGCGGGTTCAGGGTAAGGTGGCGTCCCTAGAGGAAGAGAAATCATGCCATAATTCTTATAAATAATAAAAAGGGGAAATTGAATCAATGCCAAACACCAATCGAATATCGATTAGCTTTGGGGCAGAGGATTTCGATGATATTACCGCCGCGATTCTCCTGCTCAAAAAGAAACTCCTGCCGTATCTGGTCACGCTTTCAGCGGCCGATCGCCGGGAACTGCCCAAGATGGGCGATAAAACCGTTAGTTTTGTTCAGAAGTCCCAGGAGTATTGCAAACAAAATCCGGACCTGGTTCCACCATTTTTGGATGTAAATGCGCTGAATATTGATGTTACTGCTTTTAAGCAACTCCGTGTCATGTATCAACCTTTGATGCAAATTACCGATTCCCTGTGAGATTCGATGATTTTATCAGGAAGCGAAGCTTATTCAGCCTCATTGACGTTTTATAATTCCATAAAACGCGCAACCAAAGCCAAAATTCAAAAAGCCGAGACCATTCATAACGACCTGATGGCCCGTTTCCAGGGACGGAACAAGAAGGACGACACCGATCAAAACGACGAAAAAGTGAGTGAACCAAAAGATTTCAATCGTTTGAAATAAAAGTTCATCATTTACCTTCCCCGGCGAAAAAAATAAGCCGGGAGAAGGCTTTTTCGATTTGATAGGGTAGGTCCGGATTTTCGGGATTTAAAATTCGCGAGGATGTTTTTAAGCGAAACCGCCCCCAGGTTTCCGCAACTCATATCAAGATGTAAGAGTAAAAAACCACTCCAACACTGCGGAAGCAACGTCCAAAACCCTTACGGTATCCGGGTTCGTTGGCTAGTGGGGTATGTGATGGTAAATAAAAATATATGTGTTTATCTTTCGTTCATAAAATGAATTTTTTTCCTGCTTCTTACTGTACCCTCGATTCTATTAACGATGGGGGTATATATTGGCATATGTGGGCTTAATAAATATGAGAGGACTAAGATTTCCAGGGTCAAGATTTCGTGCCTCTCCTGCTAATTCCCGCGCCTTTGCGTCTCCGTGGCAAATTCAGAGCAGGATTCCATGGATTGATCGCCATTTTCAATGGCGCCGGGATTTAATGGTTACCAGCTCATCATGAAAAAATTTTTCTTCCGAAATTCGAATTTCCCTCTTTGATATACAAATTCCTTGTTGTTTGCTTCGAATTCCTCCCTTTGATATACAAATTCCTTGTTATTTGCTTCGAATTCCTCCCTTTGATCGAGAAAAAGCTTCCTTTGGGGTACCAAAAACAGTTTGATCACGGGAACACAGCACCCAGGTACATCAGAGGTTCGGCCTTTATATTTTTACATTCCTTTAAATGAATTTCACTCCAGAAGTTTCCATTCATCCAATCCAAAAAGAAATCCGAATATAACTAACACTTGCAAAGAATCCTTCATTATGTTATGATTTTACTAATCCTATCTATTTACTTATAATTATAAATTCAAGGAGGGTCACACTTTGCAAATATCAACAAGGGGCCGCTACGGCTTACGCGCGATGGTGGATATGGCGCTTCATATGACGGATGGCCCCCTGGCTCTAAGAGTGATTGCTGAACGTCAATCGATTTCCGAATCATACCTGGAACAGGTTTTCACCAATCTTCGCAAGGCCGGTTTGGTCCGGGCTTCCCGGGGTTCTCAAGGCGGTTACGAACTGGGACGGCCAGCTCACCAAATGACTGTGGGAGAAATCATCCGTTCATTGGAAGGACCCATTATTCCGGTCCATTGTGTTGGAGAGGATTCAAAAAGTTCATCCTATTGTGAGCGGGAGAAATACTGTATTACCCGTTCCTTCTGGGAGGAGTTGCGCGATAAAATCAATGAATTTTTAGACAGCGTCACACTGCAAGATCTGACCGATCGGGCCAGGAGCCTAGTTCCGGAAGAACCAATGTATTACATTTAAAGTTGGATTCACGGAAATGACGGAGTTAGTTTTCTTTTTCTTAATCTGATAGAAGTGCCTACCAAAAGAAAGACCCGGCTGTGGAATTACCAGCCGGGTCTTTCTTTAAAACGCTTATGACCATCATCGGTATTTTTTTAAAATGCCGGTACGACGGAACCTTTATACTTCTCCAGTAAAAATTGTTTTACTGTCGGAGTTTGCAAGAGGGAAAGCAACTTTTTGATTTCAAAACGGTTTTCATCACCCTTGCGCACTACAATCACATTGGCATAAGGAGAATTGGCGTTTTCGCGGAAAAGGGCGGTGTTGGGATCGATCTTGGCATCCAATACAAAATTGGTGTTAATCACCGCGCCCTCAACGTCCGGCAAGCTCCGGGTCAATTGGGCGGCGTCAATTTCGATGAACTGAAGTTTCTTGGGATTGGAAAGGACATCCACGGGTGTGGCTTGATAGTTGGCCAAACCCTTTTTCAGTTTAATCAGGCCATTGGCTTCCAAGAGCACCAAGGAACGGTATTCATTGGAAGGATTGTTGGGGATGGCAATTTTAGCGCCCGTCTTCAGCTGGGATTTAGAGTGAATCTTTTGGGAATAAAACCCGATGGGTTCCACATGGACTTTTCCGGCCACCACAAATTGATAGCCTTTTTCCTTGGACACCGACTCGAGATACGGCAGATGCTGGAAATAGTTGGCGTCGATTTGTTTGTCGGCCAGGGCCGGATTCAATTGGCCTTCGTCATCCAGAACCAAAATTTGCAAATCAATCCCGGCTTTCTTGAGTTCCGGTTTGATGAACTCCAGAATTTCGGCATGAGGCACCACGGCCGCGCCGACTTTCAGGGTAATGTTGTCAGCCAGGACTAACGAAGATAAAGTTAAAGCCAACATTGCAACCAACACCAATAATTTACGACTCATTTCAATCGTCCTTTCAATTTTTTGATATTATTTTCTTTTAAAACGCCAAAGATAATCAGAAACAAACCACCTCCTCCAGGATTATTCTGCTTTATATAAATAAAACTAAGGGGTTCCATCCTACCGGTGATGCTTTTTTTCCAACCGGCGGGCGATCAGATTGCCTGTCCATTGGAGCCCCTCCACTAAAACCACCAGTACCACCACGGTGGCAATTAACACATCATCCCGGTAACGCATGTAACCGAAACGGATAGCCAAACTGCCCAACCCCCCGGCGCCGATGGCGCCGGCAGTGGCGGTAAATCCGGTAATAGTAATAACCGCCAAGGTAATCCCCCGAATCAAAGACGGCAGAGCTTCCGGAATCAACACTTTCCAAATGATCGTCACGGGTTTGGCGCCGATAGCCAGCGCCGCCTCAATCTTGCCCCGCTCCACTTCCTTTAAGCTATTCTCGATAATCCGGGCTAAAAAAGGCGCCGACCCGATCGCCAGGGGTACCACCGCTGCGGTGGAACCTAAAGTGGTTCCAATGATCAATCGCGATAGGGGCAGCAGGATTACAATTAAAATGATAAAAGGAAAGGAGCGGAAAATATTCACCACGGTTCCCAAAATATGATTTAGCTTCGGAAGTTCGGAAATATGGCCTTCCGCCGTAACCACCAGAGCGATTCCCAAAGGGAGCCCCAACGCCAATGCCACTAGTGTCGACAATGCAACCATATAAAGAGTTTCCAGTAACGCCACTCCGAGTAAAGGTAAAAGATCATGTGCCAATACCATTTTGTCCCGCCTCAGATTACATAATTGTTTTGTTGCAATTCCAGATCACTTTGGACAAACAGCCGGGTCGTATCGGTTTGAGGATGGGTGAACAAGTCTTTGACGGAGCCGGTTTCGGTGATGATTCCATCTTCAATCACCGCCACATGGTTGCATATCCGCCGCAGGACATCCATCTCGTGGGTAATCAATACAATTGTCAAATTCAATCTCTGATTGATATTCCGTAGTAACTCCAATATGGCGTAAGTGGTTTTGGGATCCAGGGCTGAAGTCGCCTCGTCGCTTAATAACACTTCCGGATTGTTGGCCAGCGCCCGGGCGATGCCAACCCTTTGTTTTTGACCGCCGCTCAACTGGCAGGGATAGGTGCGGGCCTTTTCCTTTAGTTCAACCAGTTCCAATAACTCTTCCACCCGATTGCGGATAAAGCTTTTGGAGGATCCGGCTACTTCCAGGGGAAAGGCGATATTCTCAAATACCGTTTTGGAGTCAAACAGATTGAAATGCTGAAAAATCATGCCGATCCGTTTGCGGGCTTCCCGAAGTTGTTGCCGGTTTAAGGTGGTGATTTCGCGGGCGTGCACGGAATCGCCAATGCGGATACTCCCGCTATCCGGTTCCTCCAGCCGGTTCAGGCAACGGATCAGCGTTGACTTCCCGGCGCCGCTGAAACCGATGACCCCAAAAATGTCTCCCGCGGCGATTTGCAGGTTGATGTTTCGCAAAGCATAGACTTTTCCGTCCATGGTATTAAAAGTTTTGCTAAGTCCCTGAATTTGAATCATCGCTATTTATCCCTCTTAAATATTGGCCGCAGCACTCCGCACCTCACCGGTTTCCAGCGCCAGAAGATGATCGGCCCACTTGGCCGCCCATTCCCGCAAATCCTTTACGTCCAACGGCGTCGGAGTTTTGGAATCGCTATGCCCGGCAATACGTTCGGCCAACCGCTGGTATACTTTGGCCTGTTCCGAATCAGGCGCCGCCTCAATGGTGGTCTTCCCCTGCAACTCGCTCTGGGTGACCGTAACCGAACGGGGAACATAACCAATCACTTGAGTGCCGGTTTGTTTGACAAAATCGTCAATGATTTCTTTGGCATAGGGCGCATTGATGGAATTGGCAATCACCCCTCCCAGGAGCGCTCCGCCGCTGTTTGAATATTTTTGAATGCCCTTAAACAAATTGTTGGCGGCATAGATGGCCATGAAATCGGCAGATGATACGGTAAAAACGTGCTCGGCGATACCTTCCCGGATCGGAACGGCAAAACCGCCGCAAACCACATCCCCCAAAACATCGAAAAGCACATAGTCCAGGTCCAATTCCTCAAAGACCCGCAGTTGCTTTAAAAGCTGTACTGCCGTGATGATGCCCCGTCCGGCGCAGCCCACACCCGGTGCCGGGCCGCCGGCTTCCACGCAATAAACGCCACCGAATCCTTGAAACAAAACCTCCTCGGCTTTGACCGCATTTTTTTCCCGTAAGGTGTCAAGCACGGTCGGTATGTATTTCCCGCCGCGCAGGGTATTGGTGGAATCACTTTTGGGATCACAACCGAACTGCATCACCTTGTACCCGCTCTTGGCCAATGCGGCGCTGATATTCGAGGTGGTGGTGGATTTTCCGATGCCTCCCTTACCATAAATAGCAATCTGTTTGATTTTTTTCGACAAAATGTTCACTCCTTTAGAAATTTTTCACCGGCTTAATCTTCAGCCATGTGAGAACGTACTCAAATCCTGGCCATAAAGTTCCTCCGCGAAATCTTTACCCTGTTCACCCAGACGCCCCGGGATCCCAACGGCGTCGGCCCGGCAATGCTGGCAATGGCGAAAAACCATCAGGTATTTTTCAGCCGCTTGCCGGGCGGTATTCAGTTGAGCACAATCCGGAACCGGAAAGTCTTTCAATTCATGCTGCGGAATCAGCGGAATGATGTTAAAAATGGAAGCCCCCAAGTCCGAAACCAGTTCCGCGATATGCCCGATATGATGATCATTAATTCCCGGGATTAGGACGGTATTGATTTTCACCACCGCACCCAAAGAAACAATCTTCCGGATCCCGGCTATCTGGGCAGCTATCAAAAAACGAGCGGCCAACGGTCCGGTTATCAACTGGCCGTGATAAATGGTATGGGAACAAATTTGTTGCAATACATTGTCATCCACCGCATTGACCGTAACCGTCACTGTTTTAACCCCTGCGGCGATAACCCGTTCGGCTTTTTCTTCCAAAAACAAGCCATTGGTGCTTAGGCAATTGATCAGGGCCGGATAACGCTGATGGATCAGTTCAAAGGTTTCCAGGGCATGATCGGTCGCCAAGGTGTCTCCCGGCCCGGCGATTCCGGCTACGGTTATTTCGGGACATTTCTCCAAGGCTTTGCCAACCATATCACAGGCGGCCTCCGGACCTAAAAGGCCACGGCTGACTCCCGGCCGGTTTTCAAATTTATTAAAACCTCTCTTGCAAAAGCGGCATTGAATGTTGCAATCCGGACTCACCGGCAAATGAATCCGGCCGAATTTAAAGTGGGCTTCCCCGCTAAAGCAAGGGTGTTGTTTGACGAGATGACTAAAATCTTTGAGACTTTCCAACATCTCTGCCATAGATATCACCTGTCTTCCCTACTATTTTGTTAAAAAAAGAAAGACTAAGCCTCTCTCCACCTCAAACACAGTGAGAAAAATGACTTAGTCTCCAGTTTTCTGGTCAACTTCGTTTTCGATTCGATTTTTAAAATCAATTACCAAGTAAATCTATCAAATTAATTGTAATTGATTGTCTTAATATTACTTCAGATGTTGCCGGATGTCAATACCTAAAATGAAATGAATACTTTACCGACTAATCATAACGATTTCAGCTCACAAAACAGCTGATGGAGAAATTTCTTCGGCCAAATCCTGAATGCGACCGGTTTCACTATCAACCGTTTTGGAGGAGCCATTTCCGTTTTGCAATAATTGCCATACCTTATGCCTGATCCAGTTAAAATCGGGTGAGGAACGAATATCTCCCAGGCGTCTGGGTCGCGGGAGCCCGATCTTGACAATTTCCTTGATAGTGCCTGGGTTAGCGGACATGACCGCCACCCGGTCCGCCAAAAAAACCGCCTCATCAATGGCATGGGTAACAAAAACAATGGTTTTGTGCGTCTCTTCCCAAATACGCAGCAATTCATCTTGCAAGATCTCCCGTGTCTGGGCATCCACCGCGGCAAAGGGTTCATCCATCAGTAATACTTCCGGATCATAGGCCAGCGCCCGGGCAATGGCCACTCTTTGCTTCATCCCCCCGGACAATTCGTATGGAAACCGCTCTTCAAAACCCTGCAATCCCACTAAGTCGATGTAGTCTTGGCTTATCTTCAGCCGTTGCGGTTTGGCGATACCCTTGATCTCCAGACCAAAAGCAACATTATCCCGTACGGTTCGCCAGGGAAAAAGGGCATATCCTTGAAGGACAATGCCGCGATCCAGGGCCGGACCGGTAATTAACTTGCCATCAATCCTGATTTCCCCGGAAGAGGGATGATTTAACCCGGCTAACATATCTAAAAAAGTGGATTTTCCGCAACCGCTCGGTCCCACAATCGTCAGAAATTCACCCTGATCTACGGTTAGATTCAAATCATCAAGGGCCACAAATTCTTTGGTGCCTTTCCCTTCCCTGCGGCGGACATGAAAAATTTTATGAATATTGCGGGCAGTAATTTTCCCCTCTGTTTTCCCCTCTGTTTTCTCCAGGTCAAGCGTTGTTTGTAAACTGCTGGCTTGGTTGGCCATTTGAACTTCATCCTTTCTCAAGAATTCATCCCCCAAAATTACTTCTCCTCAAATTTGTGAGTCAACAAATCCGTGACTTTGATTTGCCCCTTTTTCAGTTTCTTATTGTCGACCAGGTCATCAACCCAGAGCTGGACGTCTTTCTCGGGAATAACGGTGGACGTCGCATAATAATGGCTCCCGGTCGCGGTAACTCCAATAAAGTTTGAAGTTATTTGGGATGCTTCATCGGGATGTTCATTGGCCCAGATTTGGGCTTTTTTCATCGCTCTGGCGAACCGGTGAACTGTATCGGGGTGTTTATGAATAAAGTCAACGGTAAAGTAATATAAATTGAGTCCGGCGGCTTCGCCCAGTCCGGAGTCGGATGAATCACCAATCAATGTCAAGCCGGAATCGGCGGCCAATTTATAAAAAGGCGGATGTACGCAGGCGATATCGATGCTTCCTTGCTCTACTGCCTGCAATGCCGCTTGATCCGTATCAAAATTGACAAAATCCAATCTTTTGCGGCTTATTCCATATTTATCAAAAATCACGCTGGAAATAAAGGTTACACAATTAGGAGCCAGACCATTTTGGGTTAGTTTCTGGCCTTTTTTATAATGAATCAAGTCCTTCCAACGCTTTATACCGGGGCTTGGTTTGACAAACCATCTCATATGGCGAAATCTGGAGTCGGTTTTGGGGTCGGTAGGTTCGATAATTGATCGGCCAACGGCTTTAATTTTAGCTCCCCCGGCGATATATGTAGCCAGTAAATTCGGATGCCCCTCGGCAAAATCATTATTTCCATTGAGAATGGAAGGCAGGATTTCCGTAGTCTTTAGCTCGCCGGTATACACTATCTTTAACCCTTCTTCCCTGTAAAAACCTAATTTGTCAGCAACTAAAATTGGAGTCGAGGTGCAATTTTTCCGGGTATAAGTTTTGATTGGAATCAGATTTTTATCATTTTTCCCGGATACCTTGGAGACAGCCAATACTTTGGAGTTAATTCCGACATACCCTCCAATACCTATCGAAAAAACCACAACGAGGGATAGTATTCGAGCAGTCCAAATTTTCTCGATTTGATGGAATGACATCTACAAAACCTCCTATTTTTCGATCTTGACTTTTTCTCAACTTTCATCAAACAACATTGGTCTGCATTCTGAATCAGTTCAACTGAAAGGAATTCTCTTTCCAGACGAGAAAATGTTTTTCCAGTTTAGTAAATAACCCATTCATGACCACGGCAAGTAAAGTGATAAAAAGAATGATGCCGTACATCAGGGGAATTTGGTAGGCCTGGCTCGATGAGAGATAATACCAGCCAAGGCCCTGGCTGGAACCCATCATTTCGGAAGCAATAATCATAAAAAACGCTAACTGGGCACTGATCTTAATGCCGGTAAAAATATTGGGAACCGCCCAGGGCAGGATTACTTTCAAAAAGACTGTCTTGCGGTTGGCTCCCATGGAGCGGGCTGATCTAACCATATTGACGTCAATACTTTTAGCGCCGGCAGCCGTATTAAAAAGCAGGGGCCATTGGGTCACCCAAAAAATCACCATGATTTTCTCAAAATTGCCAATCCCAAAAAGAATCATAAAAACCGGGAAAAGTGCAAAAGGATTCAGTTTTTCCAACATCCGTAAAAAAGGCAGCAAGGCTTTTTCTACCGCTTTAAAATAAGTGCCGACTACAAATCCGGCGGGAATGGCTAAAACCACTGCCAGTAAGAACCCCGTTCCCGCCCTTCCAAGACTCACCAGCATATGGGAAAAAAGTTCCCCCGATGATGTTGAATCGATCAGGGCTTGCAAAACCAAAGTCGGCGGAGGTATTACGGCACTTATTACCAGGCCGGTTCTTGAAGCAAATTCCCAAAAACCAAAAAACAAAAGAAGCGATAAACTTCCAAATAAAAAATTTTTCAAAGAAATACCGAAGTTCTGCATGGGAAACCAACTCTTTCTATGCGACTTTTATCACTCGGTTCAGAATATTTTTTCCGGGGCCACCTCCTTCCAAATGATGACCTTCCTCTCCAGCCACTCCAAAAAACAATTGATTCCAAGGCCAATCACCGCAATCAAAATAACAGCCAGATAAATTCGGGGAATAAACCCCATGTTGGTGGAATTATGAATCAACCAGCCAAGACCGGCGTTGGCTCCCAAGGTCTCCGCCCCGATAAGCATCATAAAACTGATGGTCATTCCGGTTCGCATTCCGGTCAATATTGAAGACAGTGCACCGGGAATCACTACCTTCCAAAAAATGGTGAAGGAGTTCGCTCCCATCGATTTGGCGCCTTTAATTAAAATTGGTTCCACCTGCCGCACACCCAGGATCGTGGTAAACAGAATCGGCCAAAAAGCGGCCCATAATATCACCACCAGGATTCCGGTTTCTCCGATCCCGAAAATAACCACAAAGACCGGGAATAATATAAAGGCTGGCACTTGAGATAGAAAATTCAATAATGGATTTAAAAATCTGGCTATTAGCGAAAAAGCCCCGCCCAAGATAAATCCAACCGGCAAAGCCAAGGTGCTTGCCAATAAAAAACCTGTCAAGATCCTCCTCAAGCTTCGGAAAACGGCGGCACAAAATGAGGATTGGCCCAGCCGATCCTGGGCGCCAGTTCCCATAAGATAAAAAAGCCAATAACCATATAGATACTGATTAATTTTTTATTGATTCCATGGAGAAATTTAAACATCCATCTCCACCTCCTTTCTTGTAAAAGTACATGCTAAAATGTATGCCTTTGGGTTGTCATACGTTTTAAAGGCGACAACCTGAGCTTCAACAGCTTTGTCAATGGAAAAGTACAATTGGGGATAATTTTGCCCCAGTCAATCTGGCGGCATGATCGCCGATAAACAGATTACAAGGAATCCGGTCATAGGGTTTACCCTCTAAAATGCCCGAATTCTTTCTTTTGCTGTCATCTGGTCGGCTTATCCCTTAATACTATCCATTACTTTGCCTCCATCCGGCCTATCCTCTCCACCAGATTCGCTTTTGATTAAAAAAAGAAGGCTACAATCCCCAAGGGACTATGGCCTCTAGTTTTCTAGTCAGACATATGATACTATTCCAATAATTTTAGTTGTATTTTAAATCGCAGTCGATGCTTTGTCAATTCCATTTTTTTATTAATCAATCACTGGTTAATATTTGACATTCGTTTTTCCATATTGATTCGGAAGACCCGGAATCTTCAGGCGCCAATTGCAATTTTCTGCGTCGTATCGTTGATAAGTTTCCTTACAGTCTCCTCGGTCCGGACATCACTTTCCGGACCCACACCCAGTGCCCGAATGGTATATACATGGGCAAAACCAAGGCGACCAAAAATCCGGGTATATTTGGTAACAATATCGTCAAACATTTTTCCATCCGGATTTCCCTGGGGTAAAATAAATACCAGGGTTTTTCCAGGCTCTAACCGGCTGGGATTGGGATTGGTTATATAATCCGGTCCAAAATAGGAGTAACATCGATCAATCAGTCCTTTGGTTTGAGCCGTGATGTCGCCGAAATAAACCGGCGAGGAGATCAGTACCACATCCGATTCTCCAACCTCTTCCAGCACTTCCGTGAGATCATCCTTGACTACACAGTGATCCAATTTGGTTTTACAGGCCAAACACCCTTGACAACCTCGGTAATTTAGTTTGTTTAGTTCAAAAGTTTTCATTTGGGCTTCCGCTGTCTGCAGATTTTCCAGAAGTATCCGGGCGATGGTGGCGCTGTTTCCGGTCGAACGCGGACTACCGATGATATTGGTGATTTTCATCAAAAATCGTCTCCCCTCTCGTATTTTGTTTTAATGAATGGGATTTCCCTTCATTTCATTATATAATTTTTGAGCGATTGAAATACCCAATAATCTTAGTGAATTACCAAGAGATGTTTTTCCTATTTAAAAATCGCGGCTTCAAATTAAAGACAAAGCTTGATCCAAATCGCTGGTTAAATCAGCCACGTCCTCAATTCCAACTGATAATCGTACCAGATTGTCATAAATTCCGTTTTGCTCGCGAATTTCCTTCGGAATGGAAGCATGCGTCATCAGCGCCGGGGCTTCAATTAGACTTTCCACTCCGCCCAAACTTTCAGCCAGCGAAAATAACCGGGTATTTTCCAAAAATTTGATGGTAGCGGTGGAATCCCCTTTCAGGAAAATCGTGATCATCCCGCCAAACTCCGCCATCTGTTCGCTGGCGATTGCATGATAAGGATTCGTGGTCAATCCGGGATAAAGTACTTTTTCAACTTTGGCATGCCGCGCCAAAAATTCAGCGATGATTTTGGCATTTTGGCAATGGGCCTGCATTCTCACGGCTAATGTCTTTAGGCCGCGCAATAACAAGAAAGAATCAAAGGGCGACAGGATAGAGCCAACGGCATTTTGTAAAAATTTTATTTTAGGTATTAATTCCTCATGATTGGTAACCACAATACCGGCGATAATATCCGAATGTCCATTCAGATATTTGGTGGCCGAATGGACTACGATATCAAAACCAACTTGTAAAGGCTTTTGGAGATAAGGCGTTGCAAAGGTATTGTCACAAACAGTGATTAACTTATGTTTCTTGGCCAAGGCGGTGATCTTTTTCAAATCAATGATTTTTAATAAAGGATTGGTCGGAGTTTCCACCCAGAGCATTTTGGTGTTTGGTTGGATATTGGCCAAGATCTCCTCCGGTTCGGTCATATCTGCATACGATATTTCAAGCTGATTGAGATCTTTTTTTACCCGCTCAAAAAGGCGAAATGTTCCCCCATAAAGATCGTTGGTCGCAATAATATGCGAACCGGGTTCAAGCGTATCCAGGATGGCTGACTCGGCTGCCAATCCGGAGGAGAAAGCGAATCCGGCCGTTCCTTCTTCCAGCGCGGCAATGCATTTTTCCAAAGCGGCCCGGGTAGGATTACCGCTGCGTGAATACTCAAAACCTTTATGTTTGCCGGGACTTTCTTGTACAAAGGTTGAGGTGGCATAAATCGGGGTGATGATGGCGCCGGTGGCGCTGTCCGGTTCCTGCCCGATATGAATTGATGTGGTGGAGAATCCGTATTGCTCCATGTTTACTCCTCTATTTCAATTTTTTACGCAAATAGTTGATATAATCCATTTTGGTGATCAAACCATAAAATTGATTTGCTTTTTTGACAATGACTAAAAACCCTTGCTTTAAAATAGTGATGACTTCTTCCAATTCATCGTTACTCGACACGGAAATGATATCTTTGGACATATAATCCTTGACCGGTTGGTTAAAATTCGCTTCGGCACCGTTTGTAACTGCCGTCAATATATCCCACTCATCAATAATCCCGATAACCTCATCAGCGGCAACCACCGGAATTTGTGAGATATCATACATCCGCATTTTGGAATGGGCAAGCAGCAAGGTATCCTCAGGCTTTACGGTAATTACGTTCCGTTCGGAATATTTACGGGTAACCAAATCTTCGATGTTCCCCTGGCGCTCATTCCGGATAAATCCTTGATCGGCCATCCAAAAATCATTAAACATTTTGGTCAAATATTTATTGCCGCTGTCGCAGACAAATGTAACGATATTCTTGGGTTCGCGTTGCTCCTGGGCATATTTAACGGCGGCGCTGATGAGGGTACCGCTGGAAGAACCAGCCAATATGCCTTCTTTCCGTAATAAGGTTCTGGCGGCGGTAAAGCTCTCCTCATCGCTAATGGAATAGGCTTTTTTTACCAGCGTCAAATCAAATTGAGCCGGTACAAAATCTTCACCAATTCCTTCTACCAACCAACTGCCGGCCGATTCTATTTTATGTTCGTTTACATAGTCTGCCAGTATCGAACCCAAGGGGTCCGCCAGGATAATTTCCAGATCTGGCTTAATTTTTTTAAAATAATCGGTGATTCCTTTCAAAGTGCCGGCTGAACCAACCCCTACCACAATCGCGTCAACCTGGTGTTCCGTTTGCTCCCAAATCTCCGGCGCGGTGGTTAATTCATGGGCCAGCGGATTGGCCGGATTATTGAATTGGTTGATGAAAAACGAGTTCGGAGTCTCCCCGGCTATTCTTTGGGCATAATCTTGATAGTATTCCGGGTGGCCTTTCGCCACATCAGATCGGGTAATCAGGATCTCCACTCCCATGGCCTTTAAATGATTAATTTTTTCGATACTCATTTTATCAGGAATCACCAAAATCAGTCGATATCCTTTGACGATAGCGGCCAAAGCCAACCCGATTCCGGTATTTCCCGCTGTTGCTTCAACCAAAATATCTCCGGGTTTAATTTTACCATCTTTCTCGGCCTGTTCGATCATGGACAGGCCAATCCGGTCTTTAATCGAACCGCCGGGATTTTGCGATTCCAATTTTAAAAATAAATGGCAAATACCTACATCAAAGCAATTTACCTCAACCAGCGGCGTACTGCCGATGAAATGAATTATTTTTTTTGCTGAACTCATTCCAATTTATCCTTGTCTTGTATTTGCTCCAGGCCGATGCTGATGGGGCACCCCCCCGGATATCGGCACTTGATCATCACCTTTAGCTTATGTACGGTGAAACAAAATGGCTCTTGCGAAATTAATTTTTAATGATAACGCTGGCAGCTCTTACCGCCTCTAGCTTTGCAATTTTATAATTGTTCCAGTAAATGAAGATACTTTCAAAATGTCCCCATCCCAAGTTCCTTTGACTGTAATCGTGATATTATCTTTTTGAGTGGCTTTTTTTACATATTCCACTGCCAAATTATGGCCTTTGGGATCAAATTTATAAAACTTGAATTTACCATTTGTTTGCTGGACCAGGACTCCATAACCAGTCGCTGCGCAGGAATCCATTTGCAGGCATTTTAATGTATGTTTTGCAGGATCGGTCGTTCCGTTGCAGCATTTATCGATAAGGTACCCAGTCAATTCAACGGCTGCCGGCTCGGCGATAACCTTTTCCGAAAGGGTTGAAACTTTTAAAATGACGCCCTCCAATCTACCGGATGCAACAATCCGAATCCCGGCAGTCTTGGAGGTTTTAGCCAGAATATCTTTTGCCAGTTCCTGACCCTTTCCATCAAATGGATAAAATTTATATGTGCCATCAACTTGTTTGACGGAAATACCGTATCCGCTGGCAGCGCATTCCGGCATTAAAATGCATTCTTTGGTGATCTTCTCTGGATCATCATGCATATTGACGGAGTGGGTCGTTGTTAAGTACCCTTCATATTCTTGAGCCATTACCAAAGCCTCGGCCCCGGCCGACCATTGAAAACCGGACCAAGAACCCCAAACACTACTCAGCAACAATATAGCTATTAACGAATAAAGCTTTGTTCTTTTTACTACCATCATTATTTCCTCCTTACTATCAAATGTTATAGCAGCCTTCCAATTGATTGAAATGGATTAACCTGTTGTCAAAGAATTTTTTCCCTTATCCATTATTTAATTTTTAGTCCTTTAATATCTTCTACCACGGTGATTTTGCTTTTGATCATTCCCATCCAGCAGGTATAAATAATTTCTCCGGTTTCACGGGGTGTAAATTCAATGAAATTATCCCCGACATGCAATTTCCGTTCGATTTTCAATCTAGGAATGGTGATTGCATCGTTGCACCCGTTCAGATTGCTGCGGTCAACTTTGATGATCCAACGGACCGGGATGGCTTTTTGAACCGCAATGGCCGGGAAACGATCCGACTGAATGGACGAAGTAACAGTTTGGATGTTTCCCTCAATATGAGATACACAGGCATCAACTTTGATCACATTTTTATCCGGAAAAGCCTTCACTCCGAAAAGGTCCAGACCTCTTCCCATCATCACCACCCCAAGAATAATCACCAGGATGGCACTGATTTTCATAATCCCGCCGGTATGCTTATTATTGAGCTTGGTAGAAAGAACCCCAAAAGAGAATAATAAGGGCACCGTTCCCATTGCAAAACAAAACATCGATAATGCCCCCAAAATCATACTTCCGGTGCTGAGGGCATAGAGTTGGACAATTTGTAACGGTCCGCAAGGCATCAAGCCATTTAGGATTCCGATAAAAAAAGGTCCATAATGATGACTACGAATTTTTTTAAAGGCAAAAGTAGGCATACGTAAATTGAATCGCCGTAACTCAGGGAAAATACCTAAAAGGTTAATTCCCATAATCAGCATGAATAACCCGCCGATAAAGGGAACGATGCCTTTCCAAATACCCATCAAAGTAACAGCCTGCCCTATTCCTCCAATGATAGCTCCGACCAAAGTATAGGCAATCACCCGGCCCGAATTATATAATAAAGTAGGATAGATCCATGGATTTATCAATGTCCCATTCTTGTATCTCTTCACTCCGGTTGAATCGTTGATAGTTTGGGAAATTACAATTCCACCGCACATCCCAAGGCAATGAACGGAGGTTAATAATCCTAGCAGAAACAACAATCCAAATCCGCTGTGTTTTCCGGGACTGGGAAGAAAACGCACGTACTCCTGAAGCATCCAAAGTTTCTTCAAAAATTCCAAAACATTCAAATGGAATCCCATTGTCACAATAAGGCCGGCGACTAGGAACAACAACAAGCCGATTAACAGCTTCTTACCTTTCTTCGGGCTCTCAACGATTTCTAAACCCGAATTCCCCCTATCCTCCGGGGTCGAAATAATTTTTTCCTGCATGGTTCTCTTTCCTATCCTTGAAACTTTTTAAGGCTGAGTGAATTTAAAAGAACCGATACCGAACTAAACGCCATTGCCACGGCTCCAACCACCGGATTTAAATTGCCGCTGGCAGCCACCGGAATACCCAGTAAATTATAAATAAAAGCCCAAAACAAATTTTGCTTGATTTTTCTCATCGTATACCGAGCTAATTGAATAGCCGTTGGAATCGAAGTCAAATCACCCTTCAGAATTACGATTCCGCCTGTTTCTACCGCCACATCCGAACCGCTTCCCATTGCCAATCCCACATTGGAGGTAGCCAAAGCCGGGGCGTCATTGATGCCATCGCCAACCATCGCCACGATCCGGCCCTGTTTTTTCAAAGCTTCGATTTCCGCCGCTTTATTTTGAGGCAGAACTTCGGCAATGATTTTTTGAATTCCGATGCGACTCCCGACTGCCCAGGCGGTTTTCCGGTGATCTCCGGTCAGCATGAAAACCTCAATACCCATTTTTTCGAGAGTGCCCACGACTTCCTTCGCATTGGGCTTAATCTGATCTGAAAGTGCAATGATTGCCGCCAATTTTTGATTGATCCCCAACAATACTGCTGTTTTTCCTTCTTCATAAAGGGCAGAAAGTCTGGCTTCGGCTTCTTTAGTATTGATCCGATTTTCTACCATCCAACTCGGAGTGCCTATCCATATGGATGCTCCATCAATTTCGGCATAAACACCCTTCCCGGGGATAGCTTCGAACTTTTGCGCATCAAAGGCTTCCCGATCAATTTCGAATTTTCCCTTTTGATAGATGGCCTTTCCCAAGGGGTGTTCGGAACGTTTTTCGGCAATTGCCGCCAGTTTCAAAACTGTGGCTTCATCCAGCGAACGATTCCCTGTGGGGAGGAAAATAATATCCGTCACTTCCAGTTTCCCGGTGGTTAGCGTTCCGGTCTTATCGAAAACAATCGTATTGATTTTACTTGCAGTTTCCAGTTCCTCACCGTTTTTGATTAATATGCCCTTTTGAGCGCCTTTCCCCATACCGACCATCAACGCGGCCGGTGTTGCCAGTCCCAGCGCACAAGGGCACGAAACCACCAAAACCGCCACTGCATAAAGAATCGGTTTATCGATCACGAAAAATGTTTGATGGTAAATGACAAAATACCAGAATAAAAAGGTGAAAAGTGATATCGTTACCACCACCGGAACAAAATAACCGCAGACCCGATCGGCAATTTTTTGAATCGGCGCTTTACTGTTTTGAGCTTCTTCGACCATGGCGATAATACGGGACAATACCATCTGCTCCCCGACACCGGTAACCCGGAAGGTAAACGAACCAAAGCGGTTGAACGATCCTCCGGTCACCGTATCCGAAACCTTCTTATCCACAGGTAAACTTTCGCCAGTCAGCATCGATTCATCAACCGTCGAATATCCTTCGACAATAACCCCGTCCACTGGAATCTGCTCACCGGGTTTTACCTGAATAAGGTCACCGAGGCGAACGTTTTCAATTGGAATGGGTGTTTCAATCCCATCTCGCATTACCCGTGCCGTCTTCGGCTGGAGAGCGATCAAAGTTTGGATGGCCCGGGACGTTCTTCCCCGTGCCACCAATTCCAAATATTTTCCCAGTAAAACCAGGGTGATAATCACTGAAGAAGCTTCAAAATAAATATTTTTCATCCCCAAAACAACTGTATACGACTGGAAAAGGGAAATATATAAACTATAAAAATAGGCAGCGGTTGTTCCCAGGGCTATCAGTAAATCCATCGTGGCCTTTTTAGCACGTAAAGCATAAAAGGAATTTTTGTAAAATCGAAATCCCAGGATAAACTGAACCGGAGTTGCCAAGATTAGTTGTAACCGCCAGTCATGCAAACCTGAAGCCTTATACCTTAAATACTCTACAAAAGTTCCCCACTGGGTTTGGCTGGCGGGGTCAAAAGTGTCATGACAAAAACCGAGTCCCCCCAAAATCATGGCTAACACTAAAGGTAAACTGAAAACAACCGCGAAAATCAATTGACGCAGCAGATGTTTTCTTTCGATTTCAGCAGGCTCTACCAATGGTTTAGTCCCCGGTCGATCATTTTCTGCTACCGAAAATCCCAGATGTTTGATGACTTTTTGAATCTCCGGTAAATGGACTGTGGTATTTTCAAATTCCAAAATTGCTTTTTCGGTTGCATAATTCACTTTAACCTTGGTAATCCCATCCAGATCTTCCAGGCTTGATTCAATCTGGGTCGAGCACAAAGCGCAAGTCATGCCGAATATTTTGAATGAGACCTTCTCAATCATGGCCCAGCCTCCCGGTAAAGTGAAATAATTAATTTCCGCTAACTGCTTCTGCCCCCGGTTCCTTAGCGAGTAATACACTTTTATCAATATAAGTAAAGGGATCTTGCCGATACCAATCTTCAAAATAAGGTAAACTGGTGTTCTCAGCCAAATTACGGTTAAAGACCGGATTCTTAAGTATTCTCACCAGTCTGCGGGCCAGCTCAAAAACTCCGTTGTAGCCCATATAATTAACGGTTTGGCCGAAAATGGGGAATACCGGGATACCTTGTTTGGCGGCCCAGCCATTACCTCCAATATGGCCGACATAAATATCCGGTTTCAACTTTGCCAGCAAGTTGGCTTGCTCAAAAGGTTGGCCGGTGGCAATATTAAAAAGGACTTTGTCATCCAGGTTCAGATCGTTCAAAAAATCGTCACCGAACTGGTCATAATGGTAACCCTTCATTCCCACCACTTCCAATCCCAATTCCACCAAAGAACTGGCATTGGCAAAGGTTCTAATTTCTCCGCCGGCCAGAAAGACCCGTTTTCCCTTGAGAATCTCCCGGTAAGGAGCCAGTGCGGCTTCCAATTCTCTCGTTTCCGCTTCAATGAAACGGTCAGTAATATCTTCGATTTTAAAAAATTTTGCAATATCCCGCAGCCATTTATTGGTGTTCATAATCCCGATCGGAATCGCCCGTAATACAAAGGGGATACCAAACTGGGTTAACAAATGGCCCACGAAATAATCATCATGCGTGGCGCAAATACTGACATTTAAGGCCGCCTCGGACACGGTCTCAAAATCATCGGGATGCGCATAACAAGGAAGAAATCTGGCATTTAAGCCAAGCGCTTTGACCAAGCGTGTCAATTCATCCTCATCAAATCGGCTCATGGAAGAGACATTCAAAATATTGACAGTCTTACTTCGTCTGTACTTTTCGGATAACTCTTCCAGTTCATCAGGGATTACCCGTTGTTCTTCCTCCCGAACGCCGACCAGGTTGCGCAATATGCCGTGATAAACCGCATCATAGGCGCTGGCCTGAATTTTGGTTTTGAAACCTTCACAATGAACGGGAACGATTTTAGCAGCTACTTCCAGCTGGAGCTGCGCCAGGATTCCGTCCAAATCATCGCCGATTAACGCCGGTACGCAGCTATTGGCAACCACGATGGCACTGGGACGGAATTCACGGTCCGCATAAAGTACCGCCTCTCGCAGCTTGGCTTCGCCACCTTTGATGACATCCGATTCATCAAGATTCGTATTGAGCCAAATCAAACCGGCCGCTTTCGAATCCCGGAGTTTTTGAAAATTCTTGGTCAGTCCGGCAGCCGCCACACTACTACCGCCGCAACCAATCGGCGCGTGGATGATGATCACCGTATCACGGAGTGTGTTTAAAATTGCCAAACTTAAATTCAACTGGCAACCCTGAGTCTGGGAAAAAGTACGTTTAATTCCGTACAGACAACCCTTTTTGGCTCCTTCCGCCAGTTCACAACAACGACCGCCAAATGCGTTGCAGGCTTTTAAACGATCTTCCCGCACCGGCGGGGCTTTTTCTTGAATATAATCCATTTTCAATACCTTCCTTCCTGGTAATCATGACAAAATTCTTAACGACTGCCAACCAAGGCGCTAAGTAAATCTTCGGTAAGCCTCAAACCACCCGAATATCCGGCATAGGCACGATCAAGGACCACCCGGTTGGAAATGGGATAGGTCACACTTAAATGCGGGACTCCCAGAATTTCAGCCAAATCCCTTTCAAACCCGCTGCCAATCACAAAAGCCGGATTCAATCCGTCATCATATCGATGGTTACGGTTAACCGGCCAGTGATTAAAAAGATGCTTTTTAACACTGGAAGTATCGGTATCAAAAACCAATTCCGGTTTGACCGGCGCGCGGTAATTTGCAAATCTTCCGCTGACTGATTGCTGTTGCTCCTCATTAAGGATATCCGTTACTACAACCAATTCCGGTAACCAACCCAAATCATCGGCGAGAAAGCGAGTGAGGGCCTGTGCGTAATTGGAATCCCCAACAATGACTGCATATCGTTGCAAGTCCAGATCGTTGTATACATCGGCAAGCCTTCCTAAATAATTGTAATACTGCCGTTTTTCTTCCGTGATCAATTTTTCAACAAAAGCAGCTTCGATTCCCAAAGCGGTTCCAACCGTTCTCAGAAACTGTTCAGTTCCCCATGCTCCAATCGGAAAAGGCGCTATCACAAACGGTGTACCGTGCTCTTGTTGAAAAACTTCAGCCGGTGTAATACCGACGCTATCTGAAACCACCACATTCAAAACGGCCCGTCCGGCATCACGAAGATTATCTAAAGTTTCGTCATCTCCAAAAAAGGTGTTCACCTGATAGCCCAATTTTCGCAGCAATGATTTTAAAACAGCCAGGTTTCCTTTCCAAAAAACATCATGAATCGGAACAACGCCCCATAAATTAAGGGTTTTCGGATCTTTACTTTCGGTTTTATTTACAAACTCCCGGAATAACAGATCCAAGATGATGTCATAACCTTTATAGGAATTGCCTTTAAAACCGCCGGTATCTGCCACCAGTACCGGCACCCGGTTCCCTGAAAACTGTTTGACGACTCCATGGGCATCATCGCCAATCATTTCCACCATGCATCCGGTGACCACCACATAAAGATCACCATCAACCACTTTCAAGGTATTTTCAATTTGTTCTGCCAAACGTTTTTCTCCGCCAAAGACGATTTCATTCTCATATACATTGGAACTTGGAAGGGCTTGCCCGGAACAATACCCGCTTCCCAAATAGCCGGCTGCCCCATTCAAAGCATTGGCAATATTTCCGCCGCATCCCGCAGCCGCATGCAAAATTGGAACCACTTTCGGCAAACTAATCAACGTTCCAACCGCACCTCCCAAGGCGCACGTATATCGGGGACGATCCACAAACTTACTCATTATAAAACCCCTCCAAATTCTTATTCGCAGCTTCTTGAATGAAATGAAAAAGCCATGTTATCATCAAAAAAATGATGAACATGGCCTCCAGTCTGTCTGGTCAACCCATTTCATTTCATTAATACATCTTTTCCTATCAAATTACTTTTATTTTATGACTAGACTTCCCAAATGTCAACGCAATCTTTTTCCGAAATCATTATTCAACCAGCCATTGTAATCCAGCGATTGAAGTGCCGGAGTTGATTACTATCAAAGGTTTATTTCAACCTTACCTTCTCATTTTTTTCAATCTGTATTACCCGGCGGTCTTGAATCAGTATAGTAACCGAACCGTAACTAATACTATTCACCATCTCTAAGAGTTGTTTGAGATCTTCCATGGCAATGGGAAATTTTTTTTCATTCAAATCTTTTTCCAAGCCCATTTCCATAACCTCCAAAATTTATTACCAAACTCGAACCTAAATATTCGAGAAACTCCTTTCCCCTGCTTTTTGATTCAAGCGGGATAAAGAATCAGGGGTTATTTTGACCAAACATTTGCCACACAAGTACCTGTACCGTTGCAGGGTGATTCAATCGGCACGCCGGGCTGCATCAGTAGGGTGGTCCGTTTTGAACATCAATCAATGACCCGATGGGCAATCGCGCTCCAATGCTAAAGTATACGTATTATACGAAAGGTTATTGGTAGTCTAAATATATTAAAGTTATCCTATTTGATTACTAATATTTTATGCCGACTTCTATATTTTGTCAATCACCAGAACACTCCCTATTGTAAATATTTTGTAGAACAAATGATAATTCTTGAAATAACTACTCAATGATTGTGAAGGTTTTACTTAAGTAGAGCGTTCTTCCCCATTTCTGATTACCGTTTATTTACGATACGCTCTACTAATTTTCAGCCGGATCGGGACGAATCAAGCTTGCATTTGATTCTCTTCTTGATGATTATTTTTAGCCAAAAAATCAATCATTCGCGGATTCACTTTCTCCGGCAATTCATAATGGGGAAGATGACCGGCCTTCTCAATCCAAAGCAATTCCGGGCGCAATATGTGATAGAGCTTCATGGCTCCTTTGGTACTTAAAGTTTGATCTTCGGTTCCCCAAATTAGCAATACCGGTACATTTTGACGGGCGATCTTGAAATAATCAGCAGTCGGATCATGGCTGATAAAGTTGCGTAAGGTTGAAAGCAAAGCCCTGCCAAAACCTTTGTATTGCATCTGTTCCCGAAAAAGCTGGGGCCAATCCGGAAACAATTCCGGATGGAAAAAGTCTTGCAACTGTCTTTGCGGCGCAAAGGGAACGAGTGAAATTGAACTGAAATATTCTCCAAGCAACGGAATGCCAAAGGGTCCGATGGGCAACTGTTCGTTGAAAGGATCGACCAGTACTAATTTACCGATTTTTTCTGGATAATCCGCCGCAAATGCCGTTGCCACAGCTCCACCCATGGAGTTGCCAACGAAATGAATAGGCCCTTTAAGTTGTAACGCTTCAATGAGTTCCTTCAATTGCGTCACAAAAAGTTTCCGGTCGTACACAACATCCGGTCTGTCCGATAAACCTCTCCCATAGATGTCATACCGGAGGACCCGGAACCCGGCTTTTGATAAGATTGAAAAGTTGGGTTCCCACATATAATAAGGAACCGAGAAGCCGTGAATCAACATAATGACCTGACCGTTTTCCGGACCCGCAATTTCATAATGAGTAAATCCTATAGAAAGACGGACAAATTGTCCCGGCGCCTTTTCGCGGATTGCCGGCGTCAGGTTTTGATGTTCTGAATTGAAGATAAAAGGCAACAAAAATCCAATTACCAAGATCACTACGATACTGCTTACAATGATGATACTCATTCCCTTTCACCTTTCTTTTCCGGGATTATTTGAAATTTAAGTCTGTGTCGAATTTCAGGCAAGCAAGCTTTCAGCCTTATGAGACAGTGCCCGCTTGGTATAAGTCACGGGTATGCCTTCTCTTTTGGCTTGCCTTTTAATACTACCCATCAAAGGATGATTAATATAATCACAAAAGATGATGATTTTTTCAACCCGCCTTGGTATCGGCCTTTTGATACAGGTTTTGCAGCGGCCCGTCCAGTGAATGATTTCCTCGGCACCTTCTAGATGGAGTTGTTCATAAATATTACCCAACCTGTCTGCACCTACAAGTAAAACTACCATTGGATTTCCCTCCTGCTAAGGCTTGCTACAAATTTATGTCTGAAAAAATTATCGGTTTTTAATTCTTACTTTTCCAATCGGAATAATTTAAATTTATTCCATTCTAATCGGCTGGGAAAATTTTGTCAAGAAAATTTGAATCGCCCTTGAAATAATTTTCGATCCAATTTACAAATAGTCCTATCATTGACCAAGCCCGGCACGATGGTACCGACGTTCGGATTGAACGGGGACTCTATACCGCTTTTGCATCCTTTGTGGGGAGCCCTGTTTTTAGCAGAAATATATGAATGAGTTTGGCTGGAAGATTTGATGACCGCTACCGGAAAGTGTTACGGCAGGCTTTAACCCAAATCGTGATGATTCTTAACTTCCCATGGATCGCAAAAAGCGGTGTCCGGTCTTCACGAGCATACCCTAAAACTGCAAATCGTGTTGCGGTAATAAAGTCAACTCCATCAGATTGCCAGGATGTTTCGCTCATCATAGATTGCTCCCCGATTTAAACTTTGGTTGAGCGTGCCTTCACCCAACCGGTCGGCCTCAATCATTGCTTTCTCTATCAATTGAGGGGTAACTGAAAATGGATACTTGCTAAGGGATTCTGTTTCAATATTCATATTCCGTCCTACCTCAGCCGCAGCTATCCGTGGGTCTAGCACACCCAATTGTCCCAGAGTAACCGGAAGCTCTAATTCATTCATCCATCTTAAAAAATCCTTAATTTTCGTCGGCGTTTTGCCCTCTACAAGAAGTTGCGCCAAAACCCCAAAGATTACTTTCTCTCCGTGCAGACTGGAATGGGTTTCCGGAATAAAAGTGAGTGAATTGTGAATGGCATGACCCAACACCGGGCGATTGGCGCCCTCGGTGATACTTCCCACTAGCCCTGCCAATACAATGATCGAATCAATCACTTCCCGGAGTATTTCACTTTCATGGTGATCGGCAGCATCTTTGATAGCCCGAATCCCTTTTTCTTCAATGATTCTGAAGGCAAGTTTGGCATTTTCCAGACCCAACTGAAGAACCAGATCATTTTCCGCCTGAACAACATAGGGAGCCGTTTCATACCATTTTGCCAATGTGTCGGCGATACCAGCCCGTAGATACCGCACCGGGGCCCGGGCAATAATCCCGCTATCAACCAAAACCAACTGAGGAGAATTTTTTAAAATAATACCGCCTGCGAAACGCCCCTTTTCATCATATAGAATCGATAAGGCCGACCAGGCGGCGCAGGTCGCGGCGATGGTTGGCACGGTGATAACCGGTATTGCCAATTGATCTCCGATCGCTTTCGCCAAATCCAACGCCTTGCCACCTCCAACCCCTATGATCACATCGGCTTTGATTCTCTTTGCTGTTACCCCATGTTGGTCCACATCCTTTTGGGTGCAATCGTCAACCAATTCTTCAGTGACAGTTTCGATTCCGGCTGCCTTTAAACTTTCAAAAAATTCTTGTCCAGTTGCCGCCAGAGCGGTTTTACCCCCTACAACGAAAGCATTTCTCCCTATTTTGGCAACATATGATCCCGCGGCTCGAAGTATATCCGGTTGATTGACATATTGCTGGGGTGTTTTAATGATCATGGTCTTTCCCTCCTTCAATTTCATTCAGGACTTCTTTCAATTTTTCAATCAGAAATTCATTTTCTCCAGGACGGCCAATGGTAATCCGCAGCCATGTCGGCATAGCGAATTCCACGCCGGGGCGAACCGAAACTCCTTTGCGAAGCAGTTTTTCAAAGACCAAGGCAGAATCTTGAGCCGCATCAACCATGATAAAATTGGTCTCGGTAGGTATATAAACCAATCCCATCCTTTGAAAAGAATGATAAAAAAATTCTTTGCCTTTGCGGTTATTTTCCAACACCGTTGATTTAAATCCTGGATCTTCTAAACTGGCAACGGCAGCAACCTGTGCCAGAACATTAACATTCAGCGGCAACCGGATCCGGTTCAAAATATCAATGAATTCGATATTTCCGATCCCGTAACCGACTCGTAAACCTGCCAATCCAAAGGTTTTAGAAAAAGTACGCAATGATATGACATTGGGAAAATGTAAAAATTGAGTGGCATCCGGATAATCCTCCCGCTCGACATAATCAAAATAGGCCTCATCGAAAACCACCGCGATATTTCCGGGAATTTGGCTCAGAAACTCTTCCACTGACTCTTTAGTGAAAATCGTCCCGGTCGGGTTATTAGGATTACAAAGCCAGATAACTTTGGTATTTCGATTCATTTTACTTTTGATTGAATTCAAATTGATGCAATGGTCCTCTAATAGTACTTTAACCGCTTGACCGCCCATCGCCAAAGTCACTGTCTGGTACCAGCCAAAAGTAGGCGTTGGTATAATGCACTCATCGCCAGGCTCGATCAAAGCTTCCGCAATCAGGGATAAAATTTCAAAGGAACCTGAACCAACAATCACTTGCTCGGATTGACATTGATGGACTTGCGCCAATTTACTTTTAAGGAGAGAACTGGCTCCATCCGGATAAAGATAAATATTTTTGAGGGCTTGCACGATAGCAGGACCCACCCGGGGCGAACACCCCATGGTGCTTTCATTGGCAGACAGGCGAACGATCCTCTCCAAGCCCAATTCATGTTTAATCGCTTCTAAGGACTTTGCAGGAGTATAAGGAGGAAGCACCTCCACTGCTTTTCGAAATCTCAATTTGGGCATTTACAGACCACCTCATTGAAAAGTTGTAAATCTGTCCAAAAAGACCTAAAAAAACTGGAAGCTTTGAGTGCCTTGGAATCAAAACAATTCCCGCTCAAAGCCTCCAGTTTTCCAGTCAGCTTTTATTAGTATTCCGAGTTATTTTATTATATTTTCAGTATATCATTTGGTAATTTTTTGTCAATATTGCTCTGGAAGAATTTGATATCAATATTGCCACTGTATCAATTAAACCGGGTCAGTACCACCGAATAAATATCTTCCAACAGTTTAAGCCCGCCGTTATAACCGACATAAGAGCCGTTAATGACCAGCCTTTCAATAACCGGCCACGAAATCATGATATAATGGGCTTTTAACTCCTTCACCAGTTTTTTCTCCCAGGAACTGCCGAGGATTAAAGGATAACCATGAAAATCCGTTTGGCGGATTTGATCGTGAATCTGCCGTCCGTCACTGGAAAACTCCACTTCGGCCACAATCCCGTCATTGAACTCCCGGAAATAGCTTCGCACCTGATTCTGATATTCCAGCGGGGTATCATCGGTGATGTATTGTTTGGATGGTATCCGCCCCAAATCGTTGACCAAGAACTTGGTCAGGGCCAATGCATATTGGGCGTCGGAAACCACCACAAACCGTTTGGACATCACCCGGGTCTCCAGAAAAACATCGGCAAAACGTTCAATGTAGTAATAATATTCATCCTCGTGCCGCTTAATAACAGGCTCGACTTGTTCGGCACGGAGCCCGGCGAACTCCCCAACAGTCCTTAAAAATTTACTGGTCTCAAAAGCGCCTACCGGAAGGGCCGGGTAATGGAGATAGGGGGTTCCGAAGCGCTCCTGCAATGATTGAGCATTTTTTAGACCCAGCCAGGGGGAAACCACCAAATTAAACTGGGCCTCGGGAATGCGCTGGATATTTTGAACCCCTCTGCCGTGTCCAAAGATAGTGTTTGGAATCAGGCCGATTTCTCCAACCAACCTTTCAAGCTCTCGTAGGTTCCCAAGCCAGAACGGATCATGCATCGGGATTCCCGCCCAAATATTAACCAGCCCCTGCACCTTGGAGGGCGACTCCTTTAAGTATTGGTCGATGATCGCCTGAATGACCCACTCATGGCCTTGATAATTGTTGGCCTTAAAACCGGGAGTCGAGGCAAAAATCACCGGTTTTTCGGAATTTTTAAAAGAACGGACCACTTCCGTCCCGTCATCTCCGACGATCTCCGAGGTGCACCCGGTTAATATCACATATAAATCCGCATCCACCACTTTGAGTGAATTTTCAATGGTCTCTCTCAAACGGCTCTCGCCACCAAAAATGACTTCTTTTTCACTAATATTGGTGCAGGGAAAGATATGGGGTGAAAAATGGCCGGAACTCCCTACGCTGCCCCCTAATTTTTCAGCGCAACCCGGTCCGGCATGCAAGATGGGTAAAGATCCGGGAATCGACTGCACCGTTTGCATCGCGGCCATTGCGCATTTGTACCTTGGTTGATCGAGTATTCTGGCCATTTTATCCTATCGACTCCTTTAGAAAATTTGCATTACCTTGATTGTACCACCACTGGGTATAAGGAAGTTTTACCCGGGCGGCCAGGTTTTTTTCAAAACTGCGGTTTTGAATGGTGTCCAATACCGCACAGGCAAAGTTTAAGGTTCCCTGATAGCCAAAGATCATATATTCATCCGCCACATAAAGCGCCGGCACGCCTTGTTTGATCGCCCAGACGGTGGTTCCCGGATGCCGTGAAAAATAGATGTCCGGCTGATACTGGTGCAAAATATTGAGAACTTCGAAGTTTTGCTGGTCGGCCACGCTGATCTTAAAATTTGCCGGGGAAGTCGCATCCAAATATTTTAATGATGGCGGTATCTGGTCGTTATCATATTGGTGGTCGTAATGCCAGGCTGCCCCCCAGACCACTTCCATACCCAATTCCTGCAAAACCCGGGATACTTCAAAGGTATAACCGGGGCCCATCCCAATCACGGCCCGTAATCCTGTTAATTCTTTTTTGACCGCCTCAATCTGCGGCAGGTATTTTTCTCTTTGTCCGCTGATGTAGGACTCGACTTCACCCTCTTTACCGATGACCCGTCCGATTTCCCGGAGCCAGGTTTCAAAACCGGTAACTCCGAGTGGGTTGATAGTCCTGATATAGGGAACCCCATACTGCTGCTCTAAAGCGTTTCCCAGATAAGTCCCGAGAGTTCCGCAAATGCAAACGGTAGCCAAAGACTCTGAGATATGGGAGAGTTCTTCCACAGTGGCATTTTGGTACAAAAACTGCGGCTTGACCCCAAAGTTGGCGAACAGTTCGGTAATTTCCACCCGAGCGCTCTCGAAAAAGTTTTTAAAGTTAATCACCGACGACTTTTTATTGGTTCGGGGCGGCTTGACAATAGACGTCAGGACTGTATGGTCGGCTGCGTCAAATCCAGTTGCCCAGATGCGGGATTTAAATCCTTCACAATGAACCGCGGCTATCGGGACCGGCAGCTCCGTTTTGAGATCTTCCACGATCCCCTCGACGTCTTCGCCGATAATCCCGGTTACACATGAAGTACCGATAAAAATAGCCTCTGGCAGATAACGACGGTAGGTTTCCAAAATAACCTCCCGAAGAGTACCGACTGCCCCAAATACTGTATCTTGCTCATTCATATCGGTACCTACAAAGACAGTATGATTGACAACTCCAATCTTGGTTGCCAGCTGCGTGTTTAAAACATCGGCCCCGGCAGCTCCCGCTGTACAACCGGAAGGGGCGTGATTGATAACGGCGACATCACGGATACCCGAAATTTGGCCGAGAGCGCAACCTGACAGGCAGGTGCTGGATTGACTGAAACAACGTTCCCGGTCTTTAGGACCTCCGCAGCGGGATTGATGGACCAAGTCCTTCAAATCACCGTTATACCCGGTGATGGAACCCAAACGGTTTTCGCGGGTTCCTGCAGTGGACACATCTAAATTAATCGGCATCATCGAAACCTCCTCGTTATTCAAATATCATAATTCCACTCCGGTAATATCCTTTTTAAAAATTGCTGCGTCCGCTCTTCCCTGGGATGGGAAAATAACTGTTGCGGGGTTCCCTCTTCCACAATCAAGCCTTCATCCATGAAAACAACCTGGTTGGCCACATCGGCCGCAAAGGAGAGTTCATGCGTGACCACAATCATGGTGATTCCCTCTTTGGCGACTTTTTTGATTACTGTAAGAACCTCTCCCACCAGCTCCGGATCCAGGGCCGAGGTCGGTTCATCCAATAAAATGACCTCCGGATTCAAAGCCAAAGCCCTGGCAATCCCCACCCGCTGCTGCTGGCCTCCGGAAAGCCGGCAGGGATAAGCGTCGTATTTGTCGGTAAGGCCTACCTTATCCAATAATTTTTTGCCGAGGGCCTCGGCTTCGTTTTTAGCAACGCCGCGGGTAATGATTAAACCTTCGGTCACATTTTCCAGCGCTGTTTTGTTACTGAACAAATTATAATTTTGAAAAACCATGGCCGTCTGCCGGCGCGCACTAAGGATATCTTTTTTGGAGGCATGTTTGAAATGGTAATGGTTTTCGCCAATCGCCAATTGACCATCATCGGCTTTTTCCAGAAAATTAATGCACCTTAGAAGAGTGGTTTTCCCGGAACCGCTGGGTCCGATCACCACCACCACTTCACCCTTATTGACCTTCAAATCGATGCCTTTCAACACTTGATGCTTGCCGAAGGCCTTAAAAACTCCTTTTAACTCGATCAAAACGCCCCCTCCTTCCGGTAACCGGAGAGCCTTTTTTCCAAAAGAAAGGAAATCCTTTCCAGGCTGCCGTTTAAGGCCCAATAAACGATGGCTGAGGCTACATAAGCCTCCAAATATTTGTAATTGGCGGTGGCCGTAATTAAGGCGGCATTCATCAGGTCGACCACAGAAATCGTAAACACCAAGGAAGTACTTTTGATCATCCCAATCAAGTTGCTGCACAACATGGGAACGGCTGCCGGTAACGCCTGCGGCAGAACAATCCGGCGTAATAACTGAGAACGGGTCATTCCGACCGAATACGCCGCTTCATATTGTCCTCTATTTACCGACATCAAAGCCCCGCGAATGGTTTCCGAGATATTGGCGATCGCTACGGTTAATAATGCCGTAAACGCCATATAAATGACGTTAATATCTTTGGAATGCAAGCTTCAATGGAATTTGTCGGCCATACTGTCAAACCCTTGGACCATCATAAAATAAATGATTAAGATTTGCAATACCACCGGTATGCCTTTGGTAAAACCTGCATCCCCCTTGCCAATACCTTGAACTGAAATAACCGCGCCAAAGCGATGAAAGTCCCCAAAATGATACCCAAAGTAAAAGGAACAAAGGCCAGCAAAAGGGTTACCGGTGTATAACGCAAAGCCGCTTTCATGGCAATCAACATAAAATGAAAATCAAAGTTCATCGTATCATCGCCCGATCATTTTATATTTTAATTTCTACTCAACATTGGAGAATCCATATTCCATCAGGACGCAAAGGGTCAAGAAAATGACCGCTGCTCCGACATATCCTTCCAAAGTATGATAAGTACTGGCCCCGATAACCCTGGCTTTGCCGATCACATCGATAATACCCAGTGAAAAGGCAACAGAGGTATTCTGTAATAAACCCACCATATTCATTCCCAGGCTAGGTAAAGCGATCAATAAGGCCTGTGGGGCCACAATCCGCCGGAAGGTCTGCAACCTGCTCATACCGACGGCGTAGGCTGCTTCCGTCTGACCGATGGGTACCCCGATGATGGCGGCCCGGATAATCTCAGCCATAAAAGCAGCCATGTTCAACCCATAGGTAATGATGATGAAAATTAATTTGTCCCAACGGTTGATATCCACATGAATCTTCAATAAAACCAGCGGTAATCCGTAATAAACAATGAACATCTGCACAATGATGGGGGTGCCCCGCATGAAAGAAATATAAATGGCGGAAATTTGATTGAGCAAGGGGGTTTTCCCTAACCGGAACAAAGCCAAAACAGTACCCAGGAAGACTCCCAATACCGTTGCAGCTATCAGAATCAATAACGTAATATGCAACCGCGACAACAATTTGGGGAAATATTCAAATATGAGTTTGATGTCAAATAATTGTCCCATAATGGTCTCCTGAAATCATGATCGAGCTCTTTGCCATTTCCGGACCCACCGAATTCAAAAATTCCAGCGCCGCCAGGGCGAAAAAAGCCGCTCCCAAAGGCAAGACCGCTTCATCCAGATCAAACTTCGGATGATGCAGGGGAAAATTCTCTTGATTGGGAGCGGCCGCCCCCAAGGATACAAAGGTAGCCGGGACCTCATGGGAATAGCTGGTGAAATCTTCCCCCAGCAAAACCCGGGGAACTTCGACGACATGGGCGGCGCCGAATATTTTTTCAGCCGCTTGTTTTGCAATGGCCGTTACTTTCCTATCATTCATTAAGGGTTTATGGCCGGAAACAAATTGAAATTGATAGTGGCAGTCATGGGCCTGGCAGATATGCTTAATGATTCTCTCCATCCACTCGCCGGCCTGATGGATAAGGATTTCATTGAAGCATCTCACCGTGCCGGTTAGCACCACCCGATCGGCGATGATATTGGCCCTGTTTCCGCCATGAATGGTTCCGATGGACAGTACAAAAGATTCGACGGGATCGATTTTCGAAGAAGAAATGGTTTGCAAAGCCTGAATCACTTCAGCGGCAACTAAAACCGCATCTTTGGCCTTATGGGGCCAGGCGCCATGTCCTGTTTCACCAAGGATCTCAATTTGAAACCCGCCTGCCACCGCATAAAAAGCTCCTTCCCGGTAACCCAGTTTCCCCACCGGCAGATTGGGATCCACGTGCAAGCCGATAATGGCATCGACTTTGGGGTTTTCCAATACCCCTTCCCGGATCATTTCCACTGCGCCGCCTTTGGGACTTTCTTCACTGGGTTGAAAGATCAGCTTCACCTTTCCCCGGATCGACTGCCGTTCTTTGGCTAAGATCTCGGCAGCCCCAAGTAAAGCTGCCGTATGGGCATCATGTCCGCAAGCGTGCATCACGCCCGGATGAACCGACCGGAATTCCAAAACGTTTTCCTCCTGCACCGGCAAGGCATCCATATCGGCTCGTAAAGCAACGGTTGCTCCGGGATGAACGCCTTGAATTAAGCCGACAACCCCTGTAGTACCAACATTTTCCTGAACTTCAATCCCTGATTTTCGCAAAGTCTTGGCCACCAGTGCAGCGGTGGCAAATTCCTCAAGGGCCATTTCGGGGTGGCGATGAATCTGCCTGCGCAGCTCAACAATTTTGGGCGCTATTTCCAGGGCAGATTTTTTGATTGGCTGATCCATGGTAAACAGACTCTTTTCTTAGATTATTGGGTATAATCCCTGCCCAGGATTTTCAGGGATATTTTGGATAAGGTACCGTCACTCTTCAATTGCCGTATCGTTTTATCGACATCATCCCGCAGTCCGGCTTCATCTTTGCTGTAAATAAAATAGGTGTAGGAATTATACAGGGTATCGCCGACTATTTTTATAACATCCCCGTATGCTTTGTTGATCGAATCCACATTGCGGGTAAATTGGGTGGTGGCGTCGATGGAACCGGTCTTCAGATTTTGGACCAGCATGGCCGTATCCAGGGCGCCGTATATCAGGTTGATTTTATTACCGTGCTCTTTATTGTAACTTTCCAGGATATAAGCATCATTGCTACCCGGCGATACCTGGACCTTTTTGCCATAAAGGTCGGTGAGGGATCGGATATCATTGCGGGTGGCCAATACTGTTATTTTGGTAGCAACGATGGTGTAAAACTCCTTGGCAAACAGGTATTTCTTCTCCCGTTCGGCATTTTTGGCATATTCATGGGCGGCAATATCGATTTTCCCCGAATCCAGACTCAATAAAACATTGGGGAAATCCATGGTTTGATATTCAAATTGGTATTGGGGCAATCGTTTATTGATGGCTTTCAGAACTTCATATTCAAAGCCGGCCAAATTCCCCTCTTCATCCAGGTAACAATAGGGTTTAAAAGCATTCCCCGTTCCTACAATAATTTTTTTGGGGGATTTGGTATCTGCCAGCAAACTGGAATCTGTGGCTACCAACACTCCCAAAATCAAAGCGATGATCAGCAGCCGCCCCCAGCGAATCGTTGCATCTCGTTTCATCCTTGAATGCTCCTCTCTACTTTGACTTTACTTCAATCATTGGCCGTATAGTCGCCGCCTAATACCTTAATGGATATCTTGGCTAAAGTACCGTCTTTTTTCAGGGACAAAAGCGCTTTATCAATATCCTCCTGCAGCTTGGTGTCTTCTTTGCGGAAAATATAATAAGTACTTGAGGTCGCAATGGGGTCTCCCACCGTCTTCAACTTGTCGCCGTACACTTTATTGTAAGATTCCATAATTCTTTTGATGGAGATAAAAGCGTCAATACGGCCATTCTCAATATTTTGAATGACTAATGCCGGATTGGCGCCCGAATCGGCATAAACAAGTTTGATTTTATTTCCGTGCATCTTGTTATACTGCTCTATTACATAGGCATCATTGGAACCCGGGCTTATTTGGACAATTTTTCCATCCAAATCGGTAATGGCATGAATATCATTTCTTTTCTTCGAAACTGTAATCCGTAAAATGAAGGTGGTGTAACTTTCTTTGCTGAACAAATACTTTTGCTCCCGTTCGGGATTTTTCTCATATTGATGAGCTGCGATATCAATTTTATTCGATTGTAGACTGAGCAAAACGTTTTGAAAATCATAGGTTTGGAATTCAAACTTATATTGCGGCAACCGCTTATTGATAGCCGTTAGTACTTCATATTCGTATCCCACAGGTTTACCGTTTTCATCCAGATAGCAATAGGGTTTAAAGGCGTTGCCGGTGCCGATAATTATGGTTTTGGGGGCCGGAGCGCTGGAAACAACACCGGGATTGGCAGTAACCACCAATAATGCTACCAATAAGAATAGGCTTGCAATTTTAAAAAACCAAATTGGTTCATCATCCATACCTCCGCTATTTTTAGTTTTGGATAATCTCCATGGTTAAAATACCTCGCCATCACCCCTTTATCTGTCGCCGTTACCGATTGGCCCAAACCGCTATGTAACAAAAAAGACCGAGCTTGATCCCCTAAGGCCTAACCTTAGAAAGAATCAACTCAGTCTCCAGTCTGTCTGGTCAACTTGATGATTTGAATTAGATGATAACGGCTTCGTAATTCCTTACTTATTTTATCGATTTAGTATGATTTTAACGGAAGCTTATCAAAAAGTCAACCGTGATTTGGATTTTTTCTAAAATATATTGGAAGGACGAAGATCCTCGCCATTCTTGGCTGCGTTTATAAATGCACCTTTTGCTTAGTTCCGGATTTTCAGTCAGCGGAACCATAAACTCTTCACAAGTCCGGTAACCGCAAAGGCCGCAGTTCATTCCCGGCAATTTGACTGTCATGGATGATCGACTCTCCTTTTTTTGATTTCTGATTTTCGATAGGCTTTAGGATGCTATATTTCTGGAGGTTATCGGACGAGGTTCCGCCGCAACCTTCGGCAGGATATCCAAAAACTGTTCCACTTCTCCTGCGGTATTGAATCGGCCCAGAGTAATCCGCCCGCCGCGGGCCTTTAAGGGATCAAAACCAAGAGCCTGCAATACATAGGACGGTTCATTGGCATACCCGAAGCTACAGGCGCTTCCGGCGGAAATGGCTATCTCCGCTTCATCCAGAGCCAATAAAAGTTTAATAGCCTCGCCTTCTTGCCCGGCAAAACCAATGGATACATGTCCAGGTAAGCGCATATGGCGGTGGCCTATAAGGTGGGCCCGAGGGATTTGTTGAAAAACCCTCTCAATTAGAAGTTCCCGCAATTGAACCAGCCCAGCCGCTTCCACTGCCAAATTGTCAAGACATAACCTGGCAGCCATCCCAAAGCCGACAATCCCCGGCACGTTCTCCGTTGCAGAAGGCCTTCCTGCTTCCTGACCTCCACTATGCAGTAATGGCTCCAACTTTAACCCCTTCCGAATATAAAGAGCCCCCACTCCTTTGGAGCCGTATATCTTATGGGCGGAAACCGATAACAAATCGACGGCTCCCAAAATACTCAGGGAGATTTTACCCAGTGCCTGGACTGCATTGGAATGAAAGAGAGCCCCATGATCATGAGTAATCCTAGCTAGTTCCCCAATGGGCTGAATGGTCCCGATTGCATTATTGGCGGTCATGATTGAAACCAGCCGGGTGGAGGGCGGAGAGCCTTTTTTACGTCGGAATCACCATCCAGATAGGTTACTTTCGCCCCCGTTTTTCCAAATAAGCACAGGTTTCAAGTATCGCCGAATGTTCGATTTTGCTTGTTACGAGATGAAACGCTGTATTCCGAAAGGTTTCAAAAACTTCGACCAAGACGAAGTTATCTGCTTCGGTACCACTGCCGGTAAAGATGACTTCATCCGGGGTTTCAGCAAATATCCGCCACTTGCTGGCAGGCTCCTTCAACCACGCTGCGTACTTCGCGGCCTGCTTTGTGCATGCTGGATGGATTACCGTACCATTCACAAATAACTTGAACGTCGATTTTTAAAAAGGCCACTTTTTCATTCAGTTTTGCGCTGATTTTGGCAATACCTTTCTTAAGCATTCTCTTTCCAACGATGAATTCTTTTTTCAATCATTTGCAGAGCATAATTGATCACCACGCCCAAAATCGCCATCGCTACGATGGCAGAAAACATTCGGGGAATTTGATATTTGGTTTCAGCGTCAAATAACAAAAAACCCAATCCTTTGCTGGCTCCCAGCATCTCAGCTGCTGTCAGAATCAGAATCGAAGTCGTCGCACTCAGACGAATCCCTGTAAAGATACTGGGAAAGGCCGAAGGCAATATTACCTTATAAAATAAAGTAACCGGTGAAGCGCACATGGAACGGGCTGATTTGGTCAGCAACGGATCAACTGTTTTCACCCCGGAGATGGTATTTAACAAAACCGCCCATTGAACTCCCCAAAAAACCAGCGCTACTTTGGAAACCTCTCCAATGCCGAACAGAAACATAAACACCGGCAGCAAGGCAATGGTCGATATTTGCCGGAAGGTTTGCAACAAGGGATCCACATAATATTCAAACCTTTTAAACCAGCCGATGAGCAATCCCAGCGGAATTGCAAACAACAACCCCAGCGCAAACCCGAACAAAGCCCGCTGCAGGCTGATGGCGATATGCACGAATAGCTCACCACTGAAGGCCATACTCACAAAGGTAGCCATAACCGTCGAAAACGGCGGAACAAATGCCGGGTTCACCATCCTGGTGCGAGTGGCGATTTCCCAAAGCAAAAGAAATGCCAGGATGCCGAGGAACTTTCGCAAATTTAAAATGAAACCATTTAAGCGATTTGAATTCACTTTGTACACCTCTGGAAATAAAGTAATAATTTTTAAAATCAGATGTAGACCACTTTGGCGCCATCAATCCCAAGGCAGGCTCTCCCCCAATGATATAAATTCAAAGAAGCATAATTGGTGGGAGAGTAAAACCCCGGTTGTCAAAAGCTTTTGGAGGCCAACGGCTAGGGTTACTCTTCCACTGAAATGACTAACCTGAATAACTCCTTTGGGGAAGAGCGAGTTAGGTTGCATTTAGGCATCATACAATTTTCATCCTTTGATGTGCCCGGGATACCAGGATGAAATACTACTTAAGGAATTTTAGGAACCGGCAACTCTTTGGTGTAATAGGGATTGAGATGGTTGGTAAAAATGTCATGGGCCTTAATTTCACCCGGTTTTTCAAATCCAGCCAATTTATTTTTGTAAGCCGTTTGAATCCACCAGTCAATCTGGGACGACTGAATCCACCATTGATCGGGATAAACATTCCCCGCCATATCTTTCAGGGGGATCTTCAAATATTTTGATTCAATCTCCAAAGCCTCTTGATAATGCTTGTTAATCCAGTGTTGGGCTTTTAAATCGGCCACAATATAGGCCTTGACCACATCCGGATATTTTCTGATAAAATCTTCACTAAAAGCCCGAACGGCCAGTCCCCCGATGGTGCCATCACCGGCTTTACTGCCAATATCCCAACTGGTAGTCAATATTTTCACGCCGCCGGCATTTTCAGCCTTCACGTTATAAGGAGGATGTACTACGGCTACATCAATTAGGCCCTGGCGCAACGCCTCTTCCTGGAGCTGGTCTTTCATCACGACAATCTCGATTTTGTTTTTCGGTAAATGATTTTGACGCAAAAATTCGGCGGTTAACAGTTCCACACAACCTCCTAAGGAAGCTACTGCTATTTTCTTGCCGACTAAATCCTTGGGGGACTTGATCTTCCCATCATCTTTGACGAGCCAGGTCATATGTAACTTATTATTTTCCGGATTATCAACCATACTATGCAACACGATTTTAATCGGGAAACCGGCTTTCCGGGCTACCGCAATATTGGTGGGATGACCGGATCCAAACAAATCATTATCACCTTTCACTACCGATAAAGCCAAATCGGCTCCTTGTGATAAAACGCCGGTATAGATGGGTTTGATATTTACTTCTTTGAAATAACCGTTCAAGTCGGCAATAATAAACTCATTAAAGCCGGTAAAAGTCGGCGTGCGAAGTTTAAATTCCCGGGTCAACTTGCCGTTGACAAATTTGGGACTACTCCCCTCAGCGAGGGTCAAAGCCAATTTGCCTCCTAAGGCAAGCAAAATCGCCAGAATAGCAAAGGTCCCTATGAAAATCAGATTTTTTTTCAATTCAACGCTCCTCCTTTATTTTTCTTCAATAAAAAAACCGGATATGCAATGATGCAAATCCAGCCTCTAGTCGACTAGTCAGCCTGGGATTACCCTTTTTATTCCATTTGGAGTTCTCTTCAATTTCTGATTGAAATCAACTTCTATTTCCGTTATTTTGCAACGCGGCAACCGACTGGATAAAATCTTCGAGTTCTTTTTCGGTATTATAAAATGCGATGGAGGCTCTAGCTGCCGCCAATTCTTTGATTCCCCTGATAATAATTTTTTTACCAGCCAAGGTTTCTACGATCGTTGACTAATTCATAATCCTGTTCCTGCCTGATTGCGGCTACGGTTGCTTCAGAGAGAGGTCCCACAGCTCCGGTATTGAGATATAAATATTGATTCAGCAGCTTCAGCGATTTTCCTACAATTTCCAGATTGATTTTATTCACGGGTGCCATCCTTTTGACTCCTCGATTCATTTTAAACCTTTACCATGATGCGAGTAATAAAAAAGATCAAGTGAGTCTCTTTTCCAAGAAATAAACTTGATCTCCAGTCTGTCCGGTCAATCAATTATTATACTATATATATCCAATCGGTTTACTTTTATATTATGATAGAATCCTTCTTTTGTCAACCCACATTCCAAATTGCTTCTTTACAACCAAAAAACAACTTATATTACGGCCCAACGCTCTTGGCAATTGGATTGACAGCTATACTTCCATACTTTAAAGCGATTGTTTCAAGCTGTTCATTTTCAACCATAACTCCCGCTTTCCCCGGATAATACCGTAAAAACTTTTCGAGAAATAAAGGTGAAAATATTTTTACAATAACCGGCGTTTTACCCTAAGAACTAAATTCATTGACAAATCTTGCGGTGTCAAAGTTTTCGTTACCAACCGTAAAATCAGAATATTGACTCGATAATTTATATAAGATATACTACATACAATAAAAAATATATTAAAATACTAGCAATAGTAAGAAATTCATTTGGCCGGTCGGCAGTTTTCAGGAGATGAGACAGTGTATGCAGCATTGCAAGATTTCTTAATGTCCCACAGTGATGAATACTTAAAAGCAGTGCTATCCCATTTGCAAATCAGCATCTTATCAGTTTTAACAGCAATTTTAATTGCTGTACCTTTAGGAATCGCCGCTTCCCGTTTATCGCCAATCCAGTGGCTACTGACTGAGTTTTTCGGTCTTTTACGGATCATTCCCAGTCTGGCTATTCTCTTTATATGTATCCCCTTGCTTGGAATTGGTGTATTACCGGCTGCAGTCGCCTTAATAATCTTGGCCATACCCCCCATTTTAATCAATACCGTTTTGAGCTTCCAAAACATACCGGATGCCGTTTTAGAGACTGCCACCGGCATGGGAATGGGAAGATGGGGCCGCTTTTGGGAAGTGGAATTGCCGTTGGCTTTACCCTTGATTTTAACCGGGGTTCGTACCGCGACAATCGAGGTTATTGCCAGTGCCACGTTGGCTGCATATATCGGCGGCGGCGGACTGGGAGAAATCATATTCACCGGCTTGGGACTATACCGTCTAGACTTGTTAATCATTGGCGGGGCTTCTGTAGCTATCCTTTCTTTATTGGCAGATTTGACATTCTTTTTGATAGAGCAATGTATTACGCGTTATCAACGCGTATAAATATAAATTAGTAGGAGGATTTATCATGCGCAAAAATAAAATGATTGGCTCTTTCGTAACAGTTTTTCTTTTGGCCACCACCCTCTTCACATATACGGAGGGCTTTGGGGCCCAAAGTTCTCCCATTCGGGTTGGTTCCAAGAATTTCACCGAATCGCTGGTTTTAGGGGAAATCTACGCTTTGGCACTGGAGGATATTAGTTACAAGGTTGAACGTAAACTGAATATTGCCAGTTCAGTGGTACATACAGCCATCATCAATAAAGAAATTGATCTTTATCCCGAATATACCGGTACCGGCTTGCTGGCTATCTTAAAACACGATTTAGTCACAGATCCCCAAAAAGTATATGCGATTGTTAAATCGGAATACCTTAAAAAGTTCAATATTGTATGGCTGAATTATGCTGCTGCCAATGACAGTCAAGGCTTAGTTATCAATCGCAGCATTGCTGAAAAATTGGGCATTAAGACCCTCTCGGATTTACAAAAAAATGCCGGCCAAATTCGTTTTGCTTCCCAAGGTGAATTCGATATCCGGGAGGACGGACTGCCGGCATTAGAAAAAGCCTATGGAAAATTTGCTTTTAAATCCAAGGCGGTTTTTGATAACTCACTCAAGTATGACGTATTGACCAATGACAAAGCGGATTTAGCGGTCGCCTATACCACCGAAGGCAATCTGGTTGACAGAAGATTCTTCGTGCTGGTCGATGATAAACATGTTTGGCCACCCTATAATATCGCCCCAATCGTCCGGAAAGAAATTTTAGACAAGAATCCGAAACTGGCAACCATTATCAATAAAGTCACCGCAACCATCGATAATGAAAAAATCATCAAACTCAACGCGGAAATTGATGTTAAAAAACGGGAATACACCGAGGTGGCCAAAGACTACTACAATTCCATCAAAAAAGAAGTTGCGAAGTAACGATAAAGCGCGTGAGCGGATCTTCAAGGTGGAGATTCTTATGGCATTGGCAGTTTTTACACTCGTCTGGATATTTCGCTATATCGGAGCCTCTTTCCTATCGGGCGCTGCCCTGCAAAAATCGGGTCGCCCTTGACAAATGGTATTTCGAATCTTATTGAAGAGACTTGCACCTAATTTGTCAACTCCTACAGCCGATCAAGTTGTTACGCCGGAGAAAGCGAAGGGGATTTATCTTCATTCAACCACTGCTCAGATATGGCTAAATAATCGTGATTGCCGGACTTTAGCCGGCAATTGCGATTTTCCGAACGATGTTTGTATCTCATTGCGGGGTCCGGCCGGCGCTATCCGGATCGTCATGAAAGGAGAAGAACATGGGCATAGCGGTTGAATTTCAGTCTATTAGCAAGCGTTTCCCAAAGGCTAGTTACGACGCGGTTTCCGAAGTTAGTTTAAAAGTCAATGAAGGCGAGATCGTGACCATTTTAGGTACCTCAGGTTGTGGAAAAACGACCCTGCTAAAGATGGTCAATCGTTTATATGAACCGGATCACGGAGAAATTCTACTTTTCGGCAAACCGATTCAAAGCCTAAACCCTGTCCAATTACGCCGCAAAATCGGGTACGTTATCCAGCAGATCGGCTTGTTTCCCCATATGACCAACGGTGATAATATCGCCACGGTTCCCAAAATATTAGGTTGGAACCGGCAAAAAATCGAAAAAAAAGTCATCGACCTCTTGGAGCTGGTGGAATTAGACCCGGCTGAATTTATGCGGCGTTTTCCGGGTCAGCTTTCCGGCGGCCAGCAACAAAGGGTCGGTCTAGCCCGGGCGCTGGCAGCCGATCCGGAACTGATGCTGATGGATGAACCCTTCGGCGCCATTGACGCCATTACCCGGATTAATCTCCAAAATGAACTGCTCAAAATTCAAAGTAAATTTCATAAAACCATACTGTTTGTCACTCACGATATCAACGAAGCCTTCAAATTAGGGAACCACGTCTTAATTATGGATCAGGGCCGGGTGCAACAATATGGTCCCGCCAAAGAAATTTGCAAAAGACCTGCCAATGAGTTTGTAGCCAGACTTGTCCATTCCGTTGAAGAACAGCGTCAAGATTGGAATATGGGAATCGGAGGTTGTATTTGATGCTGGTCTTTTTTCTAAAGTATCACGATAAACTATGGAATGCTTTTATGGAACATTTGGAGATTGTGAGCATCACCATTATTCTCTCCATTTTCCTGGCGATCCTCCTTACTTCCCTCATCATGCGTTCCCGCCCGGTTTCTCAAATTATAATCAGTATTTTCGGGATTATTTATTCCATTCCAAGTTTGGCTCTTTTTGCCTTGCTCATACCATTCTTCGGACTCGGCACCAAAACAGCGGTTCTGGTTTTAATGCTATATAACCAATTTATCTTGGTGCGCAATATACTGGCGGGGTTTAATGCCATCAACCCGGCAATCGTTGAGGCTGCTACCGGGATGGGGATGTCAGCTTGGCAATCTTTTTGGGGAGTAAAATTCCCACTTGCCAGTCCAATGATTGTTGCAGGTATCCGGATTTCCATAGTATCTTCGATCGGCATCGCTACCATCGCTTCTGTAATCAATGCCGGCGGTCTGGGGACAATCCTGTTCGATGGACTCCGCACCCATAATACTGAAAAAATCTTATGGGGGACCATTCTGGCTTCATTACTGGCTATTGTGGCGAACCAAATACTATCCCAAATAGAGAGAAAAATTATTCAAAGAGTTCGCGGAGAAAAAAAATGATCTTATGAGTTATGGAGCTTTTAATAATATGGGTCTTGACCGGGAAATTAAATCCTCGGGGTGGAAGCCAATATGAAACGACAAGGTTTTATCTTTGACCTGGATGGTACATTACTTGATACAATACCGGTCTGTTATGCAGCTTTTCATAAAGTATTTCAAAAATATTTGGGCCGCAAGTATTCTGATAAAGAAATTGCCGCCCTTTTTGGGCCTACTGAAGAAGGTATCTTTAAAAAATTACTCCCTCATTGTTGGCTGGATGCATTGGACGATTATTTATTAGAGTATGAAAAAGCGGTGCGAAAAAATACGCTATTTCCAGGAATTATAGAGGCTTTGCAACTTCTTAAAAGTAAGCGGTATCATTTAGCAATTGTATCCGGTAAAGGGCCTCAAAGCATGGAAATATCACTGGAGGCTTCCGGACTGATCGATTATTTTGAACACGTTATTACCGGCTCCGAACAAGGCGCACGCAAACCGGATCATCTTCGCCAAGTGTTACGTTTATGGAACATGGTTCCGGAAGAGGTCGCTTATATCGGCGACACTGCTTACGATGTTCAAGCAGCCAAAGAGGTAGGCCTTTTATCTCTGGGAGCCTTATGGGCTCCTACGGCGGAAGTGGAAAAAGTTCAAAAATCCCGGCCTTTTAAAGCTTTCCAAGATGTAGCAGTATTGATTCAGTGGATCGAGGAGGAATTTTGAACGATCCTGTCTACTAAAAAAGAGAGTTGAAGTAAACTCTCTTCTTTCAATGAACTATTGGAAATCTTGCAAGACAACCGTATAAATATCTTCAATCAGCCGCAGAGCCCCCTGATAACCCACATAGGAACGGTTCAACACCATCCGGTCGGTAACCGGCATTGAAATCGACAGTTGATAACCATTGATTTCCCGAGCCAGTACCCGTTCCCAGGAACTTCCCAAAATCAAAGGCCGGCTGTGAAACTGAATCCCTCGTATGTGTTCATCAATCACTCCTCCGTCATTGGTAAATACCATCGAAGCCTGGATCCCCTCAATCAACTCTGTATTCAATCCGGCAGTCACTGATTCCTGATATTTCTGGGGTGTAACATCGGTAATAAACTGGGTTTCCGGCAACAATCCCAGGTCATTAATGAGAAATCTGGAAAGACCCAAGGTATAAAAGCTATCCCCGATGGTGACAAACCGCCGCGGCATTAAGCGGGTTTCCAGCAAAATATCCGCAGTACGTTCAATATAGTAATAATAGTCATCTTCAGATTCCCGAATCACTCGTTCGACTCTCTCAAGCGGCATTTCGGCAAATTCGGCTACTTTTCGCAAAAATTTACCGGTTTCGGTAGGACCGATCGGTAATACCGGATAGTGGAAAAAGGATGTTCCATATTTTTCCTGCAAATGATGGACATTACAAAGTCCGACCCAAGGTGAAACCAACAAGTTAAACTGGGCCCGGGGAATTTTTTGCAGGGATGGGATACCCCGCCCGGGTCCGAAAATAAGATTCGGACGCAAGCCGATTTTGGAAATCAAGTGGCCTATCATTTTCAAATTGCCGGTCCAAAAAGGATCCTGATAAGGGACAACCGACCAAACGTTCACCAATCCCGACTCCACCTCTCCCGGTGTTGCCGGCAGATATTGATCAAAGATGGCATCCAAAACCAACTCATGCCCATAAATATTGGTACCCTTAAATCCACCCGTTTCAACAAAGACAATCGGTTTTCCCTGATCCTGAAAACTCTTGACAACTTCGCCGACATCATCCCCGACAATATCAACGGCACAACCCGTTAGGACCACGTATAAATCGGCATCCAGAACTCTGAAAGAGTTTTCCACCACTTCCTTCAAACGGGCAGTTCCACCGAAGATGATCTCTTTTTCACTGGCATTGGTGGAAGGGACTGAATGACCGCCGATATATCCCGAGCCTTGACAGCCGTTATCCACCGCTAAAGCGCTCCATAACTTTTGGCCGCAACCCGGTCCCGCATGGATTATCGGTACAGCCCGGTCAATCGCCTGGACTGTTTGCAATGCGCCTAGTGCGCAGACATGGCGTACTTGTTCTACCAATCCTGTCGTCAAACCAGCTCCACCTCCTTAAGAAAGTTAAAACTGTCCTGGGCAAGCCACCAATCAGTATACGGCAGTTTCACTCTGGAAGCCAAATTTTTCGCCAGGCTGCGATTGGCCAATGAATCGATAATCCGGTAGCCGAAATCCACCAAACCCTGATAGCCGAATGCACTGAACTCATCAGCGACCATGATCGAAGTGATACCCATTTTGGTAGCCCAAACAGCGGTCCCGCCATGGCGGGAAACATAGATATCCGGCCGCAAGCGGTTTAAAAGATTGAGCAATTCAAAATTTTGCTGGTCGCAAACACTGACCGGTAAGTCTTTCTGCCTGTTTCCGGCAATATGCAAAGTGGATTCAGGGCAGCTACCGTGGTCATAATGGGGGTCAAAATGCCAGGTAGCTCCCCAGATGACTTCGATACCCAATTCCTCCAAAACCCGGATGTAATTATGGCCAAAACTGGGCCCCATGCCGACGACGGCCTTTTTCCCCCTCAATCGGGAACAGATTTCTTCCAGTTCAGGCTCAATTCGTTGTTTCTCTTCGGCGATGAATGCTTCCACTTCATTTTCTTTCCCGACCGCCTTCCCCAGGCCTCGTAACCAACTGTCCATTCCGGCTATACCATGGGGTTGCATGGATTTTACATAAGGAACCCCGTAATGCTCCTCCAGCCCGTTACCGAAATATCCCCCCAAGGTACCGCAAATGCTGATTGTGGCAACGGATTCCGATGTTTTGGATAGCTCCTCAATGGTACTGAAGGGGGCGATAAAAACCGGCCGTAGTCCGAACCGGGCTAAGATCTCGGTAATCGTTTCTTTAGCGCTCCCTCTGAAATTAATCATATTGACCGCATTGGTTTTCTGCTGCGGCGGTTTGACAATCCAGGTTAAAATAGCATGATAAGCCGCATCAAAACCCGATGCCCACACTTTGGAACGAAAACCCTCGCAAAAAACTGGCGCCAAGGGGATCGGGAGTTCCTGGCGTAATTCATCCAAAATCCCATTGATATCCTCTCCGATAATCGCCGAGGTGCATGAAGTGGTTACAAAAATCGCTTTCGGGTTAAATCGGCGATAGGCTTCCCGGACTGCTTCCCGCAATTTGTTGGCAGCGCCAAAAACCGTATCTTCCTCAGTCATATTGGAACAAATGAAATTCACATTATGATACTCCCAGTTTCGCACCCGGTTACCCCACTTATTCTGGACATTGGCGCCAATGGAATCGGCGGCGCAACCTATCGGAGCATGGCTAACGATGGCAGCGTCCCGAATACCCGACAAATGCCCCTGGGCGCATCCGGAACTGCAAGCACTGGTCTGGCTGAAACTGCGTTCCCGGTTTTTCAGGCTGCACTCACTGGCTTTGACGGCCAGATCCTGAATAGTGCCTTGATACCCGGTAATTGCCCCCAAACGGGTTTCCCGGGTTGGCGATTCTAAACTTTGGATATTAATCGGCATGCTGATTCCTCCTCGTTTTGAAATGTTTTGGATAAAAGAACTAAAACCCTTAATCAAATAAAAAAGACTATGTGCTTTGGCTCCATAGTCTCCAGTATCTCTGGTCAACTTTTTAAAAGTTGAATTGTAACTTCAGTGAAGTTACTTTACCAATTCATTGGCAACTTTTTAAATAGTTTTTCACCTCATAGGAATTTTGTAATTTTTCCATGATTTGATCAATAGCTCCGGAAATAGCAAATCCTTTGATAGCATTGGAAGCTAACTGCTGGGTTGCTCCAGGTCCAATCTGGCTTGCTAAAATAAAACGACAATCTTTGAGGACCTCAATGAGTGAATCAATATCATGATGCTCCTGTGACTCTTGAGCACAATGGGGAGGAATGATTTCTCTTACTTCAACCAGCTTAAAATGTTCATCAACCCGATCAAAGATTAAAAAATGGCGGGCCCTGCCAAAATGTTCATTGATATTTTGCCCGTCATTACTGGCAATAGCGACTTTAAAAGACATGCTCCAACCTCCACCGGATTTATTCGATTTCTGGAACAGAATTTATCCCTTTTTAATAGAAAAAGGCCAAGCATCCTTGATGTAGAAATGCTTGGTCTCCAGTCTATCTAGTCAACCGTAAATTAAATCAGTATTATAGGAAGGAAATGGCGCCAACCCTTTTTAATGGCTGCTGTAAAAAGCTCGAAGAAAAAACAGGGATCATAAGAATGAAAGAAACCTTCTTTTCGATTATTAAATTTCCTGGAACAAGGGGGTTGACAAATACCGTTCACCGGTGTCCGGCAGCAATACCACAATGGTCTTTCCCTTATTTTCAGGCCGTTTGGCGATCTGCGTCCCGGCAAATGCGGCGGCTCCTGAAGAAATTCCTACCAATAGGCCTTCCACCCGGGCTAATTTTCGCGAAGTATCAAAGGCCTCTTCATTTTTGACTTTGTAGATTTCATCGATGACTTCCCGGTTGATAATATCGGCTACAAAACCAGGCCCAATCCCTTGAATTTTATGGGGACCAGGGTTACCACCCGATAAAACCGGTGAATCAAAAGGCTCAACAGCAATAATTTGCACGCCGGGTTTTTTCTTTTTAAGTACTTCCCCGACACCGGTAATAGTGCCACCAGTACCCACTCCCCCGACAAAAATATCCACTTTCCCGTCGGTGTCGTTCCAAATCTCCTCAGCCGTGGTCTTGCGGTGAATCTCCGGATTGGCGGGATTTTTAAATTGTTGCGGAATAAACGAATTCGGGGTCTGGGCAGCTAGTTCTTCCGCCTTCCGAATCGCTCCTTTCATCCCCTCCGAACCGGGAGTTAAAACCAGTTCGGCGCCGAGTGCTTTTAATAGATTCCGCCGCTCAATACTGAATGTTTCAGGAAGCGTGATAATCAACTTATAACCACGGGCCGCGGCGACAAAGGCCAAGGCGATTCCAGTGTTACCGCTGGTTGGCTCGATAATTACCGTATCTCTATTAATGAGTCCCCTTTCTTCCGCATCCTTGATCATGGCATAACCGATCCGGTCTTTAACGCTGCTTAAAGGATTGAAATATTCCAATTTGGCAATGAGTTTCGCCTCAAAACCATTTTCCCGATTATAATTGGTTAACTCCAAAAGGGGAGTATTTCCAATTAAATCGGTAATACTTTTAGCAATTTTCGACATTCAAAGAACCTCCTCATTCATTTTAAAAATAAGTATTCATATAAATTTAGTAGGAATTATTACTTTTATATTACTGCTAAAAAGTAATTTTGTCAATAAGTTCCTTTGGCACAAACATCATCAAAATCTATCATTGAACCCTTTGCAAAAAGTGTTGGGTCCGTTCCATGCTAGTATGTTCAAAAACATCCACGGCACTGCCTTCTTCAATAATCTGACCCTCATCCATAAAAATAACATGATTTGCAACCTCCCGGGCAAAATTCATCTCGTGAGTCACTACAATCATGGTCTTTCCCTCTCTAGCCAGGGATTTCATAACTTCGAGGACTTCCCCGACCAGTTCCGGATCTAAAGCCGAGGTTGGTTCATCAAACAAAATAACCTGGGGTTCCATAGCCAGTGCCCTGGCAATACCGACCCTTTGTTGCTGTCCACCCGAAAGCTGGGAAGGATAAAAATTCATACGGTCCCGCAAGCCGACTTTATCCAGCACTTGAAGACTCTTTTCATAGGCTGCGTCCCGCTCCAACTTTTTCACAATGAGTAAACCCTCCATCACGTTTTCCAGCGCTGTCTTGTTTTTAAATAAATGATAATGCTGAAAAACCATGGCAGTATTGCGCCGAATCTTATTGATTTCTTCCTTGGTTACCTGTTCGGAATTGATGAGAAAATCTCCCAGCTGAATCAAGCCTCTATCGGGATGTTCCAAAAAATTGATGCAACGCAGCAAAGTTGATTTACCGGAACCGCTAGGTCCCAAGATGGTAATGACTTCTCCCCCTTCAACGGTCAAATTAATGCCTTTGAGGACTTCGATTTGATGGAAAAATTTATGAATATCATGCAGCCGGATCATGGGTTCTTTCCCCCCTCAAACTGTTTCACTCTCTTTTCAAAGATCATCACGATTCTTTCAACAAAAATACAAATGAGCCAGTAAATCAAGGCCACGACGATATAAACCTCAAAAAACTGTAACCCCCTGGCACCCAGAATCTTGGCCTCACCCATCATTTCCACGACGGAGATCATAAAGGCGAGCGAGGTATCTTTAATTAAACTGATCACGGTATTGCCAAAGCTGGGTAAAGCCACTGCCAGAGCCTGAGGGAAAATAATCCGGTACAGACCCTGCCATGTCGTCATTCCCAACGATAACGCCGCTTCCATTTGGCCTTTATCAATGGCCTGGATGGCCGCACGGATCGTTTCCGATAAATAAGCTCCGACATTCAACGAAAACGCAAAGTAAATAAAAATAATGGCTGGAATCCCATTCACATCAATATTCCAACCGTAAGTAGAGTGGGCATAATCCAAGAATTTGGGAATTCCGTAATACGATAAATAAATTTGGACCAGGAGAGGAGTTCCCCGGGTAAAGGAAAGGTAAAGCGCTGCAAGCTGGCAGGCGACCGGAATTTTATAGATTCGCACCAGTGCGGTGATGGTGCCAATAATTAAGGCAAAAAACATCGCCACCACCGTGATATTCAAAGTTACCGGAATAACTTTGAATATCTCCGGAATAATCGATACCATAAATTGAAAATCCAAAATTGGTTGCATTTTTTGTTTCCAATTCATTTTATTTAATGGCTTACGTCAGCTTATTGAGTAAAATCGGCCCCGAACCACTTTAATGATAAGTCAACCAACGTGCCATCCTTTTTTAATTCAACCAACGCCTTATTAAACTGTTCCTTTAACGCTTCGCCTTCTTTATCCTGGCGGAATACAAAGAAACTTGGAACCAATGCAAGGGGTTTACCTGCCAGTTTCACCTTTAATCCCAATTTCTTTACATTATACCCCACGGTCAGACGGTCGTTAACTGTAGCGTCAATTCTGCCGGCAACTATATCCTGTAAAACGGTGGTCATATTGCCGTCGTAATACTTGACATCGATTTTTTTATCTTTATTGGCATCCTCTAAAAGCTTAGCATAATTACTCCCGACTCCAATCCCGACTTTTAACCCTTTTAAGTCATCCAAGGTGCTGATACCGTTTTTATCAGACCTCACAATGATTTGAGCCCCGGAAATCAAATAACTGTCGGAGAACAGATATTTTTTTTCACGTTCCGGGTTCTTGCCGATTTCATTGGCAATCAAATCAAATTTTTTCGTCTCTAAGCTTAGAAACATGCTATCCCAAGGGGTTGGCACAAACTTGACTTCGGCCTGAAGTTTTTTAGCGATCGCCTTGACGACCTCGACGTCATAACCAGTCAGATTATTTTTTTCATCAGTATATGTAAAGGGTGCATAAACTCCTTCCGTTCCAACTGTAAAAACCGCCTTCGCACCTGCCGGAATCAGGAAACTACCAAACAATAATCCAACAGTTATCAAAAAAACCAATCGTTGATAAATTTTCATTTACAATCTCCTCCAATTAATTTTTAAAATTCAAGTTCCAATCCCACGAATTAAACAACACCTATCGGTTTACTAATATATTAAATATCCTACTGCCTTTTCTCTTTTTTGTCAATCAAATCCTTTCAGTACGGAAACGATTTCTTTGATCAGATCTCCAAATCGGCCATTAGATCTTCCGGTTCTTCCAGTCCTACCGACAAACGGATCAAGTTTTCGGTTATTCCCAATTGATCCCTTTCGGGCTTAGGAATGGAAGCATGGGACATTTTCACCGGATAAGAAAGAATCGACTCCACGCCGCCCAAACTGACGGCCACCGACCATATTCGAGCCTGTTTCATAATGGCTTTGGCCCGCTCCATGCTTTCCGTTTTAAAGGAAAGGACCGCCCCGAATCCGGAAGCTTGCGCTTTGATGATTTCATGCCCCGGATGGTCCGGAAGACCCGGATAATAAACATCGCTAACCCAAGACTGCTTTTTCAGCCAACCCGCTATTTTGATCGCTGATTGTTGCTGAATCTCCATCCGGGCCCGTAAGGTTTTAATTCCCCGCATCAACAACCAGCAATCCTGGGGTCCTAAAATCGCTCCAAAACCATTTTGGACAAAGTAAATTTTGGCAGCCAGCTCAGGGGATTTGGTAATCACCGCCCCTCCGATTACATCGCTGTGGCCGCCCAAAAATTTGGTAGCACTATGGATTACAATATCGACTCCCAGGTCCAATGGTCTTTGGAAATAAGGTGATAAAAAAGTATTATCAATCATGGTAATCAAACCGTGTTTTTTGGCAATTTTCACCGCACCAACCACGTCGGTGATTTTTAATAAAGGATTGGATGGGCTCTCTAAAAAGAACGCTTTGGTATTAGGTTGGATAGCCTCTTCGATATTCTCCAGCTGGGTCATATCCACAAAAGTATGAGTGATGCCGAATTTATTGAAAAAACGGCTTAAAACCCGAAAAGTCCCCCCATAAATGTCGGCCGACACTACCAGGTGATCGCCCTGTTCCAAAATAGCTAGCGATGAGGAAACCGCAGCCATTCCGGAAGCAAATGCATAAGCATGGGTCCCGTTTTCAATAGCAGCCAAAGTTTTCTCCAGGGCACTCCGGGTCGGATTTCCAGAACGGGCGTAATCAAAGGGCCCCGGGTGATCAATATCCTTTTGATGAAATGTTGATGCCTGATAAATCGGAATACTCAAGGCTCCAGTTTGAGGATCCATTTCATTTCCGTTATGTAAAAGCAAGGTTCCATATTTCACAAGCTTTTTTCTCCTTCCAATATGGCTTGATCCAGATCGCCAATCAAATCCTCCACAGCTTCAATCCCTACCGAGAGACGGATTAGATCGTCGGTTACACCGATAGCCTCCCTGATTTCAAGGGGAATATCCCCATGGGTCTGTTTGACCGGATAGGTAATCAAAGTTTCAACCCCGCCTAAGCTTTCGGCATAGGTAATAATCTTGACCCGGTTGATGATTTTTTCGACTACATTGGCGTTCTGCACCCGGAATGATACCATCGCCCCGAAACCGCGACTTTGTTTGCTTTGAATTTCGAAGCCTGGGTGATCATAAAGCCCTGGGTAATAAACTTTTTTTACCTTTGGATGTTGCACCAGCCAAGCCGCAATCTTCCCCGCATTCTCCTGTTGTTTTTCCATCCGGATAGCCAACGTCTTGAGCCCCCGAAGCATTAGCCAACTATCTTGAGGTCCTAAAATTGCCCCGGTTGAATTCTGAATAAAAAAGATCCTTTCACCGAGTTCGGGAGTACCGGTAACTACCACTCCGGAAAGGACATCATTATGCCCCCCCAGATATTTGGTTCCGCTATGAAGAACAATATCCACCCCCAATTCCAATGGTTGCTGCAGGTAAGGAGTCATGAATGTGTTGTCGACAATCGTCAGGATATGACTCTCCTTTGCCAGCAGAGATACTTTTTGGAGATCGGTTATTTTCATCAACGGATTGGTCGGCGTTTCGATAAAAAGAGCCTTGGTTTTTCCCGGAACAATTGCTTTTTGAACTTCTTCCAGTCGGGTGGTATTAACATAGGTTGTAGCCAGCCCAAACTGCTTGAAATTTTTTTCCAGGACCCGGTAGGTTCCGCCATATAAATCGTTGGAAACCATGATATGATCGCCGAAAGAAAATAGCATCAAAACCGCAGTAATGGCTGCCATACCCGATGAAAAGGCAAAACCGCGCTGCCCTTTTTCCAGCTCCGCCAGGACTTTCTCCAGAACTTCCCGGGTAGGATTCACCGTGCGCGAATAATCATAACCGGTGGATACTCCAACCGCCGGATGACGAAAGGTCGCCGTCTGATGAATCGGAGTGCTGACCGCACCGGTTCGGGTATCCGTACAGAGCCCGGCATGAGCCAAACAGGTTTCAATCTTCATGCTTGACACCCCCTTGGTAATAATAAAACCTCTTTCAAATACTGAAAGAGGTTAACATTAGTAAGCCTCTCTCATCTCCCGGGTTACCCCGCCGGAATTGGCACCGCATTCCGATTTATTGCATCGGAGTGATGCAGTTTAATTGTGACTTTCAATTAAACTGCCTAAGGCGGATTCCTTTCAAAAAGCGCTAAACCGCCTCGGTTGCCGAAGGATCATCGGGCCGTCCCCTCCCCTTCTCTGGATAAGAGTATTAATGTTTAAATTATAATTATTCCTATATAAATAGTCAATATATCTTTTAAGAAAATCCCCCAAAGTCTGATAACGTTGCTGCTACCTCCTTTGAGAGAAGTTAAAAATTCATCAAAACGATTTACCGTCCCGACAATTTTTCAATCATTTCTTCCACTTCCTCACTTCCTTTGGAATAAAATGATTCTTCCTGCGGCTCTAGCTGTTTGAGCAGTCTCAAAAATTCACCCGCATGGACCCGCTCCTCATCGGCAATGTCTTTTAAAACCGCTATCGCCAACTTGTTTTCCGTTGATTCGGCCAGTTGCATATATAATTGAATGGCTTCATATTCGGCCGCAACCATAAAACGAATCGCCCGGATCAGATCGGCATCATTGATTTTGCGATCATGGGCCAGACCCGCGAAAGGACTCCCAAATTCCGGCATTTCTTCTCCCCCTTTAGCATTTCTATTAAGTTCTCCTAATAAAAACTTTCAATACTCATCATATCAATCCTATGAACGCAAGTCAACGGATCCTTCATCATGGGCCTCTGTTCTCCGCTAACCGTTCAATACCCATGATTTTCCGGGTTCTCAAAGATTGCAAATGAAAAGTTTGAAGATTCAAAACCGTTGCCACTGTTCACGGTGGCAGTAAGAATCCGGACTCCGCTTCCTAATATTTCCGATTCAACCGAGTCATCATTTTCAAAGAATGTCCGCTTTACGGAAAGCAATGGTCTTCTTTTATGATTCTTGATTAATTCCATTATCGGTATTTTTTTATTTCGCCAGAGAGGAAAGAAAATGGTATTTCGACAAAATTTCTGCAAACAATCAAGAATGCCATTGCCCGATTTGTTTTGGATATAAAAAAACCCAGGATACTTTGAATATCCGGGGTTTCTATGGAACACTGGCTTCCAAAAAAAGCTAGCTTACTTAGTAACGATCGATACACCCGTATCGACTACTTTACCGTCAGCCTTAACCTTGCCCTCTAGAACGCTAATTACTTTTTTCAAACCTTCATAACCCATCACGGATGGATTTTGAACCATCGTTGCTTTCAAAAATCCTCCTTTTAACAAGCTTTTAATCGCATCCGATGAATCAAAGCCAATACCGATAACTGATTGACCGGATTCTCTGATTGCATTACCGGCACCTACTGCGGAACCCTCATTCGCGCCAAAGATACCAACGCAACCTTGAGTAATATAGTTGGTGGCGATGTCTTTTGCTTTTGCCGCATCACCGTCGCAATATTGGGTGGCTAGCAAGGTGAAACCTTTGCCTGCAAAAGCCGCACGGAATCCTTTTTCACGGGCAACGGTGGAAGCTGTTGCCGCATTAACACTGACAATACCGATTTTACCGTTTTTAATACCTGTTTTGCCAAAGTTATTCAGCATTTCAAGACCTGCGGTTTTACCTGCCCCTTCATTGTTGGTAGCAAAAGTTCCGACTGCAGGGAATTTGGCGGGAGAGTCAACATAAAGGATTTGGACTTTTTTCGCCTGGGCTTCTTTCAAAGCGGATGTAACCGCATCCGGGCCGTTTGCTGCCAATAAAATAGCATTGGCGCCGTTGGCAACCGCATTATTAATCATTTCAATTTGTTTGGCGTCATCTTTGATATCCGGAGCCGTCCATTTATAATCAACATTACCAAGTTCGGCGACTGCCTTTTTGCAACCTTGGTCAACTCCTGCCCAATACTGGTCCATTTGGTCCATGGTAATCAGAAATACTTTAAATGTTTTGGGTGCGGCAATGGATACAGAGGCAAAACTCACCGCAAGAACGAGTAGTGTACACAAAAACAGAGTACTTACTTTCTTCATCAACTTTTTCCTCCTTTTTTATATAAAAGCCTTGTGGCTTTTATTAACTCGAGATTACCACCTGCGGTTTAGCAGTTGTTTTGGTTTTGGTTTTTTCCGTTCTTCTGGAGCGGACAATAACATCCATGAATACGGATAACACAACAATAATACCGATCACAATATTGCGGATGGCCACCGGCGCGCCTGCAAATTGCAAACCGTTTGCCAGAGCGCCCCAAATACATGCTCCAACAACTGTGCCGAGTAAAATTCCCTGTCCTCCAAGAGTACTGACACCACCGATAACTGCCGCCGCAACGGCATAGAGTTCATAGGAATTACCAGCATCCATGGTTCCCATGCCCGTGGTAGCGCAGATGATGAGTCCAACAACTCCGGAGCAAAATGCGCTAACCACATAGGCCTTGATCACCGTGTTCAAAGTATTGACTCCGGAAAGGCGCGCTGCTTCCAAATTGCTTCCCGTAGCGTAAATATGTCGCCCGGTACGGGTCTTACTAAGCAAAAAGTTGAAAATAAGCCATAACACAATGGCGATAATGATTGGGTTAAAAATGCCGAAAGTTTTTCCGTAATAGAAAAAGTTACGGAAGGCATTGGCAACGGGACCGTCGCCAATTAAATTGGTATTGTAATTATTATTGACAATCTGGGCCACGCCCCGCGCTATGGTCATGGTACCCAATGTCGCAATAAATGAAGGAAGTTTGCAGCCGGAAACCAGGAAACCATTGAGAACACCGGTTAACAAGCAAATAATTATGGTGATTCCTGCCGCGACCCAAGGGTCGACTCCACGGGTCATTAAAGTCGCCGACACCATACAGCTCATGCCGACTACCGAGCCGATGGAAAGATCGATGTTTCCCGTAATCAGGACATAAGACTGAGCAATACCAATTAAAAGAATCGGCGCGATTTGCCGCAAAAGGTTGGCAACATTGACCGGCGAAAAAAATAAGGGATTGATAATTCCAAAAACCACACACATTACAATTAGACCAATGCCTACTGTAATAACCTGACCCATTCCACGAATGTTAAACAATCTCTTCAGTACATTATTTCCCATTATGCTTTACCTCGAATTCTTTTGATACTTTTAGCTGGCTATATCTTTGCTTTCAAAGCGAGTCGCATATTCCAAAATCTTGTTTTGCGTCGCCTGTTCCTGTTCCAGTTCTCCGGTTATCTTTCCGTCGCACATGACCAATATCCGGTCACTGATGCCCATAATTTCCGGCATTTCCGACGAAACGAACAAAACGCCGATTCCTTGTTGTTTCAGCTCATTCATGATATTATAAATTTCGACCTTGGCGGCAACGTCTATCCCGCGGGTTGGTTCGTCAAAAATGACCACCTTTGAATTTCTGGCCAGCCATTTCCCAACAACCACCTTTTGCTGGTTGCCCCCTGAAAGACTGGCGGCATTATTTTCGGGACTTGCTAGTTTTATATTGAGACTGGAAACGGCTTTTTCGATCATTTGCGCTTCTTTTTTTTTGTTGACCACGCCCAGGGTATTACAGAGAATGTCTAGGTTCGGTAGAGCGATATTCTCCTTGATGGACAGGCCTGTGCAAAGTCCGTCTTTCTTGCGATCCTCCGGTGCAAGAACCAATCCGGCTTTGATGGCATCCATCGGACAGTCAATCCTAACCGGCTCTCCGTTAATAAAAATTTCTCCGGAATCCTTCGGATCCACTCCGAAAATCGCCCGGGTGGTTTCAGTACGTCCTGCTCCCATCAAACCTGCGATTCCCACAATTTCCCCTTCGTACAACTCAAAGCTGATGTCTCTAACCATTTTTCCGGCATTAATGTTTTTTACCTCGAAGACTTTTTTGCCGCGTTCGGTTTTTACCCGCGGGAATTTTTCTTTAATTTCCCGTCCGACCATATTGGAAATGATCTCCGGCATGGTTAGTTTCTTAAAATCTTCGCTTATTACAAACTTGCCGTCTCGCATGATGGTTACACGATCCACAATATACTGCAACTCTTCCAAACGGTGTGAAATATATACAATCCCGCAACCATTCTGCTTTAAATCCCTGATAATGGTGAAAAGTTCCTCAATTTCCTTGCTGGTTAAAGCACTGGTAGGCTCATCCATAATCAGCACTTTGGCATTGGTGTGAAGCGCTTTGGCAATTTCCACCATTTGCTGTTTGGATACGGATAAGTCTCCGACCACTGTTTGGGGATCAATGTCTATTTTTAAACGGTTTAACAGTTCACGGGCTTCCATGTTCATCAATTTATTGGACAAAATTCCACTTTGGCACTTTTCCCTTCCCAGGAAGATGTTTTCGGCCACCGTAAGATGAGAACACATATTGAGCTCCTGGTGGATAATGGCAACTCCTAAAGCCTGCGCCTTGTGGGGAGTCATGTCGCCCACCTTTTTCCCGAAAATACTGATTTCTCCACCCTCACGCGTATATACACCGGAGAGAATTTTCATCAAGGTGGATTTGCCGGCGCCGTTTTCCCCCAAAAGAGCCATCACTTCGCCGGATTTTAAATAAAATGAAACATCGTCTAATGCCTTCACCCCGGAGAATGATTTAAAAATATGTTCCATGGTAACAATATAATCCGTCACTTCATTTCACCTGTCTTTAAAAGATGGATTCGTTTTCAATTGGATGAATAGATTATAACAAAAAGTTAAAACTTGCGGGTGGGGGGGTTTTTTGGAAATCAGGGTGGATTTTTTTGAAGTTTGTTTTTTCGCCGTTCACAGAAAATTCTGGCTTAACTTGGCGAGATCCTCTCGCTCACTTGCCGCTGTAAAGTTCATTAACCAAGGAACCGTTTTCCAGGACTAAAAGACGGTCCGCTATCAAGAGGGAATCGGATAAGTTAACGGTTAGAATCAGGACGGCGATTTTTTTGTCCAGGATCATTTTCAATAAATTACGGATTTGAAGGCGCATATTCATGTCCGCCTCGAAAAAGGGGTTGACGCAAACGGCAACCTGCGGGTTTTGCAAATGAATTCGGTAATATACCAGACTATACAGAGATTGTACCGATAGCTTGCGGATATCCTGAGCCAGGATATCCGGGCCTATCATTGGCTGGTATTCTTTAATGATACTTTTTTTGATGGATTTGCGCATCCAAAAGGGCTTTAATTTTCTGTCGGATGTGAAGCACATATTGTCTAAGTAGCTCATTTCCTTGAACAACAGATTCTGGGTCGGTTTTTCCGGGATAAAACCCAATTTGGGGTCGGCTTTTTTGGTGAGAAGTCCCCCATTCAACAGGATCTGTCCCTGCCCTGGTTTTCTTTCAAAATTTAGCAACGCCAGGATGTCCGCGTACACCGTATTATTTTTGTCCAGCAAGACTACACATTCCCCTGCTTTGATGTTAAAGGTCAGATGATGGATACTCCCACTGGAAACATTCGCAAACTCCAGTACCTGCTGTTGGTTTTGGAAAGGCTTCGGCGGATTTTCATTGTCAAAACCTTTGCCGATAGCGGCGGCTTTTCCCCGGTAAACCCATGGAAAATCGTTTAGCCATTCAGGCAGGGCCTGCCGGACATGATAATTTTTATAGAATTCATTCGTAAAGGGCAGGATTTTTTCTTCACGGAATTCATCCTTTCCCAAAACCTTCAGAGCTTTACCGTTTTCCATTAAGCAAATTTTATCACAAATCGAAAAAGCTTCCTGATGATGGCTGCAAATATATAAGAATGAAACCCCCCAACCGCTGTAAGTTTGCATGAGCTTATGAAACCTGATAAGATCCGTGGTACTGATAAAATTGCTGATATCACGGATAATGATTAGCTTAGCCCCGCCAATAACGGCTTTTAACAATTCCACAATACATTTTTCATAGTAGGTTAAACCTTGTACTTGCTGATCTCCGTGCAAGTTGACTCCGATATCCTTAGCAAACATCCTAAACTGTGAATTGAGGGTTTTAGAATGAATAATATATTTTTTAAAACCACGGCGCATGACATAAATATTATCTGCCACCGTTAGATTTTCAATTAGGCTGGAACGTTTTTCAATCACTGCAATCTTATTGCGCGTCAACGGACTGTGGGCATAGCTATTAACCAATTGCTCACAAAAATAAACCGAACCATAATATAAGGGCCCGTTCTTGCCGATCAACTCGATTAAACTTTCCAGTCCATGCCGGTTAATGGCAATCAGACCCATAATCTCCCCTCGAAAAACATGGAGATTAAAATGATTTAAAAGAGTCACCCCGTTTTCGGCGGTGATTACTTTTTCCAAGCGTAAAATTTCCGGCCGCATTTTTTCTTACATCACCTTATATTTTATGGTTATAGATTCTTTTGGGACGGGTCCTACCCTTTAAGAATTGCCTGTTCCTGTATATTGGTTAACAAGGGAAGGGTAATTTCCACGTCGGTTCCCACATCTTTCGTGCTATAAATGCAAATCCCGTATTCCTCTCCAAATAACAGTTGAATCCTTTTGTGAACATTGACAACAGCAATGCCGCCCTTTTGTTCCGAGTCCGGTTTGATGTAGTCGAACGATGAATGATTCAACTTTTCATTTAGTTGCTGTAAGCGGAGCTCATCCATACCCACACCGTCATCGGATATGGTAATTAAAAGGCGGGTTTGGGTCGTTTCCAGCTTAATGCCCACCGTACCGGTACCTACCTTCTGCTCGATTCCGTGAATGATGGCATTTTCCACAATCGGCTGTAAAGTTAACTTGGGTAGCTTATACCTCAGAATGGACTGACTGTTTTGGGGATCGTCATACTCCACAGCCAATTGCAACCGGGAACCGAATCGGTATTGTTGAATAATAAAATAATTTTCAATATTGGACAGTTCATCTTCCAATAAAACAAAATTATCCAAATTGGATATGGTGTATCGAAAAAATCTGGCCAAAGCCTCCGTCATTTCCGCCACATTATCAAGTCCGGCTCCGAGAGCTTCACCGCGGATACCTTCAAGAGTGTTGTATAAAAAATGAGGATTGATTTGGTTTTGCAACGCCAAAAACTGGGCCTGGCGCTTGCTTACTTTTAATATTTCATTGGTGTTGATGAAGCCCTTGAGCTTTAAAAGAGCCTGTTCCATTTGGGGGGTAAAAGAATACCGCATATCATACAAACCTTCAACCGTGTAACCGGTAATAAAAAGATTCAGCATTTTTTGGGTTTCGACATAAGGTTTGTAAATTTGGGAATACATTCCATAGGCTTCGGCCGCAAAAACCATGGTTCCGCCGATGGCGACCCAAAGATAGAAAGTGTCCTCACCGACAGCCATCGATAAAAAAAACAGCAACAGGATAATGGTTATACCCATTGCAGCAGCAGCCAGAAAAAAACGGTAAAATAAATAACGGCTCCATTTTAATTCCAAGTCTTTTTTCTCCTAAAAAAAGAATGGTATTCTCTTAAGAATAAAGCTTTCGAAACTCTCCGGGTTTGATTCCGGCATATTTTTTAAAGGTGGCAATAAAATGCTTTTGGTCCAAATAACCGACTTTGTTGCATATTTCCGTAATGCTCAGATTGGTTTCCCTTAAAAGCTCCTTGGCATTGGAAATTCGCACTTCCGTAAGATACTCCAAGAAATTTTTCCCGGTTTCTTTTTTGAAAAGCGCGCTGAAATAAGAAAGGTTAAACCCTAACATTTCACTGATTTCTTCCAGCCCAATCGGTTTCATATAATTCCTTTGAATATACTCCTTCGCTATCCGAATAGGCCTGTTATCAGCCTGTCTTTTCTGTTGGACAATAAAATCGATTTGGGTTGCGACTAATAAATTAAGCGATTCAAATAGCTGTTTTCCATCTCGGCAAAGGGACAAACGGATTTTGAATTCTTCATAACTTTCCAAAGGAATTTCCACATTATACTGTGCGTTTTTAATGAGGATCATGAACATCTCTCCGGCCGCCAAAACCAATTTATAAATTGAGCTGCCCTCTGTTTTTTCATTCATGGGTACGACGCTTTCCAAAGCGTCAATCACCGCTACCGCAGCCTGTAAATCCAGTAATTCGACAGCCTGGGACATCCCCCGCCGGAAATCTCCCAACAGGAATTCCTGCTTCATCGGTATAAATTCCTCAGCGGCAGGCGCTTCATCAATCATTTTTCCCGTTCCATCCACCAATCTTTGAAGCACTGTATCCTGGATTGAGTGCAAACATTGAGGCAACTTCGATAGCTCTTCGGTTTGCCTGCCCACGCAGAGTGTAAAAAAAACCTTGTCAAATACGGTTTGCTGAACCGAAAGTTCCGCCATGAGCCCTTTCAACAAACGGCGTAAAAAGAGGCGGTTTTCCAATGGATAATTCAATAGCACATAAACGACAGTATCTTTGCAGTAAATTTCCATTTCATAGCAGCTGTCGCGGATATTGGAATCCAAAATTTTGCCTATTTTTTCATACAGTACTTGAATGCTCTCAGCGTTGTAATTCTCATAGGGACAATCAATCTTAATTGCCGCAAGTTGAAAAATCCCCTTCACAAACTTAAAACAATACCTTTGATTCAGATCCTCAATACTGGTTTTGGCTTCCCCGGAATCCGACAAAAAATCCACCAACAATTGTTCTCTTTGTTTACCGGTATCATCCTTGATGCGCAAACGCAGTTGTTCCTGGGCGGTTAGTTGTTCGGCGCGACTTCTGCAATGCAAACGGATCCTTTCAAGAGTAGCGGTTAATTCCTCTTTTTTGATCGGCTTTAACAAATAATCGCTAACACCGTACCTGATAGCGCTTTGGGCATATTCAAAATGTCTGTATCCACTGATGATGATGAACTCGATCGCATCGTTGATCTCCTTAGCCTTCGCGATAAGCTCAATACCGTCATAACCCGGCATACGGATATCCGTAATTACCAGGTCCGGCTTTAGTTCTTCAATGCGTTCCAGTGCGTCGATACCGTTGTATGCTGTCGCCACGACCTCCATATCAAAATCTTTCCAATTGATCAATTTGTAGATCAGTGTACAAACCTTTTCCTCATCATCCGCAATCAGAACCTTGATCATCGTTCTCTCCATATCAATCCCGCCAGATTTTTATAATGAATCCTTGGTATATCCATTATCTCACCATTCGTTACAAAGAACAATTTATCGTCGACTGCCAAGATATTCTGGCCGTGTGCCGGATTTTATTCCCCAAAAAATTCTCTTTCAATCATGGCGCAGAGTCCATGATAAACAGGAAGATGATATTCCTGGACTTTAAAAGTTTCCTTCGCCGGGACGGTAATCGTTACATCACAAAGACCTTTCATCATACCGCCGTTTTCACCCGTCAAACCGATGGTTTGGATTTCCAAGGACCTAGCAACTTTGACAGCATTTACCACATTTTTAGAGTTCCCCGAAGTACTAATGCCGATGAATACGTCACCGGCCTGGCCATAGCCGTACACCTGCTGGGCAAAAACCATATCCGGGGCAACATCATTGATGAAAGCGGTTGATAAAGCCGATTGACTCACCAAAGAAATCGCCGGCAGGGCTCGCTGTAAGTTGGCCGTAAGATATTGATATTCTTCAGGGAAAGCTCTTTTGAATCTTTCCTTGTCCGCCTGGGTAGGCTCCCGTTTCAATAAAAAACCTTTCATTAATTCACCAACAATATGCTCGGCATCGGCAGCACTGCCCCCATTGCCGCAGATCAACGTTTTACCTCCGTTTGAGTAGCATTGTTCCATGAAATGAAAAGCTGCTAAAATACTTTCTCTGCAAATTTCCAATTTCGGATAATCTTCAAATAGTTGATCAAAAATCTCTTTTGTTTCATTTCTCATTGGCATTACCCCCATGATTAGACCTCGCTCCCATCATATGCAGCCACCGCCAAGGCGGCATAGTCCCCAATTTGTTCTCCTAATCCGGCTGGGACGATACGGCAGACCTTATTGGTTAAACTCAGGGTCTCCCTGTTAATTACCTGGGTCATCGGTTCCCATAACAACTCCCGGCAGCGGGCAAAAATACTTCCGATAACGATGACTTCCGGGTTCAGAACATCAATCAAGATCGCTACCCCTTTACCCAAGTATTGGCCGCATATTTTAAAAATTTCCAAAGCCAATTCATCCCCGGCTTTAGCTGCTTCACTGACAATTTGGGCGTTTAAATGTTCCAACTCATGAATCCCCTGGCAAAAAGGGACTTTCTCCCCCATTTGGATTTTTTCAAGAACTTTCATTCTTGCGAATTGGGCCAGTCCGCCTCCACTGCAAAAACCTTCAAAAGAGCCGGATTTACCATAACCTACCGGACCAAAGTCCGCTATCCGGATGTGTCCTATTTCACCGGCCATGTCATTGGTCCCGCTATATAAGCGGTTATTAAGAATGAGGCCTGCTCCCATCCCGGTGCCGAACGTTAAGAAAACCACATTTTGATAACCCACACCTGCGCCAAAACGCCATTCAGCTAAAGCGCAAGCATTGGCATCATTTTGCAGCCGGGTTTGCACACCCCAACGTTGTTGAATGATTTCCACAATATTGATATTATCCCAACTCACCAAATTAGGGGGCGACATGATTACGCCCCGCTTGCTGTCAAGGGGCCCGCCGCAACTGACCCCAAAACTTTGGATATCGGTAATTTTCAAACTGTTTTTAATCAAAATTTGTTCGACGTTGATAAAAATCTGCTGCAAAGTGTAGGTCACTCCACGGGAACTTTCAGTTGGAAACATAACTTTATCAACAATTTCCGGTTTTTCACCAGTCGACATCCTTCCCAGGATAACCGCGCATTTTGTTCCGCCGATATCGATTCCGATCCTATGGGACATGATTTCCTTTTGCCTCCCCAATTGAATAAAGATGAATTTCATTTCAATCTTGTTGTCCATCGATCCCAATGAAATGATATTTTTACTATAGCCAATTAAAATGCCTTTGTAAATGTTTAAATTATCCGTTAGCTTTCATATCCCTACAAAATATCTGTTTTCCGGTTACTTCCGGCGCCTCATCACGGCCACTTGCCTTTTAAGGTATCCTACTATTTTCCGATACACTATGCCCATCCATTTCGTATGTGCTAAACTTTGGGCCGGAGCCTCACCTTTCAGCGGTTTTTTGTTTCAGGCGTTTTCACACCTGAAACATCCTGAGCATAAACGAGTTCTGCACCCGCTATGACTGATGCAGAACTCTAAAAAAATGGCAATGAGCTTATACCTAATCCGAATCCATCCCTTGGTCGTGGCATCAGATTTTTTCCAACCCTTTTATTAACAAATGGGTCGGAGTAATATTGGGATTTGCATTGTATATGCCGGTATAAATCTTGCCAAGCGTTGATGAGATCCTGTTGCTGCAATTCATAATTTATCAATGCAACCGCTTTTTCCAGCTTTTTTTTCTTTTGACCAAACATTTTGGTGATACGTTTGAAAATTCTTTTTATCAATTTCCCCGATCCGGGTCACCGCATCGGAATATTGGATGATGGATTGGAGGTCCGACCCAATATCCCTGGAACCGGACATTAATTCCATGCTCCGGAAATAGGCCTCATATTTTTGGGTAAATATACTATGCCCAATTTCTTTCCCCTTGCTTCACCTCACGCCGCTTTGATTGCTTTGGTGAATCCTTTCCCTATTCATATAAAACCTCCCTTTAGAATCCCGCTTCTTCATTGATTAAAACGATCGTCATATTGACTCCATTGGGTTTTCTCCGGTGAATCGTCATCACGGAACAGATACATTCCGGAGAATTGCAATTTTCGCATTTCCCCGTTTGAACACAGGGAGTTTTTTTATTGTATCTTTTGGCATTCAAAACAGCGGCGCTTTTGGCGCGCACCATCGCTTCTTCAAGGGTCTTGGCAATTTTATTCTTGCCGATTAAATAAATAACCTGTTTCGGGCCAAAGCATGTTGCGGCAGTCCGGTTACCATTCCCGTCAATATTGATAAGATGTCCATCGAGGGAAACGGCATTGGCCGATGTCAGATAAAAGTCGGTTGTTAAGGCCTTTCGATCGATGTCTTTCATATCCTCCGTGCCAACAGGAATATGGATATACATTTCCTTGGCGAATTTGGACAAACTCTCCTGAAGTCCGGCGCTTTTCACTGTAATGGAATTGCCAAAGCCGATGGAACTTACCGGAGAATCTTTACCGATCATTTCATGGACTAATTCAGCTGCTTGCTTAATGTCTTCACAAACCTCCACTTGAAACCCCCGGCTTTTCAGAGTCTTTGATAATGATAAAAGCTGTTCATCCATTCATATCCGCCCCTATCTCAATTTATTTTTTCCATGCAACATTATTTTCGGCATAAGCGTACCACCAGATAATCTAAAATCGCATTTTTTTCTCCGGTTTGCTCATCTCTCAATTCCCATTGAATGAATAACCCGGATGAAACAATTTGATAACCTTGTCATTGCCCATCTCAAAAACATCGGCTGTATTTCCTTTACCAATCAGGGCTCCGAACATTCCGTCACGTCCCTATCGATCGCGGGCAACAACGGGGCTGCTTTTAACGGGATTTCCTTTTCGCCATTTTCATTTTGGATAACCAGATCCGCCCTGTCCGGTCCTGGATAATTAGCCTGATAATTTTCAATTTCTCCTCCCGCGCTCTTTTTGGCCGGTATAACAAGTTACCATTGATTCCGATGTAATTTTTCTTCCACACTGACTTCTTTTTGAGGCAAGAGGGCTATATTCTCCACTTTACGGCCAAAAGGAATAAAAGCCGCCACTTCCCTATCCAAAGGAATATTTAGGATATGCTTAACCCGTTCCGTACTTTGCGGGATAAAGGTAACCCCGAATACATCATCCTCTGCCAGCGATAATAGTATATTTTCAATACAACACCATACCGAAGAAAGACAGTTCAAATCGTACACCCGCACGCTCTCTTTGATCGGTGTTTTTGGCTTATACACTACAATTAATAATTCCGGGGCTTCCATAATCATTCTTCGTTGTTTGGGTATCGCCTCGAGATACATTGCTTTGGATAAAGGATCATGTTTTTCAAACTTTTCCTGAAGGTCATTATCTATTTTATCCTTCATTTCTTCGGTTTGAGTAAGTTGAAGCCGAATCGCCTTGTTTTTAACCAAAATAAAATCCCATTGTTTTTGGTGATTGTAACTTGGCGCCTTTAGTCCTGCTTCCAAAGCCTTTTTTATAATCGGATCGGGAATTTCTTCCTCAGCGAAATCTCTCACGGTTCTTCGCGTATTGAAAGCCCTTATTAACTCCATATTGCCACCCCTTAAAACCCTCTCGGTTGAAATAAATTTTCATTCTTCCCCATATCCAATCCATTCAACTGCCTTTTAATGAAAATGTCTCAATATTGAATTGCAGTGACCAATATGATATGTACTTCTTTCAAATCAAATTGTTTTTCTCGCATTTAAACCCTCCACATACTGTAAAGATGTTCTATGATATAGTACATGCTTACACAATCGGCTACCCGGATCAATTTCGGGATGATTAAATTCCATTTTTTTTATCATTCCTATTTTTTTCATTACATTTTCCGATCTTGTGTTTACTTTGGATGTGAAACTATATACCTCGCTAAAGCCCAAGCCATCGAATCCATGGGACAAACATTCCTTGGCTCCCTCGGTTGCAAAACCTTTTCCCCAGGCTTCTTTCTTGAGTCTCTAGCCAATTTCGAGAAATGGCCCAAAGCCTAAATCAATCCTTGACCAATGAAAGCCGATAAAACCGATGAATTCATTTGCATTTTTGGTTTCCACCGCAAAAAGCCCATATCCGTACTGTCTAAATTCTTCTTGAATTTTTTGATAAAACGAATCCGTTTCACCATGCGAAAGAGTATGGGGGAAATATTCCATCACTTGATTGTCACCATTCATTTTTCGGAAAACATCCAAATCTTCTTCTTTCCAATCACGAAAAATCAATCTTGATGATTCAAAGTAGGTCATATCCAATTACCTCGTAACTTCTTTACTATTGGTTTCATAATATTCCCGGAATGCTGCGTGTTTCTTGATATCAATAAAATCCCGGTACGGCTTTTGTCCATCCGAATATTTCCAGAACGTTACCAAATGGGGGGTGATTTCGATAACCACCTCATCTTTAAGATGGGAATAGGTTTCATACGAACTCCGATGCGCAAGTTTATAGGCCTCATTGAAAAAACGGTTTTCAAACGGATGTCCCGTTATCTTGGCAATTCCCTCAATCTGGATGTTCCCGGCGCTTAACGCAACATTCGGATTCTCCGTGATTTGCCGGTATTTGATAAAATTCCGATCGGTCTGACAAAATATCCTCATTCCATCATTGATGATACTGATCATTCTGGCAGTGACCCGGTTATCGGAACAGGTCGCCAAAACCATTTTGTTATTTTGGGAAATAAAATCAACCGCTTCCCTTTCGGCTTGAAAATAATCCAATGTTTCCATGGTTGATATCCTTTGTTTTATGATTCACTCAGGGATATTTATTTTTTGATAATATCGTGGCTCGACTCCATGCAACTCTTAAATCGTTTTTCACCTCAAATCCATTGAGTTCTGCCTTCTTGATCGTTTTGAAATAGTCTTTCTTACTAACATGCAATTTAGGCTCTACTAGCAAATATCTCCCATCATCTTTCAAAATTTCTCTTATTTGTTGAAAAAACAAGTCCTTATTTTTCACTTCATGAACCATCCAAAATGTCAATACGAAATCAACTTTTTCTTTGATCCCGATACTGTTTTCATCACATAAAATTGTATCCAACTTTCCTTCAAGATTTAGCTTTTTGATTCTTTTTTTTAATTTTTCTATCATACCGGCTTGCAGATCAACCGATATTATTTTACCTCTCGGGCCCACCATCGATGCCATTGGAATTGAAAAATATCCCGGTCCGCAACCAATATCCGCCACAAAACTACCTGGAATAACATATTCCTTACATATTTTCTGAGGATTATGAATAACCCTCCGGATACCATTGACTAAGCCAAAAGAAAGCCAAGCAGGACAAACTATATTGTTTCCCATAAAATGATCCCCTCTCGCCATTTTTCACTTCATGATTATTCTAGCAACTCAAGGATGCAATTTGCTAAAATTTACGGTTATGGCCATGACCTTCCCGAAAGCCGCATCATAATTGGAAAACCCTGATGCAATTGGATAATCAAATTTTCTTTACCATCCGTTTCATAACATTCCCGGAATGCTTATCGTGTAGGTTTAATGGCTATCAGGACTCTCCGTTCTCTATCGTCATCTCTTCTTGAAATACTATCGAATAAATTAAAACTTCCATTCCCTTCCCCGCCCAAGCCCTGGTTAATGTGAACCAAGAACAACCCTTCTTTTTCCAAATACCCGTCGATAACCACCGCATGCGTTACCCATAAATTTTTGCTTTCAATATAGAACATTACCGGTCTTGAAGCATTGATTTCATTTTTAATAATTCGTATAATATCTTTTCTCCGATTACCGAAGGAGTGTTCCTTGAATTCAAACTTTTCTACCTTACAGGGATAAAATTTTTCGACCATGTGTCTAAGAGTATGTTCATCGTCATTTAAAAGATAATTGGCGGATCCGAAATCATACCGCAGTACAACAGCTGTAAAATAACAATATTTAGCGATTTGTTCAATAGAATCAGCCGGGGTGTTATCATCCATTTTATTTACAAATAAATTCCAATGAAATTGAAAAGATTCAAGATCTTCATGTATCCGAGCGCCATGTGAACATTTATAGCCGACGATTCCCTCGGGTAGAAGCCGATGATAATAAAGTATTTGGGCAATTGCCAGCGACCAACAACCCACTCTTACTTTGGTTGGAGTATCCATTGCATAGCTTCCCGTTTGGCTCCACTCCGTTGTCAATAGGGTGGTAATCTTTTCATTAATATATTTTCTGTTTAGATTGCTTAAATAGAACTGATAGGCATCTTTGAGTGATTCGCTGGTTTCAACAGCATACAAATGAGAAACTACCCCAAAATAAATCATGGAAGAAACCATCAGAATAAAAATTATTTTGTTATTAATTCTCTTCGTGAAAGTCAACTTCATCTTTTTCTCATCTCACTTTTTCGGTTTAATCGTCATGATAACACGCCAATACATATCGCCATAACTGGGTATCACCGGATCAAACAGTTCGTAAGCACCGTTACCTGAACCGCCAATTCCTTGATTGATGTGAACCAAAAAATGATTATTTTTTTCCAGACAGCCGTCGATCACAACCGCATGACCCCAATCATATTGATTGCCAAAGAAAAATGCTACCGGTCTTGCAGCGGCCATTTCCTTTTTTATGATTTGTACAACGTCACTCCGCTCTTTCAGAAAGGAACCATGTAAAAATTCATACTCGGTAACTGTACAATCAAAATGAGTTTCCAATAAGTTTTTAAAACTCTTCCCTTTCAAAACGTGGCCGCCCACGCCAAAATCTTTTTGGATTGCCGCAGCCGTAAAATACGAATATTTCGCCACCTGGGCAATGGATTCTTTGGGTGTATTGCCAGCGATTTTATCAACAAACAGGCTCCAATCAAATGGATAGGAATTAAGGTTTTCAGTAATTGTATAACCCTCGCTGCATGGATAACTTACATTTCCATGGGGGAGGAGTTTGTGATAATAAAGTATTTGAGCAACAGCCGTTGCCCAACAACCAACTCTTACTTTGGTCGGGGTATCCATCGCATAGATACCCGCTTGATCCCATTCTGTTTTTAAAACATGAGAAACTTTTTCATGAAGATATTTCCCATCAATTCTTTCTAAAAACTGTCCATAGGCAGCTTGAATGGATTCAACAGTTTCAGCGGCTTCAGAAGCTTGTACGGGGACGGTTAAGTTTAAGCTAATGGAGAGTAGGACAACCAATAAAGCACCAAAAACTTTTTGGATGGTTGATCTCATCATGGAATCAACTCCTCTACTTCAAATTTACCTTTTCCCAGGTCATTTCTACTATTGTATCAGCAAATATTGACATACCCGATTGAATTTCGAATTTTTCCGAATTTTATTTCCTAAAGTTCATTCCTAGGACATCTGCGTTTTTTCTTTACTTTTCCCTCACCGTCTCCAACCAATCCGACTTGAACATTTGCCCGGGAGAGATCACCCATTCATCCTTGGGAATGTTTTTCCCGTACCGTTCTTCAAGTTTAGCTTTCACAACGGGGTTTGATAAATCAAATTCAGCCAATCTTTGCAATTTGCCGATTTCGATATTGAAAACATTTTTATAGATCTTCCAAACCAGTTCCGAACAATAGATGCGGGCATCGGACCACTCAAAATATAAATCATAACTTTTCCCTAGATATTTTGAACCTTCTAATTTCATCTTTTCCAGATTCTTGACAGTCAAGATCTCTTTGGAATTTTTCAATCGCTTCACTACATAATGCCGGTCTTTTCCCCGCTGAATCCAATCTCCCAAAGGCGTAAGTTTTACAGGCTGAATAGCTTCCAATACATAAAACCGCTCCCCTTTTTTATATATCATACCCATATGAGAATACCTGGAATGAGTTGCCGCCTGGATTGCCTGACTTTGAGAGGAAGTTGATGTTTGAAAAATAATATCGCCATTTTGAAGTTTTACCGTATCGGTGGAACGGCACCCCATTAAAGCCAAACATAAAATCATAGCCCAAAATATTCTCCTCATTGTTTCACTCCTGAGTGTTGCCTACAAAATCGAAATCCTAGTTACTTGTCCTCTAGGGGAGCATGCCGCATAACGTCCGCCCGCTAAACGCGCCTACACTCAAGCGTTACAAGCCATGGAGCAAGGGAACCATGGATGGTGCGATCCCAAACAATCTCCATAAATGCTTCGCTAGATATAATATAAAAGTTACGTACTTTGCAGTTCGGACATTAACTTTTTAAAAGATATCTGCGAACTGTATCCCAATTAGGTTCAAATTCTTTTAAAATAATGCTTTTACATCCAATTGCCAAATGCAATTCATTATCATCCCATCTATCGCCTATACCCGCAATGAAATGATTCTTTGTTTTCAGTTCCATGGTAATTTGCATACGATCTCGTTGATTTTTTCCTAAATATACATCGCCATCTGGAAATCCAACTTTATTTAGCCACTTTTTAGTGATATTTACATATGGATTGGGTCGTGCCCCAATATATATCAGATTATACTTATGCGATAGTTCCATCATACACTCAACACTTCCCGGAGTAGGCAAGTCATTTAATATATTATTTTCCAAATAAAACTCTGAAGTACCCGATAAGTGATTACGATGCCTTGTATCACAAATTGTTCCATCAATGAAAACAAGAATAGAATCCATAATTTAGCCCTCTGACCCCTATAAAAATTCACCGCTTCGTAAGGAATCAAACAAAATTTGCCCCTGCGAGGATATTGGATAATCAATGGGTTCCCAACTTTAACAATAAACAACCTCTCCCGCTTTAACCCGGCGATCTGTGATATAATCGATTCAACACCAAATCGAATTCATGAGGTAAGCCAATGGCAAACTTTTTAGACCTGGCCCTATCCCGCCGCAGCATTCGTAAATTTGAGGAAAAGCAAATCCCCGATCAGGATCTGGAGTATTTCATCCAGGCCGCAGTCAGTGCTCCCAGCGGATGCAACAGTCAATGCTGGAAATTTTTAGCCATCAAAGACCAAAAACTGATTACCCAAATCGAAACCGCCGTTATTCAAAAAACCGAAGCCCTCCTCGCCGTCAAACGCGACCAACTCAGCGAGGAATATCTAACCGCCAAACGAAAAGCAGTCGGTTTTTTTGCCAAAGCTCCCCTGGTAATCGCGGTGTTTATGACCAAGGTCAAATTTTTTGACCCCACCTTAATGGACGCTTTAAAAGCGCAAGGATATGACGAAGAGGCCATTATCAACCTCTATGCCAATTATGATCTGTTATCGGTCGGAGCCGCCATTGAAAACATGCTCTTAGCTATCCACGAAAAAGGATATGGAGCCTGCTGGATGAATGAACCGGCTATTGCCGGAGCAGAAATCAACCGGATTTTAAGCGCTCCCCCGGATGAGCGGTTTATTAGCCTGATTCCCGTTGGTTACAAAGCTTATACCTCGCGTCCCAAAGAAATGAAAGACTTGGCAAAAGTGTTTTCCGTGGTTTGATGAAGCCTCTCCCCATCAAGCCGGGAGCCTTGGACGACCAGGACCATCTCTTGGCGATTGATGCCCTAACCCATTTGTACATTATGCTTATATTGTTCCTCTTACTTCTTTCCAATCGATTAAAAGATTATAGCGTTCTGTTTTAAAGCGCAAAACACAATAATTCGGGTCTTCCGGTCCACTGAAGTGGTTCGTCAGGCCCTCATACCACATTTCCCCTTTTACTTCGAGGTCAGTCAATATTTCCATTGTACCAATCAGTGTGATATTGTATTCGTCATCATTAAAACAAACACTAGCCCGGTTGCACTTGTTAATCCGGTTGGTTCTTGTTCCTCCCAGCCCGGTACAGAAGGTAATCCAATGGATACCATCTGCTTTTGAGGCAGTTATTGTAGACACTGTTGGATATCCATCCAAGTCCATCAGAGCCAATACACAATAGGTTCCCATCCCTGTGTTTTTTTCAATAATTTCTCCAGCTTTAACAATGATTTCTTGATTCATTTTCCACACTCCCCTTATAAACCAACACTATTTTGAATGCTTCATTAATGTGTAACAACAAACTTCATTCCGACATCATTTCATCTCTGGAACATGCATTACTTACCAACGGCCCGGAAGGCCGCGAAAATAATTCACACATTGCAAATAACGGTCTGGGTTACCGACATGGCTGAGTGTTACATGGTCCTTATGTTCACAAAAAGGATGGATCGGGATAAATTGATTCATGAAAATATCCACTCATTTAGATTTCCAAAAATAAATTACTCTGGGACCTTTACTAAATTCGTCTCCAGTTCTTGGTATTTCAATAATTTTCTCTGGTTTTATATTTAATGTCCAATCCACAATAAGTTCTTGATCAATGAATCGATGAGCCCGATGACTTGGCTTTTCCTCTCCACCATCCCATTGATATGGAAAACTTAAAATGGCCTTATTGGAAATTCTTATAACTTCTCTAAATGCCCGGCTCTGTTTATTATCCAAATGTTCCCATACTTGTAGTGCAATAAACAAATCATATTCCTTGTCTTTGATAGGCCAGGGTTTTATGGTAGCATCATGAATAATTGTCTTTCCATTTGTTTTTAAAGGTTTTCCAAACTGATCTTGTTCTGGATTTATCATTACATCTGAATTTTTAACAATTGGAAAAAACCCAGGTCCTAATTCCAATACATTATTAACATTTTCATTTTGTATGATATTTAATACTTCTTTATAATACTCCCAGCGTCCGCTATAATATTGGCCATGAGGCCCATTTAACCATTGCTCATAATCTTTATATTCCAGTAAATTGAATACAGATCGATCTTTTTGTTCATCTTGGAGAAGGGTATTCATCAAAAAATCCCTCCCTTTATAATACTTTTACTGATTTTATAACCCTTTTTTTTTAGATTTTCTAAAGTGCCGCACGATGCGACACCGACCTGTTTCAGGCAGTATTTCGTAAAACGTCCATGAGTTGTAGAAGTCCATCCACCTTAGATAGCTCTTATCTTAGGCGGACGGATTTTGTTGACTTTATTTTTTCCCTTATTTTAAATCCATTTCATAATACACACTGTTATATAACATTTTTTTATTTGAAACGTTTGAATTATCTCGACTTATTGCTTTAAATCCAACTGATTCATACATTTTTTGAGCCGGAATAAAGAAATCAATTATGCCTGTAGATACTTTGGCTTTAGTAAATCCTTTATCCTTTAAATTATAGAGAGTCATTCTCATCTGATATGCTCCAAGTCCTTTGCCTCTCAATTTTGGCAGAATACAATTATGCCCTATTATAACAATTGGACTTTCCCTAGGATCCCAACAACACATTCCAGCTACTTTATTTTCGTATTCAGAAACGAAGCTACAGCTTTCACCGATTTTAGGGTTTTCATAAAAAAAGGTATCACACTCATTAAAACTTTTTAGATTTTCTTCACTGTATTCCGGATAACATTCATGAAAAGGTGAATAAGCTTCAATAAGAATTGCTTCAAGTGTACCTTTCGGATAATTTAGCAACGATTTGAATACTAGCATTAAAAAAACCTCCAGATATCGATGGTTAATAGACCCGAATTATTTACTCATAATCGCTTTTAGGCGACTTCATCTCGCTCAAAATGTCCTCTCCGACTCTTTCAAAGTCAGTTGAAAGGGTAAAGGCTATTCCCATATAAATTCCTTAATTTTAGGTAAAACTTCCCAAACATACTGAACATTTTCGGAGATTCTGCAATCGTTTGATTCAAATCCAAAAGGTTTTTCGGGTAGATTAAACGATTACTTATTGGAGTCACCTCATAAGTGCGGTGTTTTTATTGTCGGCTCATCCAATACCCTACTTCCGGCATATAAAAATTCCGGTGTTCTTGGATACTGAAATTTCCCCTTCACTTTCCAGTCCTAATAAAAATAAGGCCCACAATGTTGCCTTATTTCTAGTAAAACGTTCTCTAAATAACTCGCGTGCGCACGCACGCGCACTCAATGATTGTGAACGTTTTACTTAAGTAGAGCGTATCTTCTCCATTTATGACTGCCATTTATTTACGATACGCTCTACTCGATGCATTCAAATCATATGCTTTTTTATCCACTGTTTTATTTCATTTTCTTTTAAGAAGCCATCAGCTATCCCAAGACCCAAATCAATCAATTCTTTTTGTGAATAGTTTACTTTTATATCATTCAACCGAAACAGCAGTATCATCACTGCCACCCCTATTCTTTTATTACCATCCACAAACCCATGATTATTTACCAAACTATAAGTGATAACCGATATTTTATCTTCAATTTCTTGATATAAGTCTTTACCCTCATAAGTCATAAACGCCCGATTTAAAGCGCTTTCAATTAACCCTAAATCTCTGATTCCATCCGAACCGCCGGTTTGTTCAATTAATTTTCGATGAAACACCAAAACATCTTCGAGTCCAAGCTTTTTCACTGACTAAGTTCCTTAAAAGCTTTTCGGTTCTCGTCTATGATAGAATCCATTAACTTTCCTAATTCATTTTTATCTCTCATTTTCAAAAACTCAATAAAATCAATAACTTCCTTTTTCCTGTCTTCCGGAAGTTCTTCAAAATCTTTTAAAAATCTTTCAGCTAAGCTCATTAACTCACCTCATTTAACGGTCGTTTGCATTATCATTATACCCAATTTCAGCCAGGAGTTCAATTTTCTCTTATTTATTCTACTTACAATCTCAAAGCTATCTTGACTATTCCCCAGAGGCATTATTATGGCGGCTAACGTCCCGGGGTTACTGACATCCGTAGTGTTACAACACTTGATGAAGTTCAAAATGTCCCCCGCTTAAATCTTTGATCTTGATATTCTCTTTGGTTAACTTTAGATTTGATGATTTCCATTCCAATCCCCTTCCATCCACCAAACCTACCTGCGATGAAGATTCAATAAATCCCCTGAATTTTTAACACGATTGCAGTTTACTGGAAGAGCAAATCCGATCCGTTATAATATTCTCTATATTCTTTCAAACAACCTTCCCTTTTTTACTTGTGGGAAAATATCCAAATATCAATCAAGATCACTTTTGCTTGATCTCTGTGATAATTTTATCCCGGCAATCCCCCCGCCTTATTACCTATGCATTACCCGTAGATATGGGTAATGTTTAGCCTTATTACGGGAGGACGCCGGAATCAAGGCTGTCAAAAAAGCAACTCAAAATCAATAAGAAATACAATATATATCGTGCGCACGCAGGCGCGCGACTTCATCGGATCGGTTGATTTCAATATATCGTATTTCTTGATCATGGGTGCCGTCAGACACGGATCTCCTTTTGGGACAGCCCCATGGTCTTCTCAGGAGTTATCCGCCGGGGTAATCCTGGAAAACTGGCCTTTCCTGAACCCGAACTCGGGCCAGGTCTCCTCGGGAAGCTCCATCCGGATAATCTTTTTGGCGTCGCTGCACATACTCTCCAAATGGTTCATAATCTGTTCCGTCTCGGCTGTCGCCTCCTGACTGCGGGCCTTCAGGGCGTTGCGGTTTTCACTCTTCCGGATTGCATCATTGTATAAGCCGCTCATTTCAGTGATCACTTCCTGAGTGATTCCTCTTTTGCCAAGCTCGCCCAAGTGAGCGCCGAGCCCGGCGATTAAGTTTTCAGCCGACAAGGTCCGCTCTGCAAATGTTGCCATCTTACTGTCACCTCCTTTCAACAGGCAATAAAAAAAGAACGAATCGTGGATTTTCGCTCTTTATCATCAGACTGTTCTTCAATAAAAGTCCGCGGGATTTCTTCGAAATCCCGCGGAGTCTCAAAACACTTTTAACCCATTACCATATTATCACATTTTTTTGGCAAAAGTGTATCGATTTTGTCCCGATAACTATAGAACCCTCCAAATCAACAAAAAATTGTGACTCCGAAAAAATATCGCTGCAAACAGTGATCACTCCTTGGTTTAAAATGTAAGTATTTTGTATCAAATCTGCAAATCCATACCCTTCAACAAAAATCAGCCTGAACAAACAAACCGTTGTTTCCAATCCAATGACTCAACCGGATCGTTCCCGGACCGGCCCCTCGGCATATAAGACTATTCTAAAAATGCTTTTCTCCAGACTTTCTTACGATTAAAACCGCGAAAAACGCTAAATTGTTCGAAATCCAACCCCACCGCCCGGCCATCCTCTATTTATGCCTTTTTGTGGATTTCGTGATTCATTGTCGGCTCAGGGTTTCAGCCGATTCATTCTTTCCGTCGTCCGATGAATTCATTCCGTCACAAAATTCATTCTTTCCGTCATCCAATGAATTCATTCCGTCACAAAAATCATTCTTTCCGTCATCCAATGAATTCATTCCGTCACAAAAATAATTCTTTCTGTCATCCGATGAATTCATTCTGTCACAAAAATAATTCTTTCTGTCATCCGATGAATTCATTCTGTCAGGGAAATCATTCTTTCCTGCTTCCCAAAACCCCTTTTGCCGCCAGGGGGAAAGCGGATTGCTTCATGATGGGTTGATGACATAACTTCCATCAATTTCTTGACAATCCAGCGGAAGTATTTTAATATATAGTTATCTAGTTAACTAGTAAACTATATATAATCAAAGACGAGTAAACTGACAAGGAGTTGAAATCGACCATGGCCATCACCATTTCCACTGCTGAAATCAAACAGAAAACCTATGAACTGGGGGCGGATTTGTGCGGCGTCGCTTCGGTCGACCGTTTTAAGGAAGCTCCGGAGGGCTTTCATCCTCAGGATGTTTTGCCCTCTTGCCAGTCCGTCATCATCCTGGCATCCCGGTTTTTAAAAACACCCTGGAAGCCAAATCAACCATACCCTACACGACGGTGCGGAATGAATTAATGGCGCAAATGAACCACCGGGCGGTTGCATTATCGGAGTATTTGGAGGATCATGGAGCCGTCGCCATTCCGATGAATTCCACCGGACCGGACGAGTGGGACGCTAAAACCAATAAATTCAGGGGAATCATTTCCTTAAAGCATGCTGCGGTTTTGGCCGGACTTGGCACGATGGGCAAAAACACTCTTCTGGTCAATGACAAGTACGGCAACATGATCTGGTTAAGCGGGGTCTTCGTCGGGGAAGCATTACCGGCCGACCCTCTGGCATCCTACGAAGGCTGCATTCCAAACTGCCGATTATGTCTGGATTCCTGTCCGGTAAAAGCCTTGGATGGGATCTCCATCAATCAGCCTTTGTGCAAAAATCACGCTTTCGGAGAACACAATGGCGGCGAATGGCGGATTAAATGCTACATTTGCCGCAAAGTGTGCCCCAATCGCAGCGGAATTAAAAAACTGTAGAAAACGGAATGAAGGAGAACTACCATGACCAGCGAGGGAATTTGTTTTGAAAAAGCCCATTCTTTGGATCTTCGGTCCATATGGTATTTATTGCACGCCAACAGTCAAATGATGAGCGAGGAAAGATTATTGGCCGATCTGGACCGGCTTTATATCTTGCACTACAGGCAAAGGATTCTGGGAGTCCTTTGTGGAACTTATGAACAAAGGAAAGTGGTTATCCATTGGGTGGCCGTTCATCCACTTTATCCGGAAAAGTCCCTAAGGGAAGCGATGATCCGGGAATTCACGGCTGTAATCTGCCGGGAGCCCGGAATGCCTTCGGCAAAATCCCGTTTCCTTGAAAAATGGAGGAAACGGGATCCATCCTTATGGATAAAGGAACTCATTTCATTCAACTGAGGGATTGCGATGGAATTTAAAATCAATAAAAGTTCGGAATTTCCTATTTACCAACAATTAAAGGAACAGATCAAATTTTACTTGCTAAGCGGCGCTTTACAGCCGGGGAGCCAGGTCCCCACCCCAAAAGACCTTGGGTTTTACCTGCAGATAAACCGCAACACGGTAATTGCCGCCTATAAAGAATTGGAACAGGAGGGTTTGCTTATGACCAAGCAGGGGCAGGGAACCTATATCGCCGGTAAATTGCCTCCCGCCAATCTTCAGGACAATCAGAAATTAATCGCCCTGGCCCAGGAAGCGATCGAAGGCGCCAAAGCGCTGGGCTTCACCACCGAGGATCTTTTTACGGTCATTTTTAATCGAACCATTCTTGGGCTGGAGTCTCCAGACCCGGTTTCCGGTAGAAAATGCCCCCGCGCCTTGATGGTCGAGTGCAATCGAGCGGATTTGGACCACTACCGGAATACTCTCCAAACTGAACTGAAGATCGATGTTGACGGGTGTTTACTCCATGAACTTCCGGATAAAATCCTCCAGGAAGAAATCAAAAATGCCGACTTTATCGTAACCCACTTTACGCATCTTGAAGATGTCAAAGCCCTGTTGGAGCCCTATCACAAACCGGTATTCGGGGTTATGGCCGCGCCTTATCTGGAAACATTCTTGAAAATCAAAGCCCTCCCGGCAGGATCCCGGGCCGGTATCGTCTGTATGACCCGGGCCTATACGGAAAATATGAAAAAAGCCATTGCCGATGCGGGTATCGATCACATCACCATCGAAAACTGCGGCCTCGATGAAATGGATGCTTTCCGCCAAATGCTCACCCGGGTCGATTATCTCATTAGCTCCAGGGCGGTTTTCGACGATGTCCGAAATATGATCCCATCCAGCATCGGGCTGCTGGAATATTCACCTGAACTGGACAAAGCCGGAATCCAAATGTTGAAAAAATTTGTGATGGATCAGTTAACCTATTCACAACGTTGATTCGGGAATTCATCCGAAATAACTTTTTCAACTTCAGCAAGCCATTCTTTCCTTTGTTCATAAGTACTTGCCGCAATTACCCGAAAAATCTTTCGCTCAAATTTTTTGATACCGCAAAAATCAAAAATGCAATCCCGCCAAATCCGCTCCAGAGGATCGCCGAATACTTTCAGTTCTCTATCTTCGAGGGTATTCGAAGTGTTGAAAACGATTGCCTTTGTTGCGATTAACAGGCCCTCCGGAACACCCCCGCCTTGATCTCCATCTTCAAACTTATAAGCTATACCCATCCGTAAGACTCGATCAACCCAACCTTTCACAATTGCCGGAGGCTGGCCCCACCAATTCGGATGGATTATGATGATTCCATCGGACTTTTTAATTTCATCACAATATTGTTGTACGACTTCATCGCCGGAAACATCATCAACCAATTCCTGACACGCTATAAGCGGATCAAATTTTTCCCCGTATAAATCATGATAAAAAACTTGATGGCGGTTTTCTTGAAGTGTTTTTAAAACCCTATCGGCAATGGCATGATTAAAACTGTTCACGTATGGATGTCCTAAAATAACCGTTATTTTCATAGTTTCCCATGAGTCTCCTTTTCAAACATGATGCCTTACGAATGATCGGGACAACAGATAATCTGGAAATTCTCGGGAATCCGGTAACTTTTTTTGATTTCTTCCAAGATCCCTTTGTAAACTCCCAATCATCATTTGCTTGAGGGGTTCTTCCGGATATAAGGGATGAACGGCTACCCAAAAAACTTCCTTTTGATAGGAATTCCATTCCCTATACAAGATAGCCAGCAATCGCTCACCCTTACCCTCTTCCATCACCAGCAAGTGGTCAATATTCTCCTTTACTTTCTCTTGGCTCCATCCCATACAGTTGGCATGCAGCAAATGCCAAACGCCTTCGATATCCTTCGTCCCGGCGCAGCGAATTGTAATCGTTTTAAAATCCATACCGTTACCTCCTATCCCTAACCCAATAAGTTTAGTATAATGTATCATAATAAAAATGGATGAAAAAGAACCACCAAAAGAGAATATTCACAGTACCACTTTTCGGAGGAAGATATGTGGCTATCAATCGACAAGTTGAGCGAGGCATCCCTAACCAAACAGGTTTACCAGCAAATCCGCGCTCAAATCTTACATGGAGAAATGAAATCCGGTGAAAAACTGCCCGCTACCAGGGAATTAGCCAGCCAAATCAACGTTTCGCGGAATGTCATCATCGAGGCCTATGATTCGCTCATTGCCGAAGGTTTTCTGGAAAGCGCGCCGGGCTCCGGTACCTATGTAGCGGAAGGCGCATTTTTGGAGGAAGGCGAAACCGAAAGTCCCGTGCCGATCCAGGAATTCCAAAATTCCCGGTCCCAAAGGGAACAAATCGATTTCCGCTCCGGAATCCCGGATTTGCGCCTTTTGCCGAGGAAAAAATGGAGCCAGCTGGAGCAAGCCGTTTGTCTGGACTCTCCGTCCGACATTTTTGGATACGACTCTCCGGAAGGACGAAGCGAGCTTCGCAGCGCCCTATGCCGTTATCTAAAAAAATCCCGCGGAGTTTACGCTAGGCCCGAACAGATTATTATCACTTGCGGGGCTGTTCAGGCCCTGTCCATTATCACCAGAGCCCTGCTCACTTCCGGCAGTTCATACATTATCGAAGATCCCATTCACCGTGAAATCCGGAATTTATTTGAGATCCATACCGAGCACATTTTTCCGGTTCCGGTCGACGAGTCGGGCATCAGGACCTCCCTGCTGCCCCAAAACCTGAATCCCTCTCTGATCATGCTGACGCCCTCCCATCAATACCCCCTTGGAGTGGTATTGCCCATCCAAAGAAGAATTGAACTGGTTCAATATGCGCGGGCCAAAGAATGTTATATTGTCGAGGATGATTACGACAGCGAATTCCGCTACCAGGGAGCACCCATCCATTCGTTGCAAGGTTTGGACCCCAACCGGGTCATTTACATCGGTTCCTTCAGTAAAATTCTTTTTCCAGCACTCCGGCTGGGCTACATGATCCTGCCGTCCGCTTTGATAACCCGTTGCCGGGAGCTAAAGCATTTACAGGACAATCACGCGCCGATCTTGGCCCAACTGACCCTGGCCCGTTTTATCGAGGAAGGTCATTTGGAGCGGCACATCGCCAAAATGAAAAAGGCCTACCGCGCCAAACGCGATTTATTGATCAGCCATTTGAAAAAAGCCTTCCCGGACGGTTTGAAAATTTCCGGAGAATCAACCGGTCTCCATTTGATTGCCGAATTTGAGAGGATTTCCTTTAATGAAGAAGTTGTGGCGAATATCAAAAAAACCGGGTTCATCGTCCACCCGGTCAGTGAGCATGCGCTGGAAAAAGAGAGTCATACCCATAAATTAATTTTGGGTTACAGCCAATTGAGCCACCCGGAAGTCGTGGAGGGCGTGGCTCAATTGAAAAAAGCGCTTATTCCTTAATCTCTACCGGTGAAATCACGCTGAGTGAATAGTGCTGAAAATACTTGGAAGCTACCCTTTGGATATCGGCGGCGCTCACTTCATCAATCAGCTTCGGATAGTCTTCATCAAAGGAATATCCAAGCCCCGACAATTCATAACTTCCCAGAAAATAATTCTGCGCCGAATTGGTCTCGTGCTCCATAAGATATCCCCCTTTAAGGGCGATCTTGGCCATATCCAACTCCCGGAGAGATACGGGTTCCGTTGTCAACCTTGAAAACTCTTTCAGGATCCCGGCCTTCGCCGCTTGATAATTTCCCGGGGCCGTCGCCATGAACGTATACAGGTATGAAGAATAATTGGCCGCCTCATAACCGGTGCTGACAGTATAGGCCAAACCTTTTTTGTCCCGCAACTCCACAAACAGTCTGGAGCCCATATCACTGCCCATAATATAATGAATCACCGACATAACCGGATAATCGGCCTCTCCGATTTGAGGCGCAGGAAAACCTAAAATCATAAAGATGGCCTGGGAATTGCGGGAGCGAATCAACTGCCGGTTTTCGGTCCTTGTTTGAGCGGATACCTCTTCCGGTCCCGGTTTTCCCCCTTTTCCCCATCCGCCGAGAGTTTTAGCCAAAGTCGCTTCGATTTTCTGGGGCTCCACATCTCCGACCACACTAATCACCAGATTGGCCGGTTGATAAATCTTCTTATACCAGCCAAGGAGATCGTCCCGAGTCATCCCGGCCACATTTCCGGCGATTTCATCCGGGGTCATCCCCAAGGGGGAGTTGCCATAGAAGAGTTTGAGAAAATTTTGATACGCTTCTCCAACCGGTCGATCCGTTGAAGCTTTTAACTCCTGGACCATCAACGCTTTCTCTTTGGCGACCTCTTTCTCGGAAAAGTCGGGGTTCATCAGGGTATCCAAGAATATCTCAAAACCGGTGTCAAAACCGGTCAACGTCGTCTTGAGAGAAACCGTCCCCGAATTATAATTGACAATATTACTGCTGATGGAAGCGCCGAGGGATTCGGTTTGGTATACAATATCCTGGGCGCTGCGGGTCGTCGTTCCCTTGATTAATACTCTTTGCATCAGTTTGGAGATGCCGCGTTCCCGGGTGGATTCGTAGAGAGCCCCCATTCCGGCAAAGGCATTGACAACCACTACTTCATTGGCGGTATTCCGTTTGACCAATAAAGTCAACCCGTTTGGGAATACTTTCTTGATTACAACCGGTTGTTTTTGAAGCTGGGTCTCCGCTTGCACTGGTTGATAGAATTCGCCGGCTATCGCCAAGCCCAAGATCAAAACGAGCATTCCCAGCGAAACACCAATTCTTTTGTATGGGTTGTTATTCTTCTCTCGAAAGTGTATCATCGGATTATTTCACCTCCAAAGGTCTAACCGTGGCCAAGACATACGCTTGTGGATTGAGATACTTCCTGGCGACCCGCTGAACATCTTTGGCGGTTACCTTTTGGATCTCTCCTACGGATGCCGCCGCATTGGACGCATCCCCGCCCACCTGGTATTCGCCTAATATCGAGGCGATATCGGCATTGCTTTCCACCGCATAAGCGATTTGGCTCCGAACAATGGCTTTAGCCCGGGACAACTCTTCTCCGCTGACGCCTTTTTTGATGATTTGGGAAATCATTTTTTGAACTTCCGATTCCAGAGCCGTGGTCGTTCCCTTTTGCATTTGGGCATAGATCGCGAACATTCCGATGTTTTGGTAGGATTGATAGCCTGCCCCAATTTCATTGGCCAGGTCTTTTTTCTCCACCAGTTCCTGATGGAACCGGGAGCCCCCTCCGCCGCCGAGGATGACGCCGAGAACCGATAAAGCCGCCTCGTCCGGATCATTCATACCCGGACCCGGAAAGCCGAAATAAAGGTAAGTTTGATCCACTTGCATAGTGGCATCGATTCTGGTAATTTTCACGAGCCTCGGTATTTTAAATTCGGAAGCTTTCTTCCTGGCTTGAGCTTTGCCGTTGTTTTGAAAGTCTTTAAACAAACTCTTCGCCTTATCGATAATCTGCCGGGTGTCGACATCTCCGACCACAACCACTACGATATTATCGGGGATGTAGTATTGACGGTAATAATTCATGAAAGTATCATGGTTAATCTTCGCCAGCGTTTCCGCATCTCCTAAAACATCATTGGCATACGGAGTTCCTTTAAACACGGCCTGATAGGCCAGGAGTCCCAATTTCCCCCGGGGGTTATCTTCTTTGAGCCGCTTCTCTTCCAGGATTACCTGACGTTCTTTCTCTATTTCCTGCGGGTCAAAAGAAGAATTCATAATGGCGTCGGCCTGCACGTCCAAAGCCAATCCTATCTCTTTGCTGGGAACCACCACGTAATAATGGGTGGTGTCAAGGGAAGTCTGGGCATTTTGATAGCCCCCGACCCCCTTGATTTCCTGGGCGATTTCCCCCACTTTCCGCTTGGCGGTTCCCTTAAATAACATGTGTTCGAAAAAATGAGATAATCCCGCAATTTCCGGGGTCTCATTTTTGGCTCCCGTGCCGACCCAGATATCAACCGCCGCTATCGGAGCCGAATGAACTTCCTTGACAATTAAAGTTAAACCGTTTTCCATTTTTATGCGGGTAAAAGAACCAAGGGGACCATCCGTCCCGGGCGCCTCTCCCCGGACGGATGGGAGTGTGACCCATCCGAAAAAAGCAACGAACGCTAAAACCAATCCTAAATAATACTGGCTCTTCTTTCTGCCTTCTACCATATTCATTCCCCCAAAGAATAAATGCGGACTTGATCAACGCCAATAGTTTCCTTTTCAAGGACGCCTATCCTATTGAAGCTGAATTATCCATCCATAAATAACGGATTACTTCTTTGTTAATTTCACATTTCTATCAACAAATCCTGTTAAAATATAAATGGAAAGATACTCCTCTGGCGGTAAAGTTTCTTTCCAGGATTATTTTTACCATAAACCGCGTCAATTTTTTGGATAAAAATCTTTCATAAAGGGGAATTACGATGAATATCGGAATTATCAGCGATACCCACGGTTCAGTAACAGCCTGGCGGGAAGCTTATCAAAAGTACTTGCAAAAAACCGATTTAATCATCCATTGCGGAGACGTTTTGTATCACGGACCCCGCAATCCTTTGCCGGAAGGTCATGACCCCAAAAATCTGGCTGTGGAACTGAATTCGCTATCCAAATCCCTGGTCATTGTCCAAGGAAATTGTGATGCCGAGGTCGATCAGATGGTGTTGGACTACCCTCTGGAATCGCCTTATGCCCATATCTACACCCCGGAATGGAAGATCCTGGCCCATCATGGTCATCATTGGACCCCGGAATCCACACCCACCAAAATAAGCAGTTTTTATGACATCATCATCTCCGGACATACCCATGTTCCCGAAATTCGTAAAATTGGACAAACCCTATATCTCAATCCCGGAAGCCCGGCTCTGCCGAAAAACGAGGAGAAAACTCCCACCATTGCCTTAATGGATCAAACGAAAATTCAAATCATCGATATCCGGAATGGACAAACCGTTGATGAATTTCAGCTCTAATTGACATCTGACTATCGGCTATCAGCTTTTTGCTTGCTTCTAAGGGGAAGGGCAAGAGTTAGGTGTAAATAGACATCTTGATTTCTATCACTTATTTCAACATATATTCGGTAGATAGACTGACACAGAGAAAAAATAATAATTATTCTTTATAGCAGGAAAGTTTAATCTCCGATCCTAAACCATCCCCACCACGACTTGGGCAATATTGACGGCATGTCCGTCAATGCGTAGAAAACTTTCAATCAGATCCAAGTGTTCAGCGCTGGTGGCAATGGTCTTTTCATTACCGCCCTGCATTCGGTCAAAATGACTGTAACGGAGTTCCTTTTCCAGGCGCAAAATTCGGGGATGTTCTTTAATCACCCGCATCGCTGCTTTTTCATCATGATCGGCAAAAGCCTTTAAAGCCAAATCCAACCGTTCACGGACCTGTGCAAACATATTCTCCAATTCTTCAAGCCCCTCCGGGGAAAAAGCAATGCCTTCGATATTGATTTTACGGATATGTTTACCCATGATAATCATAATATCCCCGATATGTTCCAAGTCATTGGCAACATATAAAATTTCAATGCTTTGCTGCATCAGCTGATCCGAAATCCGGTTATTGCCTAAACTCGTTAAATACCTGCTGATCTTGCTATATAATTGATCGATGGCCGGTTCCACCTCGTCAATGCGATCAACGGCCCTGTCATCGCCAAATTGAAGAGCGGGAATCGTTCTGACGAGCATCTCTTCCCGCAAAATCCGGGCCATTTCCAAAGTCTGAAGCCGTGCCTGGTTTACAGCCAATTCAGGAATTTCCAAAAGGGTTGGATCCAGGTAAAGCGCTTCCCCCAGTATTATTTTACGGCTGGGCATCAAACGTTCCATCCAACGGGCTATCGCCCCGGTAAACGGCAAAAAGCCGATCACCATTACCAGGGAAAAAAAGGTGTGGGCATTGGCGATTTCACGACTTAAATTACCGGAGCTAACAATCATCCACCCGGTGAGCATCTTGTAAAAGGGTAAAAAAATCACGGCAGCGATCAATTTAAAGAAAAAATTGGCGATTGCAGCCCGTTTGGCATCAAATCCGGGAGTGCCGATACTGGAAATGATACCGGTTACCGTTCCACCCAAGTGAGCGCCTAAAACAAAGGGAATGACAGAATGGATTCCGATTAAATCGTGAACGGCCAGGGACATCATTAACGCCAGAAAAGCCGGGCTTGATTGCATAACGGCGGTAATCACAAAAGCGACCAAAAACCCCAATACCGGATAGGAATTTAATTCAATTAGAATATGGGCAATCAGCGGATAATCTTTCACTGGGGCCATGGCGGAATTCATAACATGCATGCCGTAAAATAGCAGCCCAAATCCGAGCACCGTTTGTCCGATATTGCGCAGCCTCGAATGTTTGGCGAATATATAGAGGATCATCCCGATAAACAATAAAAGCAAAGCGAGGTTGGTTGTTTTAAAAGCTATCAATTGGATGGTAATCGAAGTTCCGATAGCGGATCCCAAAAGAATTCCCAAAGCCTGGGCCAAGTTCATCAATTCCGCACTGACAAACCCCACTACCATCGCGGATACCGCATTACTGCCCTGGAGGGAAAAAGTGAGCACCGCACCCATGAAAACGCCAATCAAAGGATTGCCGGTTAAGGTACGAATCCATTGTTGCATCCGGTGAGCGGCCACTTTTTGCAGGCCTTCGGAACATAGTTGGATCCCGTAAATAAAAAGGCCTAAACCACCGGCTAGACCAAATAATGATGGGAATGGATTCATCGATACTCCTTATTTGCTTTTAAAGGGATGCCGTTCCCCGCAGTCAATAAAAATGACCATTTCTGCAATATTTACAATATGATCGCCCATCCGTTCCAAATACCTGGCAACCAGCAGCAAACTACTGGCTTGATCCACATATTCAGAGCTTTTTTTCATATAAGCAGTTAACTCCTGGAGGAGTGAAATAAACAAACCATCCACCTGATCATCGTCGCTGTCAAGTTGCCGGGCTAAGGAAGAGTTGTGCTTGGTAAATGCCTCTAAACTTTTGCTCATCATCTGTTGCACCAGCTCCGCCAAATGCGGAATGTCGACCAACGGTTTAAAAAAAGGCGTTTTAGGCTGTAGATCCAGGGTTAACTCGGCAATATCGCAGGCGTAATCATTGATCCTTTCAAGCTCACGGCTAATTCTCATGGCAGCCGCTAAAAAACGCAAATCCCGGTCCATCGGTTGTTGCAAAGAGATTAGTTCCAGAGAATCCATTTCCAAAGCTTCTTCAAGGGCGTCGACAGCTTCGTCGCCATCAATCACCGCTTTTGCCTTTGCAATATCCTGACTTACGAAAGAATCCATGGCTTCTTTTAAAGAGACGCCGACTAATTCACTCATCGCTAAAATTCGCCGGTGGATTTCAATGAGAGCTTTATCATAAGCATTAAGATGTTTCATAACGTCTCCATTACAAAAACTTTTGGAATATTCCTTCCTACCAATACCTTCTTTTTACAATCGTACCATCTTTTAAAAAATCTGACTACAGGTTTTTAACCAAAAAGCGATAGCTGCCTATTTCAATATAAGTTTCCAAAAACAACGATTCACCCTATGCTAATACTTGGCGGCAAACGAAAAAAAAACCACCAGGAAGAATGAAAATGAAGAAGAATGTTATAGAGAGTTTCACCAAGCAAGAAGGGGGACTCATTCTGAATTTACACTTTACCAAAAATAGTGGCCTTAGAAAGACAGAAACTTATTATTCCTTTTTCATTCGATTGATCATCCTATGTTGTGCCGCTTTCTTCATAGACTGGATAATTATTCCAAACATAGTATACGCCGATAACGCTCCATCCGAAATGAATAAGGTAAAGGTCATGACCCTCAATATGCATAATGGTTACGGCGAGAAGTGGCAGAATAATCTGGACAAAGCTTTGGCGTTCTTCGAAACCGAAAATCCGGATATCATCATCCTGCAAGAAATCGAGTCCCAAAAATTAAAAGGATTTAAGGCCGCCGGCTATAAAATTGTCACCGGCATGAACCACAACCTTTTTCGCTATCATTTCGGAAATGCCATTCTCACCCACCATAAAATCATTTATCACCGCCATCACTATTTGCCTAGCAGCAAGGAACAGCGTGGAGTTGATGAAGTTGCAATCAATGTAAACGGTGTTCCGGTGATTGTTTTAGGAACTCATTTGGGTCTGGGCCGAGTGGAGCAACGGAATCAATTTCAAGAAATCGAAAGAATCCTAACCTACCTTCAAGGCCCGGTCATTTTGAGCGGGGATTTTAATGTACCACCATCGGATCAACTATTTGCCAATTTGCAAAAGGATTATCATGAAATCGGCCAAACCGTTCCCGTCGCCGCCAGTTTCCCCACCAGCAATCCCAAAGTACGTTTGGATCAAATTTGGCTCAGCCGTCATTGGCGTCTATTGAAGGCCCAAACCCTGGATTGGGAACTTTCCGATCACCGGCCGGTAGTGGCCGAATTAGCCGTTGATCCGCCATCCGTACCGATTATCAAGGAAAGCATCCCTGAAGTCATCCCGGTGAATAACCCCTTATTGCCGAATGTTGAGGGATCTCTTTCGACCTTAACCTTTTCATTTCCATCAAGTATTGAAAAAGACAAACTGGGCGCTTCCGTGGATCTACCCTTGGGAAGTCCGTTTCATGTTTCGGCGGAATATGACGGGTCCAACTATATTGCAGCCCTGAATTATAAAATGGTTACTTTTGACTTTCGGGATTATATTTCAAAATGGCGAAATATCCGGGGCAAAGGAAAATGGATCGTTTCCCTGGCCCGTGATAACAAGGATCAAAACTGGATTTCCTGGGAGCAATATTACCGCTGGAATGATAACCAAGGCACCAAAATCATGCTATCCAACCGAAACGACCGAATCAATTGCCATATTGAACAAACCATCCTTACATCCCAAAAATTCGGCTTTCTGATGGGATTTGATACCCATCAGAAAATATTAGGGGGCTTATGCTTTTCTCCCGATCGAAGGAATGCTTTTGAGCTCCGGTGGCATCCGGGAGATTCGGACCAAAAATGGCAGTTACGGTGGAAATATCAAAAATAAACCAAATTATTTAAATAACGCCGCGGCAGCAAAAAAACCGGCAGCAACCGTTTCCATCCAAAAGCTCGGAAAACCGGCAATTTGAATGATTCCTTTAAACATTAGAATTCCACAAATCGCTGTAATGAGACCAATCCACCAAAGGGTATTCAATTTCATATCTTTAGGTTTCATCCTTTCCTTAAACCTTGATCCGGCAAGTTTTTACTTGAAGGGATTCACTTGACGGATTCATGTTAAAATTTGAATACTACTTCGCCTTAAAAAAATTTTTTTCCTGTATTGCATGAAGATTTTCATAAAAAAAGGCCTCCGATTTAGGAAGCCTTTTTATCATGTAATATATTTTTCAAGCCAATTCCATGCCCTTTTCAATGGCTTTTCTATTGATGTCCACCAAATCTTTTTTCTTCCCGGTAAGGACCTTTTCCTGCAACACTTTCATGACGGTTTCTATATGCACAATCGAAGTGCTCTTTAATATGGCCCCGATGACTACCATGTTGGCCACCCGGTTATTGCCGATTTCCGTTGCAATTTCATTGGCCGGAACGGCGATAACTTTAATATCGGTCCGTTTGGGTTTCACATCGATTAACGATGAATTATAAAATAAGATGCCGCCGGATTTGATCATTCCTTCAAACCTTTCCAGAGACGGCCGGTTCATCGCCACTACAATGTTGGGTTCTGAAATAACCGGTGATCCGATTAATTCGTCGGATACCACGACAGAGCAATTGGCCGTTCCTCCTCGCATTTCAGGGCCGTAGGATGGAACGTACGTGGTGTTTTTGCCTTCATACATGCCTGAGTAAGCCAGCAATTGACCCATCAACATAACGCCTTGACCGCCAAAACCGGCGAAAATCGATTCGAATAACATTTTCAGGCTCCCTCCTTCAAATCTCTGACGATCCCCAGGGGGAACCTCGGAATCATATCGGTTTCCAGCCATTTCAAGGCCTCAACCGGTGTCATTCCCCAGTTGGTCGGACAGGTTGACAATACTTCCACCATTGCAAATCCTTTACCTTGGATTTGAGCATCAAACGCTTTGCGAATTGCTTGTTTTGCCAAATTGACATTTTTCGGATCATGCGTGCTGACCCGGGCCAAAAACACCGGCGCTTCCAAGGTATTCAGCATTTCGGTCATTTTAATCGGATAACCGGTTGTTTCCACATCCCTGCCATAAGGCGAGGTTGTTGTTTTCTGACCCGGTAAGGTTGTTGGAGCCATTTGTCCGCCGGTCATTCCATAAATGGCATTATTCACAAAAATAACGGTAAACTTTTCACCGCGATTGGCGGCATGAACGATCTCGGCTGTTCCGATCGAAGCCAAATCGCCATCTCCCTGATAGGTGAAAACGACTTTATCCGGCAACACCCGCTTAATTCCGGTGGCTACCGCAGGCGCCCGGCCATGGGCTGCCTGTTGGCAGTCGCAATTGAAAACATTGTAAGCGGTAACCGCACAACCTACCGGTGCGATCGCAATCGTCTGTTCGCGGACCTTTAGTTCATCGATTACTTCTGCTACAAGACGGTGAATGATTCCGTGGGTACATCCAGGACAATAGGAATATACTCTATCTTGCAGCGCTTCAGGCCTTCCGAATACTTTTTCCATTAGGCCATCCCTCCTTTGGAGAAACATTTCAGCACCGCATCATAAACCTCAGTGACTGAAGGAATTGTTCCGTTGAGTTTTCCGTAAAAATCAACCGATGTTTTTCCATCTACAGCCAGCCTTACGTCCTCCACCATTTGGCCGACACTCATTTCAATCACCATAAACCTTTTGCCGGCCTTGGTCAATTCTTGAATCCTTTGGGTGGGAAATGGCCATAATGAAATCGGCCTGAATAAACCGACCTTTTTCCCTTGAGCTCTTTCCTTGAGCATCACCGTCTTAGCGATTCGGGCAGAGGTTCCATAAGCGATGATGACCAAATCGGCGTCATCGGTTTGCTCCTCCTGGTAACGAACTTCATTTGAGGAAATTTCCTGATATTTTTGCTGAATCCGGATATTGATTTTTTCCAAATCTTCCGGAGCAAGTCCTAAGCTGTTAATGATTCGTTGGGGCGTTCCCTTGGTCATTCCCGTTGTTGCCCAAGGCTTTTCCGGGATTTTTAAATCCTCGACTTCGGATAAAGTTACCGGCTCCATCATCTGGCCCAGAATACCATCCGCCAGTATCATCACCGGATTACGATATTTATCGGCTGTTACAAATGCTTCATACATCAAATCAATTATTTCCTGAACCGAAGCCGGGGCAAGCACAATCAAATGATAATCGCCATGCCCGCCGCCCTTGGTCGCCTGAAAATAATCGGCCTGTGAAGGGGTGAGTCCTCCCAGTCCCGGTCCGCCACGGGCCACGTTTACAATTACACAAGGTAATTCAGCTCCGGCAATATAGGAAATGCCTTCTTGCTTTAAACTGATTCCCGGACTGGATGAAGAAGTCATTGCCCTGGCTCCCGCTCCAGCAGCGCCATAGACCATATTAATTGCGCTAACTTCACTTTCGGCTTGAATAAATGTGCCGCCTATCTGGGGCAAACGTTTAGCCATATACTCCGGCACTTCATTTTGAGGAGTAATGGGATATCCAAAAAAGAAACGACAGCCCGCCCGGATGGCTCCCTCGGCAATGGCTTCATTTCCCTTCATCATGACACGATCTGCCATACTCTGCAACCTCCTTGAATTCATTCTTGGTATCTATTTATAAACTTCAATGACTACATCCGGACACATCCGGGCGCAAAAAGCACAACCAATACATTGACTTTGGTCGATAATTTCAGCCGGTTTATATCCCTTCGAATTAAATCGATCAGCCATTCTTAAGATCTTTTTTGGGCAAACACTGGTACAGACCTCACAGCCTTTGCAACGTTCTTCATCGAATTTAACCTGGGCCATTCCATTTCCTCCTTTAATTTTAATATATAAAAAAAGTTGGTAACGGGTCGAGACAATTTTCCAATTTATTAGTACCTGATAATAATTATAATCGTTTCATTCGCTGAATGCAATCACATAAATACAGCAAAATCCGGTTCGATTTATGATTCATGACAGCCGCCGTTAACTTCAGTTGGATATCATTAACTTTCCGCCAGAAACTGCTGCCCTCTCCAATTGTCAGGAACGCCATGGCGGCAGCATCCGCAAAGATACCGGAAAAACAGGAACATTGGAAAATCGGGAACGATTTTCGTTAAGAAATCCTTCCTCTACCATATGATAAACAACGGGCAACGCTAAACGTTCCGCAAGTCCATTCACAAACTCAAGTCCGCTCTGCCAAACTTCCATGGTCGTATCCGGCCCCAAGTTAATATTGGAAATCATTCCGGTAGCCCTCAGGCGACTGGTATTTTGGATTGCGGCGATTAAACCGGCAGCTTCGGAGATATTGCGGGTATCCGGCCGATAGGGGTTTACCACAATGAACATATCGTAAGTTTCTTTTATGAAGTAAGGATTAAACCGTCCCAAGGCCCTTGCTCCGGCTGGATCGCCGCCGACATCAAAAACCACTTGATAGCTGTGATCTTGAAGCAAAGAAAAAATCCGCGGCGATAAGGACGGTATATCGGAGTATTCCATACCCGGCTCTGACGAAACGACATCCAACCCTTTTCTTTTCAATTCCAAGGCGAGATCCCGCGAACGAAAATAAGGGTTTACAATATCCAAATCAATCAAACCGACTTTGGTGAAATTTTTTGTTCGTCCTCCAGACGCAGCATCCAAAGCATAAGCAAGGGCAAATTCGGTTTTGCCGCTACCATAAGCTCCACAAATCACACTTAATCTTTTCATACTTATCATCATTCTGTATCTCCTAAAAATGTTTACTTCTCACGGATGAAGCAATCCGCGAAGATAACCCACTAAATATAATGAGCCGCTGGCAATTGCAATTTGGGCATCGGATTTTAATAACAAATTCAAAGCTTTTTCAGGTAATGGCTCAATAAGAGTCGGTATTCCCAGCGCCTGAAAACTACTTGCCAGTTTTTCCGGGGAAATACTTTTAGGGTCCGGCACCGTGGTTACAATAACATGATCTGTGACGGGGGCTAGTATTTCAGCCATTACATTCCCGGGACGATTATTCAAGAGTCCGAACAATAAATGGACTTTTTGTCCCGGGTAGATTGTTTGAATCGTTTTTACCAAAGCATTGGCTCCATCCGGATTATGAGCCCCATCCAGGTATAATTTGGGCACACTTTGAATCTTTACTCGCTCCATTCGACCGGGCCAAACTACGCTGGCCAAACCATTCAATAAGGCATCAACAGGAACATGGATACCGGCCTCTGCCAAAAATTCCATACTAGCCAGCACATTAAGGCAATTGATCACTTGATGTTCCCCAAGAAGTTTTAAATTCACCCGAAGTTCACCAAGATATGGATCTTCCGCTCGAAACCGGGTAAACTCTTCAGAAAAATTCAAATCCTGGAAGGTAATTTTTCGAGCCTCTTTACACAGTGCTTTGCGTTCCAAAGCGATCTGGGTCAAAAATTTTTCGATTGCAGGTTCCTGGATTCCAATGACTACCGGAATATTGGGCTTAATAATTCCGGCTTTTTCAAAAGCGATCTTCTCTAAAGTGTCCCCTAAAAATTCCTGATGATCCAAGGCAATATGGGTAATCACCGTCAAAATCGGCTGCAAGACATTGGTGGCATCAAATCTGCCGCCCATGCCGACTTCGATAATGGCGATGTCCGCATTTTGGCGGGCGAAATATTCAAAAGCAATTACGGTCCCCACTTCAAATTCTGTCGGATTACCAAATCCATCTCTTTCTACCTCTTGCAGGACAGGGGCTATTTGGGTTACGATATCTGCCAACTCTTTTTCAGAAATCAATTGATCATTGACCTGAAAACGTTCCCGGTAAGTAACAAGATGAGGCGAAGTATAACAGCCAGTCTTATATCCTGTTTGCTGCAATACTGCATTGATCATCGCAACTGTGGAGCCTTTCCCATTGGTCCCGGCAATATGGATGGAAGAAAATTTATGATGGGGATTATTAAGTCTCCGTAAGATTTCGGTTATTCGCTCTAAACCTAATTTAATTCCGTATTTGGTACATTCCTTAATATACTGGATTGATTCTTCATAATTCATAAGCTGCCTCATTAAAAACAATATTGAAAGCTTTTTTCCATAAAAATCGAGTGGTATAATAATACCATTATTGTAGCACAAGATTGATCGTGAGCCTACATGTCTGACAATATTTTTTAGTCAATCGTAACAATTCCAATCATTATTTCTGTTATGATGATTGGATATCATATACTCATGAGAGAAGGACTTAAAATGCATATTGTTTTATATCAGCCGGAAATACCGCAAAATACCGGGAATATCGCCAGACTCTGTGCTGCAACCAGGACGGAACTTCATTTAATTGAACCCTTGGGTTTCTTTTGGGATGATCAGCGCCTTAAAAGAGCAGGTCTAGATTACTGGGAATTGGTCAATATTGAACGGCATCTTAATTTACAAGCTTATCTCGATAAATATCCCGGAAAGGCCATTTATTACGCGACAACCAAAGGTGGGTTTTCTTATAGCGAAATAAATTATACAAGCGATGATGTCATTATGTTCGGCCCTGAGACCAGAGGTTTGCCTCCGCAAATCCTAAGCATAAATCCGGCCCATAATATCCGGATTCCGATGTTTGAAAAAGCCCGATCGCTTAATTTATCAAATTCAGTGGCCATTATTTTGTATGAAGCCATTCGGCAGACGGGATTTCCCGGATTGATATAAAAAATTCATGAAAGAAAAAGTAGCAACCTTCAAGGGGTCGCTACTTTTTTAATCCATTGAAATCTTTACTGAAGGACTAAACCTGTTCTACGCTTTTAACTTCAGGTATCGTTTGTTTTAAGTAACTTTCAATACCGTTTTTAATGGTCATGGTAGACATGGGGCAACCTGCGCAGGCACCTTTTAAACGCACCTGAACAATTCCATCAACATAATCTACAAACTCAACATCACCACCGTCGGCTTGCAGTGAAGGACGAATTTTATTTAAAGCATCATTAATTTTTTCTTTCATAAGGGACTCCTTTCTAAAAATTGCTTGTATAAATCTTACCAAACTCAAGACCGGATCGCAATGAAAAACCACAAATTTAACATAATGATGAACGATTCCATTCCCTCGTTAGCATGTGCTAAATTAGGAAATATGATTCTGAAAAAATCAATGCCCCGGATTTGCGGTTCCCCTTACAGAATCTGAGGCCGGGCTTGAAGTCGAATCCGTTGAAGTTTCCGGAACTTCCACGCGGGAAGCACTTTCCCGTAAAATAACCAAATCAACCCTGCGGTTCAAAGTACGTCCCTCAGGAATATCATTGCTGGCTATAGGCTTAAATTGACCGAACCCGGCCGCCGATAAGTTAACTGCTTGATTAGGGTTTTTAGAAATCCAGTAAATGATAACATTGGTGGCCCGGTCCGTCGATAATTGCCAGTTCGATTCATACCGGGCGGTATGAATCGGCACATTGTCGGTATGCCCTTCCACCCGGATTTGTTTTTTGGTGGCAAAAATAATGTCGGCCAGCCTGTCCAATATTTCTTTGGCTTTGGGTGAGAGTCCGGCGCTGCCGGATTGAAAAAGCAAAGAATCCGCCAAATTCACCACCAAGCCCCGTTCGGTAATTTTAGCATCCAATTTTTTGGTAATTCCTTGTTTGGCCGCGTACTCCTTTACCAGCTTGACCATGGATTTAAATTCATTATTTTCACGGACCGTAATAAAAGAAGTATTGCTCATTCCGGTTCCGCCGCCGCTATTACTACTAATCATATTTTTACCGCCGGATCCGAAAGCCATGCTCATGGAGGTAGCCAAAGCCTTAAATTTGGTCATATTCACATTGGCCATAGAATAAAGCACCACAAAAAGTACGAATAGCAACGTAATCATATCCAAATACGTTAAAGTCCACCGTTCAGAGTTTTCTGCTTCAGCTTCTTCTTGTTTTTTTCTCATGTCAATTAACCTCTTGCGCCCATGGATTCTTTACCTTGATCAGGCCGTTTCGTAGGCGGCAGGAAGGAAGTAAGTTTCTCGCCGATAACCCGCGGATGTTCACCGGCTTGAATCGAAAGAATTCCTTCGATAATAATTTGGCGGGCTGCCGATTCTTCCTTGCTGATTGCTTTCAATTTATACCCAATCGGCAACCAGAAAACGTTGGCTGAAAAAATCCCGTAGAATGTCGCTACGAATGCCGTTGAAATCGATGGTCCCAAACTCGCTGCATCCGACATATTGGCCAAAACGTTAATCAGTCCCATAACCGTTCCGACGATTCCCATTGTCGGAGCAAATCCACCCGCCATCTGGAATAAAGACGCCGCCGACTTATGGCGTTCTTCCATATAACCCGTTTCAATCTCCAAGATTTCCCGCACCAATGTGGGGTCGGTACCATCCACGATAAGTTGAATTCCTTTTCGCAAAAAATCGTTTTTAACACTGGCGATCATTTCTTCCAGCGTCAGCAATCCTTCTTTACGGGCCATTTCGGCATAACGGACCATCTCGCTGATGAGTTCGGTAATATCCATCTTGTCTTCTTTCATGGCGACCGAAATATATTTCCCGATGTTCAGAAAATCCTTTAACCGCATGCAAATCATCGTTGCTCCAATCGTTCCTCCAAAAACAATCAAACCTGCCGGAAGATTCAATAAACCAAGCAAACTGGAAACCTCGCCATGACCTTCCAAGATTCCCGATAAAACAATGGAGGCAATCGCCAAAAATAAACCTACAATCGTCGCTAAATCCATCTGTTTCACTCCAAATTATATGTCTTCTCTCTTTTTATCGGTCTATTGGCGAAGAAGTTTAGTCATTTATAAAAAAACCATGCTTGAGTTGATCCTCAATCATGGTTTTTTCCGGGTTGGACGACTCCGGCAGTAATAATAAGTTTAAAACCCTCTTCAATACTCATATCTAAAATCGTTATATCTTCCTCCGGGACAAAAATTAAAAATCCAGTCACCGGATTGGGAGGTGTTGGTATGAATATACTTATTAATTTTTTACCGGTTTGAGCATTTATGTTTGCGGGAACTTCAGAGATTAAAAAACCCGGCGAATAAATTCCTTTCCTTGGATATTCAACCAGCACTACTTGACGAAAGGAATTTTTGTCCGCCTTGGTCAAAGTTTCGGTGATTTGCTTGGCTGTACCGTAAACTTTACTAAGGACAGGAATTCTGTGAAGGATATTTTCCCCAAAGGCAATTAATTTTCGCCCCAAATAATTGTGAGCTAAAAGACCAATTAAAGTAATTAAAACTATCAGAGTGACTAAACCAAGGCCCATAATCCGGATTTTAAAAATACGGTAAATAAGCCCTCCTAAAATAGCATCCGTTTGATTAAAGGCCCAGATCAGCAGCAAAATTGTGACAACCAAAGGAATAGTGATAAATAACCCGGTTAAAAAGTACGTCCGTAAATGTTTGAACATTCAACCACCCTATCCAAGTTATTAGTTACTGGTATTGGTTATTGCTATCGGCTGTTAGCTATTGGCAAAACATGAAAAACACTAAAGGACACAAAAGAAATGATCGACAATTGAACCTTTCACAAAACAATTGCTAATAACATACAGCCAATAATTAATTACCAATAACTTTTCCCGTCACACGAGCGATCCTGTCAATTCAATCATTTCATTCAACAGCTTTTCAAACACTTTTAACGCATCTTGAACCGGCATAGGCGACTCCATATCCACTCCGGCTTTTCGCAACAAATTCAAAGGGTAATCCGAATCACCACTCTTGAGGAATTCAAGATATTTGGCAACTGCGCCCGTTCCTTCTTTCAAGATTTTTTGGGACAAAGCAATCGCTGCCGAATAACCTGTGGCGTATTTGTAAACATAAAACGCGCTGTAAAAATGGGGAATGCGAGCCCACTCCATGGCGATTTCCGGATCAACAACCGTCTCCTCGCCATAATAAAGCTGATTCAGTTTTAAATATTGTTCCGAGAACCACTCTGCGGTCAAAGCGCCGCCATTTTCCACTTCCTGATGAATTATCTTTTCAAACTCGGCAAACATGGTCTGCCGAAAAACGGTCGTCCGGAATTGTTCCAGATATTGATTGAGCAAATAAAGCTTTTCCTGTAAATTAACGGAATTGGCAAGCAAATGTTCCATCAATAAAGCTTCATTTACAGTGGAAGCCACCTCTGCGACAAATATTTTATATCCAGCATAGATATAAGGTTGATGATGATTGGAAAAATAACTATGAAGCGCATGCCCCATCTCGTGAGCGATCGTAAAAACATCATGAACTTTTTCTTGATAATTGGCCAAAATAAACGGATGGGTATCATAAGCGCCCCAAGCATAAGCGCCTCCTGTTTTGCCTGCGTTTTCATAAACATCAATCCAGCCGCCATTAAATCCTTCTTCTACCAACTGAATGTATTCCTTTCCCAAAGGATGTAAACCTTTGAGTACCAATTGCTTGGCTTCCCCATAATCGATCGTTCGTTGGTATTCCGGAATTAAAGGGGTATATAAATCGTACATATGTAATTCCGGTATGTTTAAAAGTTTTTTGCGCAATTTCAGGTAACGGTTTAAAGCCGGAATATAATCGTGAATGACATCAATTAAACGATTGTAAACATTCGTAGAGATATTGTCATCATATAAGGAGGCTTCCAATGCCGAATCGAAATGGCGGGTCTTGGCATAAAAAATATCGGCCTTCACAGAAGCATCCAAAGTGGCTCCCAACGTATTATGAAAATTAGAATATGTACTGTATAAGGCCTTAAAAACATCCTGGCGAACCCTGCGGTCTTGACTTTCAATATACTTGGAATAGCGGCCTTTGGTGAGCTCGACCTCTTCGCCTTTCTCATCCGTAATGACGGGAAACTTAAAATCCGCGTTATCCAGCATGCCGAAAACAGTTCCGGCCGCATCGGAAATCTCAGCAGTTTGGGCCAGGATTTTTTCTTCGGCGGCTGATAAAATATGCTGTCTTTGCCGTTCCAGTTCTTTAAAGAAATATTCATAGACTTTGAGTTCCGGCTGCTCTTGAATATATTGCCGGAGACGTTCCGGCGGGCACTCTGCTAAAGCCGGTACGATAAATGATAGGGTACTGCCTACTTCAGTGGCAAGGCTCTGAATACGGTTGGTAAGAGCTTGATAGACTGCGTTCGCATTATTTTCATCCTTATGCATTTTGGCATAAACAAAAAGCTTATCCAGCAAGCGGCCGATTTGGTCTTTTAATCGGAGAACATCCAAGAGATTCTGTCCGGAGCTTAGAAAATCGGCTTGAACCTCGTTTACTTTGGCTAAATCATTTTTGAGTTTTTTAAAATCCGACTCCCAGTTGTCTTGACTTCCATAAATATCACTTAGATGCCATTTGAATTCATTGGGAATCTCTTCCCGAGTCGGTATTTGTTTAGAATTTGCCATTGATTATAACCTCCCGTTTAGGTACAATTATCTTAAGATCCATAATATTCTTCCCCAAACTTTCTCAATCCTTTAGGGGATAATTTTTAAATTTTCAGTGAGAATTTTCCAGTTTATTCAACCCAACTATCCTTTCTCGATTGAATTTAGACGCCTTCACTCAATTTCTTTACCTTCCCCAAAACATAATAAAACTAAAAATACCGGTAACCCGGTATTCACGCATATTTAGTGGATTATTTCGTATTATAATTTAGTCCGAATTGAAAATTAACTTACGAAGCCATAAAAAATAAATAACAACTTGCTTGCGAGTTATTTCTTCAGAGTAGCCCGGAATAATTTAAAGAATCGGTCATTTTGTTCCGCCGTTCCAAAAGTTACCCGAATATGGTTGGGTAGACCAAATGAGTGGGTTGGACGTACAATAACTCCATTTTGCAATAGATAGCGATATATCCCCTGACTGTCTTGCTTACAGTTAATTAAGATAAAGTTGGATTGGGTCCGAAAATACTCGACCCCCAGTTCATCCAGCTCTTCATAAAAATAACGTCTTCCGGCCAAAACCAATTCTTTACTTAATTGAATGTGTTTTTTGCTTCCGATTGCCGCTACTCCAGCTGCCAACGCTAAAATATTGACATTAAACGGGTCGCGAACCTTCTGCATTTGAGCAATTAAAAAAGGTTGTGCTATTGCATAGCCCAAACGTAAACCGGCCATACCGTGGATTTTGGAAAAGGTGTGATACACAACAAGGTTATCGAAACCTTCACGAATTAAATCCAACCCGTTGGGAAAATCCGGATCATCGGCAAAATCGGCATATGCTTCATCCAATACCACAAGAACTTTTTCCGGTAAACGCTTTAAAAACTCAACCAATTCGTCGCGTTTGACAATGGTTCCGGTTGGATTATTCGGATTGCAAACAAATATCAGTTTGGTGTGACTTGTTACAGCTTCGCCTATCGCCTGCAAATCATTTCCCAGAGATCCGTCCGGGCTTGTTACAAGGACAGGTTTCGCGCCCATCAATAGTGTTACCGTTTCATACATGCTAAAGGTCGGTGATGGAATAATTACCTCATCGGTAGGCTTTAGAATTGTTTCTGCCAAAATACGATTGACATCATCTAGCCCGTTTCCAATCAAGAGTTGCTCAGGCCCAACCTTTAGCTCATGACATAGCGCTTCCTTTAAATAAAAGTGATTGGCATCGGGATACATATTTACCTTATCCAACAACTGGGTAATTGTTTGCCGAACTTCTTTTGAAGGACCTAAAGGATTTTCATTGGAGGCCATCTTCACAACCCCATTGATTCCGAGTTCCCGTTCCACTTCTTCTACAGGCTTTCCTGGAATATAGGGTGGAATTTTATCGATGCAGTTTCTGAATAGATGATTGGAATTCATTTGGGGGCTCCTTTATTCCTGTGCTGTAAGATCGAGTCTAAGTTTAACGGCTTCTCGCATATAAACCGGCTTAACCTCTGATTTTTGCAAATCGGTATAGAAATATAATAATGCCCGAATACATAAAGGCAAAGCACCCGGTTTGGGAATTTCCTGGGCGCACATCAAAGGCGTATCAACAAGTCCGATTTTACGCGCAGCTACGGCAGGAAACTCACTGATAATATCCGGAGTGGTTGTAAAAAAAATACTGACGATGTTTTGGGGTTGAATCTGGTTTTTCTCCATCAAACTTAATAACATTTCCTCAGTAGCGGAGACAATTGCGTCGGATTCATCTTTATGGATAGTAATAGCTCCTCTGACAGCTCTCAATTGCATAATATCACCCTATCGCCCGGTGGCTTAAGCCAACCGCCACCTCGTCCAAATGAATCAAACCGATACAAAAAAATGCCGCAACACTAATATGATCTCCCTTTCGGGCAATCCCTAATTTCCCACCAATGTTTAACCCGATGGATTTGGTTAAAATTTGGGACATTGCATCACGAGTGGCCCCTGCAATAGCCCCTTCTTCCAAATGGCATTCTTTAATGACCTGTTCACGTTTGGCAGCTACGATTGCGCGCTCCACCAAAGTTTTCATAGCCGGAATTGCTTCCCCGCCATAATCAATTGCAGCGGTCCATATTTCCTGGGTTCGATATTCCGCTTTCATTGCTTTTTCATCTTCACGCGAAGCAGTCATAGCAATCGACAAGGCCGCTTTAGCGGCTTCTCTGCTACCGGTTTCCATCCGGGCATCCCCTTTCGAGAAACTTGGTTGAATGGAAGAAAAAAGCACCGATTTATGCAGTGCTTTTGGTAAACGTAAACTTCATTTTAATTTAGCATAAATTAAGCTTGATTACAAGTCAACGCGCCTTAAAACTTTTGTAAAACTTGACAGGTTGTCCTTCGTATTTTTCGGTTAGAATAAACCTGCTTCGAAACTCCGAATGGGTTAACAAAATTTGCATTAAGACCATCGCGAAAAAAAAGCCCACTAGGATCCAGGCGCATTTACATTCGCACATTTGAAGTTTAAAAAATATTTTTTCATACCACCGATGTCTTAATCGTAATGCCAAAGAAAATTGCTCCTTGAAATTTTCAAAGTCAAAGGATATAAAATTAGTATTCCAAATTTTAATAAGAATATTGCTCTCCCTTACAGGCAATGCTACGGGCAGCCTCTACGCCGGCTACAAAACCAGTTGAAAAAGCAATCTGTAAATTAAAGCCACCGGTATAAGCATCCACATCCACCACTTCTCCGGCAAAATATAGTCCTTGAATAAGCTTTGACTCCATCGTCTTGGGGTTTATTTCTTTAGTGTTCACACCACCTGCCGTCACAATAGCCTCGGCAATGGGTCTTGGTTTAAGGATCGTTAGGGCCAAATTTTTCAATAAACCAACCAAATGCAACCTTTCTTCCTTGTTAATCTGATGAACCGGTTTCAAAGGATCAATCCCAGACAATTCTATGATAACCGGAATTATTTTTTGAGGCAACAAATCATCCAATACATTTTTAAAAATTTTATTCAGAGATTTGGAAAAATCTCTTTGGACTCTTAAATCTAACTCTTCTTTGGTTAAAGCCGGTTTCAAATCAATTGAAATCGATACTGAATTTGGCTTGTCCAAGACCAAAAGAGAAATTTTCCGGCTTAAACTCAAGATAATGGGCCCGGAAACTCCAAAAGAAGTAAACAACATCTCACCAAATTCGCTCTGGAGCTTTTTACCTTCATGGAAGGAAGTAACTTCCACATTGACAAGGGATAAACCTTCCAGACGCTTTACCCAAGGTTCTAGTACCTCAAGGGGTATCAATGAAGGCGTTAAAGGAATGATCTGATGCCCGGCCAAACGTGCAAATTGATAACCATCACCTGTGCTCCCGGTCCCGGGATAAGAAAGGCCTCCGGTGGCAACCAATACCTTAGATGAATATACCTCTTTCCCGTTATCAAGCCGGACGCCGCGTATTTGACCAGATTTTACAACCAAACCAGCAACTTTGGTGGAAGTTTCGATTTCAACTCCACTACTTTTCAATTCCTGATATAAAACACCAACTACATCTTGGGCTTTGTCCGATTCAGGGAAAACCCGGTTACCCCGTTCAACTTTTAAAGGAAGTCCTAAGCTATTTTGAAAAAAATTCATGAGCGCTTCCGGGGTCAACCGTTGAAATGCGCCATATAGAAATCGTCCGTTTCCGGGAGTATTTGAAATCAACTGATTCATATCCGTCAAATTTGTAAGATTACAACGTCCAGCTCCTGTTATGGCTAACTTTCGCCCGATGGTCTTATTTTTTTCAAATAATATTACACTGGCGCCCTCACGGGCTCCGGTGAATGCAGCCATTATTCCGGCAGGACCTGCTCCTATTACGATCAAATCGGCATCAAATTTTAACACACCTGGTCCTCCTGCGTCATGTAAAGCGCTATTTGTTTTTTCAGATCCGGAACTATCAATTCAGCCGATTTGCGTCCTATCTCCAAGCACTCTTTGGCTTTATTAAAGTGTAAAGTGCCGATATTCCCAAGCTGCGGAGTAATTATCAAATCGGCTTGCAATATTTGCCTTGAGTCCAAAGTATTTCCCATAATATCCAGGACCTTGGCCATAACATCAAAAATATTGCGGACTTCATGTTGGGTATGATCAAACCCAACATTAACCGCAACCGTTATATCGCCATTAAGCTGCCGGGCCACTGACACAGGGACCCCGGAAACAACCCCGCCGTCTACTAAAGTCCGACCATCCAAGTTAACCGGCGTAAATACACCCGGTATGGAAATACTTGCCCTGACAGCCGACGCTAAAGGACCATTCTTGAAGACGACTTCTTCTCCGGTAAAAAGGTCGGTAGCCACAGCCCAAAATTCTATCGGCAGCTCTTCAAAGGACTTACCTTTGGTCAATAAATCTATAACCGCCTTTACCTTGGAACCGTCGATTAAACCCAACGTGGGGAGATGAAAATCAATCAAATCTTCCCAATGAAAGTATTCAACCAGTTGTCCCAAATAATAAAGATCCGTACCTGCCGCATATGTTGATCCTATCAATGCCCCCATGCTGGTACCAACGATTCCTGAAACTTTGATACCGGCTTCTTTTAACACTTGGAGCACACCAATATGGGCAAACCCACGGGCTCCTCCGCCACCTAATACCAATACAATTTTTGGATAACTGTTTGTCATTATTAAGAATGCGCCTCTCCTTCCAAGAACTCAACGAGGGATTCAAGCCTGATTATCGCTAATAAGGATGAAAACTCTTTAGTAAATCTCTTCACCTTTATATATTACATAATATCAAATGAAAGGTAAATACTGTGAGTAAATTTATTCATAAGGGCTACCCCAACTATAAGATAACCTTTAAGTATGCTCATCAAAAAACGGGGCTGTCTTTAAAGTGCAGCCCCGTCAGGTAAGTTGTAAAATTTTAGGCTGAAATAACCGGCTCTCCACCCATCGTGATGGGAGGAATTACCTCAAGTATCGGTTTAAATACGGCAAGCCGGAGAACTTCCTCAATTCGCTCTACAGGGATAACGGTAATCCCCATTTCATCCTCAAATATTTTCTGCCAATTTTCTTTGGGTATTAATACTTTTTTGGCACCTGCTTCTTTAGCGGCATTAATTTTTGCAACAACTCCGCCAATCGGCATCACCCCGCCTCGAATGGACAATTCACCGGTCATGGCAATTTCGTTATCCACGGCTTGACCCGTTATCGCTGAATAAATTGCGATTGCTAAAGTAATCCCTGCGGAAGGACCATCGATGGGAGTACCCCCGGGAAAATTAATATGGATATCGTAGTTTAAAGGATTAATGTTCATAAATTTACGTAAAACTGTGAGTACATTCTCAACTGAACCCAAAGCCATACTTTTTCGTCGGAGGGTTCTTCCACCCCCGCCCATTTCTTCCTCATCGACCACTCCGGTTGTGGTAATTTTCCCTTTACCGGCTTCAGTTACGGGAATGGCGGAGACTTCAACCTGAATCACGGAACCCATATTGGGTCCATAAACCGCCAGACCATTAACGTATCCCACTTGCGGTTTAGAGGGTATTTTAATACTTGGCCGAGGGGAATATTGACTGCTATGAATAACCCATTCCAAATCTTTTACGGTAACCCTTTTACGGTTTTCTGTGATTGCCAAACCCGCTGTAATCTGAATTAAATTAACTGCATCTCGGCCGTTGGTTGCGTATTTGGTGATAATATCGATAACACCCGGCTCAAGGTCAAAACTAATTTTTTGGGCGGCATTTTCAGCTATTCTTTTAACATCGCCCGGAGTCAATGGCTGGAAAAAGATTTCAACGCAACGGGAACGAATGGCAGGCGGAATATCCTGCGGCATACGTGTTGTTGCTCCCACAAGACGGAAGTCAGCCGGTAAGCCATTTTGAAAAATATCGTGAATATGACTTGGAATATTCGTATCCTCGGAACTATAATAGGCACTCTCAAAAAATACTCGCCGGTCTTCCAAAACTTTCAGCAGTTTGTTCATTTGAATGGGATGAAGTTCACCAATCTCATCAATAAATAAAATGCCACCATGGGCTTTAGTAACTGCACCAGGCTTTGGTTGAGGAATTCCGGCAATTCCCAGAGGCCCGGCTCCTTGATAAATTGGATCGTGAACAGAACCCATTAAAGGATCGGCAATACCCCGATCATCAAACCGGGCCGTGGTGGCATCAATTTCAATGAACCGGGCATATTCTTTAAACGGAGAATACCCTTGTTTTTTGGCTTCTTCTAATACTACCCTGGCTGCTGCAGTTTTGCCAATACCAGGCGGACCGTAAAGTATCACGTGTTGCGGATTAGGACCGCATAATGCAGCCCGTAAGGCTTTTAAACCATCATCCTGGCCGATAATTTCCCCAAAATTACTGGGACGGGTTTTTTCAGAAAGGGGTTCGGTAAGCGAAATACGTCGCAGTCTTTGTAATTTCTCCATTTCTTTCCGGGACTCCCTGTCTACGGCAGTTTTATTCCCCTGCTGCGACTTGAGCAAGTTCCAAAAATATAAACCAATTACAATTGCAAAGAACAGATTAATAAGACCAAGTACATTCCCTAATACCTCCATTTGGCAATACTCCTTTCAACCACAGTTCTCGAAGTTGGTAGAACGTCCCCAAAGATTATCATTTGAATTGAGGCGCTTTACTAGTATCACCAATATGACCTTATTTAAACCCGGAATTATCAATAAAAAATCCCAACCTACAGGTTGGGATTTTAAAATGAGTCGTTTTAAAGGGATTAAATTCCTTTAAGCAGATTCTTCTTTCTTCTTTTTACGCGGTTCTACTCCAACTAAAATCGGCTCACCATTTTCTTCGACCATCGATTTGGTAACAACACAACGTTTTAAATCATTGTGAGAAGGCAATTCATACATTAAATCCATTAATAATTTTTCAATAATTGCCCGAAGCCCCCTGGCGCCAGTATTCCGTTTGATAGCTTGTTTAGCAATGGAATCAAGGGCATCCGGTTCAAAAGCCAGTTCAATATTATCGATTTCAAACAATTTCTGGAATTGTTTTGCCAAAGCATTCTTGGGTTCAGTGAGAATCTGAACCAAGGCTTTTTCATCCAAAGCATCCAAAGCAACAACAATCGGTAATCGGCCCACAAACTCTGGAATTAGACCAAATTTCAATAAATCCTCCGGCATAATTTGCCGCAAAATTTCTCCCAGTGGTTTTTCCGTTTTTGACCGGGCCTCGGCTCCAAATCCCAAGGTTTTCTTTCCTATCCGATTTTCAATGATTTTTTCTAAACCATCAAATGCGCCGCCGCAGATAAATAAGATACTCGTCGTGTCCAATTGAATAAATTCCTGATGAGGATGTTTTCGACCCCCTTGAGGAGGAACCGACGCAACAGTACCTTCGAGTATTTTTAATAAAGCTTGTTGAACTCCTTCACCGGATACATCCCGGGTTATGGAAGGATTTTCGGATTTTCGGGCAATTTTATCGATTTCATCGATATAAATAATTCCTCTTTCAGCCCGCTCTACATCATAGTCAGCTGCTTGAATAAGTTTTAAGAGAATATTTTCAACGTCTTCACCAACATACCCGGCCTCTGTCAATGAGGTGGCGTCGGCAATAGCGAAAGGAACATTCAAAATCTTGGCCAAAGTCTGAGCAAGTAAAGTTTTACCGCAACCCGTCGGTCCCAATAATAAAATGTTACTCTTTTGAAGTTCCACATCCTCGAAACGTTCTTCGGAGTTGATCCGTTTATAATGATTATAAACAGCTACTGCCAAAGTTCTTTTTGCGTCTTCCTGGCCAATTACATACTGGTCCAGGATTTCCTTGATTTCTTTAGGCTTTGGATTATTTCCAATGTCCAAATTAACTTCTTCACTAAGTTCCTCATCAATAATTTCATTACAGAGTTCAATGCATTCATCACAAATATACACTCCGGGACCGGCAATCAGTTTTTTAACCTGTTCCTGTGCTTTACCGCAGAAAGAGCATTTTAACTGGCCTTTTTCATCTCCAAATTTAAGCATCTTTCCACCTCGCTTTCGGCATATTTTGTGGAAACCTTACTTCCTATTCCATGGCAATCTTCAAAACTTACTTTTTTTGACTGATAAATATATCGTCAATTATCCCGTATTCTTTAGCTTCCTCTGCAGACATCCAATAATCGCGGTCCACGTCTTTTTCGATTTTTTCAAAAGGTTGGCCGGTATGTTTTGCCAAAATGTGGCTGCCAACTTCTCTCATCCTTAAGATCTCTTTGGCTTGAATTTCAATATCGGTTGCCTGCCCACCCACACCGCCTTGAATGTGAGGCTGGTGAATTAAAACTCTGGAATTGGGTAGTCCGAAGCGCTTCCCTTTACTTCCAGCAGTCAACAGGATTGCCGCCATACTGGCCGCCATACCCACACAAATCGTCGATACTTGCGGCCGTATGTATTGGATTGTGTCATAAATCGCCAAACCTGAATATACTGCCCCACCAGGGCTATTAATATATAAGAAAATTTCTTTATCGGGATCTTCTCCTGCCAAAAAAAGCAATTCAGCGATGACCAAATTGGCTAAATTATCATCAATTGGACCACCCAAAAAAACAATCCTATCTTTTAATAGACGCGAATAAATATCATATGCCCGTTCGCCGCGATTGGTTTGTTCAACCACCATCGGTACTAAATTCATATTTATCAATTTGCTCCCCTCCTAGGATGTGCGCCCGTATACGCGAATATTCAGTGTTTATTATTTTTCAACAATTTTGACAGTAGCTTGTTCTTTAATAAAATCTGCAGTTTTTTCCAATAAAATAGCTTGTTTGACTCCAGAGAGCCGACCGTTTTTCTCCAAATCCTTTTTTAATTTATCAGGATTCTTTTGTTCATACATCGCTGCCAGTTCCTGAATTTTTTGATTGACTTCATCTTCAGACACTTCAATATTTTCAGCCTTGGCAACACTGTTCAAAATCAAATCGGTTTTAACCCGCTTCACGGCTTCGGGACGAAAATCTTCTTTCACTTGTTCACTGGTTTTTTGAGTGTATTCCAAGTATTTCTCTAGCGTTAAACCTTGATATGCCAGGTTATGTTCAAAACGGTGCAACAAATCTTCCATTTCTTGCTTAATCATTGTTTCCGGCACATCGACCGTAGCATTGTCGACCGCGGTGTTGATAACAGCATCGCTAAAATTTGCTTCCGACTCCCGCTCATTCATTGCTAGAATTTTTTCCCGAAGATCATTTTTCAACTCATCGACAGTCTCAAAATTACCCACTGATTTAGCAAATTCATCATCAATCGTTGGAATTTCTTTAACCTTAATTTCATGGAGCGTTACCTTAAAGGTTGCCTCTTTACCGGCTAAATCTTTACTATGATAGTCTTCAGGAAATTTGACCGTGATGTCTTTTGAAGTTTCAGACAGCATCCCAACCAACTGCTCCTCAAAACCCGGTATAAAACTGCCGGATCCGATTTCTAACGAATACCCTTGAGCCACTCCACCTGGGAATGCCTTACCATCAACATAGCCTTCAAAATCGATGACCGAAAAGTCACCTTTTTCAAGTTCCTTTTTATCGCTCACCACAAGCTCGGCATGACGTTCTTGCAAAGATTTCAGCCGTTCTTCGATTTCGCTTTCGCTAACTGTGGCTTTTTGCTTTTCAATTTCCAGACCTTTATATTGCCCCAATTTCACTTCAGGTAATACTTCAATTTTTGCTTTAAAAACAAAATTTTTACCTTCTCCAAATGGTTCCGTGATTTCCAATTTCGGCTGATCGATAGGCTCTAAATTATATTGTTCCATCCCCTTGAAATATCCTTTGGATACAATTATATCTAAAGCATCCTCGTGAAGAACAGTTTTTCCGAATTGAGCCTCAAGAATCGGGCGTGGAATATGTCCCTTACGAAAGCCGGGTAAATTTACCTTATTAACAACGATTTTGTAACTCTCTGCCAAAGCATCTTCAATTTCTTTGGGCTCAACCGTAACCTCCAGCATGACAAAATTCTGTTCTAGTTTTTCCAGGTTAAACTGCATTTATGCTCCTCCGAATCTGTACTATAATATATGTTTGACGCTGAAATTTCTTGCCCTTTATCTGTATTCAGCATTTCGACACTTCAATTTGAAACTCCTGCTAAACTATTATCGCTCATAGGGCTCAGAAGTAAACGAAATTCATAATTTTCACGATGCAAATTTTTTCCGCATAATTCCGGTAAATCCCGTTAAAATTTCAGCATAAAAAATAAGCCCCGGCTATCCGAGGATAATAAAATATTACCTTTGTTATCTTGAAATGTCAATAGTTTCGAATGAAAACAATTTAATTGGTGCGAGAGGCGGGACTTGAACCCGCACGGTTGCCCACTAGATCCTAAGTCTAGCGCGTCTGCCATTCCGCCACTCTCGCATCGTATTAAAGATTATAGCACCGGCATGGCAAGACGTCAACCCTATTAACATGGTATTTTATTTAAATAAATCAGTGATCCATTCCCAAAGTCGCTGGAAAATCCCTTTTCGCTGAACGGGGGCTATCGCAACCACCGGACATTTTTCCAAGACCTTTCCGCCCAGTTCCACTTTAAGCTCACCGACATGTTGAGCTTTTTCTACCGGCGCCTTAATGGACTGGGGTAAACTCAAATTCATTTGTAGTTTTGATTCTGTTCCTTTCGGGATGACCAGGTTAATGGGACTCATGGCAGAAACCGGAACTTGTTGCCGCACTCCTCCGGCAACATTCACCGCTCCTAATTTCTTTGTAGAAGAAAGGGTATAAAGTTGAAAACGACTGAATCCGTAATTAAATAACGCCGTTGAGTCAACATACTCATTTTTGCTATGTAATACAACGGCAATCAAGCGATGATTATCCTTCGTCGCCGACGTAACCAGACAGTGACCGGCCTGGCGGGTATATCCTGTCTTTACTCCATCGGTATACGGATAACGCCACAACATTTTGTTATGGTTATACATCGTCCGATCCCACTTATGTCCGGGCCAACTAATGATTTTTTTCTTGGTATTTACAATTTCATTAAAAATCGGATTATGTAAAGCATAACGGGTGATGAGAGCCAGATCGTAAGCTGTGGTATAATGATTTTTTTCCGGGAGGCCGTTAGAATTTATAAAATGACTGTCTTTAGCCCCCAATGCTTTTGCTTTATCATTCATCCATACGACAAAATCCCTTTCCGAGCCGGCCAAATTTTCCGCGACGGTAACGGAGGCGTCATTTCCGGAATTTAAAAGAATACCGTATAATAAATCTTCAAGAGTATGAGTTTCACCAGGAGCAAGCCAGATGGATGATCCATCCGTTTTACTGGCTTTGGTGCTTGTAACCATTTCTTGATTCATTTTACCGCGCTCAATTGCTAAAATCGCGGTTAATATTTTGGTGGTACTGGCGGGGGCTAGTTTTATTGATGCGTTTTTTTGATATAAAATTTCACCCGTAGTGTAGTCCAATAAAATTGCTGCCGAGGCGGTTACTTCAACTCCTTTAGCGGCAAATACGCAGGTCGTAGTGATAATTGGAACCACGAATAGAAAAAAATAAATAAGCCGCTTTTTCATTAAGAAAGCCTCCACCCAGATGTTTGTTTATTCATTTCTGAAAACAGTCATGAAATCCTGCGTATACCTTTGCTTTTTATTTGGAAATTCATGGGTCTGTTTGGGAAAAACTTATCTTCCTAACGTATATTGGGTGGATTAGTTGCCAAAATCCGGTTCATTTTTCAATAAAATAAAAAAACCGCATATAACGCGGTTTATTTAATGCTGAATTCAAAAGACAATTTGTTTATCATTGCTTCTTTAAAAATTAATGGATTTCCTTTTCTTGATTTTTGGGACTGATAAATTCATGCAATTTATCCAGCAATTGCGGGGCTGAATCCAAAATACGATCCACTAATACATTGCTTTCAATCGGTAATAATTTAGTTTGTTCTTTACCGACTACTAAAAAAGCTACCGGATTAATGGTAATTCCGGCACCGCTTCCTCCGCCGAATGGAAGCTTCTTGCTACTCTCCGTTGTTTCCTGGTTCCGTTCACGATCTTTATCCTTGGCTTTTAACATATTGGCCTCAAATTCACTGCCGCCGGCCGCAAAACCAAATGAGACTCGCGAAATTGGTACAATAACACTGCCATCCAGTGTTTCCACCGGATCTCCAAGGATGGTATTGACATCAACCATTTCTTTAATATTCTGCATCGCGGTTTTCATTAGACCTTCAATTGGATGATCTTCCAAATCCAATACCTCCTTTCATCATGCGATGACGGAAATGCGCTATAAAAGCAGCAACTATAATATAGCCCAGTTTAACACGGAATATACAGTCAAAGTTCAAGTCCAATCTCAAGTTTTGGAAATCGGGGATTATTTGAATATCCGGTCTCAAATCGAACTTTATCTTACGATGAAGATAACCTAAAAGACTCGATTTGGCTCCCCATAAAATTCCATAAATTGTGGCCGTACTCACCGGATTTCCAGTACCGAATCGTGTAACCCAGGTAAATTTGGTAAAACGCCCTCGTCTTTCCAAATCTTCAACTACGAATAGCCAGCGGTGATATTGGGCTGGCAAAAAATAAGTAAGCAAAGTCATCCCTAAACCCCATTTTTGATAGCTCTGAAAAAATTCCCGCCAGTTGCGGGAATTTCCTTGATAGGAGGTGGTTTTTTTTTGGCGGCGGATTTTCCTCAAGAAAAACCAGCGGCCGGAATTTTTCTGTTGTAGTTTAACCCCTTTCGCTGTGAATTGGAGTAAACTGATGGCTCTGCGTCTTTTCAACAAACCATGTAAAAAAGACATTTCTAACACCAAGGCATCATCCCAAGCTACCTTTTGGTATAAAATCCTGAACTCAACAGGTAAGAAAAAAAATACACAAAACACACTTAAAAACAAAAAAAGCTGAACCACAGATTCACCCCAAGGTTTCCAGTCTGTGGTTATTTTTCCACTAAAACGTGGACCTATGCGTTTCAAAGCGAAAGATACTTAAATGTTTCTTAATCACGCTTCGGAACTGAAAAACCAGGTCTCCGATGATTGTTGATAGTAATGTCAAAGCCAGGATCAAGCACCAATCGGCGGCCTTTAGGGAAGTGGTGTAAAAAATCCTCTGAAACCAGGGAATCATAATAACCGCCACTTGCATTGCGCTGGAGATGAAGGCTGCGCCCAAAAGATACCGGTTTTGAAAAGGATTAAGCTGCAGTAAGCTCTTGGATTCTGAACGACACTGAAACACAAAAAACAACTGGGCAAAAACTAAAGTTGCAAAGGCCGCCGTACGTGCTTCCATTAAGCTGCCTGTCTTTAATTTCAAAATATAAACCAGTAAAGTAACCCCACCGATCATTACGCCCTGGAACATTATTTTCAGACCCAATCCTCGTCCAAAAATCCCTTCCCGGGGAGGCCTGGGCTGCCGGTTCATATTGTCCACATCTGCCGGATCCATTCCGAGTGCAATTGCAGGAAGGCCATCCGTAACCAAGTTGACCCACAATATTTGAATCGGCAGGAGCGGGAAAGGCAAACTCAGCATAATACCGCCAAACATGGTTAAAATTTCCCCCATATTACAGCTCAACAAATAACGGATAAACTTACGGATATTATCATATATTGTCCGACCTTCTTCTACCGCTGCAATAATTGTGGCAAAATTATCATCCGCAATGACCATTGCCGAAGCCTCTTTCGTGACATCAGTGCCGCTCTGACCCATGGCCACTCCAATATCCGCTTCTTTAATTGCAGGAGCATCGTTAACACCATCCCCGGTCATGGCAACAATTTCTCCTTGCTGTTTTAACGCCTTAACCACCCGTAATTTATGGTGAGGTGAAACCCGAGCGAAAACGTCAATTTCATGAATAATGGCCACAAGTGCTTGATCGCTCAATTGGTCGATTTCCCTTCCGGTAATGATTTTACCCTCAGGCCTGAGCAAATGAATTTGTTTGGCGATAGCCGCCGCAGTCCGCGGGTAATCTCCAGTAATCATTTTGGTCTGAATTCCTGCGCGCCTGGCCTTTTCAATGGCTCCTCTTGATTCCGGCCGCGGTGGATCAGTCATTCCCATCAATCCGACAAAGATTAAATCCTTTTCAGGATCGTTATTTTTCAGATGGATTTCATCAAACCGGGCTGGACGGTAGGCGAAGGCCAAGATTCGTAAAGCTTCGGAACCCCATTTTTCCGTACAGCTTTTGACTTCCATTTTCATTTTTGTAGAAAAAGGGACAATCCCAACATCAGACCTAATATGGGTGCAGCGCTCCATCATGATATCGGCGGCGCCTTTGGCCAATAATAAAAGACCATCTGGGTTTTTAACCCATATGCTCATTCGTTTGCGCTCCGAGCTGAAGGGAATTTCTCCGAGGCGCATTTGTTCCAGGGTGCAACGCACCGGATCGATCCCAAATTGTGAAGCCGCTGTCAGCAATGCCCCTTCTGTCGGATCGCCGATAACATGGAGTGAATTCCCTTCCTTTTGAAGTTCAGCATTATTACAAAGAACACCGATTTCCAGCAGGCGTTTAAGTACCCCTCCAACTGCTGTCTTTTCGATGGAATCATTTGACTCGAAATCGTACTCCCGTCCCCCGGTCCAAAGTCGGGTAACTCCCAATTTGTTCTGGGTCAAGGTTCCGGTCTTATCTGAACAAATCACCGTGGCGCAACCCAAAGTTTCCACCGCCGGCAACCTGCGAATGATCGCATTCCGACGAATCATTTTCTGAACTCCCACTGCCAAGACAATGGTGACAATAGCCGGCAAACCCTCTGGAATCGCAGCTACCGCTAGACTTACGGCAGCCAGAAACATCTGGCGGGGTGGCTCACCCCTTAAAACCCCCATTGTTCCTACAGCTGCGCAAACACCTAAACAAATCACGACCAGCCATTTTCCAAGCTGTTCCAAACGTTTTTGTAAAGGAGTTTCTTCAGTTTGAGCATTACTTATCAATCCGGCTATTTTGCCGATTTCTGTTCTCATTCCGGTTGCGGTAACAACAGCCCGCCCCCTTCCACCGGTAACAATCGTGCCTGCAAATACCATATTTTTTTGATCACCGAGTGCGGGATGGGGATCTTTATGTACGTGTTCATCTTTTGAAACTGCCAAAGACTCACCGGTTAAAGTAGCCTCATTGATTTCCAAATCGGCGGCCACGATGATTCTACCATCGGCCGCAATCCTATCCCCGCTTTCCAAAACCAGAATGTCGCCGGGAACGATAGATTTGGCAGGCACTTTCTGAACTTTACCGTCCCGAAAAACGTGGGCCAGGGGTGCGGTTAATTCTTTTAAAGCTTCTAAAGACTTCTCTGCCCGGTATTCTTGGATAAACCCCAAAAAAGAGTTAAGAATGACGATGGCGACAATTGTCATCGCATCAGCCTTTTCTCCCAACAAACCCGAAACAATTGCGGCTCCAATCAGCACCAACACCATGAAATCCTTGAATTGCGAACCTAAAATTTGCCATGGTGAAAGCTTCATTCCGGGTGTTAGTTGATTTTGCCCCACTTTGGCGAGTCTGCGGCTTGCTTCGGAAGTTGTCAATCCTTTCTTTTCACAGCTGGAGAAATCTTTGATTACATCTTTGGTTTCAATGTTAAACCAGTTGGACATATTCTCCTCCATTGACCAAACTGTCTTTCATCGCTATACTTACTAAGGGAGGTTAAAAAAAATGCCTATCGATGCTCCAGTGATTGCCCAAATTTGTATTGAACTCTCTCACTACCTGCCGGTAAGAATCAATCGGATTGACCAGACATTTGCCGATGAGTTTATTCTCAGCGGTTATGGGTCCGGCATTGATTTCAATTTATTAATTTCCCTGAATTCCGGATATGGCCGTTTTCACCTGGTAGACCCAACTTCGCGGATTGACTTGAAAGAAGTTCCGGCTCCTCCAACAATATTTGGCGCCTCAATGCGAAAGCGTTTTTCGGGTTCAAAATTAATTGCAATTGAATCCGTTCCCTTTGAGAGAATCATCAAGTTAACCTTCGAAGTTTATGAACAGGCGCTGGGGATCATCCATCGTTATCTTCTGGTTGAACTGACGGGTAAAAGTTCAAATTTAATGATCTGTGACGAAAATCTGCTTATTACCGATGTCTGGCGTAAAGTTAACCCCAAAAGACCCGAAGACCGGGAGATTGCTCCCGGCATTTCCTATGAATTTCCGCCGACCGGTGGACGTTGGCGGCCGGTTTCCATCAGTGAAGCGCAATTCGCGGTTCTCTTGAGTCAATTGCCGAAAGATGTTTCACTGGAAAAGTTTTTTCTTAAACATTGGTATGGATTATCAGCTCTCTCCATTCACGAGATTACCCGGACTGTCCATTTTTCTCCGGATACCCTCTGCCATCAGATACCGGCCGAAGAATACCCGATACTGTTTTCCGCTTTTAATTCCTGGGCAGATACCGTATCCAAAGAAGAATTTAAACCGATGGGTTTATTTGACGGGACCGGAAGGCTATTCGACTGTTCGGCGCTATCAATTCATTTTCCGCCGACCAATATCTCAGTTCGTCCTATTCCAACCCTCCATAAGGAAGTTGCCGTTCTCTTTGATCAAAAACAATTAACGAGCCGCCTCAAAGAAGCGAAAATAAATCTGGAAAAAAAGATTCATGTCCAAATTGAAAAAACCCGTACCAAATTGGCGAAGCAACAAGCGGAAGCGACTGCCGCTGATCAGGGGGACCAGTTGCGAATTGCCGGTGAACTTTTAACGACATATGGATTTCAGATTATCAAAGGCAGCAAGGAAGTAACCCTTTTGAATCATTATGACCCCCAAGGCAAGGAAATCCTTATCAAATTGGATCCCTCGCTGTCAGCCCAAGCCAACGCGCAGGTTTATTTTAAAAAATACCAAAAAGCCAAGAAAGGTCAAGTGGCGATTGGTGAACAAATCGCCAGGACTCAGGAAACTCTTGAATATCTTGAAAGCATTGAGGTTATGGCACAAAACGCCATGAACCTTGCTGACCTTCACCTGGTTTTGGAGGAACTTCAACAAAATGAAGCTGCCAAAAAAGCCAGAATTCACCCGGTCAAAAAAACCGCCAAAAAAGAAAAACCTGCACAGTCCCGTCAATATAAAACTCCTGCCGGACATACCATCCTGGTCGGCCGCAATAATCTTCAAAATGACCGCTTGACATTTAAAGTCGCCGATCCCGATGATCTCTGGTTCCACACCCAAAAGATACCCGGTTCCCATGTTATTCTAAGACCCGAACCCGGAGTCCCGGTTGACGACGAATCCTTGAATTACGCCTGTCAATTGGCGGCGTATTTTAGCAAGGCCAAAAATTCCACCAAGGTTCCAGTCGATTATACCAAGCGAAAAAATGTCAAAAAACCTCCGGCATCCAAGCCCGGTTTTGTCATTTATGAATTTTTTAAAACCGCAATTATAACGCCGGATGAAAAATTGCTGGAGCGACTTGGGATCAGAAACGATTCCGTTAGCACTTAATGAACTGATTTTTTACTTCCATATATAAATTAACATTTTCTTCATGAAAAAGTTATCTTCTGCTTGCTTGGATTTTATAATAATCAATCTTTTACCAATCCAATAATCATCTTGATTTCCCCGTTTTTCCAATCTCTCCCTGACGAATCCGAATGTTAATATGGATTAATCCAGGGTAAGAATAAAGAAACAAAAGAAAAAGGAAGATAATTTTGCTAAATCGCCATAATCGGTTAAAATGCAAATTTTATCCCATCTTCCTTTTCTTGAAAAAAAAGACCAAGCTTAATACAATAATTTCTGTGATTAGCACTCAATAGTAGTGAGTGCTAACAATAACGCAAGGAGGGATATTATGAACATCAAACCTTTAGGTGAAAGAGTCGTTGTCAAAGCATTAGAAAGTGAAGAAAAGACCAAAAGCGGTATTGTGCTTCCGGATACAGCCAAGGAAAAACCGCAAAAAGGGACCGTTGTAGCCGTTGGCCCGGGTAGAGTTCTTGATAACGGTCAAAAACTTCCCCTGGAAGTTAAAGTCGGTGATAAAGTGCTTTTTGCCAAATATGCCGGTACTGAAGTGAAAGTGGATGAAGAAGAATACATGGTTTTAAAAGAGAACGACATTCTGGCAATTATTGCTGACTAAGTTGATGGCTTGAGTTTTAAATTTGAAATTGGAGGAAAAAGATATGGCTGGAAAAAAGATTTTATTTGATGAACAAGCCCGCCACGCACTGGAACGCGGAGTAAATACCCTGGCGGATGCAGTAAAAGTCACCTTGGGCCCCAAGGGACGCAATGTAGTTTTGGAAAAGAAATATGGTTCCCCAACCATCACCAATGATGGAGTAACCATTGCTAAAGAAATTGAAGTAAAAGATCCCTTTGAAAATATGGGAGCTCAACTTGCGAAAGAAGTTGCCACTAAAACCAACGATATCGCAGGGGATGGAACCACCACCGCTACTTTGTTGGCCCAAGCCATGGTGCGGGAAGGCCTTAAGAACGTCGCCGCCGGTGCCAATCCCATGGGTTTGAAAAAAGGAATTGAGAAAGCCGTCAGCGTAGTGGTTGATGAGATTAAAAAAGTCAGCCAAAAGGTTGATAAGAAAGAATCCATCTCTCAAGTGGCCGCTATTTCCGCCGGCGACGAAGAGATCGGTAAATTGATTGCCGAAGCCATGGAAAAAGTCGGCAACGATGGCGTGATTACCGTTGAAGAATCCAAGACCATGGGCACCAATTTGGAAGTCGTCGAAGGGATGCAATTTGACAAAGGTTATGTATCCCCTTATATGGTTACTGATCCGGAACGGTTGGAAGCCGTGTTGGACAACCCTTACATCTTACTCACCGATAAAAAGATCAATCTGATCAAAGATTTACTCCCAATCCTGGAAAAAGTAATGCAACGCGGCAAACCCCTTTTGTTGATTGCCGAAGATATCGAAGGCGAGGCCCTGGCCACCCTGGTTGTGAACAGACTCCGCGGTACTTTGAATATCGTCGCCGTGAAAGCCCCGGGATTTGGCGACCGTCGTGAAGCCATGCTGGCTGATATCGCCATCGTTACCGGCGGCCAGGTTATTTCCGAAAAAGTCGGCGCCACTTTGGAAAACACCACCCTAGAGATGCTGGGTGAAGCCCGTCAAGTGAAAGTGACCAAAGACGAGACCACCATTGTTGATGGTAAAGGCGATAAAAAAGAAATTACCGCCCGCATCGGTCAGATCAAAACCCAAATCAAAGACACTACTTCCGATTATGATAAGGAAAAATTGCAAGAACGGCTGGCCAAATTATCAGGCGGTGTGGCTGTAATTCAAGTTGGTGCAGCTACCGAAACCGAAATGAAAGAGAAAAAATTCCGGATCGAAGATGCGCTTTCTGCAACCCGGGCTGCTGTTGAAGAAGGAGTAGTCCCCGGCGGTGGAGTCACCCTGTTACAGATTGCTCCTGCCCTGGATAAAGTCAAAGAAAGCGGCGATGTCGCCACCGGTATTTCGATCGTCCGGAAAGCCCTCACCGAGCCGTTGAAACAAATCGCTCAAAATGCCGGTGTTGAGGGTTCCATCGTGGTTGAAAAAGTTTCCTCCATGCCTGCCGGTCAAGGATATAACGCCCTGACAGGCGAGTATGTGGATATGGTTAAAGCCGGAATCATCGATCCCGCTAAAGTAACCCGCGGCGCTTTACAAAATGCCGCCAGTATCGCGGCGATGGTGCTCACCACCGAATGCGTCGTAGCGGAAATCCCTGAAGAAAAACCCGCAGCTCCGGCTATGCCTGGCGGCGGAATGGGTATGGATTACTAAGATACGATTCTCTTCCCTTACAAGAGCTGTCTCCATAGAGGCGGCTCTTTTTTTATAAAAAACAAAATATCCCTCGGGCATACCCCGGGGATATTTTGTTTACTTGCCTTCCGATGTAAAATAAGGCATAATGAGATCATCAAAACATATTATTTTCGCTACGCATCAATTGATGAATACCCCAAGGATCGGCAATGACAAATCCAGCTATCGAACAATCCTATATAACGACCCCCGCTTTTCAAGATGCTCTCGATTGTATAGCGAATGATACTCCGCTTACTTTCATATCCGGTAAAGCGGGCACCGGGAAATCAACCTTCACCAAACATGAACTGACCAGACTTCCCGGTAACACGGTCTTTCTCTCCCCTACCGGTATTGCGGCTTTAAATATCGGAGGACAGACCATCCATTCCTTTTTCAACTTAGAACACGGTATGCTTTACCCGGAACGCATCAAGGAAAGCCGGCAGCCACAAATTTATAAAAAAATAGACTATCTGGTGATCGATGAAATTTCCATGGTACGGGCGGATTTAATGGACGCTGTCAATTGTTCCCTCCAAATCAACCGCAAATCCTCCGAAGCCTTTGGGGGCGTCAAGCTAATCCTGATTGGAGACCTCTATCAATTGCCACCAGTGGTAGTCCGCGAGGAGCGCTCTGAATTTTGTCCCGGAGGGCGTTATAAAAACCGGTTTTTCTTCAATTCTCAGGCCATCCGTTCCGCAATCATCGGCGATTCATTTAAGTACATTAAATTTGAAGCTATTTTTCGCCAAGAGAGTCAGGAATTCATCAACCTCTTGGAACAAGTCCGCCAGAGCAACCTCAGTCAAGGTATAATCCGCGCCTTAAATGAGCGGGTCACTACCGCAAACATTATTGAACAACTGGATGAGGTTACAGTGTTAACCTGCACCAACGAAGCGGCTCAGTCGTACAATACTAGTAGACTGGAGGCGCTCTCAACACCAAAGTGCCAGTACCAGGCGAATATTGAAGGGAAGTTCAGCCGGGAAGATTTTCCCACCCTACCCCTACTCTCTTTAAAAGTGGGGGCCAAAGTGATTTTCATCAAAAATGATCCCGGGAAAGCGTGGGTCAATGGGACTACCGGAGTCATTAAAGAACTTGGCCAGGATGAGCTGATGATTGAGGTGGGTGGAATTGATTATCCGGTATCCCGGGAAACCTGGGAAAAATATCAATATCATTTCAAGAACGGCAAAATCGAAAAAGACGTTATCGGCACCTTTAGCCAGTTTCCCCTGAAACTTGGCTGGGCTCTCACGATTCACAAGAGCCAGGGGCTTACCTTAAAAAACATTTACCTGGATACCGGCAGGGGCGCCTTTGATTCCGGCCAAATCTATGTCGCCTTAAGCCGGGTGCGCAATTTGGACAACCTTTACCTCAAGCAGCCGCTTTCTCAGCGGGAACTGTTAATCGATGAAGGAATTAAGGCTTTTCTTGAGTATATTGAGCGCTTTATCTGGCGGCAGTCATGATTTGATACGACAAGGTGTACATAAGATTGTTCCTTGTCTACACTTCTTACCTTGAACCCTTCTTCATCGGAAATCAAGTTCCTTCCCATCCCATCAACAAGCATGGAACAACTCGAGTCCAAAAGGATTTTAAAAAAATAAAAAGAATATTTTCTATAGGATAATGATATTACACAGTTATACAACATAGAAATAACTCACAAATTTTCCCTTTTACGGAAAAGAAATCTTTACTCCCCGCCAATAAAATGAAAAATCCCATCTTTAGAATTACCCATTGACTCTGGTACGTCAAAAGCTTCCATATTCATGGACTCAAATATTTCTAAGAGGTGGCAAAATTGATAAAAGTTTTGGTGGGTCATAGTAAAAATCACCAATCGTCGACTGCAGTCCGTGAAGTTTTAGAACAACTGTACCCTTCGCTAGATGGACTTTCACCTCAGGCCGGAATCTTATTTTGTGCAGAGGATTTTAATCATGGCTTGATCTTATCAATAATTCAGAAAAATTTTCCAGGCATTCAAGTGATCGGATGTACGACCAACGGTGAATTTTCATCGCTATATGGATTTACTGAAAATTCCCTCACATTCATGGTATTCCTGACCTATACAGCCGAAATCGGGGCGGGTGTGGGCAAAGAGGTTTCCCTTCTTTGTGGAAAAGCCGGGCGACTGGCGGCCATATCATCCCGGCTCCGACTAAAACATCACCTTTACCAGCAAAGATTTGCCATAACCTTTTCGCCTCCTCTACCGGATGGAATCAAAGGCATTGAAGGAGGGATCCGGGAAATCCTAGGCCAAACTTTCCCTCTCTTCGGAGCTGTCCAAACGGCCCATCCCAAAGGAAAACATAACTATCAATTTTTCAACGGAGAGGTATTGACGGACAGCGTGGTTCTGCTTTTATTTGCCGGGGCGGTTTCCTTTTCCCACGGCATCGGTGCAGTGACATTCCAGGGTAAAACAAAGGCCGAAGACTTCTTCCAACCGGAAAATATTGATAAAACAGCGGTAATCCCATCCTGTACCGATTCTATCCGCCAAGCGTTAGCCCAATACCCCGGTTTCCGCCCTGCTGCCGCTTTATTCTTTTCCGGGTCGGAAAGGAAAATCATACTGGGTAGTCAAATCATCCGGGAAGCTGAGACAGCACGATACCAGTTAGGAGATGTTCCCTTTTGCGGTTTTTATCCTCACCGCCAGTTCGGTGCAGCCGAGATGAATGGCGGGGATGAGCGCGCCCCGTTCGTCACGTTGCTGCTGGGTCCCAATAATTTAAGGGATTTTTAGTGCTTCATTGCTTTCAATTACGGACAACTGTATCTCATCCCATCCTTCCTCCAGGGTGGGCGGCTGCATTGGTGATACATTTTTGCAATAACTTGCTCCGGAACAACTCTTTTTCGCTGGCCAAAGTTTCGGCTAGCGTCGACTTACCGCTGCCAGGTATACCGATAAGCAGGATGAACAATCTATCTTTCATTAAACTCCCATCCCTCATCACCGCTATAAATCATCCGTTTGGTCATGCCTCCGTCGACGGTGATGTTTTGGCCGGTAATAAAGGTATTTTCCTGATCACACAAAAACATTACCGCCCGCGCGATATCCATGGGGGTGCCTACCCGGCGAACCGGATGCTGATACTTATCGGCAAGACTGTGTTTGGCATCATACTCTGTGTCAAAATTTGCCCTTACATCGATCCAACCGGGACTGACACTGTTGACTCTTACTTTCCCTGCAAGACTGATCGCCAAGGCATGGGTCAAGGCCGAGATACCGCCTTTGGCCGCGGTGTAACTCTCCGTATCCCGCTGCGACATGATGCTTCGGGTGGAAGAGATGTTTACGATAGCCCCCTTATCGGAAAAATAGTTTTGAAAAAGTTTAGCCAGCATATAGGGAGCTGTTACCCCCACTTTTAAAACATAATTAAAATCCTCATAGTCACAGCCGGAGATGATCCCTTTCCGGCTTAAACAGGCATTATTAATCAGAAAGTCAATCCGGCCATAAGTATCGATAACGCGTTTGGAAAATTCCTCCAGAACTTCATTTTCAGCAACATCCCCGGCATGAAAAAACCCTGCGCCGCCGCTGCCGGTAATGCCAGTCAGGGCTTTTTCCCCTGCTTTTTTATCCAAATCAATAAAGGCAACTTTTGCTCCGCGCCTAACGAATTCATTGACCAGCCAAAGACCGATTCCGTTGGCGCCACCGGTAATAACGCCAATCTTATCAGTGAAATTCATGCGCCACCTCATTTCAGGAATAGACACCTGTTTTCTTTCATTGTATCATAAAAACTTGGCAATTGCCGTAGAGTAGTCTATGATTTAAAAGGAGAGTCCTAAAAGAGTTGACCTCATTTTAATTATCCTGAAATAGGCCAGGACGACCTCGAGGATATAAAAGGCACAACCGGAGTGTCGGTTTACAATTTCATTTTGAGAATCTACTCTGTCGGAGTGCAGACCGGCACAACCGGAGTGTCGGTTCGGAGCAACTTTGTCTTATTTCCGTTATAACGGATGGATTTCAGTCGCCTCATATCCGGCTTCCTCAATAGCCTCTTTTAAACTTAAATCCGTTACGTTGTCGCTTCCTTCAACCGTCGCATTTTTACCAACCAAATCGACTTCCACGCGGCTAACTCCAGATACCCCTTTCAATGCTTCCTCAACATGTTTTACGCAATGACCGCAGCTCATTCCTTCGATAGTAATTTGTTTTTTCATGATTGATATCTCCTTTTTTTTAATCCTTTTCAGGTCCTGTCCAGATACTTATCCAAGATATAAAGTATCTCATCGATTTTTTCATCGCCTTTTCCTTCCATGATTCCACTAACCACACAATGGTGCATATGATTTTTTAATATTTTCATATTCGCCTTCTTCAAAAGAGACTGCACCGAAATAATCTGCTTTGCTATGTCGATGCAGTATCGTTCTTCATCAATCATCTTCAATATACCGTCAATTTGTCCCCTGGCGGTTTTCAAACGATTGACGACTTCAGCATCATCCTTATGCTGCATTCTATTTTCCTTTCTATATCGCTCTTCACCATCCCCCTCACCGGGAGGGGTCAATATTTATATTATCACCTTTTTATAGGATGGACAATAGATCATTTTAAAATATCCCACCATCATCCATATAGTAATTTCATAATGGGGTCATATATGAGGACAAAGTTGTTAGGGTGTAAAAAAATAACCGGGATTAAAAGGATATCGATTGTACTTATACAAAAATCAAGAACCCGTATTACTTCTCCGGAAGCACGGTCCGGTAAGAGACCGGCGAGCACAGAACCACCGATGTATTGATGGTGCCGTAAGGTACGAAATGATCCACCAAATCTTTCAGACTATTCATATCGGCAACGGCGGCCTTTAAGAAATAACTGACTGATCCGGTAACCCGGTGGCATTCCAGAATGTCCGGGTGCATGGCGACCATGGTTTCAAACTCTTCCGGACCGGTCCGGATTTGACTGATTTGGATCATCACTAAAATATTGCGGCCGATAGCGGGTAAGGAAATCCGGGCATTAAATCCCTCAATCACTCCCTGATCGCATAAACGGTGAAAACGTTCGGTTATGCTGGGGCGGCTTAACGATAAGGCTTGCGAAAGTTGACTAATGGTGATTCTGCCATCTTCCTGCAACAGCTTGATCATTTCAATGTCTAACTTATCCATGAAATTCCTCTTTGCAAATTGTTAGTTTTTTATGATAAAGTTATTCAAAACGATAACCAAAACCACAATATTGATTCATTTTGTTATTTTCAATTTCTAAGGGCTATTGTATCATTTATCTGGTAATCGTGAAAGATTATTTTAAATTTGACTGATATCATCTTGTTAAGTCAGTCTTTATCTCTTTTGGAAGAAATCTTTTACCCTTATTCCAAAGGGAAACGACGGTTTTATGAGTTCTTTATTGAAAGAAAGGGTGGAAATTATGAGATACGCAATACTTGGGGCAGGGGCCATGGGGAGCATAATCGGGGCTACCCTGGCCAAAGGCGGAGCCGAGGTTACCTTAATCGATCCTTATCAAGAACATATGGAGAAGATTCAAAAACAGGGATTGCGGCTTACCCTGAATCAAAATAAAGAAACCATCACCGTCCATACATGCACCGATCCCCGTCAAGCCGGGCCGATGGAGGTGATCATCTTATTGGTGAAAAGAATTCATTCTGTGGCGGCACTGGAGGGAGCCAGAGAGTTAATCCGCGAAAACACTTATATTTGTACTCTTCAGAACGGCTTGGGCAATACCGAACTCCTGGAGCAATATTTCCCGAAAGGACGTATCTTACAAGGCGTTTTGCGGATTGCCGGGCGAATGAACGGTCCGGGAGACGTTTCCGGAGAAGTAGCCGGAGGGATTGCAGTCTATCTGGGAAGTATGACCAGGGAAAAAGCCTCCATCGCCATGGCGCAACAAGTCGCAACGGATCTGACATCCGGAGGGCTGCCGTCCCAATTTAAAAGCGATGTACAGCAGGACATTTGGACCAAAGCGGTCAATAATATTTGTTTTAACGCTCCCTGCGGCCTTTTACACCTGCGGATCCGGGAGTATTTTTCCCATCCGGACGGCAAACGAATGGTCGATGAAATCGCCAAAGAAACCATTCAAGTAGCCAATGCCGAAGGGGTCGTCCTGGACTATCAACAAATCATCCGGGATTTGGAAACCAACGTAATTCCGGCCATCGGCGACCATTACCCTTCCCTGGCCCAGGATATGTGCAATAAAAGAAAAACCGAAATTGACTCTTTAAACGGCGCTATCGTCAAATATGGCCGTAAGCTTGGAATCCCGACTCCGGTAAATGATTATATCACGCGGCTGGTTAAAATCGCGGAAGATAATTATTGACCCGGATTCCCGGGATTTATAGATCGAAGGATTGTCGAAAGCATTTTGCCCAAACATTTACGTTTCCTTATAAAACACCGTAAACCCTTTGGTCAAAACTTTCAGTGCAACCGCCGTAACCGCTCCCCACACCATAGAACCAACTAACATCAATAGACAACTATTTGGGGGGTCGATTGAAAATAATGGCAAGTTATATAAAGTTCCCGGTACAAGAAAAAACAGCCAGGAACCGATTGCCAGTGAAATGGCTTTCATTAAATAAAATCGACTTGTCGTATATTTAATCAAATAGGAAAAAATTACTCCCAGTAATCCTCCAATAATGAATTCAAAAATCATGCCCACGATAAAAGCCAAGGATCCCTCAAATGGTTTGGTCATTATCAATACTTTTCCGTAATCGACATAGCTCCGATCAATGAGCCGTGATGAACGAAGGATTAAAAAATATACCTGCAAAACAACATCACCGATTAATCCGGCAAAAAGTCCTGGAGAAAATCTATCCTCCATCAATATCCTCTTGTAGAAAGTTTGAAATATAAAGTTCCCTAAATTTGAGCTATTATTCGCCCAACCAAAATTATCGGATTGCGGCGCCTTGATGGAAAACATCACTTTACCGGTTCGGCTGCATCAAGAGTTCTTTTAGACTTCAGCGGCCGCCCTGCAAGGACAATCAATCGATTTGAGATACGTATCGATTCTTTGGATGGATCCTTCCAAATGATTGATTAACACCTTATTGAGTTTGGTTAGCCTTTGATTGGACAGCATATAAAACAAATAATTAATCATTCCCCCGGCAATAATACCCGTCAACAATAAAATAATTTCCCTTGACTCCAATTGAGCCCTCCTGGAATATTCGATATGTTCCTTTGGCATTTTACGCTGTTTCCCGAAGTTTGGTTCCTCTTACCAAAGAAATTTTTTCAATCAAAAACGCTCTTCGTTTGCCGGTCAAGCTCAAAATGAAAATTCTCCACTAATTTCTCATGGTACAAAATATAATATCCCATTCATATTTTTTTAAGCATCCTGCCAGCCACTCCCTTACTTCTTCACAACCGGTATCCAAACTTCGCATCGATAGTCCGGGGCGTTCAAATCCCCCGGCGGGTATACTTCAAGTTCGGGGCCGTCGGCATGTTCATACCCGGTGGCCGGAAACCACTCCTGAAATATTCGCTCAAATACCTTCTGGATGGCATCCGGCATGGAACCGGTCGAAGTAAAAACAGCCCAGGTGGATGCGGGAATCTCCCGGACGGCGAATTCTCCTCCGCGATGCTCTTCTCCCCTTTTAACCGCGATCATATAAGTGAATTGCTCTTTATCCTGTTCCATATCCATACAAATGCCCAGCATTTCCTGGGCTTTACCCATGCAAAGCTTTTCGCAGGTCCCGTCCTGGCAACATTCCGTCCAAAAGACGGGGATCCTTTTTAAATTCTCACCATCCTTGGTACTGACTTTAAGCGCTTTGCCCATGACCTGAAAAGCTTCTTTCGCTATGATTTTATAGTCCATTTGTTGATCTCCTTTTAATGACATCTGGAATGAAATCCGGGGGAATGCTTTCAGTTTTTGACCGGAGGCCCGCGCCGCAGTCGGACTGATTCCATGCAACTGTTTAAAGGCTTTGGCAAAAGATTCCGGTGTTTCATAACCATACTTGAAGGCCACCTCAATGACCTTGACCTTCCGGACCGCCAATTCCTGGGCGGCCAAGGTAAGCCTGCGTTTGCGCAGATAGTCCATGACCGTGATGCCGGTAAGCATGTGAAACATCCGTTGAAAATGAAAGGAAGAAGCATAGGCGATTTGGGAAACCTTCGCGATATTCAAGGGTTCCTCAATATGTTTTTCCATATAATCAATAGCATCGGTCATTCTTTGCAGCCACTCCAAACCGTTTTCCGCCCCCAGTCAAGATCAGCATATCATTTGATCTCCAAACAATCCTGTCATTTTATGCTGTTGTTCGACAGGTTTTTTTCCACAACCTATGATACGATCCCTACTATCATATTACCCAAAAAAAGTCGATCAAGGAGGTAGCCATGAACGAAACCAAAATTCAAGAAATCTCTTTCCAAAAAGTTGTATGGGAAGGAACTGCTTATGAAGTTGGAAAGAAACAGGGTGAGTGGATTCAAAATAACACCAAGGCAATCAGGTTTTTTACCTCCCCGCCGGAGGGACAAAAATATCCCACTCCCAAAGAAATGGAGCCAATCTTAAAATTCTTCGACAAACATTGCCCCGGGTTGAACGATGAAATCTAGGGATTTGCGGATTGCCTTGGGGCTCCCATCGAGCACATCGTTTATTATCCCTTTTCGTATTCCGGCGGCAGTAACTTCAGCTGCGGCTGCAGCCAGATGGCGCTTCTTTCCTCCGCCACCGCAAATGGACACATTTATGTAGGCAGAAGCTACGAATGGAGCCTCCAGGACGATTTCCGCCTCTGCACCACTCGTATTCACGGCAAAGCAGCCCATCTCGGATTTTCGTTGTTACAATTCGGCCGTATCGACGGCATGAACGAACACGGCCTGTGCGTCACCATGTCCGCCGGATGTCCCCTGGTGCAGCCGGCTGAAGATGGATGCCGTTTCTGGGCGGTGGTCCGGACGGTGCTTGACCGTTGCCACTCGGTTCCGGAAACGTTGGAAATTATCCGGAGCATTCCAATCTCGTTTCATCTGAACCTATTGCTCACCGATAAATACGGTGAATCGGCGCTCATCGAAATGTTTTCCTCCAAACGGGCCATCAAACGAATCGGACCCCATACCCAAGAACAAACCCTCTGGTCTACCAATCATTACGCTCTTCCCGAAATGATCACCTACGATCAAGGACGGATGTGGATGTCGGTCGTCCGGTATCAAAAAATCGCGTCCTTTCTTGGGAACCCTAACCCACCCATAAGTAAAGAACAATTGCGGGAGCTTTTGTCGAAACCCGTTCCGGAGGGTTTGTGCTGCCATTATTATCATGACGGCTTCGGCACTCTGTGGTCGGAGATCTTTGACGTTACAACCGGAACCGTTGAGGTTTGTTTGGGTTCCCCGGCGGTAAACAACTGGTACACCTTTGATTTATCCGCTCCGTCAGGGACGAATAAATACTACGCCAAGTTTCCGCTTGAATCTCCCGACCATCCGGAACAATTTTTCAGGAAGCTGACGCCGGGAGCCAATGATTGAAATCGTATCAGTGATTACCAACTAAGAAACGGATTTGAATTACTCCCCGAGGACAAATATAGAAGTACAAATTCTTTCTTGTCTTCTTACCGGGTTTGTTTAATCTTCCTTCACTCCAGTACTTTCCAAAAAGGGGGCTTCCTCGCCCCTTCTTTCATCTCTCATAATACATAAGTGTTTCCGAACTTACATTGAATCAAATCATCCAAGACCTCTTCCAATCTCGGTTATATCGCCTCATCCCAAAGTATTAGAATCAAAATATCATCCGATGGATTGATATCATCCGTTTGGAATAGAAATAAAAACCCTCTTAAAATAGAATTGATTATACCATGGAAAATTTGTATTTTAAAGCTCATGGGGGCAGTTTAATTTAAAGTTGATTATCAATACCGCAGGATAAGGATAATTTCATGAAGATACCAATGCTAACTGGAGAAAAGAAAATACTATCCATACCATTCCTTAAAAAACAGCATATCATAAAGCCTGGACTTTTCATCATTCTCTCTTGTCTTTTGTCATCATGCATTGTAGAAAGATCGTCCGCGCAATGGGATGCCTATTTTCCCAAAGGTGATCCTTTGGTACTCCCGCTAACAGCCCCGAATGAAGAAAATCCTCAATGGAAGCTTGCCGTCGGCATAGATGACCAACTTTATGCTGTAAATTTCAAAACCGGCCAACTTATTGTTTTTAACCAATCTCAAAGCCTGACTTTGTCAATGCCTCTTCCAGTGGAGGCATTGACAAAATCAGGTTCCATCTGGATCCTTGAAGACCGGATTTATCTCAAAGGTTCTGAAGATAACCAGCTCTGGGTTTTAAATTCTCAGGGTGTCTTCCTGCAAAAACTCAATCTGCAATGCGCCCCCGATCGTTATTATAATTTTACAGGTATGACGGTTGATCCCCGAGGATATATCTATCTTTTGGATGCCCAATCGCTCGAAATAATAACATTCGATTGCAATGGCAAATACGAAGGCATCCTTGGAAAGAAAGGCGAACGGTTCAATAACCTGCCGGCGCTACCTGAATGTTTCTGTCTTGACAATGAGGGGAATTTTTATTTTGCGATATACAACGCTGATACCGGTGAAAGCAGGATTGTCAAATTCTCTTATCAAGGACGCTTTAATACGGCCTTTACCGGAACTGTCACCGGCTATCATTATCGAAACCTTTGGGTTGACTCGTTTCAAAATCTCTATGCAACAGTACCCGAAAACTCCCTGGTAATCAAATTTGATTCCCAGGGCCAGGAGATCTGCAAATTTCATGCAGAGAATTCCGGCAGCCTGGCTGTGAACAACCAGGGGATTATTTTCACAGCCTCATCAAAAGGCAATATCATTAACCAATTTCTCCCATCCCAAACCATCCATTTGATTGAGCTCGGCAACCGGGCTCTGCACGACGAGGACAACCCCGATCGAGCCGAATCCTATTTGAAGCAAGCCCTGATCCTAAACAACCAATTGCCATATATTCATAGTATTCTAGGGGAAGTTTACTTCCATCAGCGCCGCTTTTGGAAGGCTATGGAAGAGTTCAAATATTTACGGGACTATTGGCGATATTCCCAATCTCTGGTTAGTTTTCGGTATGATTTTCTACTCAATTACGGAATCCTTTGCGGGACCTTACTGGTCAGCCTTATTATTTTAGGTTTCCAAATATCATCCCATTTCCATCCATTATGGCGTGACTGGCCGCCAATTAAAATCTTATTATGTCCCAGGATATTCTTGACAAATTCCCAACAAATTTTGACACCTGCAATTGCATGGTCTTTTGTTTTAATCCTGGCTATCAGTTATTATTTCAGCCGGTATTGTACTAATCCGATTTTTATTGGGGAACGGCAAGTGTTTTCATTCAAGATTTTTTGCCGTGACTCGGCAGTTATTCTGATTTTAGCATGGATTGGGTCTGGAGTGGCTTATAAAGTCGGCGAATTATTTCAAGGAATAGCAACCTATCAGGATCTTTCGGCCGGAATTGCCGTCAGTGCCTTTCCAATGATAATTGGCTTTCCACTATTGGCTTTGATAAGCCACATTCTTACCTATAATGAATTATGGGTATATCAGTGTCTCCATTATCTTTTGATATTTTGGGCGACAGCGTTGTTTTGGATGACTCTAAAAGTATCAGAAGATTTTAGCCAGGGCAAAGCCCTGTCCGTCGGCTTGCTTAATCTGGCAGCAACAGGATTGGTTTTGCTTTTTGTTATTTTCTTGATTGGCCTTAACCGCCAACTGATAAGCTTTTGTTATGATTTGATCTATGAAATATATACCCGGCTGGCCGGATAAATTTAACTCTTGATGATTGGAGGTTTAGGCGGTGTCAATGAGACTTAAATCCGGATGGTTATTTTTTCGCTGTATCATTTTGATTTACATCGGGTTTGCTTTTTGGGAATATGGCTGTTTAGCCGCTGAAGGGCTCTTGATGCAAAAGGATTCCCAAAACATTGAATTACGCTGGCGGAGAATATCCTCCAGCGGACAGCTTGAATTATGGATTCAACCTAGTTCCGGGCTACTTCGGATCAGGGACCGCAGGATCAACTTTAAGTGGGAGGCGGATTCTTTGACGGGAAATGTTCCCGCAGCCTATCAAACAATCGCCGATTACTGGAAAGTTGCCTATCAATCTGCTTTTATCGTCCGGTATCTGAATGATTCCGGAAATCTGGAGACCGTCTTCACCGGTCAACCGGAGTGTCAGAAAAAATTAATCTCCTGTCCCTCAGGGGCAATTTTTCGCTTTTATTTTACAGATTGCCAAATCGGTTTCCAGGCGGTTTATACGTTGGGCAGGGACCATAATCTTCAAATTGTCATCCCGTTTAAAAAGATTAGGGACCCCAAGGGGCGGCTATTGGACATTCGGGTTCTGCCCTATTTCGGCCCTCTTACACGCCACAGCCGCGATTATTTGGTCATTCCCGACGGATGCGGTGGAATCGTCAAACCGGATCACTACGCGCAAAGTTATAAACCGGCCCGTATTTATGGTGAACGTTTCCGTTGGAATACCCGGTTGGATAATGGCCAAAGCACCCGGGTCTTACAGCTGACTGATTATACCAATCCTGAAAACATTTTTTTAAGTTTACCCATTTTGGGAGTTGTTAAAGAAAATACAGCTTTTCTAGGGATGATATCTCAGGGCCAATTTCAAGCCGAGATGGGAGTAGAAATTAGTCCGCTTACTTTAAGACCGGCCATATCAACACGTTTGATTTTTCGGGAATTAACCTACGATATACTTGGCCGGCTTCATTCCAGTCCGGTTTTTGACGGTGGTGACCGGATCATGAATTACTATTTTCTGGCAGGATCTGACGCTTCTTATGTGGGTATCGCCCGGAAATACCGGAAGATATCAATAACTTCAATGAGGCCCTCCCAAACGACTCCCGTCCAAAAGGAATTCCGGTTGCGACTGTTTATGGCAGTAAATGAGAAATATCTTGATACCTCTCGCTTAATCTGTCTTACCAAATTTAAACAAGCGGAAACAATTCTCAAAGATCTCCATCAACGGGGAGTGCGTCATGTTCAAGTGATATTAGTGGGTTGGTCAAACCGGGGTTATCTCGGTGACAATCCTCGGCACTTTCCTCCCGACCGTCACCTTGGCGGCGCCCACGGGTTGAAACGATTGATTTCAGTTGCCGAACAACTTGGGATCTCCATCGGTCTGCAATTTGACAACTCCTATGCATTTAGCAAAAGTCATGGCTTTAAGCGCAGCGATACCGTGAAAGATATCCAAAATATACCGATTGATATCGGTTTTGGTCAGAAAGAATATCTATTATGTCCGGAAGTGGCCTGGAAAAATTTTTTAAAAAAAGATTTCCGGATGGTGCAAGATTATAAACTTAAAGGTCTCCTGCTCTTTGATGGCCTGAACCAGGGATTTTTCAATTGTTATGATCCAGATCATCCCGCAGGCTACCAATCAACGGCGGATTTGATCCGGGATTCTTTCCACATGATTTCCAAAACCAACCCGATCGCCGTTACCGCAAGTTCCGATTTTTTGTATCCCAATGTTGCTGCTCTTTACGATTTACCGGCCCGATCCTCTAACAATTGTGACGAATCGATTCCTCTCATTCCGATTGTTTATCATGGATGGGTGCCTTACTCCTTTAACCCCATCAACATTCGATGCGATGGCCGTAGGGAATTTTTAAAATCACTGGAATACGGAGCCATTCCCAATGCCTATTTAACCATGAATCCAGTCGACGAACTCATCTACGCCCAATACAACCCCCTTGTAAGCGGTAAATATACCGATTGGCGTACAAAGGTCATCCATGAATACCGTATTTATGAAAAAAATTTACATGCATTGCAAAACCGGCTGATCATCGATCACCAAAAAATTACGAAGGATGTCTATCTAACCGCCTATGACGATGGAACCAAAACAATCGTTAATTATGGCTCCAGCGCCTATTCCTATAACGGGAGGAAGATATCGGCGCTCAACTATATTATTGCGAGGTGACAATATGTGCAAATTAAAAATTCCCTTTTTTATCTCATCGCAGATTCCGGGAATACAGCAACCTCGGTTACGCTCCCGGGATGTTATCAATGCCTTTTTGGGCGAAGCCGGGGCAATCCGAGGATTGCTGGGGAGAATGAATTGGTGGTATGTTACAGCCGGTATTGGATTGCTTGATGCTGTCATACATCTGATACTCATTCAAAATCTTGATATTCGCTATTTATACGCTCAACCTCTCATCAAAGGGTTTAGTGTCACTTTGCCGGAAGCCATGATTACTGTCACCGGTTCCGGCTGGCTTGGGGTCATTTTAGAACCTCTTTGGCTGACATTGGTCCTAGAGGTGATTGCCTATTTTGTTTTCCGGATATCCAAAATTCTTAAGGGTATCGGCAGTTTTCATGAACACTTGGGAATGGTTTCAATCCATGCAATGATTATTTTGTTGGGACAGGTAACCGGCTATATTATCATCGGTTCTATTGGGTTCACGGGTTTAGACGATCTGCGCGATCTAACGCCCGGCGTGGGACTTGGCCTTCTTTCCTGGTTTACGGTAGAACGGATGGGTTTATTTTATCGTGAAATCGTAAGCGGATTTGATTTATTCGGGATCTGGCTCATTCTATCGGGCACCTCCCTGCTTCAGGTAATCGACGGCTTCAACCGGCTTAAATCATTGATTCAAACATTAGGATATTTTGCTATTTATCTGGCCTTTCGCTGGTTTCTCGAAGGAAAGGGATGTCAATTATGGCATTATTTATGGCTTTCAGGAAGAATCTAAAAAATGGGGATTCATCAATGAAACATAAAATTATCATCGTAACGGTCTTTTTCATTCTAATAGGCGCTTTGTACATTGGCTTTAAACTCAATCGCTATTTTCTCATACGGTATCCCCGGGTCCAGGTAGCGCTGGTAAACAGGAATGATTTATTTGATGATATTGAAGTCACGGGGATCGTTAACGCCGAAGATGCCCAGAATATTTATCTTACCTCCACAACCAAAATCAATACCTTGCTGGTTAAGGAAGGCGATCCGGTGAAAACCGGTCAAATACTCGCCGTTATGGATTCGGACGCCAAAAGATTGGAGATTACGCAATGCCAAAGCAGTATTACCCGAATTGAACAGGAGCTGAATCAAAAAAAGTTGGAAGAGTATACGACGCCAGGCTTAAAGAAAACTGAAGCCGAGCTGGAATCGGAATCCTTACGAAAACGTATTCTACAAAAAGAACTGCGGGAATTAACGGTTATAGCTCCGATTAGCGGGCAAATTTCCCTACTTTCACTCAAGACTGGAGAAACAGCAACTCCGGGAACAATGTTCGGCCAAATTATCAATATGAATTCGCTCTACGTCGAAGCGGAGGTCCCAGCTGAAAACGCCCTTAAAATTAAACCGGACGATAGAGCGGAGATTCGAGTCGCCTCAATTTCCGAGCCTTATTCGGCTAAGGTTATTCAAATCCTGCCACCGGTTAAAAAAAATGATAATACTTACAGCAATCCCCGGATTCAACTTCGAATTCAGCCGGGGACTCCCATAATGCCCGGCACCAGTGTTGACGTACGTGTGAGGATTGGACGCGCTAAACTGACGGTGACTGTTCCGATTGAAGCGATTCACGAAGAAACCATCTCCCGGAAAGGTGACCGGAATTACTTTGCGATACATCCTCCTTACGGAAAGGTTCGTAAATTCGTTTATATTATTAAAGATTGCAGTGAAACGCTGGGGTTGAACCGGGAACGCGAAAAGCAATGGCTAATCAGGGATAATATCTATCAAGCCCTCAAAATCTATGTAAAAACCGGCATCCATAACGCCGATCGAATCGAAATTGCGGAAGGCCTGAAACCTTTTGAGTTCGTAATCGCGTCCAGTGATCGAGCTCTTCGCAATTACAACCGGGTCATCGTAATAAACCGCGATGAAGGTTATAAACAACCGATATCCCTGGGGAATGGAGACTTGCAATGACTGCCGAGGATTTTTTATCGATAATAACCGGAACATGGAGAACCAAGCGCTTTCAAATGATATTACTCATTTTGACAATCCCTTTGGGAACTGCTGCGCTTACAGTAGGTATAGGCATTATCTCCGGCGTTCATAAAACGATTCATAAAATAATAGCCGGTCCCAGTGGGACTCTCATGACAATTTATCCTCATCGGGATCCGGTGCAGGCGCAGCAAAAACTCACAAATTTTAATATGAATGACGCTTGGGCCATCGCAGGAATCACCGGCATAACCTCTATTTCTTTGCAAAGATTCGCCCGCCGCATTCCGGTCAACCTTTTAGGTCAACAACTTAGAATTGGCATTTTAGGGACGGATCCCAATTTTCTGATGATTCATAACCGAACCCTTGCCAAAGGACGGTTCCTGGTAATAAGTGATCTGTGGGACCACCAACGGATTTGCATCATTAATGAGCAAATTCAAAAAAACTATTTCCCAGCCGGAGACTATTTGGAACATGGTTTGGTAATTAACGGCATTACTTTTCGTATCATCGGTTGCTTGCATCCAAAGCCTCTTCCATATGGTTTTGGCACAAAAATCCATCAAGAAACGATTTTCATTCCCGTAACCACCTATCAGGATTTGTTTCATCAATATGATTACGACCGAATTTGGCTGAGTTATGCCCGTGGCTATGATTCCCGAAGAAATATAAAAATCTTAAGAGATCGGATTGAAAGCATTCTTCGATTCCGGCATGATGCCGATGAGGTTTTTGTGCTGAAAACTCTTGGTGATTTGACCCATTCTCAGTGGAAAACAACGATTATCCTTATGGTCATTCTATCGAGTTTTGCACTCCTCTGTATGATAACCGGCTGCATTGGGATTATCTCTATTGTTGCTACCGATAAAATGAAGATGGTCCAGAAAACCATACTCCGGGACATGGTTCATCCGGGTAATTTTCCAATCTTCAATTGGTTTTTGGGGAAATCTTTTTTTATATCGGCTGTTGGGGGCGGTAGCGGTTTAATTTTGGGCATTTTCGGCAGTAAATTAATATCCGTCTTTACCGGCATCCCGACAAATCAACCTTGGTGGGGATTACTTTCCGAAATCGGATCGATTCTTCTCATGGCCGCCATCGCAGGAGGATTTCTAACGAAAAAGTATCTGCAAATCCCGGGCCATCGTTTGCCGGAGCGTTCAAATAAGGAGGATACCCTTTGATTGGATTTGAAAAAAGAAAAATAATCGCCGCCTATTTTTTTGTCGGACCTTGGCTAGCCGGCTTCTTGGTCTTTACTCTCTATCCTTTGATGTATTCATTCTATGTTACATTTTGCACTACAATGGTTGGAGAGCTACACTGGGCCGGTTTTCAAAATTATTTCCGGGTCTTCACCGAACCAACGTTTTGGAAAAGCATCATGAATACGTTTGTATATGGGCTTTTGAGTACTCCGATTACGCTTTGTTTTGCACTACTGCTTTCCTTGCTCATCAACCAGAAATTAAAAGGGGTTCATTTCTTTCGCGCTGTATACTTTTTACCGGTTGTGGCCGCATCGGATGTGGTTTCCACGATGACCGGAACCATCCTTTTTAAACGGATCCTTGTGATTAATCCCGATTTAAGCCGGTACGGCATCCATCTCTCAAGCGAATTCATTTCCATTATCAGCTCCATTATTTTGCTAATAATGCTCAGTATTTGGCGTACGGGGATTCAAATGTTGGTGTTTCTTTTAGGTCTCATCAATATCCCTCCGGAATTTTATGAAGCCGCTGAAATGGATGGTGCTACCCGTTGGCATATGTTCTGGTGGGTTACCATTCCGTCTATCTCACCGTTAATTCTCCTCAATCTGTTAATCACTGTGGTCGAATCATTCACCGGGCTAGCTACAACCATGCGGTTGATTAACAAAAGCAATACCCAAATATTTATCTGGGACTATGTGAATGAACTTTTTTATCATCAAAATGATTACGGAATGGCCTTGGCGGGAATGTGGGTTTTTATTATTGCCATTTTGGCTCTGATTGGGTTGCTATTCTATCTTGTAAACCGGAAAATACCATATTAGGAGAATCGTCAATGAAATATCATGTTACTGGCCATCTGCGCGAAAAGGCCATCTGGGTTGGAGCGGTAGTGAAGACCCGCCCTTTTTATGATCATTCCAAAACTGTCATTAAAAAAATTCTGCTCTATTTTTTCCTTATCGATGGCGCTTTTCTCTTTTTATTGCCGGTTCTTTATATGCTGTTACTATCGTTATTTACAGCGGAAGATTTGGTAGATCCCTCCATACGCTGGATTCCCATTCATTTTCACCTAAAGAATTATTATGACGCTTTCAAATTGCTCAGTTATCCATCATCCCTGATAACTACCGTTCTATTAACTGCGAGCGCCATCATTGGACAGACTGTTTTTTGCGGTTTAACCGGTTACTCCTTGGCTAGATTGAATTTTCCCGGCAAAAAATTAATCTTGGGCCTGGTTTTGACGGTGCTCGTCATTCCCAATCAAGCTCTGGTTTTGCCCAATTATGTTTTCTTCCAAAAGATAGGATTGCAAAACTCCATTTGGCCGATGCTGCTTCCTGAATTGGTAGGAAGCGGTTTATACAGCGCCTTATTTGTCTTTGTTTTCCGCCAGGTCTTTGCCGGTATTCCCAAGGACTTGGAAGATGCGGCTGCAATTGACGGTGCCGGCCTTACAAAAACTTTTCGCCTGATTGTAGCGCCGCTTGCCCAAAATGCCTATATTACGGTAGCTCTTTTTTCCTTCGTGTTCCACTGGAATGAATATACTCGCCCCCTAAGTTATCTTGGCATGGCTGGGCAGACCAAAACACTTTCGCTGGCACTAGGCTACTTTTACCTTTATAACCCTTCCACTAACTTACCCATAGCCAGTGAAGCGGTTAAAGGAGCCGGCGTCATCCTGGTAATGGCCCCAGTCATATTGATTTATATTGTGGTCCAGAAATATTTTACCGAAGGAATCCAACTGACAGGTATCAAAGGATAAAATACCCTCATTAACTAAGTTAGGTAACAACTGCTTATAAAACTATACAAAATGAGGAGAAAATATCGACGCAATGCTGGCAGGAATTCTGAGAAATGATTCAAAATAATAATCATAATAGACAGTTAAGAAAAGGAACTACCGATGAAAAAGTTCAACTGTATTCTTTTGATAATTGTCCTGGGATACTCTTGTTTGGGCACTATCTTATTTTTTCATATCATTCATGATCACCCTATGATTTATCCAGTTAAAGGGAATTGGTCCTTGGTTTGGGATGACGATTTTAATGCTCTATCGCTCGACCGGACGAAATGGATAAGAAGTGACCGCAGTTGTGATTATGGCAGCTATCAAAAAGAAATCCAAAAAATCAATGCTGAAAACGTACTTGTAAAAGATGGCTATTTGTTGCTTGGGGCACAGAGTAAAGTTTGGATGAATCCCGGCAATATTTATACCACCACTCGTTATACTTCCGGTCAGGTTTCAACTGTTGATCAATACGCTTGGACCTATGGAAGGATTGAAATCCGGGCTAAACTGCCCGTAGGCGAAGGACTATTATCTTATGCCAGTTTACGTCCAACGGATGGAAAAATTTCACAGGAAATTTTAATGATGATGATGTCGGGGAGAAATTCATATACTGTTTTTACAGATAACAACTGGGGAACGAACATATTCCGCCAATATCTGGAAGAAGACCAATCAACCCGAAGCCTTCAGGACGATTCTGCCCGATTTCATATTTTTGCAATGGAATGGGAACCTCAGGCCATTCGCTGGTATGTCGATGATTTACGAATCTATCAAACAAATCGAAACGTTCCGGATAGGCCATTTTCTCTTGCTTTAGGAACGACTGCCGGGAATTTATTCTTATATTACAATACTCCCCAGTCAGATGGTATACTGACCCCCTTGCCTCAGTATTTCATTATCGATTGGGTGCGTCTCTACCAGAAAAGGTGACAGGATGAAGCATTTAATATTTTTTTATCTCACAAGCTCATATTCGATCGGCTTTTTTAGTTTTATCATCTTATTTTGGGCTTACTTGAAAAGCCGCTGGAGAGCTTTTATTTATATGGGTATATTTTGGTTCATCGGGACCATCCAACTCATTTTTTTGACCTATGTAGCCTATCGGTATGCCAATATTCCATTTTGGTATAACCATTATTATCCTCTTATTAATTATGGTTTGGAAAGTCTCTATATCTTTGTATTTCCATTGCTCATCAATGAATTATTTAAAGTTAACCCTCACCGGCAAGTGAATAATGTATTTGGAATTCTATTTTTATGTGGACTGACTTGTATCGTTACGCCATCATTGTTTGGTGTCCTCCATGACGAATCCCCAATTGAATCTTTCATCAGTTTCAAAATCTATCGTCTGATTTTCGCAGGCGCATTTGTATATTCCTTTTCAATATTTAGCCTTAAGATCAAAAACATCAACAACATCAAGGAAAGAAATTTTTATATTTTTACCGCAATCATTCTATTCGTTCTATTCGCACAAACAATCGTTCCGATTGTTAAGTCTTTCCCGGAAAATATAGTTGTTTTTGCCACCGGCTATTTTTATCTTAACGTTTGCTTATTAAAATATCTCGTCAATCGATTTTTTGAGTTTTCCCAACCTCCTTTAACAAAAACCGTAAGTGAAATCATGACCCCTAGGGAAAAAGAAATTCTCGCCCAATTGGCGCAAGGCCTATCCAACAAAGACATCGGAATGAATTTATCCATTACAGAGACTACCGTAAAAACTCATATTCAAAATATTTATAAGAAACTTGGAGTCAGTAACCGAGTACAATTAATCAATAGCCTTAGGAATAACAATTATCATGTTGAGACATTCAACAATCCGAAATAACGTTTAACTTCGCTTGTTCCCTCATTTGAACTTCCCCTTTCTGCACCATCCCGGATCCGGCTAGGCATGAACAACGGCAGCGGAGGGGGCTCTGGTAGTTTTGCGGAGTGATCCCGAATTTACTGGAAAACGCCCCGGTAAATCCCTCATGAAAATCAAAGGCAAAATCAAGGGCGTCATCGATAAAGGGTTATCGGCATCTTGAGATTAGCCTCTATGTAATCTTGCATCCGCTGTACCGCGTTTATTTTATCCCATCTCTCCATTGGTTTACCTCTTGCATATTGAATAACAGATGAAAGGTGTGGATTTTTGACTCAAATTGCTTGATTTAAAATCCAATTAAAAAATTCGTTTCATTCCTCATCAACCGGCTTTAAATAACCGCTCCAAGTGGAAAGGTTATTACGTGTTATCCATCAAATATATCGGGAATGAATAGGCCGGACGTGAAGGGCTTTTTTGGTCCTGCAAATTTTCTCGTTGCAGTACTTACACTGCAATCTGGCATTGCTTCCTTCAAAAAAACGCCACGGATGTTTCCAATAGGAATACTCCCAACGGAGCAGCAAAACCAGAGCAATTGACACCAGAGTCCACGAAAAGAGACTGGGTACAAAAAGCAAAGGGGTACATGCCATAATGGAATCCCAGTTAAAAATGCGGCAAGTAACGCAACAACGGTTTTTCATAATTAAATCTTGAAACGGGCACCAAAATAAGATGCAAACCATATCGCAAACTAAATAAAACAAAGACAACAATACCAGCTCGGATTGGCCGATGATCTTCAAATGATAAAAAAAAGCGATCCCTCCATTGGCGCCAAACCATAAAGCCAATACTTTCCGAGCGGCTTTGTTCTCATATTGGAACCAACTCTCCATTTCAGCTCTTGCAAACCTTTGATCGCTTGGCTCAAAAGCAGACCGAAACTGTTTACGGCAGCCCATACTATTCCCTTTTTGCGGAAAAAACTTTGAAATCATCCCTGCCATGATGATGAGCCAGATGATATGGATAGGCTGAATACTTTGGCTGAGAAATCTCCCGTTTGCAAATACCAGGCTGCCTTTATTCTTTATATAAAGCTGGAGTGCAGCTATTAACAGCATGATTCGTAAAATCAATTTCGTGCGATAGATGGTAATCAAATTGACTCCGATGCTCCCTGTTGCCCATGACTCAACTACATACGGTTGAAAGCTGCGGGGGATTACCCCCCCTTGGCGTTCTGCTCGATCAGACCCTGGCCGTGAATGTTTTGTGGGTTAATCCTGGCAACCGACTAAAAAATTCTTTGGTTGCCAGAAGTTTGGATACAATTTTTCGACAAAAATCCTTCGATACCTGCATCAAGTTGCAAATGGCAATATGGATGCGAGATGGGTTGGAAAAACATTTAAAAGGCCAAAAAGAGGCTATCCCCGCATGGATTAGCCTCTTTTTGTGTATAGCGAAATAGGAGGAAAAGTCGTTAAGGATGAGGTTATTTCATGAAACTTTTGATATCGAATCCCCCGGTAACGGGTGATTTCGGAACCAGCGCCATGTAATCATTCATCATAATCGATCCTTTGGCGTTTCGGACAAAGGTTACCGGTGCAACAAGGCTTTTAAAATCAGCTGAGGTTATTTTTTTACCGCTAAGGTTTACAGAATCCGCGCCGTTATAAAAATAATTATCGGCTGCGCTTACATCGACCGGGATGCTATCGGGATCTCCCGCCTTGGTATGAAAAGAGATGTTATTTTTGGCCGAAAACCGGGGTTTGACCGTTGCATAATAAGAAAACTCATAATTAAATTTTCCATTATCCACGGAGGTCGTATTTTCAACGACGATAACCGGATCGCTGTTGCTGGTTATGCCGGTGTTCTCATTTCCAAAAGCTAAACAATTCCGCAAGATATGTTTGACGGGTAATCCCTCTCCGCCAAGTTTAAATCCGTTACCGTCGCCTTTGGTTTTAGTGCCGTCAGAAAGTTTCCCGTTGCCATAGGCGATGCAATTTTCAATGGTAATGGCGCCAATCGGTCCGGTTTCCAATTTTGCGTAAAGATCATAACCATCATCACAATTGTTATAAGAGATACATCCTCTGAATACATTCCCTTCACCGCAAGCTAACTTTGCTGCAAATCCATCGGCATTATTTTCGGACTTATCACGGTTATCATGCGAAGTGCAGTTCAATACCAGATTGTTAGATGGCCAGTTGACTGCTTTTTCCGATGAAAGAGTGCTGATTTGGAGACCGGTATCTCCATTGGCGTACAAATGATTCAGTTCAAGAAGATTATGATTTCCGGAAATCCAACAGCCATATGAGCTCGCATTGGTAATATCCAAGCCATATATCTTCCAATAGTTACCTCTCAAAATAACTCCATTTGATTTTTTACCAAAATCGAGCACGGGTTTTTCTTTCAAGTATGCAGAAAGTACCTTAAGTTTAGCGGGAGTTCCGTTATTCCCCTTTTCAATCAACAGGGGAGTTGTCAGATTATAAACCCCTTTCCGGACATAAATAATTTGCCCCGGCTGGGCGAATTGAACCGCCGAGTAAATATCAATCGGGTCTTTAATCCCGCCGGTGGCTGTGGCCTGACCTTCAGGAGAAACATAAAGAGCCCGACCAGGTTTACCATAGGTTTTAAAGGTTACCACATATTGAGAACTCACCGGAACACTTCCCGGCGCATCCGGAGTGAGTGAGATTTCAAAAACATTTTTACCTGCAATTAAGGTTACATTTTTCTTGAAGGGTTCCATTTCATTGATGGATACACTATCCATCAGGACGCTATTTTGTTTAATGTCCAAACGGCCTTTAACATTGGTTGATATTGTAAGGTCATAACCGGCAAGAAATGCCGTGATCGGAGATAGGACATTTATTTGAGCCGCAGCCGGTTTCGGAGGTTCTGGGACTCCCGGCGGGTCAGTCGCCATTTCCGAAGTAACAAGCCTTATATCGGAAACGGTAATGGAAGCTACCCTGGCAGCAAAGAAGCCGATATAAATATGGGTAGGATCCAAGATCTCAAGTTGTTTGGGTCGATAATATATTTTTTCCGGACTATTGTCGACACTCGCGTGATAACCGGTATTGGTCTTCTTTATTTTCAGAAAAAATGTCGCAGTGCCGTCATTGGCCGGCCGGTCGCCAAACTTGAAGACATCTTCCATAGCAGCGCCGACTCCGGAAAGATCTTTTACATTATTTCGAAATACCGACTGAACGTTTCCCCGGTAACCGCCGACCAAAATCATATTCGATGGGAATACCGTAGTATCAAAATCTTTTCCGATAGCATCCCGCGCCATGATTCCAAAGGCTTCCTGATTATCCGGAGTGGCTTTGGCGAAATAATTCACCTTGACTTTTGCGGAAAGCTCAAAATTTTTCGCGGCCGGAATATCCGTATAATAAAAGGCCATTCCATCATGGGAACCGGTTACTTTTCCTCCGGCTACGCTGCCGTCTTTCGTGCCGGCTGTAATCGTCACTGATCGCGTAGCCGCATCAATCGTAATGGAATTATTCGCAGCGGAAGTGGACTGCCCGAAAACGACCGACTTCCATTCAACGTCCTGACTGTCAGCCGCTTTGACATCCAAAGAAAACCAACACCATGAAAAAGCGGCCAACATCGATACGCCAAAAACGATATTTCTGCTCTTTATCTGTATTTTTTTCATTTTCTCCCCTCCGGTATTCAATCAAGGATTAATAGGTTACCCAAGGACTCTCCTTCCTTGGATCATTGCTAATCACAGTATAGGGTATTTCCAATACAAAATCCGCTCGTTTTTTGCTATTGTCTACCAAAAAGCATTATTATTTGTCATCCATCCATAGAAAAAGCCACTTTTTTAGGCTCAAAAGTGGCTTTTTCTTAAATTTTTCAGGTCATGTTATTGTTGTCTTCTTTAGATTAACTCATTAACTTACAGATGTCATTGGTGAATTCTACCGGGTCCTGAACCGACAATCCTTCTATCAGCAAGGCCTGATTGTAAAGAAGATTGGTATAGAGGGCTAATTTATCCGGATCCTTTTCATAAATCCCGGTTAAGGCCTTGAAGACTTCATGATTGGGGTTAATCTCCAAAACTTTATCGGCTTTGACTTTTTGCTCATTATAGGGCATAGCGTTTAAAACTTTCTCCATTTCGATGGAGATTTCCCCTTCGCTAGCCAAGCATACCGGATGAGTTTTCAAGCGTTTGGATACCCGCACTTCTTTGACTTTATCCGCCAAGATGGTTTTCATCTTCTCAAACAACTCTTTGTGGGACTTTTCTTCCGTCTCGGCTTTTTCTTGCTCTTCCTTATCCTCAATGCCCAGATCCTTGCTGGATACTGACCGAAATTCCTTTTCTTTATAGGACATCAGCATTTTGATGGCAAATTCGTCAATATCGTCGGTTAAATAGAGAATCTCATAACCCTTATCGGCCACCAATTCGGTTTGAGGGAGCTTCTCGATACGGGAAACCGAGTCGCCGGTGGCGTAATAGATGTATTTTTGGTCTTCCGCCATCCTGGAGAGGTATTCATCCAAGGTCACTTGCTTCTTTTCTTTCGAAGAATAAAACATCAATAAATCTTGAAGCATGTCCTTATTGGCCCCGAAATCACTATAGATGCCGTATTTCAGCTGCCTGCCGAAAGAACTGTAAAAATTCTCATACTTTTCCCGATCGTTCTTCAACAGCTCCAACAACTCATTTTTAATTTTGGTCTTCAGATTTTTGGCAATCAGTTTAAGCTGCCGGTCATGCTGCAACATTTCACGGGAGATATTGAGCGATAAATCGGCCGAATCAACTAACCCCTTGACAAAACTGAAATAATCGGGCAACAGATCAGGGCATTTATTCATAATCATCACGCCGCTTGAATATAACTCCAGCCCTTTTTCATATTCTTTAGTATAGTAGTCAAAGGGGGTTTTTTCCGGGATATAAAGAATAGCGGTATAAGTGATCGCACCATCGGTGCTGATATGAATGTGTTTTACCGGCTTATCAAATCCGTAATGTTTTTCTTCATAGAATTGTTCATAATCTTCGTCTTTAAGCTCGTTTCGGTTTTTACGCCAAATCGGTACCATACTGTTGACGGTCTGCTCCTCGACATAATCCTCGTATTCGTCTTTGCTGCCCTCTTTGAGTTTGCTGGTGGTGACATTCATTTTAATGGGGTAGCGAATGAAATCGGAATACTTTTTAATCAAGCTTTTCAGGCGGTACTCCTCTAAAAACTCGTCGTAATTTTCATCTTCAGTATTTTCTTTTAATTGAAGAATAATCTCGGTCCCCACAGTTTCCTTGTTGCAACTTTCAATATTATAACCATCAGCTCCCTGGGATTCCCAACGATAGGCTTCTTCGCTCCCTAACGCCTTACTGACAACCGTCACGGTATCGGCAACCATAAAAGCGGAGTAGAAACCGACCCCAAATTGGCCGATAATATCATATCCATCTTTCAACTCGTTGTCTTTTTTAAAAGCCAGTGATCCGCTGCGGGCAATCGTTCCTAAATTATCTTCCAAATCTTCCTTGGTCATCCCAATTCCGGTGTCGATCACTTTAAGGGTCCGCTCTTTTTTATCCGGAACGATTTGGACATAATAGTTATCTTTGTCGAACTTCAGGTTCTCGTCAGTTAATGCTTTGTAGTATAATTTATCAATCGCATCACTGGCGTTGGAAATCAATTCCCGTAAAAAGATTTCCTTGTGCGTATAAATTGAATTAATCATTAACTCCAGCAATCGCTTGGACTCTGCCTTGAATTGCTTCTTGCTCAATCGATATCGCTCCCTTCAAAATAAAAGGTTGAGAAAAACTTTCGCTTTTTAACAACCTTTGCTGGTTTTTTGTTAGCACTCACTTCCTTTGAGTGCTAATCCTATTTTTTATATACTATATTTTTTGTGAAATGTCAAGTTTTACGACAATCCAGATCGGGTAATATGGTACAAAACATCGGGACAATCAAATCGCTTTGACCGTCCCGAATCTTAACTAATTTAGGGTAGTTTCTTAAAATCTTCCGGATTTATTGGGGCTTTTCATCCAAAATTACTTCCACTTTCATTAACTCCCCTTTGCGGAGGACCAACAAATTGACTTTATCGCCTACTTTATGATGACGGATCGCATATATCAAACCCTGAGAGTCTTCAACCGTTGTATGGTCGATTTCCAGGATGACATCATACTGTTTCAGCCCTGCCTTCGCCGCTGGTGAATCGTCAACGATGGTCTGCAATAAAACGCCCTCCGTTTTCTGGATTCCAAGATAAGCGCGGACATCGGCCCGGACACTTTTTAAATCCATTAAAGCCACTCCCATCCAGGGACGGCTGACTTTACCCTTATTTCTCAACTCGCCGAGAATTTCCCTCACCTTGTTTATGGGTATTGCAAACCCAAGTCCCTGACCGGTGGCGCTGACCGCCGAATTGATACCGATAACTTCCCCGTCTAAATTCAAAAGCGGACCGCCGCTATTGCCCGGATTGATAGCAGCGTCTGTTTGAAGCATATCGTCATATACCTGGCCATTACTACCGCCTCCGGCAACCAGTGGCCGCCCCTTGGCGCTGATGATTCCCAATGTAACCGTATGGTCAAGGCCGTATGGATTGCCAATAGCAATAGCCCAATCACCGGTTTGCGTCTTGTTGGAATCGCCCAGTTTCAGATAAGGTATTTTTTGGGGAGGGTCAATTTTGATGATGGCTACGTCCAACTCCTGATCCATACCGATTAAAGTCGCTTTGATGGGCTCTTTTTGGTCTTTAAGAAGCACTTCAATGGTTTTTGCACCGGAAACCACATGGGCATTGGTTAAAATGTATCCTTTATCGTCAAAGAAAAAGCCACTGCCCAGCCCCTGGGACGGCGGCGCAGCATTTTCCCCCAGCGGACCAAATAGGGATAAAGGCGATTTCTTCGTTTCATAAGTAGTTGAAATCCAAACCACACTGGGCGAGCTTTCCGCTGCTATACGCGAGATAACCGAAGAGCTTGCCAAATCGGTTTTGGAAGCGGCATAAGCCGGCATACCATTGATTCCGAGAAAAGCTACAGTTACCAGTAAAGTGAAGCATAAAGTTAAAACCGAATTCTTAAAAAAAGATTTGCTATATCTTGGGCCGGTAAACATCAGATCACCCTTTCTTGAAAGTTTATCTATTAAAACGCAATCTTGACAAAATGAGTTCCCCATAATATTTTATTTTACTAATTTTCCCTTTTGGAGCAGGAACTAAGTATTCCTTAACGATTCATCTCATAAACAATGAATAATATTCAGCCCTATTCTCCTTGTTTTAGCAAATAAAATGAAGTACAATAAGCCAGGGTATCATTTGTTAGTAATAAAGGATAAATGATAGCAATTTTGTTTTTTACAAAGATTTAACATATCGTTATATTCATTCCCAACTTGATTTTCATTGGAAATTTTCTCGAAAGGGGTTTATTCCAGGTGTCGACGAGCATGATTCGTTTTAATAATGTCACGAAGATTTATGGAGAAGGCGATACACAAGTAATAGCTTTACAAAATGTCAATCTTGAAATTAAACAAGGTGAGATCTTTGGAATTATCGGATTAAGTGGTGCCGGAAAAAGTACTCTAATCCGTTGCATTAACAAGTTGGAAGTCCCCCAAAGCGGTAGCATCCAAATCGGCGACCATCCTATCACCCAATTAAAAGGGAAAAATTTGCGGCAAGCCAGGCGGGAAAGCGGCATGATTTTTCAGCATTTTAACTTGCTTGCCAACCGTACCGTTTTTGGAAACATAGCCTATCCTTTGGAGATTGCCGGGATAAGCCGTCATGACCAAAAAAAACGAGTTGAAGCATTAGCCGAATTGGTCGGTTTATCAGACAAACTCAAAGCTTATCCCGCCCAGTTAAGCGGTGGACAAAAGCAACGGGTCGGTATCGCCCGGGCCCTGGCCAATCATCCTAAGGTATTGCTTTGTGATGAAGCCACATCAGCTCTTGATCCGGAAACTACCCAATCGATTTTAGATTTATTGCTGGATGTAAACCGTCGTTTTAGCTTGACAATTGTGCTCATTACTCATCAAATCAATGTAATTAAAGAAATATGCGATACGGTAGCTGTCATTGAAAACGGAAAAATCGTAGAACAAGGACCAGTCACGGAAATATTTACTGCTCCCAAAACTGATGCGGCTCGCGGATTAATCAGAAGTGTTTTACACATCGACATTCCTCCCGAAATCAAGCAGAAAAAAATTATTATCCGCCACCCTGAATGGGCTGGAAAAATGGTTCATATCTTTTTTATTGGGGAAGTCGCCGGTGAGCCGGTTATTACTTCCTTAATCCGTAAATTCAATGTCGATGTCAATATTATCTACGCGAACCTTGACTCCATTAAAGAGACTCCATTTGGATCGCTCGTCGTGGCAATCACGGGTCCTAATGGAAATGTTGTTGAATCATTAGAATATCTGACCCAACAAGGATTAAAAATCGAGGTGCTGAACAGTGTTGAACCCGCAACTTTTGAATCTACTCGGTAATGCTCTGTGGGAAACTATTTATATGGTGGGGATTTCTTTGATTTTATCGATTTTAATAGGAATTCCCGTGGGCATTTTGCTCGTTATCTCAAGTCCTGGGCATATTCGTCCCAATGCCTCCCTCTATAATGTGCTGTCAATCGTTGTTAATGTGGGGCGTTCTTTGCCTTTTATCATTTTATTGGTAGCCATGATTCCCTTTACCCGTTTTGTGGTAGGTACCTCAATTGGAACTGCCGGAGCCATCGTACCCTTAACGATTGGATCGATTCCTTTTTTGGCCCGAGTTATAGAGTCTGCCGTTTTGGAAGTGGATTGGGGGGTAATCGAAGCGGCTCAAGCTATGGGTTCAACCACTTGGCAAATTATTGCCAAGGTTTTGATCCCGGAATCTATTTCCGGTTTAATCTTAGGCATAACCCTTACCACAGTCAGTTTAGTCAGTTATTCCGCTATGGCCGGAGCTGTTGGAGGAGGTGGATTGGGTGACTTAGCCATTCGCTATGGATACCAACGCTTCCGTGGCGATATCATGCTGGCAACCATTATTATTCTGGTCATATTAGTCCAGGGAATGCAGTCTCTCGGCAATTGGTTAGCCAGACGCCTTTCTTCTCATTGATATTTTCTATTTCCGAATCATCTCAAAGAAATAGAAAACTCAAAAATAAATTTTCAGGAGGAACATCATGAAAAAGAGTTTATGGATTCTATTTTTTCTCGTGCTACTCACAATCACATTCGTAGGTAGTCAAGTTTTGCTGGCTTCGGCAATTGTATTAAAAGTGGGAGCTTCACCAACACCCCACGCTGAAATTTTGACTCAAATCAAACCGCTGCTGTCCAAAGAAGGAATTGATTTACAAATTATTGAATTTCAAGACTATGTACAGCCCAACCTGGCCTTAGCCGAAGGTGAATTGAACGCTAATTTCTTTCAACATGTTCCCTATCTTACCGAATTCAGCCGCGATCATAAATTGGATCTTACCTATATTGCCAAAGTCCATATTGAACCGATGGGAATTTACTCCAAAAAAATTAAGTCTTTGAAAGAATTAGGTAATAAAGCAACTGTAGCGATTCCTAACGATCCGACCAACGGTGGACGCGCCTTACTTTTATTGCAAAACGCCAAATTAATCACACTTCGCAAGGATGCCGGACTCAGTGCGACCGAACTGGATATCGTTAAAAATCCAAAGGGATTCCAAGTTAAGCCGTTAGAGGCGGCCCAACTACCGAGAACCCTAACGGATGTTGATATTGCCGTTATTAACACCAACTATGCGCTGCCAGCAAATTTAATTCCGGCTAAGGATGCTTTATTTATCGAAAATAGCAATTCTCCCTATGTAAATATCTTGGCGGTACGCACCAAAGATAAAAATAATCCCGCTTTAAATAAACTAGCCAAAGCCTTAACCAGTAAAACCGTTAAAGATTTTATTCTTACCAAATATCAAGGGAGCATTGTCCCGGTATTTTAACGATTGGTCACAATTGATCCCCCCTAAAGCTCCGGTTTTATTTACCGGAGCTTTTTATTTTTTACTTCATTACGCTAAAACCCCACAAATGCACGAGATTTGAATCCCAGCAGTTGAGATAAATTTTGAATCATGTTCATAAGGATTTAACATTGTTTTTGTCATATATATGTTATTATTTAATAAAATCTTACATTAAAAATTAGCTTATTTTAGATCTTTACCCTTTTATGTTATATTTTTACGTCAAAAAAGATTTTATTGATAAATTTCGGAATGTAATATGTTATATTTTTGTCAACTACTATGTCATACATTCCTACAGTCATACTAAATAACTATAGGAGTTTCGTATGTTTAAGAATATTAAAATTAATCGGATCAGTGATGAAATTGCCTTTCAGATTAAAGAGATGGTTCTAAAAAACGAACTTCAGTCCGGAAATAAATTACCTACCGAACTGGAATTGGCTGAAATGTTCTCGGTGAGCCGCACTGCCGTCCGCGAAGCTTTATGTAGTCTGGAAGCCCAAGGCCTCATCGAACGTAAAAAAAGCGGTGGAACCGTCATTAAACAGTTTAGCGCCAGTAAAATTCTGGAGTCAATCGTTTTTGCACCCAAAAGCGATCTAGAAATGTTTGCAGATTTTATGGAAGTCCGCAAAGTGCTGGAAAGTCATATCGTCTCGCTGGCCATTGAAAAAAGCCAACCCGGAGATTTTGAATTGATCGAACAATCCCTAATGAATTTAGAGTCTGAAATTATCCAAGAAGGGAACGGGGTTGAGTCCGATATTATGTTTCATCTCAGTTTGGCTGCGTGTACCCATAACCAGGTTCTCATCAGCTTAATTAAATCCATCAGCGACATGTTGCGGATTAGCCGTGAAAAAACCCTGAAATATCCCGGGCGGCTTTTAGAATGCCTGAAAGAACACAAGGCAATTTATATGGCCATGAAGTCTACAGATACTGGCGAGGCAAAACGATTAATGATGTACCACCTGGATCAAGCCCTTCATATCGCACATAAAATCTAATCCAATGAATAAGGGGTGAATTTATGGGAGACTCTCAAATTTTGTTACAAGTCAGTGAATTGACCAAACAATTTAGAGGTTTGCTGGCCGTCGATCATTATCAACTCAATATTTCCCCTGGGGAAATTGTGGGCTTAATCGGTCCTAACGGCGCCGGAAAAACCACAGTCTTTAATTTACTGACCGGCATATTCCCGCCCAGTTCAGGAAGGATCCAACTCCAAGGCCATGAAATTACCGGACTCCGTCCCGACAAAATCGCCCGAAGAGGTATGGCCCGTACTTTCCAAAACATCCGATTATTCGGAGAGCTTTCGGCCTTACAAAACGTGGTGATTGCTGTACAAATCCACAAAAAATACCATTTAGGCAGCGTCTTACTGGGAACCTTTGCATTCGGAAAGGAAGAAAAAATACTAATCTCTCAGGCGCAGCGATATTTGGAGGCTTTAGGTATTTTTGACATCCGGAATCAATTGGCGAAAAATCTTCCCTACGGTGTTCAACGCAAATTGGAGATCGCCAGGGCTCTGGCAACCAAGCCCCAACTATTATTGTTGGATGAGCCAGCTGCTGGAATGAATCACCAAGAAAGCGCCGCCCTAACCGAAAACATCCGTAGACTGCGTGATGAATTCAATTTATCAATTATCCTCATTGAACACGACATGCATGTGGTGATGAACCTCTGCCATCGTTTACAAGTCTTAAGCTACGGCAAAATCATCGCCGAGGGAACACCGGATACCATCAAAAAGAATCCCATCGTTATCGAGGCTTACTTGGGGAGGTCAAAAACCAGTGCTTGAATTGAAAGAACTCGATCTCTTCTATGGTAATATTCAAGCGGTCAGGAATTTATCGCTGAATGTAAAACAAGGCGAATTAGTCGCCTTGCTCGGAGCTAACGGCGCCGGAAAAACCAGCACCCTGCGGGGCATCTCCGGTATGCTTAAGCCTCGCAAAGGCCAGATTTTCTTCAACGGACAAGAGCTAACCAAGGTCAACCCCCATCAAATTGTAGGCCTGGGATTGGCGCACTGCCCGGAGGGACGGGGGATTTTCGCCCGGATAAGTGTGGTTGATAATTTAAAAATCGGCGCCTACCGCTGCACGGACAAAAAACAAATTCACCGGGATTTGAATTGGGTCTATACGCTCTTTCCTATTTTGGCCGAACGCCAAAACCAGATTGCCGGCACTCTTTCCGGTGGAGAACAACAGATGTTGGCTATCGGCCGGTCTCTGATGTCCCGTCCGTCAATGCTGCTTTTCGATGAGCCCTCCCTCGGCCTTGCTCCGCTGATCATCGAAAAAATTTATACGGTAATCGCCGCGCTGAAAAAAGAGGGCAAAACGATTTTATTGGTTGAACAAAACGCTTACGCCGCATTGGAAGTTGCCGATCGGGCTTATGTGCTGGAATCAGGTTCCCTCAAACTTTCCGGTATGACGGCAGATTTGCTCCAAAATGAAGCTGTGAAAAATGCCTATCTGGGAGGATAAAACTATGAGTTTTGCTTATCTGGTTCAAAACACCATCGACGGCCTTAGTCTAGGCAGCATCTATGCGCTGATTGCCATTGGTTTTTCTCTAACTTTCAGTATTTTAAGACTGATCAACTTTGCACACGGCGACATTTTAATGATCGGCGCATATTGTGCCCTTTTCCTCATCATCGGGATGCATCTTCCTTTGTGGGCTGCTTTGATTTTCGCAATGGCTTGCGCCGCCCTGTTTGGAATTTTTATTGAACGGATAGCTTACCGTCCTTTGCGGGGTGCCCATGATGTTGCGGCGCTGATTGCATCCTTGGCGGTCTCGATCATCATCCAAAATACCGGAATCATGACAGTCACCGCCCAACCCCGCAAATTTGAAATTCCGGAAATTTTAACCGTAATTCATAACTTCGGCAATATTTCCATCAGCAATATGACTCTGCTCATTATCATTCTCTCACTGTTCCTTATGATATCCTTCACTCTATTCGTCACCCGCACGAAGATGGGTACGGCCATGCGTGCTTGTTCCGAAAACATCGGTGTGGCTCAATTAATGGGAATCGATATCAACCGGGTCATTTCCGTTACTTTCGCCTTAGGTTCGTGTATGGCAGCGGTCTCCGGGATCATGCTGGCCGGACAGTACGGCCGGATCGATCCTTTAATGGGCTTCGTCCCCGGCCTAAAAGCCTTTGTAGCCGCCGTGATCGGAGGTATCGGCAGTATCTCCGGAGCGGCTCTAGGAGGCTATGTCCTGGGTCTATCGGAAATTTTGCTTGTAGCCCTCTTGCCTCCCTCTTACTCCGGTTACCGGGACGCCTTCGTCTTCATCCTGTTGATTCTGGTGTTGCTTTTTAAACCGTCCGGCTTACTCGGACAAGCCGAAGGGAGAAAGGTATGATGAGCACCAAAACCGCTAAATTCTCTACCCTTATTTTTCTGGTATTTTTTACGGGAGTACTTTATTTCTTAAACCGTTTCTTATCTCCTTACCATATGCAGATCATTAACTTGATCGGCATCAACATCATATTAGTTGTCAGTTTAAATCTATCGAACGGTTTTTGTGGAATTTTTTCCTTGGGGCATGCGGGATTTATGGCAGTTGGAGCTTACGTTACCGCCATTCTAACCATTCCAGCGGTTAAAAAAGGATTTCTTTTACCCCAGCTTCCCGGCTGGCTGGCCTCATTGCAACTTCCTTTCTTGCCGGCGTTACTTTTGGGCGGACTGGCAGCCTCTCTCTGCGCCTTGGTTATCGGTTATCCGGTGCTCCGTCTTCGTGGCCATTATTTAAGTGTGGCAACTTTAGGTTTTTTGGTCATCACTCAAGTGTGCATCACCCAAATGGATGGTCTGACCCGGGGAGCTCGTGGTCTCAACGGTTTGGAGTCTTTCACCAATGTGTGGTGGATTTGGTTTGGGGTGATTTTAACCATTTATGTAATTGCCAAAGTGATTCACTCCGCTTACGGCCGGGGTATGAATGCCATTAAAGAGGATGAACTGGCAGCCGAATGCCTGGGCGTTAATTTAACAGGCCATAAATTATTGGCTTTTTGCCTGAGTGCATTTTTCGCCGGTATTGGCGGGGCGTTGTGGGGCCACTTAATCACAGTAATTACTCCGGGTTCTTTCTCGTATGGTCAAACTTTCAATTTAGTGGTTATGTCGGTGGTAGGCGGCATGAGCAGCATAACTGGAGGTGTCGTTGGTGCCCTGGTAATGACATTAGTCCCGGAACTTTTGCGCAATCTTGAATCAGGAATCACGCTTTGGGGAATTGCCTTACCGCCACTATACGGTTTGAGTCAGATTATTCTTGCAATCGCCTTAATTCTGGTCATTCTGTTCCGTCCTAACGGTTTATTGGGCCGCTGGGAATTCTCCTGGACCAGATTTCATTCCAAATCCAAGCTCTACAAAGGTGGTGGTTACTCTCATTAAATTAAACTAACTTGGCATCATTCAAAACATACTTAAATTTAATGGAGGTATTTACGATGAAAAAATTTCTTGTACCGTTACTTATGATCATGCAATTATTCACCTGCAACATCTTTGCAGCAACCGCACCTATAAAAATCGGCGCTATTTATAACCTTACCGGTGATCAATCATCCCTCGATGCTCCGTCGCTAAACGGTCTTACCCTGGCAGCCAAAGATATCAACGCTGCCGGCGGGGTGTTGGGACGAAAAATCCAAGTCGTCAGTCTTGATGGAAAAACCGATCAATCCGTTTCCACCAATGCTGCTTTAAAATTAGTCAATGTTGAAAAGGTTGCGGCAATCGCCGGCTTTAGTGATTCCAACTATGCGCTTGCTGCCGGCCCTATTGCTCAAAAAGCCAAGATCCCTTTCGTTACTTCCGGTGCAACATTGCCTACCATGCCGGATCAAGTGGGCGATTATTTCTTTATGACACCTTATGGCGATAACACCCAAGCCTATGTTGGCGCCGAATTCGCCAGTAAAGATTTGAAAGCGAAAACCGCATATGTACTGAAGGATACTGCTATGGACTTCACCGTCAACTTGGCAGCCTACTTTGTAGAACGTTTCAAAAAAATCAATGGGAAAGACGCCATTGTTTTAGAAGATAACTTCAAAACCGGCGACCAAGATTTTTCGGCCCAAGTCAACCGGTTAAAAGCTCTGGCTAAAAAACCGGATTTGCTCTATATCTCTTCAGGCCCTTCCGAATGCGGCATCATTGTCAAACAAATCCGTGCTGCCGGAATCAATACTCCGGTCATCAGCGGTGACGGTTTCGATACCCCCTTGCTAACCGAATTAGGCGGCAAAGGTGCCAATATCGAAACTTACTTCACCACCCATGCCAGTTTGACCAGTGAAGAACCGAAAGTCAAAAAATTCGTTCAAGCCTATAAAAACGAATTTAAAACCGATCCGGAGAATGCTTTTGCAGCTTTAGGTTATGATACCATGTATTTGATTGCTGATGCCATCAAACGGGCCAAATCCGTTAATCCCACGGCCATCCGCAATGCTTTGGCCAAAACCTCCAATTTCAAAGCAGTTACCGGAACCATCACTTATCCGGCAAACTCGCGGGTCCCTTTGAAATCGGTCGCTGTCTTGAAGGTTGTTGACGGCCAGTTCAAATTCGTGAAATCAGTGACTCCTTAATCGAGTCTCTATAAGAAATGTCAGGGCTACCGAGAAATATCCCGGAGCCCTTTCATCATTTCCCTATTGGTAAAGGAGGTTTTATCATGAGTTTACTGCAAAAAATGACCGGCCACCAATTCAAGGGCGGTCCCAAATTCGATAAAGCGATTATCGCAGTGGGTTCCTGTGAAAATCACGGCTTCCATCTTCCGTTTGGGACGGATACCTTTGTCTCTTCGATGCTGGCCGAGAAAGTGGCCGAACAAGTCGATGGTTTGTTGGTTTTACCCCCCGTTAATGTCGGAATGAGTCAACACTACGCCCATTTCCCTTTCAGTCTGACCTTACAGCCGGAAACTTTAATTGCTGTTTTAAAAGATATTCTGGAGAGCACCGTCAAAAACGGTATTGAAAAAATCTTCATCATGAACGGACATGACGGCAACATTGCTCCCATTGAAATCGCCGCCCGTGCTATTAAATTGGCCCATCCCAATGTGAGAATCGCCACCCTGGATGCCTGGTGGGTTACAGCCGGCAAACTATTACCCGGCGATACTTTTGAGGTATGGAATGGACTCGGCCACGCCGGAGAAGGCGAAACTTCAATCGGTCTTGCTCTTTTCCCGGAATTGATTGAGATGGAATATGCTAAAGGCGTAGTACCCAATCTACCGGAACACGTGGAGATCAAATGGAACTTTGCTGAACTCACCAATACCGGAGCAACCGGCGACCCAAGCAAGGCGACTGTCGCCAAAGGTCAAAAAATGGTTGCGGTATTGGTAAAAGAGGTCGTCCGCTTCTTCCGAGAAATGGACGACAAGGATTGGAAATACTCTTCAAAGGAGTCGGCATTACCTCAAAAATGAAGTTGTATGGTTCTTTAGATCGGAAGTTTCTGCCTTCTATCATCCACAGGTGATTGCGAAGTAAAATTCATTTAAAATTACACCAAAAGGCCCAGTATAGGATGAAATCCTACCGAAAGGAGGATCAACCGGCAACCGAGCCACTATTACTAGGGATTTTGAAAAAACTCACCCAAAAATCTGCAATAAAGTAAGGGACCATTTCTCAGGATGGTCCCTATTGTTTATTGATGATTCTTAAATTATTGGGCGCCCTGTTTCAACTGTTCCATAAACCCAGAATAATATTTCTTTTTTTCGTTGATAAATTTTTTGGAAGCCGCAATTCCATAATCTTCTACTTTAAAGCCCAATTTTTCCATTTCTTGTCTAAATTCAGGAGTATGATTAATTTTGCTGAAAGCGTCCTCTAAAACTTTCATAATTTTCATCGGAGTCCCCGGAGGAACGGCAATACCCCGGTAAGTACCTTCGACAATATTATAGCCTTCTTCTTTAAAAGTAGGGACATTTGAAAAACTGCTTACCCGCTTTGCAGATTGAACTGCCAGTGCTCTTACTTTATTTCCATAACTCACTGCCATGGTAGGGGAAGTCATTAAAGCCAAAACACTATGGCTCAACAAAGCTGGTAAAGCTGTCCCCGAACCAGGATAATTCAAATAAGTAACTTTAGTTTTTGCCGCTTTCTCCAATTCAATAACGCCCAAATAATTGGCGGTATTAATACCGCTGCCGCCGATCGTAACCACAGAAGGATTGGCTTTAGCGTATTTAACCAAATCCTTTAAACTGCGAAAGGGGCTGTCCTGTGCAACAATGAGTATATTCGGAGTACTGTTGAAAATATAAATCATATTGATATCTTCTGTTTTAAATCCGATATTGGGTTTTTCAATCGGTTGAATGATGATATGAGGTAAATTACAAACAGTGAGGCTATAACCATCCGGCTGACTTTTGGCCAATTCCGACCAAGCGGTTGCTCCCCCGGCTCCTGGTTTAAAAACAATATTAACCGTCTGACCCAAAAGGGTCGTTAATTGTGTTTGTTGCAGTTTAGCGGCAAAATCGGATTCTCCACCCGCAGTGAACGGGATAATATAATTAATTGATTTTTCCGGATACCCGGATGCTAAGCATGGTACAGCGAAACATAAACAAAGAAAAAAGACAACTAAATTTTTTCGCATCATTGAACTCTCCTTTTAAAATCCTGTAATATGATTTTCCAAATAATTTCCTGCCAATTTAGGTTTTCTCCCTACACCTCCTTCGACCAATAACTGCTATAGAATGCTAAGGTTAAAAATAACCTGCGTTCAAATCCAATCCTAAAATCTCAATGGACTATTTTTGATTCAGCATCGCCAATTTTAAAAGAAGCGACTGATTTACGTAAATCATCTGCAATATCATTTAAATTCTCAGCGAGTGCCGCTACTTCTTCAACAGCAGCGCTTTGTTCTTCGGTGGTTGCAGAAATTTCCTCGGTGCTGGCCATACTTTCTTCACTAATTGCGGCTATGGCACTGATAGCATCAATCACATTCTGATTTCGTTGAACCATTTTTTGAGCCGTTTCCGCCACTTCTTCGATTTGATCCTTATTGGAAATAAGTAATTTAAAAATATCTGACAATGTTACATTAGACTTTGCTATCAAGTCTTTTCCCACCTGGGAATGTTGAATTCCTTCTTGCATTACGGTCACGGCTTGTTCAATTTTAAACTTCATTTCAGAAATAATTGAAGAAATGTCATTGGCTGCTTGTTTAGATTGTTCGGCCAGTTTACCAGTTTCTTGGGCAACAACAGCAAACCCTTTACCATGTTCTCCGGCCCGTGCCGCCTCAATTGCCGCATTTAAAGCCAGCAAAGTAGTTTGGTCAGCGATCGTCGTAATGGCTGAAGATATATCACTGATCCTAACGGAAGCCTTATTCAATTCATCAACCGAATCAGCCGCTTGTTGGGCGGTATTAAAAACTTCGTTGATGATATTATTGATATCGTTATTTGTTTTTTGCCCTAGTTGAGCTGATTCGGTTACTCTCTCCGATCCTGCCGCCATTTCTTGATTGTCCTTTGAAACTTTCATGACCAAATTGGAAAGCAAGTGGGCGCCCTGAGCGATTTGGGATATCTGATTCGTTTGCTCACTTGCACCGGCCGCCAATTGTTCCATCACCTGCGCCACTTGGTTAGCTGAGTCGCCGGTTTCCGAAGAAGCTTTTTTTAATTCCTGACTCGCCAAAAGCAACGACTCGGATTGAAAATTAATTTTTTTCACCAATTCTCGCAAACTGTTGATAGCTTGATTTAATCCTTCAACAACTCCAACAACCTCCGGACAACCATAGCGATCGATGCTTTGGGTCAAATCTCCCAAAGCCAAAGCTTTCGAAGCAAATAAAATATTTTTAAGTGGATTGGTGATCGAACGCGAAATCAATAATCCCAGAAAAAAAGCGATGAATCCACTTATAACCAGAATGAAAAGGGTGAGCATTTTCGCCGACTCGGAGAATTGTTTGTTCTTGGTAAAAGTCTCCAGGCTCAAATCCATTAATTTTTTTTGAATGTGACTTAAAGGACCATTGCAAGCCTCCAGCTGTTCCCGAAAAGCGGCAAAATCAACTTGACTTGCAGGTGACTGACAAATCTCCCGGGCAGTTTGGAAATGATTTAAAATAATCTCGGTAGACTCTTTATCAATTCCGTTAAAATAATCAATCGTTGGTTCTGTATCTTCGGGAAACGTTTGGGAAAGGTCAGCTTGTCCGGAAATAGCCAAATGATAATTATTTTGTGCTTGCGCAAAATAAACACGAATGTTGGAGAGATTCGATAATAAATTATTGCTGTTTACAAATGAAACATAAGTGGACTGTTGCATCGTATTAATAATAGCGACGCTGGAAAATCCCAGGATGGTTAAGAAAATAATCATTACCAAAACGATTGCTTGAATCTGATAAAAGATTTTAAGTCTTGAAAAATTAAAAAGATGATTCTTTTCCGATAAAAACTTAATAAAACCAAGGAATCGCTGTTTCAATAATTTCTCCTCCAGTTTTGAACCACATCATGCATTTTTTGAAACGATTATCATATTCAATATATTTTTTAAATTGTGCTTCTTACCGTTTCAATGGCATTAATCTGCAAATCAATACCTTAGTTGTTAATAATATTTATTTAACACATACCAAATTGGCAAAAATAATAAATAATTTGGTATTATATCCTTGGTTATTTTTTGCGTCTCCACAAAAAAACGGTTAATCTCCGACTAACTGATCAGTAATTATTCATTAAAAAATCGCCAACCCGGGATTTAAACCAAAGGCCGTCAAAGTGAAAAATGTTAATTTTAAATAAATATAAGCCTTATAATTTAAATCCCCAGTTAAAGCGATTCTGTTACCCAAGAAAAACTAGTAAAACGTTCTCTAAATAAGTACTCAATGATTGTGAACGTTTTACTTAAGTTGAGCGTATCTTCCCCATCTCTGATTACCGTTTATTTACGATACGCTCTACTAGTGAAGCGGATTTCCAGTCGGCATTCCGGCAACCATAAACCCGATGCTGATGATAATCGCACAAAAAACAGTCATGATGATACCGATTTTCAAAAAATCTTTAAAACTGAAGTAGTTATAAGCATAAGGCAAGACAAACGAAGGGCTCTCCGTAACTAAAATAAAGTGAGTTGATGCGGCAAAGCCTCCAATCATCGCTAATGACAAAACCGGTAGTGCATTTTGCTGTGCATAAGCGATTAAAAATGGTACATTTACGGAGGCTGCTGCTGTAAAGCTCGAAAATCCAAGGGAATCCACAGCTACCAGCAAAGTAGCAGCAAAGGGCTGTAAAAAGAGAGGTAAGCTCGCCATGGGTTTTAAAGCTACTTCAGCCACCCAACCGGCTAATCCACTCTGTGAAGCAGCAATTCCCAGAGAGAAACCGCCGATTACCAGTAATAAAGCACCCCATTCCAGGTGTTTTTCCACTTCGCCCCAAGTCTTAAAAGGCCCCAAGCCTGGTAAGGCCAACAAACCTAATATAAGTAAAGATACCAAGGAAATTGGAAGCTTATTCCAAGCCCCAGTAAGCCATAACACCACTGCCAATAAAAATACGATAAAAGTAACGATTTCTTGGATTGTCCAAGCACCCATATTTTTGAGTTCCTTATGAAACACATCCTTGCTTAAAGGCAACTCTTCCAATTCAGGCGGAAAAATTCTCAAAATAAGCCACCAGGCAAAAAAACCAACTACTACAAAAATAGGCGTGGCAATAGCCGTCCACTGCAGAAATGAGATGCTCAATTTTGCATTTTTGGCAATAAAGCCCATGGTTATAATGTTGGCGGCAACTCCTGATGGTGTACAAATGCCGCCTAAAGTCGAACCAAACATGATTGCCATCATCAAATCCTTACCCAAATTACTGCTTCCCGGTTTGGCGTCGATTGATTTCAATAAACCCACAGTAATGGGCAACATCATCGCTACAACCGCCACATCGGTGATAAACATGGAAATAGCAAATGATACCCAAAAATAAATACCTACGACCCGGTTTACTTTGGTTCCGGAAAGAGATAACAAAATATAAGTGACCCGTTTCCCCAAACCGGAGATATTGAAAGCAACTGAAAGGGCCAATACACCTATTAGGAAAGGAACAAATCCGTCTCCGAAACTTTGAGCAACCGTTTGCTCAATTGGAAGTACACCGGTAAAATGCAACATTACCGGAATCATCATCGCTGTGATTGAAATAGGGAGGGTTTCTGTAAGCCACCAAAAAACCGTTGTTGCCATGACACCTAAAGTGCACATCGCAGTCGCTTTCATCCCAGCAGGTGCCGGTAAGAGATAAAATATTCCCAAAAGTAACAACCCCATCAGAAAAAAAACCATTTTACGGTTGAAACTTACTTTCGTATTGCTTTGCACTACAGTCTCCATCTATTTTTCCCCTTTCTTAACCGATGATAAACCAAATTTACAAAGCCGGACTGCCAAAATTGCACAACACACAACTTTTTAGGGACCGTTTATTCGATTGTAATAACTACTTTCATGGCACCGTCTCTACGATTAACAAAATAATCAAGTCCTTTATGGAATTCCTCCAATGGGAAAGTATGCGTTAATATCGACTGTGTATCAATTCTCCCTTGAGACATTAAAGATAGTGCCCGCTTGCAATTATTCCTGCCCTCCCCCCTGACGGTGTACAGACTGATTCCATTGAAAACAATATGCTCCAAATCTGCGGTAACCGGTTCTTTATAAAAGGCAATTAAACAAACCGAACTGCCTTTTTTCGTAGACTTAATCGCTAGATCAAAAGATGCGTTATTTCCGGCACATTCAAAAACTGATTCGCAACCTCTCCCAGCGGTAATTTCCATGACCTTTGCCAATGGATCGGCCTCATTTTGAATATTGATGGTGTGAGTGGCTCCAAGCTTCCGACCAATCTCAAGCCGGTCTTCCCGGGTGCCTGCCAAGATAATCTTTTCTGCTCCAAGCGCCTTTGCGCCTTGAACCACGGACAGTCCAATCGGTCCGGGACCTACTACCAATAAAGAATCTCCTGCGATATATCCGCCCACCATGTCGATGGCATAAAGAGCACAACCTAAAGTAGTTACATAGGTAGCTTCCACAAAAGATAAATTATCCGGAATCTTATAGATAGAATTGATATGATGAACTGCATATTGTGCAAATCCACCATCCACAGTCATTCCTGATGCACGGTGAGTTTTATCGATCCGTCCATAATTTAAACATGATGTGTATTTTCCAGCGATACAATTTTCACAACGGCCACAGCCCTTATGAGCTTCAATAGCTACGCGATCTCCAATTTTAAATTCATCAACCGTATCACCTAAAGCTACAATCGTACCGGCCCACTCATGTCCGAAAGTAAATTCTCCGTAGGCCGGCATCCTTGGTATACCCTTATGGATAATTTTAACATCGGTACCGCAAATCCCGCACGCGGCGACCTTAATTAATACCTCACCGGATCCTGGCTTTGGAACCGGTTTTTCCACCATCCGTACATCATCGGGTGCAAAAAGTACTAAAGCTTTCATTTTATCCGGGAACTGTTGATTCATTCTTCAAGTACCCTCCTTTGTTTTTGATTTTTTTGAAATCAATATGAAATTTTCTAATTTGCTAAAATTAATCACTGAATTAAAAAAATGTTTAAAACCAATAAAAAAATCAACTGATTTTTCGGTAACCTGGCTGTCATGACTAAAGATACAATGCTTTAGTTTTAGACCCACGGCTTTGCGTCTTCGGCTTTTACCGAATTTGCTATTATCATCATTAGTTGATTATTTTAAATTATCCATTATATTATAAACCTATTTTTAAAAAATAACAATTTCCAAACATTAATATTAAAAAATTATTTGTATAGGATGGTCTATTGAAATTATTTCTTTCTTTAGTTACTAGAATTACTAAAATAAATATTCGAAATTAGAATCATTGGGGAAATAAGATAGATCATTCAATCCAAAAATTAATTTATTAATGTTTTATATTTATTGCTCCTTTTCTAATGGACAATGAAGGGTTTATTCACATTTTGGCGAATGTATGGATAACTTTTAAGAAAGGTATTTAAGGTAATGGCATTATCGGCAATTTTATGGGATTATGACGGAACGCTGGTCGATAGCACTAAAAAAAATATGGCGGTTACGGTTGAAATTTTACAAAACTTTATTCCCGATATTCAACAACATCTGCCTTTAGTTTTAACCGATGTGGAAGAATACCGCAGGGCCAATCACAAATTTAAAGACTGGCGGGAAATGTACCGTGAATGTTATAGCTTATCCGAAAGCCAAATCGATAGGGCCGGTGATTTATGGAGTACCTTCCAGTTAAAAAACCGATTAACACCCGAGCTTTTTCCCGGTCTTGGTGGGCTTTTCAAACTGGTTAGAGATGTTAAACAGGGGATTTGTTCCAGAAATTGTGCCATTTCGATACGGAAAACACTGAAGAAGTTAGGAATGTCGCCTTATTTCGAAGCAATCGTCGGATATGAAGAAGTACCATGGACAGAGCAAAAGCCGAACCCGGGCGGGTTCATCAAATGCCTGAACATATTGAATGTCAGCTTGAACAATACAACTGTCTTTTATATTGGTGATCATCAGGAAGATGTGGCATTTGGCAAAAATGCCGAGGCTGTGTTGAACCATGGAGGCCACCAAGTTGAAGTAAAATGTATTGCCGTTGATTATAGCGGTTCAAAACCTTCCGAGTGGATTTTAGAACCGGATTTTGTGGCTTCCTCCCCGGAGGACATTCACTCAATCATCAATGGTTTCAGACATCCATCATAAGATTTTACACAAACCGACGGCCCGCTATCTTTGCAGATAATGGGCCGTCGGTTTTTAAAATACTATCAAAGAAATAATAACAGCATTCTCTTTCTTATTTTGACATAGGGTTGTTTAATTTATCAATGAGTTCCTGTACGGGAACACCATGGACCCAACAAGCTTCTTCCAGACTTTCGCCGGTGGAAGAAGTACAACCAAGGCAAGACATCTACGATGCCTTATCGGTAACTTGGAAAGTTCCCTCTCCATATAACTTCCCATTCATCACATGCTGAATTCGAGGCAAGGAAATCCCTAAGGTCTCTTTCAGCACATCTTCAATAGTCTCTACGGGTATAATGGTAAGTTGCTTTTTCACTTCTTCCGGCACATCCTTCAGGTCAACCCCATTGTCTTTTGGAATCAAAATTTTGGTGATCCCCGCCCGCTGGGCTCCCAATAATTTTTCCTTGAGGCCGCCAATTGGCAATACGACTCCCCTTAAAGTGATTTCGCCAGTCATGGCAAGTTTGGAATCAACCTTGATACCGGTGAACAGGGAAGCAAGGGCTGTAAATAATGCAATACCCGCCGAGGGTCCATCTTTGGGAACCGCCCCTGATGGAACATGGATATGCAAGTCTTTTTCCTTAAAATTAACCGCGTTCAAGGGTAATCTTGATTTTAACAAACTTAAAGAAATCTTGGCCGATTCTTTCATCACATCACCCAATTTACCGGTTAGGGTCACTTCGCCGCTACCTGACATATCCGTTGCTTCAATAAAAAGGATTTCCCCTCCAACCGGAGTCCAGGCCAGCCCGGTGACAACTCCCGGCGGATTATCCAGCTCCGCCTTATCATGTCGGGAAACTTTTTTCCCCAATAATTCCTCCAATTGCTCCATTTTAACTTGGTAAGGCAATTCTATTTTTGTCGATACGATTTTTTCCGAGGTCGCTCTGGCAAGGGCAGCCAATTGTTTTTTCAATCCCCTGACTCCGGCTTCCAGGGTGTAGTCGCTGATTATGGTTTGTAACACCTCATCCTCCATCACCAATTGTTCGGCGGTTAGTCCATGCTCTTCCAGAATTGCAGGAAGTAAATGATTTTTTCCAATATGGAACTTTTCACTCATTGTATAGCTGGAGATTTGAATCACTTCCATTCTATCCAGCAACGGACCGGGAATGCTTTCCAGGGAATTCGCGGTGGCGATAAAGAAAACATCCGATAAATCATAGGGCAGATCCAAATAATGATCGGTAAAACTGTTATTTTGTTCCGGATCCAGTACCTCTAGTAATGCACTGGCAGGATCGCCGCTATACCCACCAACCATCAACTTGTCGACTTCATCTAAAACCATCACCGGATTGGTTTCCCCGGCTTTTTTGATACTTTGAATGATTCTCCCCGGCATCGCCCCAATATAAGTCCTGCGGTGTCCTCGAATCTCCGCTTCATCCCGGATCCCACCCAAGCTCAAACGGACATACTTTCTATCCAGAGCTTCGGCAATGCTTTTCCCTAAACTGGTCTTTCCAGTTCCGGGCGGACCGACCAGCAAAAGAATCGAACCCTTTTTATCCTTTTTAAGCTGCATTACTGCCAAGTGCTGTATGATTCGTTCCTTCACTTTGTCCAATCCATAGTGTTGTTCATCTAAAATCCGTCTCGCTTGCCCCAAGTTAATGGGTTTGCCTTCACTCTTGTTCCAAGGCAGTTGCACCAACAAATCCAAGTAATTGCGGATGCCGTTCGATTCCGGACTATTCGGACTCCCGGTCTCCAACTTATTCAACTCATCAAGCGCCGCATTCTTTACGTCAAAGGGCATATCAGCTTCTTCAATTTTTCTTGCATAATCGTTGTCCTTTTTAGCACCTGGCCCCTTACCTTCATTCAATTCTTCTTGAATGGCTTTTAATTGTTCCCTAAGTACGGATTCTCTGTAACTTTTATTGGTTTTTTCAGAAAATCTTTCGGCCATTTCCAGCTGCGGTTTCACTGTTTCCTTTAATTTGATTAGATAATCAATAAACTTTAAGCTTCTGGCCTTCAGGGACTGCGTCTCCAGGAGATCATACTTTTCCCTGTTGGATATGGGCATAAATTGCGATAAAAACATCATCAATGAATTTAAGTCCTTAAACTCATCAAATACCTTCATGAATCCCTCTGACCCTTTGTATTTCTCGCTGAGTTCCCGGGTGATTTTTTTCAGATAAGCCACCATTTCGGCCCGGCTCGTTTCATTGAGATCAATATCATCAGGACGAATACCATATTCAGCATGGATCAAATCGGTTTCAATCCGCAAGACTTTGATTTCCACTCTATCTAAAACCTTAATCTTCAGACGGTAGCCCTTTTCGGCTTCCTCCACTTCATCAACTTGAAAGGAAACGCCTATCTTGTAAAAATCCTCTTCTTTTAACCGTTTACGGCTAAAGTTTTGTTTGAGGGTTAAGGCAATGCTGGTAGCATCTTCCTTGCCCAGATTTTCAAGTTCCTCTTCACTGAGCCCAGGGACCCAAAGAATGGAATTTACCCCCGGCAATAAAACCGTATCCGATATGGGGATTACCATTCCCGCCTGATAGTTTTTTTCAAAAATGTTTTTGCCAAAGTTCATGATGGAATTCACCCTTTCCGAAACATTCATAAGCGAACGATCGTTTAATTATTTGTGAAAATATAACGAGATTTTTGGGATCTCGCCTTCGATATTTCTTCCACTTATATCAATTTATATCAATAAAGCGTCCTGTATCATTTGAATCATTTCCTGAAGCAACGCCGCTCTTTCGGATTCAGTTTTGCGGTGATTGACTGCAATTGATTTAACCGGATAAAATATCACTGCAAACAAATTTTCATTGCTATAATTCTTGATGATATGTTTATTTTTCATCTCGACTATCAAATGATTGATTTTACACATACCGTTTATTTCAGAACAACAACCACTTGCCAATGAGGGACAATTTGAAAACTGGTCGACAAAGTGGAAAATTTCTTCGTTTTCTTGAACATAGTTATAATAACTTCTGATCAGGATTTCGATAAGTTGGCGGCCCTCCATTTCTTGATGGACTCGATTTAAAAGATAGTTAAAAATTTCTTCGGAGTACTGACGGTAAATATCCTGAAGCATAATTTCTTTGTTTTCAAAATAAATATATACGGTTGCCGGAGAAACTCCCGCTTCTTTGGCAATTTTTGAAATCGAAGTCCCTTGAAAACCTTCCTTTAAGATCAATTTAATGACTGCTTCTTTGATACTTCTTTCTTTTTCATCATCTCGTCTTCTCATCGGAGCACCCCTATTAATATTTATATCATAAACGATCATTCATTTATTGTCAAGATAGTTATCGATCGGGCAAAGGGTAGGATTTTCCCGGACCTCAAATAAAATTCAAACGCCTTTAAACAGTGGGCAATCGCAGACATAAAAAAACGCCGCGATCATAAAGGACAATGCAGCGTTAAACTTATATGCGATAATATTTTGAAACGGCAATGTTAAAAAATCGTAGGCACCATTCCCCCATCCATTCGGATAGGAGAGCCTTTTAGTGCCGAAGCATGAGGGCTACATACAAATCAGTTAGTCTACCGATTTCAATTGGCCTGATAAATCGCTGGATTTCAGATTGAGGCAGGTTTGTCGCATGAATTTTTTCTCCTTTTCTAAAAAAGTCATATTTTCATTCGGGTACATATTTCTTTCCCATACTTCATCGTCAATATCCTGATACTGCATAATTTCATAAATGCCCATATTGTTAACTAGAATATCGATATCGGGTTATTTTTCAAATAGAGTTTCTCTTGATTGAACATCCACCAGATCCGCTCCAATCAAGAAAGCCACTTCTTTAATATCGAGCGAGGGATCGGCCAAACACTCCCGTGCCGGCTGATGCCGAACTTGGGGCCAACAGATGCTTGAAGTCCGTGACCATCTCTGTTATTGAGCGGCTGTGTTGCTGCTCATCCAAGGATTGATCCATAACGGGAGTGAGAACTATCTAGAAAATACTTTTTTGCCTCAATTCTTTCTCTGTGTCTCTGTGGCCAAAAAGTATTTAGGCCACAGAGACACAGAGATAAAACCTATTTTTACCCTTTCACGCGCGCCCCGGCGGGCCGGGGTGGACGACTCTGTGGCAAATTCGGATCAGGATTTCATGGATTCATTCTTTAATTGAAAACCAACTGCTCATTATCTGTAACCGCACCATCCATTGCAGCACTTTACGGAAACAATTTGAGAATCCGTTTCAGCCAATGGAGTGTAACGACAAAGACGGCCACCAGCAAAAGATTGGTAATCATCACCGCATACATCATACCGGTAATTCCAAAGTACCGGGTAAAGTAATATTGGGTGAAGAGGGCAACGGGGATGGTGAAGAGCAGCGGAATGAGGCAGAATTTAGCACCTTGGTTCCCTTCCATCGCAAAAATGGAGTTATAGATTTGAAATACTGAATAAAATCCAATTGCCGCAGAAGTTAATAAAATATAGCCCGGATTGAGAGGATATTCTTTTCCGGATAACAAAACGACTACCGTAGTGAATCCTGCTGTCAGCAAAACAATGATTAACCATAGAAGGGGAACGAATCGTTGAATGGTATGAAAAAGCCGGTTTTTATTTGCTCCGGAAATCGCAGGCAAGAACACAACCGCAAAGATTTCATAAAACATAATTGAAAATAAGCCCCGTACAAAGCCCTGATAAATGGAGTATATCCCCAAAGCCCTGCCCGGGCAGAAGTAATTGACAATAAAAAAATCACTGGAACTGACCAACATGATCAATAAACTATTCAACATATTAAAAGAACCATAATGATATATCTGTTTAAAAGCCGATCCGGACAGGGAAAAAGAATGGAAACCGCTTTTATAGAACGCCGCCATGACAAACAGGACTTGGGCTACGAAAAATGCATAGAAGTAATGATCGAAATCCATCGCTTGAAAATAATACAAAAACAGGAACAGTAAAAAGAAAATGAAACTGCCTGCCACTTTCAAGCGGGCTAACGTGAGATATTTTTTTTGGCCGCGCATAAAAGATTCGCTTAGAATGTATAAGTCCAGAACTATCGTAGCCAAGATTCCCATTTGCCAGATGGGAATCCCAATTTTCACGGTGTTTGTAACGAAAATACCTATCTGAAAATAGAATAGCGAAAAGAGCACAATCAAAATGAAGTTTCCAATCAAAGCCGCAGTTTTAAGCCGGTCATTTTGGCGGGGAAGGCCGCCTGGTAGGTATTTATACATGGAGGAGTTGATCCCAACCATCATTGGAAGTAACAGTATATTGGAGATATTATTGACCAGATTGATTTCTCCATATCCGGAGGGGCCAAGCAACTGTGCGGCCAAGATGGAAATTACCGCTGTAAACGCGCAACCAATTACCTTATATAGAAAAACCATCCCCAAGTCGTTCATGAATTCTTTGATAGATCTCCCCTGAGAATCTTCAAATCTTGAGAGTACCCAATTTCTCGAAAGTATCCAATCCATCAAACGATTTTGCCGCCAGGTGAAGTAGCTTCGAAATTTATTAACAAATTTAACCGTCATCGAAAATCAATGAACCTTTCCAGATACACTTTAGCAAGCATGGCCCGTAAAATCAAATTGGCCCTCATATCCCCATGGCACTTTTTAATCATGTATTTTAAATTCTTTCGGGAATCCCTAAATTGTTCTTTGGTATTGCTCGGATGGGACAGGTGATAATTTAAAATATCGGATTTTTGAAAACGAACCCCCTTTTTATGAAGCCGGTATCCAAGTTCGAGATCTTCATGGCCCCAACCGCGGAATTTTTCATCAAAACAACCCGCTTCAATTAAGTCATTTTTAGGAACGGAGACGTTACCGGTAAAAAAAGTCATCCATCCTAGCGAACCCCCGGGTTGAAACAAAAAGCGACGCCGGATTTTCGGAACGGATTCTTTAGCTACAATTGCTTTATCAATAATTTGCCGGTAACGCTGAGTTTGATCCGTAACCAAAAACAGGTTTTGGATTTCATTGTCGGTTAAATAAACATCCCGCCGTTGTCCGAGCAATACACAAGGTTCCTTTTGCCCTTCCAGATGCTGCTTGATAAAATCTGCAGAAGGTATCCGATCATCATCCAAAAAAATGATTACCTTGCCCCGGGCAAGTTTAATCCCTAAATTTCGGGCAGCGGAACGTCCGTTATTCCTCATGCAAATAATTTGCAAGAGGTTGAATGAAAACGGATAGGCTCCAAAACTATCAATGGTTTCCGAACAACACCCATCAAAAATGATGATGACTTCAATTTCATCGGTCATTTGGTTTTCTAAAAATTTTAAAACCAACCATAACCGGGCTAATTTATCTTTGGTTGGAATGATAATACTCGCCTCGATGTTAGCCATTGAACCGCTCCTGATCATGCTCGATCATCTCTTGCAACAAAAATCCGGTATTTCTGACCACCCGGATGACAATCAGTGCTAACCGGGTGATATAGTCCCCTTGGGTTTTGGCATAAAAATATTGATAATTATTTAATTCCTCTTCCTTGAAATTCTTGGATTTCGAGTGCACGATGTGATAATTGATAATCTTGGATTTTTTAATGAGCTTGATCTTCTTTTTCAAAAAGCGGTAGCCTAAATCGCTGTCTTCCCATCCCCAACCGACAAAATTTTCATCAAACATACCTACTTCCATCATATCCTGCTTGCGCACGGATAAGTTGGAGGTGACACAGGCAAGCCAAGGAACCGGACTCACCAAAGGCAATAAACATATTTTATTTTTAAGCCAAGTAATATCGCGCTCCGCCAAGTCGATGATGCTTCCCAACCGGCGGCCAAATTCCTCGACATCCCCTAATTCGGCGATGGTTTCCTCAGCTAAGAATATTTGCATTCTTTTGCCTAAAACCATGCAGCGCTGCTTCTGATGGGCCAAAACATGGTCTTGAATAAAATGAGGCCCGGGGATGCGATCATCATCCATAAAAATCAGAATTTCACCGGATGCCTTTCTGATTCCATGGTTCCTGGCTGCGGCCCGGCCTACATTTTGGTCAAGAATGATGAAAACGGTTTTAAAGGGTAAATCGATTTTATGAAACGCTGCTACATCCTTTTGATTGTAACCATCCATTACCACAATGACTTCATGGTTTTGGTTGACTTGGAATGATAATGCGAATAAAACCAGCCTCAACCGGGATATTTTATTTCGGGTCGGAATAATGATTGAAGCTTCCAATGAGTTCAAATCAATCATTCCCTTCTTTTCTATGACCTAGTAGAGCGTATCTTAAATAAACGGTAATCAGAAACGGGGAAGATACGCTTTCCTTAAGTAAACCGTTCACAATCATTGAGTACCTATTTAGAGAACGTTTTACTAGTTATTCCAGGTAAGTATGATGTATTGAGCACTTTCATTGCTCCGGCGAATTCATCCATTGATCAAACGGCAGGCAATTGATAATTATCAACATGATGAAGTGGATTGCCATAAATATAATCAATTCACTCAAGCTTGGGACATGGCCGATGATGACCTGGATGTGAGGAATTGTGCCCACATTTTTGGCATAATCCAAGCGGTTGGTGACAAACCACATTAAATCTAAAAATCCGGAGAAAATCAAAATGATACCGTTTAGTCCGGTTTTTAAGCATTTACCTGGAGAACCGCCCCCCAGACGGTAGGCCAAACAGATGGCCATAATCAATCCGGGGTATAGAAAGTTGAATTCCAATGAATAATACGGATCCATTTTTCCTTGACAGGCCAGATAGGTCATTTTCGGAGAAAAAAAACCTAGATATATTATGAATGGAACCGTTAACAACAGATAACAGGATTTTATTTTCCTCGGGAAAAGACTGATGGCTAACAAAAAAATAATGAATAGGATGATTTGAATGATATATTGAATCAAAGTGGCTTTTTCCCGGTGATGGGGAAAAGCCACCCAGGTTAGGAAAAAACCGACGGCGCCGGCTGTCAGAAAAAATAACCATAAATACTTTGAAAAGCCATGTCCACGCTTTAATTGAACCATCAACCATTACCCGACTTTCTCTTTTTCAATAATAAAGTTTTCCATCACCAAGTAATCGATTCCGGTGGACTCAAAACAAGTAAATGCTTCACCCGGCGTGCAAACAATCGGTTCACCCATGACATTAAATGAAGTATTGACAACGACAGGAACCGAGGTGAGTTCCTGAAACTTTTTGATTAATTTCCAATATCTTGGGCTTTGATGCTTGTTGACGGTTTGGAAACGGGCGGTACCATCAACATGGGTTATAGCCGGGATGGTTTTCTGCTTGTCCTTTTTTACATCAACTACAAAAAGCATATAAGGAGAAGGCCGATCACAATCAAAATATTCAGAAGCGCACTCTTCAAGGACGGAAGGCGCGAAAGGCCGGAAACCTTCACGATGTTTAACTTTGGAATTGAGGATATCCTGCATATCGGGGCGGCGCGGATCCGCCAGAATACTGCGGGCGCCCAAAGCTCTTGGACCCAATTCCATCCGCCCCTGAAACCAGCCGATAACATTACCATCCGCAATTAATTTAGCAGTATTCACCAGTAATTCATCTTCTTTTTCAAAGTATTGGTATTGAATACTGTTATTGTCCAGGAATGTTCGAATCTCTTCATTACCAAATTTCGGACCTAAATAGGCGGTATTGAAGACAAAATTGCGAGGCTGATTGAGAATGGAATTGTAAATATAATAGGCGCTTCCGATACAGGTGCCCGCGTCATTGGCGGCGGGTTGTACGAAAATATCTTTAAACGGTCCTTCTTTCAGCAATTTTCCATTCATAACCGAGTTCAATGCAGTACCGCCGGCAATACATAAATAATCCTTCTTGGTTTCCCTGTAGATATACTCCGCAATATGTATCGCTACATCTTCGAGCCGTTTTTGAAATGCCCAAGCTATATTTTGGTGTCTTTCGGTGATAGCTTCCTCTTTTTGCCGAAGGGGGCCGAAAGTTTCAATAAATTTCTGGGATACCCATGGATCGCGGATTCCTTTGTCGTAATTAAAATAACTCAGATCAACCGAATATTCCCCTCCGGATTTTAATTGAATGATTTCCTTCACTGCATCATAAGAATGATCTTCCATCCCGTAAGATTTTAAAGACATTAATTTATATTCGTCGCTATTGGGTGTAAAGCCCAGATAATGAGTGATTGCCACAAATATGTAGCCCAGAGAATGCGGAAAATTGATTTCTTTAATGGTTTTAATGGTATTGCCTTCGCCAACGGAAATCGTGGTGCTGGCTATTTCGCCGCTGCCATCCATCGTCAGAATGGCGGCTTCCTGAAAGGGCGAAACTAAAAAGGCACTGGCAGCATGGCATATAGGGTGCTTGACCCGATAAAACTTGAAAGGTTTTTTGCGATCTTGTAACTGGGCGGCGAAATGTTCTTTAAAAAGCCTTTTAGCGTACACCATATGGATCCATTCGCCGGAATAGGTATGATAGATGTGTGGAGATTTCGGCAAGTTCTTAATCACCTGAGCAATCCGCAGATGAAATTTATGAAACGGTTGCCAGTGAAAGCCGATATAATCAACATCATTGATGGTAATTCCCGCTTCCTTGAGGCAATACTCGATGGAATAAACGGGAAAATTCCCGGTGTGTTTTTCCCTGGTAAACCTTTCTTCCTGCGCATAGGCAACCAGTTCGCCGTCTTTTATCAAACAAGCAGCAGCATTAAAAACATAACAATTATAAGCAAGGATATACATCGTAATACCTCCCGAAAATTGTTAAAAATCTGAAGTTTAACCAAGATGGCATTAACCGGCACTATTCACTGGGTGGATTAAATTTCCAGTTAATGTTTTTTATTATATACCAAATATTGTATGTTTTCAAGTATATTGTCGATATATGAAAATTAAATATTGGTCAATCGTTTATTAATAAAATTTAGTGCCGGGTAATCGTTTAAAGTCCATAAGATATACAACATATCGCTTCATAGATTGAGCAAAACATCAAATATTGCAATCATTATCATTCAAATCTCTCTCAGGGTGGATCTACCCAGAGTCGGGTCATTCCTCACCTCAAATTTTGAAGGCGTATATCATAAATTGGGACTTAAATTATCGAGCTAAAAGTATATGAAGCAGGCGAGCGATGGTTTTGGTATCGGTCCACGCCAGCCAGGGAAGTTACACCCAAGTAGGAATATGCTTACTTTTCAAAACTTCTTTTTTCCCTATTGTGTTCAATAAAAAAAATAGCCCTCCAAAAAGGGCCTTAAAAAAGTATGAGTATGTATATCAAAGGAGGATTTGAAAAAGTATCTTCAATATAACTCTTTTTTGTGAAGATTCAATGGAAACTGTGTGAGGTAATAGTGTTTATTCTGTGAAAAAATGGTGATTTGAGGCAACAAAAGAAGCCTACAAAATAGGCTCCTTTCTGCTTTGGCAGTCTTAACGAGATTCATCGAGGCTGTCTAAAAAGCAACTTGAAATCAATAAGAAACATAATATATAGCTTCATCGAATGTACTAATTTCAATATATTGTATTTCTTTATCGTTAATTTCCTTTTGGGACAGCCTCGCATTCGTTTCTCCACCGTAAGAGGGCATCAGGAATTCAAGGCACAAACTCAGTCACGGCGTTACTTGTAAACTAGATTTCCAGCCCTTCTCCTTTAAACTTTTCCTTAAGCCCCTGGGCCAGCAGATCATCTGGCAATGGATTGCGGTGCGTGTTTTCTAAAAAGACTCCCTTCTCACTGTCAGGTAATAAAAACTCCTTATACCACCGGAAGAAGTCCGGTCCGTCTCCCATCACCCTGAGCCATTTCCGTAGCCCTTCCAGACTGTAGATAGTGCTTTTAACATTGGTCAGCCAGTCGGCCCGGTAGAAATTTTCCCAACGGTCATGTTCAGCCTCTTCCATAGCCTTCAGGCTCTCCGTATAGTCCCAAATAGCCTGGGAAGCATAGACGAAGGCCAGGGGATAATGTTCATCCTGGGCGGCGAAAAACGAGCGGCAAAGGGCCAAAAAGCCCCGGTTTCCTGAAAGATGAAGCTTGACTTGAAACCATAGATGATCATTAAAAAAGGCCGCATTTTCACCCAATAAAACAGACACATCCCGGCATTGCCGTTCCAAGGATTCCCATCCGCCGACTGCCGGTTGCAGTTTGTGATAAAAAGTCTCAACCTGTTCTTTAAAGCTCACATGCTTACACTCGGTTGCCCAGATTAAACTTTCATCCGTGTTTTCTGTTTCCCCTGACAGCCAATGGCGGATAATAGCCCGGGCCGGATGATGATAATATTCCTCACCGCAGCGGTCATCCAAATTAACTCCGTAGCGAATGGTTTTCTGAAAATAAGCGGCATAACAGGGAGCCACCTTTTCCGGCGCTGTCGGGAAATACTGGCGGCAGAAATTTCCCAATGCCTCTTCGATAGAGACTTTGCCGTTCTGCCACATTTGGCTGACAATCTCCAAAAGATAGATATGAGGTTTGATGTTGCCTGAATTAAGCAACAAGAAACGGTCGGCTCCAACTGCGAAAGCTTTGATCAGTTCATCCACAACCAGCTGCGGATCGGAAGGAAACATCGTTAAATGGTTGGATGCCTGCAAATCATGAAAAGTAATGTGATAATAAAGGCCGTGCGGTCCCTGCTCCTTCGCGGAAGGCAATGCTGGAACCCGCGGATTGATAATCCATTGACGGCGTGACACCATCACCCCATAACCGTTGTCCGCCCAAATCTTAATAACCCCTGCAGGGATTTCCAGAAAATTATCCCGATAAAGCTCAGTGAGTTCACCATAGAGATAGGTGGCAAAAACCGGGTCTTTGACATACTTTTTTACCATTTCGTATTGTTTACGAATCGCCCGGCTGATCAATTCACCGCGTTTCTGGGGTGTATCATAGGATGGATCCTGTTCCCAAAAGGGACAATCGGACTGACCCCGGAAGCCCAGCGCCCATACCACCGGATCCGATTTTCTACGGCGGATCGATTCCTCCCATAATCCTTCGTATAGCTCCGGATGCTGGTCGTAACTAGCCTGGCGATCGGGGTAAGCCCGTAAGAACATTTCCGCTCCCAGCGGTTCGGCATGATGATGAGTAATATAGAGTCCCATTTCGGCCGCAAATTCCCAATGTCCGCCCTCTCTGGGCAGATCCGTTCCGGGAATCACCATATTGCCGCCACAACGTAAGAGGGCCTCAAATACCGGGAACCAAACCTCCCGTGGCGGGGGATAAATATTGGTCCAGCCGATTAAACAAACTTCGTCATTGACAAACCATCCTCGATAACGCACTTTCGCTTCCGGAGAAAGATATTCTTCAATTGAAATCTCCACGCATTTTCGGGGCTGAACTTGTTGGTCGGCCCAAAACCAAAAAGGACTGATCCTTAGAAATTCCCGGCTGATATACAGTAACCCGTAAATAATCCCTAAATCGTCGCTTCCTGAAACGACCATTTGAGCTTGTCCGTTTGCGGGATTGGTTTCAAACCGCAAACCGAAAGCTTCCGCCCTATTTTTGACCGGATCGCCGGCCGGTGCATACTGAACAACGACAGTGGCTAGTTCACGGGTAGCAGTTGTTAAAGGCCGGTGACCCAATACCTTTTCAATATCCCGGAACAAAATATCCACGCCGTGACGGACCGGCTTGGTGACGGTTTCCGGAAGTAAAAAGCAGGCATTGGCGTCTAAGATAAAATAGTTTTCCTTACTCACGCTGCATCTCCACTCCTTCGTTTAAAAAAACCAAAATGGGGCTGCCCCAAAAGGAATTTTCACGATCAAGAAATACAATATATTGAAGCCGATCTATTCGATGAAGCTATATATTGTATTTCTTATTGATTTCGAATTACTTTTTAGACAGCCTCTTAAGTTACCCTTTCAACCCGGAGATGGCAACCCCAATTGCATCAAAAGGAAGGCAATAATCATCGGCAGAATGTCAATGTCACTGCTGCCATCATCTGATTTTATTGGGTATCTTTACATTCTTACTTCGAAATATCTTCGATTACATTATCCACATACGTATTACCTGTGTTAGCATCCGCTGCATAGAATTCTATCCTGCTTATATCGGTTACAGCGTTTCTTAGAGTGCCATTACTAAGCTTCTGAACATCATCGATATATAAGTCAAATGTATCGTATTCAGTATTTAATACTAATTTCACCTTATACCAAGTCCCTGCCGTAAATGCTTGTATATTCTGCCAAACTCCATTTGTATACACCTTAATATTGCCGGTGTCAAATGCAACCGTTTCTGCCATAGTACCATTACTGCTGAAAATATAGGGCAGACACCAGAATTTATCAGTGGCCTCTCTTCTGACTTTTGCTTCTATCGACACAATACCGCTTACCGGAGTAAATGTTTTATACATAGATGCCCTCATGCCGATAGTAGTGCCGCTTTTGGTTATCAATACACTTTTGTCAGTAGAACTTGGAACATTCTGTACTGTTACAGTACCTTGACTTGTATCTACTGTCCATCCCGTAGGTTCACTGCCGGTGGTCATGGCGTTAAAGTCATCATTTACAACTATATTATCACTTTGATTCAGCAGAAAATAGTCTATATGTGACATATACCCTGTAGAAGCTGAGTTTTTACCGGTTACTGTAAATCTAAAGGTATGATTGCCGGCACTTAAAGTCTTTGTCCCCAAATCAATTTCATAATAACCTAATGCCGATGCATACTGATCGATGGGTGAACCCTGATTGATTCCATCAATTGATAATTGGGTAATGCCTCGGTTGGTACCCTTTTTAACACCAATCTTGATATGATAGGTACCCGCATCTTTAACATTTACGTTATTATATTGGACAAATTCATTCACGCCCTGTAATTCGACCCTGCTCCAACCATCATTACTGGGACCACAAAGCTCATAGTCAGCTGCCCTTACGCGATTTGCACTTATGGTAGCTGCGGCGCTAAAGTTTTCTGCTTCATAGATAGTGCCTCTGGTAGAAATATTTCCGTGAACTCTAATAATAGAAAAAGAATACGCTGCACATGAGTAATTGAGTCGATTATTGCTTATAGTGGCAGTCGTTGCGCCTATGCTAACTTCATTTAAATCTGAACTGTAACCGGTCTCATTCCCGCCATTCATGTAATTGCTGCCTTTGGCAACTCTATTTCCTGGAGTTATGGGTTTTAGGTAAGTTACATTTACGATACTGGAAATATTGGTCATTCCGCTGATTGAAACCGTGGTGTTTATATCATTGGCGCTGTTATTGATCAACTTTAGGATCAAATCGCCTGTTTCGGTATCTTTACCTGCTACAACAACAAGATTGGGATCTCCTGACTGCCTGAAATTAACATTTAGGTCTGCCAAATTCTCTACCCACATCTTCTCTACGTGGTAATAATTGGTTTTAAACATATCGGTTTGATTAAAATCAATGATTTTTCTCAGCAGCGTGAGGCTGGACATATTCAGAATATCGCCGTTTTTCTCAAATACTGCTTTATCTCTAGCAGTATCAATGGCATCTTCAAGTTCTCCATTCCTTGTGTTGGAGCCGTATTCTCCGATCATTACCTTTGGATAGGAACGATCATGGCTATGAATGAAATCTATCCAATCAAGACTGCCCCGGTTAAAATAATAGTGAGCATCACTGCCATAGGCACCTAAATTTGCGTTAAAGTCAAAAAGTGAATTTTGAAATGCCGCGGTATTTATAAGTTTGAGTGCTGGATATGCTGCATGGACCGCATTATATATTCTTGTAAGGCCCGCTCTCATATTCGCAGTGTCATTCTCTTCATTTCCCAAAGCGAGGTACTGTAAGTTAAACGGCGCCGTATGTCCCATAGCGGCACGTTTTGAGCCCCAGGTTGAAGCGGAGCTGCCATTGCAAAATTCTACAAAGTCCAGTGTATCCTGGACAAGCTGATTCATTGCCGCACTATTGGGGTCAGGAGCACTGCCGAAGCAAATTGCGCCGGTGGGAAGAACCGGTACGGCAACTACGCCTATATCTTCGCATAACTGCAACCACTCATAATATCCAAATCCATTTGACATATGGTCTTTTGTCTCATACATGTTCCAATTGGTGCTTGGATATTCCTTACGGCCTTCGACAGGTCCTATCATATCTTTCCAATTGTATTGGTACTCAGGTTGATGGATGATACAGCCCCCTGGAAACCGGATAAACTTGTAATGGATATCACGAAGCGCGGTTGCCATGTCAACTCTCGCGCCATTGGGACGGTTATTAAAAGTGGTACTCGGGAACAATGAAATAAAGTCCAAATACACATCGCCTGTTCCATTCGCCAGTACTATCATTTTTGCATTCGGATCAGTGGTATTGACTGCAATAGTACCTGTATACTTAACCCAGCTTGTCGTAAGGGAACTGACGGTAGCAGTACCGTAGCTTGTACCGTTTTGGTTAGCGATTCCTACCGTTAATGTTGAGTTATAATTGGATCCTCTTTTTGCATAAAGTGAATAGTTATATGTAGCCCCGGCTTTTGAATCAAGTCCATACCATCCGGAATTGGATAATCCGACTCCACGTCCTGCTGCAGTAACATTGATATGCACATAATGAGTATTGACAGAGTTCACCGGACTGCCGGTTTCCACGGCAATTGTACCTGACCCTCCATCACGGTAAAGCTGTGTCCATCCTGCAAGAGGCGTATTATTGCCCGCTCCATCAAGAGAATTAAATTCAAATGATCGGTTAAAAACCTTTTCAGCGTAAAAACCCCCGTCAACGGACAGATGCAGGTCTTCAGAGAACCCGCCTATCAGAAGCTGCGAAATCTGATTACCCGTAATGTCGGCATTTACCGTAACACTGGCTGTGGTAGTAACCGCACTGACAGGCTGAACCACCAGTATCGTGCATAGTACCATTGAAACCAATAAGAAGTGAGACAGATATTTTTTGGCATACGGTTTTGAACACTCATAGATTGTAGACATTATTTTACCCCTTTCTTTTTTGGATCTATTTGGTATGAAAACCGCGCTCAAAGAAATCCTCCCTTCTTTTTATCTTCCAATACCTGATAATTATCTAGCATAGTTCGTATACACGTCAGGATACTCAAACAATATAAGGACGCCCCTCTTTCCACCCAATCTCTACCTTCGATATATACCAGCTCTTTCCCATGTCATTATTGCCCTGGAAGAAAAGGTAGTACCGGTCGTCCTTATCGACAAATATATACGGATGGCCTGATTCGCATTCATTCCATGCGCCCTTCCCGCCATTGGGTAAAAAAGGTACATTGGATAGGCGTTTCCACCGGATACCGTCATTACTTGCAGCGCACCCAATCTGCTGGGGACAGTTGTTATAGGCACCACCGTAGAACATATAAAGCCTGCCGTCATGTTTGCATACCGCCGGCGCTTCGATGCATTCCTGCTCCCAGGGAAGCTCAGGTTCAAGAATACTGCTGCTGCTACACTTTTGAGTCCAGTCATTCCGGTTGAAAGCCGAACCAATAGGAGCTGAAGCCACTCCCAGCTTTTGGATTTTTCCCTCTGGGTCACGGGTCGCAAAATATAACAGCAGTTTCCCATCATGAGAAACGAGATCCGCGTCAATCGCTCTGCCGTTATTCCACTCACCTTTCGGTGCAAAGACCGGATTGGTCTCATCTCTTTCAAAATGAACACCGTCTTTGGATACGGCATGGCAAATGGCATCCTTCGGAAAATTGCCATAGGTTTGATAGAAGAGATGGATCCGGTCACCCAAGACGATGGCACCAGGCGCACAAATGCCCTTCTTATCACAGAGCTGTTCCGGCAGAAGTTCGCCAATCCTTTTCCATTCCTCAAGATCATCGCTCTTGGCAATACCGATCGCATGTCCGTCATTTTCCCGGCCATCTCCGTAAGCAGGTATAGTGTAGTACATATAATAGCTGCCTTTATAAAATACCACTGCAGGATCCTTGGTAAAATTCCTACCCCTTGTATTGTCTGCATACATCATGAATAAATTACTCCCTTCGAGCCATTCCTACAAAAATATCCTTGTAGCCACATAAAGATTTTATTATTAGCCCCTGTCACTTGCCGATCAACAGTGATTGTTCATAAATTACTTTTTTTATTATATAGCCGGCACATTAAAAAGAATATGGAATTTATTGAGTAAATCTTTGTAATTTATTGCGCAGATTCTGAGCTGCAATCGAAAATGTGGTAAATACGAGTTATCTTCCGATTAAATTCGCAAATGGAATACGATATTCTAAATAAAACAGTATTTATTTACCTCTTAACCATCGAATTCAACCGCTGGAATTCTGATCAATACCCTTGTCCCCCACCCTAATTTGCTTTCGATGCTTATTCCATATCGATCCCCAAATAACAGCTTTATTCTGTTGTTTATATTGACTATGCCTATGCTGGTTGACATATAGCTTTCTTCACGCATATCCTGATTGCAATTTATTAATTTGCCGTTTATAGATTCCAATTTATCCGGTTCGATGCCGCTACCGCTGTCAAATATTGAAAAACATACATCGGAGTTTTCATCAACATATCCCTTGATGGTTACTTCTCCTCCATATTGATTATTCTCAAGTCCATGATAAACAGCGTTTTCAACAATTGGCTGCAACACCATTTTGGGAGACTTCATCCCCATAAGGCATTCATCGATATCGATTTTTGATGAATATTTCCCACCATATCGGATGGTGATAATGTTTAGGTATGCTTTTATACATTCAGCCTCTTCGCGTATAAAAACAAGGTCCGCCGGTTTGACGCTGTATCGGAAGATCATTGACATGCTGGTGGATATTTGGGCAATTTCCTTGATTCCATGCGCCAGTCCGATACTGCTGATACAGTTGAGAGTATTGTATAGAAAATGAGGGTTTATCTGACTCTGGAGAGCCGAATATTCGGCTCGCTTTTTTTCAAGCTCCAATGCATACATTCTGGTTTGATTCTCCAATATATTCCCGGTCATCTCCTCAATTCTATCTATCATATCGTTAATTTCCTCGGCTAAAATTCCCACTTCGTTTGTGGAGTGGATTTTCAACCTGAAATTAAGCCTTCTTTCTCCTATCTCTTTCATATCTTTTACCAATAAGGTAATGGGTTGGGTGATATTCTTAAAAAAGATCAAACCCAATCCGAACAATATGGCAATCATGAATATTACCGATAAAACACCTACTCTCTCGATTCCATTCATATCTGTAATCAGCTCATTTACCGGAATTACACTGATAATCTTCCAGCCATCCGCCTCTTCCAGATTTTTTTGCTGTATAATAAACTTCCTGCCTTTATATGAAACTTCTTTAACCCTGTCGGAGTTGCTTATGTTTTTTAAAGGTACGGCATCAAAGATCATCCCCTGATTTTTGTTATCATTGGATGCAATGATCCGGTTTTCATTGTCGAGGATAGCCAAGGTCGAATTAGGTGTGAGTTCCGAATTCTTAATCAGCTCCTGAATATTTGCGGTATTGATCATGATGGTACACATACCCATTTTTTCCGCAAAGTTTTCGCCGCCCATAATTTCAATAATCGGCGCTAAATAGAAGAAGAACTTCTTCCCGGTGGTCGGATCCTTCATAACACCGGTAAACAGGGGTTTTCTGAATTTCTTGGATGTAGCGTTATACTTTTTAATTAATCCGGAATACTCTTTCGAGTTATAAATATTGCCTTCTGTGGTCGTTAGGTTGTCTACCGACCTGCCGCTGTTATCTTGAATTTGGATACTATAAATAATCGAGTTGAAAGTTTTTACATACTCCATCAAATCCAGAATAAAAGGACCTAAAACAATATCCCGCTGGTAATTGTCGTCAGTAATGACGAATTTCTGCATGCTCCTATCCAATGTGATTAAACTGGTGTTTGTCTTGATGTCTTTTAAAACCGAATCTATTTTCACAAAGGTCTGATCGATGATTTTTTGTTCGTACTTACTTGCTCTGTCTTTCGTCAGGTTATAGAAACTCAGCCAATAGAAGGCTTGTATCAAAATCAAAAGAAATGCTGATACAGTTATAAAGAGAATGATCTGATGTTTAAGTTTTAATCTGCCGAGTCGCAAATTTCATCCCCCCGTTTATTCCTTTCTATACTTTGCAGGTGTTATTCCGCATTGTTTTTTAAACACTTTGTTAAAGTAGAAATAGTCAACATAACCTACTTTTAATGCAATCTCTTCGATCGACAAAGTAGTATTTTTAATTAACTGGCAGGCCTTATTGATTCTAACACTTAGCACATATTCGGAGAAAGTCTTGCCCAATATCTTTTTAAATAACTTGCAACAGTAAAACTGATTTAAATAAAACCTGGCAGACAAATCTTTTAAATAGAGTTCCTGATCATAGTGTTCATCAATGTATTTTACCAGTTGTTCAAAATAATGAATGATTTCCTTCTCATTCATCGAAACGTCATACTGTTGCTCCAGCGTCATGAATACTTCCAACAAAAATGAGCAAAGCGATTCAAAATCCGCGAACCGATGGCTTAATTCGGAATAATTCAAATACTCCAAGCCGCTGCAGCAGTCTTCCTCTATATAATTGTTAATGATTGGACTGATAATCTGGTTCCATAAGTACACGACTTCGGTCATCCCCAACTGGTTTACAATAAATTCCTTTTTTAGATTTTCAAGCATACCATAAATTTCTTCATAATTCCTTGTCTCTACGGCATTTTGCAATGCCTTGACAAGCGGTTTCACAGCTTTCGTGTTATCTTCGTAATAAAATAGGCCCCCTCTTCCGGTCACGAAGGTTTTTAAAGCTGCCATATCAGCCTCTTTGATTAGTTTCTCAGGTTTCTTAAGGGAAATTTCTTTTTTGCTACTACCGATGCTGAAGATTCCATATTTCAAAAATTCCTTGAACATGTCGGCCCGGAAAACGATTTCCTCATCAGAATTAACGATATAGAGCATCTTTCCGGACCCAACTTTAACCCCAAGAAATTTTTCCCCATTTGTAAATCCGGATAACAATTCAGGTTTGATAATGCTGTCATTTTCAATTTTTGTGTACATAATGACCGCATACCAAAATTTTCCGGGAGATTTAAATATGTTCGAACGATAACGAGCCAGTTCTTTCTGATCATTACTAATAAGCGCTTCTAAAATAGCATTGTCGATGATCCTATTTTTCTTATGAACATGCTGATACACTTTATCAAGCAGTTCGTCGGTTTTTTCGATATCAATGGGTTTCAAACAGTAGTCAAGGGCTCCGAATTTCAATGCTTCCTGGGCATACGAAAACTCAGCGAAACCGCTTATGATCACAAATTCAGTGTCTATACCGGCTTCTCTTGCCATACGGGTAAGATCGATACCACTGTATTTAGGCATCCGGATATCTGTAAAAACAACATCGGGCCGGTTATTACGTATGTAATCACAGGCCTCTTCCGAATTGGTGAACTCCGCCACGATTTCAAATCCATGTAAATTCCAATGGAAAGCATTCCTGGTTCCAACAAGCCCCCATGGTTCATCATCTACAATAATAACACTGTACATGGAAACCCTCCTAAAAATCCAATGAACAGACTAATAAAACGTTCTCTAAATAACTCGCGTGCGCGCACGCGCACTCAATGATTGTGAACGTTTTACCTAAGTAGAGCGTATCTACCCCATTTCTGGTTGCTGTATTTATGATACGCCCTACTCATTTACCATACAGCAAATTCAAGGAAATAAAAAATAGCCATTCAACCCTAAAATTACAATAACACCGGCTGCGATCCCGGTCAATAGAATAGAGCCTGATGAATGAGGGCTAAAAGAAAACTCAACTTGGCAAAGGGCTGGTAAGAATGCAATCATCTTACCAGCCCTTGATGTACAATTTTTGTATTATCGTGTTACGGATTACTTTTTACGTGCATGCATAGCATCATATATTTTAATATTTTCATCCACTATCGCTTGACCACCGGCCGCCATAAACTCCTCCACCAAACTGTCATATAGCTTATCAAATTCTGCAGGCTTACAGTATATGAGCCTAGTCATCATATCATTGGTTTTGTCACCTAGAACTTTCCCATATTTACCGTTGGCCACATTGGGAGTATCATAGAAATAGGGTTGATAGCCATCTTTCATGAATACTTTTAAGGCTTTTTCTACCAAACTTTCATAGCCCGAATACGTTGATGCTACCGCTTTCATGTTCTCGACAGGATCTCCAAGTTCAGTACCGTTTACAATGGGTGTATAGTCAAGATTGTGTGTACTGGGCATCATTTTGTCGCCCGTCTGAGGAATAGGCTGCGGTAGTCCGTTAACAATCTTGTGGTTTACTCCTTCTACTCCATTTTGCAAATAGAATATCACCTTTGGATCTGACATCCAGTTAAGATACTTGATCGCTAGAAGAGCGTTTTTACTGCTCTTTGGTATTATACAATATATTCCATTTGCGGCATATACTTTCTTCTTATACTTACCTTCATAATTCTTAAATGTATCAATCGGAACAAATACAGCCTTCCGATCTTTCTGTGCCAAATTTTGAGCAATTCCAATGGATGGTCTCCATGCATAGTCCCAATTTAAGCAGAAGAAGCCGACTTTACCATTTGAAGCATCCGCATCAAGCTGTTTTCCTGTTTTATCAAGGGCAAAATCCGGACTGATTAATTTTTCATGATAACACTTGTTGAGGAATCTTACCGCCTCTTTATTTCCAGGCTTTAGCCAACCTGCATAGGTCACTTGATTGGTAACAAAATCTTTATCCGATTCCTTCTGCCAAAAAGACTCAAACAAGTTGCCATAATTCTCTGACCAACCTTGTCCTCCCATTCCCCAAGGAATAACCGTACTTACACCACCCGGATTTTTATCTCTGAATGCAACCAAAGTGTTATATAATTCTTTTGTAGTGGTAGGCGCCTTCATCCCAAGCTTATCCAGCCAATCTTGTCTTATGAATACTCCGGTATCCGCCAAAACTGTCCTTTTAGCCGGAATTGCCATTTGTTTTCCGTTATACTTACCCCAAACCAGGACGTCTTTACCCAGATATTTTGTAAGGTTTCTGCCATACTTTGAAAGCAAGTCATCCACCTGGTATACGCCGTCGTTTTTTACATATTTTGTTATCGTGGGTAAATCATAGGTGAAGCATATGTCCGGAGCTTCACCGGCTGCCATAAGTATATTTAATTTGTCAATCTCCTGTGACCTGAACACCGGAACGAACTCTACAGTGACATTGTTCTTTTTGCCGAAGGTATCATTGATATACCTTGTCCAGGCGTTGTTGTTCAAGTCAGGCTGTCCCTGCACGCCCCGGTCAAACACTTCAACCCTCAACGTAACATGCGTTGCAGGCGCACTATAGCCCACCGCACTGATAGCCAGCGTCAATCCCAACAACAGTCCTAGTGCTTTTTTAACACTGTTTTTCATCCGACCCACTCCCTTTAATGATTATATTTGTTTTTCTATCAATCCTAAAGAATACTGATTCTTTAACTATCTATCCTTTTATTGCACCGGTCATAACACCTTTGACAAAATATTTCTGAAGCCAGGGGTAAACAAAAAGTATCGGAAGCGTAGCAAACATAATACTGGCGGCTTTGAGCGACTCAGGAGCTATAAAGTTACCCATGCTCCCTTCAGCCTGCTGCACATCCAACTGCTGATTGACATTAATCATTTGAAAAAGCTTGAGCTGTATTGGGAAAAGCTCCTTCTTGGTAATATAGAAAAGTGCGTCATTAAAACCGTTCCATCTAACGACAGCGTAGAAAAGGCTCAAGGTCGCAACGGACGGTAATGACAGTGGAAGAATTATCCGTACCAGGATTCCAACGTCACTGCATCCTTCCAGTGAGGCAGCTTCCTCCAGGCCTTCCGGAAGAGATGAAAAGAATGATTTCAGAATAATCATATTATATACGCTCATGGCTCCGGGTAAAATCAGTGCCCACATGTTGTTTAGCAGGTGCAGTTTTTTCACCAGCATGTAATCAGGTATCAAACCTCCGCTAAAGTACATGGTAATCACCATGACAACCAAAATAACTTTTCTTCCTTTTAACCTTGTCTTGGTAAGCGGGTATGCCGCACAAATGGTCAAGAACATACAAACAGCGGTATCCAGGAAAGTAAGAAATATGGTATAAAACATCGTATAAATCATACTCATATCATGAAAAATAGTAGAATAGGTTTCGATTGTAAAACCTACAGGTAACAGACCGACCTTTTGTGAAATAATTGCACTGTTGGAACTAAGAGAAAGAGCAATTATATAGATAAACGGAATCAGACAAGCAACTGAAACTAAGGCTATAAACAATACGATGATATAATCCGCCGCCTGGTTTTTAAGTCTGCCAGCCAATGCATTCACTCTCCTCACCAAATTCCTTGATCCCCGATTTTTTTCGTTAAAAAATTTGCAATCAGCAGGAAAGCCAATCCGACAACCGACTGAAACAATCCAACCGCAGTAGCCTGTGAAAAATCATTGGATCCAAGTCCCACCCGATATACATAGGTACTGATTACATCGCAGTATTCCCTGACAAGGGGATTTCCGATTACATATGGCCTGTCGAATCCTATGGATACCATCCTTCCAAGCTGCAGAATAAGTAAAATCGATATCATCGGCCGGATACCCGGTAAAGTAATATGCCATATTTTACGCAGCCGCCCCGCCCCATCCACAGCGGACGCTTCATACAGCTCTTTATCTATCGAAGTCATTGCAGCCAGAAACAATATGGTTCCCCAACCTGCACTTTGCCACACACCGATACATACATACGTCACCAGCCAATGAAATTTTTCGGACAGGAATTCAACCCGGCCGATTCCTATATTGGACAAAAAATTATTGACCATTCCTGTGGAGGAGAGGAGCAGATAAGCCATACCCCCTATAATAACCCAGGATAGAAAGTGCGGCAAATAAAGAATAGTCTGCGTTACTTTCTTGAATTTTTCGTTCCTGAGCTCATTGAGTAATATGGCAAGTATAATCGGAGCCGGAAAACCTGCAATCAGATCCAGAAAGTTCAACACCAGAGTGTTCTTTAAAGCCCGGTAAAAATCATTTTGGTGGAATATAAATTTAAAAACATCAAGCCCCACCCAATGGCTGCCGCTAATCCCCTTGAATATGTCATAATCCTGAAAGGCCATCAGAATTCCATACAGTGGAGCGTATTTGAAAATTAATATATAGGCCATCGGCAGCAATAGCAAGAGATAAAGGAATTTATCCCTTTTAAGGTGAAACCAAAAACCTTTTTTATCAAAAGCGTTGCTTTTATTTTCCGTAAAGGCAGCGTTCACCATACTCAGTCCCCCCTTAGCGATTCCAGACAGTGAGCGTTTATTATTCTGCAATTATTATAAGTTGGTAACCGTGAAGTTACAAATTGATTATAGACAATCGGCTTTTAAAAAAGTATGTATTTTATTGAAAAAATTTTTGTATTTTATTGAACATGCTTCACCTTTAAATCTCGTTTTTAACTTTCGTGGCCGCTTGTTCTGTCTGCTTGTTCGTACTGATTTTATCCATTTTAACGCCACCGTCCCTTTTCAAATTTAAAGGAAAACAAAAAAATACGACCTTTATGTGTTTTCGGGCGAAAATGGCAGAACCGGTCGATTAATACTGAATTTAGAGCTTTTGAGGAATGGTTATTTACCGATGAGTATCGAGTTTGACAATCGCACCCGGTACTATGAGGCGCTATCGGAATACGACAAAACCAAGGATTGTGAAAAGCTGCTGGAAATAATCTCTGATAGGCTGGTGAAACAATTCACTTCATTCATCGATTTATGTACACCGTCTCATTCTACAGCCCCGGAACCGTAAAAAAAGCTCTATTTTAGGCAACAAAAAAAGCCTATAAAATAGGCTTCATTTCGCTTTGGTAGTCCTAACGAGATTCGAACTCGTGTCTCCGCCGTGAGAGGGCGATGTCCTAGGCCTCTAGACGATAGGACCAAATAAAGGATAGCTTGAAAAGGGTAAAGGGTAAAACTTTTCCCTTTTAGCTTTTCACCTGTTGTTTTGGCTGGGGGGGAAGGAATCGAACCCTCACAGACAGAGTCAGAGTCTGTTGTCCTACCGTTAGACGACCCCCCAACGCGCATAATATATTATAGCAGCGATTATGAATGCAGTCAAGCAAAAGTTATATTCCAGGCCAGGAATTTTAATACCCTTTTATTTTTTGCGCCTCATTCCCATTTCTACCAGGTCGTTTAACTTTCCCATTCAAAATGGATACCGGTTGCTATACCCTGTCAACCGGTAATATCGCCACTAACTGGGGAAAAGAAACACTGAGGGGAATGAGGGGCAGGAGGTTTAAAAAAATAAAGCCACCTATTGACTTAAAAAGACTCCAAATTCTAAAAACCAGCCCCTCTCAACAAATTAACCTACTCTTCGACATTTGCTTTAGCATACACAATCTAATTTTGTTTCTTGACTTTTTCTTGTTTACACATCGTACTTAGTACGATCCGTTCCTTGACTCCCGCGTATGCTTACGCAACCCTCCGGTAGACATACTCAACCGTCGCGCACATATACTTGACTCCCGCGTATACATACGCAACCCTCCGGTAGACATACTGGACAGGTTGCGCTGGAGCCCTTTTAGAGTGTAAGAAGTTTGACTACCTTGACAGGGCCTTCGTTTCTCCCGAAGGCGGGAGAAAGCAAGAATGAGGGCTTTGAACCCTAGGACAACACTTCCATTAAACGTATGAAGTGGTGTTAACTTTTTGTATCTATTTTTTTGAAGCGATAAGATCTGAGATTGTCAATATATCTTTTTATTTTTTCCCATATTCACGTATCAATTGTTTTCTGCGGCTTTTTCCTTTGCGAAAGTTGAGGCTTTAATATACAAACTGTTTATATTTCACTTTTATTTATGGCTTCGACTAATTTATTAACCGCTTTCAATAGAGTATTCTCAAAATTGCCCTTAGTCAAAAACATATTGCGTTGGGTGATACTTATCTTTTTTATGTAAGTCCCGGCGGCATCAAAAAAGTTTGCCTCTAAAAACATCACATCATTTCCATTCATATAAAATTAACAAATTATGACTCCCTCTAGATTTAGGCAACGGCATATTTCGGAAATATTATCTTTTTCATCGTCATATTTGGATTGTATAATTTTTGGGGTACCGCTATACTTGTCAAAGTCTACAAAATTATAGCTTCCCTCTGGTATATAGGCATTTACATGGCTTATATTATTGATTTCCTCGTAAAAATTTATTGTCATTATATAAATTACCATACTTCTACAAAAAGTAATAGTATTAATCAAACTATCCAAATTTAATTATTATTCCGACATTTCACTACTTTACCCCTCACCGAAACCTACGCCTAACTTCCCAAAGTCTTGTCACCGCTTTAAAATCACCAAAGTTTCGTATTATCCAGCTTCTTTACAACAAACAAAAAAAGAGCAAGAACCAACTCTTGCTCTTAAACCTAAAAATGGATCAAATTTTATTACCTGACGTTTCTCAACCGGCCTCCCGTTATTTCAGCACCGCAACCGCATTGTGAATCCGTTTTAATACCCGGTCTTTTCCCAGCACATGCATGGTTTCAAAGATGCCCGGCGTAGCGGTCCTCCCCGAAACGGCCACCCGGACCGGCATGAATACCTGTCCGTCGTAAATCCCCAACTCCACAGCCACATTCCGCAGAGCGGCCTCCGTATCAGCCTCCTTAAACTCCGGAGATACTTCGGCAAGTGCTTTCGCCGCCCCTTCAAGTGATGTTAAAGTTTGCTCTTGGTCCATTTTTTTGGGAATCAAAAGCTCTTTGGTGGGTGTAGGGATATCCTCCTGTAAGAAGTAATTCGTCATCTCCGCCACTTCCGGTACGGACTTCAACCTTTCCCGGATCAGCGGGATGATCTGTTGCAAATATTGATAGCGTTCGTCCGGACAAGGATCGGGCAACAATCCGGCTTGCTGCAAATAAGGCAGGCAGCGGTGGGCCAAATCCTCCGTTGCCAAACTCCGGATATAAACGCCGTTGAACCAGTCCAGTTTCTCAAAAGACAAGGCCACCGGAGAAGCGTTAATTCTTTCAATGGTGAATGCTTCCGCCGCTTCCTTCAATGAGAACATCTCTTGATCGGTGCCGGGGTTCCAGCCCAGTAACAATAAAAAGTTATTTAAAGCCTCCGGTAAAATCCCTTTTTCACGATATTCCCGGACACTGGTGGCGCCATGCCGTTTGCTGAGCTTGCCGCCGCCGGGAGCCATGAAAAGCGGCAAATGAGCAAATAGAGGCGGCTCCCAGCAAAAAGCCTGATACAGTAAAATATGCCGCGGCGTACTGGGAATCCACTCTTCCCCCCGCATCACATGGGAAATCTTCATCAAATGATCATCAATGACGTTGGCCAGGTGATAGGTGGGATAACCATCGGACTTTAACAACACCAAGTCATCCAAAGTGGAGTTATCGAAATGAAGCTCGCCCCGAAGCAAATCCTTAACAACCGTATGCCCCTCCCGGGGAATCTTAAAGCGGATAACCGATTTCAAACCGGCCGCTTCCTTTTCCTGTCTTTCGGCTTCGGATAAGCTCAGGCAAAAACGGTCATACCCGAGGGCTACCTTTTTCTCTTCCTGTTCTTTGCGGAGGTTTTCCAAACGCTCCGATGTACAATAGCAACGGTAAGCCTTTCCTTCATCCACCAGTTGCTGGGCATATTTTTGATAAAGTTCCAGCCGTTCGGATTGTAAATAAGAGCCGTAATCGCCGCCGACTTCCGGTCCCTCATCCCAATCGATTCCCAACCAACGCAAAGACGCCATAATATCGGTCAAGGCATCCGACACGTAACGATTACGGTCGGTATCCTCAATCCGTAATATGAATTTTCCGCCATAATGTTTGGCGATCAACCAATTATAAAGGGCAGTCCTGGCTCCGCCAATATGTAAATATCCAGTGGGACTGGGGGCAAATCTCACGCGTACTTCGGTATCACTCAATTTTTTCACTCCTGGAAAGGTTATTGAACCAAACAAAAGTTGAGGAAAACTCTCCTGTCAAGCCGATAATCGTCTAGTTCGCTTTCTTATCATAATGCGCAGAAGGGGTCAAGTCAATATGTTCGGTTAAATTTAATCCGATGGATCAAGATTTTTGCGCATCTGCTATGAGCTTTCCCCAAAATGTAGGGGACATTTGGTTTAAAAATACCCATTGTCTTTTGATATGTTCGATTTCCAGGGTCATTTCATTTTTATAAAACTCCAGAATTTCCCGTTCGTTCAAATCAGGATGGCTCGCATAACCATTAATAACTGCTTTAGAAAGAGCGATACCACTGGCGATAGCGCTTGATATGCCTTCCCCCATAGGATTGATAAGTCCAGCTGCTTCTCCCGCAAAAAATATCCTGCCTTTACTCAATACTGTTTTGAAATCAGGAATGATTATCGGCAATGTCCAGAATTCTTCGGAAATTTTTTCTTTCAACCGTAAATTGTACTCATTCCCTAAATATTCAATCAATCGATTCAAATACTCTTTGGCATGACTTGTTTTTTTTACTCCTACCCCCAATATCAACAAATCATCCTTCATATTGACCCAAGCATCATACTCTGACAATTCAGGGCTCAAAAATGCATAGAAATAACGTGAATCAAAATTCCCAGTTCCATGATAAAATGCCTGGTAGGTAACAATATAATTTGATTCAGTCGTTGTCAACTTTTTTCTTGAGATTCCATTGACTCCATCACAGGCTATGATCAATCTTCCATCGATAGTATCATACGCATCATTTCGTTTAACTTTTAAGGATACATATTCATTTTGTTCAATAAAGTCTACAACCGAAGCTGATTCAAGCAATTCAGCTCCATGAAGACGGGCCTGATCTGCCAGCCAGTAATCAAATTTATCTCTCCATATATTCAAACCTTCATCTTCGAATATAAATTCTTTTCCTATTTCATTTTTAATGATGATTCCTCGGGTCTTTTGGGGACTACAGGTTACATTATCCGGTATTTTACCAAAGTTTTTTTCAACGAGCATTTTAGATTTTTTTATAAGTACACCCGAGCACGATTTATTACGGGGCAATTTATGTTTATCAATGACAAGGGTTTTGAATCCATTTTCGGCCAAATTTTTAGCCGTAATACTGCCTGATGGACCCGTTCCTATGACAATTGCATCATACATGATTATCCTCTTTTCAGTATTTGTGTATATCACAGATAGCATTTTAGTCTTTATGAATATATTGATAAACCATATCCGCTTTCGACCAATTCCGTAAGCCTTGAAACAAACCGGGCGGCCGGAGCGCCATCCACAACATCATGATCAATAAGGATGGTCATATGGAGATATTCCCGGATCGCAATTTGATCCTTAACCACACCCGGTTCCTTGACAATGGACCCTAAAGCGAAACAAACCGGAAGAATGCTGACCGGGACGACCCACCCTCTGACATGGCCCATCATTCCGATAGAAGTTACCACAACCGTTCCGGACATTTTTTTCATTACAAAAGGATTGGTTAGGATGAATTTTTTCCAAATCATAACTCTGATAAATTGAGGCAAGGCAACGTAGAATTTCATGGCCCACTTATATTGATTTTCACCCAGTACATAATCCTGCTCATTTTTTACTTCTTGCTCTTTCGCTTGTTTAATTTCCCGATGAATTTCGGGTAAGGTTTTTTGGTTCACTTTCCGGATGACCAGGGGGAGAGGAACTTTCTCTCCCCTGATTTCTTTTTCAATGATCACCGAGATATCAACATCGTCGAAAAGAATCAGTTTATTCCTGCCTTTTCGGATGGCATGGACGGTTTTATGTTCATCAATCGCCTGACTGATACATTTTAGGATCCAAGCCGTAAAGGATACGTCTTCTTTCTTTTGGTTGCGGTATTTTTTGATCAATTCCCGGGCTTCGGTTACATCCAGCTCAATAAGGGCTTTGATATGGTGTTTTCTTAACCCAAGAAAACCGGCGTCGAAAGTCGCTTGCCTGCTGGACGGGAATTCTTTCACTTCATATTGAACTTTTTCCCTCACGGATCTGCTCTCCTTTAAAGGCGGCTAAAAAGCCTACTCTTACCCTATAAGTTGGCCGCGGTGATGTCGGTTTACTCATTCTCAATTTCCAGCAGAGAGAGCAACCTGTCGCGATGGGCTTCGAGAAAGTATCCGGTTAAATCTTTGAGGGTTTGGTATTCATAAAATAAGGTTTGCGACAGTGTACCAAAGATTTTCTCCAGTCTCACGTTGAGTTCCAGCATCATAACGGAGTCGATTCCGTATTCCTCGAAGGGAGCATCCGCCGGGATCCTCCCGGCCGGGAGATTGATGGCCTTTGAAATCAGATTTTTCAGGTAGTTCTCCGTTTTTTCCCGGAGCTCATCTCCTCCCATACCCAAAACCCCCAAGCCCGCTTCATTTTTTCCTTTTGAATCGGCCGGTGCGTTTTCAGTGGCCGTTGTCCCTGGGGTCAACCTGTGCTTGAGCCGTTCCAAACGGCCCTCCAACACCATCATCCTACTTTTTCCGGAGGAAAATCCCTCATATAAAGCCTGGATGCCTGCAGAACTTTCCATCGCCACCATTCCGGTATTTTCCATCATCATTTTCGCGGTTTCCGCTTCCATGTGCATTCCGCCATCCTTCCATAACGGCCAGTTCACCGAGAGCGTCCATCCCTGTCGCTGTCCGGACTCAACCAACCGGTTCCGGTATTCCGCATAAGCATCCATAAAAGCATTGGCCATCGAATAATCAGCCTGTCCCGCATTACCCAAAGATCCCGCGATCGAGGAAAAAAGAATCACCAAGTCCAGCTGCAAATCCCGGCTCGCCTGATCAATATTTACCAGCCCCGCCACTTTCGGGGCCAATACCTCTTCAACTTCGCCCGGACTCTTTTTAATGATGTAATTATCCTTGATTACGCCGGCGCTATGGATGATCCCATCGAGTCCTTTAAACTCCTCCCGGATACTCCGGATTAACCCGTTAACAGCTTCCCTGTTGCTAACATCGACGGACTTGTACACTACTTTGGCTCCCAGAGCTTCCAATTTTTGAATCCGATTTTGCTTTTCGGCAGACAGCGGGGAACGTCCGGTCAGGATTAAGTTGACATTCTTCGCTTGATCAGCTATCTCACGGGCAAATATCATTCCCAAACCTCCGGCGCCACCCGTGATCAGATAAATGCCGCGATCTTTCCAAGGCATCGTCCCTTTTTCGTGAGATTTCTCCATTTCATTCCATTCCAAAACATAGCGCTGTCCTTGGCAATAACGGATTTGGCCATCATCAGGGATGCAGCTGTTTTCCCGCAATGTTTCAATGATTTTTAGCGGATCTTCGATTGCGATCACCTGACCCACGAATTTCGGATTTTCAATCCCGGCGGTCTTTAAAAGCCCGGCTAGCCCCTGGAATATTTCCCCTTCTCCCCAGTGGGGCACTACGATTTGCACCAGTACTTTTCCAGTCTGGCGGTGGGATAGCTCTCTTTGTATTTCTTCCAATGCCTGACAAGCATAACTCTGGAACCGCTTTTCGATCTCCAGCCGCTCGGACTGGAAATGGATGCAGCGTACCTCGGGCATTTCCCCGGCAATCCTGTTCTCGGCCCCCATAGGCATTTCACAAAGTATCACCAGGTGCCGGCTATAATCAGGGAAAATAATTTCCGGAGGAAGAAGATTGTTTCGTTCCCTCCATACGGGCTCAAGCATGAGTGTCCCCATGGTCTCCGCCAAACCCGCTTTTTCTTCCGCTGCCTTAAATGAAACTCCTTTCATTCTTACCCGAATCATTCCTTGATCGTCACAAAGATCAATGTCGATTTGTTGTGTCTCGCCCTCTATTGGCTGGTCTTCCCGGATTCGGAGATAAGCCCACATGGAAAAAGTTGATTTATCAATAATTTCCAACTCCTCCATCGCAAAAGGCAGGGACAATTTGGGATCATCAAAACCCTTAAGTCCGATGAATGCCTGTAAGGCTGAATCCATTATACTGGGGTGCAAAAAATATTGGTCCTGGGTGGTGGATAGGGATTCAGGCAAAGATAACTGCGCCAGAATTTTTCCCTTTCCGATATATAGCTCTTTTATCCCTTGATGCCCCGGCCCGTAAAGGATTCCCGCCTTCTTAAAGGCTTCATACACTTCAGTTGAAAAAAGAACGGTTTGGTTGCACCCGGCCTTCACCGATGAAAGATCCAAAGTTGGAATGTCAGTCTTGGAACATAGCTCGGCACGGCCCCGGCTATCCACGGATGGATTGTTGGGGGAATTCCCTGTTACGCAGGATACTTCATAAGCTATCTCACCGTTCCTCTCCGGGAACAATCCGATGTTCACCCGGACCGGTTGTTCCCCTACGCGAATGAAGCGGGTCCAAACGATGTTTTTAAGCCGGATAGTCGTCCTGCTTTCTTCCATGCCGCCGACTGCTTGTATCACTGCGGCTCTGGCCATCTCCAAATAAGCGACCCCCGGTAATATCCGTTCTCCCTTCACCCGATGATCCGCCAGGAAAAACTCCCGGCCGGTAAAAATGGAACTAAACCGCAATCCGGATAAGTTGGAGGTATTTTGCTGTAACAAAGGATGAATGAAAGTCAAGGCATTCGTAGGAATTGCCTCTTGAATCGGGTTCCTATTTTCCGGCAGCCAATATCGCTCCTTGGCAAAGGAATAGGTCGGTAAATGGATACGATGAGGTTTTATTCCCCCATATAGCAAATTCCAATCCACCGCTCCCCCTTGACTCCAGTGCTGAGCCACCTTACCCAGACCCCGCTCTCCTTGGGCAACCCACTTTCGAATCAGTTCCCGAGTTTCTTCGCCGCTCTCAGAAGACTCCGGATTTTGCTTCCTATACCCTTGCCAGCAATTGCCGATGAGTTCCTTCCCCTGCTCAAAATCAGCCATTTTCTGAAGCAATTCCGGAATTCCATTGATCACAAAGACTATCCGCTCTTCCATTGCGGCCCGGCCTGTTTGAAGCGTATAGGCCACCTTTTCTATATCAACTTCCGACCGGCGGAGAAACGCCTGCAATTTTTGAACAGAAGACCGTAGACATTGCTTGGTTTTGGCTGAAATAGGAATAATTACTGTTTTCTCTTTCGCTTCAATGCCTGAAATTGAGGGCTCCGTAACGGAGGGAATATACTCTTCCACAACTACGTGAGCGTTGACACCTCCAAGTCCAAAAGAACTAATCCCGGCCCTATTGGGAATGTCTCTTCCCCCGGAGTCTTTACGCCTATTCCATTCTTGATTTTTTTCAACAATGTGAAAAGGGCTGTTTTTCAAATGGATATACGGATTAAGCTGATTAAAATGAATAATTCCCGGTAGCGTTTGATGTTTCATGGACATCAGCACTTTAATCACACCGGCGATCCCCGAAGCCGATTCACAATGCCCGATATTGGTTTTGGCAGTCCCCAGCCCACATAGGGAATACGGTATCTTGGGGTTGATTTCTTGAAATGCTTCCCGCAAAGCTTGAATTTCAATGGGATCACCAAGGGATGTTCCGGTTCCATGGGTTTCAATATAGCTGACAGTTTCAGGGGTCCTATTCGGGTCTTCATAGGCCGACTTGATCAATTCCCTCTGGGCATTCATGTTGGGCGCCCGAAGTGAATTGGATTGCCCATCATGATTAATAACGGCCTTTTTAATCATTCCGTAAATCGGATCCCCATCTCTGACTGCCTGTCCGTATGGCTTAAGAAGAAGGGCGCCATAACCTTCCGAGCGCACAATCCCGTTGGCTGATCGGTCAAAAGTTTTACAGCGGCCGTCCTTCGATAACATTCCTCCGCGATGGCAAGCGCGATGGACTCTGGAAGTCAAAATTATATTAATGCCCGCGGCAATCGCAAGGTTGCTTTCCCCTTGTTGAATGGACCGTACCGCATGATGAACCGCCACCAGTGAACTGGAGCAAGCCGTATTGACAATCTCACTGGGACCATGGAAATCAAACCAACGCGATACCCGGTTGGCGATCATACCAAAATGGAGCCCGGAATCCAAATAGGCGCCATAGGTTTTCATCAATTCCGGCCGCCTGATCACTAAATCCGCATAGTCATTATTATGGACACCGACAAATAAACCGATTTTTTCACCGGCGATTTGCAAAGGATTATACCCACCGTCTTCAATTACACTCCAGGTGAGTTCCAAAAGCTTCCGTTGTTGGGGATCCATACTTTCCGCTTCCAAGGGTGAAATATTGAAAAAAGTGGCGTCAAATTGGTCAACCCCGCCAATAAAACCTCCCCATTCCGGGAAGGATTCGCCCGTTCCCCCGTAATAACGTTGATCCTCCGTTAAGATTTCGGGCCGGCTTTGGGAAAAAGATGTGATACAATCTTTTTGAGCCAATATTATTTCCCAAAAACTCTCCGGATCGACAGCCCCTCCTGGAAAATGACAACTCACACCGATAATTGCGATATCTTCGTTCCGGCTCTTCCCGGAAAAATCCAAGGGTTCCGTTCCGGTTAACCTTGAAGCCGTAAATGGAACCGGAGTCTCTGCGGTTTGGCCCCGAATATAGCCGGCCAAATTTTCAAAACTACGGTGTTTAAAGAACAGCACCGGTGGAAATTGGATCTGGAAAACTTCCTCGATCTTCCGGGAAATCCGGACATATTGGATAGAATCCAATCCCAATTCACTCAAGGATGAAGCTTCGGTAATGTTTGGGGAGTCGCTTTTGAGAACCGGCAGGAAAACCGCTTGCTTTAAAGTCTGGATGATCTCTTGATCGAACAGTGCAGGAGAGTCTTCCCTGGGAGGCGGGGATACGACATCCCCTTGCCGGTATTGATAAACTACCGATAATGTCTGATTCAAATAAGCATTGCGGCATGCCTTTCTCTGAATCTTGCCGCTTCCTGTTCGGGGAATGCTTCCTTTGGCCACCAATTGAATTGTATATAGTTCCAGTCCATGGTTTTCAGATACCGCGGCAATGATTGACTGAATGAAATTTTTTAGCTGCCGCTCGGTATGGGAGACTTCAACTTCCTGAACCACCACCACTTTTTCTTGTTCTTCGATATCGCAAGAAAAGACCGAAACCGGTAAGGATAGACTGGGGACATATTTTTTGATGGTCCATTCGATGTCCACCGGATGATGATTTTTGCCGTGAATAATAATGACTTCCTTCTCCCGGCCAACGATATAAAGATGATTATCTTCGATAAATCCAAGATCTCCGGTGCGAAAGAAGCCGCTTTCTTTTGTTAGGCTTAAGGTTCCTGAAAACGAGTCCCCGGTTTCCTGTTTCCGGTTTAAATAACCAACTGCGACGGAAGGAGATTTTACCCAGATTTCACCGATTTCCCCCACCGGACACGGTTGGCAATTATCGGGATTTACTATCACCAGTTGAGTGGACTCATCAATCTCGCCACAACTGGTTACCGATTTACTTTTTTTATCCTGGTTCTTCAATTTTACTTTTCGCAGTTCGAGGCTGGGAATATCGAGGAATAGAAAACGCATGGGAGTACCCGGCCTCAACGTTGTCAGCGAACCGGTTTCCGACATCCCATAATGCGGACAAAACACGTTATCTCCAAGCCCCACCGTTTTAAATTTACTTTGAAAGTTTTCATAGGTTTCTTTGCGAACGGGTTCTCCGCCGCAAATAATTCCTTGGAGCGAGTGCAGGGATAAATTGGGGACAGCTTCTGGATTCATTGCGGAGCAACAATAATCAAAGGCAAAATTGGGAGCTCCGGTGTGAGTAGCTTGATGCCTGCTAATCGTCATCAGCCAATCTTCCGGCTTTCCAATAAAAGATCCGGGAGACATGATCACGCTGGAAGCTCCACTAATGAGGGGAGTCAATATATTCAAAAAAAGTCCGAAATTATGAAACTGCGGCATCCATGAAACAATACGGCTATCCTCACTTATTCCCCATTGAAAGGCTCCGATGGCAGCCTGAGACCTCACATTGCCGTGACTGAGCATTACCCCTTTAGGCTGGGATGTGGATCCCGAAGTATATAACAGTAAGGCAATATCATCCCAATTTCTGGTTCTAGCTTTTGCGTCTCTATAATTTTCGGAGGATAACTCCTGAATATTGTATAGGGGAACCGAACCGAATAGGTTTTTTGCTTCAAGATACGCTTTGAAGTGATAATCCGTCAAAACGCAAGCCGCGTTTGAATCTTTAAGTATCGGACCAACCTTTTCCGAAATAAGCTCCTGCTGCTCCGGGTCGGTTATCGGAGTCGGTATGGCAATCACATTCGCATCGAAACAGGCCAGTAATCCGCAAATATAATCCAGTCCTTGAGGTAAAATAAGGATTACTTTCTCCCCGGGCGCGAGTTTACGTTGCAAATATTGGCTGATGACTTTGGCTTTATCGGCTAAATCCCTTCCAGTCAAGAAATCTTTCTCGTCGTTTTCTCGATGAAAAGTAAATAATTTCTTTCTTGAAAAGCGTTGACATTGATCCATAAACCATATTGGGACCCGTTCTGAGGAATTTTCCGGTCCGGGTATATTTTTCATCCATTCTCCTCCTTAAGGCCTAAGGTTACCTGAAACCTTATGTTCAATCACTTTACGCTAAGTTTTCGTTTTTTCCTTCTTTGATGTCTCTTGAACGAGGTCTAGAATCATTTTTAAATTTTTCAATTCTTGATCGAATGGTGTTATGATCGCGCAAAACTGGGACGAAGAATCCGTCCCAAGATTATATTTGACAAAAGTGGCCAAGGTTCCTGAGGGTCCAAGATCCAAATAGAGGTAATCCCCTTGCATTTCTAACTCCTGAATCGTTTTTTGAAACCGGATCGGGTTTCGAACAACCCTCCAGAAATAATCGCCGGAAATCTCAGGGATCTCAGTTCCAAATAAACAAGAGATGAATGGTATCTTGGGTTTTTGAAGCGATATGGTTTTTAAATAATCCCTGCAGATTGGGGCGGCCGGATCAATGCATGCAGAATGAAAACCGAAAGAGACCGGCAATAATAAGGAAATAATTTCCTTGCTTTTTAAAAAGTCGGCAATTTCAACTATTTTTTTATTTTTCCCGGAAATGACGAAATGGGAATGGAAATTGATTGAGGCGATCTCGGTCTCCTCAAATAATTGAGGATTGTCATCATAAAGAGCGGGATTACCGACTATCGTCAGCATACTGCTATTTTGACAGACATCTTCCAAGGTTTCCGCCTGTTTTAAGAGGCATTCGATACTCTCTTCAAGTCCCATAACACCAGAAAGGGCGGCGGCTGTGAATTCTCCCAAACTGGCTCCCAGAACATAATCAGGCTTAACGCCGCTTTCCAACAAAACTTGGGCCAGAGAATATTCCAGCATAAAAATAGCCGGACTGGTAAACAAAGTCCGACGAAACGGTTCTTCTTTTCGCTTCTTCGGATTATAAATTTCATCAATAATGGATACAGCGATTTTTCGCTTAACCCTATCATCGATTGTAATCATCCAATTGCGAAAAGTGGAATTCTGATGAAACAATTCTCTTCCCATATGATAATATTGGGAGCCCTGCCCTGAAAACATGAATATGATTGGTTTACCCATTATAAGTATCCTTTACGGCCCTTCATGAATCACATTAATTTTATCCAAAAACAACTGCAGGGGGTCTCTTTTATTGCCCGGGGTCAAAGATCATCAACTCCCCTCCTTAAAAAAGGTTGCGGGAAATTTTTCGGTGATTGCCCCGAATGCGATCTGGTTCTGATAGATTAAATAGGTTCTTGACAATATCGGCGTCTGAGGCTGTATATCAAAGTAAGGTATCAGTGATTGAGCGGACTCGACTTTGTAATCAATCACTTCCCGATAAGTTTCGAGTTTTTCCTCCCTCCACATCAATCCAACCGGCTGATCGGTTTCCAGAAGCTTATATTGAATCGAACGGGAAAGCAATTGAAACACAAAAACTGATTCACAATAAACATAATTTCGAGTTTTACCACAAAGTAAAATGTCTCTTTTCAACACCGGAGTATCCGGGGAGCAAAGTAACTCTTCCGATTTTCCGCTAGGCACTATTTCCTGCCGAATTTTTTTAACTTTGATCATTTCTCCGGTGTAAAGTTTCAAAAGATTGGTGACTGTCCCATCCGTGGTTAAAAGAATTTTTTGAAATAAACTTAAGGAGTTATCGCCAATCATTGTTTCGGCCATTAAATTTTCTTGTAAGGACAAAATAGTGAGCCTCCATATTTTCAATAAACGTTGATTGATTTTAATTCTTTCAAGTAAGGATTGGTATCGCCGGCTTAATACCTCTGCCGTTTGAGTGATGAGTTTGAACATAGTTTCATCAATATGCTGATTACACCGATTTTCCGGGAGGTTATTTTTTAGTTAATCCTAACAACCTCTTTGCATTATCACACAAGATTTTTTGCTTCTCAATTTCCAAAATAGGTAAGGCGTTTAAATGGTTGATTTCTATTTTTCCATTGCTCCATGGCGAATCGGAAGCAAATAACACTTTATCGGCGCCGTGGTTTTTGACGATTCTCAAAAATTGTTCCTGCTTATAGTGGTCAAAACCCATTGAGGTATCCAGATAAATATTTTTACCCACCAGATACTTTTCAACATCATCCCACTGGTCATATCCGCCCAAATGTGCGGCAATGATAATACCGCCCTTCATCGCATCAACAATTCTTGCGAATTGTCTTGGACTGCTTTTGTAAGGCACCGGCATGCCGGGATCAGCCCCGGCATGATATAAAATCATTAAACCCTTACTTAAGGCATAGTCGTAAATTTTCAGCATTTTAGGCTCATCAATGCTGAAGTTTTGATATTCCGCGTGAAATTTAAGGCCTTTCAGACCTAAGCCGACCACGAAATCGATATCCCGTTTATAATCGTCGGTATAGGGATAAATGCCGCCGAAGGAAATGATGCGATCCGAGCAAATACTTCTAGCCCACTCATTGGTTTTTTGAGTTTGGGATTGTTTGGTGACAACCGGCTGGATACCGGAGTATAGATATAGTTGATATTTGCTAAAATAGTGTCCAGCGCTTTCTCAGCCAAATCATCCGGAAAAGCATGCGTATGAAAATCAATAACCATTTGTTATGCCTCGTTTCCTTTGCCCCAGGAACCCAAAGGTGCTGACGCCCTCCGCGCAAAAATAAATAGGCGGCGAATTGGAACCAATCTGATTTATCTTATAAACCATGTTATCTTAAACCTCGATCCGGCAAGTTTAAATGCGACTGAGGTTTTTGGGGTTACTTGCCGGATTCAAGTCGGGTTACCGGCATCAATAAAATACCGGCTACATTCTTCCTCCCCCAAAAATCAACCAGCCATTTGGAGTCAGGATGCTCCAGGACCGCTCCTTCATCCAATATCCGTCCTAGATTTTGGGGATTATTCATCTTCCTTTTTAAATCGGATGGCTGAAACCCTGAAATAATATCCCGGGTTTTTCTGCCCACCGCAATTCGATAATTACGCAATTCCTCCATATTAAGGCGCGAACTAAAATCAATGATCTCTTCATCGGTCATTGCATTTCCCGTATCCACAACCTGTACATTCATTTTTTCCAACCATTTTTCAGTATGAATTACTTGAGCTAGGCTAGCCACCAAAATATTCATGGTGGTATCTTCAATTCTTGTTAAATGCCATAAATTCCAGGCAATCGTTACATCTTTCAAAGTCGGTTTGCAGCGAAATGTCTTTTCATCCAAGCCTTCCCACAATTCATCTTCAAAGGTTGATGTTTTACTGGATGACATCTCTGATGAATGAACCATGGCATGGAGTTCCAGGCATAAATTGATGGCTTCTTCAAATCTTTCCGGTTTTAAAACTATGCTCTTCAATAGTTGATGCCGCTCACCCCAGGCTTTTTGATTGATCATTTTTTATTCCTTACGGTCATGGGGATGCCATCCAACCCCCAGGCGTCAGGATTCAATTCATCCATGATAAAATAATTGGCCTCTTCCGAGTTGCCTAAAATATCGATCATCAAATTTTTAGTTTCTTGCATCATTTTGGCCATTTCTTCCGGATTGCTGGTTCCCTTGGAAATCTTGATGTTGACAAAGGATACCTTACGGTTGTCATCATTCAGCTCTTCAAGGGTTTTCCCACCGATGGCCCATTGATTCTTTTCCAATTCGTCAACGGTTATCACCGTAAAATCTCTTTTTCTTCCCATTACGTTTACAATTAATTCAGTCAAGCCCTTCATGATATTCTGTCTTTGTTCCGGAGTGGTTTGTCCTTTCACAAGCTTTAAATTAACAAACGGCATTTTTTATTACCTCCTGTTTTTTAATATTCCCCTATGCAAACAAGTTGTATCGGATGAACAAAGCCACCCATAGGTTTTATATTTTTCAGCGAGGGTGCGTCTTATCGTAATCATAAACTGACTCTCCTTTTCACGATGAAGTGGCCCCGTTTCTGATTTTCCCAAAACCTGCCGGCAACCCCGACTTCATAACCCGAGCTTTTGCATATCGAACCCAATTGAATCTTGAAAAATTCTATACAATATGTGCAATTCCTTCCTTATCCAAGGACGAAAATCCGATTAACGCTGTTACTGTTTTATGTAACTCAACCACCACCGGCTAACGAACCGGACAATTCAAACCCAAAGATCAAGCACTCTGCCAAAGCCGGGGTCTAAATCCCGTGGAGACAATCAAAAAAGCGAAGATCCCGGTTTCCCGTTGCCTTCGCCTTATTTGTTCCGGATTCAATCATTGAAAACTTACCTCACCACTAACCTCGTCTTTAAAAGATCCTGATCCCTGGAGCTCGAACCGACCATCACCGTAAATTCGCCCGGTTCAATCATATACTTTTCTTCCGAAGTCACGATAAATAAATCCAAAGTGGATAATGGGATTTCAACCCTTTTGGTTTCACCTTTTCGAACCTCAACCTTTGTAAATCCTTTCAACTGTTTCACCGGAGTAACCACCGAACTCACCATATCTTCCACGTAAAGTTGAACCGTCTCCATTCCGTCAACCGCTCCGCTATTGGTGACATCAACCTGAACCGTAACAGAATCTCCGGGCAGGCAATGATCTTTGGACAGGGTTAGGTTGCCATAGCGAAAACTGGTATAGGATAATCCATACCCAAAGCTGAAAAGGGGAGAATCCGGCATGTCCATATATCGGGCAGGGCCGTGCCAACCGGGAAGCTGATTGTAATAAACAGGGAGTTGCCCGGTATGGTAGGGGAAAGATATACTCAGTTTACCACTGGGGTTAATCTCTCCAAATAAAATTTCAGCCGCGGCTTGTCCTCCCAAAGCCCCGGAATTAAAAGTCTCCAGAATCGCATCGGCTTGCTCCGCTACCTCGGGGATGGCTAGAGGTTTCCCATTCACCAATATGACAACCAGCGGTTTGCCTAACTCTTTCAACCGTTTGACCAACAATGATTGAGCACCGGAGAGACTTAAATCCGCCCGATCCTTGATCTCGCCGTTTTGGGCCAGGCAATCGCCGATAACTGCAATGACGACCTCAGCCCCGGATGCCAGTTCTACCGCCGCTGCGATATTCTGAGAATCAGCATCCATAATATCGCAGCCTTTGTCATACGAAACCTCAATTCCTCTTGCTTCAGCCAGTCTCTTGATTCCGGCCAGCATGGTCTGGCATGGAGCCAACGGTACCGCATGGGGATTGGGATCGGGATGGGAGAAGAACGTCCAATCTCCGAACTGGGCCTGGATATCGTCGGCGTTGGGGCCGATCACGGCAATTCGTTTCAAATGGCTGCTAAGAGGAAGCGTATGATTTTCATTCTTCAAAAGCACCATGGACTCCCGGGTGATCTGCAAATTTTTCTCTAGGTGTTCAGGACAATTAAAGATCGCAGCATTAGCACTAAATTGAGCCCGGCGTTTTTGATCGAAAAGGCCTAGTGAAAATTTAACGGCCAAAATCCGCTTTACCGATTCATTGATATAACTCTCGGGAAAAAGCCCTTTTTGGGCCAACTTGACTGCAGAGTCATAAAAATCGTTGGTATTCATAATCATATCATTACCGGCCACCACGGCTTTTTGAGTGGCCTCATCCATATCTAAAGCCAGATGCTGAGTCGTAACCAGACTACCGGTATTATTCCAATCCGTTACTACAAAACCCTTGAAGCCAATCTCTTCTTTTAATATTTTCCGTAATATTTTAGGGTTTGCCGACACCGGAGTTCCGTCGATGGACTGATACCCGGCCATAAAAGTCGCGCATCCGGCCTCTACAGCCTTTTGAAAAGGCGGCAAAAAGATGGAGCGGATACTCCGGAAGGAGACCTCGGAATCGTATGAATCACGTCCACCGGTGCTTTCGCCGTAAGCTAAAAAATGCTTGGCGCAGGCCAGGATGCTGTCCGGTTCAGCCAAAGATTTTCCCTGATAGCCTTTGATAATCGCCGCTCCTAGGACTCCGATTAAATACGGATCCTCTCCGAAGGTTTCATCGATCCGGCCCCACCGCAAATCCCGGCCAATACACAAAACCGGGGAAAAAGTCCAGTGAAGACCATCCGCTGCAACTTCCCGGGCGGTAACCCGCCCGACTGTTTCCAGCGAGCTTTCATTCCAACTGCATGACAAGGCCAATTGGGATGGAAATACGGTGGCCCGAGTATTGAGGGCATGACCGTGAATGGCATCAATTCCAAACAATATCGGAATCCCATGCGGGGTTGATTCGGTAAGTTCCTGAAGGCGCCGGGCATTATCACCCAATACATGGAGAAAAGAACCGGCGAATTTTTTCGTAACCCAGTCCTCGGCCTCATTCAGGCTTACCTGGTTGTAGCTGACCTGGAGCATTTGACCGATCTTTTCTTCCAGCGACAGTTTGGAAAGTAAGTCGTTAACTCGTTGCTGAGTAGCAAGGGAGGAATTTTGATAGCCAGGCGTCGTCATGTTTGTTTCATCCTTTTTAGAGAAATTTTGAATCTGTTTACTATAATATGTCGAATAATCTTTAAAATCAATTCTATTCTGTTGTTTTTTGATATATTAGTCAAAAACTATTTTAACCCCGACTTATCCGGGGTTAAATAGTTTTTCATGGGAATAATTGTCCGCCTGTATGATTATTGCCAACTGCCGGGATGACAGTTAAAATCATAAAATGATGACTTCCATTTTTAAATTTGAATCGGCAACTTCGTTCCAGCTCTTAAAAAAACCGGAATGACTCCGATTGGCGCATCACTTTCAAGCCATTGGCCACCCTGATGGACAAGACCGCTATGAATTTCTTCCCACTTAACTCCTGCAGGCAAATATACTTTTCTTGCGCGCAGCCCTTCATAAAGTACTGGCGCCACCAAAATATCGGGTCCGAACATTAATTGATCTTCAATGTCCCAGCTTTCTTTATCATCCGGGAAATCATAGAATAGTGGCCGCATCGGAGGAGTACCCTTTTCATGGGCTTCCGTCATTATCTTTGTGATATATGGACGTAATTGCTCCCGGATTTCTAAATATTTTTTAAAAATCAGGTAAGCTTCTTCACCATAACTCCAGACTTCATTGGCGGCGCCACTTCCGAATAATCCTCCTCCGGAATCTGACAAAGGAGCGGAATGGGGTTCACGATCACCGTGAAGGCGAAGAACCGGGCAAAAAGTTGCATACTGGAACCAACGGATAATGCATTCCCGAAAAGCAGGGTCGTCCGGATCACCGCCGTGAAAGCCTCCAATATCTGTTGTCCACCAGGGAATCCCTGCCAATCCCATATTTAATCCGGCTTTGACCTGGTTTCTTAAAGAAGTGAAACTTGAATCGATATCCCCCGACCAAACCAATGCTCCATAACGTTGGCTACCCGCCCAGGCGCAACGGAGCAGATTTAAAATGTTTTTCTGTCCTGACTGAGCCATTCCTTCATAGAAGGTCTTGGCGTGCATCACCGGGTAAATATTGCCGATTTCCAAATCCGAACCAAGGTAATATCGGTAATTCTCATAATCATACACCGTATATTCCGGTTCCGCTTCATCCAACCAAAAGATTTTAATGCCCTTATCATAATAATTTTGCTTGGCTTTCCGCCATACAAACTCACGGGCCTCCGGATGGGTGGCATCATAAAAAACCGTATCGCCTTCAAAATCCATGCTAACCCGTATGCCTCGTTCGGTTCGGATTAGGTAGCCTTTTTGCAGCATCTCCTGGTAATTCTCGCTGGTTTTATCGACTGTGGGCCAAATTGAGACCATCAATTCAACACCCATCTCTTTTAGCTCCCTAACCATACCCTCCGGGTCAGGCCAATATTCCAAATCAAATTTCCATTCCCCCTGTTTGGTCCAGTGAAAGAAATCGATAACAATCACCGAAAGGGGCAATCCCCGGCGTTTGTACTCCCGGGCTACCTCAAGCATTTCTTCCTGGGTCTGATAGCGCAGTTTGCACTGCCAAAAACCCATGCCATAATCGGGCATCATCGGAACAGTTCCGGTTGCTTTGGCATAAGCCTCTTCAATTTCCGAAGGCGAATCCCCGGCGGTAATCCAGTAGTCCAACTGTTTAGTGGAATCAGCAACCCACTCCGTAATATTCTTTCCAAAAGTAACCTTGCCAATGGCCGGATTGTTCCACAAAAAGCCATAACCCAGGCTGGAAAGGGCAAAGGGGACACTTGCCTGTGAATTTCTATGGGCTAGCTCCAAAGTACAATTTTTTACATTCAAATACGGCTGTTGGTATTGACCCATCCCGAAAATTTTCTCCTGCGGGTCGGACTCGAATCGCAGAGTCAGTTGATAATTACCGCCCATCATCGGTTTCAATTCACGGGCGGTAATATTCAGCGCACTGCAGAACTCCCGGATATTATCCCGGTTTCTCTCGTATTCCTCTAATAAAATTTCACCTTTCTGATTATAAAACCTTATCTTCCCTGCAGTTGAAACTGTAGCCCAAATGTTTCCGTTTTTTAAAACTGCATTCCGGTCTGTTATCGAAATTTGGACGTTACACGCTGCTGGTGGAAGTAATGCCCAATCATCGGATTGCATATTTGCAAAATGGGTAGCCCGCACTCGCAAACTATTTTCTCCCCAAGGCTCAATCCACAATTTCTCATTATCATACTGGCAAAAAAGGCGATTGCCCTCAATTTTAAAAATATACTCCAATTTATTGCCCCCTTGTGAACTTGCTCGATATTATCTTTCAAAAACGATTTCTTTTATCACTTGAATGATTACCCCTTGACTGCGCCGCTGGTCAATCCGCTAATGATATACCTTTGCATGAAAATAAAAATCATCACCACCGGGAAGACGGTTAAAGCTCCAAAAGCCATGACCCGGTTCCAGGAAACGCCATATTGCCCGATGAAGTTATATATTCCGGCGGTCATCGGCATTAAATTCGGTTGATTCATGAAAGTATTGGCATAAATCAAGTCACCCCAGGCAAAAAGGAAAGAAAAAATCGCTATCACAATGACACCTGGCCCGGCAATGGGCAACATAATTCTCCAAAAAGCGCTAAAGGCATTGCATCCGTCGACTCTGGCGGAATCATCCAATTCTTTGGGAATGGATAAAAAGTAGGTTCGTAACATTAAGACGGAAAAAGGAATTCCCAGGGTCGCATCGGCGATAATCGGACCGCAAAAGGTGTTATAGAACTGGAATTTATTAAAAACAATAAATAATGGAGTCAAAACTAAGGTAGCCGGCAACATTTGCGTGATTAAAAAAGATAGGATGAGAATTTTCCGACCCCGGAAATTAAAGCGGGCCAATCCGTAAGCAGCCGTTACAGATAGCGTCAAACTGATTATCATTGCGCCCGACGAGATTACACAACTGTTCAAAAACGAACGGAGCATGTTATATTGGCCCTTAAATTGATCGATATAAGGCACTAAATATAAACGGGACGGAAACAATGTCGGAGGGGATTTAAAAATCTCCGCCTCCATTTTGAACGAGCTTGACAATAACCAAAACAAGGGAAATAAGAAGACGATGGCGATGATGATGCTTAAGACATTTTGATAAACCATGGCAGCTTCGGTTTCTTGACGGCTTTTCATGCTACATCGTCTCCTCTTCTTTAATTGTTCGTAAATACCCTAAACTTACAATGAAGAGTATTATAAATAAGATATTGGCCACAGCAGCCCCTTTACTAAAGCTGAATTCGGTAAACGAGAGCCGGTAGGAGAAAGTTGAAAGAACTTCGGTAGCGTTTACCGGCCCGCCTTTGGTCATCACATACACCAAATCGAATACTTTAAAAGTATAAATAAATCCCAAAATCAACACCGACTGGATCGCCGGTTTTAATAGGGGGACTGTTATGTGGATGAATTGTTGCCGTTTGTTGGCCCCGTCGATGCTAGCGCTTTCATAAACATCCTGGGGAATAGTGCTCAGCCCGGTAATTAAAAGAATCATATTAAAAGGAATTCCAATCCAAATGTTGGTAATGATGAGAGCCCACAAAGCCGTTACGGGCTGCAATAACCATTCAATGGGTTGGTGCAACAAATGGGCGCCGACTAGAAATTCATTAATAATCCCCCCATTGGTGCTGAAAATAAACTTAAAAATCAACCCGGTAATGGTTATCGGCATTAACCAAGCCACCATCATCAATCCCCGAATACTTTTGGCCAAACGAAACGACTTATTAAAAAATATCGCCAGCGCAAATCCAATTGTAAATTGAAAAACAATACAAGCAACCGTGTAATAAAGAGTGTTAATGACCGTCGTCTTCAGGACAGGGTCGGCCATGAGTTGTATGTAATTGCGGAAACCGTTCCATACCTTCACCGGATTATTAAATGTCATTACGCTTACATCCTGAAAACTAAGGATCAGATTATAGATAATCGGATAACCGATGAAAACCGCCATAAAAAGCAAAGCCGGTAAAACGAATAAAAAACCGATCGATTGTCCTTTTTGAAAGCTATCCTTCATTCTAGTCACCACCATAATGCAGCATTTGATCTGAACCGGCAAGCAATTACTAAAACCTGTCTCCAATGAGCACTTGCTGGATTGAGTTTAAATAAATTGGAGTACATGTCGCCACATACTCCAATTTTCAATCCTGCCTCCATTAAATTAAATTCATTTCAAAACTCCCGCCACTTTGAGCTGTGCATCTTTACCTGCTTGGGCAGGAGTTTTCGCCCCTGTCAATACTTCTTGAAGAGCAGTCGACATTGCGTTGGAAATTTCAGGCCATTTAGGATGCGGTCCACGCGGCATGGCGTATTTCATCTCGTCCATGAAGACCTGCATAATCGGATCCTGCGTCCAGGCCTTGTCGGTTGCTACATCCTGTCGGGGAGGAAACATATTGTACCTAAGTTCATACTCTTTAACGATTTTAGGATCAGCGGCAAACTCTAAAAATTTACAGGCTGCCTTGATATTATTCCCTTTGACGACACCCAAATTTTCTCCGCCAAGAACGGAAGCATATACTTTATCCTTGGGGATCTTAACAACACTCCACTTCATATCCGGGGCATCACTTTTAACAGCTGGAATATTCCAAGGACCATTCACCATCATGGCCAGTTTCCCGGCAGCGAATTGTTTCTCAACATCGGCCTGGGTCCAGTTGATCACTTCTTTTGGCATCGAACCGTCTTTTACGAGATCACTCAAAACTGTAAAAGAATTGATTGCTTGTTTACTATCTAATTTATCGATTTTAGCGCCTGAAGATAGTAGCCAGGGTAAAAACTGGAAAGTACCCTCCTCCGATTTCACCGCTGAGATTCCCAATCCATAAACACCATTGCCTGATAATTTCTTGGCCGTAGCGCGTAATTCAATCCAGGTTGTCGGCGGATTTACACCGGCTTTTTTAAGCATATCGATGTTGTAAAAAAGAGCGAGACAGTTACTGGTAAAAGGAATTCCATAACTTTTTCCGTTTAAAGTCGCAGATTTCCAAGGACCCGGGAAAAATTGTTTTGACCATTTTGAAACATACGGGGTCACATCGGCAAACAGACCCATTTGAGCGTATGCTGCATGATCGGGATTATCAATAACCACCAGATCCGGTAATTTACCGGCCGCCATACCAATCGAAAGTTGTTTTTTAAAATCAGCAAAAGGGACATAAACATGAGATACTTCAATATCAGACTGGGATTTATTAAAAGTTCCGCAAATCCAATCAAAAGTCTCCAATTGGGATTTACCTTCCATATAAGACCAAAGAACCAATTTGGTTTTGGCTGAAGCCGCTCCGCTTAGCGCGATGACAGCAATAAGCAAAACAGTCACCATTACAAGGAAAACTCTTTTTTTCATTGATTGCCTCCCAGATTCTAAATTTAATTTCAAACGGAACCGGTGCGCACCTTTCTCTTTTACTATAAGGGAATAGGCTATCTTGCGAAATTCTAAATTTGTAAAGAAGGTGTAAAAATGTAATGTCATTTATTTTAAATATTTACTGGCCGGTACGCCGGTTATTTCTTTAAAAACACGACAGAAATACTTAGGGTCCCCATAACCTACTTTTTCAGCGATTTCGTAGATTTTAAGCTCAGAGTGAATTAACAGCTCTTTCGCTTTATTGATCCGGTAATTTTTGAGATAAGCCGTAAAGCTTTGGCCTACTTCCTTATAAAACAACATACTGAAGTATTCCGGAGTAATATGAAGCTTTTCGGCGATTGCTTCCCGGGAAATACCGGTTTGATAATTGTCGGCAATGATTTTGAGCGCTCGAATCACCGGCAGGCTATAAACGGAGTGCCTTTCATTCCCAATGAAACTTAAATTCTTCTGCAAATCCATTAAAACGGTTTCCAATTGATCCATCGTAATTGCATTGATAACTTGCTTCAGAATTTCCTGTTGTTTAAGACGCTTAAACCGGTCCAAATCCGTCTCTTTGACTGCGTTGGTGATGGAGGATATAAATTGTAAAAAAGCTGCGATCATTTGATCCGGATAATATCTTTCCCGAGTCCACCAACTTAAAAAGTTTTCAAAAACCCCCGGTAGATTTTGAAAATGTTGGCGGGATACTTCCATAACAGCTTGCCTTTCGATTTCGACCGGATAAATAATAGACTGAACATTCAGTCCGGCAATCGCCGATTGGGTAATCATCTTATCCTTGCCCAACAGTAATGCCCATTTAAACATTTCACTCAGCTGCTGAAATTTGGTGGGCAACTCTTCCAATAAATCCACAGCGATCCATCCCATCACCAAATTGGGAAAGTCCCGACAATGAATCTTGTCCAAAAATTCACCCGATAAAAGATCCTCAATGTCGTTCAAACCATTTTTACATGAAACAATCATCAAGGTTACACCATTCATTTCACCATCCAAGATTAAATATTGGTTTCCTGAATCAGCACCCAATAACTCACAGAATCCCTGCTGCAATTCCTCATTGTCATAAATTTTATTCCCGGTATAAGCCGCCACCAGAACAAAGGGTTGTATCCATGCGAAACTGCTGTCGGAATCAAATATTAGCTTTAATTCTTTGATTTTTTCAATCTTACCCAGCATCAAGTCTCGAAACAAATGTTTTATTGTAAAAAGACGCGAAGCCTTTACCTGATCCCGTTCGTCCAATAACTCCCGTTCAATCGCAAGCAAACTTTGCTGCATTTTTTCGGCTGTGATTGGCTTTACCAAATACTCGGATACTCCTAAACCGATCGCTTGCTGGGCAAAGGAAAAATCCGAAAATGCGCTTAAAATAATAGCTTTATGTTTTAACTCACGTTCTTTCAAAGCCTGGAGCATTTCCAATCCGCTGAATTCCGGCATCCTGATATCCGCAATGACTAAATCCGGTTTCAATTCACTGATCATCTTTAGGCCATCCAAACCATTGGCAGCCTCTCCGACAACCCTGTAATTGGGACTAAGCTTTTCAATTAAGTGAATAATACCCCGTCTGATTTTAATACCATCCTCAACAACTACAATTCGCAAATCAAACACCTCTTTTAGCCATTTTAAAGTACGGGCAAAATGAGCGTTATGGTCGTTCCGACACCTACTTGGCTTGAAAAATCCAAGGTAGCGTCCTTTCCATAATAAATCCGTAAACGATTACTGACATTTTTTATCCCAATACCGCTGAAACTCCGGCGTTCCTGGATATCCTTGGATATTAATTCAAGGGTTTTCCCACTCATTCCATTGCCATTGTCTTCAATCACGATTTTTAAAAATTCCCCCATCCGCATCCCCGTAACCTTAAGGAGCCCTCCTGATTCACGTCCCTTAAAGCCATGAATAATGGCATTCTCGACTAATGGCTGTAACAATAATTTATAAATTTTGAGGGTCAAAATTTGCTCTTCAAATTCAATAACACTGACAAATGAGTACTCAAAATGATTTTGAAGCAAATAGATATATTGTTTTAACCATTCCACTTCTTCTTGTAGCGTAACGACCCAGTTACTGTCATTAATACTATATCGCAAAATATTGGCCAAACTTTCAATCATTTGACTAATTTCATGTTCATCCTTTTCAATAGCCATCCAATTAATGGAATCCAATATGTTATAGAGAAAATGGGGATTAATTTGCGCTACCAGCGCTCTTATTTCTGCTTCTTTTTCTCTGGCGGTGGCTAACATATTTTCCGCCATTAATTGTTGGATTTGCACTATCATCTGATTGAAATGGGAGCCGATGACCGCGATTTCGTCTTTGGTATCCAAGTTGACCTGTACCGATAACTCACCTTTTCTGGCAGTATTCATAGCGGAAATAATTTTGTGAGTGGAACGCGTTAGCGTACTGGTTACATAAACAATGATCAGAACCGAGAACATAACCGCCATAATAGCGAAAATAATATTCAATCGTTGCATCCAGTACATCTCGTTGAACAAATAACTTTGATCGCTCACATTAACGATTGTCCAACCGTTTTTTTCCTGCTGCAGTTGATTAATGATCAATTGCCGGTTTCCAAACCAATGAACTTCATGAATAAATTTCAGGATATCCTGACTTTTCATACTGCCGGATGTCCCTTCCAACCGGCCCATTCGCCTTCCTAAATATTTCTTTATTGGAAAAGAAACAATCCGACCTTGCGTGTTGTAGATAAAATTAAAGCTATCGATTCTTTCCTTACCATTGTTCGGTTGATTGCAGGAAGTATAGAGGGAGTCTTCATCAACACTCAAAACCACAATACCCAGCAATTGATTATCGCCGCTTTTCCAATCCAAAAGGCGTAAAGCAATATTTACAAATCGATAATTCTTCCCCAAATAATAATCCGAATCCGGTCCGGTGACAACCCATTGATGGCTTTGCAAAGTTCTGCGATATACTTCCGTTTTGGTGATATCCGAATACTTGCTCCAGATATTTTGGAAACCCGAATTATTGTCCCTGTCATACCAGGCAACATGTCCGGAGGTGGCCAGAACCGATATGCATTTCACACCGGGTTTTGAAAGAGAGATGATACTAAACCGCCTTCTAATTTCAATGGCTGCCAATAGTCTGTCCACATCCGAGGCAGAGTTTACCTTTTTCACTTGTTCCACCAAGGCATCATCCGATAAAATCTGAATCAACAAATCTTTATAGGCTGTCAATGTGGTATCCAGATTTTTAGAAGTCTGGACCAGATTGAAATGGATGAGTTCATTGATTTTCTTCTTCATTGAAAAGCTGAAATTGTAATAAGAAAGGGTTTGGACAAATAAAATCGGGATAATTGACACAAATAGAAAAGAAATGAGAAGTTTGTTTTTAAGACTCAATTGGTTAAATTTATCGAGTATGGGATGCTTCCGGATTAAACAAGACAGTTTGTTATAGATTTTTTGTATGAACACATTTTATCACCTGATAAGATGTTCAAAATATTGTTAACAATTCCTGCCTGGGGTCTTTAAATGCTCCAAAGATACAATAAAAATAGGCGGTCGCGAAAAGAATTCTATCCAAAGAGATATACCCTATATCCCTGATTTCAAAATTCTTTTTTGACTGCCTCTTTTTCATGGCTTATGCACATTCGATAATTTAATGAGAAAAACCTGGCATTTGGAATAAGCCCTTTACATAGTATGATAGTCCAGGGTTATTCATTTCTTGCTTTGCTGTTGCTGTTTTTTATTCATCCCCTGTTCCGCTGAATTTTGACTCGCAAATTCAGAACTCACTTCTTGATCCGTTTTCGGAACGATCTCCTTTGCTATCTCTTGTTGATCGTTATAGGACGTTTTCTGAAACCGATTCTTTTTTACCACGTGTTTCCTTCCTTTCGCTAATTGGAAATACTTCTGACTTTAGTATCTCACCTAGCAAAAGGATCAACCTGTAATTTGATGATAACCGGACCAATTTTTACCACGAAATCCAGTGATACCACACTGGACATTTTCTTACGCCAGTTTTATAGTAAAACTATCTATCTTCAGTCAAGCTTTCAACGAAGGCTACCGGTTTTTTAAGCATTTTTGATGATATTACAGTCTCCACTTATTAAAAAGGAGTGAAGTCCATGATCTGTCCGCAATGCGGAAAATATCGGCTCCTCAAGGCCGAGGGGAAGTGGTTTTGTCCCCATTGCTATCATGTATATCATCGTCTGCCGCTATACGGTTGAGTTCCTTCATTTTCGTCTTTTAAGTTACCGGTATTTTACTTTTTCCAACTTCGAAGCATTTTTTCAAAGTCTCCAGTCGCAACACCGCACTCCGTAATGATTCCCGTCACAAAACGGGCCGGAGTCATATCGAATGCAGGATTATAGACCTTAACCCCTTCAGGAGCCACCAACGTGCCGCCAAAAGATGTCACTTCACTGGCGGCCCGTTCCTCAATGGGGATTTCTTCTCCGTTCTTTAGGTTAAGATCTATGGTTGATAAGGGAGCGGCAACGTAAAATGGAATTTTATGTTCTTTAGCCAGTACTGCAACGCCATACGTACCGATTTTATTGGCTACGTCGCCATTTGCAGTAATTCGATCCGCGCCGACAATGACGGCTTGAACCTTCCCGAGTCTCATGACGGAAGCCGCCATGTTATCGGTTATTAAAGTAACCGGTATTCCTTCCTGCATCAATTCCCACGCTGTTAACCGGGTGCCTTGGAGCAATGGCCTGGTTTCGTCGGCGTAAACCGCAATTTGTTTCCCCTGTTCGACTGCAACCCGGATTACGGCCAGGGCAGTCCCATAAGCCGAAGTTGCCAGCGCTCCGGCGTTACAATGGGTCAATACGGTCATCCCACTGATAAGCAGCGCGGCGCCGTTTTCGCCAATTTTCCGGTTGACCGCGGCATCCTCGGAGGCGATCTTTTTCGCTTCCTCCGCGAGCCGGCGGACGATTTCTTCCGGCTGAAGCCCGCTGCTGCTATCCAACACCTTTTTTTGACGATCGAGGGCCCAGAATAAATTGACCGCCGTGGGTCGGGTGGCTGCCAATTCTTTGATAACCCGGGCGACTTGTTTCCTGAAATCTGAATTTTGGCGGACCTGAGCGGCACCTAGCACGACTCCAAAAGCAGCTGCAACCCCAATAGCCGGTGCTCCCCGTACCTGAAGGCGCCGGATAGCTTCGGCCACTGTTTCATAACGGTCTGTGGTAATATACTCGACTTTAGAAGGCAATAAGGTCTGGTCCAATATCTTTAGAAAACCGTTCTGCCATTCAAGGGTATTCCAATTCATTGGATTTCTCCTAACCGGGGCTATCCCCAAAATATACGATGAGTCATTGAGTGTTTCAATTACAATTTCAAATCGCTATAGTCAAGTTGAATTTATTTTTTTTGACATGCGCAATGGAATTCATGGTCGGCGGTAATGATATAATTGGTGATGACATCTCTCAATTTACCCTCATTCAAAGCCATAACCTGCTTCACTTCGCCATGATTCAACGGAGCAACGGTAATTCCGGCTGCCCAATTCGTAATGATGCTCAAGTTGGCATAACAAATCCCCAATTCCCTGGCAAGAACCGTTTCCGGAATACCGGTCATCCCAACCACGGTTCCTCCCAACATCCGAAACATTTTTATTTCCGCAGCAGTCTCATACCGTGGACCTTCAAAGCAAACATAACATCCGCCAAGTTGAACCGGGATGTTCAATTTAGCCGCCACTTTACTCAACTCTAGCCGCATGGATGGACAATAAGGCTCGGTCATGTCAATATGAGCCCTTTGGACATCCCCATCTTCATAAAAAGTTAACGGCCGTTGTTTGGTAAAATCCAACAGCTGATCAACAATCACCATGGTTCCCGGCGCCAATTCGGGTGTTAAACCGCCCACCGCCGTTGTTGCCACAATGCGCTTAACTCCAAGACTATGGAGTCCCCAAAGATTAGCCCGGAAATTGATTTGATGAGGCAACACCGAATGGTCTTGACCATGCCTGGGAAGAAACGCGACTTCAATGTCGCCGAGTTTGCCGATAAAGGGTTTAATTTCACCATAAGGGGTTGCCACTTTTACTTCCCTAACCTGTGAAAGTAAATCCGGCCGGTAAAAACCGGATCCGCCGATAATTCCGTAATCAATCTTGTCCATCATTTCTTCCTCCTTAGTATGGCCAACTTTTGGCGTAATTGTTGTTCAACTTTATCCGGTAATCTGACTAAAGGCGGATAGGGTACGTTTTCCTGAGACGCGCCTGGATTTGCACCGGTTTGAACTGCGGGAATTGTAAGCGGCGCCGGTATATACGGAGCGATTTCCAATAAATCGTGAAGAATAACCAATGCCGCTTCTTTATCGGGTATCCTGCCCTTAGGAGTCGTGTCCGGATCCAGCTGTGGATTGGGAGGCAGCGGCGACCCCACACAAGAAGGGCAACCTGCTTCACAACTGCAAGCGGATATTAACTCCAAGGCGGCCTGGAAAATCTGTTCGGCCTTATCGAACGAGCGCTGGGCAAAGCCGATGCCACCCGGATATTTATCGTAAATAAACAAAGACGGAGCGCCATTATTCATCAAATCAACCATCGATCCGATATCCCCGGTGTCACACATCACCAAAAAAGGCAAAACTTCCGAAATCACATTGGCAATACCCAGCAGTCCTTCCACCGGCTCCCGCCCGAAGTCTTTCACTAAATGCAAAGTACTGGCCGGCGGGATGACCCAAAAAGCCTTCGTCTGCATAAGGGACGGCTCAAGACTGATCTTGCCAAAACCGATGCTATCCCGGGAACCGAACTTAATTTTCCGGAACAAATAAGGTTTGATCATGACCTCAACATCCCCGAAACCAGTGACCGACTTACGCCAATTGCTTTCAATCTCTTTTTCGGTGGTAGTGATCTGGACTTCGGTAATAGACTGGGTATAATAATCCACTTCGATTTTTTGAACATAAGAGACTTTTTGGGGCACATTCATTTCTTTCACAAAATAAGTCTCGCCGTCATGAATATAAATGGCTTCGGTGTAAATTTGCTGGTAGGCGCTGGCCTCGTCTAAAGTACCTATAACTTTTTGGGGTTCCGTGGTGATGTCCACAATGCTGAAAGTATTGTCGGACATGTTTCTAAGGGCCACTTCGGCGGATGGGAATCCAGCGCTCCGCCAATACCACTTACCGTTGATTTGTTTGAGTTCTCCGGCTTCAGCCAGCAATTCCATGATAGCCGGGGAATACGAACCGAATTGGTAGCAATCACCGGCCCCAAGAGGGGCCTCAAAGGCGGCGCTGCGTAAATGGCCCATTAACAAATGGGGATTGTCCGGATCGACAACGGCTGATTCAGGGCTCTGTTCAAAAAAATAATTCGGGTGTTTCACCAGATACTGATCGATTGGATTTTGGTGCGGGATATAGATCACCAACGACTCTTCCTTTGATCGCCCCGCGCGGCCAGCTTGCTGCCAGGTTGAGGCGATGGTTCCGGGGTACCCCACCAGCAGACAGGCTTCCAACTGCCCGATATCGATGCCGAGTTCCAAGGCATTGGTGCTGGTAACTCCCAATAGTTCTCCGCTAAACAATTGGCGTTCAATCTCCCGCCGCTCTTCCGGAAGGTATCCCCCACGGTAAGCCCGGATTTTTTTGGCCAAAGTCGGACTATGTTTCTGAAGCTGGTCTTGAACATACCGGTACATCAATTCCGTAACCACTCTGGTTTTAGTAAAAGCGATGGTGGGAATCCTCTCCCGGATTAACTCCGTCATTAAAGCCGCCGCTTCCGAATTGGCGCTTCTCCGTTCGGTTTTCGTTTGATCAAGATAGGGCGGATTCCAAAAAACAAAATATTTACTGCCCCGTGGCGCGCCGTCATGGTCAATGATGCTCATGGGAACGCCTAAAAGACTCTCGGCATGTTGCAACGGGTTATTGATAGTGGCCGAAGTACCAACAAAAATGGGATTACTGCCATAGTTGGCGCAAATACGTCGCAAGCGGCGGATTACATTGGCCACGTTTGAGCCAAACACTCCCCGGTAGGTGTGGATTTCATCAAACACTACCAACTCAAGATGGGTAAAAAAGTTAGACCAGCCAGGATGTTTGGGTAGAATCCCTTGATGGAGCATGTCGGGATTGGTTAGGATGAAATTGCCCTGGTCCCGCAATTTTTTACGGACACTTACCGAGGTGTCCCCGTCATACGTTCCCATCACCGGTTTAAGGCCGCAAAGGCCTTCGCTTAAACGGTTCAAGGCTTTAAGTTGGTCCTGAGCCAGCGCTTTGGTGGGATAGAGAAAAAGGGCCCGCGCCTGCCCGTCGCGGATATAATTTTCCAAAGCCGGAATCAGATAACAAAGGGATTTACCACTTGCCGTTCCAGTAACAATGACCGTATGATGTCCCTGCCGGACTTCGTTGATAGCTGAGGCCTGGTGGGAATATAATTCATTGATTCCGCGGACCGCAAGCAATTGCCTCACTTCCGGCGATAACGGCGGGGATACCTCACCATATTCCGCCTCTTTACTGGGAACGTGGTGAATAAAAGCAACCTGTTCTTGATAATAGTCGCTGGAAGTTAATTCTTTCAAAAAACGCTGTGCGTCCATTTTCTCCCTCGTTCCAAATGTGTAATAATCTTTCGACGGACTGGCGGGAGTTCCTGCAAAAAATGGTTCTCGGTTTCAAAACTAAAAATTCAAAAAAAGACCGGTTGTCGGTCAAACCGGGAGCGATTTTTATCAGTTGTTTAACAATCGTTAACTTTACTTTCGTTTTGAAAAAGTTTAAAATTTATTGCAAATATGGATATATTATAATGCCTTCTTGATAATGTCGGGAAGGCATTTTTTATGTTTGGAAAGGATGAAAAGGATTATCTTATGGGCAATCGGATATTAATGCTTTTCGGCAAAACCGGGGCCGGAAAGAATTATCTGGCCCGGTTTTTTGAAAAAGAATTCGGCTATTATTGGTATGACGCGGATATGGATCTGACTCCGGAGATGGTTCAAGCCGTCAAAAGTAACCAAACGTTCACAGCGGAAATGCGGGCCCGCTATTTCGACATCGTGAAGCTAAAAATAAGAGCGCTCCTCCCGACTGAAAAAAAGATTGTCATTACCCAGGGACTATTTAAAAACATCAACCGCCACGATTTAAGAAAAGAATTCCCAATGATGCGCTGGGTTTGGGTGGATGCCCAACCAAGGGTTATCGAAAAAAGAATTCTTAAACGAAACAATATGGTAAAGCCGGAATATGCCCGCAAGATCAACGCCTATTTCGAAGAGCCGGACTTTCAATGCGATAAAATCTTCAATAACCATGGGGAAACCGAAACCCTGACCCAAGTCCGGCGGATCGAAAGAAATTTCTAATTGGTTGCAAACGAAGTTCCGATAACCTAAAATAAAGCAGGGAAACGTGAAAAGGTTGTGATACGATGCAATTCAATGATTTCAAACTGGAACGTTATTTTGCCAAATATGAATTTAATGTGCAGTATCTGTTAAGCCCTTCGGATTGTGAGAGTCTAACGATTCCAGAATTACTGGAATATGCCGATGATGGCGGGAAGAAAATGTGGTCCGGTCTGAAGCTGGGTTACACCGAATCCAAGGGGCATCCGGAGCTTAGAGAGACCATTGCCGGACTATACCAAAAAATTTCAGCGGAAGATCTCCTGGTGATCACCCCCGAGGAGGGCATCTTGATTGCTTTGAACGCCATCTTGCAACCGGGTGATGGCGTGATTTCCATTTGCCCAGCCTATCAATCGCTACTGGAGATACCGCGCGCTTTGGGCTGTAAAGTAACGCCCTGGCCACTGGAAGCTGAGAACGATGGCAATTGGGCCTTGGATTTGAATAAGCTGGAAAACGGCATTGACCACCGGACAAAATTATTAATCGTAAACTTTCCCCATAATCCCAGTGGTTTTTTGCCCTCACGGGAACTTTTCGGAGAAATGATTGATCTGGCAAGACGAAATAACCTCTATATATTATCCGATGAAATGTATTGGTTATCAGAACACCATCCAGCCGACCGTTTGCCGGCGGTGGCCGATGTTTATGAAAAAGGCGTCTCTTTATTCGGCCTTTCCAAAACTTTCGGCCTCCCGGGACTGCGTATCGGCTGGCTGGCTACAGGAGACAGTGCCCTAATGGCTCGCTGTGCCAGTTTAAAGGATTATACCACCATTTGCGGCAGCGCTCCCAGCGAAGCTCTGGCCCTCATCGCTTTGAAGGCTAAAGAACAGTTAATCGCCAGAAGTTCCAAAATTATTCAAAAGAACCTGGCCCTTGCCGGAGAATTCTTTGAAAAATACCCAGAAACCTTCCGCTGGCTTCCTCCCAAGGCTGGTTCGACCGCCTTCCCGGCTTTGATTACCGGAAGCCCGGTAGAAACCTTTTGCGAAGATGTGGTCATCAAAAAGAACTTAATGATCCTCCCGGGTAGCGTATTTGAATACGGACAGGACCTCGGCCTAAACACGGAAACTTGTCCGCGAAACCATTTCCGGGTCGGGCTGGGGCGAAGTAATTTCCCCGCAGCCCTGGAAAAGCTCGATGAATATTTGGCGCGTTGAGGGTTACAAATCAATTCGGTAACAATGAAAGGATTTCCCATATTGACTCACAAAGACAATGAATTGCTCCGTAGAGTCGGAGTAAAAGTCGGACACTATACAAACCCTAAAGAATTGACCGGGGTTACCGCTTTTATCGCCGAAGACGGCGCCGAAATCGGCATCGATATCAGAGGATCAGGTACCGGAACCCTCAATACCCCCGCTTATGATCCCAAATCAGCCGGTAAAATCGTACACGCCGTGGTATTAACCGGAGGAAGCATTTATGGCCTGGAATCAGCCTTCGGAGTATTGGAATACTTGGAAAGTCAGGGCATTGGCAACCGCCGCAGCGGCCAACTGGTCCCTGGAATAACCGGCGCGGTGATTAATGATTTAAAGGAAAGCCGGAATAACAGGCCAACCAAAGAAAACGGTTTCCAGGCCGCGGCCAATTGCTCTTATGATAACGGAATACAAGGAAATATCGGCGTCGGTAACGGAGCGACCACCGGCAAATGGTTGAAGGGGAAAAAAAGCAAAGGCGGTTTCGGCATAGCCTCTCAAATATTGGCCAAAGATATTGTTGTAGCAGCTTTTGTGGTGACCAATACGCTCGGCGATGTAATCAGTCCTGATAGTGTCGATAACCGACGAAAACTTTACGATGTCCACAATATGAATGAATTTAAGGCCTTATCGGGATTGATGAATCTTTCGCCCCAAAACACCACCCTGGGCCTTATTGCGACCAACGTAAAACTGCATAAAACCCAACTGATGAAAGTTGCGGAGCTCGCCCATGACGGCATGGCCCGGGCGATTTATCCCGTACATACCAGTTTAGACGGTGACGTGGTTTTCGCCCTCTCCTCTCTATCGGGAGAAAGAATCGAACCGCCAGTTCCAGTGACTACACTAGTGGATTTGATTGGTGTAGCCGCCGCTGATGCTTTGGAAAAAGCGATTCACAATAGCGTAACTCAACCACTGCCGGCTAAAGACACGCAGGGTTTGAATCGCCATAGTTGAGACAATGATTCCTTATAAAAAATGTTGACAGAAAGAACGTGATCCGATGTTGCAAAATAAAAACATCGTCCTTGGAATTAGCGGCGGCATTGCCGCCTATAAGGCCTGTGACATTGTGAGCAATCTCGTAAAAAAAGGCGCCCATGTCGATTGCATCATGACCCGAAACTCCGCTGAATTTATCACTCCCCTGAGCCTTCAAAGCATCAGCCAGAATAAAGTGATCATGGATATGTTTGAAAAGACCGCCAACTGGGAAATCGAACATATTTCTCTGGCCAAAAAGGCCGATCTTTTGGTCATCGCGCCTGCAACCGCCAATATTATCGGAAAACTGGCCGCCGGAATCGCCGACGACATGCTTTCCACCACGGTAATGGCAACGAAAGCCCCGGTTTTGATAGCACCCGCCATGAATACCAATATGTATAACCATCCAATCGTCCAAGCCAATATGAACAGTTTAAAAAGCCTGGGATTCCGATTTATCCCCCCGGCATCCGGGAGACTCGCCTGTGGGGATGTTGGCGAGGGGAAATTAGCCTCTGTGGAAACCATCGTGGCGGAGATTGAAAAATCGCTGACAAAACCTCAGGATTTTTCGGGGAAAAAAATCTTAATCACAGCGGGTCCCACCCGGGAAGCCATTGATCCGGTCCGTTTCATATCCAATCATTCTTCCGGCAAAATGGGATACGCCCTTACGGAAGCGGCGGTATTCCGGGGCGCGGATGTGACTTTAATATCCGGTCCGGTAGCGCTCCCCAAACCCTTTGGACTCGATTCCTTTATCGCTGTGGAATCCGCCGCCGAAATGTACCGGGCCGTCATGGAAAATTACCATAAAATGGATATTATCATCATGGCCGCCGCAGTGGGCGACTTCACCCCGAAACAAAAATCCTCCCAAAAAATCAAAAAAGGAGATGGATCCCTTACGTTGGAGTTGGAAAAAGCCACCGATATTCTGGCGGAACTCGGAAAAGTGAAAGGAACCCGTTTTCTGGTAGGTTTCGCGGCTGAAACTCAAAAAGTTCAGGAATATGCCGGGGCAAAGCTAATCCAAAAAAACCTGGATTTCATCGTGGCCAACGATTTGACCCAGGAAGGCGCGGGGTTCGGCACTGAAACCAATATTGTCAAAATCCTTGATGCTTCCGGAAAGGCCGAGGAATTTCCGTTAATGAGCAAATTGGAACTTAGCCATATCATTCTGGATCGGATTCAAATAAAATCGAAAGGGGCAATCTGAATGTTCAACGATAACCGCAGCAGAAAATTAGTGATCACCTCCCATTGTCTGTTAAATCAAAACTCCATTTCCGACGGAACCGCCGACCTGCCAAGCCAATTCAGCGGGATTATCCAGTTGTTGATGGCCCAAAAGATCGGCATCATTCAGCTGCCTTGCCCCGAATTATTATGTCTGGGTTTGGACCGCCAGGATAAAGAAGGCTCCAACCAGGAATTGCTTCAGGAAAACAGCCGGATCCGAAATTTACTGCAGCAAGTAAAATACCAGAAGTTCTTGCAAACCAAAGTCGAGGAACTGGCCTATCAAATCGAACAATACCCTGCACTATGATTTTGAAATATTCGGAATCATTGGAGTTAACCGCTCTCCCAGTTGCGGCATAGAGACCACTTCCCTCGATGGAGCGGAACAGCCGGGTAAGGGAGTTTTCATGGAAATCATCGCCGGGGAATTAGAGCGCAGAAAGCTATCTTTACCGATGTTGGGGATCAGAACCAGTGAGAGAGACGCATCGGAAGAAAAAGTAAGAAACTTATTGAAATATCAAAATGAACAAGACTAAGCTCATTTTCAGAAGAACCCCAATCCATTATTCTCGTTTGAGTCCAGGTATTTCAAGATCCGTTTTGCTAAATCTACACCAATATCAGTATGTCTTGGTATTAGCCATTTTAAAAATTTCTATATCGCCTTCACTTCGATTTTTTTAATAGTATAAAACTTCATTTCCCCTGGGATGCATATGAATAAAATACTGGTAAGGAATTACCACCATTCCATTTTGATTACCGATTTGAACAGCCCACTACTCTGACCGAATACGATGAGACGTTGGTTCGACGACTTATCGAAAAAGTCACCATCTATGCGGGCAAATTCACTGTGGAATTCAAATCCGGCTTGACGGTGGGTGTTGAAGAATAAGCTTGAAAACACCGAGGCACTCTACGCATATTTGACATAGAGTGCCTGTTTCGTTTCAGTTTAAGTTCGCAAAAATTGAAGTTTGAAAGATCAAATTAGACTATTTCTTGTATCCACATTTAGGGCACACGCCATTTTCGTTTAAGGCAATGCCGCATAGCGGGCAACGGTCTATATTCTTTTGGGGCTCGTATTCTTCCGTAGCGCCATTTACTCCGCTTGTAAACGTGATTTTAACTATATTTAGTTTATCTTTCAGCAAATCGTAAACTATTTTAATCATACCTTCAACGGTCATTGTTTCTTTCGTAACAACTAAACGACATTCCGGATACGCTGTCGCAAGTTCCGTTTTGAAGGCTGGACCTTTTTGCTTATTGCTTGGCGCGCCGTTCTTAATGCCTTGTGCTTCGTAAACGCCGAGAATCGCGGGAAGCAATGGATCGTCTTCTCTCAAAATCAGAGCATGGTCAAAGTTTTGTAAAACTTCCCAAGCGGTTTTCTTAATTTCATTACAAGGAAATACCATATTGACACCCGTGTTGACAGTATCTTCAACTTCAAGTGTCAGTATTCCCGTATGCCCATGCAAATATTGCGCTTCGCCTTTGAACCCATAGAACCTGTGGGCATACTGTAAATCTAAGGTAGTAAAACTTCTCATAATTATTCTCCTTTTTATATATTTACGGGGTTTTTATGCTCCCGTATGCGCACATATTGAAGTTTTCCGGTTTGCCTATATTCGTAATATTAAATTGTTGTCATTTTCAAGTTTGCCATTAAAAGCCTCTCTTTAATCAATCATCTGTTACATTCAGGGCAAATTCCCTTGAAAATAATATCATGACCGGAAATCTCAAACCCGTGAGTATCCTTAATGTTCTTTTCCAAATCCCCGATAAACTCCATTTCAACATCAAAGACCCGGCCGCACTTTACGCATCTTGCATGATAATGCTCGTGGCATAGATGGTCGAAACAGGCGGCTCCGCCCGGCATTTCCACTTTACGGATTTCGCCGGTATCGGACAGCAGGTTCAGATTTCGATATACCGTCCCCTTGCTGATATGGGGGTATTTCTGCGCGATCGTATCATAGACCTCGTCAGCGGTAACATGCCGCCGCAATGCTTTTACCGTTTCAAGAACTAAAGACCGCTGAGTAGTGTTGCGCTTATTCATAACATAATCAATCCCTGTTGATATAAAATACATTAATAGCATTATATCTCAATAAGGATATTTTATCAATAGTATAGCTAAAAATTTTTTACTGATGTAGGACACTAAGCGATGTTTCTTTATATATTTCCTTTCACTTACGAAACCATTTTAGCTGTTCCAGCGGTTTCTTATTTTCTCCCGCCAAACGTCTCCCTCGCTCAGGAAAGTAAAATGATAATGACTCCCAAAAAGGGCAGCTTGGTTTTTCCGGGGTCTCTGCCAATATACCCCGTAGTCTTACAACAAGCCTATTGGCCCTCTATTCCAGCCGGTTCCCCGGTTGGTCCTCAATTCCGGTAGATTCATTTCAGAAAAATAATTGGAATTTTTTAACAAAACATTGCTCTTATAGATTTTAAATATTATAATATTCCTATAATTGTATTGAATGTAAAATATTTACATTCAATACATAGATTTTTCCCGTCCCATTCCAGGAAAGGAAGGTGATCAAAATCAATTCAAAAGAACACTGCTAACACCGGATCGAAATTGTTTTCACCAATGAACTGCCGGACCCAGGATATGAAAAATGAGTGAAAATGAACTGCCGGACCCAGGATATGAAAAATGAGTGAAAAGGAGGGGAATCCAGATGAAATCCAAAATCATGAAGTTATTTTTGGCAAGTCTGATCTGTTTTACCTTTACCGTCCCTGCAGCGAACCTGCAGGCGGCAACGACGATCACCTCCAATCAAACCGGAACCATTGACGGCTACGACTTTGAATTGTGGAAAGATTCCGGGACCACAAGTATGACCCTCAATGGCGGTGGCAAGTTCAGTTGCTCGTGGAGCAATATTAACAATGCCTTATTCCGTATCGGCAAGAAATTAAACTCAACCCAAACATACCAGCAACTTGGAAACATATCGATAAACTACGGTTGCAACTACCAGCCCAACGGCAATTCCTATTTGTGTGTCTATGGGTGGACCAGAAACCCGCTGGTGGAATACTACATCGTCGATAGCTGGGGCAGTTGGCGTCCGCCGGGGTCATCCTCAAAAGGCACCATTACCGTTGACGGGGGCACCTATGACGTCTATGAGACCACCCGGACCAATCAACCTTCCATTGATGGTAATGCCACTTTCCAGCAGTATTGGAGTGTCCGGACCTCGAAATCCTCGGGCGGAACCATCTCGGTTACCAAACATTTTGATCAGTGGGCAAATAAAGGAATGCAGTTGGGGAAAATGTATGAAGTTGCACTTTGTGTAGAAGGATACCAAAGTAGTGGGAGTGCTGATGTGTATAGTAATACGATTACTATCGGCGGCGACAATCCCACGCCGACACCCACACCCACGACAACGCCGACACCAACGCCAACAACGGAACCGACTCCTACCCCGGGCGGCGCTGCCATCGTCAGTTATGCGGTGAATGACTGGGGCGGTGGCGCTACGATCAGTGTTACAATTAATAATAATACATCTTCGCCCATCAATGGCTGGACGTTAGCCTGGAACTTTCCGGGCAACCAAAAAATCACCAACCTATGGAACGGCGCCTACACTCAAAGCGGCGCAGCCGTATCCGTAAAAAATGCCTCTTATAACAGCACGATTCCGGCCAACGGGACCGTCAATTTTGGATTTAATATTAGTTACAGCGGTACCAATGCCAAGCCGACCAATTTTACCCTTAACGGAACACCCTGCCAAGTCCAATAAACAAGAGTGGAATCGGGTTTTCCAGAATGGAACAAACCGGATTCCACTCTCCCAACCTTTCTTTGAGGCCAACCTTTCCCCATTTAAAGTTTAACCGTTATTTGAACACCATTCCTTTTTCACTGGGAAGAATGCTTCGGTTGGAACTATCCCAATTATAATTATAATTGCTTAAAAAATAAATCATCGGACTGATATCGGGCCCCCGGTAATGGTAGAACTCCAAAGAAGGAATTACTTTGTTGCTTTTGTTATATTTTACTCTTAAAACCTGCAAGATTCCGGAATCCGTCAAACCACGGATGATTTTACATCAGTACCATAAGATTCTGAAAACTGCCCCGTGGATTCCTGGATTACGCCAGCTGTTGCAAATAAAAAATCCCCCTCAAAATCAAGGAGGATTAGATACTTTGATTTCACCCGCAATCTTATCAGGAACATCAATCGTGTACTACGATGAATGTTTCACCGCATTCGCAAGTGAATTCAGTGCACTCGGCAATTTGCGAATCACCATTGTCCTCAGTTATTCTTTCGATATGAAAGTCATCAGCCCCCAATTGCTCAATGACACCGCATTTAGGACACTCAAATTCGTAAACAGTCCATGCCTCAACCTTTTTCATAGAACATCCCCTCTCTTTCAATTATCCTGTGCCATTCATTTCCGCCGGTCATTCCAAACCCCAAAAACCTCGAAGTCCCGAATCACCTTTTTGATCGCTTATAATTCTCAATATTGTAAGAATTTCCTTCATAATTTGATAATAATCTCAAAGCTTAAAATGATTCTTCGGAACATAGTCCATTCATTGTTGAAAACACAATCACGCCGAAGTGAGTTTCAACCCTATAATCCCTGCCAGTAATAGACAAAGGAATAAAATTCGTATGACAGTGAAAGGCTCATGAAAGAGAATAATCCCCGCTAATACCGCACCCAAAGCGCCAATTCCAGTCCAAACCGCATAAGCTGTACCGATGGGAAGAGTTTTGGTTGCCAGCGACAGTAAATAAAAGCTGATGACCATGGCCACCAATGTAATCAACGATGGATACAACTTTGAAAAACCATGGGAATACTTAAGACCTATTGCCCAAATCACCTCAAAAATTCCCGCAATAATTAAATAGACCCAAGCCATGCTTTTTAACCCCCTTTAGAAAATAATAAAGCCTGAAAGATATTTTTTGATATCTCCCAGGCTTTTATCCTTCCGTGACACAGCTATAAAGCTGTGAGTTTTATCTTGGTCACAAACCAGTAAAAACTGTGGAACCCTATAAAACTTTTTATATCATCCTGAACTGTATGATTAGAACGAAGTAATTATACATGTTTTTGTTATATCAGTCAACTAAATTAAGGCAATTACGTTTTTGATCATCCTGACAATAGCGACCATGCTTTCACCCTTGGGAGGAATGGTAAAAACCTGAATTTGGTTCAAACAAGCGGTTTTCTGCCCCATTTGTCCGGGTTCGCAAGATAACGCTATTCGCTCAACGGCTTCCTGGAGTCCAAACTGAAATACATAGTACAGTCACCAAATATCCTTCGCCAATTTTTGATCAAACTCGTTGAAATATAAGATTAAAATCAATTCCAATTGTCTTTTGGTAATTTGAATTTTTTCCCTTTTTACCAGCTTCCACAACTGATTTTTGGTACTATCCGGGTTGTCTTTTCTGAGTTTCACTACCTTTTGAATGGTTTCAACCGGAACCGTTTTGTGGCGGCCGTTCCAGTCCTCATTATTCAAATAAATTAAGGCTTGAATCATTTTCTCATTGATTTCTCCGGAACCCGTCGGCTCCCAGCCCGTTGGTCCGGCCGGTTGAAGGAAACCATCCGGATTATCATAAGCAAGACCCGTTTTATTCACCAATTCTTCTTCTTTCATGTAATTGCCGCTTATCCGGATAAACCGCTCACCGCTGATGATCCGAAAATCGTAACGCAATTGGTCCATATCCGCGTCATAGGTCATGGTAATACCCGCCGGGATCGCTCCCGCAATATTTTGGCCGTGATGCATGAATTGTCCGGGAATTATCACTACATTCAAGTGATTGGCAAGGACCATAAAGCTTAAATCCTTGCAACCAATGCTCTTCCAATCATAAAATATATCCTTATATTTCATAATTGGACCCCTAAGTTTTCTTAAAATCGTCTCATCCTGATAAATAACTTTAAATATCCGGGATTGTTTGTCTTTAAGGACCACAATTTTTTGGGTATCGTTCTCCGATTGTTCCACCAATTCGGCATTAAAAAATTTCCAATCCAGTGCTAAAGCTGAAGTCCGGCATCCAAGCAACATCATCCATGCTATAACCCATATCGCCAGGATTCGTTTCATGGAGTTACCTCCAATTTTAATAGGATTTTATCGAAAGGCTCAATTTTTACCGGTCGCAAGACTTCTTTTACCTTGGCGACAACTCTTCCGTTTTCCGGCGAGAGTTCAATTTTAGCAACCGGAACATCTTCATTTTTGAAAACATAAGCCATATCGCCTTTTTTCAGGGAATACACTTGATCGATAAAAATTAACATCCGGCTTGGATTGCGGGAATCGATCACAAAACCGCTTTCCCGCCTGGTCATGGATAGATAATTCATTGCATAGTCGAAACTGCCCAAATAATTGCCGCGGGCGTTTACCTGTTCCGCAAGACCGCTCCAGAGTGTTTCATAATCGCTGATAATGGATTGGGATAATTGTTCCAAACTGCTGAGGGCCAAAGGAATCGAATTGGTATAAGGAATTTTCTGCAAATTATCAATGATTGTTTTTTGGTTTTGAATCTTTCGGCGCAGTTGATTAAAAGCCTGTTCGCTTTGGATATTGGTGCTATTTAAGGTTTTATCATATTTGTGCAACGTTGGACTGGTGGAATTGGCACTTTTCCCATTAATGACGGCCGCAATTTCTCCTTTGGAAAAGTTCGGGTTATATCGCAAGGTCAGGGCATCCATCAAAGCTTGGTTTTCTTTTTTCAGGCTGTCAATCTCCGCTTGATGTTCGATTTTTACCTTGGCAATCTTGGCTTCGTATTCCGTATTGATCCGAACCAGTTCAGCACCTTGCATTTGATTCAGATCTTGGTACTTTTTTACTTGAGACTGGGTTTCCCGCAAATTTTGGGCAATTCGCTGCTGATCGCCGCTAACAGATTTTTGAAGGGCCCGTAAAGACTCTTCTTTCAGATTCATCTGTTGCTTATAACTATCTTCCAATTTTTTAAGCTTCTCATTCATCTCGGCTATCGCCCTTTGTTGATTTTGAGGGGATAGCTTTTCGATTTCCTTCATACTGCTGGTCCGTAAATTCGTCAGTTCTTTTTGAAGTTCAACCAATTTTTCTTCGTTCGCTTTCTTTTCCGCCAGTAATTCTATGAAATTAAACTGGCGGAATTCCGGGATGTTAACCTCCACCCTCCTGCTTTTCTGATTTTCTACTGAAGTCAGAAAATAAGCGCCGAACCCGATGGTTGCAATGTATAAAAAGATAAAGCCATATACGAACAGATTTTTATTTTTTTTACTTTTGGCAAACTCTTCCGGTAAAGAATAAATCTCGGGCTTGATATTCTTTACCAAAAGATCTTCGCTTAAAAAAACATTTTTAACCTGATCAATATTCATATTGCTTATTTGCTTGTCATTTTCCATATTCCATCCCACTTTTCCGGACATTCTGCCAAAGTGCGCTCTTTGAAAACTTCAGCCACAGCCAAAGGCGTTTCACCAAACAAACGATGGGCATTTTTCCAATCGCCCTCATAATAAAATTGAAGTCCCTGGGCAAAATTATTCAGAGCAGCCCGCAGCCCCACATTTTCCTCAAAGCTTTTTTTCATGATCGGCCAGTATATTTTGGCACCTACCGTTTTCCCCTTAACCAGTACCGTATCGATTTCCACGAAAAGAAGACCATGTTCACTGACATTGGTTTCAATGTCCTTTTTAACATATTCCGACACAATCACCGGCACATTATAAATACGGGTCAGACCTTCTAACCGGGAGGCCGCATTGACGTTATCCCCAATCACCGTGTTGGTCATCCGCTCCGAAGAGCCGATATTGCCGTAAAAAACGATTCCGCCGTCTATGCCGACCCCCACTTCAATCAGCACTGCTTGATAAACTTTTTCTTCAAGCTCCGACAAAACTCCTTTTTCACCAACGACAAGCTCTCTTTTTTGGTGCATGGTTTCCCGGAGTGATGCAACAAGATCTTGGATTCTGTATGCCGACTTCACGGCTTGATAGGATTTATTATTATCTCGGTCTTCAAAAACTCCATATACAGCAAGGAGAGCATCCCCGATGATAGAACCGATAACACCGTTATATTGAATGATTTCCTTAATCGTATTATCGTAATGAACATTCAAAAGTTTGATAATATCCGTTCCCAAGGTCTCTGTGATAAAAGTAAAACGCTTAATATCGGAAAAGAGAATGGTCAGTTCCATTTGTTTGCCTTCCAGGCGAACCTCGCGTTCTTGGTAAGCCTTTTGGGCGATATCGCGGTTTACAAATTTCCTAAAGATTTGCAACAGATTATTAATGGTCCCCGCCAGAGAGTTGAATGCCATTCCCAGAAAGGTAATATCATCATTGGTGGCGCCTTTTAAATCAATGGTTTCCAATTGCTGACTTTGGGTCATTGTCATGATCCGGTCAGTGATGACAGTAATGAAACGGGTGATGTAATTTAAGATCAGTATGCCAAACACAGCCGTAAATAAGGTAATGATAATAATTATCAACGAGATCGTGTGAAAGATACGGGTGGATTCCGCATAAAATTCGTTATATTCCTCGCCCCGGACAATATATACATCCCATTTAAAATTGTATTTGTACAGGCCATAATAAGTATCGCCGTTAAAACGAAAAGGTAATGAGCCTTCCAGTATCCCTTTCCTGCGATTTTGCTGCATGAGCGCCAAAGTTTCGCCATCGTCAAAACGGGAAAATTTCTTAATGCGTGATGCTTGAAAAACAATCGTCCCATTTGCCTTAATTCCCAAAAATACCGATTTTTTATTTTTAAACTGTTCCAAAGCATTGCGTTGAATATTATCGATGGAATCACGGTAACTATTGCCGAATTCGTAAATATCATACTGCGTATTGCAAATAGTATACATCTCTTTTAGATCCCGAATTAGAAACTCCCGGATAAACTTGACCAAAATAGAGCGGTTATAGGTCAAATTGACATAATTGGAAGCCAAATTGGAGACCAAAATAAACAACGTAAAAATAATAATGATTTTGGTGGCAAGCGGAGTGATTCGGGTTTTATTGATCTTTTTACCGATAATTTTATTGAACATTTTTCACGCTCTTATCGTTCCTCTCTTCAGAACCTGTAAATCAAGCCTGCAACGGTAGTGTTTATTTTGGTTCCTGCAACTTCCAGCTGTTTGACCTTGAAGTCCAATACCCGGTATTGAACGGAAAAACCAAAATTGTCAGTGAATATATATTGAAACTTAAGTCTTCCAACTGTCAATTCAGGACAGGAATACTCGATGGTATTATTGGCACCCGAATATAACTTTGACGAACCCTTCCATATGGAGCGCTGCAAACCGATTTCAAATTGAAACCGGTCAATTGGAGTCGCCACAATATCCAGTCCGATCATATTGGAATCTATATCATGTTTAGGATATGCATCACTATATTCATTATAAAAAACTTCACCCAAAGTCACATAAACCAATCCTTTATCATGGATAATCACCGGATAGCCTACTTGAACGTCCCAAATACCAATTGACGGAGACCCGTTCATATATTTAAAATCACCGACTTCATAGTCGACATCCACTTTAATTTTCTTAATTTCACTGATATTAGTAAATTCAAAAACCGTATCCTTAATATCCCCGGAATATTTTTGACCCGTTGTCGTATAATCCCTCGTTGTCCCGTTACCATCACATGAACCGCCAATATAAAGAGTTGTAACTGCAAAAGTAGTACTCGTCGCCGCCAAAATCATAATCAAAACCGACATAAAAACAATTGCCTTTTTCATCGTTTGTCCTCCTAATTTAAAGTTCATGGGGTGACCCCGTATGTGCGTTCACAAGGTTTCCTCAAAAAATTTACCCAATGGGATGTATCCCATATAAATGTTTTCATTCATTCATACGATATATTACGTATCTCCTTGATTTTCAAAATACTTTTAAGACAGGAATTGCAATTTTGACCTGACGGATGTTAAATCACCAACTTGTTCCAACGAAACTGATATTTCCGCCACGGGAAGCATTTTACAATATTAATATCGGCTATTTTAATAAAATCTTAAATGTAACATTGATATTTCCTTTGATTTGATTTTTAAGTTAAGTACAGTTTAATTTTTATACTGGGGAATTGCAGGGTTTACCTTCGATCGGAAATCGGATATAATGGAAAAGAGGTGATTTTATGCGAAAAATTGATATTGTTGACAGCAACTTAATGACAAGGGTTTATAAAATTAAGATTTTTCAATATCTTGACGATAATGAAAAAAAGATGCTTTTAAATATTGCCGATTATTTTGAATACCATAAAGATGAAAAAATCATCACCCAGGGTGAAATCAGCTACTGTTTTTATGCGGTGATCACCGGTGAACTAAACGTATCGATTCTTGGTGAAAATGGCAATCAAGTTCAAGTATCCACAATTCACGCGGGTGATTTTTTTGGTGAAAATGGTATCTTTACCGATAGTCAAAGAAGGACCGCCAATATATCACCGGTAGATAATGCATTGATTTTGCGGATCGGCAGGGATGACTTTTTTAATTTTATCCGGATGTATCCCAAAGCCGGTGTCAATATATTAATGTTAATTGTCCATGGATTGATGAAACGATTAAGTACGGCCAATAAGGAACTGGTGAATGAAAAGGAAGACTTCGTTGAAAAAATCCCGTTCTTTGAAAAGGCCGGGCAATGATAGTGCCATTTTAAAATGTGAGATGAGGTTTGATAGGGATGAATTTATTTAGCTGGTTATTGATCGGACATCTTGTTGGGGACTATATATTCCAAATCCGTTGGATGGCTGATAATAAAAGCAGCCATTTATTGCCCTTATTCGTTCATTCTATCGTTTACACCGGGATTGTCGCTCTCTTTGCATTACTGAAGGGAGGTTTGTCTTGGTATGGCATTGCACTGATTTTACTAGCCCATATAATACTCGATCAGCGAAAATTCATCGATTTTTGGGCTAAAGCCATAACCGGAACAGACCAAATTCAGTGGCTCAAAATCGCTCTAGATCAATCATGGCACATCCTAATTCTGGGATTGGCTACTTTATTATAATTCATTAAGAAATTCAACAGCCAGAGGCTAAAGAGCAAGCATTTTATAATCCATGAGATATCCGATGAACTTGTATCGGATATTTTTGTTAATTCATTTACTTTTATCAGGCAGTCTTCTGTATGTTCAATTGTTATCACCAATCAGAGTGTATTTTCCTATAGAGATTAAATCGCTCATTCCAAATGAGAAATTCTTTGATGCCACATCCTTTCTTTTCCACAAAGATTCAAAAAACCTGTAAACCCTCACTCAAAGCTCTGATTAAAATTTGCTCCAGCGGAAAGAATAACCTATAAGAACGCCCATCGCTACCAAATAAACCTGGAGGCTATTTTGAACATTATTCAAGCTAAACAAGGGACCTCTTTCCAATTGAACGACTTCTACCCTGATTTTAAACCCATCTTCGAACAAAGCAATGCTTTTTCCGATTTTCTGCTGAATATGCGGCACAAAAAATGGGATAGCTGGGACGCTTTTCAACTTCACTACCGTGCCGAAGAACTTGCGCTACACCGGGGTTTTGAGGAACTTTTGGTTCTCAACCATTTGCAGGAATACTGGCGTCAAAACAGTTTTCTACATTATCCGCACCAGGTCGAGGCAGCCCAAAAAGTAATTTCCCAACTGCACGGTAGAGCAATCCTTGCAGATGAAGTCGGACTGGGGAAAACCATTGAGGCCGGACTCATTTTAAAAGAATACATTTTAAGAGGCCTGGTCAAAAGATTTTTAATCTTAGTACCCGCCGCGCTTTGCCGCCAATGGGAAGCCGAACTTCGTGAAAAATTCGAAATATCAACATTAATTGCCCACCGGGAATGGGATTGGTCTCATTACCAATCCTTGATTGCCTCGATTGATACCGCCAAAAAAGAAAGCCACCGCCAAGAAATTGAAAAACTATATTTTGACATGGTGATCGTGGATGAAGCCCATAAACTGAAAAGCGTTCAAACCCAAAACTGGCAGTTTGTAAACAGTATCCAGAAAAAATACTTTTTATTACTGACAGCCACTCCCCTGCAAAACGATTTAAAGGAATTATTTAATTTGATTTCCCTTTTACGGCCTGGTCAGTTAGGAAACTATCGTAGTTTCAAAAAGAAGTTCACCGCCGATAAACGCCTTCCTAAAAATGAACAAGAACTTAAACACATCATGGGTGAAGTCATGATTCGTAATCGACATGGCGCCAATATGGGCTTTACCAAGCGGATTGTCCAAAATATCCCCATTGAACTCACCCCCCTGGAACGGAATTTATATGATAGCATCACCGATTTTGTCAGGAGAAATCTCCTAAAACAAAAAGGTGGTTTAAGCGCGTTGCCCTTACTCACTTTACAGCGGGAGATATGCTCCAGCACTTTTGCGGCTGTTTTGACCTTATTTAAATTAGCTCAAAATATGGATGAAAATCCGGAAACCCAAGAAGAAGCAAGCTCCTTGTTTAAACTCGCCCAACAAGTGAAACAAAACTCCAAAATGGTCGTAGTGGAAGAATTGGTGAAGAAAACACCCGAGAAAATAATCATTTTTACCGAATATTTGGGCACTCAAAGTTATATCCGTTCCCGCCTTGAACAAGCAGGTTTTTTAACCCTGGCCTTTGATGGTCACTTATCAACTTCCAAAAAAGAATTGACCAAATTCCAGTTCAAACAAAGGCCTGAATATAAAGTCATGGTCTGTACCGAATCCGGCGGTGAAGGAATCAACCTTCAATTTTGCAATACCATGATAAATTATGACCTGCCCTGGAACCCGATGCGGCTGGAACAACGCATCGGCCGCATTCACCGGCTTGGGCAAGCTAAAGATGTATATATTTACAATCTATCGACCAAAGATACTATTGAAGAACATTTACTAAGATTACTTACGGAAAAAGTACGGATGTTTGAGATGGTAATCGGCGAAAGCGAACGGGTAATCGGTAAACTTGCCAGCGGGCGTGTAGGAAAGAGCTTTGAAGGACGCATCATGGATTTGATCATAAAGACCCTGTCCCCCGAAGAATTGAACCAAGGTTTTAATGAACTCGGAAAAGAGATAGAAGTTATGCTCCAAGAAGATAATCCGGAATGAAAAGATTTCTTCAGACAACTGATAGGCGAAGGCATACACCTCACCTGTCAGTATCATTATGTTTTAAAAGCAGGACAAATTTAAACAACTCCATCAAAACACAACCACTCTTCATAAACTGCCGATTATCCGGAGTAATTAAGGCCAATTACGCAATTTCATTCCCTTTCTTCGAAAGAAACTTTTAGTTAATACGTTATATAAATAAAAGCTCAAATTTATCACATTAAATATAGGGGATAATGCAAAAGTCATCAAAGATCGTAAACTTTATCCAACTAATTTAAAAGGAGAATATTATGAAGCCATTTGCAGCCTTCATATTAGTCATTGTTTTATGCTTTTTGTTCCAGTCCTCGCTCTACTCTGCATCGTTGACAGCCAAGGCGCTAAAAGATTGGAATCAAGACATCGGTTATCTGGTTTCGGAACTACCCAAGAATGATCCAAATATTTATGAACAAATATCAAAAAATGAATTTTTGAAACAAGTCTCGATTCTACGCAAATCATTCCCCCGATTAGCCAACGAAGATCTTCCCATAGAAATTGCCAAATTGTTAGCAAAGGCTGGCGATGCCCATACATTTTTACCATTAGATCATGCCTATGCAGGATTAGTCCCAACAAACCTTAATTATCATAAATTTCCCTTAACGCTTTATTGGTTTAGCAACGATTTATGTGTAACCTCAACCTCAAAAGACTATCCTTTCCTACTTGGTCTTCGTTTGATAAAAATTGAGAATACGGATATTATCGATGTCACTAACCAGGTTAATTCCCTGATTTCCCATGAAAATGCCGCCAGGCTAAAGCAATGGAATCCTTCTTACATGACAATACCTGAGGTTTTAAAAAACTTAAAGATCATATCTAGTTTAGACAATGCTAGATTTACTTTTCGCAATTCCAAAAATCAAATCGTACAGTTCATTGTTAAGTCGAAAGCCGACAATGTTCGGATTAATTGGGTGGATTTCCACAAACCGGGTATCGCCTCACCGCTATATAAAAAAAATAATAATCTAAATTATTGGTGTGATTACCTTGCTGACAACCGCCTTCTCTATTTTAAATACAATAAATGCTTCGAGATATCAGAAACCCCATTCAATGAACTAACAAAAAATATTTTTAACTATATCGACACCAAGCGAGTTGACAAATTAGTAATTGATTTACGTAATAATATCGGAGGTGACAGTTACATTATTGAAGACCTCATTAAAGGACTGAATCAAAGACCATCTATAAATAAAAAAGGTTGCATCTTTGTTATCATAGGGAGGCAAACCTTTTCATCCGGAGTCACTTCCGCTATTGAACTTCGTAAAAAGACCCATGCAATTCTTATAGGGGAACCGGCCGATAATTATAAATTCGGAAATGTAAAGTTATTAATTTTACCCAATTCCAAGCTACCGTTAGTCTATTCAACTAGAAAAGTCCCGGTCCTTGATAAAGGCATGTCTATAAAACCCGATATCAATATCGAATTAAATCTTTCAGAATACTATCAGGGGCAAGATCCAATTGTAAATAAAATCCTGTCGTTTTGAATTTAAAAGGTCATTTATATTTTTAAGATCAACCGATTCGGGATTAAAAACGGATTGAATGGGGACAATATACTGTCATTCATTAACTCAGGAAACCAAATCAGGAGTCTGGACAGGCCATTCAAAGTTTTTAACACTTACTAACCAATCAGCAATTTACCAGGTTCTTTGTTTAAGATAAAAATTTTGATATTTGATAAAAGGTGAATTTGTTCATGTCTAGCCCATCCTTAGCGATTTTTAATTTTATCGTTGATTCTTTAAAGATCTCAAACTCCCCCTACAATATCATCAATTCCGAATTGATTATGGCCCAGTGCCAAGTCTCCGTTCCCCGGACCTTCTTTACCCCGGCCCGGATAGAAACGCAAAATCTACAAATGGTATGTAATCCGGATCATTTAAGTAAATATCCCGGTTCGGAATTAGTGAGCAAAAGCAGTTACCGCCTTCAATGGTTTATTGACGGTATCCGTGAAAGGGGTTTAATATCCACGGGTACTTTTGCTTATGAATTGGACCCTCGCAGAACCGAACGGGAAATTATGGGACTACTCGAAGGGTCCACGGTTTTGCCGCGGTTTTTCTTTGAAAAGCCGACCTTATCCTACCATCCCGAATTACTGGCCAATTTTAGAGTCAGTTTTGAAACCGATGAAAAAATGGAAGAACTTTACTCGCTGGGGATTGACTTGGTAAGTGGCGAGATCGATTCCAACCTTCAAAAGGAAATAGCCGCCAAAAAGCTTCACCCCAGTCCCCCCAAAAAAAATTTGGAAAAACGGAAAATTGCCTACCGGGAAGGTTATGATTCATTAGTCAACCATTTAAAATGGCAGCTTAAAAATCACGACTCCACCTGGATAAAATCAGCCCAAGCCCGTTGGGAAGAAGAGGTCCAATACTTGGAAGCCTTTTACCGGGGTAATCAGGATGATGAAAACGAGAAAGAAGCCGAGAGCAGCTTTTATCGCCGTTTAGCTGAAGGTTACCGCAAATTTCAGCCTTTTGTTAAAATACACCTTATGAATATCGGCCTGGTATATTTGCCCTTTATTCACTACACCCTGGAATCCCTTGACGGAAATCCCTTGCCGGCTATAATTTACGATCCTTTGCGAAAAAAAATAACTCATGGATTACCCAAGATCGCCGAAATGGTAAAGAATCGCTGAAGCAACCACTAGCCCCGCTGTTTCCGTCCGCAATATTCTGGGGCCAAGAGTAACCGGAATCGCACCAACTTGAACCGCTTGCTCCACCTCTTTTTGGGAAAAGCCCCCTTCTGAGCCGATAATCACTGTAATGTTTTCCAGGGCTTCTTTTTGTTCATTTAAAACCTGTTTCAAAGAATTTTCCTTTTCGCCTTCCCATGGGATCAGTCGTAAGCCAAAAGGCTCCCTGTCTTTGAAAAATTGGGTCCAATTCACCACGGGCCTCAGTTCCGGGATGATTTGGCGACCGGATTGTTCAGCGGCTTCCCGGATGATTTTTCGCCAGCGCTCCTCCTTTTTTCGGGCTCCGGCGGCATCAAGCCGGATGGTGCTGCGTTCGCTGATTACAGGTTGAAAGCAACTAACGCCAAGCTCGGTATTTTTTTGTAGGATAAACTCAAATTTATCCCCTTTGGGCAGGCTTTGCACCAGGTTGATTTTAACCTTGGGTTCGGTTTGGCGTTCAACCTGTTCAACAATTTCTCCTATCACTTCATCCGGGGTAACCGTCAGAACTTTAGCCTGATATTCCTGGCCCCTGCCATTCAAAACGGTAATCTCCGCCCCTGGTCCCTGGCGAAGAACATTTAATAAATGATGGCGGTCTTCTCCTTTCAGGATGACGGTATGATCCTGGATTTGATCGCTGGGAACAAAAAAACGGGTCATAACTCGGAAGCTCCTTTAATAGGCTTTTCACAAGAATACTGCATCCCCCCATAACTGTCAATCCTCTTCCTTATCCCCGGAAAGCCAATCCAAAACACAAGCAGAGGGATTGAAAGAAAACGGCAAATGGAATCCCTTTAAAAAATCAACGGCAATAACTTCCCAATCTTAAGGATTGAAAATTTCTGGCGAAGGGAGCTTTTGGAGGAATCATTCAATGGCTCAAAAGTTTCCAGGATGAACCAGGAGGCTTCCGAAGTAATCCCACAGAGTCGTCCACCCCGGCCCGCCGGGGCACCTGAAAGGATAAAAATAGGTTTTTATCTCTGTGCCTCTGTGGCCTAAATGCTTTTTGGCCACAGAGACACAGAAAAAGAATTGAGGCAAAAAAGTATTTTCTAGATAGCATAAAACTGGGATTTGAAGAAATCAATAACCCCTCACCCAGGATTACCATGCTCTACCGTAGAGCATTAAGAGGTGGTATCGTTAAGGGCTGGATTCCACCCTAACAGAGAGGGAATTTCAATAGCGGGTAATGTGCCGATTTAGCAATATTAAAGGTTCTTCCCACACACTCACATAATGTCCGGATTCTTCGGCGAACATTTTAAACTCTCTGGCTTTTTCCCTTTGATCTTCATTAAACTTAAAGGTGGCGACATTATTACCATATAAAACCTTCATATAAATCATTGGGCCCTCCACCGACAATCCATTTGTTTATATGCTAACAAAACATTATCAATAAGAGATAATCGATCCATAATCGTTACCTCAAATCCAATTTAAGATTGCTTTAAATATCAGGCCATTTAAATTTGCTACTTTTTCCGGAAATACTTTGATTTTCAAACACGACCAGCCGCAAGCATTTTCCTTAAATAACCTTCATTAAGCAAATGCAGTGTTTTAAATTTACCTTTATAAAAAACAGCCCAGTTGTTAAATACACCTGGCAGTGCCTTAGCTTTTTCCAAAGTGTCGATTTTATTCAACTCAAACGGAATATGATTTGTCATACAAAAAGTTTCAATTTGTTTTATGCAGTCCGGAATATACGGACATTGCAAGCTATAGTAAATCGTCAATATTTCTTTATCGATCTGTTGCCCTTTTGCATTGGACGAAAACTGCGGCCGCAGACCATTAAAAGATAAGGCCATCAATTCATACTCGTTGTCAATCGTATCTACGGTCACAAAACCAAATTTCTGCATGAATTTTTTTTCGGAAAGAAAAGGCATTTTCTTTTTTGAACTAAGTATGCAAACACCCGACTTCTTTTGTTTTTTAGCATCTTCTATACAATAATTGAGTAGTTCTCTACCATAACCTTTTCCCTTAAAACTGCCGGAAACCCAAAAACAGTATATGTAAATATAGTTATCCCCAACAATAGGCACCCACGCTTTTTCAAGCGGCGCATATTCTATAAACACCTTACCCTTTTCATTTAGCCTTCTAAACACATGACCTTCCGCAATTCTGTCGGCTAGCCATGCTTTTTTACCTTCAACACCCTTTTGATGTTTTTTATCGGCTATCGCACAACATAAATGTTCTCTTCCAATATTGTCCGTTGTTATATTGAGAAATTCGTTGCCCATTCCTTATTGTTTACCCTCCAAATCCTTATGATTTGAGTTGTGAATATGTTGTAATGATAACTTCACCATTGTTCGTACCTTATCATCGGAATCATTCATAACCATTTCAAGATACTCTTCTGCTGTTTTGGTTCCTATCTGCCCTAGGCTTCGTGCCGCTTCCCAGCGGTACTGGGGTATATCCCCGTTCAGCAAAATATGTTTTAAAAGTTGATGCGTTCGAGGATTGGGAAATGCTTGCAACGCCCGGAGAACCTTCCATACAATGAGTTCATTTTGATGATACTCCGCCATTATCCTTACTAAGTTGTCAAACGAACTCTGGTCCTGGGAGTAAAACGAAATATGTCCGATTGCGTCGATGATTTCGCTAACCTCCGGTTCATCGCTTTCCAACAAAAATTCATTCAATTTTTCCAAAGCCGGTATTCCCATTCGAATGATACTGCGAATGATTATATCCCGGGGCAAAGGATAGTTCCATTTTTGAAAGATTTCACTTGGCAAGTCTTGATATTGATTACCCCCAATCTTACCGACGTATTTCATCATCTCCGGTATTGCCCCTGCTCCAATCGAGCTTAAGGCATCAGAGATAGCGATTCTTACGTATAAAGCCTTTTCTTTCTTCAATCGAAAACATAAATCCGGGACTGCGGCCAAGAATTTTCGTTTGCCGAGAATTTGCGCTGCTGCAGTGCGGATTTGGGAATTCCTACTATCTAGAAATGCCGTCAACTCTTGATCAGAATAGCCCTCAAATCCCTCTGCGAAGTCAGCCGTAATTTCTCCTCTTCCTTCGCGGGCCTGTCTTTTCACATCCGATTTATTCATTGAATTTCCCCAAGCCGATCCAGAGCTTTATAAACCTTTTTAACCCTCACCATCTGCTATTCATTACCCATATCGTTGGAAAATAAATGCATTATATTAATGAATATCGCGAAACTGGACATGTTTGTAGTCGATTTCGTCCACCGCGGGGTAAACCCCACGGCTAAGTAGCAAAAAGCGTTTTAAAGCCCGGATTTACCGGGCTCCGTGATGCTTCGAAGCAATGAGTGGCAAAGATTAGCCGATCCCCAGAGGGGAT
>JAEXDA010000047.1 GCA_023401925.1 Bacillota bacterium
ATTCTAAAAGTTTGAACAATAATTGTAAGCCGATCCCCGGAGGGGGATTTAAAAAGTTTTTAATCGCCTAGCCGTGTGGGCGTGTTCGATGAACACGAATTAACCCGCGGCGGAGATTATGGCTTACCGCTCACCTGAGTCATCTTTATAATCAACTCAACAAACATTCATCCCATGAAAAAGCGCTGCCGAAATACGGTGTCGCTTTTTTGTTATTAATGTTGGTTTTAACGGTTCAAAAACTGGTCATAACGATCATCGAATGCTCGGAACCATCCAAATGCGGGACAAAGCTATTGACAAGTTTATTTTAAAATAGTATAGTGGTCCTAAATAATACCACTAAGGAAAAATCATGGATCTCATTGAAGCCCTTATCAAAGTCGGCTTTACCAAGCATGAATCCTTACTTTATCTCACACTATGCAAAGAAGGGGCTCTCACCGGTTACGAAGCGGCCAAATTGACCGGCATTTCCCGGTCCAACGTTTATCTTGGCTTAGCCGGGTTGGCTGAAAAAGGCGGGGCCTACCGGATCGATGCCGTCACTATTAAGTATATTGCGGTTCCAGTCAACGAAATGATTCAAAATATCCGCCGCCAGGTTGATGAGACCTTATCCTTTATCAGCGAACGGATACCCATCAAAGATGAACCTTTGGAACCCTATATCACCATCAACGGTTTCGCGCAAATCCTTTCCAAAATGAAAAATATCATCACGGGCGCATCCGAAAGAATTTATTTATCCTGCTCTAAAGCAGAACTGTCTCTGGTCGGTTCAGAAATCGCAACTGCCTGTGGCAGAGGGCTCAAAGTGGTATTAATCACCGGTTCCGACTATGAGCTTCCCGGCGCCATCATTTATCATCGCGAAAAAGCTCCCGGCGAAATCAGGCTCATTGCCGATTCAACCCATGTATTGACCGGCGAGCTCTCTCCCAATAAGGAAGTTACTTGTCTTTTTTCCCGGAATCAAAACTTGGTCCAGTTAATTAAAGATTCCCTCACCAATGAAATCGAATTGATTGCCATAACGACCAGTCCACGGAATGAGGAGCATACCGTCCATGAATGAATACCCGAAGCCCAATGTGTTTTACGGAGCGACAACTCCCCAAGAATTACTCAAGCAGTATGGCAGTCCACTCTATGTCTATAACGAGACCGTTCTTAGAGCCCGCTGCCGGGAAATGGCTCACTTGATTTCCATACCCGGCTTTAAATTTCAGGCCGATTATTCCTGTAAAGCCAACTCCAATGTTGAATTGTTGAAAATCATCCGTGAAGAAGGCCTGACCGCCGACGCCATGTCCCCTGGTGAGATTTTTCTGCTCTTAACGGCGGGATTTCTTCCTTCCGAAATTTTTTATATCGGAAACAATGTTTCACCCTCGGAGATGGAATGGGCTCTGGACCACCACGTGATGGTCAGTGTCGACTCTGTTTCCCAACTGGAGCAGTTCGGAAAGATTAATCCCGGCGGAAAAGTAGCCCTGCGCATCAATCCCGGTATCGGAGTGGGACACCACCAAAAGGTGGTTACCGCCGGAAAGAGTACCAAGTTTGGAATTACCACCGACCATTTGGGGGAAATAAAAAAAATCTCCCGCGAATATCCATTAAGAATAGCGGGCCTTAACCAACACCTCGGCTCTTTGTTTTTAGACGGGGCCGTTTATTTGGAAGGGGTCAAAAAATTACTCGATATCGCGGCTTATTTTGAGGAACTGGAATTTATCGATTTCGGGGGAGGAATGGGCATTCCTTACCAAAAACGGCAAGGCCAGCAAGGTTTGGATCTGGTGAAATTCAAAACCGATTTCGCCTCGGTTTTACAAAAACATGGCGCCGGGTTTCCCGACCATTTTCAATTCCGGATCGAGCCTGGCCGCTACATCGTGGCAGAATGCGGGGTTTTACTCGGCAGAGTTCATTCCAAAAAAGAAAGCTACGGAAAAACATACGTTGGAACGGATATTGGATTTAACGTATTGATGAGGCCCGTTCTTTACGGGGCCGAACATGATATTGAAGTCTACCCGGGGAATCACGCTTTGGACAATGAAGGAACGAAAACAGAAAAGGAAACGGTCACCTTAGTCGGAAATATTTGCGAAAGCGGCGATATCCTCGCCAAGGATAAGGAATTACCGGTCATTGAGGTTGGCGACATCATTGGTGTCATCGATGCGGGCGCTTATGGCATGTCCATGGCTTCCAACTATAACAACCGGTTACGTCCGGCCGAAATCTTGATTCAAGGCGACGGCCTCCCCAGATTAATCCGTCGTCGCGATACTTTGGAAGACCTGGTCAGAAACTTTATCACCTAAAAACTCAACCACCACCGGCTAAAGCCGAGGGTTTGAATCCCCATTGTTGAGACAATCTGCCGCCGGGTCCTTTCCCACTCTGAAGGCCTTGCATTCCCATGAGTATTCATGATATCATGGGGTAAACCATCTAGAAAATACTTTCAATCCGGATACTTCGGCTCGTTTTGCGAGCCGCCATCGAACAGCCACCCCGGCGGAATTTTCATCACATCTTTGTCCCAGCAAAGCTGGGGTGGCTGACTCCTTAGGAATGTTTTTGGAAATCAACTACGTGAATGGAGGTTATCTTGATGAAAAAAATCGAAGCGGTTATTCGTGAAGAAAAGCTGCCGGATTTGCGGACAGCTTTGGAAGAACAGGGATTTGGCAGCATGACGGTTTATGAAGTCAAAGGCCGCGGCGCTCAAGGTGGAATTACCCTTCAATGGCGGGTTGGCGATTACCGGATCGACTTATTGCCGAAGAAAATCGTGATGTTGGTCGTTGCCGATCAGGAAGTTCAAAAAGCGGCCGATATTATCTGTAAAGTTTGCCAAACCGGCGCTGCCGGCGATGGAAAGATTTTTATTTCCACCATTGATGAAGTGATCCGCATCCGAACCGGGGACTCCGGCCCACAGGCTTTGTAGTCCAACCTTTCGATAAGTTTATCCTTTGGTCCCAAGTTCCGCTCCTTCCTTTATCATCTTAAAAGGAGACCCGTGATGAAAATACTTGCTGTCGGTTTTGGGGGTTTTCTGGGAGCCATTGCCCGCTATGAATTGGCCACCCTGGTTGGATCCCGGCTAAAAACCGATTTCCCTTTTTCAACCTTTATCATTAATATTACCGGTTCGTTTGTATTGGCATTTTTTATGACCCTGATTTTGGGCAAGTTTACGGTTAATCCCTTATGGCGGCTGTTTTTTGCAGTTGGTTTCCTCGGAGCATACACTACCTTTTCAACTTTGGAGTATGAAACTTTCACGTTGATTACCGACGGTCAATTCTGGACGGCTTCACTCAACATCTTGGGAAGCGTTGCGGCCGGTCTGTTTGCAGTTTGGCTTGGCAATTTGCTGGCGAAATTGATCTGAGAATCGAAATCAAGGGGGAATCGTTATGGATTTAAACGGCAAAGCAAAATTGGTGCGCATTTATATCGGCGAGTCTAATAAATGGCATGGTAAACCCCTCTATGAAGCCATGGTCCGTTTATGCCGTGAAAAGGGAATCACCGGGGCGACCGTCATCCGTGGAGTACTGGGCTATGGCGCCAACTCCCGCATCCATTCCGCCAAACTTTTGGAGCTTTCTTCCGACTTGCCGTTGATTGTGGAAATCGTCGACATCGAAGAACGCCTGGCGCCGATCATGCCGGAATTGGAAGCCATGGTGAGCGATGGCATGATTACCGTGGAAAATGTGGAAGTCTTGAAATACATTCACAAAAAATAAATCCGGAAGGTTGAGTCTTAAACTCAGATTTTTCAATTCGAACCGAAATTAGCAATTCCCAAAAAAATTGTCTTTCTATGAAAAAATACAAAAACCATGGAAGAAATGATTTTGCAGCTGGGCAAAACAACATTGCGGATGGGTGAAATCATTTTGTAGATGAGAAAAACGACATTGCCGGTGGAAGAAATCATTTTGCAGATGATGAAAACAACATTACCGGTGGATAAAACCATTTTGCAGATGATGAAAACAACATTACCGACGGGTGAAATGATATTGTGGATCTGCAATATCATTTTACTAAAACTTTTGATCTTCCGAATGGTTTTTCCAAATTGAAATCCGAATAAACTAGGGCTTTGCCGGGGCAATTCAAAGGATGAAAATAAGCCTAAAACCCGACCCTAGCCCTTAAAGGGAACTAACATACTTTTGGGGTTTTGAGCGTTTAGGCTTCGAAGCAATTCCATAATAGGCCTAAGATTTAAGCAAATTCCCTTTAAGTATTCTCTAGATAGAAAGACAAAAACCGGCGCCCGTCCATCGGTCTTTTTATCCGACAAATTTGGCGAGAGTTGCAATTTCATCCTCGGTCAGTTCCCTGTATTGCCCCAGGGCCAAGGTTGGATCCAGTTCCAAGTCGCCCATAGCGATTCGCTTCAGATAAACCACTTTCTTATCCAGAGCTTCAAACATCCTCTTGATCTGGTGAAATTTCCCCTCATGGATTATTACTTTCAGCTGATTCGGTTCTCCGGGCCGGATTAATTCCAGTTCCGCCGGCAAAGTCCGGTAACCGTCATCCAGCACTATCCCGCTTCGAAAAGCTTCAAAATCCCTTGCGCCGATTTCGCCGGTAACTTGGGCCAAGTAGCATTTGGGAACATGCTTTTTGGGCGAAAGCAGCTTGTGTCCCAATTCCCCGTGGTTGGTCAGGATCAACAGCCCCTCGGTATCCTTATCCAGCCGCCCGACGGGAAAAATTCCTTTATTACGGTATTTGGGGTCTATAATGTCCAGTACCGTCCGCTCCCGGGGATCATCGGTGGCCGAGATGACCCCGGCGGGTTTGTTCAGCATCAGATAGAAAAATTGGCGGTATCCGACCTTTTCCCCTTGACAGGCAACAATATCCTCCAGCTCATTCAAGTGAAGACTCTCATCACGAATGACGGCACCGTTAACCCGAACCTCGCCGGCGCGGATAAGTTGCCTAACCTCACTGCGGCTGCCGCAGCCCATATTGGCCAAAAATTTATCCAGGCGCACCCAAACACCCCTATATTCCGAAACTAAATTTTATCTTTACCCGCCCCACGGTAAATAAGGTCATCCGTGGTTATAAAAACATGATGGGCCGGTGGGAAGATTTCATAAGTTGACTCTTTTATTATACAATACTTATTTCCTAGAAAAAACCGGATATCGTTTTCGTATTCTGCTTACGATACTATCACGGTTCCTGCCAAATATCTTTCCATGATTCCCAAAAAAATTGATCCGTAATTTTTAATTTTAAACCTTGAGCAGGGAAAACTATAATACTATCGAAAAAGAACCCCAGGCAAAATTTCAACTGGAGAAAGGACCCTACCATGCCGATCGGAGTCATTGTAAATTCCCTGGCGGTCTTTTTCGGAGGTTTAGCAGGAGCGCTTCTTGGAAATAAGATCCCCAGCCCTATCAGCAACGCCTTAACTCTCACATTCAGTGTCGCCTCAATGGCGATTGAGATTACTTATATCACCAAAATCCACACCTTACCGGCGGTAATTCTGGCATTAATCCTGGGAACGTCCTTGGGGAGCTTCTTCACTTCGAACAGGGCATTCAATGGTGTGGCAACCGAATCCGGAAACCAATCGAACGCCTGGTGAACAAAGGTGAAGGCGCTGAAGGTCCGGCCGGTTTTAGCGAAAGGCTGGTTGAATCGTAGTGCTGTTTTGCGCCAGCGGCACCGGTATCTGCGGGGCGCTCACCGAAGGAATGAGCGGTGATCATTCCTTGCTGTTGGCCAAATCGATTTTGGACTTTTTTACAGCCGGAATTTTCGGGGCCACCCTGGGTTACATTGTGATGACCATTTGTGTTCCGCAGTTTTTAATTTCCATCACTTTATTTACCACGGCGGCATGGATCGTTCCCCTGACCAACGCCGCTCTGATTGGGGATTTTACTGCCTGCGGAGGGATGATTATGTTGGCGACCGGATTTCGAATTTGCGGCTTACAATCCTTTCCCATCGCCAGCATGCTCCGGCATTGATTATCGTCATACCCATCTCTCAGCTGTGGGCGTTACTGATTGGATAAGTCAACGCCGGACTCCAGCCCAATGGCGCGTAGTTACTCCATTTTTCAGTTGCCTTGTTCATCCAGAGGCGCTTGATTTTTATTTTCGGGTTGGGATATAGCCGATGGCGCTTTCTGATCATCCGGTACATTCGTCTTCTCTTGACCGCCTTGTGAACCGGGGGCTCCATTTTCGTCTTTCTTCCCCGGGAAAAACCAGTGCCAAAGCCTGTAAGCTGTACTTTGCGGCACCGTATTCTCCTTAAATACTTCCTTGTAGGTGTTATTTCCTGCCCATCCCGGCACAGCCTGACCGCTTTCGGGATTGACATCAGCCCAAACAATTCCCTCCGGTTGTTGAAAATCCAATACGGGCCTACGGGCCGTTACCCGCCGCATATAGACGCCCCAAACCTCAGCCGCGCTTGAGCTACCAATATTGCCGCCTTTATACGTCATCGGACGGTCCTGACGATCGTTGCCGATCCAGACAGCGGTAAGTATATCAGGCGTATATCCAACAAACCAGGCATTGGTATAATCACTGGAGGTACCGGTTTTCCCGGCAGCCGGGCGATCGGCCAGCCTGGCCCGGATACCCGTCCCGCTGCTAATTACGCTCTCCATTAAGGAAGTCATGATATAAGCGCTCTGCGGTGAAAGCACCTGCTGGGAGGAGGGTTCAATCGAAAATTGTTTCACCGTCTCCCCTTGGCGATTCATTATTTTACGCAATGCCACCGGCTCATTATAACAACCGCCGTTGGCGAAGGGGGCATAAGACGCCGCTAATTGCAACGGGGTAACACCCTTAGTCAATCCTCCCAAGGCCAACGGAGCTAAATTCAAATCATTGGTTGGACCGCTTTTCACTAAAGTCGTAATACCCTGCTTTTCGATTTGGTCGGCGACGGCGTCCACTCCAACTTCCTGGAGCAACTGGACGGCCACACTGTTGATCGATTGTTTAAAAGCATCCCGGAGAGTCATTTTACCCCGGAATTTACGGTCATAGTTTACCGGCGACCACATACTGCCATCCGGCATTTCAATGGCCAACGGTTTATCGTCAAATATGGCCGCCGCCGTAAAGCCTTTCTCTAAGGCCGCAGCATAAACGAACGGTTTGATAGCCGATCCCGGCTGACGATAAGCCCGGATACTACGGTTATACTGGCTTTGGCCATAATTTTTCCCGCCCATCATCGCCAATATTTCGCCCGTTCTTGGATCCAATGTGATCAGCGCCGCTTCCGGCTGAACATTCGATGCCACTTTGGGGACGGAAAGCATGGCCGCTTCAGCCTGGCGCTGGCAATTTAAATCGAGCGTGGTGTAAATCTTGTACCCGCCGTAACGTAATTGTTCTTCGGTAAAATTCTCTTTACTGATTAAATACTGGCGGACATAGTCAAGAAAGTAAGCACCGACCGAAGCGACCTCGGCGCGATTGACAGCGCGCAAACCCCGGGCTGAAGTTGCTTTGTATTGGGCATTGGTTATATATTTGAGTTCCGACATTCTTCTGAGTACAACATCCCGGCGCACCTTGCACTCTTTGGGATGCCGAAGGGGAGATAAGTTTTCGGGGCTCTGAATCATACCGGCAATCATGGCCGACTCCTCCAAATTGAGAGCGCTGACCGACTTGCCGAAATAATAGCGGGCGGCCGCTTCAACCCCGACATTGCCATGAGCCAGATACACGCTATTCAAATAAAGTTCCAAAATCTCTTTTTTCGAATAAACCTTTTCCATCTCCAGGGCATAAGAAATATCCTCGATTTTCCGGGAGAGGGTACGCTCCTGGCTTAGCAATGCGATTTTGGCCAACTGTTGGGTAATCGTGCTACCGCCTTCAACCCCGCCCCCCGGGATAATATCGCGTACAAGAGCCCTGGCCATTCCGCGCAAATCAATCCCCTTGTGCTCGTAAAACCTGGAGTCTTCGATCGCCACCACCGCATTTTGGAGATTGACCGGAATCTTACTGATCGGTGTCCAAATCCGATTGTAATAATACAGATTCCCAATTAATTGATTATTACGGTCGTAAACCGCCGATGCCATACTGATATTTTCGAGCTTTTGACGCATATCTTTGGTAAGCACCGCGCCATAAACCACCACCGAACAGAATACGAAAAGAAGACAACCGTATATGAATTTTCGTTTCATCATTTTCATCTCCATTACAACCATTCACGTTGTTTATTGCTTCAATCTTAAACTATCACAGAAATCTTGAATATCCTACCAGTAATACCTGGTAAATTGGAATTCTTTGGTGATTGCCGCTTCAAACCCCAGGAAGGTTATCTCTGTCATTATCGCCAGCAACTCTTTATTTTATTCTCAATTGAATTCAGTCTAGCATAGATTGGGCATGGTGAATTTTAAAATACAGTTACATTTCAACGCAAACCTGGCCAAGAAGTTCCGGTCGTTAAATAGGTTGCAACGATAAAGGCACGCCTGGTTCACTATTTGTGCGATATTTTCGCCAATTGCAATGAAAAAAATACAATTTTTACATTTCATTGTTTCACGATAAACAAAATGGACAAGCCTCCGCCGTTATGGTATTCATTATAAAATAATCCGGAAATAATTTAAAGACCTCCCGCTAAAAGTTGTGTTGACACATCATGTGTAACATAAGACGCTTTGATTTGCATTCCGGCGATTCGTCCTTAAAAGGCCAGCGCAAAGATGTCATAATGAATAACCCCCGCCCATAGTATCGTACTACGGAGGAACTTATCAATGAAAACCCGCCCCAATTTGAGAAACTTCTTTTATTTAGTGGGTTCCGGACTGATTGTCCAGTTCGCAGGTTCCATTTATCGCATTTGGCTGGCTAGAAAAATCGGCCCGGAAGGACTGGGAATTCTGCAAATGATTTACCCGGTATACCGGCTTCTCAGCGGAATCGCTACCATTGGACTACCTTTGGCTTTAACCAAATGGGTGGCGGAATATTTGGCATATCATGAATACCCCAAAATTATCCTTTTAAAAAATTGGGCCCTCCGCATCGTCTCGATCTCATCGGTGATCATTGCGGCCTTCCTTTACATTGGGACTCCCTTTCTTAGCCGGAATGTCTTTACGGACCCTCGTATTCAGGAATCTTTATTCATCGTAGCCCTGGCAATCCCTTTTTCCGCTATATCGGCGATTCTTCGCGGCTATTATCAGGGACATTCCTTGATGGCTCCTACGGCAGCATCCGAAATTGCCGAACAAATCATTGAAATTTCTACCACTTTCCTGGCAGTTGAATTTTTTCTGCGAATCCTGCCTTTCTCCATCTTCGGGGCTCCGGTTTTAGGCTTAACCATGGGTGAAGTTACCTGTTTGATAACATTGCTGCTGTTTTATAAATACTCCCACAAGCCCCGTATTTCACAGTTTCTATCTGAAAGCCCCAATAATCCTGAGCTCCCTCAGCGGCAGATTTTTCGTTATTCCTGGCCAATTTTACTCAACCAAATTGTAGTGTCGATCAGTTTGGCCAGCGAAGGAATTATCATACCCCATCTTTTGATGAGCGGCGGCCTCAATACCGCCCTTAGCACGGGACTTTTTGGAAAGTTAACGGGAATGGCCGAGCCGGTCGCCTATTTTCCCCTGCTCTTTTCGGCGCCGCTGGGTTCGGTGCTCTCGCCCCAAGTTAGTTCAGCTTTTAAAACCAAATCCTTTCAAAAAATTCTCCGCAAAATCTCTCTGTTTTATCTGGTGACTACTTTTTTTTGTTTGCTGGCTTTTTGCTTCATTCTCTTTACAGCCGTCCCAATCGCCAAATTCCTTTATCAAGACACCTCTCCGAGTCTTTTAATTAAAATTCTGGTCGTCGGTTTGCCTTTTACAGGGATTGGAATTCTCAACATTTCCATACTGGCTTCGGTAGGGGCCACCAAAACAGTAATGGCCCTGAGTATATGGGCCGTCGGTTTAAAAACTTTTGCATTAATCGGTTTAATCCCCTTATGGGGCGTGGTCGGCGCTGCATGGGCCATTAATATCACGCAAATTTTTACTTGCCTGGCGAGTATGCATGAAGTGAGGCGCCTTTTGATGCCACTTTCCGCATCAATTCTCCCCAAATGGCTGAAGCCATTCCGCTTCCCATGGCCGCACCCCCGGCAATAAGCGGTTTATTTTGCTCATCATTGCCAATCCATACTCCTGCCAATAAATCTCCGGTATATCCGATAAACCAGCCGTTGGTATTTTGATTGGTGGTACCGGTTTTTCCGGCGGCCGAAATACCGATGCCGGCTCTGATACCGGTACCGCGAGTAATGACTCCTTCCATCATCGAAGTTAAAGAGTCTGCTGTCTGGGCCTGAATCACCTGATGTTGGGCCATTCTGCCACTATGAATCAGGCGGCCTTCCCGGTCATACACCCGGGTGATTCCATAAGGAACAGATAATACCCCACTATTGGCAAAAGAGCTGTAAGTTCCGGTTAACTCCAGCAAAGTCACGCCTTTTGTTAAACCTCCCAAAGCCAATGGAGCCAAACCCTGATCGTTTAAGTCCCCGGATGATACCAAACTGGTTAGTCCCATTTTACGGGCAACTTGAAAAACAGTAGCCGGGCCCAAACGTTGAACCAATTGCACCGCAATGGTATTGACCGACTCTTCCAACGCCGTTCGTAATGTAATCGTGCCCCGATATTTGTTATCATAATTCTGAGGCCGCCAAGTCTCTCCGTTAACGGAAATGGTTAACGGTTGATCAACCATTTCCTGATCGGGTTTATAACCCGACTCTATGGCTGCTGCGTAAACAAAGGGCTTGATGGCTGATCCGGGTTGCCGGAGAATTTGATAGGCCCTATTGGGTTCGGCTGTAGAAAAATGCCTGCCGCCCACGATGCCTAAAATTTGACCGGTGGTAGGATCAAGAACCACGATAGCCCCTTGGGGTTGTGTCACATTCCAGCGATCAGGCCCATCCACCGGCAAAATATTCATGGCTTTTTCGGCCTGGGCCTGAATATTGCGGTCCATGGTGGTATAAATTTTCAAGCCGGAACTGCGTAAATAATTTTCGCTATAATGAGTTTGCCGTTTTAATTCATGGATTACATAATCGCTAAAATAGGCGCCGACATAAGTCGTTCCCGGCTCTTTCAGAGTGCGAATGGGTTCCTGAGATAAACGGCGGATTGCATCCCCCTTTAAATACCCCCGTAGCCCCATTAATTTAAGGACTAAATTCCGGCGAGCCTCAGCCCCTTTCGGGTTACGGTAAGGGGAATAATACTCGGGCCCTTTCGCCAAACCCGCGATCATCGCAGCTTCGGAAGTATTTAATCTCTGGACCTGCTTACCGAAATATACTTGGGATGCAGCCTGAACCCCCCAAGAACCATGGCCCAGATATATGCTATTCAAATAAAACTCCAGGATTTGAGCTTTGGTATACTGTTGTTCAATCCGAATTGCATAGGCCATCTCCCAAACTTTCCGGAAAATGTTTTTCTCTTGCGAGAGAAAGAGATTTTTCACCAACTGTTGAGTAATCGTGCTCCCTCCTTGCAATTTGTGGCCTTCCATAATATCCCTGACCAGGGCCCGCCCAATTCCTCTTACATCGATCCCTTTATGTTGGTAAAAACGGTAATCTTCCGTCGCAATAAAAGCATCCCTTAAACTCCGGGGAATTTGATCCAGGGGCGCCCAAAGCCGGGTTTTGGAATATAGGGTAACAATTTCCGCGCCGTCCCGATCATAAATTGTCGAAGCCAACCGGCTCCGATTGAGTTCTGTCCTGAGGTCGAGCCTCCAAACAAACGGGTTAAAAAAAATGGCGGTAATAAACGCTAGACAGACCAATAATAAAAGCCCTACCAACAATCGCAATAATATAGGCGGTTTTTTCGGCGCGACGCGGCCCTTTTTTTTCGATTTCCTCGGCATTCACTCACCCTACGCTAGTTTTTTACTTCCCTGTCAAGAAGATACTTCAAAGCACAAGGGAAAATATGGATTACTCTTAAGTGATATGAAAGCCCATCGTGTTTGCCGCAAGCTTTATCTTGATAAATATTCTTTGTTAATTTAACCCCTCGCCAAAATCAAGAGCATATTCCCATCAAACAAGATAGATGCCTATTTTTCATAGGTTTTGCACATTGATTTCTATTCATTTCTGTATTATTATACATACAATAACATTCCACAAATTTATCACATACGTTACAATTTTATATTATCCGAATGTATTTGCTCATATATTAATAAAACGGTTCTTGATATTGGGATAACCGTTTGGATGGATTCTAAACCTTCAATATGCTACGCATCATTACCGATTTCGAAAATATTTATTTTAAACGGGGGGCATCATTGATGAATGTTTCAGGAGTAGATCCTCGGACGCAAGATTCTTCCATCTTGGATAGAGGTCCGGAAACTCTTCTAAAAATTGAAGACTTGCACACATTTTTTGAAACCGAGGAAGGAACCGTAAAAGCCGTTGACGGCATTTCATTGGAGATTAAAAAACAATCGGCCTTGGGTTTAGTTGGTGAAAGCGGTTGTGGAAAAAGTATCACCGCTCTCTCGATTATGCAATTGCTTCCCCGCCCCAAAGGGAGAATTCATAGCGGCCGAATCCTTTTCGAGAGCGAAAATAAAGGCATCGTCGATATTGGCGCATTGGATCCGATGGGCACCGAAATACAAAGTATTCGCGGCAATGAAATCGCCATGATTTTTCAGGAACCGATGACTTCTTTAAATCCGGTATTTACCATTGGCGAACAGATTGTGGAAGCGATTCAAAAGCATCAAAAGATACCGAAGAAAGAGGCTTGGATTGCCGCCGCCGATATGGTTGGGAAAGTCGGTATCCCGAGCCCCGCCGAAAACGTCAAAAGTTTTCCCCATTGCTTCAGCGGTGGTATGCGTCAACGGGCAATGATTGCCATGGCCCTGTCCTGCAACCCGCACCTACTAATCGCCGATGAGCCCACTACGGCCCTGGATGTCACCATTCAAGCCCAAATTATTGACCTCATGAAACGGCTCCAACAAGAATATCATATGTCCATCATCATGATCACTCACAATCTGGGAATTGTCACTAAATTATGTGATGAAGTCGCCGTGATGTATATGGGGTCAATCGTTGAACAAGGTTCAGTCCGTCAAATTATGAAAGAAACCCTTCACCCTTATACTTCCGGTTTGATAAAATCCATTCCAACGCTTGGAATCCGTACCGAAAAACCTCTAACTTCCATTCCCGGTTTAGTTCCCAGTCCGTTTAACCTGCTGGAAGGCTGTTCATTTCAACCCCGTTGCGGACGTAGTTTTGAAAAATGCACGACAAAGCCGCCGCTTTTTAAGAAAGATAACGATCATTTAGTGAGGTGCTGGCTCTATGAATAATTCCGCAGATACTCGTCAAGATTCCAGAAATTCTTTACCAAATGATACTTTGCTCAACGTGAAGAATCTCCAAAAGTATTTTCCAATCCAAAAAGGATTTCTTCGTAAAACAGTAGGCTGGGTGAAAGCCGTTGACCATATCAGTTTTGATATTAAAAAGGGCGAAACCTTGGGCCTGGTCGGTGAAAGCGGTTGCGGCAAAACAACCACCGGCCGTTGCATTCTACAACTGGAAAGCCCCACCGGGGGAGAAGTTGATTTTTATCTCCATGGAGTCAAGACTCCGGTGAATAAAAAATCCATCCAAACGCTTAAAAAAGACATGCAGATTATTTTTCAAGATCCTTATTCTTCATTGAATCCGCGCCTGACGATTGAAAAAATAATCGCCGAACCCCTAATCACTCATGGAATCAACAGCAAGTCGGAGATCCGTGATCGGGTGGCTGAATTGTTAACCTCGGTTGGCCTTTCCAGCGCACACATGAAAAGATTCCCCCATGAATTCAGCGGCGGTCAACGTCAGAGAGTCGGTATTGCCCGGGCCTTGGCGCTTCATCCAAAATTGATTGTCTGCGATGAACCCGTTTCCGCCCTTGATGTTTCCATTCAAGCTCAAGTTATTAATTTGCTGGAGGATTTACAGGCTGAATTCGGTTTAACCTACCTTTTTATATCCCACGACCTCAGTGTGGTCAATCATATTTGCGACCGTGTCGCGGTAATGTATTTGGGAAATATCGTCGAACTGGCCGAGGTCGATGAGTTATTCGCCAACCCCAGACATCCCTATACAGAAGCCCTCTTTTCGGCGATCCCCGTTCCGGATCCCGATTTTCAATTGGAACAAATCATTTTGGAAGGTGATGTGCCCAGCCCTTCCAATCCGCCTAAAGGGTGCCACTTTCATCCTCGCTGCCGGTTCGCCCGGGAAATTTGCAAAAGGGAGCCTGTACTCCTAAGACCGCTTAAGGATAACTCGAATCATTACACGTCATGTCATTTTGCCGAAGATCTGGCATTAAAAGGAGTCAGGGTTTCCGCCTGACCGATGAGAAATATGGAATGACCGAATGATTTTACGGGGAGGTGAAAGTGTATACGCTTACCGCCGAGCGGGCGGCGGATATTGGCTTGAAAATAAAATTTAAGGAGGTATTTTTATGAAAAGGTATTTTCGGATATTGTTAACGGCCATCGCGATGGTATTGATTTGTTCTTCAGTTTTAGCGGCAAATTTTGATGCCGGTACCTTTACTTTCCTGGGAAATGGCGATGCCGAGACCATGGACCCGGCCAAAGCCTATGATGTAGCCAGCGGCGGAATTATCTTTCAATGCTATGACAATCTGGTCCAATATAAACCGGGCAGCATCACAGAATTTGAACCGTTACTCGCCTCTCAAGTCCCCTCGATCGCCAACGGTCTTATTTCCAAAGACGGCAAAACCTATACCTTCCCGATTCGGAAAGGGGTAAAATTCCATAACGGGGCTGTTTTAACTCCCCAGGATGTTCAATATTCCTTTGAAAGAGGTATGTTGGCCGATCCCAACGGCGGCGCCAATTGGATGCTGTTGGAACCGTTGCTGGGCGTCAGCACCATCGCCGAGTACGCCTGCAAGCTTGGAAAAGTTGACGATTTTTCGAAAGTAGGCAAAGAAGCTCTTTTGGCAACCGCCAAAGCGGTCATGGCCTCCGTTGAAGTACAGGGAAATAACGTTATCTTTCATTTAGCCAAACCCTATCCGCCTTTTTTGGCGATTCTGGCGAAGGATTCCAATTGGTCGGCAATTTTGAATAAAAAATGGATGATTGAACACGGAGACTGGGACGGCAATCCTGAAAACTGGGTGAAATGGCACGATCTCCCCACCGAAAAAATGACCCTCTTCGACAAAGAGATGGGAACCGGACCTTTTATCCATGTCAAATGGGACCGCAGCACCGCTACCCATACTTTTACGGCTTTTAAAGATTACTTCCGCGGCCCGGCCAAGCTGAAAACGGTTATTGAAAATAACGGCGTGACCGAATTCAACACCAAAAAACTAATGCTCCAACAAGGCGCGGCCGACGCCATTTGGATCCCCACTGAAAACGTCAGCCAAATGCAATCCGTTCCCAATGTAGTCATCTTGACGAAATTACCGTGGGTGTCCAATACCGTGGCCATATTTAATCAAGGAATAAAAACCGAGGGAAACGAGTTGGTCGGCAGCGGCAAACTGGACGGCAAAGGGATCCCCTCTGACTTCTTTTCCGATATTAATGTTCGTAAAGGCTTTTGCTATGCCTTCGATTACGCATCGTATATCAAAGACGTAGCCAAGGGTCAAGGTTCCACCCCTTACGGCCCGATTCCCATCGCTTTCAAGTCTTTTTTTGACACCAAAATGGAAAAATACACTTACGACACCAAAAAGGCCGGGGAATATTTTAAAAAAGCCTTTAATGGTGAAGTATGGAAAAACGGTTTCAAATTTACCCTTGTTTATAATATCCCCAATAACTCCCGTAAAACCGCAGCCGAGATCTTAAAGTTCGGACTGGAGAGCATTAATCCCAAGTTTAAAGTGGATGTTCTGGGAATGGAGTGGCCAACCATGCTGCCCAGGCGGCGTGAAGGGCAGCTTCCTCTGGTTTTCGTTGGTTGGCAGGCCGATTATGCCGACCCGCATAACTTCGCCTTTGCTTATCTCAATAGTTCCGGAGATTATATGAAATATTGCGGCACCCATGGAGTCGAATTGGCCCAAAAAGTCTTCGATCCGTTGGTTAACGCCGGTATCGGAACGACCGATCTGAGACAACGCGCCAAAATATATACCGAAATCCAAAAAAAGGCTTTTGAGTACGCCCCTTATCTTTGCTATGTCGATGAACTCAACTGGAGGGTCATGGGTTCCTGGGTCAAGGGTTTTGTGAACGACCCAATCCGCCCCTGCTTTTATGACTACTATTCCCTTTATAAAGTGAAAAAATAATCATTGGTCCCCAGCCTGAAGATGGGAGAGGTTTCCCAATCTTCAGGCCGGTGCTCAAGCCGATTGAATGCGGAGGCTACAACCCATGTTAAGTTATATTTTACGGCGGCTCATGTTATTGCCAGCGGTTTTGATTGGAATTTCCATTGTCATTTTTCTGATGATCAATTCGATGGGGCCATGGGCCAGATTGGCAACTTACCTGCCTTCTCCTGATGCCGAAAAACGGGTCAATCTGGAAGCGATGGTTCAGAAATATCATCTCAACGATCCCTTATATAAAATGTATTTTCGTTGGCTTGGTAATCTGGCTCAAGGCAATCTGGGATGGTCGCAATCCAATCACATGCCGGTGGCGGACGCCATTCGGATTCGTTTCGCTGCTACCTTGGAGTTGGCCTTATTTGCGATTATTCCGGTCATTATAGGTGGAGTGTTGCTAGGTGTATTATCGGCCAGGCATCACAACCAGCCGATTGATCACACCACCCGGATTTTCGCGATTGTCGGTTGGTCGTTGCCCGATTTTGTATTCGGTTTAATCGTGTTAATGGTTGGTTATGGCATACTGGGCTGGTTTCCGCCGGGCCGTTTAAGCTCCTGGGTGGATTTGGAGATCGTCAAAGGAAGTTTCAGGCAATTTACCGGGCTTAATATTTTGGACTCCATTCTTAATGGGCGTTTGGATATTCTTTGGAATGCGCTGCGGCATCTTGTCGGACCCACCATCACTTTGACTTATCTTTGGTGGGCCTTTATCCTGAGAGTTACCCGGTCAACCATGCTCGATGTGATGAATCAGGATTATATCCGGACCGCCCGCGCCAAAGGATTACCGGAAAACACCGTTATCAATAAGCATGCCCTGAGAAATACCTTAATCCCGATCTCTACTTTGAGCGGAATTATGTTGCTGGGGTTATTGGGCGGCGTGGTCATCGTAGAAACCGTATTTAATTTCCCCGGACTGGGACTTTTGATTGCTACGGCAGCTACCCGCCTTGATGTTCCAACGGTGGTGGGGGTACTCATCTTTTATGCCACCCTTTTGGTTTTAATCAATCTGGCAGTCGACATTCTGTACTCAGTCATCGACCCCAGAGTACGATTGGAGTAAAAAATGAAAATCATTAAACGTTTATTAAAAAACCCGGTCTCTTTAGCGGGAATCGTCCTATTATTGATATTTATCCTGATAGCGCTGGCAGCGCCCTTTCTTGCGCCGCCCCGAGACCCATCCAATCCTTATCAAATTCCCCGGCGCGGTTGGACCTTGGAACCCTCCCCACCTTCCGCGGAATACATCTTTGGTTTAACCCAAGGTTCTTATGATATATTTTACGGTATTATCTGGGGAACCAGGACTGCTTTGAAAGTCGGCCTGATCGTGGTGTTTTTCAGTACCCTGATCGGTATCACGCTGGGCTCAATTTCGGCTTATTATGGGGGTAAACTGGATGAATTCCTAATGCGTTTTACCGATATCTTTATGAGTTTCCCGACCATCGTCTTTGCAGTCATCTTTACGGTCGTTTTCGGAATCGGCCTGAATAGTGTGATGATGGCCTTGGTTTTATTTGGCTGGATGAGCTATGCCCGCCTCATCCGGGGAAATATATTGGCCGTCAAACAAGAAGAATATATCATGGCGGCAAGGGCCATCGGAGTCAGCGATTTCAAGATCATTACCCGGCATATTTTACCCAACACCATCTTTCCGGTAATTATTCAAGCTTCGATGTCCCTGGGTTCAGTGGTTATTATCGCTTCCTCGATGAGTTTCTTGGGACTGGGCGCCCCCGAGGGCTATGCAGACTGGGGTCAGATGATTAACTTTGCCCGTAACTGGATGCTGGGAGAACAGGCGAACGTGCTCAAATATTGGTTTACGGTTATTTATCCTGGTATGGCCATTGTCCTGTTCGTATTGTCCTGGAATTTGGTGGGCGATGCCTTAAGAGATATTATGGATCCCAAACTTCAGGGATAACTTCTTCGATACAATATTATCACACCGAACCATCACTTTATTAAACCGGGAGAATATTTTCGACCGGTTATTTATATAGGAGCGCACTCAAAAACGCAGGAATTTCCTTGGTAAAGATAGAATTCCATGGGGAGTAGATAGGGAGGCGTTACCATGAAAGCCGAGATCACATACATATTTCATAATTGCTTTGTCCTAAAGATCCAAGAAAGAACCTTTCTTTTTGACTACCCTGCAGACGAGTATTTAAATCGTGAAATGCGTGAGCTTATCCAAAACAAAATCAACGACAGCGACTTATATGTGGTTTCATCCCACAATCACAAAGATCATTTCAACCGTGATGTTGCCAGGTTAAGTTCAGCTGTTAAAAATATCCGCTATATTTTATCTAAAGATATTATGAAACGAAACCGATTCTACAAAGAGTCGCCAGAAAGTTACAGCATCGCCCCGGACCAGACCAACTTCATCGAAGGCATGGAGATTCGTAGTTTCCGAAGCAACGATGAAGGAGTAGCTTTTTTAATATCCTTGAATGGACTCCATATTTACTTTGGCGGAGATCTTGCCTGTTGGGACTGGGATGAATTAACCGAGCATGAACACCGCTTTTTAGTGGACTATTTTGGAGAGGTCTTAACCAACTTGAAACGCTGGCCGATTCATATCGCCTTTTCAAATACGGATCCCCGGCTTCCGAATTGGTCCGGGGCAGCCCAGTTCATTCAGACGGTAAAACCGGATTTCTTCGTACCGATGCACACTTTCGGAGATACCCAGTCGATTGCCAGGTTTTTAACGGAAAATCCCCAGCCCTTTCAAAAGTTCTTCCATTATCAAAAGACTGGAGATTCAATTGTTTTGGAATTGCCGTTTTAGCTATCGCTTTGAGGAGGAACCTTTATGATTTGGAAAGAAGCTTTGGGTGAAAGCCCCCAGGTAACAATCTTTCAACGAATCACCCGGATTATATGGCGAAGTATTCTTATCGGAGTCGCTTATACCCTGACCATTTTCTGGCTGGGAACCGTATTAACCCATCAAGGTGTGCCTTTCCCCGATTTGGACAAGCTTGGTATGAACCGATTATGGTTCCTGGGAGCTTCTGTCTTAATGGGGTTCGTAATTGGCGCTATTTCACAGATAGTTCATACATCAAAACCCAATCACATTTTGACCTGGACGATATTTCTCTTTTTGAACCCCTTTTCAATAAGCTTGGAAAGTGCTCTCCTCGCTCCCAATCTATTAACGGCTTCGACGCTTCCTTCGTTGATGCTGGTACAATTTTTGGCCGCACTGGTAGCCGGATTGCTGATTACTTTTTTATTCGCCTCTTCATCCAAACAAATCTTCGGGTCCTATATCCACCGTACCTGGTCGGCTTGGATTAGGCGCATTGCCGTCTCTATCATAATCACTTTTTTATTTTTTTTCCTGTTTAGCGCGACCAACTATCATTTAGTTCAAAAACTCTATTTTGATAATTATCAAGTCCGCTTCGATATTCCGACGCTCCCGGTGGTCCTGACGATTCAGTTTATGAAGGCCGTTTTGATCGTTTTTTCTTTACTACCGATGATTACAACCATCGGAGCAACCAAACGCTTTATTGCCGTAATGAGCGGCCTCTCCCTGGTTGTTCTCGGCGCGTTGGGCCCTTTCTTACAAGTCTCCAACTTATCGATGTTCTTACTGCTGGCAAGTTCGGGTAATTTATTCATCCAGAACTTTTTGATCGGAATTTTTGTAGGCTTTATTTTGGGGTGCCCTTCAAAGCTGGAAGAAACGGGGACTACCGTAGTGGATTATGTACGCCCCAAACTTAGAGAAGGTCTTAGCAATACCGCCGGATTTTTCACCAAGCCTTTTCAAATTTCCGAGAAAGCTGTTATTAATCCTGAACCAACCCAAACTCCAAAAAACGAGCTTCCAAAGGATTTGAATGAAACCCCTCCGGAAATCCCCGACGCTCCCGAAGAATCTTCTACGGACAGTGCTGACCAATCCGCAGAGCCGAGTCAAAATGATGCTGCAGTTTCTGCCGAAAACGCAAATGAAGCATCCATAGCCGAAGGGGAAGTTGATCAAACCAAAGATACCCCGGACACTTCTTCAAAAAATTGAATGATGGACGCCTTATTCCTTTTTCCGGACATCCAGACTGATGTCCAAAGCCCTTACCGAATGCGTAATCGCTCCGACAGAGATAATATCGACTCCCGTTGCGGCGATCTCCTGGATAGTATGCTCATCGACATTTCCCGAGGCCTCAACCAAAGCCCTCTGATGAATTAATTCCACCATCGCCCGCATCTCCGGCGCCGGCATATTATCCAGCATAATAATATCAGCCCCCGCCGCTAAAGCCTCCTCAACTTGAGCCTTGGTTTCCACTTCCACTTCGATGGTCATCGTATGGGGAATGTAATCCTTGGCCCGCCTCACGGCCTCGGCAATGGACCCGCAGGCTTCAATGTGATTGTCTTTAATAAGTACCGCATCGGCCAAATTGAAACGGTGGTTGCACCCACCACCCATCCTGACAGCATATTTTTCCAGCATCCGAAGGCCGGGAGTAGTCTTCCGGGTATCCACGATTTTGGCCGGCAAGTCCCCCTTCAAATTGACAAGCCTGGCCGTTTGTGTGGCAATCCCCGATAATCTCTGCAAAAAATTGAGGGCAACTCTTTCACCGGCCAGGATTGACCGTATGGGGCCCTGCCAGGTTGCAATTTCAGTTCCGGGGCTTACTTCCGTTCCATCGGATAACGACTTCAAACAAATCATATCGCGATTCAGCTGATGAAAAACTTCGCTCACAACCGGCAAACCGGCCAGTATTCCCCCGGCCTTTGCTATAAAAACGGCTTCCGCCATGAAATCTTTATCAAAAATAGCCTCCGATGTAATATCGCCCTGTTGTAAGTCTTCCAATAAAGCCCCTTTAACGATATTCTCCAGGATAAACCGGTTCATAACGCCACCTCGTCAGTTTGACTTTGAAATTGAATATGTTTTTGCCAGGTTGGATCCGGGTCCGGATAATCGGCCCGAAAATGAGCGCCCCGGCTTTCAGTACGAATCCTGGCTGCTCGGGCAATCAATCCGGCAAGATCCAACATATTTTGGAATTCAAAATAGGCCGGATTCAGTTCGAAGCCATTTTTAGAAAGGGGTCCAATTTCTGGGGACAAAAGCCTCTCTGCTTCCTGCAAGCCTGCTCTATCCCGGACAATGCCTAAATGTTCCCCAGCAATTCTTCGTAACCAAACCAATCCCCCGGTCCGCTGTTCATAGGGTATTCGGATCTCGGGGTAATGGATTTCCAAATCATTTTCATTCGTTTTCGAAAGGTCTTGAAGTTGATTTTTTAATAAATCAGCAATTCTGCCTCCGAAAACTAACCCTTCCAATAATGAGTTACTCGCCAAACGATTGGCCCCATGAACTCCGGTAGCCGCCACCTCTCCGGCTGCATACAGTCCCGGAACGGAAGTTCTTCCCCATAAATCGGTCATGATTCCGCCCATCATGTAATGAGCGGCCGGGGCTACCGGGATCGGCTCCGATAGAATATCGAGGCCATATTGCAAACAAGTATCACAAATGTTGGGGAAGCGCTCTTTAACCGCCTCCGTTCTTATTTTACCCAAATCTAAAAAAACACAGGAACTATTGGTTCTTTGCATTTCAGTATAAATGGAACGAGCCACCACATCACGCGGCGCTAACTCGGCCAACTTGTGATAACGCGGCATAAATCGCTCACCCGCAGTGTTGATGAGCAGCCCTCCCTCACCCCGGACGCTTTCGGATATTAAAAAAGGAGGCGCCGATGACAAGCAAAGCGCGGTAGGATGAAATTGAATAAATTCCAAATCGGTCAAGACCGCCCCCGCCCGATATGCCAGGATCATACCATCCCCGGTGGCGACAGAAGGATTGGTTGTCTTTTCATAAATTTGACCCAAACCGCCGCTGCAAAGAATGACCGCCGAGGCCAAAAATAAATTCAATGCCCCTTGATGAACCGTAACCACCCCGCGACAGAATCCCGCTTCCGTAGCCAATGCCAAGACGAAGTGCTGTTCGTAAACAGCAATATTATGATTTTCCAATTGGCGGATTAAAGTTTCCGAAACAGCCCGCCCTGTGGCATCTCCATGGGCATGCAGAATACGGCTGCGACTATGGGCGGCTTCTCGGGTAAAACTGATTTCACCCTGTTTTCGATCAAAAGGCACCCCCTCGTCAATCAGTTGGCGGACCCGGCCCACTCCTTCGCCAACCAATATTTTCACCGCCTCAGACTTGCATAAACCGGCGCCGGCCGTCATCGTATCTTGATAATGAAGCTCGGGCGAATCCTCCACTCCCAACGCTGAGGCAATTCCCCCCTGGGCATAATAGGTATTGCTTTCCTGAATCAAAGATTTGGTCAGTAAAATGACTCGGGCGGTTTTGCTTAATTCTAAAGCCGTATATAGTCCGGCGATGCCCCCTCCAACAACCAGGAATTGGGCCTTGTCGACCAGAGGAGGCGGATCGTCGGGAAAGTAATGGTACATTATGACCTCCACTTGCCTTTAAACATATTCTAACATCCGTTCAAGAGATGTTTTTGCCCGTACCCGAATCTCAGGCGGTACCGTAATGATCTTGCTTTGGTTTTGCAAGGCGGCTAAAACTTTGGGAATTGTGATGCGTTTCATATTGGGACAGACTAACCCGGGAGATAATAAATAAAAGGTCTTCTGAGGATTCTCCTTTTGCAGACCGTGAATGATTCCCATTTCAGTGCCGATAATAAAATTTCGGCCGGAAGATTCTCTGACATATTTCATGATTTGCGAGGTACTTCCGATAAAATCGGCTGCCTGAGCCACCTCCTCGCGGCATTCGGGATGTACCAACACGAAAGCATCCGGATGATGCGCTTTGGCGACGATTACATCTTCCGGCGTAATCCGCTGATGCGTTATGCAATAACCGGGCCAGATGTGAAATTTCTTCCGGGGTACTTTGCCGGCAACATAACGCCCCAAATTTTGATCGGGCAAAAATATGATTTCTTGCTCCGGTATATTTTGGACCAATTTTACCGCATTGGCAGATGTACAACAATAATCACTGACCGCTTTGACTGCTGCCGTAGAATTTACATAGGAGACTACCGCTGCCCGGGGATATTGCTCGCGCCATTTTAAAACTTCATCCACTTCAGCCATTTCCGCCATGGGGCAGCCGGCCGTCTCATCCGGTAAAATAACTTTTTTTTCAGGGGATAGGACGGCCGCACTTTCTGCCATAAAATGGACTCCGCAAAACACGACGACTTCAGCCTTTGTACTTGCCGCTATTTGACTTAAGGCCAATGAATCCCCTACATAATCCGCTAAATCTTGGATTTCATCATTTTGATAATTATGGGCCAAAATGATTGCATGTTGTTTTGCGCGTAAGCGATCGATTTCATCCATCTGCAAAGTATATTCCGATTGAGACATTCCAGATTCTCCTGTTTCAGCGCAATTTATCCTCATTTTACTTTTGGAGTTTCCTTTTGTCAACAGTTTATTGGGGAATCGGAAGATGTCAAAAGTATTTAAAAAAAACAGGCGCTCGCCTGAATCTTCTTGAACCAATTCAATTGGGAAAAATCCACCCGATTGACGGACAACCAACCCGCGCGAAGCGGGAGAGCCCGGAATGGGACAGGCAATTTTATTGGCCTTTTTTATAACGGATAAACTCTTCTGTCGTTAAAAACGTTTCTTGATACCCAAGTTTCCGGCACAGCTGAGTTACATGAGGCGGTTCCAAATAAGCATTATATAAAACATCCGTCGCGCCGAAAACCGTCCGGGTATCCCCATCTAACAAGACCTGACCCTTATGAAAAACAATCGTCCTTTCAAAAGTCTCCGCTACAAAGTCCATATCATGTATAATAGTCAAAACAAGCCGCCCTTCTGACGATAAATTCTTGATAATCTTCTTGATTTTTTCTTTTCCCCCATAATCCTGAGCAATGGTCGGTTCGTCCAAAATAATGATTTGGGTTTGCATTGCCACCACAGAAGCAATACTGACAAGTTTTCTCTCTGATAAACTTAAATCATAGGGATGAGACTCCAGGCAATAGGATAAGCCTACCATTTCTAAGGCCTGTAACGAGTTCTCCTTCGCCAGGGACTCGGATTGACCAATGTTTAATGGGCCAAACATAACCTCGTCCATAACCGTATTTTTAAAAATCTGATCATTGGGGTTTTGAAATACCAGGCCGATTTCCTCCGAAAGCCTTGCCACGGTGAAGTCAGCAATATCTTTTCCCGACACCAGAATCCGGCCGGAGCCAGGCCGGAGCAACCCTTTTAATAACTTCACAAAAGTAGTTTTTCCGGAACCGTTTTGTCCGATAATAGCGGTGGATGTGTTATCAAGTTGAAGATCGATCCCCTTTAAAATCTCCTTGCCAACCGTATATGAAAAATGCAGATTTTCTACAGTGATATTAACCATTTTGTTTTGCCACCGCCTGATACGTATCATCCAAAGTAACCGGATAATAGCCGTTCTTGGGATCTTTGATATTCAGCCCCTTACAAATGTTTGTAAAAACCGGAGCCGTAACTCTGTAGTTCTCCAAATCCGGTCGTGAAAATACTTTTTGCGGCAAATCAAAATCAATCACTTGTCCTTGATGCAATAGCAACACTTTGTCGGCATACTTGGCGATTTTTTCGATTTTATGCTCCACCATCATAATAGTCAACCCTTGTTTACTTAAACTCTGAACTGCTTTAAATACTTCCTCCGAACCTTGCGGATCCAGTTGAGATGTAGGCTCATCAAAGATAATAATCTCGGGCCGCATTGCAATAATACTGGCAATTGCCATACGTTGCATCTGCCCTCCCGACAATCCAAAAGGGTTTTGCGACCGGTACTCATAAATATCAAGCATTTCTAAAGCTTCATCAATGCGCTCTATCATTTCGCCCCGGGGTAACCCCATATTCTCTAACCCAAAAGCAATCTCCTCATAAACAGTCATTTTAGCGCCAGTAACCTGCGTAAAAGGGTTTTGAAATACAATTCCCGCTTTCAAGGATAACCGGGAAAGTTCAGTATGAGCGGCATCCATTCCATCGATAAGCACCCGGCCACCATAAGCGCCATGATAAAACTGGGGGACAAGACCCACCAGCGCTTGGCACAGAGTGGATTTTCCAGCGGTATTGGGGCCAATAACTCCAATAAATTCTCCCGCTTTGATTTCGAAAGATACTCCCTTGAGCGCTAATTCCTCCGTCAAAGGATACCTGTATTTTAAATTCTCAACAACGATCTTTACATTGGCCATCCGGCTATCCTCCAAACAATTGCTGTCAATATGACGACAATCATACCCCAGCGGATGGTTTTGCTGTAAGAAGCCTTCAATTCCTCATTTAGAAAAGTCTTTTGAACCGAAGATGTAAAACCCCTTACTTCAAGCGCCATCGCCCGTTCTCTGGTATTGATCAAAGAATTCATTACAACCGGTCCAATTAACGGAAGAAATGCCTTGAGCCGGACTGTTAATTTTCCCTCGGTTTCCATCCCCCGGGATCGTTGAGCATCCATAATGGTTCCCATGGTAGCGGACATCTGTGGAATGATTTGCAGGACTGAACTTAGAACATATCCTATTTTTGGAGATAGCCCTTTCCGAACCAGACTTTCAATTAGATCCGATGGTTTGGTGGTAAGAACCAAAATCGCAAAAGCGCTTACTATATTTAAAACCCGCAAAGCCAGCCCAAAAGCGAAACCCAAGCCTTCTTTATAAAAAGTCAACGGGCCGAGGGAAAATAACGGGATTTTATTCTCTGCCATAAATAAACCTTGAATAATGATAATGGATAAAAGAATAATAATACTGAAACCCATTAAAGGGATAACCTTTTGAAATACTTTACCCATCAACAGCAAAACAGCGCTCCATAATAAACAGGACCACGCCATCCAAATCGTCGGAATAATTAAAGGAACCGCGATAGCGGCACAAATATACAATATTTTACTTATGGGATCGATCTGATGAACGAAGGATTGCCTCGGCTGGTAAAGACTTATGATATTCAAATGCAACCACCACCCTTTGTTTCATAAAAAAGGCTGTCTGAAAAGTAATTCTTAATGCGCAAAGGTATACAAAACATCTCTTTGATTGTATATCCCCAACATTGATAGTTCCTTTTTAGACAGCCACTTACTATCGAGGTTTAAAGAGTCTCGGTTTTGTTATCGTTGTTATAAAGTATGGTTAGTTTCTTCGGCAACCCTTTAAAAATCCAATAACCAATCATGACTGTGGCAATTTTGTCCGGCAAATCAACCACAAACTCATCCAAAAACGATGACAGCCAAACCGGATTTTTATGGGCAATTAAAAATGCATACAAGGCATCTCCCCAGATGTTTCCGGTTTGGCCCTTCCAAAACCAAATATTAATCGGAGTGGAAACCACCGCCGATACAACAGCCACGACAACACCGATCATAAAGGCCTTCCAAAAACTCGATACCCAACCCTGATAGGCCATAATACCGACAACCAAACCAATAGCCACACTGGTAATGGCGTAAATAAAAGAAACCGGATCCATCGTTAAACCATAAATAATATTGTTTATTGCGCCGCAAAGCGCCCCAACGATTGGGCCAGCCAGCATACTGGCCAAAACGGTTCCGATAGCGTCCAGCCATAACGGTAACTTGAGTACACCGGCAAAAGATTTACCGATGTAATTGATGGCTACCGCTGCCGGAATCAATACCAGTGAAGCCGTCGGTAATTTTAAAGACCACATTCCTGTTTTACTCATCGTCTACTCCCCCTTATTGATTTCGTTTAATGAGACAATCACTTCCAAAGCCAAGATGATTTCCCGTTCTTCACCTGCTGCCGCTGGATTCTTAGCGTCAACGTAATCATTGATGCCGTTTTCCAATTGGCCATCCGCCTAACCACCACGTTCAAAATCGAAGCCGTTTTGAGTTTCCGTAAAGCACCAATGACCATCAACGGAGCGCTTTCCATATCGGCTGCCAGTACTCCGCGGTCTCCCCAAAAGCTATCGATAGAGGCCTCATCATCCGTATAAAAGCTGTCATGCCTGCGAATACCTCCACAAACAGACTCTCCTTATTGTTTATCATCCCATTGAATCTCTTTATCCAATAACAGATAAGGATTCACACAATTTTCCCCAATACGAACCGTCAAATGAAGATGAGGACCGGTAGCCAGGCCGGTCATACCAACGTTCCCGATGATTTGACCATTTTTAACCATAGCCCCTTCTTGGACTGAGATTTTGGAAAGATGGCAATAAGAGGTGTAAAGTCCCAGTCCATGATTGAGAATGATTGTTAAGCCAGTCACATTCATCATTCCGGCAAAGGCCACTTGTCCACTGTTACAAGCCAAGACAGGCGTCCCGGCAGGAGCGGAAATATCCAGCCCGGAATGCCTTCCTTCCTCAATATTATTTACATAGCGAATTAAGCCATACTCCGTTGTAATCTTGCCTTGGACCGGCCAGATAAATTTCCCCGTCCAAAGCGGATTGAATTGCTCCTCACGTCCCTTTTGACGGACATCAGCGCTTTTTTGGGCATCGGCATTAACATTTTGCGGAGTCAATATCTGCTTGCGGGTGGTCTCGGCAATAATCACCCGGTCTTCGGGAAAATCGCGCCGAATCACTTCGATGGGATATTCTTTGGTTTGGCGCAATGAATCTTTAAAAATCGTAACCTTCAAAGGATAAGTGCCGGGTTTGACAAAATAGGAGGCGGAAATCAAACCGATGAACTGGTCGTTGTTAAATTGTAATTTCGTTTTATTGTTGATAAAATTGACTTCGATTACAGATTGAGGCTCCGCCTGGACTCTGATTGTAATAAAATCTCCAGGTCGCAATGATTCCGCCGAAAGATTAATTTTCTCATCCGCTGTTACCACAGAACATCCATAAAGCAAAACGGTTATTATAAAAAAAAGCCAACCATAGCCTATACGTTTTGGCATTCATTCATCACTCCTTCGAATCGCTCAAGCCAATCCATCAATTTGTTGCACTTTTCTACGTGAATCCGAAGAATCCTGCTGATTTCGTTAACTTCTAGAGAAAACACTTTAAACGTTTGCAGCTTGGTATGGCTCATGATAAAATGAGGCTAAAGTTAAGCCCGAACATCCCAAGTGTTATCCACAGGAGGAAGAACTTTGCCGCAACTAGTCCTTAAAATCGCTGTAAAAGACCTATTGGAATTGCTATATCACCCGAGAGATCTCGGGACTTATCTCTCTCCGGCTACTCGCGCCCAAGAGGGAACCATGGGTCATCATTTACTGACTTCCCAGAGACCTTCAGGCTATCAAAAAGAAGTTCCGATTGAATACATTCATGATACACCGGATTATCTTTTGATCGTTCAAGGCCGGATGGATGGAATTATTCAAACATCAACCGAAATCATAGTGGAAGAAATCAAAACGACTTACAGCAATCTTTCCGACTTAACGCCGGACCGTTACCCCTCTCATAAAGCTCAATTACAACTCTATGTCTATTTTCTGAGGGCCAAAAATCCAGACCCCAAAATTACCGGACGCTTAACCTATCTCAATTTGGATGATTTGTCCGAACGCAGTTTTGAATTGGAAATCTCTGCGGATGGCGGCCAAAAATTATTTATATCTTTAGCCGAACAATTTCTTCATAATCGCAGAGATCGCGATGATTGGCTAAAAATACGCAATCAGTCTATTGACGGATTGCCATTTCCCTTTGCAGACCGGCGTAACGGCCAAGATGAATTAATCGATTTGGTTTCCGAAGCCATTCAGCAAGAGCGGGACCTTTTAGTAGAGGCTGCTACCGGTATTGGTAAAACCATTGGAGTATTATTTCCCGCTTTAAAAAATTTGGCCTGTAGCGAAAGGTATAGCCAAATTTTCTTCCTTACTGCCAAAACGGCCGGCAAGGAAATCCTCAAAAAAACCATCAAGGCCAGTAAAAATTCAGGGTTGCATTTGCGGACGGTATTTATTGAAGCCAAAGAACGGGTCTGCCTCTCACCAGGCTGCCAGTGCCATCCCAATTATTGTCCCTACGCCCGCGATTATTACTCCAAGGTAAGTCAAATGGAAGCTGACATCCTAAAAAACGAACTCATTGTTCCGGAATTAATCATGGACTATGCCAAGCAATACGAAGTCTGCCCTTTTGAACTCTCCCTCGATTTGTCGCTCAGCGCCGATCTCATCGTCTGTGATTACAATTATGTGTTCGATCCGGGTGTCTACTTAAAACGCTTCTTTCTCCAGACAGGCCGTAAGGATTTTCTCTTCCTGGTCGATGAAGCTCACAATTTAGCTGCGCGGGGCCGCGATATGTATTCGGCCACTTTGGAACTTCAAGACTTGGTTACCTTTCGTACCCAAGTCATGGTGGAAAGACCCAAGGTGGCCGCTTGCTGCCGATCCGTGGAAGCTTTTTTCCAGGACTGGCTTCAGGAAATGGCCGGTGAAGAGCGTCCAGGGATCAGGTTATCTCATTTGCCTGACTTTTTAGAGCCTGCTCTGGAACGTTTATCCGCCTCCGTTGAGTTGATGCTGCGGGAGCATCTTCCGTCTGAGTTACGACAAAAAATCCAGGACTTCTATTTTAACTTGACCGCTTTTGCGCGAATCGCCGCATTAACCGGAAAAGAATATGCCATTTATGTGAAAAAGGAGCAAGACCGTACCTTCTTACGGCTTTTTTGTCTGAACCCCGGGCCTTTGCTCCGACGCCGGCTCGATCAGGGCCGCCTGGCTGTTTTCTTTTCGGCGACCCTCTCGCCAATCGCCTACTTTCGTGAGCTATTGGGCGCTCACACGGATTCATTGACTCTGCAGCTGACTTCGCCATTTCCGCAAGAGACCCGATTATACCTGCACGTGCCGGGAATTGATACCCGCTATAAGAGCCGTGAGACTTCGGCTCCGGCTCTTATTCGCTGCATCCATGACTTCGTTACCAGCAGGGTTGGCAATTATTTGGTCTTTTTCCCCTCCTATACTTACCTCAAAGCAATTTGGCCTCAGCTAAACCAAGCTTTGGCTGGAAAGGCCAATATTTATGCCCAAAGTGTAGCCATGAAAGAGGGTCAAAGGCATGAATTTTTGAAACGGATCACTGCCGTGGGGACCGGCCGTTCCAATATCGGCCTGGCTGTCCTCGGTGGCCTTTTCGGGGAAGGCATTGACCTGCCGGGTGAACAACTTATCGGCGCAGCGATTATCGGCCCTGGACTGCCGGTTATTAGCGATGAGCAAGAATTAATCCGGATGTATTTTGACGAACGTAATAATGAAGGCTTTCTGTTTGCCTATTTGATCCCTGGATTGATCAGAGTCGTTCAATCGGCAGGAAGGGTTTTCCGTACCCCAGAGGATAAAGGGGCTGTTTTATTTGTGGACGACCGTTTTTTAGATGAACGGTACCAGGAGCTGTTGCCTCCCGATTGGTTTAAAGCCGGCCGTCCTTTCTCAAGTTCCAACTATAAACTATTATTCCAAGATTTTTGGAAGGACTGATCTTCTTTACTCCTGATTCATTCTAATCGCCGTTACGATTGCCTTCCCGTGGCGTTCCCATTGTTGGTCATCAGCCAATAGCTCCCAAGTAATGACGGGAATATCACGTTCCACTCCGAAGTAAGTGCCCAACGACCCTGGTGTTGGATAGCCCAGATCTTGGCGGACCGGCAAGCCATTTTCCGATGAAATAATTTTAGCGATAGAGTCTCCGGGTCCATCATAATTAACACATCCCAATTCCGCGTGAAAAGCCAGAATTAATTTAGGTTTAAAAATTTCAGCGATATGTAAAATCCCTCTTGTTTCCGGTTCAGAACCAGCTTGTTTCCCGGGATTGCAACTTTGTGTAAAATGACCCTGCTTGAAATCCCGGGTCGGAAAATTCCGGTTGATATCAATTCTCCTGGCATTGACCCGGGTACCGGCAATGAGGCCGTCCGGATTTGCCCTGGGAATCACCACAACTCTGCCAACCAAATTTTTAATGGAGTTTGTTTGAAGCCGGCGGGTGAGCTCTTCGGCCAAAACAACTCCACCGGGTTCATCACCATGAATACCGCCGATAACTAAAGTTATTGGACCGTCATTTCCATAAATAAAAACAGGAATCGCCCGGCCCATTACTGAACGAAAATCCAAAAGGTTCAAAGTTGAAAAATTCTCCTTTTGTTAAAATTACTAATGCATCATGCATTCATCGGCTAAATCTCCCATTTATACGTTATTCTCAGGCCCAATGCCCATTATCGCCATAATATCATTGTTTACTAAAATTAATATTCATGATCGGATAGAGCGGTGACCAATTTAAGGCCCATATTGGAAATCTCTCGCTTTTCTGCCCCAAGCCTAAAAAGATCGCTTGGTGCACGATTTTCCCGTGAATACCGGATACACCGGAAACGTTAACAAACAGATAGGGCATATACTACTGGTTTATTGGCTCTCAAAACAGGACATTTTAATATCGTATGGAATAATTAAGTATCTTTTACAGGAAAGGGTTAATCGCACATGAAAAAATTCTCTTGTCTCCTCCTCGTAACGGTTATGTCTGTGATGTCGATGGGTGCAACCAAATTACCATACCCTATTCAAGGTGAATACAGTGGTAAACTCGTAAATATGCGCGAAGACGATTTCTTCAAACCGGACTTCCTGATTCAAAAAGCAAACAATGCAGTTCTTACGGATACAAAGCCGGAGGATCTTAGGGTTGATTCCGAAATCAAATTAAGCGACCCCACATATGGAAGCGTTTTACTGGGCGAAGATGAAAAGCCGACTTATTTTGTAATGGCAAAGGATCATGATGGTTATTGGATGGACTTTTATCTGGACCAAAACCATGATCGTAAAATTACAGCCTCCGAAAAAATAAACAACCTTGAAAAATGGAATCCGCAAAAAATCAACAAAAAATGGGATCTAAAGGAAAGTTCCCTGACCCATTCCGCTCTTCCCATTCTGGTTTCCTATAAAAGTTCCGCCGGCAAACTTAAGAAAAAGTTAGGCTTTTATCTCTGGATTAAACGTTTTACCCAGGGGAACGATGAACAAACTTTCGTTACCTTGGCGACAGCCAGTGTTTTTGAAGGTTTTATCAAAGTTTATTTTAAAAAAGACGAGAAACTGGTGAAGTTTCGCGTCACGGATGGTAATTGCAACGGTTGTTTTAATGACTACGGCAAAGATTTTTTGTACCTGGATTTAAATTTTGACGGTAATTTCTCTAAAAAAGAAGCAATGCCGCTCTATGAATTCTTTGATTTCCAAGCAGGAAAAACCACTGTTCAAATGAGATTTTTAATTCCCGCCTGTCCTGCAGGAATCGCCGTGATCCCGGCTACTCAAAACTACGATACGGTTAAATTGGACGCAACTGCCGATACACTCTAATCTCAAAGTCAGAGGTTCGCTTTTGGCATATTGAGCTCTATCAATACCGGATGCGACTTTAAATGTTTATCAATCATCCTTTGAGCCATTGAATTAATATCCGAGCCCAAATTCATCCTAATTTTCAGTGCATTCAACCGGGCCCACCAGCTTTGATCGACGGGATTCACATAAAAATCCAATACAGCTTCCAACGCACCTGCATTCGGTATCTCTGATTTGCCAGTGAACTCCGTATCGAGCGCCACTGCTATTGTGGAGTCAATTTGGGCCTGACCGGCGTTAGTATCAAAAGAACGGCAGGTAAGATTATTGAATTCAACCTGAAGCGTGCCTCCAAGTACGGTTTGGGTAAATTTGGAGAACTGCCCGTCAAGCGCACCATTGCTATCCATGACCTGATTGATGATTGAAGCTAAGTTGGCGTTTTTGAAAACCTGATATTGGGAATGATTTTGTTTATCCGGCCAAAATTCTTTCCCTGCCAAGTTTTTATTGAAATGATTCGTTGTAAAGATGAGCATGATATTGGCAAACGGGTTGTCCGAACGCAGTTTCCCCTCCAAACCCAAGCAATATCCGCCAATTTGTTCCCGTCCATCATTGCTGGCTCTCACCTCAAAACCAAGCTTGCCGGAAATATTTTTTTTCTGATATTGAACTGTAAATTGAAGGGTTAATTTACCGGTCTCAATATCAAAAAGCGCATCCTTCAATTGAAAATCGGTAATATCTGCGTTATTCATAACGGCAGCTTTGATTTCCGGTTCTCTGCTTTTGATCAAATCAGAAACGTATTCATTAAAGATGGCATTATTCAAATGAATACCCGGATCATCCCCGGTTTGGGTATCCCGAGCCAAGGCATAAACAGAAAGTACTGTTATCAAAAGTATTAGGGATAAGCCATAAAAAAAATACCGATAATGACGCATCCGAATCCTCCCTTTCCTGTCAATCCCCATATAAAAAAACCGGCCCTAAGCCGGATATAATTTACCATTTTGTATTACATACTCGGAGCCCGACCGCCACCACGTCCGCCACGTTTGGCATCCGTATTTTTCCTTAAGTCGGATTGACGTTCATCGGAATCTTTCATAAATTTGGCCAATTTGTCTTCAAAAGTCTGTTTATTCTGGGGTGCTGATTGGCGACGTTGTTCCGAACGGGGCTGCGCCTGTCTGATCGAAAGACCGATTTTGCCTTTGTCGAGGTTCAAAACCTTCACTTTAACCAGATCATTCTGTTTCAAAAAATGATTAACATCTTTAACATATTCATCGGCTACTTCAGAAATATGAACCAAACCAGTTTGCCCAGTTGAGAGCTCAATGAATGCTCCAAAATTTGTAATACCTGTAACTTTACCTTCAATGATCTGGCCAACCTCTAACGCCATACTTACACAATTCCTCCTCTGTACGCTCGTGCGCGCCTTGGCATAATAGCCATTGACATATTATATTATAACGTATTCTAAAAAGTGTTGTCAAGACAAGCCTACAGAGATTCGCTTTTTTAAACGCAATCGATGGAAACCGGGGTCGACTTCCAATACAGCTTGCTCAAAGTGAGAAGCAGCATCCACGTATACCGGATAAAAGTCAGAAGGTAAATGAAGGCGGATTTTTTGGGGTCTTATCCGGTAGTTTGGCCAAAAATTAATTTGTATCAAATCTCCAATACGCTGGCAATTGCAATTGATTTCTCCAAAGAAAGTATTCAGCCCTTTAAGGCGCAATGTTGTCGAGTTCCAAAATCTACTAACCAAAAAACCCGGTAATAACTCCAATGTCTGATGTTCTTCCAGTACAAAAATATTGCGGATTAGCAACAATAATTGATAGACCACGTCCGGATGATGTCCGTCATCTCCTATACCATTTAAAGTTCGGGGATCAATACGCTCGGGTAAACTTCCCGTACCGCCTGAAGCTGCCACCAATAATTTTAAAACTTCAGTACAATCGTGCCCTTCACGAATTAATACCTGACCAAACCTGGCACTCTGAGCTAAATCAATCCCCCCAAAATCAAATGGCGAATAAATTCCCCCTCGACAATAGAAATTTTTAAAAATAAAGTGGATTGTCTCTTGAATCAGGCTGTCTCCGGCTTCCCAGATTTGCAGTGGATAAGCTGCAGCTAAATTTCTTATTACCCCGGCACCATATCCGCTCTGATACCGGAGAGGAATAACCCTTTGCTCCGTGAATCTTACGCAATTTGACAGCAATCGGTTTAGCCGGACCAACAATAACTGATTTTGTTCTTTAAAAGCGAGTGCTTCTTGAAAATCTCCTACCAGAAAGGATAGTTCCTCCAAAGTGGAAAGCGCCCCGGCAAGCCAAAAGAGCTTCTCGTAAAACCCCTCTTGATCGAAAAGCATATTCTTGTGGTCGATTGCCCAAAACATCGGTTGCAGTTTTTGGTGCCAAATCGCATAGCCCATTCGTTTAAGAATAGGCCAATGCTTTTGGATAAATGCCGAATCCTTCATCAACTTATAGTAATCGCCAACACCCCATATCAATTGTTCCTGACTCATGTTTCCGACTTGAAAGGATCCATCCCAAGAAACTTTTTTCAAACATTCTTTCAGATATAAACGGCTTTGAAAACCATCCGAAAAACGGTTTAAGGCAAGAATTTGATAGATGTTAAAAAAACAATTCATCCCTTTTAGATATCGTAAATTAGCTGCTAGAAGTCCATCAAGGGCGGTATTACTCGTGATCTGATTCCAGGAGTCGGAAACATCCGGAGCTTTTAATAGCTGATCCCGGTGATTGGACCTACCCCAGGCCTTTTTATCCATCAGAAAAAACAGGTTAATCTCGGATAGTTCGGCTGGGAGGCCGGAAAACCCGATCATCCCGGTCCCTAAACCTTCTGAAGTTAACATTTTCGTATTTCCGGAAGCTACCCGCAAATATTGGATAACATCGCCGCCAAGTCCGTTTGTGAAATAACAGTGGCTCGGTTCCTTCTCAAAAAAAAGGATCCGTCTATGATTAACCCATAAATAGTTGTTCCGATATTCCAGATGGTAAATTGCAGAAAGACCATTATAATCGTAAGGACGAATCACGCAATACAGAGCCCTATATTTTAAAGCATCTTCCGGGGGATTGATGAGCGAAATCTTGCAGGAAATTTGCTCACCGTTTTCAGGAGATGGAAAAACAGCAATAGAGACCCGGCCTTGGCCATAGTCACAAGCCGTCTGGATGCCGTCTTCATCCGCCAAACGTTGAGAAATCTTCTTAAAATTAGCCGGTGTATATAATTGCTGATCGCTATAGACCCAAAACTCAAATGATACTCCCATCTCGGGAAAATAAACGACTCCAAAACGGTCGATGTTCAACACTGTTTCGGAGCTCGTCCCTGGAATCGACGTCCAATTTCGGAAAGCAAAATTGCGGAAATCCGTCCTCCCGATGGTATAGGCGGAATGAAACGGATCATTTTGCATTTGGTACCAATATGGCAAAATCCAATCTCTTAGCTCGATCTTAGGGGCTGAACCCACTCCCAGCCATTTTCGAAAACTAACCCCCAAAAAAAAATCCCCCTAACGGAATTATTGTGTACATTTTGAGGGACTTTCATAATCGGAATATTCAATAATTCATAATTCTGAAAAAATTATCGCTTCATTCCCCGGACTAAAACCCAGATCCCGGTGATAATCAAAATTCCCGGAAAAAAATATTCTTTAAATCTGGAGAAGTAACCCAAGCTTTCTAAAAGCATAACAACGCCAACGCCAATAATCAGCCACCCCCAAATAAGATTGACTTTTGAGGGCATCTTCTCCATTGGTCTCTCATCTATTTCCCCTTCCGCCATGGTTCCTGCTTCCTGAGATTCCTGTACCAAAGTTTTTTTGTCTTCAGTAATGGATACGATAATGAGACCAATAAAGTAAATGATCACAGAAGTAAAACCGATCCAAAAAGTCGCTAAAACCCAGACCAACCTGATAATTGTGGGATCAATATTAAAATAATCTCCAAGTCCGCCGCATAATCCACCGATGATTTTATTACTGGTTGATCGCCGAAGCCTTTTGTCATTCATTCCCATACTCCTCACGCAACAAATTTCTTTCCGATACTTCAAGTTAATCGGAGGAATTAACTTTTCCGAGTGAGCTTCCAGAAAAAGAAACTTCCCACTACTAGTGTACTAAAAAAAGTATAGATTTTCCATAGCAAAACAAAAGTTCCAACCCGGGAAGCGCCAATAATATTTTTAAAAATATAAACCAAGACCAATTCCGAACCACCGCTTCCTCCCGGGGTTGGTATAAACACTTGGGCAAAATTGAAAAGCAATTGCCAGCCGATCAATTGAAAAAACGAAATCATACGGCCCATGGCCCAAAAAATCAATGGAGCCAAAAGCAAATAAAAAAACCAATAAAAAACGGTAGCCGTCACTGCGATGAAAAGGCTTCTCGGATTTTGACGCATCAAAGTTAGCCAGCCTTCTTTAAACCGCTCCCATTCATGACGAAAATGCTGAATCCATCCTTTCCTTCGAATAAATTTTATCAATTTCCCTACCAAAGAACTTTGCATCAACTTCATCCAAAAACGAGTGGAATAAAGTACAAACCAAACAGCCGCTATAACCGCTAAAATAATCATAATCCGGGGCAGCAGTTGATAAAATTGTAAGAACTGATTCCGATTGAACGAATGGAAGCTAATCCATAGGGCAACCGGAATCAAAATAAAAAAAGCCAACGTATTTAAGCCCAGATCAACCAATGTCAAGGCGGTAGCCCGACCGATAGAGACACCTTTTTTATGGAGCAAATAAATTTGGAGTGGAGTACCTCCCGAATTAAAAGGAGTCACGTGGGAAATGAAACAAGTCGCCAAATAAAGCTGTAAATAGAAACCAAACTCAATTTGAATTCCCATGCCCCGGCCGGTGCTGTACATACGTAATGCCTTGGCTATCCACATCAAAAACAGCGATACAAAACCCAGACCAATATATAACCAATTGATTCCAACAAAACTTTGCTTGAAAGATATCTTAGCGACAACTTGAAAAATAAAGTAAAAACTAATGATACTAAAACCTAAAGTATACCATAAACCTCTACGAACCTTGCGTCCTTCCTGCATAGAGCCACCCCCTCTGGTCTCCCTTTTCCCAAGAAAGCATCTTCATAGCCTGAACCATCAATTCATCCGCTGTGATAGCTTGCATACAATATGCTTTGGTACAACGGGGAACATATTGCCAAATACCCCCACCAAACCGGTAACACGGGCTGCAAGAGAATCCTTTATAAATCTTGATATGTCCCGGGGAATGATAAGGGTAAAACTGGCAGGGAGAGGTTGGTCCGAAAAGACCTATGGTCCGTACATGAACAGCAGCAGCCAAATGTAAAGGACCCGAATCATTACCGATAAATAAATCCGCTTTTTTTAAAAGCGCAGCCGTTTCCCCAAGCTTCAATAAACCAACCGCAGATATGACTTCCGGAACAACCGACTTAATCATGAACGCATCTTCAACATCTTCCTGTCCACCGACTAAGACGACTTGAAATCCCAGCGTATCGTTTAAATGCCGGATAATATCGATAAAATTGGACAGAGGCCAACGTTTTCGCACAAAATAATGACCGCCCGCATGGATGGCGATTATCCTTTTCCCATTTTGATAGGAAGTTCCCTTCAAAAAGAGTTCAATGACTTGTTCGGCATGCGGATCGTAAAAAAATTCCGTTTGCTGTTCATCGCAGGAAATATTGATTTTTCTTAACACATCCTGGCACATTTGTACGACTGACTGGTTCTGCTGCAAAGAAATAAGCTCATGGGCACGGACAAAATCGCTCCAAACCCGGGTCCCGCAGAACCTGGTGAAGAATCCCCCGAGTTGGGATAAACTGAGGGCTATATCGAACTTTTCCTTTCGGATCTGAGCTAATCGTTTGATTAATTCCCATTTGTCCCGCACAAGCCGGATTTCCAATTGCCAGGGATTGTATTTTAAAACCTGAGCAGCTGCTACACTTGCTAAAACAACAATTCGAGCCTCGGGAAATTTTCCCCGTAAAGCTCGAATTGCCGGTGTTGCAAAAATCGTGTCCCCCAAAGGACTTAAACAAAGGATAACCAGTTGCTGAGCATTTTTCAAGACCGTAAGGCTCTCCCTCAAGTTGGTATTTATTAGGAAAAGAACGTACGCAAGGCATCCCGGGGAGAAACCACAGCCGTATGTCTATCGTCATTTCGTTCCCTCCCTCAGTATTTTAAATTCAACTTGATTTTATTCCTGTCATTTTCCGCTTGTCACAAAAAGCCATGGTAAATTCCTATTTCATGAATATTTCCAGTCCAGCCCACATAGGCTAATAATAAGTTGCATTTGACAAGGCATTAAGGAGGAAGTATCCATGTGGAGAACGACACCCAAGGCAGAATCAATTTGCCAAAGTCTAGGAATTAACAGCCGGGTTCATATTGATCATCCTACGGCCGGAATGATATTCCAAAATAACCTGAGCTGTTTTTTATCCCGGTTATATGATCAACTGACTCCCTTTGTAATATTATGTATTGGAACCGATCGCTCTACCGGCGATTGTTTGGGCCCTTTAATCGGGTCTAAACTTGAAAATGCCACCCCGCCCTGCGGAGTGTATGGAACCCTTGATCAACCAGTACATGCAGTCAATCTTCAAGAAACCATTCAAGAGATTTACAATAAATACCAGAATCCCTTTATCTTGGCTATCGATGCCTGCCTCGGGCGAACCGAAAGCGTTGGCTTTATCAGCATTAAAGAAGGCTCCTTGCAGCCGGGAACAGGAGTCAATAAAACGTTGCCTGCCGTTGGAAACCTCCAAGTGATTGGAATTGTCAATGTGGGGGGATTTATGGAATATATGGTGCTTCAAAACACCCGGCTCAGCCTGGTTATGAAAATGGCTACTATTATTAGCGAGGGCATCCTTAAATCGCTGGAAAAAGTTGTTTCCACGGAACCATCCATCATCGAAGCGGCTCCCATCAATGAATATCAAACCTAACAAGCGGCTGCCCCATGCTCTTTCCCAAGACTTAAGCCTGCCGGATTTTTCTTTTCCCATAAAAAAAGCTCCCTTGCGGGAGCTTTCGCGCGTATGCGCGGCTTTTTAGGAAATAGCTTTTTCGGTTTCTTTGTCGAACAGATGAACCTTGTTACCATCGAAGACCACTTGATGTTTCTCGCCATCATTCGCTTTGGTATGAGAATCAACATTGGCCACAAAGGAAATTTCACCGATTGACATAAATAAGTTGGTTTCAGAACCAATAAGCTCTGAAATATCAACTGTACCGGTAACAACATCACTTTCCGGAACATTCGGAACGGTTTCCCGATCATGAATATCTTGGGGACGAATTCCAAGTACCACGGATTTACCGATATATTGACGGATATATTTAAATTTACCCTCGGGAACTTTTATCTTGAAAGCTTTTACATCTACAACCAGTTTGCCGTCTTCCTCTTTTAAAACTGCATCCATAAAGTTCATTGGAGGAGAACCGATGAAACCGGCAACAAAGATGTTAGTCGGGTTGTCATAAACATCAAGCGGAGTACCGACTTGTTGAATTACGCCGTCCTTCATAACGACCATTCTGTCGCCCATGGTCATCGCTTCGGTTTGGTCATGGGTAACATAAATGATGGTGGTTTGTAGACGATTATGCAACTTGCTGATTTCTGCGCGGGTTTGAACGCGCAACTTGGCATCCAAGTTGGATAACGGCTCATCCATCAAGAATACTTTCGGTTCACGGACGATAGCACGGCCGAGAGCCACCCGCTGTCTCTGACCACCGGAGAGCGCTTTCGGTTTCCGGTCTAATAAGTTCTCGATTCCCAGGATTTTAGCAGCTTCTTTAACGCGGCGATCAATTTCAGCCTTGGGAAATTTACGGAGTTTGAGTCCAAAAGCCATGTTGTTGTAAACGTCCATATGCGGATACAAAGCATAGTTTTGGAAAACCATTGCGATATCGCGGTCTTTTGGAGCTACGTTATTGACCAAAGTGTCCCCGATATAAATATTTCCTTCCGAAATTTCTTCAAGTCCGGCGACCATCCGTAATGATGTGGTTTTACCACAACCAGAGGGACCGACGAAGACAACGAATTCTTTGTCTTTGATCTCCAAGGTTACATCTTTAACAGCTGTAACCCCGCCGGCATACTTCTTGTAGACATGCTCAAAGATAACTTTTGCCACTTAAAAAACCTCCTAAATTTAATCATTCATCGCATTTGCTCATTTCCCGACAGTCAAATTTACCGGGAAACCATCCCTGACGCCAAAATCGCTATTTGTCGTCTTGGAAGGCAAATTTGGATTAAATTTTGGTCTGCAGACCGCGCTGGCCTCATGGACCAGCAAGATTCCCGAACGTCTTCGGAAATTTAATAATATATATTCGCCATTTTTTTTTATTTTCCTGCATTATTTTCATTTTGCCTCGACTCTTTGGTTTCTGATGAAGCAGCGAGGACTCCGAAGATCCATCCTTTTCCTGTTTTTGTTTTGGTATGAATTGGCTTCATAGTTGAAATACTAGCAACGTAAACCGGCAGACCCGAATTTGGAGGTATTTCCTACCTGCAACAAACGCCTGCGCGTATTCCCACTGGCTTGATAAAGGAGGTGAATATCGGTGCCGAATCTAACCCAGATGGAGTTGAATACCATCAAGGAATTGGTGGCTGTGGAAGACGTCAATGCGAAAAAGTTTCAACTCTACGCTCAGAACTGCAACGACTCCCAATTACAAAGCATATTTAATCAACAGGCTCAGCAAGCATTCAGCAACTCTAAAACTCTGATGAATTTCTTATCTCAATGAATGGAGGAAATACTAAGTGTACACCGAACGCGAAATGGTTTTGGATGCTCTACAGATTTCAAAGGCGGGGGCTGTTGAATTGACCCAGGCCGCCACGGAGGCCAGCAACCCGGCTTTACGACAAACATTGCTTCAAATGCGCAACAATTGCGAACAGTCTCAACAACAAATCGGCCAATTTGCCCAATCCAAGCGGTTTTACATACCGGCTCCCCCCGCAGGCCAGCAAGATGTGGCGCAGATAACTCAGTTTTTGCAGCAATCCGTCAATCAAGCAACCTTAGTATGAAATTTAATAAATCAGGCTGTCTTTAATCCTTTTAAGACAGCCTTTTTAATTTTATTCATGGAAAGAAGTGTAGGCTTGGACAAGGATCCCTTCCAGTGTACCTTGGGGATAATCTAACAACGATCGAAACTCCAGCATGACGGTCCTCCAAATCACCATTTTTTCAAATCAAAATCAATATCATCAAACACTTTCTGAAAAGATTGCCATCAAAGTTTTTAAAATTCTCTCCGGCCTTCCAATATAGCCAGGGCATCAAAATCTTTCAAGTTAAGCAATGCTTTTTTTCCACGGCGGATGATCTTTGTTTGTATTTTCCCGTTTTTATCAACGGTAGTTACTGTCATCCATCCCGTGAGTAAATTATAGTCTTCGGTTGTTCCTTCGCCGGTACCGGTAAAATAAGAATCCATCCTGGCTCCTATTAAATACCATCCATGATTCTGATAGCGGAACCGATAACGATAAGCCCAGCGGTAATTGCTTCCTCCGTAAAAATTTATCAAGAGGGAGCCCCGGTTTACCAATATATCTTCAAAAGGGTCACCCCAGACTCCGCCTTGATCCGCTTTTAAGATCGCTTTTGCTGTTTGAACCGATAATTGATAATTTCCTTTGTCCTTGAATGCGATGAACAAAACCCGGGGAGGCGCTTGTGAATCTTTGGAATCCGTTTTACCGTATTCGATAACACCGGCGATATCATCCAATCCGTCTTGATTCAAATCACCCCCGGTTTTTTTGATCAATTTCCATCCCGCAGGAATGAAAGATTCAATATTTTTTCCTACCTTAACTCGAATGGGTAAGGCTGTACTCTTTTCCGCAGCGGTTACCGTCAGGTTCATTCCTAAAATCCAGCCCGCCAAAAACAAATACAGCAAAGCTTTTTTCATCCTAAGCCTCCCGATTCCGAATTTTACGATCCCAGATATTCTTTTAACAGAATAAAGGTATTTTCGATTCCTTCATAATGGGCTCTTTCATATCCGTGGGAGGATGCTATGCCCGGTCCGATCAAGCCATGTTTTAGATCATACCCCGCAATAAGCGCCGCATCTGCGTCCGAGCCATAAAAAGGGTATACGTCAACCGCATAGTTCAATTTTTGCCCCTTGGCAATTTCGATGAATCGATTGGTTAAATCGTAATCATAGGGCCCTTTTGAATCCTTGGCGCATATGGATACCTTAAACTCATCGGTTTCCAGGTCATCTCCCACAGCTCCCATGTCGACCGAAACCATTTCGATTACTCCATCCGGTATCCCGGCGGATGCGCCATGGCCGACTTCTTCATAGGTAGTAAACATCAGATATACTTTCCGCTTCAATGGGATGCCCTGTTCCTTAATATATTTTGCCAAAGCAATTAAAATACCGGAACTTGCTTTGTCGTCAAGATGGCGGCTCTTAATGAAACCACTCCGGGTATATAGGGTCCGCGAATCAAAAGACACAAAATCCCCGGCGCTGATTTCCAACTTTTTGACATCCTCTCTGGAGTTGACTTTTTCATCAATGACCAATTCAATATTAGCATCATCCCTTTTCAGTTCGGATATGGTTTTGCACGAGGCGACATGAACCGATGATTTTTCAATCTGAATGGTACCGGAATACTCCTTTCCAGTGCGGGTATGGATGGTGCAGTTCTCCGTTTCAATATAATTTTCGGGAAAAGAACCGATCTTGGAAAGTCTAAGCCTTCCGTTAGGCTTAATTCCCCTGACCATAGCTCCCAAAGTATCAATATGGGCGGCCAGGAGCAACCCATTTCCTTCCCCGCCCAAGTCGACCAAAACCGCTTTTTTGTTGGTCAATACCGGTTGATATCCCAACCGGGCCAATTCATCACACAGGTATTGTCCGGCTTTTGCGGTAAAACCGGAGGGACTGGGGATATTGCAAAGATGAATCATTTGTTCGACTGCATAATCAACATAGTTTTTCATAAGCATACTCATACCATCTCCTGTAACCATTCGATCCGTTTATTCCCGGGATAATGGGCAATAAAATGATTGCCGAATAAATCTTCAATATCATCAAAATTTGCTTGAGTCAACCCCTCATCAATCAGTCTTTCTTTCCCTCCAACATTAGTTACATGAATTGTTGTATTCCAATTCCGTCCCAAACCCGGTATCAGCAACTTATTATCGGATAAATAAACTTATTGGTTTATTCTATACCAACTTTCAATATGATTTATCAACCCTTGATGGTTGTCTCTTTTTAATTCTTCAGTCTTTGTAATGATTTGTACCCATTTTTCTTTAAAAATTCGTTTATTAACTTTGTCAATTTTAATCCATCGATAAAGCCTTGCCGATACATTGCCCTGATAACTATACTGTCTTGTTCGGCTTCTGCTTCGTCATATTGGTAGACCAAAGACTGTGATTGCGGAGGTAAGTTTTTCATCAGTGCTCGTTGAACTTCAATAATCTGAGAGTTCAACTCCCTGTATCGTTTGTCAGCTGATAAAATCTTTTGCCCGATTTCCTCAGTCCTGTCAAAGATAAGGCCTTTGAAGTAATGATTGAGTTTTTTTAGCATGATCAATTTTCCCTTCATCATATCCGGCGATGTCATTTCGGCATCACCTTTATAAACATTATATATTGATGCCATAGTGATGTCAATGTGAATGTATTCATTCCGATGTCACCATGTTATAATAATGACATCTCGCGAAAAGGGGATTCGATAATGCCCACAGACAAAAGAGTTTTCACTCTGCGTTTACAAGAAGACAATTTCAATAAAATCAAGTATATCGCGGAGAAAAATAAGCGTTCGATTGCCATGCAAATTGAATTTTTAGTTGAACAATATATATCGGAATATGAGAAGGAGCACGGGAAAATTAACCCCTGACTCTTTTCTCTGAATTCCTGATTTTGCTTTCTTCTTCAAAACAACTTCAATCAAATCATTCTTGTCATCCAAGTAATTTCATCTTGAATATCGATCTGTTCTAAATCCTGCACAAATCCCATCTTCTTATAAAACTCAACTGCATTCCTACTGCTCGGAACATGTAAATCCTCAACACTCTTGCTTTTAAATATTTCAAATAAATGATTCAATAAACTTCTTCCAATACCTTGCCCATGGAATTCGGGTTTTACAAAGAAATTAGAAATTGAATACTTTGGCGCACTGTTATCTCCAAAGTTAGCCAAGGCGCCAGTAGCAACAATTTCATCATCGATTTCGACCACAAATATTTCCTTCCAATTCATCTGGTTCATTAGCTTCACTGCTGTATTATGATTTTTAAATTCTTCAATAATATTAATTGAATGATATTTGGGCATTACTTCATCAAAATTTCGCCTAATCAATTCTGCAACAGCCCCAACGTCTTGACTTTCCATTTTTCTTATCTTCATTGAATTACTTTCATTCCTTTTTCGGCCATAATGGCCGCGTCGTCGCTCAAGTATTGGGCAAAAAGCAGATAATGTCGCTGCGTTACTGACCTTGATACAAATCAGCGACACTTCGGCTTAGCTGTATCGATGCAGGCGCGCCAACTTCATGAATGTACTTCTTGACAACTTTGTGATATTCCTTACCGCGCCCAAAGCGGAAACCCTCGCTGTTATCTGAAGTAAGGCATGGGTCAACATATTTAAACGGCAGGGATGCTGCGTTTTATCAAATCCCTTTCATTATAATAAACTTTTAAAAGCTTATAAATTCAGTTCAGCTTTGATACAATTACATATCCTTATTGCCTCTTGACATCTTTGAAAATCCATGCTTTTTCCTTCATAATAAGAAGAAAAATGAAATGACAATTCCATAAAGTTCTTAGCCACTGCTATATAATTTAAATCATAAGACAAATATATTAACCCCGTACGAACTTGTCGTTCTCCACGCCCATTAATTGTTTCTGAGACAATTATTCTTTCTTTAAATGGAACCTTGTCACGAATATGTTCAGTAGCTTCTAATACTTTGTCTAGCACAAAATCAGTTTTGGAGTTATTTATTAGATCATACATCCTACTATGGACAATCCAAAGTGATGTATCACACTTATCTTCCATAATGTCTGTATAATATTCATTGAACTGTTCCATTCCCCACTCTGTTTCTTGTTCTTTTGAGATATTCATTTTCGTATATTCTTCATATCTTTGCGGGTATTCTCGCGCCATATGAAAATGAGAGCAACCCATATCCATAAAATATATTTTGGCTTGTTGGATAGATTCGATAGGTTCATTCAATGTCTCGTTCCCGTTAAATCTCATTTTATGTCCTTTCCGGCGGCCTGGATGGCTGCTTCCCTTCCCGTCGCATCTTAGATAATGTCTCAGGGTTACTGACATCCAAGCACCCCGGTGACAGTTCGACTTGGGCAATCAGATGCGACACTCCAAACCTGAGTTAACCACTTAAATCAGCTTCAACGGATTCTGTATTAAACCCATATCCTATTTGCTTAAATTAATTGCAATAATATTCTCTATATTATTTAAAATAACCTGCATCTTTTACTTGCTGGAGAACTTCCAAATATCAATTAAGGCTTTATCCCATTATCCCGATATTTTTTTAACAGGACAGCCAAATCCGGCAAATGGCAATCAAAAAGAGCGCCTGAGAAAAAGGCCGCTCTTTTCATGATGAAATATAAATTTTGGCACACCTTTTTGTTTTTTTAAGAAGGAGCTAGGAAAATACACTAAGCTCCTTCTACATAGTAGTACTCTTTTTCTTCATTCCGTATAATTCGGAAGGATTCCTTTCCAAAGCTTTTTTATAAAGATCAATTACATGGTTAACTTTGAAAAACATGCATTTGGCGTTTCCAATCGTAATATCTTTTATATATCCGTTTTTATAGGCTTGATCTTGTATTTTATACCATGCCTTTTCAGGTGGGTTTCCTGTTTCGATATACCATTTATCCTTTGGATAATGGCTTTGGACTTCATCTGATGGCTTAAAAATATCTCTAATTTCATTTGGAAGTATTGATTCAACATAATGCATGCTTGACAATCTATATATATCCACTCCCAATAATAAGCCATATCCATCTTTGAAGTGCAGATTAGAAAGCCCTCCACAGTTCTTATCTTGCTCTACACCCCAGGCTGATACTCTATGGATCCCTTCTCCTGTTTTGACATCAGACATTTTCCGAAATGTATCCGAAATAATTCCCATTCCGGTTCTCTCATCGGAATTCGGATCCAATATTTTTATCTTGTAGGTTAGTCCTCTTTTTTTATCTTCTTCGGTGAGTTCAAGTTGTTTAGATACCGGGTAAGAAGTCATAATGATTGCTCCCTTTGGGGTAATGATATTCTGCAAAACTGAAATTACGGTTTCGGCTCCGCCATTGACCTGCCCAAAACTACTCAACGAACTATGCACCTCAATATACATGCCTTCCCGTAAACCAAGTTCACGTAATTTTGATTCAATGATATGATAAGTAATCATAGTATTCTTCCTTTTTGATACTAAATCGGCAACAAACATTTCCGATGCTTATCTTTACCAAATTTCTCATATGATTTTTATTCAATCAACCAACATTTCCTTGATAATACTTTTTACTTCAATTATTTCTTCTGATGTTAAATCCCCTATCTTTTCACAAAGCCTGGTTTTATCAATCGAGCGAATCTGATCCAATACAATCCAACCATCTACATCATTCTCTCTAAGCTTAACCCAGGTTGGATATCCTTCCCTTCCTTTGTTTGTCACAGGTAAAATTCATCCGGAATGATCAGAACATCGTCATCGTTTTGATGCATTCGTTCAAATGCCTCAGCCCAACCCTGACGGGGGTTCTTAATTGGTTTAATAATAATGCAATTGTCTTGGATTTCTAATTCCACTTTCGAATCAATGCCACACTGTTTTAAAACTGCCAGTGGGAGCCGGATTCCTTTTGAATTGCCTATTTTGATATATATAGACGTAAAACCGATCTTAATCTTCCATCCTCCGGCAATAGCTTCTGGGCTTGAATTTCATTATTCTCAACCTTTTCAAGATTTTCTCCAATTAGTATCTTGGCTTTTTCCATAACCACCTTCAAATCATCTGTGAGACTGCTTTGATCCAATGTCACACTCGCAAGCCCTTTCAGGTTTTTTTGCAATTTATTTTCAGCAGTTTCTTTTGAAACAGGTAATAATTTGACATCCATTGCGAACTTACCCATCCCGGTTTTCATTTCAATATAGTAATTTTCCCCAGCCTCAACGTTCGCCTCAACCACGGCATATTGATCGGACTTGGCGATAAAATAATGTTTTCCCGGCTTCACTTTAACTTGAAAGGAAGTAAGTCCTTTTAATGTTCCTAAATATTCATCCTCGCTCCATATCCCAATAAGAATATTTCGAAATGGCCCACCTTGTCTATAAAACGTTATCACAGCATTCTCGTCATCCGGAGTAAACATTTCTTCAGTTTGTTTCATCAGTTGAACGTCAAAGATGCAGGGATTCATTAAACTGATTTCATATCCGTCATTCGGTTCAGATGTGCTTAAAATGGGTACTTCTTTCGTTTTCTCAACTAATTGTTTTCCAATATCTTTGACGTGCGTGAATGTTCCTTGAGCATAGTTCAATGATAAATAAACTGTTTCCCCCGGAGTATATTTTAATAAATATTTAGCGACTAAAACCCTGGCTTGTACAACATTAATAATATTGGGGCCATTATTTACTTTAAAACAGCAATAACTTCCGTTCGATAATGAAGCAACCACTTTTTCGTTACATGCTAGCCAAACTTTTCTCAGGGCACCAAAAGCTGCGTTTTCCCGAATAACATACACCGTCATTTCTTCTGATGCATTTGATACATCCGATGCATTTTGAGGTATGGTTGTTTCTTCGGCCTGAATTATCATGGAAGAAACCATTAAGAACAAGAGCACGATCCATAAAGATACTTTAAAACTTTTTTTCATATGACTCACCTTTCCCTCTCCTATTGTTTTTACATCCGTTAAAAGTGCATTCAATCATGCATGGATAACCCTTTTGGCTTACAATTCAGAAGAAACATTGATAATCATCTGATCAAAGGATGGAAGCCACTCTCCCAATTTAAATATCCGAACGGTAACTTTTGCCTTTTTACGCCGCCAAAAAACAGGAATCCACTGTCAAAGGAGTTTTGAAAATGGGGGCAAGATGTTTTGATATTTAAACCGGTGTTCTTCTCATAAAATGAGTCCCCTCCGGAGCTCTCCTAAAATTAAACTTTTCATAAAACGGAACCATCGGATCTTGACAGCATAGTTCTACGCGCTCAATGTCTTTTAAGTATTTATGCCCAAGTAGAGTCTCCAACAAAATCCTGCCGTATCCCAGAGCTCTATAGTTTTTGGATATCATTACGTCATAAATTGTCGCTCGATACATACAATCCGATAAAAACCTGGCAAAGCCGATAATTTCATTACTGTCTTTGTTAATGCATGCGATAATGTTACTGTTTTGAAGCATTAATTTTACATCTTCAACCGTCCGTTCTTTTGACCACCATTCGTTTCGATACATCTCTAACAACTGATTGATTTGTTCTTCAGTAAGCGTATCGACTATGTAAAAATCATCACTCATTTTTTCCCTCCGAAAGAAAAAATTCTCAAAATAGAATGCATCCTATGAATCAACAACCAAATCAGCCATCTATTATCGCGTTATTTCTATATGAGTCAGGGACATGACTTTAAGGTTGTCAGATATCGTCATTCCAATCCTTTTAACCATGGGATAATTTTTTTTGTGGTTTGTAAACATTGGCATATTGTTGAGCACTCTAATGTGGGTATCCCATTTTTCCAGGTCATAAATGTTATCAACTCCCCAGATCAGACTGGCCTTTTGATTCATTCCCCCACTTTCAATTACTTTTTTATTGGCAATTTTCACCCCTCTTTTGGAACTATAATCAAATACTACTTCAACTTGACCAAATTCTTGGGCGAATTGCGAAAAAAGCTTTTGGACGTCCTTTTCATCAAAATAATATATCACACCGGCCATTAGCAGAAGCACATGTTGTTTATTCTTTATTTTGGAATACCATCCATTCTCCAAAACCGATTCCGCTATGAACTGCCTGCGTTCGGTTTCCTTGATGTATCCTCTCCGCAAATCAATGACATCAGGAAAGTCAAGATCGTACCAATCAACTTTTCCATTATTGACTCTGTCATAAGTGGTATCTAATCCACAACCTATATTCACTATGGAGCCATCCGGATATTGTTCAAGAAAACGTTTGATTTCCTGATCGAAATAAATACTCCTGGCAACCCATGACAAACAACTTAATTTACTGACGTTTTTTTCGACCTTCGAAAAATCATAGTTAATATCTTGGATGATTGAGAGCGCAACTTCATCCACAAGAAGCGGTTTATTCTTTTGGGTTTCTGCCGCGCGTCCCCATAATGGAAGCAATAGTGTCTCTTGAACGGCTCCCAAACTAATCTTCTGGTTCTCGTTCATCGTAATCTAACCCCCCCGATAAAATATAATCTGATTATAAAGTTAATTCAGCAGTTATTTGGATGTAGTGGGCTATATGAACTCATGGTTTCCAGGGGTCCATTTTTCACTCATTATTAAACAATCTTGCAAATCCTGAATAGGGTTCTAAAGCAATCATTTCAAAAGCAATTAATCTTTCTTTTACTAAGGGTAATCTATTCAAAACCTTTTCGGCTTCATTGAGATCCTTACATTCAAGAATTATTATTGCGTTATGAGTGTTTTTATCAAAATATATCTCACGAAATATCTCGGATTGATAAAGTTCCCACACACATAAAGCCTCTGCTTTCAAATGGGGTTTAAAATCATCATCGGATATATTTGGCATTTCTTTTTCAATCGCTAATATTTTCATCCTCAATACCTATCTAGAAAATACTTTTTTGCCTCAATTCTTTCTCTGTGTCTCTGTGGCCAAAAAGCATTTAGGCCACAGAGACACAGAGATAAAAACTATTTTTATCCTTTCACGTACCCCGGCGGGCCGGGGTGGGGGACTCTGTGATTATTTTCTATAAGCATACTGGATTCACCCAGCGGCTTTATACGGACACCATACCCACTGTAAATACATATGATGCCTATCATGTTTAAGCATACGCTGTGAAGGAGATGAGTGTTTTGCTTTCTAAACCAAATCCTAATCATACCGCCATTGTCATCACAGACCCTCAAAATGATTTTCTAAGTCCTGGAGGTAGAGGCTATCATCTGACAAAGAATAACATTGAGAAAAACAACACCATCCAAAACCTTGAACTATTAATGAACACCGCCCTGAATAAAGGTTATCAGCTTTTCATATCACCCCATTATTTATACCCTCATGATTGTGGTTGGCAATTTACAGGAAATGAACAAAATATGTTATTAGGCCTTGGAGTCTATCAAAAGGAAAATTCGTATACACCACCGTCTGTGGGCGCTGATTTTGTTCCTTCTTTCAAACCTTATATTTTTGATCGCAGAACCATCGTTGCAACTCCCCACAAGGTTGCCAGCCCCCAAACCAATGACTTGGTTTACCAGTTACGGCAAAATCGAAAAGAGCAGACGATTATTGCGGGAGTGCTTTCCAACATTTGTGTAGAGTCCCATATGAGGGATTTAATCGAAAATGGGTTTGAAACAGCTGTTGTATACGATGCCACTGCAACGATTAGTGAAAGGGATTTTCAAGCAGCCTTTACCAATTACAAAGCATTTGCCAGTGCAACTTGGACAACACGGGAAGCCATCTCACATTTGTAAAGCCTTGACGACTTTGCCAGCACAATAGCCCTTACTATTTAGAAAATACTTCGAAGCCTAAAAGATCAATCTTCCCACCAAGGCATCGGCACTATAAGTGACGCAGACGCTGAGAAAAGACGAAAAACATTGTTAAAAAAACTCTGTGCGCCTCACCAGTGAAGACGGCGCCCCTACGGGAGAAAAACAACTTTTTCTCGCCCTTTCACGTGCTCTCCGCCAAGGCCGGGTGGACGACAACTTAGAAAATCCTAGAAATCGATGCGGTTGTCTCCGGACTGTGTTTTATGGTCTGAATCTCAGAAACACCGCTAGTTGTTATGCGAAGTCGGACACCCCGAAAAACATCTCATGATGAATTGTCCCTTGTCTCTGAATATCTCGGTATATCCGGCTGTTATAAAAGAGGAACGAATTCCTGTATATCCTTTACATCCTGACAAATCCTCTGTTGGATCGATTGGATATGCCTCCACAATCTTGGCTCCCTGAGAAATAGCATACTCCGTTGCAGCAAGGATGAGGGGCACCATTAGACCTTTATGTCTAAATGACTCTCCAATAAAGAAACAGACAATCGCCCAAACTTGGTTATCCTCGGCCTTATCTAACTGAGGATAACTATTATGTAACTGTGGAAAATTGCTCCTAGGTCCAAGCGAACACCATGCAGCAGGCTGCTCTCCCACATATGCTAAGAGCCCTGGAATATTCCCTGTTTGTACTAACCCCTTCATAGCGTTTTTATTTCCATCTCCGAGTTGTTTTTGAAACTTCTTTTCCGGAATCCTCCACCACATACACCAACAACCTTCGTATGCACCATTCTCTCCAAATAAATTCACGAAGTTCTCCCAATTCTCGAGTGTCAAAGGACGAATCTCAACCTTTTTTCTTTGCATTGGGTACATTTGATATCATCGTTCCTTTCCATCCAATTTCCCATAACCACCCGCCGGTCCTGACGTTTCAAAACCGCGTGGCGAAGCCGACTTGGTTTTGAAACTGTGAACGTGACTGCTTTATGAATAAATTTCATTGAAAATGCATCATGACTTGACAGAATACTTTCAAAGTGCAGCTGTGACTCATCTTTTATCCCAACCAAGGATCCAAGAGGCTCTGTTTCAAACCGATATCCTGCTTATTTACAAGTCTTTTTCTCCAGATGTCGGCTCCTGCCATTGATCTTTTTTAACCCTTTCAACCCGGAGCAGAGCAAAACCAATCAATATTTATTTGCCGGCGGTATTTTCGTCGATAATCTTCTCCATAGCCAACCATCAATTATTGCAATAATATTCTCTATATTATTTAAAATAGCCTTCATTCTTTAGTTGTCGGAAAACATATAAATATAAATCATAGCTCTATTAGCCACTGAGGCCATTTTGTTGATCTTCTTTTAAGACAATAAAAAATAAGGCCCCTTGATGCCTCATTTCTAGATACTTTCAAATGGTATGATTTTGGATCCAATACTTTATTTCCTTCGCTTTAAAAGAACCATTAGCTACCCCAATTCCTAAAGAAATTAATTCTTGTTGGGAATATTTTGTCCCGTTTAATCGAAGCAATAACAGCATTAGTGCAATCCCGGTTCTTTTGTTACCATTCACAAATCCATGGTTATTGACTAGACTATAAGCAATGCTTTGCAAGTGACGGATACGTTTAGGCGCCAGAAAACATAAATCTGCAATGTCAAGTATAACTCATTTTACGCCCACAACATAAACGTGTCGCACGATGCGGCATTAACCCTTACAACTGGTATTTTATATAAGGTCTACATGTTTTGATACGTTGGCAAACCTTGTGTTACAACGCTAGATTTACTGCTGCAGGTATAGCTTCACAAATCGTCTTATAGAGGTCATCCGATACTTTTTCATAAACTTCCTGTTCTTCGCCATCAAAACCCATATCATTCCATGAACCCATTCCACCAAAAACCCATGAAGCTTGACATGAACAAAGTATTTGAAGTGATTCTATATTTTGAAACGAACTTGGAAGTAAATCTTTGTGATAAACAAATTCTGGAGGATTGGAAGAATTTAAACATTTTAACCCCTTTTCAAAGCATTCTCCAAAACATTTTAGATTATGCCTTTCCGCAAATCTTTTAATTTCTTTGAGATTTTGCTCCAACCTTTTAGATATTGTTGCTAGAGAGTCTGATTGAAACTGACGCTTGATATCATTTCTTGAAATCCGCCCATAAGTTACAATCCATATTCTTTTATTTGGAGCATCTTTATTTCCAACTTCCCAGCGGGCTTCCCAATAATCGGATTTGTTCCCATAGCTCGCTTCAATCAACCATCTTCCACCAGCACCCACAAAACCTGCGGAATACCTATCTTTTAAATCAGCATTTTGTGAAGAAACATAATGAAGCCATAAAGATTTTATTCCGGAGTTCTTAAGAAACTTTACCCAATCATCGGAGTTATGGGCTATCATTCTTTCGCCATATTGGAATAACTTTTTTACCCAATCAACATACGCAATTCTTTCACAGAATTGCGTTGTTGAATTCGATAGATCAAATGAAAATGGCTCTTTTCCAAATAAATAAGCATTGGAATAAACAGTAAGTGAAGCGATTTGTGCGATAGGTCCAGTCACTTTTCCTCTCCTTTAGCCGCCCTTGACCGGGCGGACCCGTAGGCAATGTCATTTTAGCCCCAATTAAAAAGCCCTCCCTGTTACAATCAAGAACATAAGATATGTCAAACTCAGGAACAGTACTGCGATATGTCCTGATCCTTGCACATAAACAGAAGTCACTAAATGTACCAGCTTTAATATTATCGAATCATCTGATTCGCATTTCTTTTATTGTAAAGAATCCGCCGGATTTCCATTATCTCTTCGATAACAACATAATAAACAGTAAAATTTTCTGTATAAATACGGTAATATGGAAATGTTCTCTTTTTTACCAAATGGAACGGTTCAAATGATAAAGAGCAAGTTAATCTTTCCATGATGGCCTGTTCCGCTTTATTAACTAACTTCAGGGCACTATCTGAATTATGAAGCCTTAAAGATATATAATCCACAATCTCTCTAAATTTCGGCAAGTATCTCAGGGTAAATTTACCCTTTTTCATTGATTCTGGACCTTACTCTTGAAAATACTTCATTATGGGCACATCGAATCGCGGAGGACTCGGCTTCCCTATCAGCTTCATCAAGTTTAAGTTCAGTATCGTCTGTTAACTCTGCATTATAGGGCTCTCTACGATGACGGACGGACTCTACGGCCTTCGTCTCATTAATTTTTCCGGTTCCCTGATAAAACCAAATTTCTCGTATAATCCATGGGCATCCCGGGTCCCCAAAATCCCAGCCAGATTCCGTAAAGATTCCGATTCCACAATACATTGGACCAATCTTTTCCCAAGTCCCCGGCCCCGGTAGGCTTCATCGATATAAACATCGGCCAGATAATACATAGTGGCCATGTCGGTCACTGCCCGGGCGAAGCCGATTTGCAATCCATGGTGATACATTCCAAAACAAAGTGAGTTTTGGATGGTCAATTCAATCGTATCTTTCCTGCGCTCATTAGCCCAATAACTTTTGGCCAGAAATTCCTGGATCCGTTTAATTGATAACAACGCTTTGTCATCGCTTACCCGATATTCCCCATCGCTCCAATTCATTTATGATTCCTCCTATGCTATTGCCGCTAATCCTTTGCACTGGTATGATCTTTCATCAATTCTCCGGCGTCGGCTTTCAATTCCAAAATCCAATCATATGTTAATTTTTCCTCCTGGACGGCTTGGAAAAATTGAAGCGATTGCTTATCCGTAAACACCAGCGGCAATCGCGGAATGATACGCTCCCCAAATATCATCTTTTCTGGGATTTTGAAGATAATAGGTATATACCTTTTTAATGCAAATAAATTGTTGTCTGTATTTAAAAACTTCACAAATAGCTTTTTTTATTAATTCAATTGCTTTGGCTGAAAACTGTTCTTCATTTTCACAATCCACAAAAGCGTTTATTCGATCACCAAGTGTATTGATTGAGTTGCCATTGTCTTCCCTTTTTCACGACACGGTGTCGCTTATTCTCACATGGGTTCCGGTAACTCCGGCATCACATCCGGATCTTGATCGTTCATCAACAACGGAACCTCTGCTTGTAATCATCTCTTTAAGATTACTCCAGTCTCCCTTCCAAAGCAAGAAAGCGCCCCATACGGTTATCACCAAATTAGCCCATAATCCAGCCATAGAACTAATACCCACAGTTATCCCCAGGGAATCGCGCATACCGTCATAAACCGCATGATATACCGTTGCCACTGCCAGACTACGACTTTTCGACCAAAAATACGCAAAAATAACACCATGCATTATAATAGGAACCGCTCCCAAGATGATGAGCGAAAGTACGGATATAACAATCATATATGTCTTTTCTGCCCCTGCGATATTCGTTTTTAAAATTGTACCCGCCAAAACCGGCAGATGCCAAATCCACCAAATAACGGCATGTAATATTACAGATCTCCGCGCGCTTAAACCACTCGCCAGATGCGGCAATAAATAGCCGCGCCAACCGAATTCCTCTCCAAAGCCGGGAATGAGAGTAACAAATAAAAGTATAAAGACCCAAATAATAGTCCGGCAGGGCAAACCTGCAGGTAAATCCTTTGTTTTTAGCGCAAACCCAACCAGTGTTGGGACAACCCAGAGTATTAATGCAAAAGCGATAACTGTAAAATAATCCTTCGCTTTACCCCAGCGCCAACCCGCATGGATGAAGTTATCCCTAAAAACGTACCTCCCGGCGACATAAGTACCAATAGTCACCATAATCATCGACGCACTGTTTAAAACATACCGTAATAAAAGATTAGTACCCCAGATGTTGCTTATAATCTGAAAAGGCCACGAAAGAGCAAATACAATCAACACGTATAACCCTAAAGAAAATGAAGCTGTTTTATTTCTTTCACCGATAATTTTAGGCATCGCAATAACACCGCTCCAAGCTTTAATAATCTGTAATAACATTGGGCTCGTCAATTGGACCATAGATTGCGCAATCGTTTTTTAAACAATATGCCCAATATTTATCCCCGTATGACCAATGCCACCACTTAAGTGAAATAGTTAACCAAGCCCACCCTTTCCAAGGCGTTTTTCCATTCATTATCTCCCATGGCAAACCCTCAACTTTAAAATCACATCCGGATTGAAAGTATGATCAACCAATGAATGTCAGTATTGAATTTCTTCGCCATCATATTCTCACGAACCAATGCCTCAGCCTAAATCGCTGCGAAATAAAATGATTACCATCAGCCTTTTTATCAACTATTCCCATGAATTTCGTTCCTCTTGTATATATTTATCAACATCCGTACCTTTCCACAGCTCTTTGCCCAAACCTCGCAAAGCTTTTGCAAAATCCTGCGGTTTTTCCGTCATAATGATTTGTTTCGCCTTTTCATCGTAAAACCAAATAATGTCCCCTTCTATCTCAAGCCTCATTTTATTGTTCCACCGTCATCATCATATTCTTTAAATCAATCACCGAATGAGCCTTTTGAAGTAAATCCAAGCCTAAAAGCCCATTAATCTTCCCCTTCGGATCAACGACTCCAAAATCCACTTTGACTTGTTTTAGTAAAACCTTATCAATAATGATTTCATCAATTTTCTTTGTAAAAAAGTTATGAATGCTTCCCCCAACTCCATAATAAGAGCCAATATTGTCATCTAATTCTGCATTGATTTTGATATCCTCTACTACATCAGGCGAAATAATTGTTTCCGAGGCGCCTGTATCAACTACTATATTTTCAATGACTTTCTCTTTCCCTTTATAAACAATCTTTAACGATAGGAAAAGCAATCCATTGCGATATAGCAATTCCATCACACCGCACCTCTAAACCCAAAAATATCTTTGATTTCAACTTCAATTTTTTCTTTGCCAGTATGATAGACTAAGATTTCATCCCTAGACCTTACCAATTCACGGGTAGCTTCTACCTCATCATCGAAAGTTTTAATCACTGCCATATCGTCAATATGTCGAATATTCCCTTCCATATGGGATTTTAGAATTTGGATTTTTACAAATTGATTCGGAAAACGCTTTCTTACTTCTTCCCAAGTCATTTTACCCACCACCTCAAGATTCTTAACTAAATTATACCATACAAAATCGATGATGCCCTAATTTTTACCAATGCCTCTTTTGCTTTTCAAAATCCATTCCCACGAAAAAGAAAAGTTTGAAAGATTAGCGATAAAATATTTTCCAAATAGATAAAATTTAAAAATCATCCTCCGTTTTTTCCCAAAAGAAGGAAACCAACCAAAAATAAAGAATTACCACTAAAACATAATGAATTCCCGTTTCTCAAAATTAGGAGGACAACCAATGAAAAAATTAATAAAATATCTATGTTCAATTTCAATTGGCATTATTCTTTTATCCACAATAAGCTTCGGAATGGGTTCTCCAATGTCTTTAAACAAGGCATATCAAGATTTAAATAAAGATAAAGGAAAAGATTGCTATATTATCGGCAAATTCGCCATGACCCACCAACTCAATCCGGATGCCGCCATTACCGATACTGCAGCAAAGGCGAGAGACATCAATGGTGAGTCTTCTTTTGCGATCAGAATTGAACTGGTCAATACCGATACCAACAAAACCTATCCGATTCTTTTGAAGCCCGTGACCGGCTCAGCCTCAATATATTACCGGAGCGAAAAAAAACTAACCGAAAACAGCAATGATCCTTATTGGATTTTAAAAGTCCCGTCCGGAACTTATCAAATAAGGAACTTTATATGCAGTCTTATCTTAAGAATGTCGGGATATCATGATTTTAGAGCGGTGGTCCTTGAAGTGCCCGTTGCCAAGGTGGCCAAAAAATCCGTCAATTTTACCGCACAGCCAAAACAACTCATTTATATCGGTGATTATGATACAACATTTAAAACCCATATTTGTTTAGCCGGTGAAACAATCTATACATTTCCGGACTTAACAATCGAGCTGAACGATAATTTTGAATCCTTTAAGTCTACTTTTATCAATGGCGCCAACGAAAAGCTAAAAGAAAAGCTGAATGATTATCAATTAACCTCAGCTTTTAATTGAGATGCAGCCCTGATTGATAAATTCTTAATAAGGAAAGAAAAGGAACCCATCATGCCTAAGATCCATACTTCTATCATTTCCGTTTTATTGTGCCTGATTTTCACGATGTCACTGATTTCCGGACCTCCACTTTGTTTTGCGGAAGAACTTTCAGGCGGCCAGATATCCAACGGTTCCACAGGTTCGGCCGAAGCGGATCCAAACGATATTGTGGTGGATTTTTCGAAGGGAACCGCAGGGTTTCAAGTCGATAATATATGGAAAATCCAAGACACTGAGCTTCAATTGGTCCCCAATGAAACGACCCCATCCCGTTTCTATTGGAATTTATTTCCCCGGCATTACGTAACCGATTACCAGATATCGGTCAATGTTCGCTGGATCAATGGCTCGCTTTACTCCGCATATGGATTGTTCTTTGGGGAGCGTACCGGTGATTTCTATGCATTTTTGATCACGCTGAATAACCGGGTATTGTTATTAAAAAGTGTCAACGGTCGGTGGAAAACGATAAAGACCGCCAAAAACAATACTACCGGCGGAACCTATGACAATCTCAAGGTTATTTGCCGGGGCCCTTTGGTTCAATGCTTTGTCAATGAAGCAAAAATGTTTGAAACCAAAGATAAATCACTGATCGATGGCTGTTCCATCGGCGTTTGTTCTGATGGGAATGTTCAATCCGGTTTCAGCGAATTCCGGCTAAAAAAATTTTAGTCACTGGAAAACCATAACCAACTCCAATGAGAACTTTGTTGCTCGATAGGTCCACCCTGGTTTCTGCTTCTTTCAAAAATCAATAAAAAAAGAGCGTCCGAGAAAAAGGGCGCTCTTTTCATAATGAACTATAAATTTTTCCTGGAGACTTCCCCAAAGTGCCCAGGCGCGAAGCTTTAATATCAATAACTATTTCTTCTTTGTTCAAATACAAATAAGCCCCATTACAAAACCTTTTTGCCCGATTCATCAAATCTCATTATTCACATATATTCAATCATTCCTGCATAATTTTTATAAACCCGGCCGTCTCCCGCCTTTCCGCAAGAGACAGCCAGTTTCGCTTCCCCCCTTCTTTTTCTCTTGAACCTTTTTAGGCTTTCTGGTTGCTTTGGACAACAACTTTTTTGGCAGCATACTCGCCCTTCCTGAACCCAAACTCGGGCCAGGTTTCCGCAGCCAGCTCCATGCGGACGATTTTCTTGGCATCGCTGCACAGGCTCTCCAATTTACTCATGGTCTCTTCTGTTTGGGATGTAGCCTCCTGGCTACGAGCTTTCAGAGCGTTGCGTTTATCATCCAGTTGGATTGCCCGCTCATAGAGCTGGTTCATTTGGTCAAGGACTTCCTTGGTAATACCGCGACTGGTAAGATCAGGAGCGTGGGCAGTCAACCCAGCCACCATATTTTCGGCTGTCATCAGCCGTTCGGCAAATGTGGCCATCTTGTTTCACCTCCTTTCAAAAAAGGCAACAAAAAAGAGCGAAGGTTATTTTCGCTCTTTAAAGGAATCTTATATGTTTTGATATATCCTCGATATATCCGTTCGGTGCGATAAGTATCGGGGATTTCTTTCCCCCTAATAATATATCATGATTTTAAATATGATGGGTGCCTAAAAAGTGCCGAAGGTTACGTCATGGAAGTGCATTTTCATTCATAAAAAGTGCCGACGTTTAATTAACAATAAAAACGCCCCGAAGTCCCGAGCGTTAAAGGAAAAACACTTTCCACAAAAAACAACTTTTCCTACTGCAAATCATTTTTTGGGAAAAATAATTTTTCCCCTTCATAAATAATTTTTTCCTCCCAGAAATAATTTTTTCGAGCCGGAAATAATTTATTAACTCACCCAACCAATCCCTTCGGTCACTGAAATAATTATTTTTATCGCTTGGAGGATTTCTTGAGCCCTAAAAATGATTTTTTCTCCCACTCCATCGGTCCATCGGGTCCCCTAAAGCATTTATTCTGTCACCGGATCGGTCGGTTTGATCCCGCAAATAATTTCTTCGGTCCCTGGATTGATTCCTCTGACGAAAAAAAAATTATTTCTGTCGCAGAAGTAATTCTTTTCTTCAATAAAAAATTTTTTCCGTCACAGAAATAATTCTTTTTCTCGATAAAAATATTTTTCCTCCAACAGAAAACAAGCATTCCCCTAAAAAAACCATTTTCCAGCTTTAGTTTTAGTTCTTCGGGGGATGAATGACCATCGCCTCGATGGCCTCGGCAACCCCGTCATGATTATGGTCGGCCACCACCAGCTTGGCCACTTTTTTTAGCTCCGGGACGGCGTTCCCGATAGCCACCCCGATGCCGGCCCATTCCACCATCGAAATATCGTTGGGCGCATCGCCAATGGCCATCACTTCCTCGGGTTTCAAGCCCCACATTTTGGTTACTTCCTGAAGGGCATTGCCCTTGGACACACCGGGCGCCAAGATTTCCAGATAGGAGGGTTTCGAGCAGACGAAGATCAATTGCCCGCCGAATTGCTGCTGCAAAAATCGCTGGATCGCCGCGATCTCATCGGCTTCGGCCAGACCCAGCATTTTATGGGGAGCGGACTTCTGCAACAATGGAATCATATCATCAACCGGATAAGGGGTTACCCCGGCATTGGCGGCGTATTTCCGGCCCCATTGGGTTAACTGTTCCATATAAAGCCGGTCATCCAGATAGGCATTGAGATGAATCTTTCTGGACCGGAACAGCGGCACCAGCTCCGCCGCCAACCTACTTGGAACGGGATTGTGATAAAGCGTTTCCCCGGAAACGGCTTCCTGGATGATGGCGCCGTTATAGGCGATGAGGGGTACATCGAGCTCTAAAGCGGTCGCATAGGGTTTCATCGACCGGACCATCCTGCCGGAAGCCAGCATCACTTTAACCCCCATGGCCACCGCCTTGCGGATGGCCGCTTGGTTTCTTTCCGAAATCGTTAAATCCGTTCCCAACAAAGTATCATCCAAATCCATGGCAATACAGCGAATCATGATAATCCTCCCAAATATATCATATCTGTTCCAATTGTTCCTTGATGCTCTCGGCGATCTTGATACTCATTCCAGGAGCTTGGGCCAACTCTTGCAAGGTGGCCCCGCGGATCCGCTTCATGGAACCGAAATGCTTCAAAAGTAATTGCTTCCGCTTGGGACCGATTCCGATCACCTGATCCAAGTCGGAGTGAACGGTCTTTTTGTCGCGCAGGCTTTTATGATAGGTAATGGCAAAACGGTGGGCCTCATCCCGCACCCGCTGTAACAGACGCAAAGCGTCGGAACGCCGGGGCAGCCGGATCGATTCCTCCCGGTCCGGCATGAAGATTTCTTCCTCCTGCTTGGCCAGGCCGATGGTGGGGATATGGGTCAGCCCCAATTCCGCCAGCACCTCCATCACCGAGGAAAGTTGCCCCTTGCCGCCGTCGATCAGCAACAAATCGGGAAACTTGGCAAACCGGGCGTTTTCGGTCTGGACATTTTGCCTTTCTTCCAGCCCTTTTAAAAACCTCCGCCGCACGGCTTCCTGCATCATGGCGAAATCATTGGGCCCTTCAATGGTCCGGATTTTAAAACGCCGGTAATCGCTGCCCTTGGGAATCCCATTCTCAAATACCACCATCGAAGCCACGGCTAGCTGGCCTTGGGTATTGGAGATATCGAAGCCCTCGATCCGGTAAGGGGTTTTTTCCAGCCCCAGGTGTCCCTGGAGTTCGTTTAATGTTTCAATGATTTTGTTTTGATCCTGCTTTTCCCGGTTGCGCTCCTGTTCCAGGAGGATTTGCGCGTTATCGTTGGCCATTTTAACCAATTGAACTTTTTCGCCCCGTTGCGGCACTTTGACCTCAACATTGGAGCCCCGTAATCCCGACAGCCACTGGGCCACCGCCTCGGTATTGGTTAGAGCCAGCGGCAGCAAAACTTCTTTGGGAACAAACCCCGAGCCGTCGTAGTATTGGGCCAAAAAAGCCTCCAGCACCTCGACAGGGTCGGTTTCCAGCCCTTCGGTCAGCTGAAAATATTCCCGGCCCACCATTTTCCCTTCCCGCACTTGAAAAGTTTGAATCAAGGTACCCTCGTTATCCTGAAAAAGACCGAAAATATCGCTATCGTCATGATCGGTGGAGACGACTTTTTGTTTTTCCAACACCCGCTCAATCGCTTGAATTTGGTCCCTGATCTGCGCCGCCCGCTCATATTCCGTGGCCCTAGCGGCCTCATTCATTTCCTGCCGCAATTTGTTGGCGAGTTCAGCCTGGCGGCCTTCGAGAAATAAAGACAATTGGCCGATCATGTCCCGGTAAGCCTCTTTGGTGATACCGCCGTGACAGGGCGCCAAACAACGTTTAATGTGATAATTCAAGCAGGGGCGCTCCGGCTTCTCTTTTTCCAAGTCCAACCTGCAGCCGCGCAGCGGGAAAATCCGCCGCAAAAGCCGCAAAGTTTCCCGGATGGCGGTTACTTCGGTGTAAGGGCCGTAATACCGGCTACCGTCCCGCTTCACCTTCCGGGTGATATAAACCTGGGGAAAATCTTCCTTCCAGGTTATTTTAACCCACGGATATTGTTTGTCGTCCCGCAGCCGGATATTATATTTGGGCCGTTCTTCCTTGATGAAATTACACTCCAGGGCCAGGGCCTCCACCTCGGTATTGACGGTAATATACTCGAGGCGGTCCACTTGTTTCACCATGGATTGCGTTTTCGGACTCAGGTTGCGGGAAGACTGGAAATAAGAACGGACCCGGTTTTTAAGGGAAACCGCTTTCCCCACATAAATGATTTTGCCGTTGATATCTTTCATCAGATATACGCCCGGCCGATCGGGCAATATCTTTAAATCTTCCGCTGTTACCACAATTGTTCCCCCATCATCTTATAACGTATCAAAGGTGTCGATAATTTCCTTTAATGTTTGATCCGCCATGGAACCAAGCCGGATATCGTAACTTCCCCTCTGAAAATGCAACTTGGAGGTAACCTCATTCGGCACCACCACACAATACAAACCAGCCCCCCTGGCTGCCGTTAATCCGTTGGGTGAGTCCTCAAAGGCAATGGCCTCATTACCGGAAATACCGAAATAACCGGTGGCCTTTTGGTACAGTTCCGGGTTCGGTTTCACCTCCCGGACATCTTCACGGGTAAAAAGAGCGTCAAAAAGCGGCAAAAGTTTAAAACGTTTCAAATATTTTTCAACCCATTCCCTGCCGGAGCTGGAGGCCAGAGCGACTTTCAACCCCATTTCATGCGCTTGCCGTAAATAGTCGGCAACTCCGGGCAACAGCTTTCTCCCTTCCATGATTTGAGTATGCCTTTCCGAAGAGAGGTTTTGAATTGCGGCCCGGTCAATCGAAGCGTGCAGAAGGGACTCCAAATACTCGTGGGGGTCAAAATCTTTATCACTGGCCCCGATACAGCGCGCCCATTCCTGCAAAGGAAGTTCCGTTCCATGTTCCCGGTATATTTGGGAATAAACTTCAAACCACGGGGTTTCGGTGTCAATAATCAAACCGTCAAAATCAAAGATAACCGCCTTAATCATGGTGCTCTCCTTTTGGTAACGATATTGTTATACCTGTTGCCATTCAAAAAGGTATTGCTTAATGAAACACAACATAGTATAAAAAAACAAGGATTCAACGCAGAAAACCCATCGGCCTCGGTTGGTATTGCATAAAATGCCAACGGCTATTCGCTCTCTTTTCTCCGGTATACCATACTTTGAATGCTGGCAATCAGCTCGCCCGCTTCATTGGTAACTTTCACCCCATAAGTGCCCAATTTGGCTCCATCCGATTCTTCGCACGCCACCGCATACAGAGTCCCTTCGGAGATCGCTTTGAGATAAGAAATATGAGAATTGACCACCAGGGCTATCGGTCCATGGGAATTGGCCGCAGCAGCAACGGCTAAATCCGCCAAGGTAAAAATGGCCCCGCCCTGGACCACACCCGCGCCGTTCAAATGGTTGGCGGTGATCTCCAGCTTGGTCCGGGCCCTGCCCGGTTGAATCTCCAGTAGCTCCACTCCGATAAAGTTGCAAAAACGATCTCCGGCTAACAGTTCTCTGACAGTTGGCATATGGTGCTCCTTAATATAATGAAAATCCCTAATTTGACTCGATAATATGCCTGACCTAAGCCCCCGTCGGGGCTGTCCCAAAAGAAGCTTTTTACCATTTTGTCCACCAAGGGTTAAAACCCTTGGTTAGATAATCTTTCTAAAGCCCTTTAAAAGGAGCTCGGAAAGTCATGGAAGCATTAACCCAGCCGGGGCTTGAGAACGATTTTCAAGGGCCTAGCCAGGTCCTTCAGGGCCTGGTGGAGATGGCGCGACATTCATTTCGTTGTTTGCTTTTGGGACAGCCCCGGTGTTGGAGTAATAATTTAGGACAAAAATCAGATTCCCAACTCAATGATTGCCATACAAACCAAGAGTTTGAGTAAATCCACAATTCCTTAAAAGTTCAATACATTTCTTAACTCGATCACCAACCCCGACAAGAACCGTAACCTCTATTTTATCTCGGTTCAACAAACCAATATTCCCGGACCCCAGCTTGCTCATATTTGTTAAATTTTATAATCCGATCTTTTTTGGCCGTATGAGGGGATAAGATCTCAACAATCAACGCAGGGGCCCCCCTCGAGAGCCTGCCCGAATCATAGACCACCACAAATCCGGTTGAAATACATGGGTGGTATCTTGATCTTCTTCCCCTTGATAGGAATCCGCACATCAAAGAGGGCGGTGAAAACCTGACAGGTTTTCCTCTGAAGAAAAGCAGTAAACTGATAGCTCAATTGGCGCACTATGGCCTGACGCTGCCAGCCCGGGCCGGTGTCATCTGCACCGGATTTCCCTCAATTAATTCATACCTCTCAAGGGTGGTCCATTTTAACTTGAATCCGGCAAGTAACCCCAAAAACCTCAATCGCATTTAAACTTGCCGGATTCAAACAACGAACCCGATCCGGCCAATTTTTTCTGCGTTATCGCAAAAAAATTGTCACTTACTTGCCGGATCAAGGTTTAAATAATCGGCATGATATATTTCTGATTCGGATCGGAAATGGACAAAAAAGTTCACCTTCACGAAAGATCCTCCTTGCTTCATTATACCCGAACCCCTGAAGAATTCAAACTGCCAGTTTTTTAGCGGGAATCGGGTTCCCTTTGATAGACCCGTTTCCCGTTGATAAAAGTCTGTTCACAGACTGTATAGGTGAAAAAGGGATGGCCGGAAAAGACCGCAAAATCGGCATCCTTTCCCGCCTCCAGGCTGCCACACCAAGGATTTCGGCGGGGTTTAACGTTACCGCCCGGAATGCTTCCGCCTCATCCATTCCCTCTCTTACCGCCAGTCCGGCATGGAGCGGCAGCCACTTGGTGTCGGAGGAGCCATCCGCCTGAATGGCCACTTTGACTCCGGCTCTGGCCAGGATTCCCGGGTTTTTTAAAGTGACCCCGCTGATTTCCATTTTTTCGCGGCCCATCAGCAAAGGGCCGACCGTAGCCAGGACCCCTTTGCCTCCCAAGATATCGGCGGTGTGATTTTTAGTTTTCATCTTCCGCTTACTTAATGGGTACCCTGTTCCAAGTTCCCAATCCAATCCTATTATCCATTCCAGATATTCTCATTTTTGGAACTCAAAAAACAAAAAGGTCTAAAACCTTCCCATTCATCATGGGTCCATTATGGCTGTCCAATGAATCCTGGTCTCCATTACCATATTATCACATCTTTTAGAACAAAATGTGTCGATTTCGTCTTGATTAGGTTAGCTGTTGATATGAGCCCTTTAAAAATCTCCACGATTTTTCTACATCTTCTCCATGATTGCTCAATAAATAAACGGTATGATATCCCTATAAAATTAAAATATTTTCGAAAAGGAGCTGTTTCCAATGACCAAAGCAATCGTCTGTGTAATCCTAGCCGTATTTTTAGTCGCAGCCCTCACAATGACTGCCGCCGCCTTCAGTCCGGGTCCTCAAGAAAGAATACCAAACCGTTTCGCCGGGGTTCTCAATCTATCCGACGACCAGCAACAAAAACTCCTGGTCATTCGTCAGGATTTTCAAAAGAACACTTTAGGTATCAGGCAGAAACTAGAACTCACCCGGTTTGAACTGAAAAAATTATGGAAGGCGCAACCATTAGATTCAAGTAAAATTAATGCTCAAGTCAAGATTGCGACCGATCTGCAGATTCAACTGGTGCAAAAGCGTAGGGAAATGTCAGAGAAGGCGAAAGCGGTATTAACACCCGAACAACAAAAGAACCTCGAAAACTACCGTAATCATAAAGATCAAACCCGCTTGAAACGCGACAGGCATCCCTACGGGGCCTTTAACCGGATGGGTCGAGCAGAAAATAGTGCCATTCCGGCTCCTGTCCAATAAATGCCGGATTTTCAAAGACTTCATCAAATATCCGTCAATGAAAAAACAAGGCTAACTTCCAGTCAGCCTTGTTTTCTTGATCCTTCGGTTTTGTTTTATCTCTCTAAATTTACCTGTAAACAAATTTACCCGTAAATTAATTTGCTGCCAGTCTCTTATATCTCTCATTTCTGGCTTTAGCATCCTGTTCCGCCCTGGCATATAATTCTTCGGCGGTATCCGGGAACTGTTTCTTCAGGGTTGCATAACGGACTTCGCTCATGATGAAGTCACGGAAGCTTCCGGTCGGTTCTTTGGACTCCAGAACGAACGGGTTCTTGTTTTCCAAAGCCAATTCCGGGTTGTACCGGTATAATGGCCAGTAACCGGCCTCGACAGCCAGTTTGCCTTCATTTTGGCTATGACCCATATCAATGCCATGATTGATACAAGGAGCGTAGGCAATGATTAAGGACGGCCCTTTATAGCGTTCGGCTTCCAGAACCGCTTTTAAGAGCTGGTTCTTGTTGGCACCCATACAAACGGAGGCCACATAGACATAACCATAAGCCATGGCCATCATACCGAGATCTTTCTTCTTCACATTCTTACCGGCTGCTGCGAATTTTGCAATAGCGCCGGTCGGAGTGGATTTGGAAGATTGACCGCCGGTATTGGAATATACCTCGGTATCAAGCACCAGTACGTTGACATCCTCTCCGGATGCTAATACGTGGTCTAACCCGCCGTAACCGATATCATAGGCCCAACCATCGCCACCAAATACCCAAATGGATTTTTTGGTGTAGAGGTCTTTCATTCCGGCGATTTCACTTAAGAGGGCTTTGGCATCGCCACTGGCTTTGGCAGCTTCCTGATCGATTACAGCCTTGATCTTGTCGCCGGCTTTCTGGGAAATGGTTGCATCGTCTTTACCTTCCAGCCATTCACCGAAAGCGGTGGCCAAATCTCCCGATACACTAGCTTTGGCACCTGAAATCAAATCAGCCAATTTCTTGCGGCGTTGGGTCATGGCTAAATTCATACCGAAACCAAATTCAGCGTTATCCTCAAAAAGGGAGTTCGCCCAAGCCGGACCGTGGCCTTTTTCATTGGTGGTGTAAGGATTGGTCGGTGCGCTTCCACCATAAATGGAAGAACAACCCGTGGCATTGGCGATCATCATTCGATCTCCGAAGAGCTGGGTAATTAATTTGACATATGGGGTTTCACCGCAACCAGCGCAGGCGCCGGAGAATTCAAACAACGGTTTCTTAAACTGGCTGCCTTTTACGGTTTCGGCATTGATGTCAATGTCCGGAATCGGTTGAGCCATTGAGAAGCCGTAATACTCGGACTCTTTGTCAGCTATTTCTTCCAATTTCACCATTTGTAAAGGCTTCTCTTTCGCCGGGCAGATGTCGACACAGTTACCGCAACCTGCGCAATCCAGCGGAGATACTTGCATTCTGAATTCATAACCCGCAAATTCTTTACCAGTAGCCGCTTTGGTCTTAAAGCCGGCCGGAGCCTTGCCCATGGCATCGGATTTGATCAAATAAGGTTGAATTGCAGCATGCGGACAGACAAACGAACATTGATTACATTGAATACAAGTCTCGGGATTCCATACCGGCACTTTAATAGCAATACCGCGTTTTTCAAACTTGGTGGTCCCAACCGGTACGGTTCCATCCGGAGATAATGCGCTGACCGGGAGTTTGTCGCCTTCCTGACGAAGGATCGGTTTAATGACATTCTTCACATATTCGGGAACATCTTCTTCCGGTATTACGGCACCAGTCGTTGCGGTAGCCCAGGAAGCCGGGTATTTGATTTCTTCCAAAGCTTCAGCAGCGCGATCCACAGCGGCGATGTTCATATTAACGACTTTATCGCCTTTCTTACCGTAGGTTTTCTTGATGGCATATTTGATATATTCGAATGCTTTCTCAACCGGAATAATATCGGCGATTTTGAAGAAAGCAGCCTGCATCACCGCATTGATTCTGCCACCCAAACCGACCTCGGAAGCGATTTTAACAGCATCGATATTATAAAAACGGACTTTCTTTTTGGCGATGGTTTGTTTCATACCGGCCGGTAATTTTTCTTCCATTTCAGCCAGGGTCCAGGGAGAATTCAACAAGAAAATGCCGCCTTCTTTAATACCGTCCAGTACATCGTAACGGGTGACGTAAGAAGGATTGTGGCAGGCGATTAATTCGGCCTGGTCTATCAAATAGGTCGATTGAATCGGAGCTTTGCCGAAACGCAAGTGAGAAATGGTGATTCCGCCCGATTTCTTGGAGTCGTATACGAAATAACCCTGAGCGTACATATCGGTATTATCACCAATGATTTTAATGGAATTCTTGTTGGCGCCGACTGTACCATCAGAACCAAGGCCAAAGAATTTGCAACGGTGAACCCCTTCCGGAGCGGCGTCGATCGATTCCTTAACCTCCAGGGAAGTATGGGTTACGTCGTCATTGATGCCGACAGTAAAGTGGTTCTTAGGCTGGCCCAAAGCTAAGTTGTCATAGATTGCTTTCACCATCGAAGGATTGAATTCTTTGGAACCCAGTCCATAACGGCCGCCTACGATAACCGGGGTTTCTTTTTTCTCCATAAACATGGTACAGACATCTTCATATAAAGGTTCACCGAGAGAGCCGGGTTCTTTGGTCCGATCCAGCACGGCGATCTTCTTGACGGACTTCGGCAACACTTTTAATAAGTATTCCGGAGTAAAAGGACGATAGAGGTGAACTTTAATTAAGCCGACCTTTTCACCCTTCTTATTTAAATAATTAACGGCCTCTTCAATGGCTTCACAACCGGAACCCATTGCAATGATAACCCGTTCCGCATCGGGAGCGCCCACATAGTTGAAGGGTTTGTATTCGCGGCCGGTCAACGCACTGACCTTTTTCATGACTTCTTCAACCATAGCTGGAACTGCATCATAATATTTATTGGCAGCCTCACGCCCTTGGAAATAAATATCAGGGTTTTGAGCGGTACCGCGTTGATTGGGATGTTCGGGGTTCATACCACGTTCACGGAACTCCTTGACTTTCTCCCAATTGATGAGTTTAGCCATATCTTCATATTCGATTTGATCGATCTTTTGGACTTCATGTGAGGTCCGGAAACCATCGAAGAAATGTAAGAACGGCACTCTGCTCTCCAAAGTAGCCAAATGAGCAACCAACGCCATATCCATAACTTCCTGGACCGAGTTGGCGGCAAGTAAGGCGAAACCGGTTTGGCGGCAGGCATTGATATCTGCGTGATCGCCGAAGATTGATAAAGCATGGGCAGCTAAAGCCCTGGCAGAAACATGGAATACGCTGGGGATTAATTCGCCCGCGATTTTATACATGTTGGGGATCATCAGCAATAATCCCTGAGAAGCTGTAAAGGTAGTGGTGAGAGCACCGGCAGCCAGCGATCCGTGAACGGCGCCTGCAGCACCTGCTTCTGATTGCATTTCCGCAATCCTCACAGTTTGTCCGAACAAATTTTTCCGCCCTGCTGCAGCCCAGTCATCACAGGACTCAGCCATGGGGGACGACGGAGTGATCGGGTAAATTGCCGTGACATCGCTAAATGCATAAGCGACATGAGCAGCAGCCGTATTACCGTCAATCGTGACTTTCTTAGCCATAAACGTTCCTCCTCAAATTTATTTTAAACAGAATCGTGATTAGAAAATTATGGTAATTGATACACAGGAATAGATTTTATTCCTATATTTAAAATATTACCTCCACTATAATACCTTATTTTATATTGTTCTAAAAGATCTTTTACAAAAAATTAAACACCCCTGGAGAATCTTGCCTTTGTTACTTCTGATGTTCAAATTCTTTAACGAAAGAAATCACTGTTCTCCTTGACAATAGTCTGCTCCATTGATATATTAAAAGAGTCATTTCTCATACTGCTGTCAATAGTATGTCTGCTGCCTCCATACTCCACGAAACAGATTTTTACACCATTATTCCTACAGCTGAATGAAACTAATTTCCACTCAATAACAGGAACCTCTAAAACAATTTTTGAAGTTTACTTTTTTTCATATTGAAATCAATCCGTGATAACGAAAATCCTTCTGATAATAAAACAAAGAAGCTCCTTTTCCCGGCTTACAACTGGAGAAATGGCGGTAATCAAATGACTATTATTTTGTGAAGGAGGAGAAATATGAAAAAAATCCCTAAAATCTCCCTTTATAACTCATTACTGATGACTTTCCTTTCTACCGGTCACATCCCCACAAAAACCGAAAATCCTCAGAAAAGATTTATAGTCTATTTTACAAACTGGTCCGGCTATCAACCGGTACATCAAAACTTTGAAGCTTCCAAAATACCCTGGGAGAAGATTACTCACGTTAATTATGCGTTTTTCACCGTTAATAATCATTTTAACTTGGATCAAACTGACCCTCAGGCGGATTCCCAAGTAATCTATGGCGGTGTTAAAGGCCATTTAGCCAATTTTGCTTTCTATATTAAAAAACACCCCACCGTGAAGTTTCTGATATCGGTTGGCGGGTGGACGAGGGGCAATCATTTTCATGCAATGGCTGCCACCGAACAAGGACGCCGGATTTTTGCCGACAGCTGTGCCGATTATCTTAAACAAAACAGATGGATATCAGGGTTTGATATCGATTGGGAATATCCTGGAATCGACCGGCTACCGGATCCACGGGATAAAAGCGATTTAGGTTGTCCCGGCGGACCGGAAGATAGGGAAAATTATACTTTGATGCTTAAGGCACTTCGTGAGACCCTTGATTACCATGACCTTAAAGACAAATTACTGTCTATCGCAATTCCTTGCGGCTGCGATAAACTGGATTTACTTGACCTTCAGGAAATTAGCAAATATGTGAATTACCTTAATGTGATGACTTACGATATGCATGGCGCTTCGGACCAATTTACCAACCACCATTCCGCTCTTTATGCCAACCCGGGTGATCCCTCGGATACATCTCCGGTGGATGTTAAGAATCATTACAACATTCATTACGCCATTCAATATCTTATTGAAAAGCATGGCATTCCGGCCAAGATGCTGAATCTTGGCATCCCCTACTATGGTCATGGTTGGAAAGGGCTAGCGGCTGATTCCGGAACCGATGGGTTATTTGCCCGCAATAGTGGATCCCCTTACGGGCTCTGGGATGAACCCCCGCTGGCCGGTGGGAATACACCCTATTTTAAACTGAAAGATTACGAGACAACCCAAGGTTGGAACAAATACCGGGATGAAGTCTCCAAAGTTCCCTGGCTTTATAACCAAAGCCTCGGGGAGATGTGGTCTTACGATGATGAAATTTCCGTGGCAGAAAAATGCGATTATATCAATGCCAATCTTCTGGGAGGCGCAATGGTCTGGGAGATCGACGGGGATGATAGGAAATTTACATTAACCAATATCATTTATCATAAATTATTTGAGTAAATCTCTATCAACTTTCAAATTTAATATAAGAGGGCTGTCTCAAAAATAAATTATTTTTAAGACAGCCTCAACTAAAGAAGAATACTGGAGGAAAGTTCTTTATCTGTTACTAAACAATAGCCTTTCGATTCATCCCTACCATCCAACCCTCAGGTTGTGGAAGTTGGTTGAGGCTTGATCTAAAAATTGATCGAAAGCTCTAATGTACCCTTGGTTTGGGTCACATCATTATAAGATGTATCGTTAAATTCATAACTACCATAGGCAGCAGTCAGGTTAAGATGACCTGTAAGCTTAAACTCTCCGATTAAACGATAACCATTGATACCTGTGGGAGCACTATACATATCCCCCCACCAGCCCATATGATCCCCTGTCTCAACCGGCCACATCATAAAAGCATCTTGTTTAAAATACTGTAAATAAAGTCCGGTATTTTTGATACCGCTATACGCAAGTTGTATCTTATAAGCCTGGTTGTTATCCTTGTCCCGGGCAGTCTTCCAGTCGCTTTCGGCATTGGCATTGACGGCATAAACCGCGGAAAGGTTGAGTCCGGTTGCAACATTATATCCGGCGTTAAGAGCGTATATCAAGGTGTTTTCATATCCTTTGCCGCTGTTGTTTGCCAAGTCTTTGGCACCGGACTGAATTGTATCGTTGCTGCCAAAGGCTGTTAAACCCAGGTCCAATCCCCCGAAATTGCCGTTTAGGGCAGCCGCATAAAGTTGTTGATCAAGATTTGCTTCATAACGGCCGACTAAGCCAAACAAGCTGAGATTATCGGCAACTTTATAATTCATACTGACACCACGGACAAAGTCATCCATTAAGAGGCCACTGGCCAACCAATAAGCATTTTTACCAACGACAAAACTTAAATTATTAATCGGCGAATAGGTAAAATAAGCAAGACGGGTGCCAACGGCGTCCCCTTTATTGGTTTCCTTCCAGCCCGCATTATCATAAAAACCCTGGGTGCGCATCTGATAAGTAGCCGTAGTCTTGTCATCTATTATCCCGGATGCAGTCAGACGCAATTCCAAAGCATACTCATGACTGTCATCGGTTTTTCCGTATGTCGGATTACTTGAATTCCAATCCGTGCTCTTTCCGACAGTATTCTCCGTATGAGCCCATCCGCTAAATGTCCAATCACTTGCATATGCGCTGACAGTTATGGACATTAACACCGCCACGGTCAACAAAGTTAAAATTTTTTTCATTGATTAAAAACCTCCTTAGATTTAAAATGAGGGTAATACGTTTGACAGAGTCCCTCTGTCTGGTATTCCCAACCTGATCCGCCGCCAAGCCTTCAGGTTGGGTCAAAAATTCTTCCTTATCTCCATCCCCCCTTTCAAAATACGGGTTTATCCTCTGAACGATATCTTTATCTTAATTCCGACGAGATGTCAGAGTAACCCATCGTGTTCATCAAGACAGGCCTAGAAAGTTTTGTTCAATATGAAAAAAAGTTTTCTGCCGGATTCCATCTCCCCTTTTTACCATAAGAGATGGAATCGTGGACTTTTTGGAGGAATCTTTCGATGGCTTAGAAAAAACGGTTTATTTTCGTTGCAACATCTTGAGCGAACTCATGAATGGAATGGGTGACAAACTCAGCCACATCAAGCTGATCGTTTTGAATGAGGGGTGTTAAATCCATGGCATAACCTAATGCGCTTGCTGTATCTACTGCATGGGAAGCCGAAAATGTAGCATGTGCCCTGCGGCGTCCCATAATGGCTAAATCATACCTTTTCCCACCGCTAATCTGGGAGTCGAAAACTCCCGCCAGGGATTGGCCCAGATTTTCATGGTCGCTGAGATCAAAAACCACTTTCTTGTCATCGGCCAGCCAATCCAGGTCGCGCCATACTTCACAACCGTATAATTTTTGCGGGCGCATTTCCCGAGGAAGTTCCCGGATGGCACGCAATACTTTTAATCCGGTAGCAACGTGAGTCTCATGTTTATCGGCCAGGTTATGGGTATAAATTACTTCCGGCAGGGCATTCTGGAGCAGCTCTTTTAAATCCTCCACGGCATGGCGTTCTTCAGCATTTTTGACCTCGGAACTGCTGTAATTGAGTAGCACCTGCGCGGCATATTCACCGACAAAAGCGGCTTTTTTCTGTTCCAGTTTTCTGACATTTTGCATGGCCTCATCGGTATACTCTGCGTAAATACCGCTGCGCGCGCTCCCGGCTCCATTGGTAACCACCACACCGGTAAACCATTCTTTTTCACTACCGAAACATTTTAAGATACCATCCAGAGCCATAAATTCGATATCGTCCTGATGAGCGGAAATACTCATCACGGTTGTGCGTTTTATGGCATCCTCAGCGGATTTCCCATCCGGAACGAAGATTTCGGCTCCTGTTTTATATAACTTCATTTCGAAGACCCCTTTTCTAAGCGTAATGCCGGTAAACTGGCGGCAGCGATTGCCTGACCAACCCGGCGGTCATTTTCATCCGGCAAGTGAAGCGTAATACCATTTGCCAGTTCCGGAAACTCATTTTTAAGGACTTCCCGGGCCACGTTTAAAATAATCTCTCCACCTGCCCCTGAAGTGACCCTTCCCAAGATCAACACATGTTTAAGGGAATAAAAGGATGCGTAATGGGCAAGGGAATAACCCAAATAACAGCCAAGGGTTTCATAAATCTTTTTCGCCCGTGGATCCAAGTTCTTCATCAATTCTTGAACGGCTTTCAATTTTTCGGCGGGTGTCAGGTTTTGATCGAGTTCAATCCCAGCCTTAGGAGCCAGACGAATCACTCCATCCTGGGAAAAATATTTGACTCCGCAGCCATAGTCTCCAGACCACTCATCGACTGCCGCCCCGGTGTTTAAGTCAACCGGGACAAAAGCCAACTCGTTGAGCCAACCGGTAATATTTCCGACGCCATCAATATATCCCGCGGCCTCGCTGGTTCCCATGGCGATTCCTAAAATCTTATTGTCTTCCAAGGACATGGCGCCCGCAAGGGCTGTAACGTCGCCATCGTTGCGGACTTGAATCGGAATATCTCCCAAGTCCGAAGCGATTCTTCCGTAAATATCTTTGATCTTTTCATCAAATAAATCCCTTGGTACCTTATTAAAGAGGGAGGCCACCATGGTCCGGTTGTTGACATAAATTCCGGCGGAACTAACCCCGATTCCATCGACCCTCGGCAGGAAACCGGCGGCCTTTTCGATGGCCGCCCTGATTTCCCGGTAATGATAATCAGGATCGCTTTGAGTCTTGGGATGCCAAATCACTTCTTCACTAAAAACGACTTTACCATCATCCAGGGCTGCCACTTTCCGGTCGCTGCCGCCGGCATCAAAGCCAATTCTGTAACCATCCAAAGCTCCGCCAAGAGTTTCGGTCTTTTCAAATGCCTTTGGGAATTGAGATTCCTCGCCGATCCATTCGACTACAAACTCTTTCTCATAAACGCGGCTCATAAACTCAGCGTCGAACTCCCTGCTACCACCCGGGGAATAGGCTTGCTTAATTTGCTGAAACAGTTTCCGGGGGCCGAAAAAACTTATCTTCCAACCGCCATGAATCCATAAAAGCGTCTTGATTAGCCGTTCGATGTGGGAAAAGTTGCACTCATCCCTATCTTGGCCTTCGGGAAATACTTCCGTATTCAAAACCCTCACCTGATGTTGATCCCTTTCCAAGCCAATCATCACCGGGGTCCCTTGGCCACTTTTTTCAACGGCATCGGAAAATGCTTTATTTTCTAAAACCGCCGGAATAAAATCGGGATCCAGCATCGGAATCATTTTGGGTCGAATTTCACCGATCATAGCACTCATCATCCATTCTCCTTTTGCCCTATAGAGTCTTTGTCACTTTTCGAAGCCCCCGGGGAGTATCGGGATCCAGTCCCTTGGCCAAGGCTAAAGAATAGGCAAACAGCTGTCCGAATACCACTGAGATATAGGGAGTAATCTCCTCCGGATAATCTTCCGGAATGTAAAAACTCTCCGCGCAAACCGGCAATAAACTTTTTTCATTGGTAATCAATAAAGTATGGGTGCCGATTTCTTTTAAATAGGTCAACAAATCCAAAGTACCGGCCATTGCAGGGCCTTTAAAAGCATAGACAATCACCGGAAACCCCTCATGCAACATTGCAATCGGTCCGTGTTGAAAATCGGCGGTTGAAAACCCCCGGGCGTTCACGTAACAAGTCTCCTGGATTTTCAGAGCGCTTTCCAGTGCTGAAGCATAATTAAATCCACGAGCCAAAACGACACAGCTTTCGGAATCCTTAAAAGGTCCTACTTTAGCAGCAATCTCATCGGAGCGTGAGATTACCTCACTGATTAACCGCGGTATCAATTCAAGATGCCCATCGCTGCCCGACCATTTTTGAATCAGCGCGGCCAAGACCATCATCGAAGTCGTACAAGTCTTGGTGGCGGCCACACTTTTTTCCTCTCCGGCCCGGCAATCCAAAAGATAAGTGGCTTCCTTGGCCAGGTTTGAATTGGGATAATTGGTCACGGCTATGGATAACCCTTGTTGCCGGTTACTTTCCTTCACCACGCCGATCACATCCGGTCCTTCCCCCGACTGTGAAATCGCTAGGGTTAAAGCGGTGGACAGATCCAGCTTCCGTTGATATAAATTAACAATGGAAGAGGCTGCCAAACATACGGGTAATCCTAAAAAATATTCCCCCAAATATTTGGCGTAGATCCCGATATGATCAGAGGTTCCTCGGGCCACTAAGAAAAATGAATGGATGGATTTTTGCCGAATCGAATTTACAATTTTATCAATCATAGCCTCATTGGCGGCTGCGGTTTCCTGCACCAAACGCGGTTGTTCCTGAATCTCGCTATACATATGATGTGTCATGATTTTGTTACCCTTCCTTATCGATAATATTTGTGAATAAACGGCTTACGATGCCTAGTAGAGCATATTGTAAAAATGACAATCAAAACTAGGGAAGATACGTCTACTTAATCAATCGGCATCCTGCCTTTAGCCTCAAGGTTCCCGTTTAAAACTTCCGCCAAAGCCCTTAGTACCAATACCTCCGTACTGTATGTAAAAATCTTGGGGTATTCCGGTCCAAATATTGCAAGTTCTCGCGGATTCCTGGTACTAATCAGCAATACTTGCTTCATGGCAGCCAATTTTTCAATACAGCGGATTTGTCCGGGCGAATTGAAAACATTACTGACCACAAAAACAACTTTTCCGGCTGCAACGGCACTTACCTTATCCAGTAGCCGCTCAATCTCACCATCGGATGGATTCTCATCACAATGGTAATGCGTGCAAGGAACCTGAATCGCTCTTAATTCATCGGCCAATCGGTCAATCTCGGTGCAATCTTCCGCAAAGGTTGCCCGGCCCATTTCCGGGGTAATCAGGATGAGCGGACTGTTGTCAAATTTCCAGTTCTGATGATAGTCCTCTAATGTAACAACATGCTCGGCTAATGTTCGGGCCGACCAGGATGAATGAAAAGGAGTTTGAACTTGTCGGCCAATGTTCTTTTTCCATTTGACAATCCGCTGATAGGATTCTTCCAGCCGCGATGTTTTGATTCTACCACTTTTCACCCCATCGCGCACAGCCTGATAACTTGCATGTTGGTGTCTGAGCGTATGGCTGATGACGACGATATCCACTCCGGCTTCAATGGCTCGCAACGCATCTTCGGGATAAGGAACCGATTTTTGAACGGCGTCCATTTCCAGACAATCGGTCAAAATCACGCCCTGATAGCCGAGTTGCTCCCGCAACAATCCCTGGATGATCCCAGGGGATAAGGACGCCGGATTTTCAGCGTCAAAATTTTGGTATTTGACATGGGCCATCATGATGGAAGCTGCTTGCAATTCCATCAATTCCCCAAACGGAATCAGGTCACGTTGTTTCAGCGTTTCCACAGTTTCACGGCAGACCGGAATCGAGATATGCGAATCTTCTTTGCAACTGCCATGCCCGGGAAAATGCTTTCCTGTAAACAGCGTGCCGCTATCGAACAAACCCTTGGCGTATTCCCGGCCCAAAGCGGCTACCAATTCAGGCTTATCGCTAAAAGCGCGCGTACTGACAACCGGATTGGAGTGTAAAGCCAAATCCAGCACGGGTGTTAAATTGAGATTGATACCCAGTGTTTGCAAATCGTTTCCAATGGTCCGGCCGGCGAAATAAGCGGCTGATAATTCACGGGTAGCGGCAATTCCCATGTTCCCCGGCAATGAGGTAACGATTCCCCTTAAGGGCGAAAGATTGCCGCCTTCTTGATCAACAGCGATTACCAATGGCATATCGGGGCGGACCATAGCGTTCATTTCTTGCAAATCTCCGGTTAATTTTTGAACTTGGGATATACTTTCGATATTCCGGCGAAAGAAGATAAAACCGCCGACTGGAAAAGTCTGATAGTGTTCTCTCATCTCCTCTGTTAACTCCCGGCTTTGAAATCCAAATACAAACATCTGTCCTAATAATAAATCCAACTCATCGTAACTCATCGGGGAATAACTCCTTTTATCGTCGCATTCGACTTACATACATTCACTTACTTGACGGCTCCGGCGGAAACGCCTTCGGTAAGTTGCTTTCGGAAACCCAAATAGAAAATCACCATCGGTATTAATCCAATCATTAAAGCTGCAAATTGTTTACCATAGTCGGAAGCCAGAGCTCCGGAAAATCTAAAAATTCCTACCGGCAGGGAGCGCAAGGTATCTTTGGATACCAGCATATTAATCAGCATAAACTCATTCCAAATGCAGGCGATATTCAATATTGCCAGTGTGATAACAGCCGGCCGGGCCATCGGTATAATAATGGATGAGAATACCTTCAAATAACCCGCACCTTCCATCCGGGCCGATTCAATCACCGCATCCGGGATCCCTTTGATATATTCCGTACACAAGTAAATTCCCAACGGCAAACCCATCCCGATATAAGGAATAATAACTCCTAAGCGAGTGTCCGTTAAATGCAACAAACTGGCCACCAAAAAAAGAGGAATCATTAACGACTGAATGGTTAATAAAATACCGATTACAAAACTACCATGTAAAAAAGAGGTCGCCTTGAACTTAATCTTGGCAAAAGCAAATCCGGCGGCTAATGATAGCAGAACTACCGCTAAAGTTGACCCGATCGTATAAAATAAACTATTGATAAACAACATTCCAAAATTCCCGATTTTCCATGCTATCGGGTAATTGATAATCGTCCAGTGAATCGGCAGGCCTAATTTATTCAACTGAAACTCTTGGGTTGTTTTCAATGAACTGAGCAGCAGCCAGAAGAGAGGATAAATTGTCAAGACCGTAAATATTACCAGGACGAAATATATCAAACCATGGGCGATCCCACTCAAATCATTATCAACCTTATGACTGCCACCGGGTTCCTTTTTCATCAATCTTTCCCTCCAAACCGTTTCTCCAGTGCCTTGGTAAGTATGACCAGAGCGAAACTAATCACCACCATGAAGATGGATATCGCATTGGCCAAACCGTAATCGGGAGCGCCTCGAAATGCACTATCATACATATAGAGCGACAATACGGAGGTTCGACGGGCCGGATTGCCCTGGGTCATGGCGAAAATGAGTCCAAAACTATTCAAGGAACCTGAAATGGCTAAAATAATACAGGTAACCACCACACCCGAAAGTGCGGGTAATATGATATATCGTAATATCTTCCCTTCCGATGCACCGTCAATCTTGGATGCTTCTAAAACTTCGGGATCAATCTTTTGGAGTTGGGCCAGGAAAATAATTAAATAATTCCCGGTATACATCCACAAAATAGCCAAAAGAACCGGGATCATTGCAGTTTGAGGATCAATGGACAGGTTGTTTTCCCATCCCGGAATCAGCTGTTGAATGATTTCGGTGAAGCTACCGTAAGGAGAGAAAAAAGATTGCCATAGGATTCCAACGACAATGGTTGAAATAATGGTCGGTAAATAAATCATCGACTGAAAAAAACCAGCCATTTTCACATGTTTTCGGTGTAAAATATAAGCCAAAATGAAGCCGATCGGTATTTGCCCAAATACCGAAATGAAAATGATATAAAAATTATTCTTCAGTGAAATCCAAAAATAAGGATCCTCAAACATATCCAAATAATGCTTGAATCCGATAAAGTGGATATTTCCGGCTGTTAATTCTCCCGAAGTATAATTGGTCAAACTAAGAACTAAGGAATATAAAAACGGGAAAGCCATTACTGCATAATAGATCAGCACAGCCGGCAAAACCAAAATAAGATAAGCACGCAGTTCCTCTGTCCACCATTTTTTCCGCTGACGATTGATGAGATTTCCCTGAACAAGAACCATTTCTTCCTTCGCCATGATTACCTCCGCGTTTAAAACCCATGGTTAATTTTCGGCCTGTTCTAAAGTCATGGTCTCATAATAAGCGGTAGCATATGAAAATAAAACTTCGCCGGTTTAGGGTGTATCCTTCGACCCGTTTTATTTTTCATTGATTCTTATGACAGCCCGTGTGAAGGGCTGTCGTGCTGCCTTGAAAGTAAATTTACGTTCAAGATATACAATCATGCAGTATGTAGAAATTTTTCTTGTATACCGGTTGATTATAAATTGCTTTTTCGGCAGCCACCGCCTCAAACCATCCATACTTTAGGTTTGAAATAACCGCTTTTCCTCCGGGAAGCACTTTCAAATCCGTCGAAATTACTTTTGAGTGGCCTTCCAAGCGTCATAGGCCTTTTGAGTCACCGCAGCCACTTGTTCCGGAGTGGAAATACCCAGCCCAATCTCTTGGAGTCCATTGTTTAACGGAGTTACGATACTGGCATCCAGTTTATCATCCAACACCCAAGTTGCATTATACGGGCTGGAAGAAAAACGGGCCCTTTCTTTGGCAAAAGGCTCCAATTTATCACTGGTAACCCCTTTGCGATCCGGGAAAGCCATGCCGGTTTCCAAACGGATTTTTTCTACGCCCGGGCTGACCAGATAAGAGATGAGTTTCCAGGCCGCTTTCTCCTTGGCGGAACCCGCAGGAATCTTTGCGCTCATTCCAAATCCGGTGCCTGCTGCCACAGATGTGGATTTATGGATAACTTCACCTGGAATACTGGGGAACAAAGTCATAACATAGTTGGATTGTTCTTTAACAGGAATGAGTGCCTGTTTCGTGCTGGGATCGGTCAGGAAATTCCCGACTTTCCAGTCGCCATCAATCATAAACGGCGCTTTGCCGAAGACCCATAAACCGTTAACGTCCCCGTATGAAGTTTGAAGATTTTTCTTATCGAGAACTCCATCTTTAAAGAGTTGATCAAAGAATTTCAATGATTTTACGAATGGGGCATCGGTAAACTTGGCATCCCCTTGAATGATTTTAGCCATATGCTCATTGCCGCAAAGCCGGCCGGCAATCATACTGAATATGCAGGATTGAGGCACCCAGGAATCTTGAGAACCCATTAAAATTGTGCTTTTACCTGCAGCTTTCATTTTCTTAGCAATGGTTTTCAGATCGCCATAAGTTTTAGGGATGGACAATCCCATATCCGACAACATTTTTTTATTGACATAAAGGACGTTGGTTGCAGTTACGCAAATCGGAATCTCTCCCAAATATCCTCCTGCCTGAGGCGCAAGTGCCGCTGGATTAAATTCATTGGCTGTTTTTCCTAAAAACGGCCGTAAATCTTTGACCAAATGCTGGGTATGGATGGACGTCGATCGGCCGCCCGGCCACATATAAATAACATCCGGCAATTGCCCGGCAGCAATATATCCTTGAAGTTTTTGATGAAACGGTTCGTTGAATTGGTTCTCCAAATCAATTTTAATATTGGGATTGGCCTTCTCAAAAGCTCCCCAGATTTGTTCCATTTCCGTCTGCGCAACAGCGCTTGACATGTCTAAATAATTGTAAACTCTAAGGTTTACAACATCTTCGGCAAAAATATTCCTTCCGCAGAAAACCATCGCTAGTAATAAAACAACCCCTAAGTACAAGCTCTTTCTCACCAAACATTCCTCCTTTAGATCTTTTTATTTTCTTACCAGGAGTCCAATTCGCGGCGATTTTCACCTCCTTGATCCGTTATTTCGGTAAATAAGTTCAAGACATTTTTTCAATATGAAATTAAGTAGTTATATCAAAACTTTCAAATCGGCGGAGTAAACCACTGGTTCGTGACAAGACCCACAGCTCCTAACAAATCGGAGTCTTCACCCAGGTCAGAACCTTTAACGATCACGGATTTTGTGATTCCACCCCGTTCCAACACCCCTTGCAGCCTGGACTTAATTTGACCCAAATAAAAATCGTCGATGCGACCCCAAACACCTCCGATGATAACCATCTCCAAATCCAAGATGACCTCAGCCCAGGAAATGGATACCGACAAAGCTTCAATCGCTTCAGCAATCATTAATTGGGCTACCATGTCTCCGTTTGCGGCCGCTTTAAATATTGTGCTGTCGTTCTCAAGCACAGTACCGGTTCTTTCCCTATAACGGCGCATTACGTCGGGGAGATAAAGATAAGTTTCCAGGCACCCACGTTGTCCGCATCGGCACAACTGTCCATTGGAAAACAACGGAATATGCCCGATTTCCCCCGCCATCCCCCGGCTACCGGTAAGTAAGCGGCGATCATAGATTATCCCGGATCCCACCCCGGAAGTTGTCTGAATATACATCATACTTGAGGTTTCCTTGGCTCCACCAAACCACATTTCAGCAAGGGCAGCAGCGTTGGCGTCATTTTCTACGAAAACCGGAATATTCAGCAACTTTTCCAATTTCTCGGCGACTTCCACATCACGCCACCCCAGGTTGACTGATCGCATGAGAATACCGTTTTCACTGTCCACTATCCCGGCAATTGCAACGCCCACTCCCAATAGGTATTCCTTATCAATCCGGGCGTTTTTTAAGAGCGATGCGAGCTCTACGGAAATTTCATTGAATAGTGAGTCCGGTTCCAAAGAATATTGTTGGAATACCTTCTTGACTATCATTTTTCCTTTAATATCGGAAATCGCCAGAGCCACTCGATCCCTAAGAATCTGGACTCCAACGACGAACAGTTGATCATAATTCAAACGCAGGATGATGGGCCGTCTACCACCATTGGACTCACCAATCCGTTCTTCAATGATCACCCGCTGTTCAATAAGTTCTGCAATAATCCGGGTTATTGTCGCCGGGCTCATTTTCGTTACTTCCGTCAAGCGCGCCCGTGATACACTGCCCTCCCGGTATAAAGTCTGTAGGACAGAAACCGCATTAAACGAACGAATTAAATGGGTGCTATTCAGACCCATTTTTTGAGTACGCATTGGGAAAACTCCTACACTTTATTTCTGTATGAAAAATACTAACGTTATTGTAACATTAATGTCATCCATTCGTCAATAACATCAAAAATTATTCTTCATAATTTAAAAAGAACCGGAGTTTATTTACATCCTTGGGTAGCTGAATTCCTAAAAATATAAAAAAACGGTCTGTTGGTTTTCAAATTATTTTGCAACAGACCCTTTATCTATATTAAAAAATATTCCGTACTATTTTTATCCTCGGTTGCTCTATCCTTTACACATCTCCATAAAATACTGATGAATCCGCAAGTCGGAAGTTAATTCCGGATGAAAGGCAGCCACTAAGAAATTGTTTTGCCGAGCAAGCAATATTTTTTCGTCAAGTCTGGACAGAACTTGCACTCCCGTTCCAACTTTCGTAATGTAAGGAGCCCTGATGAAGACGGCGTGGAAAGGTTTCTCTCCCAGTTCCGGTATGGGAATATCCCCCTCAAAACTTGCTATCTGCCTTCCAAACGCATTTCGTTCCACCTCAATATCCATCAGGCCAAGTCTTGGCTGAGTACTGCCGATGATCTCCTTGGCCAGCAAAATCAAGCCGGTACATGTCCCAAATATCGGCAATCCCTTCCGTCCAAGTTCGGCAAGAGGTTCAAGCATTTCATACTTTATCAATAATTTCCCGACCGTCGTGCTTTCGCCGCCCGGTATAATGAGGCCCTGAATTTCGGAGAGTTGCTGCGGATAAAGGACTAAAACCGGCTCAACTCCGCAGCTTCGCAGTGAATTGGCATGTTCCCTCACCGCTCCTTGCAGTGCTAATACTCCTATTTTCATGCTGACACCTTCTCTGAGATTTTACCAACCTCGTCCGGCGATCTTATCTTCTTCCTTCATCGCTCCAACATGAATACCTCTCATGGCGGTGCCGATACCCTTGGAGACTTCGGCGATCAGCTTGGCATCCTGATAATGGGCCGTTGCTTCAACAATCGCTTTGGCTCTCTTGGCGGGATTGTCGGATTTAAAAATACCCGAACCCACAAAGATGCCGTCACAACCAAGTTGCATCATCAGAGCCGCATCGGCCGGACTGGCGATTCCGCCGGCTGCAAAGTTAACTACCGGCAATCTGCCCAACTTTTTCACTTCGGCGACTAATTCATAAGGAGCGCCCAAATCTTTGGCGATAGTCATTAATTCTTCATTCGAAGCGCTAACGACCCTTTTGATATCGTCATTCACCGTACGGATATGGCGCACAGCCTCAACCACATCGCCGGTTCCGGCTTCCCCCTTGGTACGAATCATCGCCGCCCCTTCTCCAATCCGCCGCAAGGCTTCACCCAGATTGCGGGCTCCACAAACGAAAGGCACCTTAAATTGATGCTTATCGATATGGTAAAGATCATCCGCCGGCGTCAACACTTCACTCTCATCGATGTAATCGATTTCCAAAGCTTCAAGGACCTGAGCTTCCACGAAATGTCCAATCCTGGCTTTGGCCATAACCGGAATGGTGACCACGTTCATGATATTGATTATAATTTCAGGGTCCGACATCCTGGCCACGCCACCCTCGGCCCGGATATCCGCCGGTACTCTTTCGAGCGCCATAACCGCCACCGCACCGGCCTCTTCAGCAATCTTCGCTTGCTCCGGAGTCGTCACATCCATAATGACTCCACCCTTGAGCATCTCGGCCAAACCGCGCTTAACACTTATCGTTCCCGTTTCCATCGCTAAAACCTCCATTAATTAACAGTAAACATCGCTATGATTCACTATTTACCATTCAACCTGAATTTATTGGATCTTATTTTACAACAATTAACTCCGGGGCGCAATAGCTATCGGAATACTAACCTTAACATCATATTAAAAGTTGCAGGGAAATGTCTTGAATGCTGGCAGGAAACGGATGAAATCCAACGAATAACTTTACCCAGGGTCTTGGGAATAAAGACCTCCAAGCCCCAGTATCCGGGGCCAGAATCCTCCCTTCGCTGCCTGAAATCCATCAAAGGAATCAAAGAAAAACAATGTTAATCTCCAATCTTGACCCAAACAATTTATCCCATGCGGAAATCCATCAATTACTTTTTGAAAATATTAAAGATGATGGCCGTCATGGCGATTGTATTTTCGTGTTTGGAAGCTTAACGGCGGCAAAATACCGGATTCCGGAGTCTGTTAAATTATACCAAAGGAAAAGAGCCGCCAAGGTACTTTTGTCCGGAGGTACAATTGTAAAGGACCAAAATATTTCGGAAGCGCTCATGATGAAGGAACGTGCCATCGAATTAGGAGTGGCTCCCAAAGATATTTTACTCGAGCAACTTTCTTTAAACACCATCGAAAATGTGCTTGCTTCTATGCTTATACTGAATCGGGAATTCAAATTACATCAAATAAAGCGAATACTGGTGGTGTCAACCTATTACCATCTTCGGCGCTGTTCTCTGGCTTTAAAAACATATATGCCCAAATGGATCGAATATTCCTTATGTCCGGCCATCGATCCCCTTACCCATCCTGATCGATGGTTTATGAATGAAATCGGAATCCGAAAAGTATCCACCGAAGCTCAAACATTAATTGGATATGTCAACGAGGGTTATTTAGAAGATTGTGAACTTTGATGCCTCCTATGAAAAGGATGAAACCTGGAATGAATCTTCAATTATTGCTAAAATCCTTCATTGGATTTCTATTGGTTCTCGTGATTCAATTGTTCTCCAAAAGTAAATACTACGTAATATCGGCTCTGGTTCCCCTCTTTCCTTCACTGGCGATATTCTCCTATTACTTTGTGGGTTCTCAGGGCGATATTGATAAATTGTCAAAGACCATTATTTTTGGGATGCTCTCTCTTATTACCTATTTCTCTTTCCTGCTGGCCTTGCTAATTTTATCGAAGAAGATGGCGATTGTACCGGCGCTAGTTTGTTCTTCGCTGGTTTGGTTCGGGGTTGCAGCCATTCAAATCTTTTTGTGGCAAAAATTCATGAATTGAAGTACTGGTTTTTGAACTTCATACGGGAACACTTTCTGAAAGATTGGCCTGTTATCAACAGCTTGACGATAGACGAGAAGAATAAGAGGAATCCAATGAAACTTAATAAAATTCACCATGTCGCCATTATTTGTTCGGATTATCAAAAATCCAAGGATTTCTACGTGAACCGGCTCGGTTTCAAAATTATCCATGAATTTTACCGGCGGGAAAGAGACTCCTATAAGCTGGACCTGGAAGTTGATGAAAGCACGACCATTGAGCTGTTTTCGTTTCCGGACCCGCCGCCCCGGGTAAACCGACCTGAAGCCGCCGGATTACGACATTTGGCCTTTGAAGTCGACAATATTGAGGATACGGTTATGGAATTAACAACCCGTGAAATCGTCGTTGAACCGGTTCGCATCGACGAGATCACCGGTAAGAAGTATACTTTTTTTAAAGATCCGGATAATTTACCCCTTGAATTATATGAAAAATAAACAGAAGACACTATAAAAAATCCAGAGAAGGGACTCCATGGCTTCGAAAAAAGCTATCTTGGAATACTTAAAGGGAAATCCAATCGAGAATTCCAATATCATTCATTTCATTGAAAATTATCCGATCCGCTCTCTTGAAAAAATCGGCAATTCTGTAGTTGCCAAAGGAACCAGCGATCGGGATTGGGTTTATATCAGCTCGAAATCATCCCTTGAACTTAAAATGATTCAAAACCATTTAACGGCTCAGGATTGCAATTTTGCCATTATTGAAGATTGGATGATTCCTATCCTCTGTGGAAACCGGAATATCAAATGGAAGTTGTCGACCCTGCGCTTGTTTTTACCGGAGACGGTCCCGCTCCCGGCACCGCTTTTTCATCCATCCGCGCTTACGGTTAACGATGCCGAAGTTATTTATCATAATTCCGCCTATCAGCAATATCTTTCGCTGGAATACATTGGGGAGCGGATACGGAATGGAATGGGTTCTTGTCTCCGGGAAAGGGATAACGCGCCCCCTGTTGCCTGGGCGCTTACCCAGGACGATGGCGCGATCGGCTTTTTAAACGTTCTTCCCGAGCACAGGAATAAAGGATATGCCCGCGCCGTGACCATTGATATGATCCAAAAAGTTCGGGCCCAAAACAGACTCCCTTTCGTCCTCATCGAAGCCGATCATACTCCCTCCATGAGACTGGCCTTGAGTCTGGGATTTGTTCAAGACCGAATGGTAAGTTGGTTCGAGGTTGAGGATTGAGAATGATGAATGCTGCCCTACCGGCGGTGTCTCTCCACAAACCTTCCCATCCTGACCAATGCTTCCTGCAAATTCTCCATCGATGAAGCATACGAACACCTTACATAGCCTTCCCCGGAACTTCCGAAAGCATCACCGGGTACCACGGCTACTTTCTCTTCTTTCAACAGCAACTCGCTGAATTCCAGCGAAGTCATTCCGGTTATGGCAATGGAAGGAAAAGCGTAAAAGGCGCCCTTGGGTTCAAAGCAAGTCAGCCCGATATCGTTCAACCCTTTAACAAACAAACGGCGGCGACGGTTGTATTCCGCGCACATTTTACGCCGTTCATTTTCACCATGCCGTAAAGCCTCGATGGCAGCCTTTTGAGCAGTTATCGGCGCACACAGCATCGTAAATTGGTGGATTTTCATCATTGCCTGAATGATCTCCGCCGGAGCGGTTGCATAACCCAACCTCCAACCCGTCATCGCATAAGCCTTTGAGAAACCGTTGAAAAGAATTGTCCTTTCCCTCATCCCCGGAAGCGCCGCAAAACAAATATGCTCCCCTTCATAGGTTAAATGAGCGTAGACTTCATCACTTAAAATCAACAAATCATATTTCCGGGCCAGTCCCGCAATTTCCATGGCGACTTCGCGGGTCATGACGCCGCCGGTGGGGTTATTGGGGTAACAGAGCAAAATCGCCTTCGTCTTGGGAGTGATGAACGGTTCCATATCTTTGGCCCGGACCCGAAATCCCTCTGCGGCTTTGGTGGTGACATTGACCGGTTTACCCCCGGCCATCATCACGCAAGGATTGTATGAAACATAACAGGGCTCGGGAACAATGACTTCATCGCCCGGCTCAATGATTGCCCTGAACGCCAAATCCAGGGCTTCGCTCACTCCCACCGTTACCAGGATTTCATGTTTGGGATCATAGGTTACACCGTAATTTTTTTGTAAGTCGCCGGCTATCTCTTCACGAAGTTCCAATAAACCGTAGTTGGAGGTATACATGGTATAACCTTTTTCCAATGAATAAAAACAGGCCTCCCGAATATGCCAGGGGGTTACAAAGTCAGGTTCCCCAACTCCCAGGGAGATTACGCCTTTTATTTCGGCAACCAAATCAAAAAAACGACGGATCCCTGAAGGCGGAATGGCGGCAATGGTTTTGTTCACCCAAGTCCGTCCTTTTACCAGGCCCTCATTCACGGGGTAACCACCAGCCTCTCCACATCCTCCTTGCCGTCCATAATGACCCCTTCCAGCTTATATTTCTTGAGTATAAAGTGTGTGGCTGTGCTTTGGACGTTATGAATGGTCGCCAATTTCTGAGAGACAAATAAAGCGACTTCTTTCATGGTTGTCCCTTCAACCAGCACCATCAGATCATAAGCTCCGGACATCAGAAATACCGACTTAACTTCCGGGAAGCTGTATATCCGTTCGGCAATCTCATCAAAACCTACATCCCGTTGGGGAATGACTTTCACTTCGATCAGCGCGTTTACTTTTTCAACCCCGGCCCTCTCCCAATTGACCATGGCCCGGTAGTTAATGATCACCTTATCCGCCTCGAATTCGGCGATTTTCGCCTTGACCTCTTCTTCCCTCATCCCCAACATGACCGCGATTTCCGCCGGAGTTAACCGATCGTTTCGTTCCAACAATTCCAGGATTTCCTGCAATTTATGTCCTCCCTCCAGTTTGCCGAAGCTAAAAAAAGCCTCCGGACTTTCATGGCAATGAACGCAAACCTTTCAATTAAAATATCATTTATGGGAAAAACTTTCAATCGTTTTTTCTCCCGCGACCTGCAATCGACTTTTTTGGCTATACCGAAACAATTTCTGCAGTTCCCAGCCATTTATGATTTCGTTTCATCAAACATTTTTGCCGTTTCTCCCTTGGGTGATTTCATTTCTCCAATCCTTTTTTTCATTTCTCCCTTGTGATCTTCCCCGATTTGCTCGACACCTGGTTAAGAGATAAAAAATATAACCAAGGAGTTGAAGACATGTCAGGTCGGCTATATGATAAAGAATTCAAGGAATAAGCCGTGCTTTTAACCGAAACCAATGGTGAAAAAATAAACGAAATCGCTAAATTTAGGGACTAGAGGAGGTCTGCTTTGGCGTTGAAAAAAAGAAGTCCGTGAGGCCGTCTAGTAAAACGTTCTCTAAATAACTACTCAATGATTGTGAACGTTTTACTTAAGTAGAGCGTATCTTCTCCATTTTTAATTGCCATTTATTTATGATACGCTCTACTGGTGTTCAAGGAGGAGGGCGGGCTTCATACTTTAAAGTGAGCCTTGCAATTAGCCATTCAAAATACTTATTTCAAGCTATATAGATGATGGCGCTTTTGAACTTAGCGTAAAAAAAGAAGCTATCCAAAAGTAGTTCGACGATGAGATACCATGAATATGGTCTCAATAAATCGACATCATTATCGCGTCAATTTTGCTTTTGGGACAGCTTCCTTAAAGGTCTCTTTATAACACATCATTCCCCATAATGGAAACAATACGCTCCAATGTCTTATGGGCGCTTTCGATTTTGGGGCGGCAATGCGTTTCGATAGAAATAAATCCGTTATAACCGTTTTCCTTCAAAGCCTTCAACTGGTTTTCCCAATTAATTTCACCCCTGACTACATATTGCATGGCTCCGGTCTTTTGGTCTACGATGGCGTCCTTAAAATGAACATGTCCGACTATGTCCTTGATGACTTTATAACCGTCAGGATATGGAACTTCATGTGCAAAATAAGAGTTTCCCGGATCCCAGTTGAGTTTTAAATTTTTACTGCCGACTTTCTCAATAAGCGCACGGACATTTCCAGCCGTATCCCCCCAGCAAATATGTTCGTTTTCGAGTACCAGCGTTATTTCAGCCTCCTCAGCCAGTTTTACCGCCTTTTTCAGGTAATCGACAACCAATTGTGGGCAGTTTCCATCCGTTGCTCCTTCCGGCTTGTTAAAACTGAACACTAATATATTCGGAACACCAAGCTTTTTAGCCAGTTCTATTGTCTTCGGGAGAAGCTCGTACAAATGCCGTTCCGCCGTTTTCTTTTCTTCCTCGGCCTGATAAAACTCCACTTCATCCTGCCATTTTAAAACAGTATACCCTTCGAAAACAGGCCTCGGAAGGGGAATTTTGAAAAGACCAGGCGATAAAGCCACCACTTTTACACCAAAATTGCGCACCATCTTCAGAAGATGGTCTTCCCAATAAGGTGAAAGGCTACCCACTCGCTGATTGCCCACACCCCTCAGTTCCACATTTTTCATTCCCCAACTTGTCGCAATTTCCAGTGCAGTTTCCAAATCACTACTTATTTCATCGGTAACCACAGATACCTTAATCAAAGCGATCACCTCTTCAACAGCGACTCAATTTATTTGTTTTCACTTAAGCAAATTCAAAATATTTTTAAGGTAATCCGCTCCTTTTTTCATGCCCTGTGCGGCAAGGGGAAGATCATCCGGATGCCACCTTCGCTCATACTCAAGCGAAAGATAGCCGTCATAACCGACTTCCATTAACTGCTTAATAATTTCCGGCCATGGAATGATACCTTCGCCAGGAATCCTGGAACGGACCGTCCTTTCCTCCTCGGAGACATGAGTAACGTCACTGGCTTTAAATTCGGCGTGAGCATCCTTAAAAACAAGATCTTTAACATGAACGTAAGCAATATTCGCACCTTGGATCCGGATAGCTTCCTTGAAATCTTCACCTTGAATAAAGGCCAAATTCGCTTGGTCATAAAGGATTTTAACAGCCGGATGATTAATTTCCGCAATAATCGATTGAGTCTTTTCAGCAGTGGTGGTCATCGTATTAAAATGATTCTCGACCACAAGGCAGACATCATTTTTTTGAGCCTCGTCTCCCAGATTTCTGAGAGTCTCCACCAATATCCTGCGTTTCTCGCCAATATTTTCGCTATCTTCCGCCAATAAGGTGCCGCCGTAAATTCTTATATTATGGGATTCAAAAACCGACGCGATCTGAATACAATTCATAATCTCCCGGATGGACTTGTCTCGTTTTAATTTACCCAATGCATTGAAATCGCTGGCATACGGCGTAATACACGACACCACCAGGCCCGCTCTCTCAACCATTCTTTTAATAGCGCGTGCTTCATCCGGAGAAATCTCTGATGAAAAACCGCTTTGATACCCATCCTGACAAACAATTTCGACAGCGTCCATCCCGATTTTTGAAAAAAGTTCAACCGCCTGGCCTATGCTCAGCTCGGGAGTTCCCATGGTATGACCGGCAATTTTCATAGGTATTTCCTCCTTCTTCTTTATTCAATCCCAGGAAGACCGGCGGTTTTCAAAATGCGATCCATTAGTAAATGTGTCTTATACGCATCCTTCGCCGATGTGAGAGGTTCGCGCCTAGTCCTAACACAGTCAATAAAATGTTCGGCTTCCGGGAAAAAGCCCATTTTATCCTCAACTCTTGCCCAACCCAATGCCAGCGGAGTCTGTGAAATTCTTTCCTCGGATTCCGGCGATATAATGCTAATGGTATCAGGACTGTCCACAATGACTGATTTTTTAGAGCCGTAAAGCTCCAGATGTTCTGTCCATTGACCGGCGCCCCGGTTGGCAATCAGCATTCCGATACTTCCCGAATCAAATTTGATCTGGGCGGTACAGGTATTTTCATAATCAATGTCTTCATATTGCGCATGTGCTTCCACCGATACGGCTTCCCCGCAAAACCAACGCATCAGATCAACCATATGAATGGCATTTTCCAAGGTTGCCCGATACTCGGTCCCATTACGACTTTTTTCAGCCAGGCATACATCGGGATGTTTCCCCGCATAAACTTCTTTGGCTTTACGGTAAACCGGCGCATAACGCCGGTTAAAGCCGACCATCATGATTTTGCCGCTATCTTCCGTCGCATTGACCATTTTTTCACATTCCTGGAGCGTCATCGCCATCGGCTTTTCACAAAATATATCTATTTTGTTTTTAAGAAGGCCCATCACATATTCCGTATGATATTTCTTGGGTGTCATTACAAAAGCGCAATCCATTCCGACCTTCAGGAAGTCCTCAAAAGTCGAACACAGATTGGCAATATTATACATTGCGGCGGCCTTCGCGAGTGACTCTTTGCTCTGATCCAACGCGGCGACGATTTCAATATCCTTCATCCTCGCCAACGACGGCAATTCGGCAATATTAGCGATGGAGCCTAATCCAATAACACCTACTTTTACCTTTTCATCCATTGCCTATCGCTCTCCATTTCACCTGATTTTACTTTCCTTATCCAAAAGGTACTATTGATATTTTTCTACAATCTGCATCAAGCTTCGAGCTTCTTGTGCCGTTAGCGACCTGAAAGGAGTCCTGCAAAGATCGGTGGCTATCACGCCGATCTCTTTCAGATAGGTTTTCAACAGCGGTATGCCCGGGAATGCCGCTAAAGCCTTATCCGTATCGAAGATTTTAAGCTGGTATTCTCGAGCTGCAGGAATATCGTTTTTACGATAAGCTTCCCATAGTCCAGTGAATAACCGGGGAAATACCGCTACCGGCCCAGATACTGTCCCGGCGGCGCCCAACGCCAGAGCCGACAAAACAAGCCGGTCGCAACCGATAAGCGCGCTAAAAGACGGGTCCAACTTGAGGTATTCGCCAAGCCTCAACAAGTTGGGAAAACTGTATTTTATCCCAACAATATTGGGTGCGCCTTTCCGAATCCTCTCGACAAGTTCCGGCAAAAGATCATTATTGGTATAAATCGGAATATTGTAGATATAAGCCGGTAGATCTGATACGGAGTGCGCCACCGCCATGTAATAATCGAATATGGCTTGCTCATCTTGGGCAAAAAAATAGGGAGCCATTATTCCAACGCCGTCGGCGCCGGCGGATGCGGCATGTTTAGCAATTTCAACCGTATTTTCAGTATTGGACGCCCCACACTGAATGACCACCGGTATTTGTCCGCTTATTTCATTGATAACGACTTCCGTTATCTTTTTTCTTTCTGCAACGCTCAAGAGAATGCCTTCACCGTTGGTACCGGACGGAAACATTCCATTGATCTTATGCTCAACCAGATATCGGCAAACCGCCCGAAGTGATTTGATATCCACTTCATTCTCCTTCGTAAAAGGAGTTATACTAGCACATATCATTCCTTGTAATAATTGATCCATTCAAAATGCACCTCCATTACACTCTAGGATTCATTACGATAACATTCCGTTTCGGACAAACCTGGGAGCACAATCCACATCCATCACAGAGAGCGGGGTCAATCTCCGGGACCTCGCTTTTGAATGAAAGGGCTCCATATATACAAACAGGCGCGCAACGACGGCAATGCGTACATTCACTATCATTAACCTCGGCTACATATTTTTTGGAACGGTCGGCAGCATCCAATGATAAAAAGTTTTGAGCTGCTCTTCCCCGTAATGCCGCAACGGAAAAAACATTTTCTTTTTCCAAATAACTTTCAATTCCCTGAAGAACCTCTTGAACAACCTGAAATTCCTTTAAATAAATCAATGTCCCAATTTGAACGGTACTGGCGCCGGCCAATAAATATTTAATCACATCTTCCCAACGGGTAACGCCGCCGCTTGCACTCACTGGAATTGTCAAATGTTTTGCAGCTTCAATAATCCATCGCAGATTTGACTGAATCACCCACGGTCCTCCGTGTCCTGCAACCCCGCCGTGAAGGATGGGCCGTTGTTGCTCAATATCAATATCAATACCGGTCATGCGATTAAACATAATCACTCCATCGGCTCCGGCTTCTTGAAGTTTGAGTGCAGTACGTGCCGGATTACTTAGCTGGAGGCTTAATTTTATAGATACAGGAATTTTAACAGCGTTTTTAACTTGTTTCAAAACATCCACTGCGATGGAGTCGAGATCAATTCCTTCCCGTAAAAACATCCCGATAGGACATGAAGGGACCAACTCAAGCGCATCAGCGCCCGCTTCTGCAGCACATTTTGAATAACTGACCCAGTTTTCAATACTTACACAATTAATACTGGCGATTGTAGGAATTTTGATTGCCTCTTTCACTCGCCGAATTTCATTGGCATATTCCTCAATTCCATATTCATAAGCTTGTTCATACGAATAAAATGTGTCCGCAGAAAACCCTGGAATTCCATTACGAATATATGCAAATCGGGGAAACGGGTTGTAACGGTGAACAACTTCTTCCTGAATCGACTTCAGTACCACCGCTGCAAAGCCGGCGTCTTCCGCCCGTTTGGCATGTTCGACGTCTTTTGTGGTTCCTGCCGAGGCCGCCAATAAAGGGTTTTTTAATTTCAATGATTGATAATTACTTTCAAGCCGATTACCCATATCAATATCCTCCCGTCTATTCACGCAAAATTCCCATTTCCAAGAATATGCCTGTAATTTTCTTCTTATATTCAATAAACTCTTCTGTTTCGGTAATCCGTAGCCTTCTGGGGCGGGGCAAGTCAATTGTAAACTCGGCATGAATCTTGCCGGGACGTGGTGACATTACGATTACCCGATCCGACAACAATATTGCTTCATTGATGTCATGGGTTACAAAAAGTACGGTATTTTTCTTTTCCAGCCAGATTCTTTCCAAATCAATCCGAATCTGTTCCCGGGTCAAAGCATCCAATGCTCCAAAGGGCTCATCCATCATCAAAATTTCCGGGTCGTGAACCAATGCCCGACAAATTGCAACCCGCTGTTGCATTCCACCAGAAAGTTCATGCGGATATTTATTTTCAAAACCCTTTAATCCAACGAGTTCAATAAGGGCCTCCGCTTTCGCTTGCAACATTTCCCTGTCAATATTTCTAAACTCGCCTTGAATCAATATATTTGAAAGAACTGTACGCCACTCAAGCAATAAATGATCTTGAAATACAAAGCCCACATTTTGTAAAGGCTTAGAAATACTTTGACTATGAAGGCAAACATTCCCGGTAGTTTGGGGAACAAGACGAGCGGCAATAAGTAGTAAAGTACTTTTACCACATCCGCTCGGGCCTAAAATCGAGATGAATTCCCCATTCTTCACATCAATATTGATATCACTCAATGCCTCAATTGGACCGGTCGCTGACGGATAACACATACAGATATTCTGGAATTGTAACAATAAATTCACCTTCCTCTTTAACAAGGCGGGATATTTAGCTTTACCAAATACCCCGCTGTCTATTAAGTATAAAGCTATTTTTTCGGCAGTTTGCTCGGCAAAGTTTCATTGGTATAAAAGTCGGAAGGCTTAAACTTACTATCAAGACCGCGATATTTTACCATCAGGTCAACGGTATTTGCCCAATCCGCTTCAGCCGCTTTACCTAATTCGTTCGAATCTTTTGAAAACAGGCAGGATACAGCAACCTTAAGTCCTTCCAAAGCCGAACTCTCTTCTAAGGTTGGAATATACTGTTTCTCAATCGCAATAGCCGACTTCATATTTTTACGCGCTTCATTCCAACCTTGCAAAGTAGCTGCTAAAAACCGTCTAACTTGTCCCGGGTTCTTCTTAATGGTTTCATCATTGGCAATCAATGATAAACCAATCGTCGGCACGCCATAATCGGAGAAACGTAAAACCTTAACATTCAAGCCTTTTTGCCTCAATAATACCGCTTGATCGTCTTCCCCGCCTAAAATGGCGTCAATTTGACCATTCATCAACGCCATGGATTTAGCATTGGCATCCATGGATATACAATTAATCTTTTTTTCATTCAATCCATTCGCTACTACAAAAGCCGGAAACAATTGTGACAAAGCATCCCCTTGGGTAATTCCAAGCCGTTTGCCCTCCAAATCCTTAGGAGAGTCGATTTTATTTTCCGCAAGTGTTACGACTGCAAAAGCATTGACTTGGTATATGGGGCTGATAATCTTTACCGGCATACCTTGGGTAATCGCCACAATCGCAGTCCCGGAATCTGTAAATCCGAAGGTATCCGACCTATTGCCGATTAATTTTACCGTAGTAGCCGATCCGGTTCCTTCAACAATATCGACATCAAGATTTTGCTTAGCATAATATCCTTTCTTTAAAGCCATGTAAAATGGAGCATGAAGTCCTGCTGCCACATAATTCAATCGCAAGGTAACTTTTTCGGCGCTCATCACATTAGGAGCTATTGTAACGACTACCATCACTAGACAAAAAAGTAATACGGATGCACGTTTCATTTCATATCCTCCCTTTTATTAATTAGTCTAAATGCCTCTAAAAATGACTCTTACAATGTTGCATTATCACCTCCCGATAATTTTTGACGTTTGGTAACATGCCATGGAATTGCGATTTTCTCCAACAATTCAATCATTTCATATAAAATGATGCCTACAATACTTAAAACTAACAAAACAGCAAACAACAATTGTGTATTCAAGTCACCGTTTGCGCGTAACAGCAGATAACCCAGACCTTTATCCGAACCAACAAATTCCCCAACAATAGCGCCAACCGTAGCGAAAGCAATCGAGACTTTAAGACCGGAAAAAATATTGGGCAATGCATTCGGGAGCCTAATTTTCCAAAAAAAGTCCCATTCCGAATCGGTCATTGATTTCGCGACATAAATTAAACGCGGATTAAGCGATTTGAACCCAACTACTGAGTCAATCAGCAACGGGAAGAAGGATAAAAGAAAGACCATAAATATTTTGGGATATATTCCAAACCCAAACCAAATGATAAATAAAGGGGCGATTGCCACTTTGGGAATTAATTGGAGCAATAGCAAAAGCGGATAAACCGTCCGTTCAAAAGCACGTGAATATGAAATAAGAGTTGCGCAGGGAATACTAATAATGACTGTTAGAATATATCCGATAATTATTTCATTGATAGTCACTAAAAGATTTGGTGCAATAGCTTTCCAAGAACTTAACAATGTTTTAATGACGGCAATTGGACCCGGTAAGATATAAGGTTTTATCTGAAATACCCATACTATGAACGCCCATAATATAACCGCAACAATCATCATTAAAATAAAACCAAACGCATCCTTAAACCTACCATTTTTTTTCATTTTCATAACTCCTCCCTTGATCATGCAAATTTCAACATTTCCGATATCCCTGTTATTTTAAAACACTACTCCTGATCGTAAAATAATATTGGCATAGGCTGTAAATTCTCCCGTACGAATCACCGCTTTAACATTTCCCGTACTTTCTTTTAATTCCTCATGGGAAACCTTGGTGATTTTGATTTTGATTTTTTCATCCCGCTCAATCTTAGCAATTCTCTCCAGTATTTCCTGATAGAACAGCGGGCTAAACTCTTCGGTCTCCTTGGCAATGATCGCTTCCTCGACTCTCTGCTCCGTAAACACGGCGTCCAATACATCCATAAATCCGGGGATGCCTTTTTTGACTGCCAGGTCAATTCTTTTCACTTGATCAGGAATGGGCAATCCACTATCGGCAATGACAATTCCATCCCCATGCCCCAGTTTGGAAATCACATACGAAATCTCGGAATTAATTAAAGCGGTTTTTTTCATCAGCAGTACTTCCCTCTCCAAATAAAATTATTAAGTATAAGCTCTTAGCAACGCGTCCACCTCATAACGGTAAGGTAATGAACTTTGCGCTCCTTTTTTGGTCACTGTTAAAGCCGCGGTGGCCATAGCAAACGGAATGGCCTCCTCAATTGTTTTGCCCTCGTTTAAGCCGACGGCCATGGCGCCGATAAAACTATCTCCGGCCGCCGTCGTATCCACAGCATCCACCCGATAAGCGGCAAAGCTTTTCCATCCTTTTCCGTTAATATAAATACATCCTTTTTCACCAGTGGTTACAATTAAGTCCTTAACACCCCGTTTTAACATTACCTGAGCGGCTTCGATTATTTCCATCTCGCTACGGACCGATTGTCCACTTAAAAATTCAAGCTCGGTTTCGTTGGGAATCAATAAATCAACGCTGCTCAAAAGATCATGATCCAAATTCGCCGCAGGAGCCGGATTCAGGATAGTAGTCTTGCCAAACTCTTTAGCTAATTGCAAAGAATATTTAACCGTTTCCAAAGGGATTTCCAACTGAGTTACTATAATGCGGGAGTCGGCTATGATTTGTTGAGTACTTTGAATTTCTGCCGGCGAAAGTTGATAATTAGCTCCCGGTGTAACGATAATACAATTATTACCGGTGTCATCAACAGTTATCGCTGCAATTCCAGTTGATATACCATTTAAATGTACAATCCGGGTAACATCCACGTCATCTTTTCGTAATGCCTCAAGAAGCGTATCGCCCACATGATCCTCGCCGATGCAACCCAGTATTTTTACTTTCGATCCAAGTTTAGCGATAGCGGCCGTTTGGTTAGCCCCTTTCCCGCCGGGTATTTGCTCGAAAGCTTTTCCGATAATTGTTTCTCCAATTTTCGGCATCCGTTCTACATAAGTTACTAAATCCATATTTAAACTTCCAATAACAGTAATCACAGTCCCACTTCTTTCTCGTCACTATACGCATTTATTCCTTAAACGTTTAACCTAGTATAAAATGCATATAATTTTTAAATTTTATGGTTTGAATAACTTACGTCCTTCATTATGCGAATTTTCATTATAAAATCACTAAAATTTCTTTTGCAAACCCGCGATATCGCTTTTTCATTTTTAAATATATTTCACTTAAACGGTTTACTAAACCGTTTAAGTGAAATATATCATAAATTAACTAATTATTCAAGTATAATTCATGAATTTTTTATAAAAAACGACAACGCTTTCACTATTTTTACAATTACTTATGATTCATTAAGTTAATCGTTTAACTATAAAACTAAATCTATTTTCAAGTTGACTTCCTAATAATGAGTTCAGTATTTAAAATTATAGTATTTTTGACCCTGTGATCTACTTTTTCTAAAAACTCTATCAACAACTCAACCGCCTTATAGCCCATTTCATAGTTGGGTTGCTTGACAGTCGTCAATTCCGGTTCGATCATTTTTGCCATATAAATGTTGTCAAATCCCACGACGCCAACATCTTCCGGAATACGAAAGCCGGCATTTTTCAACGTTTTTATAACACTAATCGCAATAAGGTCATTGCCGCAAAATACGGCATCAAAGGGGATACGATATTCAATAATCTTCTTGATCGCTTCTTCTCCCCATTCACTTTTAAAATGCCCAATCCAAATGTATTCTTTATGAAAATGAATTCCATATTCCTCCAACGCCTTTTTGTAACCGTCAATCCGGTCTAAAGCAGTTCTTGCTGTGGCCTCACCGGTTATTAAAACAATATTGCGATGCCCTTTTTCAAGCAAATACTTGACCGCCTGATAAGCTCCATCTTTATTATCGACTAATACTTTGCCCTTAATATTTTGGTTTTCAGCATCCCGATCAATTAGAATAATCGGAATGGCCGTTCGATCAATCCCAACGATATCTCCAGACCGTTTAGCCGATTGGGAAAAAATAATTCCATCCACCATCTTTTCGGCAAGCATATTAATGTATTTTTCTTCTTTCTCTAAATCATCGTCCGTATTGCAAAAAATAATACTGTAACCAGCCTCATTAGCTTTATCTTCGGCGCCTCTGGCCAATTCGGGAAAAAACGGATTGGCAATATCGGGTATCACAAGCCCGATCGTTTTGGTACGCCGTGTCACTAAACTTCTGGCTACTTTGTTCGAAATATAATTATTTTCTTCGATAATTTTCAATACTCTTTCTTTGGTAGTCGAACTGATACTTTCATCTTTTTTATTCAAAATCATAGAAACCGTAGCAGTAGAAACTTCAGCCATTTTTGCAATATCTTTAATCGTAAGTTTTTTCATCCCTGAATTATCCCTTTATTAATATATATTAGCTTAAACGGTTTAGTAAAACGGTTAACTAAATTTTAACATACATGTCGCAATTATGCAAGTGCTCACAAGTAATACCCATAATCTCTCATTTAAATCTGATTATTTTTTATTATCGATACGGTTTTATCATCCCCCGGAGTTCTGCGGTTCACCAAACCCATGCGGCGAAAGTCTTTTTCTAAATTTTAGCTGGTGTTTAATTTAATTTATCAGCTAAAGATGGTATTTTTTATATCTAAGTCCGCAAACAGTTTCCATATCAGCATTTGAAGTTCCCGACACAAAATCGACACTCTTTATCCAAAAAAAGGTGATATAATGATAGCGGTTAATCTTTCTCAAAATGCTGCTGTAGTTTATACAGGGCTTTTTTTATGCCCAAAATGCCGAACCGGTATTTTAAGCTACGGAGAGCGCAGAGTTCCTGGGGCCGAATCGACACCCTATATAAAATCAATTCAATATTAAAAACGCCGCTGTAACATACAAAGGCGTTTTTTTATGCCCGGACCATGATTTGACCCAGATTTGCAAGACTAACCAGCAAGACGATAAAGTTCGGAAATCTCATCTTTATTTGGAAAGAAGGTGAATTTTTTAATGTATCAAACTTTTGCGCACAAGATCAACCGCGCTAAAATTCTCCTCAACTTTTTAAATATTTACCTTTAATTTCCACATCAATCGGTTCAAAAAATGCCGCGACTTCGATCTCTAAAGCTTCCGCAATATCGAAAAGAATGTCCAGGCTGAATTCCATACTGGAATTTTCCGCTTCTATCTTCGATATATAGGATCTTGATTTATCGATCATTTCACTTAGACCCTCTTGGGATAAATTACGAAGTTTGCGGTAGAACGCAATTTTTCGTCCAATCTCCCGATATTTAGCCAGATGTTTGCCTCTCATGTTTCACCTCATTATCAAACAGACCTAATTAAAATTATAGAAGTGAAGAACTGAATAATCTGTACATAATTACTGGAATATTGTTGCACAAATACCAAACAAATGATAAAACTAGTAAAGATTTAAGCTCTATTTAGGATGAATTGAGGTATCAAAATGGAATGACAATCGATCAAAATTATGTTTCTTTATAAACACTTCTGGAACAAATCAATATTGCCCGCAACCGGATGCAACAGCTATGGGATGAAAAGGGTTACACCGGCGAAGATGTTTTAGCCGCCAGTGTTGAAGTCGATCGCTTATTGAATGCCTATGACCGGATCAAGGGTTATTGAATTGCCTTACATGTTTATAAAGATAAATCAGCTTGGTCCAACTCAAGCCGCCTATTTATTCTCCCGCAGAGGCGTGGGGCTGTCCCAAAAGTACCATTGGATGGTAAAATATGTTAAGATAAAGATATGAAAAGAAAAAACCATCAACAAATAACTTTTAAGAACTATCAACCTAACCAACTGATGCTACCGACAGATATAGAGCTACACATACCGACCCAACACCTCGTACGGGTAGTAAACGATGCCATTGACAAAATGAACATCGAACCCTTGCTGCGCCAATATAAAGGAGGAGGAACCAGCAGCTACCACCCTAAAATGATGTTGAAAGTATTCGTTTACGCTTACA
>JAEXDA010000079.1 GCA_023401925.1 Bacillota bacterium
CAGCAGCTTAAGGTGGTTTGAAGCCTCTACCTGCATAGCGGCTCCGAGGGGCCATCCCCCATCTCCTGTACAGCATAGCTCTCTTTTATGCGGCTAATGCCGCATCTTTACGCTTTCGTGGCGCACAATCATCTGCGTATCGCGTCAGATTTGCCTTACCTTTGCACTCTTTCTTAAACCTTACCTCAAACCATAAATCCAGAACATAGTGGAGATAGACGTTTGCCAACATTGGACTTACTGGTCCTCCTTGGGGCACTCCATCCTCATCATGGGTGACTACCCCGTTCTCCATAACTCCTGCTTTTAACCATTTGTCGACTAGCCTTAACAATCCTTTGTCGGCTATCCGGTGTCTCAGAAATTTCCGTAACCACCTGTGATTTACATTATCGAAGAAACCCTTCACGTCTGCTTCCACCACATATCTACTGTTCCGTTCCATTAAAACTGTATAGAGTCTCTTGAGTGCCGTGTGACAACTGCGTTTTGTTCTGAATCCGTGGGAGCATTCCTGGAAGTCTGCTTCGTATATGATGCTTAGCATCCATGCTACCGCCTTTTGTACGATTCTGTCTTCCAATGTGCCGATTCCAATCGGTCGTTGCTTGCCGTTGTCTTTTGGTATATAGACTCTTCTCACCGGTGGCGCTTGATATTTCTGGACCTTTAATCGCAGGTACAGGTCTCGGAGATTTTCTTGAAGGTTGGCTTCGTAGTCTTGGTAGGTTACTCCGTCTACCCCGACTGCCGCATCCCTTTTAAGCGAATGGAATGCTGTAGTCAATAGGTTAAGGTTTAGAAAGTTTACTACATTGGTGATTTGCTTGTGCTTCTTTGCTCTTTGGCCTAGCTCTTCGAGTTCTGTTAACATGTTTTCCTCCATCTCAGGTATGGTCATGTTTCCCTTGTTTGCTTTCCTTCTGCCTTATTTCCTTTCCTCTGTAAGTATTACCTTACTTCATCGGTACTACGAATAAGTCCGCCACCCAATGGCATGCGCGGTTGCTCTGATTTGTTCTTCACTTCCACTTCTCTCTTCGAGAGCCATTGGGCTTCCGGAGTTCCCTGCGGTTCCTTTTCGCGACATACCATGCCCTTGGACCCCGGTGGATTCTCCGATGCAGTTGCCGGTATCCCGCATCTACTGTAGCCTTCCCAACAAAAGGAACTGGTCGGCATCCACTTGACCGGATTTACGGGGCTCTATAGCTTCACTTTCGTTACGGTCTGCCGTTCGCTCTGTCTACGCTTAGTTATGTTCGTTACCTCCCACAACTCAAGACTCGATTCCCGGTGGCTGGCTAGGCCTTTCCGGGGTTGGAATCTCACCTACTGAAACCGCAGAGCTTCGCTCCGCGCACCCTTTGGAATCCGCCGCTCGGCACCTACGGATTCCGAACCTCCCTTTATTCATCCAGGGTTTTTAGTATGTCTTCGCCTTCCATGGCCTTCTGACTGGCAACCTAGCTTAGTCTTCCGATGGCGACCACCGTTTTCATCCTGACAAGAGGTGGCGTAAAGACGCCTTCCTCCCTGAAGGCTTGTATCTCCTGCATATAATTACGGTCTAAATAACTCTCTTAAGAACATAGCCAAAAGCTATATAAAGATTATAACGCGCATTAAATACACAGTCAATAATTTTCGCGCTTTATTTACTCATTTATGGAAATAATATCCTATCTACTGTATCCTAATAATTGGAGCGTGAATCAATGAGTATATTAGGCGAACGGATTATTGAATTGAGAAAAGAAAAACAACTTACTCAGGATCAATTGGCTAAATATCTATCCGTCAACAGGGCCACATTATCGAATTGGGAAATAGGCCGGGCTCTGCCGGATGTGAATATGCTCGTTGCTTTGGCTGATTTTTTTAATGTCAAAACAGATTATTTATTAGGGCGTAGTAGTGAGCCAGCAGAACTTATGAAATCCAATAAAGCGGCACCGGACGAACTACCAAACGAAGCTCTAATGGAGATTGAAGAATTTGAGAAATATATCCGATTTAAGTATAAGAGGAAAAAATGAGGCTCTGTTCTTAAGAATGGTTGATCGCGATTTATCTGTTTGATAAAATTAAATGCCAAAAACCTTATCTCCCGCAGAGAGACATCGGCACCACGCAGTGCCGCAGGCGCAGAGAATCAGGGATCACTTATAGTTACATTCATTAAACTATAGTTCTTACTATTTACATCTTTCGAGGTTTTTTCTCAATTCTTGATTACAAGCGACAGCGCTTAGCTTTTTGTTCCCTTGTATTGATTTCTAGATTTAAGGAATCAACAATATAAGCAATATATCATGTCTATTTATCATCCCGCAGAGGCGCAGGGGCGCAGAGTATCTGGGATTGCATTATTATTGAATTCTTAAATTGATAGTTCTTGCCGTTTGCATTACTTAAGATCTTTTTATCATCCTTGATTACAAACGGACGGCACTAAATTACTCACTCCAGCAAGTTGGCACGTTCCATTGCTGTCGTATTCAATAAGATTTTTTTATTTTGTTAAGTTATTTTATAATATACCCCTAATTTATATCCACAAACATGTTCAAATAAGTTCTTAGTATCGCCAGGCTTATTTAATCATCCTATTATAATGAGCCTCATAACCGCTTTCTTCAAATACTAACTTAAAAGCATCCTTGAAGTCATTATAATTAAACTCTTTTATATCGAAAATATTTTGTCCAATTGAATGAGATTCTCTATTCATATATCTATAAAAAGCTTGATATTTATCGGCTTTAAATTTCTCTTTCTGGAAAACATTACTGAGTTCTGCTTTTTCAATAAAATTAAAGAAATACTCAATAATATTTCTCATACAGTTCGCAACTAAAGCTGGAGATTGAGTTTCATCTTTTATTATTTGCCAATAACTTTGATAGTCATTTTGAATTTCTTGATATTTCATTATATAAATTTTAGACCCATTTTGGTTTTTAACGATTCTAAATAAATTTTGATATGAATCTCTATCTTTCTTTTTAATAAATGTTAACTCATAAAAAAAATAGAGGCTATGAGTTAAAATAAAAACCTGATCATAACTGCTTTCAGGATTTGTGAAATGTCGTTTTATGAGTTGACTTATATTGAATACATATATATGGGAAAGTGAAGATATTGGATCGTCGATAATAATTATTTTCTTTTTTGTTGCTTCTGAAACATTTTGCTTTCCTCTGCAAAGCTCAATGAAATATAAAAAACTAATTACCATTTTTTCGCCTTCACTGAGGGTTTGAAATGTGTGTTCACAATGTTCATCTCTAACCAATTTATATAACTTATCTGAGTGCTTTTCAATTTTAAAACAGTCTATGCCTAGTTCAAGAAGTCCATTATTAATATTTGCAATAGCTTCTTCGATATTTATTGTTTTTTGCTGTTGTGTTACGACTACGCTTTTTTGTTCATCTAACCTTTTATCAATATTAACTATTTCAATTGTAAGATCTTGTACTTTTTTGTCTATTATGGCCTTATCTTGTTCATAAGCAGATATTGTCTGATCATATTTCCAACGCATAATATCCCAAAAGTTTCTCTTGATGTTGGCAAGGGAATCCTCTTTATTATCAATTTTTTTGTTATGTTCCGTTATAAATTTATTAATTTTTTCAATGAATTGATTAAAATTATTAATTACATTTTCTGAATTCATCAAAGTTACTTCTTGACTTGGAGTTTTTAATTTTTCGGTAATCGCCACTTTATTTTTATTTAGGTTCTGGATAACTGCATTGTAATGATTTTCAAATTCCATTTTAATCTCATTTATAAAAAAATTGGATTCATAGGTTTCCTTACTGGGTATTGAATTTATACCAATTTCATAATTAGATAACATTTTTTTCATTCCATTTATATCATCTTCATAAGTTTGATCAAAATAATTCCGGATATTACTTAACAGTGTTTTCGTAATAGTTCTTTCCTGGCAAAAAGGGCATTGTTTTCCAACATTATCAATTTCATTAGGGAGAAATTCTAAACCTTTTTTAACCCAATCAGAGTTACCCAGTTTTTTAATCAATTCGGCAACTGTACTATTTTCATTTCCAATTATTGTTTTTTCAAACAGCTTGTTTATTTCTACATAATAAGCTGTAAAATTAATCTTTTGTAGCAAATTATGTTTTTGTGCAGTGTTACCTTGTATTGATCCAACTTCTTTCTTTAGCTGGTCAGTGGTTTTTGTAGGTTGTTGAGACAGTTTTGTAATAGAAAGTAGGTAATTATACAGTTTGTCTTTTTGACCTTTTAACCCTTCAAGGCAATATTCTAAAACACGATCACCACCAGTAAATTTTGTTTTGATTTCCCATACCTTATTTTCGGCGTTTTGTTTCTTTTGGGCTAATTCACTATTTTTGGCTTCTATTGCATCTGAATGATTTTTCCTTTCTTTTTCAAGTTTGGCTATTTCTTGCTCTGCATTTCTTATTTTTTCCTCAGCTTCTTTATTTTCTTTAGATAAAGTAAAGATACCCTTTAAATTTTCTGATTCATAAAAGTTATCTTTTATAAAGGGTTGATTGTAAACAAGAATCTCTTGATTAGTAAGACCTTCAAGGGAACAATTTACGTAGGATGGGCTAGTCCTTTCATATAAAAAATTTGAAAATACACTTTTACCGGTTCCGTTAAGCCCATAAATAAGATTCACTTTTTTATCAGTTTCAAGTGTAGTTGCGCTTTTATAACTTGCCACTTGGTTCATTGATATTTTTGTAATCATATCTCTCCTCCACTGTTATTTTCCCTTATATTTAGTTTAAAATAACAATACAAATACTAACGTCAATGTGGTATATCCCAACAATGGTGAATATTAATCAACAATTGACATTTCTTATAATGATGCCAATTATTTATTATGCTTCTTTTCTGCATATTTCTCCTTAACATGAGTCATGATAAAGGAATTTAATCCTTCGCCTGCTTCCGCTAAAGATTTCATCCTCTCAATATTGTAGTTACCTGCACTTGCATAAGTATAAAGGTATACAGAACGATTTTTGAATTGTACTCTTATAAAATCAGTCCCCGTTTCATATTCAGCCACATTAGAGTCTCCATCAAGATTCCTATACTGTTTCATATCATAACCCCTTTCTTTTTATGAATCATAACATACTATTTTTCTCTCATTCCTCTGCGCCTCCGCGCCTCTGCGGGAGATAATAAACTTCCCCCAGCGCACTACTATCATTCATTCAAGCCCATTAACACATCGTGTAATCCCCGTTTTCATGAGCTCTTCCCCGAAGTTAAGCAAATACCCCAGCTTGCAACCAGTGAGCCTCAAATATGTTTGAACTTGCTTTTTATGGGCAGCCATTACATGCTCTACCGACTTTAGCTCCACGATCACTTTTCCTTCTACAATGAGATCTGCCCGGAAACCCTCGTCAAATTGTATTCCTTTATATACAACCGGAATAGACACTTCCCGTTCAACATGCAGACCCCTCTGCTTCAGCTCGTATTCCAATATGATCATATATACTGACTCAAGCAGGCCCGGTCCGAATTCGCGATGGACAATAATTGCCGTATCCACTATGATTGTCCCAATTTCATTTTCTCTCATTTCTCCGCGCCTCCGCTGCTTTTTGACGCCAATGCCAATCAAATGTAACAAACTTTGTTCATTTTTTCTTCGAAATATTTTAATTACATTTTAAATTATCCCACCATTTCAAGTTTTTGACAACATCAAACGGGTTTCTTAACCAAATCACCCCACCCAGGCCATTCTTATTTTTAAAACTCCGTCCTATCCCATTCCACAACCCATACCTTTCATTTTTATCGCCTCCTGCCCCTCTCCATAATTCTTTGCCTTTCTGATATTTTTTTCTTTTTAAAAATCCCCCATATGCCTACATATCCCACCATAACCAACAAGGCGATCTCACGATGGCTAGTTCCAGCGATTTCTGATTTTCTTCCGCCAATCGTCTCCACGATTTTTTGGGTTGCTGATTTCTTCCCGCCAATCATCTCCGCATTTTTTTGTTTGCTGATTTCCTACCGCCAATCGTCTCCACTATTTTTTTGTTCACTGATTTCTTCCCGCCAATCATCTCCACAATTTTTTCGGTTGCTGATTTCCTTCCGCCAATCATCTCCACTATTTTTTCGCTTGCTGATTTCCTTCCGCCAATTGTCTCCGCATTTTTTCGCTTGCTGATTTCTTCCCGCCAATTGTCTTCGTCACTCAGAAAATCGCAGCCAAAATAATATTGACTCCCCAAAAGGGCTGATTGGGTTTTCCGGAGCCTTTGCCGTGATGCTCCGTAGTCTGTGCAACAAGCCTATCAGCCCTCAATACCAGCCGGTTCCCTTTAAGGGATAGGGTAATGGGCCCAAACCAGTTCTCAGTTTAATTCCCTGCAACCAAGAATTAATTAACCCGATTCAAGTGGCATTTTATTCTTTCGGATTTGTAAAACCATTACCATATCAGCACTTAGGCTTAGTAGTACAAAATCGATACACTTTTTCCAAAATTCCGTGATATAATGATAGTGGTTAAAGATTCTCAAAAAGCCCTGTGGTTCACAGGGCTTTTTTCATTGTCCCAAGGCAAAAGAACAAATCCATGATAGAAGATTGCGGCCGGTTACTTTGGTAACGGGCCGTTTTTATTGGAAAGGAGGTGAATTTTAATGTATAAGACTTTCGCCCATCAGATCAACCGGGCCAAAACTCTGCTCGACGGGCTCAACTCATACGGAGACGATGTGATCCAAATGGGAATCACCAAAGAACTGGTCGCTAAACTCTCCAATCTTTACACCCAGGCGAGCCAGATGGAAAAAAAAAAGAACGAACTAAAAGCCAGCTCCAGAGAGGCCACCACGGCTCAGGAGGAAATCATGAGTGAATTGAACCGTCAAAGCAGTTTGGCGCGAAAATCGATCCGGGTGTCCCTCCCGGAAGAAAAATGGCTCGCTTTTGGCTTCCGGGCAGGCGAGTTTGGGGAGGAAAAAGAAAACGAGCCGGTGTAGCTACGGCTTAAGACGGGAGCACCAAGGGCCTGAGAGGCTTCAAACCAAGCATAGACACCTCTTCGTGATGTTGCGGAGAGGTGTCTCCAAAGTTGCCGGAATGATTTTCTAACCGAACCCGGCTGCTTCGTGCGTCCACCCGTTCAATGATGGTATTCACGACATGCTAAGCAAGGAGAAGCGAACTTCAAAATTGTAACAATCGTGAAACATTTTTCCATATAATTGAATTATAGGTTTCCGCTAAGCCCAGAAACCAACGAACCCGCTAAAGATTGGGTCTTGTGAGAACGCAATTCGATCCGGACCCAAGACAATGCTAGCGGGTTTTTGTTATCCAAAAATTCCTCAATATCCTATATCAAACCTTCAAACCTTTAAGACAAAAGTCTAGCTGGTATTACCCCTGGGATTCTTGTCAATACTGATATTACGGAGGTATTGATCATGAAACCGGTAAAAATAATTCAACGGGTTAAAAATTTTTTTAAATTTCACAATCGCCATCTATATTTTGGGGAATCAGGCGAGTCCGAATCCTGGCTTCAATACGCCTCAATCGCTTTTCAGTGTGATCCCGACAAACTGCGAAAGGAAATCCTGACCAAACGGCAAAACTAAATTCAGGTTTTGTATTGCTTCATTTTATAAAAGCAATTCAGAATGACTCTGTGGAATTTATTTGATTCTCCGTATAAAAAAAGCCCCTTCCCTATCCCAGATGGAGTTGTTTCCATTGACAGGATGGGGTTGGGGTTAAGTCCATAGGTTATGATCATCCCTCGCTTTTTGGCAAGGTATAATTTCCGATTAAAAGTTTGGGGAACTCCTTTTTTAATTGTAACAACCATTCAGGAATTGCCCTCAACTCAAGCGGCTCATCCTCTTCCGGATTCACCTTCTCCCGCAACCGCTCCGGGTCAAGATTCAAATTGCGAAGCTGAACCTGTTGGACTTTGGTCTCTTGAAGCAGAGCATACAAAGCCTCTGTTTCCCGGGCTTGATTGGTGAAACCGGGATATAGCAATAGGTTGATGGCGACCCTGACGTCATGGTCCGATGCGTAACATAAGGATTTCATGACATCCTGCAATTGATAATCCTGGGGATGATGATACCACTGATAATTTTCCGGTCGGGCCGAAAAAAGACTGACCCGGATGCTATCCAGTCCGTGATCAACCAAATCACGGATAGAATCAAAATAACCCGCGTTACTGTTGATGTTGATGATCCCTTTGTCCGTCCTTTGCCGGATCTCCTGGATCGATTGGACCAATACTTCGCGTTGCAATGAAGGTTCGCCTTCACAGCCCTGTCCGAAGCTGACAATGGCATCGACGGCCGACTCCAAATGATCCACCGAGAGTTCGACAACTTCCCGGACGCTTGGAGTGAAGTTGATTCTGCCTTGAGGGGATGGACAACATTCGGAGGGCTGTTTGGATATGCAGCCGATACAATTGGCGTTACAAACCGGCGATACCGGAATCCCGGCCTCCCAGCGCCCATAAAAAATATTTTGAGCCGTTAAACAGTGATAACTGACGGCGCATTTGGCCAGCTGAGCCAGAATACGGTTTTCCGGATAACTCCGGATTTTCCCTTCGATCAACCGCGGTAAGTCCAGGGTATTATAATAATTAGGGCTCCACTTTAAATCCTGATCGGTTTTAATGGCGGCCACTTTAAGATGATCCCCCACGGCTCCCACTGCCGCATAGCCGAAAAGAGGCAGCTCCCCGGAAACGGCGATTTCGTATCCAGGCACCAGACAGCGGGTAAAACCAACCGGTAAAATAGCCGCAACTGCCGTATAACCTTCGACAACTTCCATGGTTTCCCCGGCTTCATCATAACCTATGGGCAGCCTGCCCGGCAATAGCAATATCTCGCCGCCCGAAGGCATATCGATCCAGCTTTGGTCGGCGATTTCCGCCTGGGAGCCGTTGATTCCCACCGCAATTAAATCCGGGTCTGTGTATAGTCCACCCTTTTCATCCGCATAGATTAAATGTATGGATTTGGAATTCATGATTATACAACCTCAAAGATGAAACATTTCAAATATTCCGTTTCCGTTACCCCAACCAAAACGGGGTGATCAAGGCCCTGCGTCCGGCGTTCCAGGAGATGGAGGCGTTTTTTATTGTCAGCCGCCGCTGCGATCATAATTTCCCAAAACAAGTCCGGGGTCAGATGATGGGAACAGGAGCAGGTGATTAGGATTCCGCCGGGCTTAAGCAGTTTCAAAGCCCGCAGATTGATTTCCTTGTAACCGCGGACTGCCCCTTCCACAGCCTGTTTGCTTTTGGTGAATGCCGGAGGATCAAGAATAACCAGATCATACTCGGCCTTATTCCCCACTTCATCCCGGAGGAAATCAAATACATTGGCTACTTTGAATTTACAGACGTTATCCATCCCGTTTATAGTTGCATTTTCGACGGCCATATGGATGGCATCTTCCGAAATATCGACTCCCAAAACGGAACTGGCCCCGTAGGACGCAGCATGGATTGCAAAGCTGCCCACATGACAAAAACAATCGAGAACCTTTTTTCCTTTGACATAGCGCTCCAAAACGGCCCGGTTCGCCGATTGGTCCAGAAAATATCCGGTTTTTTGGCCTTCAAGCAAATCCACCCTGAATTTTAAGCCGTTATCCCGGATTACAACCGACGGAGGACAATCTCCATATACGCAACCAGCACGTTCGGGCAAATCTTCAAGGTGGCGGACATGAAGATCACTCCGTTCAATGATCCCTTTGGGCTCGCAAAGCTCCGCCAAAAGCCGGATGATCATCTCCCGGTTGACCTCCATACCCATGGTCAAAAATTGAGCCACCAGATAATCTTCGAACTTATCCACAATCAGTCCGGGCAACAAATCACCTTCGCCGAATATCAGACGGTAGCTTGAAGCATCGGATTTGACCCGGCGGCGGTATTCCAGCGCTTTTTGAAGCCGGGATCTGAAGAAATTCTCGTCGATGGTTTCCCGGTTAGTGGTGAGCAAGCGGACCGCAATCTGTGAAGCCTGGTTATAATAACCAAGACCCAAAAAACGGCCCCGGTTGTCCAGAACTTCAACTACATCGCCCGATTTGACACCGATCCCGATAATCCCGATTTCTCCTTGATAAATCCATAAATGGCCCGCTTTGATTCGTTTCTCTTTGCCGGCCTTCAAAACAACCTGATTCATAATGCCTCCTGTTTCATAATATCTCTCGCTGCTATAACTCCCGAGATCGAGGCCTGCATCAATCCTCTGGTAACCCCCGCGCCATCCCCCACCGCGTAAAGATTGGCAATTTTCGTTTCTAAATGGCTGTTCAGACTGAGCCTGGAAGAATAGAACTTAACCTCAACCCCATATAATAACGTATTGCGTGAGTTAACCCCGGGCGCAATAATATCAAGGGCTTTTAACATTTCTAATAAAGCTAGCAGGTGCCGGTAGGGTAAAACCAGACTCAAATCTCCCGGTGTTGCGCTTTCTAAAGTCGGCCGGACCAATCCCTTGGCCAGTCTTTCTTTGGTGGTCCGCCGTCCGCTTTGCAGATCTCCCAACCGCTGGACGATAACCCCTCCCCCTAAAAGGTTGGCAAGTCCGGAAACATACCTGCCGTAGGTAATCGGCTCATGAAACGGCTGGGTAAAGGTCTTGCTGACCAGCAACGAAAAATTGGTATTCGAAGTCTTCCGTTCGGCATGACTATGGCCATTGACGGTAATTAAGCCGTCCTGATTTTCCATAACCACTTCTCCGTGAGGGCACATGCAAAATGTACGGACCTTATCTTCAAAGGTCTTTGAATAATAAATAAATTTGCTCTCAAAGATGACCGATGTCAGCTCTTCCATCACTTCAGCCGGCAGTTCCACCCGGACGCCGATATCCACCGGGTTAACGGATGATTCCAACCCCAATCTTTTTGCTTCGGTGGAAAGCCATTCCGAGCCGTCGCGTCCCGGTCCGGCAATTACATATTTCCCCAAGTATTCCTGGCCCTGGCTTGAACGGACACCTTTCAATTTATCCCCGTCAACGATGACTTCAGCCACATCGACACCGGTGAAAATGTCGACTCCCTTTTCAACCAAAAAGTCTTGCATGGCCTGGAGTACAATTTTGGTATAACCGGTTCCCAGGTGCCGGATCTGGGACGGAATCAATCGCAGGTCTGCCAAGACAGCCCGCTTTTGAATCTGGGTAATCATTTCGTCATCAGTGCCATAGACCTTCGTAGGGGCTCCAAATCTCAAATAAATATCATCTATCTCCCGAATCAACTGGGACAATTCTTTTTTGGAAATATAATTATCTAAAAAACCACCCACTTCCGTGGAGAGGGTAAGTTTACCGTCGCTAAATGCTCCCGCACCGCCCCAACCGCAGGTAATCGAACAGGAGGAACAGTTGGCGCAGGAGATACCATGCTCGTTGGCAGGGCAAACCCGTTCCGATAAGTTATACCCTTTTTCCAATATCGCAACCTTCAGCCGGGCTTGTTTGATCAGCTCCAAAGCGGCGAAAATTGCCGCCGGCCCTCCACCAACAATAATCACATCATATTGAGCCAAATGAAACGCTCTCCTCTCAAAAATATCATTCCTGATATCCATTGGAAATATGTTCAAATGATTTTATTCCACATGATTTGCAGATTTCCTGTATTTTTCATTTGAAGCCCCTTTCGATCCATCAAAGCAGGAATTTTCCAGGCCGGGTTGGAATTATTGGAATTAAAGCAGATCGGATTGATTGTTCCGTCATTGTCACGAATCGTTAATTTCCTGATTAAGCCTGGAGATGCTAAATCCATGAATGACCAAACCTACCTTACCATTTTGAAGGAAGCCTCCTGTGAACTCACCATTGAACGTTCCCGTTTCATTGGTCATTGTAGGGAAACTCCCGGCGAGGCGGCTGCAAAATCTTTTATTGAATCCATCAAAACGACCCACTCCCAGGCCACTCACAATTGTTATGCTTATCGGCTTCAGGCCGGGGAATATCCCGTCGAATACTTTAATGATCAAGGGGAACCCAACGGCACTGCAGGAAAACCAATTCTAGGGGCCATTTTAAGGCTGAACTTGTTGAATGTTACCGTAGTCGTAACCCGGTATTTTGGCGGAAAAAAGCTGGGAGTCCGCGGCCTTATTGAGGCCTATGGCAAAACCGCCTCCTTAGTCCTTGAAAAGGCCGGGATATTTTTAAAAATACCCAAATGTTCGGTGTCCCTGGATTATCCTTATAACGAGCATTCCAAAATAATCTATCAGTTAAAGCAAGTGACAGCGGAAAATATCTCCACTGTATTCGGGGAATCGGTTCAAACTTCTTTTTTAGTTCCGCTGAGCGAATATCCTGTTTTTCTTGATTTCCTAAAGGAATCACCCTCTATAAAAGTTTTATCGGTTGCAAAACCATAACTTTCCTTAAAAAATTCTCTTGAATTTGATTTTCTCTTGTGGTAAAATCAGTCTACACGCTAAAGTTCCAAGTTTGACTTGCCGAAGTGGCGGAATGGCAGACGCAGTGGACTCAAAATCCACCGCCCTTAAAAGCGTGCCGGTTCGAGTCCGGCCTTCGGCACCAATTTTTAAAAGTTAAACCTCCAATTTGGGGGTTTTATTTTTTTATACTTGCAGATAACTTGATATTCAATTTAAATCCAAGTTAAAACTCATTAAAGCTTTCGTTTGTATTCCATATTTCAAAGAATATTTAAAGACTAAGATCCGAGTGTGAAAATGTATACTAGAAAGGAGGTAAATTAAAATGAAGAAATTAGCAGTTTTAATCTTTGCAGTCTGCCTGACACTTCTGGTAGGAGCCAAAACTTTTGCAGCCCCAACCGTTGACATCAACCTATCGTCAAACTCCGGGGAAATCACACAAGAACCGGTCTTCAGCGGTTTTAGCGGTTCGATTGACTTGTATCATCCGGACTCCAATTCAAATTCTTATAAAAATGACCTTTCATTGAATCTCAACTACGGACCTCATCATGGGCCTGGGCCTGGACATGGCCGCGGAGGACCCGGACCCCGAACGGGTTATGGCCCTTCTCCAGAATTATGGGTTTATACGTTCATAGGAATTGTTGTGGTGGCTTTATTGTCCCATGATGATTTAGTTTTTGACTAAAATTTTGAAGGGCTGTTGCAAACATACGTAAAAGGAACTATACAATATATTGCCTGAGTAGTCATCCACCCTGGCTTTACGCGGCTAGTTGGCTAGCCGATGGCAACGAAGTCGCGCATCAATGCGCACGAAAATACCGCCAGGCTGGCGGTTCGACGGCGGCTCGCAAAACGAGCCGAAGAATCTGGTATATCTTTATCGATATTTTCTTTTGGTAACAGCCCTACTTTTACAGCAACTTAGAAGGCAGTGATGAGTTTGAATTTTCAAGAACCCGTTCTTTACCACGTTAAACGCAACGGTCATAAATTACTTCTCAAGCTTATTGGTTTTGATGACTCCGGATTCCAAATGGAATCTCCCCTGGGTGGACCAATTAAAAGTGATTTTATCGGAGAAATTTTAATTGATCCCCAAGGGGACCGCTACCGAATTTCCAAGATTAGTTTTCAACAGAATATGGTCTGGCTGGAACGGTACGGTTAACTTTGTTTAAATTCTAAACCATTTTTTTGCGAATGACCGCCCCCACTGGAACTTCTTTATCAACGGGCACCCAAATCCGATATCCATTATGAGCCTCTTGAATGGGTATTCCCTCGGGGTTGGCCATCTCCCGAATATCTAGAGATAGATTCTCATCAGGCAATAACAATTCAATATTATCGGCTGTGGTCAAATGATTTCTAACTCCCACGAGTATTTGGGATTTTAGGGATTGATATTCAAGGACCATTCCGATTAATTCATGGGTTTGGGAATACTTGACCTCCGGTTCGGTTTCCTGAATCTTTTGGCCCCCGGAAAAATAGAATCCGGTTGTAAAGCCCCGATTCGATACTTTGGCCAATTCTTCAAGCCATTGGGTATTCAAACGATATTGGTTAGGAGCATTCATAAAAGCATCTATCGCCCGGCGGTAGGCGCGGGTGACGGCTGCCACATAATATGACGATTTCATCCGGCCTTCCACTTTTAAACTATATACCCCGGCAGCCAAGATCTCCGGCAAAGATTCAATCATGCACAGGTCTTTTGAACTCAGCAGATAACTATAACGTTGATCTTCTTCCAATATCAAGGGGTCTCCGGGACGGGTCGATTCATATAAAAGATACTCCCAGCGGCAAGGTTGGGTACATTCCCCAAGATTTCCGCTCCGGCCGGTTCTCCAAGCCGAAAGAAAACAACGTCCCGAATAGGCAATACACATAGCGCCATGAATAAAAAGTTCCAGCTCAACGCCGGGACAATTTGCCGCAATCTCAGAGATTTCACCCAAAGTTAGTTCCCGGGCCAGGACGATTCTGGCGACTCCCTGGGCTTGCCAGAACTTAACCGCTTCTTGATTGGTTGTATTGGCTTGGGTGCTCAAGTGGACGGACACTCCGGGGGCAAGTCTTCTTGCCAAACTCAGGATTCCGGGGTCACTGATTATCAGCCCGTCCACCCCGATTTCCTCCAGCTGCTTGATAAGTCTTTCGGCCAATGGTAAATCATTATTTTTAGCAAATATATTAATGGCGCCATATACTTTTACATTTTTCCGGTGGGCTTCGCCAATTCCGGTTTCCAAGTTCTCCATGCCGAACTCAGCCTGATTTGCCCGCAGACTGAGGCCACTTACGCCTACATATACGGCATCCGCCCCATATAGAATCGCCGTACGTAATTTTTCCAAGTTTCCCGCGGGAATTAACAATTCCGGTCGCCTCAATGAGAAAACCTCCAAATCAAAATGGTAATATTGCCATCTCCTCCTCTATCATAACCATAAGTTCATTGTGGGGCAACTACAAATTGAACTATTTCTTAGAATCAATCCGCGCCCATTAGCCGACATTCTTAAAAATAAAGCACCCAAGGGACAGGTTTTACAGTCCATTGAATGCCGATTCCCAATCTCCATCAAAAAAGCCAAATACTTTATATATGCAATATTTTCTGCGCTTTAGGCGCCCGCAGCCTTTCAGCCGAACGCAATCCCGAACCCAACAAAGGCCTCACATAATATCGAAAGGCATCCGTCACATCATTACCTTCTTTGTTAATGAATTCATCCGGCATATGTTTGGTTTTACCGGCAACATCGGCTAAGGGCGAGAGTTTATAATCGACCGAATAGGATCCGGTCCGGTGAATGGTAATGGAACCGTCCATATTATGCCAGATGGCGAATTGGGCGGCTTTTTCCCCAACCTCGCGGGCCTCATGTTGGTCAACGTCCGAGACGCAACCGAAAAATGATCTTTGCAGATATCCAAAGGTATCCGAACGAACCCGCTTGATGTTTAACTTCTCCTTAACATAATCGGCCAGTACATCTCCCAAAGCGCCGGTTCCCGAAAGCTGGACATTACCATGGGCATCTTTTTCAATATTCTTCTGCAATTGGATTATAATCGGGTTTCCTTTATCGTCGGATATCCCTTCGGAAACAACAATTAAACAACGTCCTAATTTATCATATACCTTTTTAACATCCCGGAGGAAGTTTTCTACGATAAAGGGTCTCTCCGGTAAATAAATCAGGTGCGGCCCATCATCCTCATATTTCTTGGCAATGGAGGAGGCGGCCGTCAAAAACCCGGCATGTCTTCCCATCACAACTCCGATATATACCCCAGGCAATGCCCGGTTATCCAAATTGGCTCCAATGGTGGCCTGAGCAACAAAGCGGGCCGCCGAACCGTAGCCGGGGGTATGATCATTCATCACCAAATCATTATCGATAGTTTTTGGAATGTGGATAGCACGGAACTCATAATCGGACAGCTCGGCCTCATGATTGACGATCCGGACCGTATCCGCGGAGTCATTGCCGCCGATATAAAAGAAATAACGGACATCATGGGCCTTAAAAACTTCGAAGATTTCTTTGCAATATTTTTCATCGGGCTTGTCACGGGTGGAAAACAAGGCCGATGACGGTGTTTCGGCAACCTGTTCCAGATTGTGGGTGGTCTCTTGAGTTAGATCCATAAAGTCTTCATTAATAATCCCCTTCACCCCGTTGATTGCACCATAAACTTTGGAAACCTGGACAAATTTCCGGGATTCGAGGACCACACCGACCAAAGATTGATTAATAACCGCTGTAGGTCCGCCTCCTTGGGCCACTACAACTTTACCTTCCAGCTTCATGATGATTCCCCCTTTTGGTGTTAATTTTATATTGCCTATTTCTAAAACTTCCGTTAAAATCACTGGTAAAAATTCGCTTTTCTAAATGAAAATTCCTGCCCCTTTTTTATGTTGAGTGGATAATTCACTGATAAGTTTATGATTACAAACAAAATAGCCAGCAAATCCACGTTCTGCTGACTATTCATTACTTAATAGATATTAGTCATTCCTAAATGCGGAGGGTATCATTCTCAGCCCCTCCCTCCAAAGTTTTCAATACCTTCAACGCATCCCCCAAAGCCCTGACATCGTGAGTCCGGATATATTCGACTCCCATTTCACACAAATAGATTTCCGATGCCAGAGTCGCCGCACCTCTTTCAAGAGGCGCCCGCCCGCCGACGATGGTGCTTAAAAACGATTTCCGGGAAACACCTACCAATACCGGCAAATGAAAATATTCTTTCAGCACTCCGATATGTTTTAATGCAAAGGTTGAAGACTCCGGGTTTGAGCCCAGGAAAAATCCCATTCCCGGATCGAGAATGATCCGTTTAAGAGGTATACCTGCACCTTGAAGGGCTTTCAAACGTTCTTCAAAAAATTCGATAATCCCCTTAAATACCTTATCCGGTTTTGTTTCCACCATTGTAGCCGGGCCTAGACGTTGTACTGAATGCATCACAATCAATTTGCAGCTGGAATCAGCCAATTCAGGATAGATTACCGGATTGGGAAATCCCTGAATGTCGTTCTGAAATTGGACTCTTTTTTGAATGGCATACCTTTGCACTGTAGGGTTGAATGTATCGACCGAAACCGGTATATTCCTGGAGTGCAACAAGTCTATTACCGGATTTAAACGGTCTATTTCCACCTCCGGCGGGACGGGCTTGGTTTCCGGATTACTGGAGGCTGCCCCGATATCAATGATAGCGGCTCCGTCATCGATCAACTGTTCCGCCTTTTTTAAGGCCTTCTCCGGTTCCAGATAACATCCGCCATCGGAAAAACTGTCCTCGGTGATATTTAAAATCCCCATTATCTTGGGTGTGATAATTTTCATAGCTTCATCACTCCTTTAGCTATCAGGCCAGACACTATCAACCCTCACCGGCCCGGATAAAAGATCCGGTTTTTACAAAAATTGTCCTCATTAATCCACATTTTCAGCCAGTTCGATATCCGATACTTTTCCTTTGGCTTGCCCAAACTTAATATAACTTAACTGCCGCTCGTAGAATAGGGAACCCAGATCATCATAGATGTTTTCTGAGGGCAAGCCGTATCTCTTTTTTACCAAATCAACCGGATCGCCGACCTTAATCCCGCGATAAGACTGAAATTTAGCGGTTTTAACAGTTATCATAAAGAGATGACCAATATCTTGTGGCCTGGGGGTGGTCTTTTTAGCCGAATTTTGAAAACCTACTTCTAAATCGGAATAATTCCAATATGTACAAAAAACATTATAATCGGCATTATTGGGAGATTCCACCGTGATAGCCCTAGTCCGAAGAGGAGCGCCATAAAGATTGAGGACATCTTCCGATGAGATTCCCAATTTCAACCTGGCTAGCCGCATGTCATCATCACGATAGGTGGATTCAAATGATTTTCCATCGCTCCTATCATTCCATTTTGTGGGGAACTCTTTGATATTTTGACTTATAATCTGTTGGGCGTAGTGACTGATAAACCTCATATTTAAAGCACAAACGATGATTATCATTAGGACTACCATGATTAAGAGCCAAGCGTTTCGTTTCATCAATGTTCAACTCTTTCCTCTTTATAAATTCGACCGATTAATCCATTCCGGCAAGTTTACCATTAATTCTTTCAAGATACTTTCGGCATTGTTTTCAAATACTTTGAAGTTTCCATGATAGGCTTCAGCCCCACTACCAGAGACTAAATCCGACACTCCCCGAAGTATCAGTGTCTTGATGTTGTTTTTAGAGGATACCCAGGCAATGGCTCCCGACTCTCAGTCTGCAGCTATGGCACCGTACTTTTGATTGACAATCAATGACGGTTTCCAGCGTTCAATCGCATATTGGGTGGAAGCTGCAGCGGCAATTTTACCCCAACCGCCCTGAAAGAAAATTACGTCATGACCCATCGGGGTATCGAAATTTTCAAAATACTGACCAAAGGGAGACGTTCTGGATAGCGGATTTATCAATATATTACAAATAATCTTCCATTCAATATCGGATGATATCATGACCACAATCAGGGACCGCATTTAAATTCCTCCGAATCTAAAACATTCTTCCCAAAGTCCTCTCCAGAACGTTACGTCCCTAACAAAAAAGCCCCGGAAAGGAGCCTTTTTTCAACTATTCAATGATACCAGATAATGCCCATCCATTCTAAAAAAACTCCGGATCCACCACCTGATCGTTATATCCCAAAAGTCCCGAAACATCAACATGACCTGCTAAAGATTCAATCTCTTTTCCCTCGACCAAAATCTTCACCCGAAAAACATCGGGAAATTTGGTGAGAGTATTCACAATCGAAGCGACGGCTAACATTTCCGTAGAGGCGCCCACATTAATCTCCGTAACTTTCGAGTTTAAGTTTACATAGGCGACCCCTTTTTTGATTGTAAGGTCGATGATCTTCGTATCCTTGGGAAAGAGCGGCAATAACTTCGAATCGGCGGTCGGACCGGCGAACAGGGCATTTAAGGCTTGGATATGCAAGTCTTGATCCATTTTTACATGGTATAACACCGGTTTTAAATAAAAATTGACAGCCGCCGGTTTTAAAAAGAATACCACGACTTCGGCTTGGTTCACTTTGCCATTGAAATCAGGCTTTATTTTTGGAGTTTCGACGCTTGTCCCCTCAAAGGGAAACATTCCGGCCCGGCCCCAAAGAAACCCGCCTATTCCCACTACAATCAAGAATATAATGATCAACACGGTCGTAGAACGTCGCATCAATCATGCCCCCTATCAGAATTTATGCTCAATTCCCAACCGGTATTTCATGTCATGATCGTAATAATCATTAAAATTGATAATTAGATTGGTCCGTTGACTCAAAGCGTATCGGAAACTGGTATCCGTAAAAATTTCTCCACTTGCATATAACAAAGGTTTAAAATTCAAGCTAAATTTGCTCCACACTCCGGAAAAATCGCCACGCAGAAAGAATTGGGGGTCGTTTTCCGTATTATAACTGTAAGGTTTAAATCCATCACCGGTATTGCCGCTGATTCCGGCAAAAATGTACTGGTGCTTGTACATCTCGATCCGCCAGGCAACTTCATAGTTAGACCAATCTTTCCCTTCATAATTGTAGTTATAAAAACCCTTCAACCTCAGATTGCTGGTGCCAAAAGGGGTTTCAAAATCTATACCGGCATAGGGTATTGTTTCTTCAGGCTGCGAGTCGTAACGGGCGCCGAGCTTAATACCGAACCAACTGTTAGCCTGATAGCGCAGATCGGTTCGCAGGTAGTAATCCCGCTCATCGTTATATTTCTTTTCCGATACATAATCGGTTACTTCCCCGGCCTCGCCATTGAGGGTAAGTTTATCAGTGAGTTTATAGTCACCTTGTACCAAGCTTTTATTTCCGATGAGAACATTGAAATCTCCCTTGGAGGTATTCTCTTCAGCCCAGGCCGGAATGGTTATGCCCGGTATCGCGATACCCAATAATAGTACGATCACAATAATACTGGCTATTTTCTTCAATTGATTTGCTCCTTCCTTCTTCCATCTATCAACAAAACGTTCTTCGTAAACTTTCGTTCCAGAGGTTAAGCAGAAAGACATTGATCATAGTTCGCTACATTATAAAATATTCCTCTTTCAAGCACCAAAACGAAGGGAGTAATCATTAGCGAAATGCTTAATAATAGGCAACTCTGGCTTAAAAAGGCTGGGATTGAATTGTTATCCACTGGACCCATTTTATTCGACCGGCTTTTCCAATAAAACCAGACTTCCCCTGTCGATATCAACCTCAGCCATCACTCCTTGGGGGATGGTCCATTGATTGGCGATATGGCCAATGGGAAAACCGTAAGCTGCAGGACATTTTAGAGTCCTTAACCTTTCGGTAAATATTTCTATCAGTTGATTTTCATCCCGCTGCGGCAAAGGAACACACCTTCCGACAATTACCCCGGCAGCAGATGGAAGAATGCCCGAGATGATAAGCTGAGTTAACATACGGTCAATCCGGTAGGGCGGTTCCCCAACTTCTTCCAAGAATATGATCGCGCCTTCCAGGTTCGGTAAAAACCGGGTTCCTGTCAACGCAGCGATCATCGACAGGTTCCCGCCTAAAATAATCCCTTGGACTTTGCCGCTGCGAATAGGGACATAGGATTCCCGGCTTCCGGAAGGCCACTCCAACTCAACCGAGTTCTCCCCTCTCAGAGTTTTGAAGGTTTGGTTCATCGTAAATTCCCCTTTTAAGCTGGTTAAAACCGGTCCATGAAAAGTTACTAAGCGAACCTGTGACCATAAAGCCATTTCCAGTGCGGTGATATCGCTGAATCCAATCATGATTTTGGGCTTTTTCCTGAACAAATCATACCATAATTGGGGTAACAAACGAAGGCTCCCATAGCCCCCCCGCAAGCACCAGATGGCGCTAATTTCATCATTTTGCCACAATCCTTCCAAATCAGCCTGTCTAAAGATATCAGCGCCTGCCATATCACTATCCATGGGAGTGACCGTCTTGCCTAAAACAATCGAATACCCCCATTTGGCAAGTGTAGAAGTTTCCCCGGTAATTTCATCGAGAGAATGCATAGGACTGGCTGGTGCGGTTACGCCGATTTTGTTCCCTAACCGCAGCGCCCCGCCTTTAATCTTTTTCACCTGCGCCACCTCACCCATTGAAAATAATTGCCGATAAAGTTCATTTACCAAAATTACGATCCGGGAATGAAAAAGTATGAAACTGCTAATAATGACAAAAGCTAATCGGGGAGGCATCCAATGAAACTCTGGGATCTGGTAAAAAAAATCTTTAAATTCGGGGCTCAACAAAACCAATTTTCCTTTTCAGGCGCACGTAATGGTTCATTTAAACGCCCCCCTCTCCATGATGAAAAATCCGAAGCTGAAAGAGTCCTCAGCAAAAACTTAAAAGAAAACCGCTGTATGCTGGAGAAAATTTTTGAAATTCCCGCCAATATGGATTTTGTGATACGGGAATTTCAAATCCCCGGCTTAAATGTGGATGCTTTCATTATATATATAGATGGAATGGCCGATCGTAATACTCAAAACTTCGCCGTATTGCAACCTTTAATGGTTTTAACTCCCGGGGAAATTTCCAGCAAAAATCCCATCGAAACCATCTCCCAAAAACTCCTTCCCGAAAGTCAAATTGTCAAAAACAACAAGATAAATGACATTATCGACGCCGTCCTGGATGGTTCCAGCATATTGTTGATCGACAATTCTGACGAAGCTTTGATCATTGAAACCAAAGGCTGGGAACACCGGGGGATCGAAAAGCCCGCCAATGAACATGTAGTCCGGGGGCCCCAGGAGTCATTTTCTGAGACCTTTAGGGCCAATACGGCCAGTGTCCGGCGCTATATCAAAGATCCTAAATTAATGACCGAAATCCTCCGGGTTGGACGCCGCAGCCGAACCCTTGTCGGTGTCATGTATCTTAAAGATGTCGCCAACCCCAAGCTGGTTGAGGAAGTGAAGTACAGAATTAAGACGATCAGCGAAACTACGGATTATATATCGGAAACCGGGACTCTGGAAGAATATCTGGAAGACCATCCCAAGTCACTCATCCCGCAAATGCTCTCTACCGAAAGGCCCGACCGGCTGGCAGCCCATGTTCGGGAAGGTTACGTAGGGATTGTCATGCAAAACAGCCCATTTTCACTGGTTGTACCCACAACATTCGCGATTTTTCTTCATGCTGCCGAAGATTATTACATACGTTGGCCCTTTGGCAACTTTTTACGTTTAATCCGGGCGGCCTCGATTTTTATAGCCTTGCTGTTGCCGGCATTTTATATTGCCGTCGTCAATTACCACCAGGAAATGATACCCACCGATTTATTGCTCGCTATGACCGCCGCCCGGGAAACAGTTCCTTTCCCTGCTATTGTGGAGATTCTATTCATGGAATTCGCCTTCGAGCTCATTCGCGAAGCGGGAATCCGGATTCCCGGCGTTATCGGGCCGACGATAGGAATTGTCGGCGCATTGATTCTGGGGCAAGCCGCAGTTGCAGCTTCTATCGTCAGCCCTATTTTGATTATCGTGGTGGCAATTACGGCTCTTGGCTCATTTGTGGTACCAAATTACAATGCATCCTTTACTATCCGCTTATTACGATTTGCATTTACAATATTGGCAAGTATCATGGGTTTTTTTGGAATTGCTTTCGGGGTTTTTGTCATGACTCTCCACACCTCAACTTTAAATAGTTTTGGAGTGCCTTTTCTTTCGCCGATAACTCCCTTCCGGTCCAAATCAGACGACCGTATTATCAGACCCAAGTCCTTTGCACAACGTTTTCGGCCGTTTTTTCTAAACCCCCTTGATATAATCCGTCAGGACAAAAAAACCCGTCCCTGGGACCGGCCTGGACAGAATGAAAATAAGGGAGATGAATCGGAATCTTGATGAAAGAAAGTATCGGACACCGGGAGGCTTTAACCCTTTTAATTATCATCATGTCCGGGAAAATTTTTCTATCCTTTCCACGGGATATGGCAATTTTCGGCGAAGGGGCAGGATGGTTGATTGTAATTTTATCGGGAATTTTAAGCCTGATCGGCTTTTTATTCATATATTACCTAATCCGCAAATTTCCGGGCCAAAATATCATCGAAATCGCCCGTGTCATCGGTGGTCCTATCATCGGCGGAGTCATCGGAATTATTTTTTTTCTGTTTTTCTTAACCATTACTTCGCTATTTTTACGACAGTTCGTTGAAAGCTTTATTTTATCCATTTTGCCCCGAACACCCATTAGTGTCATCACTTTCTGCTTGCTGGCAATATTAATCTACGGGTGCTTGCTCGGTATTGAAGCCATATCCAGAGTCGCGTGGTTTTTTGGACCCTATTTATTATTAGGATTGGTAGTTATTGTATTTTTCAGCCTATCCCATGCCGATATTCAGCATCTTGCGCCAGTTCTAGGGACAGGACCGGTAAAATTGTTAAAAGCTTCAGCCTATAACGTTTCCCTTTTTTCGGAAATTCTTTTGTTTGGTCTGATAGCTCCCTTGATCGCCAATAAGTCCAAGATATTCGGAGTTGGAGTTTATAGTATCGGCATCGCCGTATTGATCAATATGGCCATCACCGCTATTGTGGTATTGGTTTTCAATTATGTGTCAGTCGCCAAGCTTATCTTCCCGGTCTTTCAGTTAGCCAGGCTCATATCTTTGGAGGAATTTATCCAAAGGGTTGAAGCGGTCTTTGTTTTCGTATGGTTTTTTACTGCAGCGATTCAATTATCGGGAATGTTTTACGGTACGGTAACTAGTTTTACCCAAGCGTTCCGGATTCAGGATTACCGTCCGTTGAGCATCCCCATAGCGGTCTTGGTTTTTACCGTCAGTTTGATACCGACTTCCATGACTCAAGCAGTAATCCTGAATGACTTTCAGATTGAAAAATATTATTCACTTGTGGCCTTTGGTGTTCCATTTTTATTATGGTTGTTTTCATTGATTATCAAGAAAAAAACGGGTGACCCAACCGATGAATAAGAAAATTCTTTTACCTGTCGTTTTATTATTCACACTGGTATTTGCTTTGAGCGGTTGTTGGGACCGGCGGGAACTAGAGAGCTTGGCCTTAGTGCAAGCCCTGGGCTTAGATCTGGGTCCTGACGGTAAAGGTTTAATAATTACTACCATGATCGCTATCCCGGCTAAATTGAAAGGCGGGGGCGGAGAGTCCGGAGGGGATGGAAAAGATACCGGGGTTTTTATCCTCTCAAAGCAAGCCCCCACAATCTTTGAAGGCTTTAATTTAATGAATACCTCTGTAAACCGGGAAATCTCCTTATTGCAAAACTCTGTGCTGATATTGGGAGAAGACTTGGCAAAAAAAGGCGTCCGGAACTGGATTGATACACTGGTACGTTACAGGGAAATGCGCCGGACTTTAAATATTTTTATCTCTCAAGGGAAAGCGGTCGACGTGATGAAGGTTAAACCAAGACTTGAACCAAATCCTTCCGAGTACTTTAGGGACTTTTCCCGCCTAACCAGTTTTTCCGGTATGTATCCCATGACAACGTTAAATGACTTTATGGATCGCTATGAGGCCAAGGCTCAGGAAAACTATGCTCCACTTTTGGGTCGGTTTCACCGCCAAGATCCCGACGAGTACCAGGAGCAGTCCGGGGGGGAAGAGCAAAAACCGGAAGAAAAGGGAAAATCCGGCAGCCCTCAAGCAGGGGCGTCCGGGAAACCCCCTGAAGCCAAAGATATAAGGCTAATGGGCACTGCAATTTTTAAGCAAGATAAACTGATTGGATCTTTTGATGTATATGAGACGCAAATTTTACAAATCCTTACTCATAGTTTTAATGAAGCTTTATTATCCATCCGTGATCCCTTCAAAAAAGATTGCCAAATCGCTTATCGATTAATGACCAGCTCCCAGCCACAGATTAAATATGAACATAGAAACAACCAAGATCATTTCCAGGTTAAACTGAAAATGGAAGCCGAGATATTAAGTATCCAAAGCGGAATTGATTATACGGAACCCGGCAAACAGGTGTTTCTTAGTCAGCTAATAGGCCGCGAGCTGAAAGAAAGGTCGATAAAGACAATTCGAAAGGCTCAAAAATATAACTCTGATGTATTCGGTTTCGGCATTAAAGTTCGCAATACTGTCCTTACCGGAGATGATTGGGACCGCTATCAATGGCCCGATAAATTTAAAAACGCTACCATTGATATTGTTGTGAAAGTAGACATTCGCAGGGTGGGGGTTCAATTTCAGCCGCCTCAGCCGCGCTAAAACTAGGAGAGCGTATCGTAAATAAATGGCAATCAAAAGAAGAAGATACGCTCTCCTTAAGTAAAACGTTCACAACCGTTGAGTAGTTATTTAGAGAACCTTTTACTAGCTGCCTGATTTTGCTTATTTGTTTCCCGTCAACATTCATCAGGTGATAAGTAAACTCCTCTTTAAACCCTTACCCCTTTAAAAATAAAAAATAAAAAGGAACCGTCAAAATCACGAGGACGAGGAAATTTATCCCAATAAACCCGGGATAATTTTTTTTCTTAAACTCGGTAATCGAAAATAAAATCGTGTAAATGCAAATGATCAGGATCCCTAAAAAGACCAAATAAGAAATCATCGATATCACCCCTGATTATTCTTAACAAAATCATTTTTTTTATGAAATCCTTTCAAGACTTTCCCTAAAATATAACCCAATCATTCAAATTTGTTTAAGATAAAATTAAACTTCTCATATTTTATAAAAGAAGCCCAAATATAAAAAAATAATATATTTAATTTATGGGAGAGTTGCAATATAATAAGAGCATATAGGAAAGATTTAACTAAACTAGAAAAACGATCGCTTAAAAACCTGGCAAAAACTTTAGTATTTATGGTGTAGTCAGCTAAAATCTTATGATAAAGTCATCTTTTTCTCCCAGTTTAGTTGAGGATCTTGCCTGTTCAACATCAATGCAAAGGAGCGTATTGAAGATGCTTAAACGGATTTGGTCATTGGGGCTTATTTTAATTTGTATCATCGCCATCTTCTCCATAACTGTTATGGCCGATAATGCAAAACCTACACCCACCCCCGCTGTCAATACTGAGGAGCTAAATACAGCCTTACTCACGAGTTGTCAAAATGGTGACAGTGCTCAAGTTGAACAACTGCTCTCTCAAGGCGCAGATGTCAATACCAGCGATAAAGACGGGCGGACTCCGTTAATCAATGCCGCCGAAAAAGGCGATGCCGCTAGTGTAAAACTGCTCTTGGAAAAAGGCGCCTTGGTTGAGGCCAAAATAAAAACCGGTTGGACACCTATAATGTTCGCTGCCAGTAGCGGTTCTTCTGAAATCGTTACTTTATTGATTGAAAAAAACGCCAACATTAATATTAAAGCCCGCAAAGGCACCACTGAGGTCACTACTCCCTTACTCACCGCTGCGGAAAACGGCAATGCCGCCATTGTCGAGATCTTGCTTGAGAAAGGAGCTTCCACCAACGATTTAAATCCTGCATTGACTCTTGCTACAGTAAAAAACTCGCCGGACACCGTTAAATTACTATTGGACAAAGGTGCTGATGCCAACAGTAAAGACACCCTTGCCCAAACCCCCTTAATTCTGGCTGCCGACAGCGGCGCTGCAGATGTAGCCCCCTTGTTAATCGATGCCAAAGCCGATGTCAACGCCAAAAGAAACAATGGTCAAACTGCGTTGATGCTGGCAGCCCAAAAAGGAAGCCATGCCTTTGTGAAGCTACTCTTGGAAAAAGGAGCCGATGTCAACATCAAAGGCAGTAAAGGGGAAACCGCCCTGGTTTTTGCAGTTCAGGAAAATCAACCGGAAATCGTTAAGATGTTGCTTGCCAAAGATGCGGATGTGAATGCCAAACAAAATTTAGGGCAACCGCCTATCCTCATTGCGGCCAATAAAAATTATACTGAAATCATCAAATTGCTGCTTCCTAAAAACATTAATCCCGAGGATTTCACCACAGCCCTCAATATGGCTGCCGTAAACGGCAATCAAGAAGTTGCCGATGCTTTATTATCCAAAGGAATCAAGCCGGAACAATGCGGTGAAGCCCTTTGCCTGGCAGCACGTTACGGCAAAAACGACGTCATCAATCTCTTTATTTCCAAAGGTATCGATATTAACGTCAAAGTGAATGACAAAAATTTCCGCGGCAAAGCCATGGGTTTCTGGACTCCTTTAATGTACGCCGCTTATTACGGCCAAACCGATACCGTTAAGCTCTTATTGGCCCAGAAAAAAATTAAAGTCAATGAACCGGACGATTTCTATGGATATACGGCGCTCATTAACGCTACTGAAAAAGGATTCAAAGAAATCGTGCAATTACTGGCCGATAACAAGGCCAATCTCAATGCCAAAGATGGTAATGACTTCACTGCCTTGATGTATGCAGCCAAAAAAAATGATGTGGAGATTGCCAAAATTTTGGTTGATAAAAAAGCCAATGTGAATGTAAAAACCACCAAGGGTGAAACCGCACTTTCCATTGCCACTGCCGCCAACGCCACCCAAATTGTGGAGTTGTTGAAGGCAGCCGGAGCCAAATAAAATTCCTGTTCAATCAAAGATCAAAAAACACCGGCAAAATCCGGTGTTTTTTGATCACAAAATACGAACTTTCCATAAGTTCTTCCCTTATCAAAAGCGCCGCTTGATTATGATTGCAACAGCGGAGTCAACTCTCCGGTGTAATAAATAAACAATTGATGCAACGGCCTGGTTAATGCTACATACAACAGTTTAATATCCAACTCGATCGGCTGATAAGTATCCTTGTCGGCATTGACGAGAAAAACCGCATCAAACTCCAAGCCTTTCACCAAATAAGACGGTACGATCACCAGTCCGCTCTGATATTCCGACTCCCGGCCGCTGATCAAAGTGGCCTCCACAGAATTTTTTTTGAGATAATCCTTTACGGTCTTGCATTCACCGGCTGTTTTCCCAACAATAGCGATGGATTTGACTCCCGCCGCTTGCAAGGCAAGAATTTTCAGCGCGATTTCGGCGGTTATCTCCGCTAGGTTTTTCTTGGCCATAAACTTTACCGGCTCACCATGGCGAATGACCGGCTTCGCCTGGCTTACATGGGGCGCTTGCCAATGGCTAATGGCTAAATTGGCGGTTCCCATGATTTCCATCGAAGTCCGGTAACTTTGCTCCAAAGTAAGGATATCGGCTTCATCCTGAAATACCTCCCGCCGGACTTCCTCCCAATCGGTGGTCCCCCGGTAGGAATGAATCCCCTGGGCCAGGTCGCCTAAAATCGTGAAAGAGCTGTCCTTAATCATCTGGCGCATCGTATAAAACTGAAAAGTGTTGAAGTCCTGGGCTTCATCAATGACTACGTGTTTGACCCTGATCCTTTCGCTTAAACCTTCCAGACGATATTTAATATAAAGCACCGGGGCTAAATCTTCCAGTTCCAACTGGCCATTTTTCAGATCGGCCAGCGTTCCCTCATGGAGCCATGAAATGAGTTCCGGTTTTAACTTGTCTGCGGCTGCCGCCTTAAAATAGAGAGGATTGGCGAAAAAGTCCCCGTAACACTCCAGCGCGTTCCGGAATGGGACCTGTTTAAAGTAAGCCTTAATTCCCCCCGTGGTAAAACTTTTAAGCCGCGCAACCTTTTCATTTTTGCCGTCAATTAAAGCAATAATCTTGGCTTGGCGTTCCGGAGTGTCCTCTTCTTTCATCTTCATTCTATCAATGGCGACATGACATTGGTTATTCAGCTGGACGGCAGCATCCCCCTGCCACTCTTTAAGCCGCTTTTGAAAATGTTTTTTAATTTGTTCCACCCGTTTGTAAATCGGCCAACTTTGGTAATCTACAAAAAAGAGCCGGCGAATGTCCTCATTCCGGTACAGTACATTGTTTTCAAATCCAAAATCACTGGTAGGCAGTAGTTTTTCTTCCATCTGCTTTAGAAAGCAATCCAGAAATTCTTTGAACATCATACCCGACTTTACCATGGCCGCTTGTTTAAACAATTCATTCTCGGCGGTTTGCTTAGGAGCCGGATTGGGCTCCACAAACCGCAAAAGTTTTTCATTGGGGTCTTTAACCTGGTATTTTTCGGCAATGACCTCCCGCGCAAAATCCTCAAACGTCGTCTGTTTGACCCGCTCCACGCCCAGTTCCGGCAAAACCTCCGAAATATAATTCAAAAAAAGCCGGTTCGGAGCGATGATCATAAAATTTTCCGGCACAAACGATTGACCGTAATTGTAAATCAAATAAGCAATCCGATGCAAGGCAATGGTGGTTTTACCGCTACCGGCCACCCCCTGGACGATTAAAGGGCGGTTCATATCCGCCCGGATTACCCGGTTCTGCTCCGCCTGGATGGTGGAGACGATATCTTTTAAACGGTTATCAGCGCTTGCTCCTAAATAAGATTGCAAGAATTGATCATTGGTGGTAATGTCAATATCGAAAATCCCCTCCAGTTGACCCTGGTCAATGGAAAATTGCCTTTTAAGTGATAATCTTCCATTGATTTTCCCCTCGGGACATTCATAACCGGCATCCCCCAGGCGGCTTTCATAATACATATTGGCGACTGGCGCCCGCCAATCAACAATAATCAGCTTTTGATCCTCATCCCGGGACAGGCACATTTTGCCGATATAGAGTTCTTCTTTTTCCGCCTTTCCGTCCTCATGAAAATCAATCCGGGCAAAGTAAGGCTTTTGGCGGGCCGTCTCCAAATTCCGAAGCTTCAAATCCGCACTGTTTAGCAACTGGTTATTGACCATCAGGTCGATAAAATCCTGGCTGTTCCCATCCATGTAGCGGCGGTCCAGTTGAGCAACTTCCTGGCCGACCCGTTTTCTTTTCGATGCCGTGTTGGTAATGGTTTTCTCGACATAATTGAGGGTATAATCCAGATGCTTGGCTTCATCGTGATAGGCAGGGTGTTTTTGGACAGACATGGAGTTCTCCTTATCGATAATAGGTATATTATGGCACTTTCATGGTTTTTCTTCACAGGAATCTCTATTTTACTAAAAATCCGTCTCAAACCCAAAATCCGTCAAACCCCATTTTCGACCAATTTCGTCGTTATATCCAAGTTTGTTGCGACTATATCACTTTCAAGAACATACGGGCATGATTATGCCGAATATCGCAATCCATTCTTGAAAAATTTTCAACGTCATCCACCTTTTGCCCAACTTATTACCGTTGAAAGCAGGTGAAAATTCAATCATCATCGAATGATATTTAGGTTTAAACGTAAATCCGGCAAGCAATCCCCAAAACCATAGTCCCATATACACTTGCCGCATCGGGGTTAAAATCTACTGTGCCAATAAGGAAACCTAAAGATGAAACTGACGTTCCAACATACGCTTTCCGCTTGCTATTTGGGATTCATCAGCCAGGCAATTGTAAACAATCTCGCTCCCATACTGTTCATTGTTTTTCAAGATCAATTCAAAATTTCCTTTGAAATGATCGGCCGGCTGATTTTAATTAATTTTGGAACCCAAATTCTGGCCGATTTCCTTGCTGTCAAATATGCCGACAAATTGGGCTGGCGCAACACCGCCATATTAGCCCACGTTTTTTGCGCTTTCGGATTAATTTCCCTCGGTGTATTGCCGAATCTATTGTCCTCACCCTATACCGGGCTAATGATTGCTGTCGTAATTTATGCAATGGGCGGCGGATTGATAGAGGTTTTAATCAGCCCGATCGTAGATTCATTACCGGGCGAGGCCAAAGCTTCGGCAATGAGTTTGCTGCATTCATTCTATTGCTGGGGTCAAATGGTCGTCGTTCTGATAACGACGTTAATCATGAACGCTTTGGGAAACAACATTTGGTATTTACTACCTCTTTTATGGTCGCTGATTCCACTATCGAATGCTTTTTTATTTATGAAAGTCCCCTTGATGCCGGCGGTCCCCGAACATGAAAAAGTACCCGTAAAGCAATTGCTGGGGTCAAAAGCATTTATTATTGCCATTCTGCTGATGATGTGCGCCGGGGCTTCCGAATTGACGATGTCCCAATGGTCTTCCCTATTTGCCCAAAAAGGACTGGAAGTCCCTAAGGTAATGGGCGATATCCTTGGTCCCTGCCTGTTTGCAATTTTAATGGGGATCGGGCGCAGTATTTATGGCTTTTGGGGGCATAAAATCAATTTGAAAAAAGCTTTGATTGCCAGTGGATTTTTATGTACCGCTTGCTATGCCGTTACCGTCTTTGTTGACATACCACTGATTTCTCTTTTAGGGTGCGCGGTTTGCGGATTGTCCATCAGCTTAATGTGGCCGGGGACCCTCAGCCTAACGGCGGAATATTATCCCAAGGGCGGCACCACCATGTTCGGCGTGCTGGCAATTTTCGGCGATGTGGGCTGTTCGGTGGGTCCGTGGCTGGCGGGATGGGTTTCGGATTTATCCCAAAAATCCTCCAAATTACTGGCCATTGGTGCGGCTCATCATTTGAACCCGGAGCAATTGGGATTAAAATCCGGATTATTGATAGCGATTATCTTTCCCTTATTACTGTTGGCTGGGGTCCTTTTCCTGAAAATCCCAAAACGGTTGCCCGACATCAATGAATGACCAAGATGAATATGGTCGATATTCCGGCTTTCATCTTAAAACCATTCATTGAGTCACAGGAACTCCTCCTCATTTTATTCCCGTCATTGCCATTGAACTGATAAATTGTTTTTGGGCAAACAAAAACCCGATCAATAGCGGCAATATACTCACCGTCGCCGCGGCCATCCAGACCGTCCATTCCGTCATCCCGTAAGCTTGTTGGAACATGGCGATCGACAAAGGCAAGGTATATTTTGCGGTCGAATTGAGATACACCAACGGGTAAATAAAATCGTTCCAGGAATTCATCAAAGTGAAAATGCTCATGGTAGCAATCGCCGACTTGGTTAGCGGAAAAATCAGTTTCACAAAGATTTGAAAATGATTGGCTCCGTCAATTTTTCCGGACTCAATCAACGAGTCCGGGATGGATAAAATATTTTGCCTCATAATAAAGAGGGCGAAAACAGCTCCACTGCCGAAAATATTGGGAATAACCAGGGCGGCATGGGTATCCAGCCAGCCAAAACTTTTCATTAACAACAGGTTGGGTATCAACGTTACTTCCTGGGGTATCATGATGAGCATAATAACTAGGAAAAACAGGCTGTTACGGCCTTTAAATTTCAGTTTAACGAAGGCATACGCGGCAATCGAGACCAAAAAGATGGTGGGAATTACCGTTAACACCGCCACTTTTATGCTATTGTAATAACTTTGAATAAAGTCCGCTCTGGATAAGGCGGTTTGATAATTATGCAATGTAAACGGGTTGGGGAGCCATTGCGGCGGATAATAAAACTCACTACCCGGATTTTTAAGCGAAGTTGATACCATCCAAATAAACGGCAATATTAAGATTAACCCCAGGGCCAAAAGAAATATGTGAATAAAAAGCTGATTCAGTTTGATCGGAGAGCGATGTTTATCAGTTACTGCCTCATATTGTAGAATTTTTGATGCCTCTTGTCCCATCTCAATCATTCCTCCTGATAAACCATTTTTTTTCGTAAAGTCCACTGAACCAGCGTTAAGATACATACGATGACGAAGATAACCATTCCGATTGCCGAAGCCTTGCCATATTCAAAGGTCTTAAATCCCATCTGATATAAATACATCACCAGTACATTGGTTGACCCGGCAGGCCCGCCGCCCGTTAAAACGTAAATTGAACCGAACACCTTAAAAGCGCCAATTACGGTTACCATCAATGTTAAAAAAATTACCGGACCCAGTTCGGGTAATGTCACATGGATGGTTTTTTTAAACCAGCCCGCCCCGTCAAGTTCCGCCGCCTCGTAATACATCTCCGGTATGGATTGTAACGGAGCCAGGATAATGACTACATTCATCCCCAAATTTTTTAAAACCCTGGTTATGATCACCGAAGGCATGGCCCAATTTGAATCCCCCAGCCAATTCGGCCCGGCAATTCCGATCGTTCTCAATATATAATTGACCAAACCATAGTCATAGTTCCAGATCCAAAGCCAAACCACGGAAAATACCACTTCCGATGTGATCACCGGGATAAAATAGACCGCTCGGAAAAGGCTGGCCAATTTTCGCACCTGATTCAATAACACCGAAGTTACAACTGCCAACACCACATTTAAGGGTACGAGCCCGGCGGTAAAGAGCAAGGTATTTAGAAAAGCCTTTTGAAACATCCGATCTTGTTGAAATAAATCCAGATAATTCCGAACTCCAACAAAACGGGGCGCTTCCAATACATTAAAATTAGTGAACCCTAAATATGCGCTCCGTAACAACGGAATCAATAAAAAGATGACCAGCCCGATCATTAAAGGCATAATGAATAAAATTCCCCAAAGCCGGTCCCCGCGAAACAAGTCTCCCTTATGGGATAATTCCGGCCCGGTCCCTTCGGGGTAATTTATTTTTGCTGTCGCCATAATATCTCCTTTCTTGCAGTTCCGGATTAAAAAATGGGCTGTCCCAAAGAAAAATTTAAACGCCAAGATATACAACCCCGGTGACTATATCCTGTATACCCTAAGAGCTTTAAATTACTTTAAGACAGCCTCATCAGAATTTATTGATTTGCCAAAAGCGCGTTAATCCGTTCCTGAATCTTTTTCAGCGTCTCTTCTACCGGTTGTTTTCCCGCCACCATCAAGCCGATTTCTTCCTGCGCCATGATATTGGCCTTCACAAACAAGGGAAATTTCTCCGTTACCGAACTATATTGCAATGATTCGATAAATATTTTTTTGTTCGCCGGCGGTGTTGCCGGATCGAGGAATTCCTTGGAAAGGCCAATGGATTTCCGCGGCGGCCCAAAGTAGAGCGATTGCGCTTTAATTCCTTCTTTACTGCTTAAGAAACCCAATAAATCGAGACTTTCTTTTTTATATTGGGTTGATTTCAAGACAACCAGTCCCGCAAAACCGCTCCGTAATATCCGGCCGGCAGGACCCTTGGGCAGATAAGCAATATCGTAATCTAAATCTTTAACACCATCAAAGCGCGCTTTCATGCTCATAAATCCCACGAACATTCCGACCCGGTTCTGTTCAAAAGGCGCGGAAACTCCGGGTTTAGTCGAATAACCGCCATTAACCCATTCCATATATTTCTTAAGGGCAAGCACCGATTGGGGACTATTAATAATACACTTGGTCTTGGTCTTATTCATGAACTTCCCGCCATAGGACCGGATTAAATTCAACAGATTCTGCCAATCATTCCCCTTATCCAACAAGTTATCGACGCCATATACCTTGGTAGCCGCTTCACCCTTCGTCAATTTCCTGACCGCCGCGTCGAAATTATCCCAAGTCCAATTCTGATCCGGATATTTCAGACCCGCTTCGTCAAAGAGTTTTTTATTGTAGTATAAAACCGGGGCTGGAGTTGAAAAGGGTATCGCATATAATTTCCCCTTCCAGCGGGCCGCCTCCAAGGTGGACGGGTAAAAGTCATTGACATCCCAGTCCGCGCCCCACTTTTTAAGCGGAGAATCAAGCTCCATAAAATACCCTTTGTCTGCGAAGTATGGAAGGCTGTCTTCAGACCACCAGGTAACATCCGGTGGATTGCCGCTGGCAATCATGGAAGTGACTTTTTCAGTAAACTCACCGTACGGTGCGACGATAACCTCCATATTCACATGGGGATGGGTTTTTTTGTAGGAATCCAACAGCTTATCGTACATATCGACATGCCTTGGATTACCCCAAATAACCATTTTTAAAGTAACCGGCTTGACAGCTGCCAGCCCGATTACGGAAACCGTTAACACCAACAAGACACCCATCGAGAACATCCAATTGAATCTGTTTTTTTTCATGAAACTCCCTCCATTAACTTTACGAATCAATCCACTCATTTTCATGACCTTTGCCGCGGTAAGGTTGATGGTGATTTTTATTATAATCTCAACAACCTTTTAAACCAATGAACATTCTTACCGAAAAATTGTCCATTTTTACGATTCAATAGACTCCTTTATTCATAAAGGTTCTTATGGTTTTTCTCTTTACGAATCGGCAACCATTCAAGCCGATAAGTTATATATCCAAACATGATTATAAAGATAAATCAGCAAACAATTGAAACGTTGCCGAAATGAGCGAGTGCGGCGTGATGAGCGGCGTATAGCGTCGTCAGTTGGTCGCTCCAGTCCTCAGCGTACATTGAGTACGCTTCCGGTCTTCACTTCCCGCCTTCCTAGCTCTACTTGCTCCTGACGCCGCAAGTATATTCGACGAAGTTGCTCTCTCATTTCGGCAAGCTTTATCCCGGCGCACCGCTGTGAAAGCGCCGGATGGCATACTCTTTTGGCTAAAGTAGGTACCAGAACGATTTTTGTATCTCTTTGTAAATTTGTATCGACTCTAAAATAATGCTGGTTACCCGAGTTTCGGCGCTATACCCAG
>JAEXDA010000050.1 GCA_023401925.1 Bacillota bacterium
TTGCTTATTTGAGCAAAAACGATACGTCTTTTGAACGTGTAATCAGTCATTTTATTGCTCTTGATCAAACCCAACAAGCCATTGAACTGGTAAAAAACGCTAAAGATTCAATGAAAGTCGTTTTAAAGATTTCTTAAAAGAAAAAAGCCGCTTTTTTTCGTATTGAGATGTGGACTTCAAAGACTTCATCCGGACAGAGCTTAACCAAAAAGTTAGGTTCTGTTTTTTGACTGGACTTTAGAAAAAATAGGCTGATTTGAAGTGAAAATTCTTTGGTTGAGATATAACTTCAAATTAGATACTCAAGATGCTTTTGATTCCTAGGGATAATATGCTCAAGCAATTCCCGGCACAAGTAGTATATTCAACTTTCATTCGTGCGAACAAGAACTAGTAAAACGTTCTTTAAATAACTACTCGACGGTTGTGAACGTTTTACTTAAGTAGAGCGTAGCTTCCTCATTTCTAATTACCATTTATTCACAATACGCTCTACTAGTCAACGTATTGGAGATTAAAAAATTTATACATTTATTGAGGAAAACTAAAAATGGAATCGTGGCGTTTTGAGATTTTTAAATTACTTCTTTGGATTTAAAATTCCTCAAGTATTCGATGTAAGATTCCTTAGTAAATTTCGGAGTATAATTTTTTTTGATTTTTAGTGCTTCAGCGGCGCCGTCCCACAGCAAGTCAATTGTTGTCATGGCCATGGCTTTGGCAGGCATTACATAGGCCATTTCCTCGTCGCAAATTGTGAAATTCCGGCTGTGGGCTGTACCGGAATACCCCCCGGTAGAAATATGCATAAAGGGCATAATGGAGCTAATGTCACCCGCGTCGGTAGCGCCCATGAGTTCATAACCAGTAAGGATGCCATCCTTACCCAAAAGAGTCTCGGCATTTTCCCCAAATAGTTCATTCAGTTTTTCATTTTGAATTAATGGCAAATAGCCCGGATTATCTGAAATTTCCACTTCTGCGCCTACAGCGATGGCGCTGCCGTGTAGGGCCCGGTTCACTTTTTCAGAGGCCTCCAGAATCGCACCGATATTTCTACCCCGTACATAAGTTTCCATGCGGACATCGGCAGGGACAATGTTCACCAGATCGCCGCCTTTGGTAATAATGGGATGAACTCTGATCCGGTCCGCCTCCTTAAAGGTTTCCCTTTGGGTATTAATCGCCATCAGTGAAAGAGCAGCCGCATTTAAGGCATTGACGCCCTCGAAAGGCGCAGCACCGGCATGAGCCTCTTTACCGGAAAATCGGATAATTTTCCCTACAAAACCGGAACTATCACAGAAAAGTAGAAATTTCCTGGCTTCCACCCCGGCGTGGGAGTGGATCATCATCCCCATATCCACATCATCCAATACCCCTAGGCGGATAAATTCTTGTTTTCCTCCAAAAAATTCAATTTTTCCATCTTCTTTTAAACGTTCTCTAAATTCCAGTTCAACGTATTCTTCAGCAGGAACAGCGGCGAATATTACATCGCCGTCCAGGTGCCCCATAAAAGGAGTTAGACCAAAGGCAGCACCCAGCATTGATGCAATTTGCGAATTATGACCACAAGAATGAGCAGCCCCGGTTTTGATGTCAGCACAGGTATGTAACGGGCAGATGACAGCATCCAGTTCACCCATAATCATGACCTTCGCCTTCGCTTGCTTTCCATGGGCATGCGCTTTCACCCCTGTGATAGCCAGCCCCTTTTCACATGAAAGCCCCAGAGTCTTCAATTGACTAGCAACGAGTTTCGATGTGTCCCATTCTTTAAAACCAAGTTCAGGATGATTAAAGATCTTGTTGCCGATGGAGATAATTACTTCTCTGTTTTCATCGATTTCTCTGCATGCGAGCTGTTTTAATTCTTTTTTGTTCATGGGTGTATTTTCCTTATCTTTTATTCATTTATTATAACATGAATGGGAACATCATTATCATAAGTAACAGGAAAGTAAAGGTTGTTCAAGAACTTAACAGATACTTGACAAAGCTTGGGTTTATCGGTAAAATGATAAAAATTAGTCATTTTTTAAGAAATAAATAAAGAAAAAAACCAAATATTTATTTAATCATCAAAATATGTGAATTTTTAAATTCAGGTGAAGTTATGAGTGTCCGGACAATTCAGGCTTGTATGGGGAAAATCCCCTTTGATCTCGCTATATATGATGTACAATTGTTTAACGTTTTTACCAACGAAATTGAGGATGTTGATATCGGGATTGCCGGAGACGAGTTTGCCTACGTCGGGAAATTCCAAAAAGAGCATCACGCCTTAACAAGAATTGATGGTAGGCATAGGTTTGCTGCTCCTGGTCTTATTGATAGCCATATGCACCTTGAAAGCAGTATGATGACTCCGGCCCAATTTGCAGCAGCGGTATTACCGCTTGGAACGACAAGCGTTGCGGCAGATCCCCATGAAATCGGAAATGTGCTGGGTGTAGACGGAGTAAAAATCATTTGCGATCAGGTGAAGGTACTTCCTCTCCACGTCTACATGATGGCCCCTTCCACCATTCCGTCGGCACCGGGATTTGAAAAGTCCGGCGCCGTAATTAGCGGAAAAGAAATCACCAAAATGCTTGCTTTTTCAGGAGTTCACGGTCTAGGTGAAGTAATGGATTTTTTTGGGGTTACGGACTGTGACCCCAAAATGATGGGTGTGATCGAAGCCGCCCGTAAAAAAGACGTACTGTTGGATGGACATACTCCCTTGTTGAAAGGAAAAGAGTTGCAGGCTTTTATAGCCTCCGGCATTGACTGTGACCACACCTATATGGACGTAGAAATTGTAAAGGAAAAACTCCGCCTAGGAATGTGCGTCCAAATTCAAGAACGTTTTTTGACTCAAGAATTGACGGCCTATTTGAATCATTATCCGGTACAAAACCGGATTATGTTGGTAACGGATGATGTAGCGGTAAACCGGTTGGCAACCAATGGTCATTTGAATGCTCTTATAAAAAAAGCAATTGTTTTGGGACTTGAGACGAAGAAAGCCTATCGATATGCAACTATCAATGCCGCAGAGCATCTTCGCCTTTATCATCGGGGTGCAATTGCTCCGGGCCGCAGAGCGGATTTGATTTTGTTGGATTCAATGGAAGAGGCTCTTCCTGCACTGGTCGTAAGTGATGGAAAGGTCGTCGCTGAAAACGGCCATTTGACCATTTCTCTTCCCAAGTATAAATTTCCCCGAAAAGTTTTCCACTCCATACATATCAGACCAGTCCAGGAAAGGGATTTCGAAATACCCTGCCAAAGTCCGAAGGCCCTTGTCAATGTCATTGTCCATGATGGCAAAACCTCCAGAACCCGGCTGGAGCAAAAAATCTGTGATGCCGAAAATGGAGTGCTCAAGCCGGAAAATCTCGTTAAGATGGTGGTGCTCAATCGTTATCACGCTAACAATAACCGTGGTTTGGCTCTTTTGGGCAATCTTTCCGGATTCAGGGGAGCTATTGCCACGACTTATGCCCATGACTGCCACAATCTGACGGTATATGCCAGCAACGATTTTGACTTGTGTTTGGCGGTGGATACAATCGTTTCAACCGGCGGAGGTTTGGTAGCTGTACAGGACGGGCAAGTCCTTTGTTCGATTCCGCTGCCGATAGCAGGACTGATGTGTGAGGATGACTTCAAAACATTGGCGAAAAAATTCAATGATTTTAACCGGATTTCCAAAAAAATGGGGTTAAACCATGAGGAGCCGTTGATATTTCTCACTTTGATGCCTCTTGCCGTAATTCCTGATGTTCGACTTACAGATATGGGGATTGTCGATGTAAGAAACAAAACATTTTTGCCCTTGGTGGCCAAATATTTGTTATGACGGGATCGAATAAAAGATGACAAAACAGAAAGAACAGGTATTACTTCTTGCACTGCCGATATTGCTGACGTTAATCGCATTTTTTGTGGTTCCCATGGTCTATATCCTGATGGTTACTATGAAAACCGACGGGCTTAAATACTTTTTGAAATTTTTTAGCGACCCCATGTATCTCGGTATTTTAAAAACGACCGTCGTCGTCTCGCTGAAGGTAACTGTAATTTCTTTGCTGCTGGGATATCCGACGGCCTATTTTTTAGCCAGAACAACCTCAAAAATGAAAAATGTATTGATGATTGTCATTATTTTTCCGTTCCTGGTGAGCGCAGTTGTCCGGGCCTATGGATGGATGGTTATCTTGGGGGGTAGAGGACTTTTGAACCAATTTTTACTGGCACTGGGACTTATCCAAAAACCCCTGGTCATCATGAATACTTCTACGGCAGTCATTATCGGATTGGTTCATCTGTTGATTCCTTATATGATTCTTTCTATTACGGGAGTCATTCAAAATATTGACCCCAATATTGAAAAAGCCGCCTACAGCTTGAAAGCCAGTCCGTTGCGAACATTTTTCAAGATAATTTTGCCTTTGAGCGGGCCCGGTATCATTTCAGGATGCATTTTGGTATTTACTTTGAGTATGACATCCTATGTTACTCCGAAATTACTGGGAGGAACGACATTCCGGATGATGAGCACCATGGTGTTTCAGGAAGTCAATATCAACTTTAATTGGGGATTTGCTTCTGCGATCAGCTATATCTTACTGTTTACCATATTAATCATTTTATTAATCGCCACTTATGCAACTGCAGGCGTCAATCAACGAGTTGGGGGTGGAAAACGTGTCTGACAATCGGGTAGGATGGTTTTCACGGATTATCGCAACGTTGGTATTCATTTTCCTATTGGCGCCATTGGTGGTTATCATTTTGGCCTCTTTTAGTCCAACCCCGCTGGTGGTCTTTCCTCCCAAAGGGATCTCTTTACAGTGGTATTTGAATATCTTTAGTTCTTCCACCAATTTTTTTAGCGGATTTATCAATAGTATCGAAGTGGCCGTGATTGCAACTGCAATTGATGTGATACTGGGTGTAACAGCCGCCTTGAGTGTGAGCCGGCACATGTTCCGTGGAAAGGAATTACTCGTTGCTTTTTTTACCTCGCCGATGTATGTTCCTTCTATTGCTTTTGCATTCGTTTTACTTCAGATTTTTAGCCAGATCGGCTCTGTTCCGGGGATGGTAAAAATATTGCTGGGCCATTTGATCATCATCATGCCCTATATTATCCGGAATACGCTTTCCCTACTGTCGAGTTATAACTGGACTTTAGAAGATGCGGCAGCCAGTCTAGGGGCAAATCCTGTTAAAACTTTCTCCATGATCACGATGCCCTTAATTAAGTCCGGTGTAATTGCAGGCGCCATGCTTTCTTTTTTATACTCTTTCGATGAAGCCGTGTTGAGCAATTTATTATGTACACCAACATTTGTGACATTGCCGGTCCGAATAATGAATTATATGGAGTTCTCCTTTGATCCTACCCTTGCGGCAATTTCTACTGTTTTGATTCTGATGTCACTATTATCTATCGTTTTGCTGGAAAAATTCTTAGGGTTGGATATGTTTTTAAAGTAATGGAGAAAGTTGCTCCTAACGAATTTGAATTTAAATAAAGTTTTTCACGGTTTTCTAAGGAGGATCTGTTTTATGGCGTCGTTAGAATTGAAAAATCTTACAAAAAAATACGGTGATTTCATAGCTGTCGATCATATCAATCTCCGGGTTAGCGATGGGGAAATGGTTGCTTTACTAGGGGGAAGCGGCTGCGGCAAAACAACAATATTGAACATGATTGCCGGATTCACTGGTGAGTACCAGGGAACTATTCTGGTCGACGGCAAAGAGATGAATCATATTCCGGCTTATAAAAGAAACATGGGGGTATTTTTTCAGAACTATGCGCTATTTCCCCATATGAATACTTTTGATAATATCGCTTTTGGTTTAAAGATGCAGAAAATCGGTAAACCGGCGATGAGAGAAAAAGTGCAAAAGATTTTGGAACTTGTAAAGTTGACCGGAATGGAAAAAAGGTTTCCGCGGGAGCTTTCCGGGGGGCAGCAGCAGCGGGTTGCATTGGCGCGCGCTTTGGTGACGGAACCGACTGTTCTTCTACTGGACGAGCCTTTGTCGAATCTGGATGCAAAGCTCCGGGTGGAGATGCAACTGGAAATTAAACGGATTCATCATGAATTAGGAATTACCACCATCATCGTTACTCATGATCAGGAAGAAGCTATCTCACTGGCTGATAGGGTTGTCGTAATGAAAGCAGGGAAAATTTTGCAGGTTGGCCGGCCAAGGGAAGTTTTTGATCATCCCGCCAATTTGTTCGTTGGGGATTTTATGGGATTTTCCAATTTTATCGCTGGAAAGGTGAATACTATCAATGAAGGAAGAGCGAGTATCATTTGTTCGGAACGGGAGTTAATTGTCAGTGGGGGGGATAGTAGCGGATTCGTCTTTGGCGAGAGTGTTACTCTTTCCATCCGTCCTGAAAACGTCTCCGTGACAAAAAAATATTCGGAAAATACCCTGACGGGAAATGTTAAAAATGTTACTTATAAAGGAACGGTTACCCGTTTGGAGATAGAAAATATCTTTCAGGAAACGGTATATGTGAATGTGTACGATAATGAAAGCTATAAGAGCGGCGATGCAATCACGGTTGCATTTCCATCCCAAAAGCTTCTCATATATAAAAATTAAATGGATAGGAGCGAACGATGATGAAAAAGAATCAAAAATTAATGGTTGCCGGTCTTGCCGCCATTCTGTTTATGGTAAGTGTAGCCGTCTGCGGCAGCAGTTCCCTGGTTTCCGCGGCTAAAGCCTCTTCAAAAACGGCCAAAGATTTTAAAGGCGCCACACTGGTCGTAGCATCCTGGGGTTTTACGGCTGCTCATGTCAAAGAATTGTCCAAAAGCTTCGAAGAAACCTATAACTGCAAGGTTATTACCGATGAAACCAGTGGGAATTCGGACCGCTTAAATAAAATTATGGCCCAACAGAAAAATCCGGAAATTGATGTTGCCCTGATGACAGATATTTTTGCCGCACTTGGAAATCAGAAGGGTCTTTTTGAAAAAATCAATTCCAAACTTGTTCCCAATGTTAAATATCTCTATGATTTTGCCAAAAATAAAGATGGTTATGGTCCCTGTTATTCCGTAGTCCGGTACGGCATTATTTATGATGCCGACACCGTGAAAATTCCTCCGAAATCCTTTAAGGATTTGTTTAATGGCAAATATAACGGACAAATTTCCCTGCCGGACATGGCGTCTACTGCAGGCCCTTATCTGCTGCTCACTTTGGCGGAAAAATCGGGCGGTAGCGCAACCAATGTAGAACCAGGGTTTAAACTGCTCAAAGCGAACAGAGGCAACGTGAAACAATGGTATCTCAGCGGTTCTGATGTTCAGACAGCTTTTTCCACCGGAGAAATCGGCGTAGCCGTATTTATGGATATGAATATGCCTTCATTGAAAAAGGCAGGACTGAATGTGAAATGGGTTGATCCTAAAGAAGGCGATTTTTCAGCCGCTGCTACCATCAACGTGATTAAGAACTGCAAAAATCCCGAGCTGGCTCAGTTATATGTAAATTATATCCTCAGTGATGCTGTACAGAGCCAGATTGCCGATAAATTAAATGAGGCTCCTACCAACAAAAATGCCACGATGTCGGATGAAAAGAAAACATATTTAGCGTATGGCAAAGATACAATGCAATCCTTGAAGAAATTCGACTGGGCCTTCATTAATGCCAATAAAGCGGCCTGGATTGAAAAATTCCAGAAAGAAATCGCTGTTCAGAAATAATAAGTTAATTGAACTACCATAAAGAAGCGCCGTAATGATGATGAAAATCATGGCTATGGCGCTTCTTTAACATTGTTTAATGAACATGGATCGAGGAATATCATGAGCGATATCGAAATTTCAGCATTTTCGGATGATACTACGAAAACAACCATTCAGGCCAATGGATTTTCATTGGTCGTTGATGAACCGCCTTTTTTTGGAGGCAACAATCTTGCTCCAAGCCCGGTTGAATACTTTTTGGCGGCAATTGCCGGTTGTATCAATGCGGCCGGAAAGTGGGTGGCCCGCGAACGGGGTATCGTCATTCATTCAATAGCGATTCATGTGAAGGGCACTATTGATTCCAGCCGTTTTTTTGGAAAACCAACCACGAAGAGAGCTGGTTTTGAGAAGATCAAAGTGACGATAGAAATCGATTCTCCTGCGGGAAAGGATGAGGTGCATCAATGGCTTGAAGAAACCGTATCCCGTTGTCCGGTTATTGATAATGCGACTTTTCCAACCCATTTTGATATGGAAATAAAAAAAGTAACGGCGGAAAAATAGTAAAAATTCATTTGTGATTGTCTCAACAACGGGCTTTCAGCCGGTAGTGGTTGAGTTAAGAGGACAGACTATCGAGATTAAAGGAGTCAACGATGGAAAAAAGCGATATTTCACCAAAGGTACAGGCCATTTGGGAAGAAATGATCGGATGGCGCAGGCATTTGCATCAATTTCCGGAACTATCTTTTCAAGAATATGAAACCAGTACCTTTGTGGAAGAAAAATTAAGGTCCTTTGGAAATATTGAAGTTTCCCGTCCGACAAAGACCAGCGTGATGGGTATCGTCAAAGGAAAAACGCCGGGACGAATCATTGCCTTGAGGGCTGATATTGATGGGCTTCCTATTGAGGAAAAGAATGACCTTCCTTATGCCTCTCAAAACCCAGGCGTTATGCACGCCTGTGGACACGATGGGCACACGGCGATTTTGTTGGCGACCGCTAAAATCATCAGCAACATGGCTCCGGAATTTTCAGGGGAAGTGCGTTTTTTGTTTCAACATGCTGAAGAATTACCTCCCGGAGGAGCGGCCGAGATGGTCAAAGCCGGAGTCATGGATGGGGTGGAAGAAGTTTATGGTCTGCATGTAACTTCAAACTATCCAACCTGTACATTTGGGGTGCGCGAAGGCCCTTTAACATCGGCAACCGATCGTTTTGATATTACTGTCAAGGGAAAAGGCGGCCATTCTGCCTTTCCGGAAATTTGCACCGACCCAATCATCATTGGGGCCCAGATCATTACGGCTCTTCAACATATTGTCGCCAGACAGACGGCCGCGGTTGAACCTGTTGTATTGTCTGTTTGTATGGTCTCAGCGGGGCAGGCCTATAACATTATTCCGGATGTAATGCAAATTACTGGTTCTACCAGGACATTTGACCGGAAGATCCGGGAAGAGCTTCCGAAAAAGATGGAGCAAATTGTCAAAGGTATTACTTCATCTTATGGAGCAGGCTATGAATTCCTGTTTTCAAAAGGTTATGCGCCGGTGATGAATGATCATGATCTAACCCTAAAGGCCGAAAAACTTTTAACGGATCATTTTGGGAAAGATCGAGTCATCCATATCGGTCCGTTGATGCCGGGGGAAGATTTTTCAGCTTTTTCAGAACTTTGCCCGGGCTTTTTTGTGGAACTGGGGACTCGAAATGAGGGAAAAGGTTATGATAAACCCCACCATAATTGTAATTATAAGCTGGATGAAGATGCTTTGCTTTATGGAGTTGAATTTTTTACTTTTCTGATCCAAAACAGACTTTCATGGTAAATTTTTTATCGAAAGTGTTATATTTTTTCTAAAAAATATCGAGGTATTGATATGTCGGCTTCAATAATCCATCGGCCTAAAAAATGGTTTAAACAATCAAGGAACCCCCGTATGTTCCAGGGGATATGAAAAGAATCTTTTCGAGGAGTCTTTCATGGATACTTTTTCATATATGATGGGCAGGAATCGTCAACTACAATCATGAATATAACATTATCACTGGAGAAGGACCAATTCAAATGCCTATCAAAACATTTTCCTTGCTTGTCAAACCGGCCTCGGCTGATTGCAATCTGCATTGCGCTTATTGCTTTTACCTTAGCCGTCAATCTTTATATCCGGAGACCCGGCGGCATCAGATGTCCGATGAAGTGCTGGAAAAAATGATCGCCGGTTTCATGGCAACCGAGCAGCCTCAATACGCCTTCGGATGGCAGGGTGGGGAGCCGTCCTTGATGGGGGTGGACTTTTTTCGCCGGGTCACTGCGTTGCAACAAAAGTATGGAAGCAAGGGCGCTGTGATAGCTAACGGATTACAAACCAACGCCACTTTGATTGATGATGAATTTGCCGAACATTTAGGCCAATATAATTTTCTGGTCGGAGTCAGCGTCGATGGTCCGGAGCCCGTACACGACCATTTCCGGAAAACTGTAAACGGACAAGGGACCCACGCCGCTGTTTTGAAGGGTATCGACTGTTTAAAACGGCATAAGGTTGAGTTTAATGCTTTGACAGTGGTGAATTCCCTCAATGTTCTCAATCCGCTGGAGATTTATCATTACTTATGCGATCAGGGGATTTATTATCACCAATACATCCCGTGTGTTGAATTTGGGCCGGACGGACAACCATTGCCCTTTACCGTTAGTGCCAAACAATGGAGCCGTTTCTTATGTGAAATCTTTGATCAGTGGTGCCTCAAGGACAACCGCAGAGTATCCATTCGATTGTTTGACGGCATCTTAAATTTGATGGTCAATGGGAGTTATCATCTTTGCCACATGGGCGGCCATTGCAGCCAGTATTTTGTGGTGGAGCATAACGGAGATGTCTATCCCTGCGATTTTTTCGTGGATGTCGGGCATAAACTTGGAAATGTCGGCGATAGCTCGTGGGAAGAATTGTTGGCTTCCCCTCAATATCAACAATTTGGGATGCAGAAGGCCGACTGGAATCCACGCTGCTCAACGTGTGAATATTTACGTTTTTGTTCAGGGGATTGTTTGAAGCATCGTTTTTATGGGGGGCAGGACCCGCATCAAATGAGTTGGTTATGTGAGGGTTGGCGGGAATTTTATGAATATGCCCTGCCTAGATTGGAACAATTGGCTTTAGCCATCCTTAGGGAAAGGTCCGGCTTGAATCAGCTTCCCCAGTGGAAGCCTGGCAGGAATGAACCTTGTTTTTGCGGGAGCGGGAGAAAATATAAAAAGTGTCACGGCGCTGGGAAATAACCTATCCTATGGCTTTCAATGATGAGGATAATATATCAGAAGACAATTTTTTAAGAAGAATAACCAATATTTTATGAATCATTCATTTTGAGGAAATTTCAGGCACTTAAAAAAACAATATTAAAAGAACTTCTGCCAAATTTTCCTGTTACGCTTAATTATCGGGTAGCTTAAAATTATTTAAAAATAATTAAATTGTTTTTACGCTTCAAATTTTGCTTGTAATGGCTGGAACTTTCCTCCGCCATTGATTAAATTAGGGCTCCCTTAGGGGGAGCTTTAATTTTAGTTTAAGATCCAATAAGGAATCGTAGATAAATTTTGACGCATTTTTAAAAGCACCCTCAGCCAAAGGGTTCCGGCCAATAATTTTCCGGGGAGCAAGGATGGACCCGAACGGTGGCGCGGTAGCGGTGGTCCCGTTGGACTGAGTATCTAAAGACTGTTGGATTGAGTGGTATAGGTCGAAAATATTAACCAGGGAGGAAAGATCAAAGTGACAGGTAAGCAGACATCGGTTGGAACCAAAATCTATATTGGTTTTGGGATTATGTTAGTGTTGGTGGTGATCGTTATCGCGGTGGCATTAAGCAATATGGTGGATACCCGGACCCGGATGAGTAAAATCATCAATGAAAACAATGCCAAACTGGAATTGGCCAACAACATTTTGGACAAATTACAGCATCAATTAGGCCTGGTGAAAATGTCCAGTAATTATCAGGAAATGTTAAGTTTATTGGACGATCAGGACGATTCGGAAGCAGTGAAAGAATATATCCAGACTTGTATGGGAATGAATAACGCTCAAGAAACCGCAGCCAAAAATTCATTTAAAAACGCAGTAGTAATGTTGAGCATCTTTGGGATCATTGCATTTGTTTTAGGGATCGGTTTGACTTTATTCATCACTCGTAGTATTACTTTACCGATCAGGAAAATATCCGGCGCTTTGAGAGAAGGCGCCCGGCAATTGGCTGGCGCTTCCCATCAGTTATCGGCATCCGCAGACCAACTATCCCAAGGCAGCAGTGAACAGGCGGCAAGCATTGAAGAAACTTCATCCACCTTACAGGAAGCCGCTTCCATGATGGTTCAAACGACAACCAATACAAAACAGGCAGCCCAATTGTCCGTGCAGGCCAAAGAATCGGCAGATAAAGGTAATGTCGATATGCGGGAGATGATGGACTCTATCCAGGAAATCAAGAACTTTAGCGATCAGATTGCCAAGATTATCAAAGTGATTGACGATATAGCGTTTCAGACCAATATTTTGGCCTTGAATGCCGCGATTGAGGCAGCCAGGGCTGGAGAAGCCGGAATGGGTTTTGCGGTGGTTGCTGAAGAAGTAAGAAATTTGGCCGGGAGGAGCGCCCAGGCGGCCAAGGACACCACAGCCATTATTGAAACCAATATTGAATTATCAACCAAGGGTGTAACCGTAGCTGAGAAAGTCCGCGAGTCTCTGGATGCAATCACTCTTCAAGCCAAAAAGGTGAGTGAGCTAATGGAAGAAATCGCTGCCGCCAGCCAGGAACAATCGCAGGGCATGACTCAGGTTAATAAAACCTTGGTTCAAGTGGAAACAGTGACCCAGCATAATGCGGCTAGCGCTGAAGAAAGCGTATACGCAGCTCAGACACTAAATATTCAAGCAGGTAACATGCACAAAATCGTACTTCAGCTTTCGGCGTTGGTGAACGGGAAAGCGGGGTCTTTAAAGTCGGAGATGAAAACAATCGCTGTAGCCGGAGAAAACGATTTGGAGCTCCAGCAACCGGCAGAAAATGCGGTATTGCCGGATAAATCAAAGACGAAGATTGTGACACCGGAGGATGTGATTC
>JAEXDA010000043.1 GCA_023401925.1 Bacillota bacterium
CACGCTTCTTTGAACATACACCATTGGGGGAGAGGGAGAGAGAGGTATAAACCAACAGTCAGCCCAGATAGATCTGATTTTTAATTTGTTTTGGCTTTTGGTAAATTATTTATTTCAACTCATATAGCTTGTATCCAAAGGAGTGGATCACTTGCCTGATGATTCGGAAAAGGAATTCTTGTTAGGAATATTTGTATTTGAAACCCGGCAAATGATTGAACAGCTGGAACAGATGGTATTAAACGGTGAAGAGGAAAGTGGATTTACTTCTTCGATTGATGAAATTTTTCGGATCATGCATACCATCAAGGGTTCGGCAGCCATGATGTCTTTTGAGAACCTTTCCGAACTGGCCCATTCCCTGGAAGATCTTTTTGCTTTTTTACGGGAATCCAAATCGGTATGTCCGGATTATGCAACATTAAGCGACCTCCTTTTCGAGGCGATTGATTTTATCAAAAAGGAAATTACCAAAATCGAAAATGGTCAAAAAGCCGACGGAGAATCCGGCCTTTTAATCCAAAAAATCAAGGCTTATTTGGAACCGTTGCATTCATTGACTCCTCCTGCAAATCCCACTTCTCAATCGATTCAAGCTCCTCGTAAACTTCCAGCGGCTTTGAATTTAGAAAATTTAGGTCAAAGTAGTAAAAAGAATAAATTTAAGGCGATTGTTTTTTTTGAGGAAGACTGTCAAATGGAGAACATCAGGGCCTTCTCCATTATCAACGATTTAAAAGAGAAGGCTGATATCGTCTGCTTTATTCCGGAAGACATTATCGACAACCCCGAGAGCGAAGAGATAATCCGCCGGGAGGGTTTTCAGGTTTATTTCAGTACGGATTTGGACGAGAGCATGACCGGAAAATTTTTCGCTCATGTTCCGCTGGTTAAAAATCTTCAATTATCCGAAATATCCCCGGAATTAATTGCTTCCAAAGAGTCCCGGAAATCTGAAATTAAGCCGCCCCATAAGGCCCAAGATCAGGAAACGGCTATGGAAAATATAAATGCAGCAACCAAACAGAACTTTATCAACATGAATGTTGCAAAACTTGATCTGCTATTAGATTTGGTCGGTGAATTGGTAATCTCCGAGGCGCAGGTAACCCGTAATCCCGATTTGGACGGGCTGCAATTGGATAATTTTTCCAAAGCTGCCCGGCATCTGCAAAAAATCTCCAACGAAATCCAAGACTTGGTCATGACGATGCGGTTAGTACCTTTGGCCCCTGTTTTTCAAAAGATGCACCGGCTAACGAGAGATTTAAGCCGTAAGCTAGGGAAAGAAGTCCGTTTTGAAGTTATCGGCGAAGAAACTGAAGTCGATAAAAGTATTTCAGAATATATTTCCGACCCTCTCATTCATTTAATCCGCAACGCGCTGGATCATGGCATTGAATTGCCAGGCGAACGGGTAGCCAAAGGGAAGCCCGAGAAAGGGCTTATTTCCTTGGAAGCAAAAAATGAGGGCGGCGATGTTTGGATTGTTATCAAGGATGACGGCGCCGGTTTAGATCGGGATAAGATTTTAAAAAAGGCCTGTGATAAAAGGCTTGTTACCCGAGGTGAAAATGAATTCACGGATCAGGAGATTTTTTCTTTTATTTTCCTACCTGGATTTTCTACCAAAGAGACTGTCACCGAATATTCAGGGCGTGGAGTCGGAATGGATGTTGTGAAAAGAAATATTGAAAAGATTCGTGGCAGCATTTTAGTGGATAGCGCTCCCGGCAAAGGAACGACAATCATAATTCGAATTCCTCTCACCCTGGCTATTATTAATGGAATGAACATTACTGTCGGGGTTTCCAAATATACGATACCGATTACTTCGATTGTTGAATCGCTTAAAGTCAATGAAGGGGATGTTACAAAGGATGAAAAGGGAGAGGAATTTGTTTTCATCCGGGAACAATCTTATCCAATCATCCGGCTTCACCGTTTTTATAAGGTCAAAACGGACATAACTCAAGTTTCCCAGGGTATTGTGATGATTGTCCAAGATGAATCCAAGCAGTTTTGCTTATTTGCAGACAGTATTTTAGGGGAACAACAGGTCGTTGTTAAGCCTTTACCAAAGTATATCGAATATGTCAAAGGGATCAGCGGTTGCACCCTGCTTGGCGACGGCAGTATCAGTTTAGTATTAAATGTTGAAGCGATGTTGGATTGAAGATCAGGTTTTTATTCCGCTCCCGAAAGTTTTCAATCGTGATCTTATGGAAGATGTTACAGGGGGAATTTTAGGATGGAAGATCAATTAAAAGACATACCATTGGAAGAAGATACCCAGTATGGCAAATATTTAACCTTTCATCTCGGCAAAGAAATCTTTGCTTTGGAAATTAAATATGTCACTGAAATTATTCAAATTCAAACCATTACCGAAATACCTGAAATGCCGGTTTTTGTGAAGGGTATTATCAATTTGCGCGGCAAAATAATTCCAGTTATCGATGTAAGAGTAAGGTTTAAAAAAGAACCCAAAGAATATAGCGACCGCACATGTGTCATTATTACAGACATTACTGAACAGACTATTGGATTTATCGTTGATCAAGTATTTGAAGTTATTTACATTCCCGATGAGGAGATCGTTCCACCGCCTACGGAGTTAACCGGCTATCAGGCTCAATACATTAAAGCCATTGGGAAAGTCGGCGAAGATGTAAAATTAATTCTGGATTGCGAAAAAGTAATCTATGAAACAGAGGCAAGTTCCATAGCGAATCCATAATTGAACTCCTTAAAGGATTGCAGTGCAAATCGTCAAGGATGGTGACAAAGAATGAAAATGAATTTAAATGTGCGTACAAAGTTGTGGCTGAATCTGGGTATTCCGCTATTGGTCATTTTTATTATCGCTACAATTGTGGTGTTTATGATCAGGGGCATGATAACTTCGATCAAAATTATTCAAAAAGAAGGATTTGCAAGTTCTTCGCTGATTTTAAATGCAGATAGGGATATGTATCAGGCATTAACCGCTCTTCAAGAAATTGTGACCCAAAATAATTCCATAAATATTTCCGGTTCTGACTATAACGACTTGATGAAGGTTTATAACGAGAATATAATCCAGGCCAGAGACAGGGCAAGCCTGGCGGAAAATTTGATGAAGCAACATCAAAGCCTGTGGATTCAATATGCAGGAAGAGATGCCGGCGGGAAAAAAATTATTTTTGACCATTTTGCAGACTTTCATGGTGACTTTCAAAAATGGGTAGATATTGCGAACGAAGTTGTTCAACAAAGAGAAAAAGTGGTAAGGGGCAATAGGGAATTTGATGCTGCCCGAGAACAATTAAACACGATTGGCGAACGATTGGATGCCGGAAATCAAAATGCAATCTCGGCCGGCATAAAACTAATGAATAACACGGTAGTTTCAATCATGCTGATTGGTCTATTCACCTTACTATTGGTAGTAACTTTAGGCTTCATCATTATCAGCGCAACGATCAAACCATTGAAACAATTGGCTACCGTAGCTGAAAAACTGGCCGACGGCGATATGAACGTGACGATTAATCCCAATGTCGGCAATGATGAATTGGGCCGGATGATGCAATCCTTTGGTAAGCTTGTAGAAAGGGTCTTTTGGTATGAAGCTTTGCTGGATGCGGTGCCTGTACCGCTCTCCGTTACCGATATGGAAATGAACTGGACCTTTATTAATAAGAAAGTGGAAGACTTTCTCAGCGTCAAACGGAAAGAAATGATCGGAAAGTCATGCAGTAATTGGAATTCGGAAATCTGTAAGTCGGAGAATTGCGGTATCGAATGTTTAAAACGAAATATAACCCAAACTCATTTCAATCAAAGGGACGGTAATTTTCAGGTTAATTCCTCGTATATCCTGAATTCCAAGGGGGAAAAGGTGGGCCATATCGAAATTGTTCAGGATATCACCGCCCAGACAAGAACCAAGCTTTATCAGAATTCGGAAGTGGAACGGTTGGCCAAGAATTTGAAAGGTTTGGCTGAGGGTGATTTCAACTTTGACATGGCTGTAGCAGAAGCTGATGAGTATAACGTTGCGGAACGTGAAAATTTTATCAGGATTTACCAAAGTTTGTCTCAAGTCAAAGAAGCCATGAACAGTTTGATTACCGATATCAATGGATTGATTCATTCGGCGGTAGAAGGAAATTTGGCCAGCCGCGCGGATGCAACCAAGCACGGCGGGGAATTCGGCCAAATTGTCGAGGGAATCAATCGTACCCTGGATGCAGTCATCGAGCCGATTAAGGAATCGTCGGAGGTTTTGCAGCAGATAGCCCATGGGAACTTGAAAGTAAGCGTTCAGGGCAATTACAAGGGCGATCACGCCGAAATTAAGAACGCGCTCAACACTACAATTCATACATTACTGGATTATATCGGCGAAATTTCCACGGTATTGACGGAGATGTCCCACGGGAATCTGGACATCGAAATTACCGCGGAATATTTAGGGGATTTTATGCCGATTAAAGAATCTATCAATCAGATTATCACAACCTTGAATCATATTTTGGGAGAAATTAACAATGCCGCGGAACAGGTTGCTTCCGGCTCCAGGTATGTATCGGATTCCAGTATGGTATTGTCGCAAGGTTCCTCGGAACAAGCAAGTTCAGTTGAAGAGATTACGGCAACGATCACTGAAATAGGCGCTCAAACGAAGCAGAATGCCATAAACGCTAATCAAGTCAGCGAACTGGCATTAGTTGCCAAAGAACAAGCCGTTCAGGGAAACGATCAAATGAAAGAGATGTTAAAAGCGATGTTGGAGATTAATGAATCTTCGGATAATATTTCCAAGATTATCAAAGTGATCGACGAGATCGCCTTTCAGACCAATTTGTTGGCCTTGAATGCGGCAATCGAAGCAGCCCGTGCCGGACAGCAAGGGAAAGGTTTTGCCGTGGTAGCCGAAGAGGTCAGGAATTTGGCGGGGCGAAGCGCTAATGCGGCCAAAGAAACGACTGCGTTAATCGAAGGTTCAGTCAAGAAAGTGGAATCAGGCACCCGGATTGCCAATGAAACCGCGGAGGCATTACAAAAAATTGTGGAAAGCGTTAACCGGGTAACGCCACTGGTGGGGGATATCGCGGTAGCGTCCAATGAACAAGCCACTGGAATTGCCCAGGTGAGTCAGGGGATCGAGCAGGTCTCGCAAGTAACTCAGACCAATACGGCAACCGCTGAACAAAGTGCGGCTTCAAGCGAAGAGTTGTCCAGCCAGGCACAGGTATTGAAGGATATGATCCGCAAGTTCAAATTTAGAGGAAATCAGCAGGAACAGCCAAATGCCAATTTAACCCGGGATGCTAACCAATGGATGGGTGAAACTGCAGCCAACCTGAAATCCGGCAACCCGGCCCGGAAAGAGCTATATAAGCCTTTAAAAGCGGCGAAATCAACTCAAATTCTTGACGATAAGGATTTTGGAAAGTATTCAAAGTAATTGATATAGCGCGATATTCAGACCGCCAATAATAAATATGATGACGATTTGTTGCAAGATTCGCTGAATGAAAGGTAGAATCAAAAGAGGTTTAAAATGATTTCTCTGAGCGAAAAGGAATTCATTGAACTAACAAGCTTTATCCAAGGAAACTACGGGATTAACCTAACCGAAAAAAAGGTGCTTTTGGAAAGTAGGTTACAAAATGTCCTGTCTGAAAACGGATTTAATAACTTTGACGATTATTTTCATTATGTTTTAGCAGACCAGACCGGAGAAGCGATAACAACGCTCATTAACAAAATAACCACCAATCACACTTATTTTTTGCGTGAAATTAACCATTTTACTTATTTTCGGGATCAGGTGTTACCTTATTTAACCGCCATGTCAAGGGAGCGGGATCTGCGCATCTGGAGCGCCGGATGCTCAACCGGAGAAGAACCGTATGTGCTGGCAATGATCATCGCCGATTATTTAGGATTGAATCAACAGTTGTGGGATTCACAAATACTGGCTACGGATATTTCCCAAAAAGTGCTTGATATTGCTGCCGGAGGAGTCTATACCGAGGATCAAATAACCGCTATCCCTTTCCATTGGAAACATTGTTACTTTAAAAAAGACACGGATGGAAAGTATATTATAACGCATCCAATCAAAGATCAAGTCATCTTCCGAAGGCATAACTTGTTTTCCCCCTTTTTTCCGTTCAAAAAGCCATTTCATGTGATTTTTTGCAAAAATGTCATGATTTATTTTGATACCCAAACCAAACATGAGTTGGTGAATAGATTATACGAAATAACCGAACCTGGGGGTTATTTGTTCATTGGATTGTCGGAATCTTTAAACCGGGATGCCACCAAGTACAAATATATATCACCCGCCATCTATCGAAAGGAATAAGGAATCATGATCATTAAGAAAAAGGTCAGAGTTTTAATCGTCGATGATTCATTACTTTTTCGGGAGGCGCTGGCCAGGGGTCTAGCCAAAGATTTTGGAATTGAGATTGTAGGCACTGCGAAGGATGTCTTGGAAGCTAAGGATAAAATCGTTGCCCTCCGCCCGGATGTAATGACCTTGGATATTGAGATGCCTGGAATGAGCGGAATCGATTTTTTACAGCGTCTATTGCCGCAGTACCCTATACCGGTAGTAGTTGTGAGTGCTGCCGGTGAGCGTGTATTCGATGCTTTGAAGGCCGGAGCAGTCGACTTTGTGGCAAAATCGGATATCACCAATCAGCGCAACTCTGAATGGCAATTGAATGAATTAATCGTTAAACTCAAAATCGCTTCCACAGCAAAAGTCGGCTATTTAAAACATGAAGCGGCCCAGCAACCTGCCGATCGGGCAAATTTGTCTACCGGCTTGGAGACAGTTGACTGGGTGATCGGGATCGGCGCTTCAACCGGGGGAACCGAGGCGATTGCCAATATTTTAAAGCAGTTGCCGGCCAATATGCCGGGTATGCTAATCGTTCAGCATATGCCTCCATTGTTCACCCGATTGTATGCAGAGAGGCTCAACAATTCCTGCGCGATGGAGGTTAAGGAAGCTCAGAACGGGGATCGGGTTTTAGCGGGTAGGGTTCTCATTGCTCCGGGAGATTATCATATGAGTATAAAAAAAACAAAAGATGGTTTCATTGTCGGATGCAAGATGGGTGAGAAGGTGAATGGGCATTGTCCGTCGGTAGAGGTTCTTTTTGACTCCATCGCCAAGGTTGTGGGCCAGAGTGCCATCGGAGTCATTTTAACCGGGATGGGCGGCGATGGCGCAAAAGGTTTGCTGCATATGCGGGAAGCCGGGGCCAGAACCATCGGTCAGGATGAGGAAACATCGGTGGTTTATGGAATGCCGAAAATGGCTTACGAACTTGGGGCAGTAGAGAAACAAGTTCCGTTGGCCCGTATTCCGTTGACAATCCATGAGATGGTAAAAAGAAAGTAGCTGTCATCATTTAAAATAATTCGGGTATTGCTCTTGCAATAATCCATGTTCGATTTTAAAACCGGTTAAATGGATTTCGATTAGTCTTTCCAATTTTGCAGCGTCTTTTTCTTTAATGGCCGAGAGGATCTCGCGATGCTCGAAGAGTATTTTGTCTACTTGAAAACTAGTCGTCAATCGCAGCATACGGATCCGATTAAAATGAGTGTTTACCGATTCAATCACCAGAAAAATCCGTTCTTTTTTGCAGGCTTTAAAAAGGATCCGGTGAAATTGGTTATCGAGCTCCAATAATTTAGGAGAGTTCGAACTCGATAAATAAAACTCCTGGAGATGAAGGTTTTCTTCCAATTCCTCGGTATATGAAGGGGTTAAAAAGTCACAGGCCATTTTGATGATGGCTTTTTCCATTGTTAATCGTAAAAATCTGGCTTCTTCAACCAGATTGAGATCAATCGCTGAAATATAAGTGCCTTTTTGGGGGTAAACTTCCAGTAATGATTCATGGGACAAGACAATAAACGCTTCCCGGACTGGAGTCCTGCTAACGCCCAATTGCGCGGCGATATCCGTTTCGCTGATATTTTGTCCGGGTTTAAGAGATAAATGAATGATATTATGCTTTAATACCCGGATGATATATTCCCGCATGGACTCACCGGACAGTTTCTCTAAAACTTCCACCTTCAGCAGTCTCCTTTATTAATCGTTAACGAACTATTTATAAAGGCTCTGTTGTAAATTTTCGACAGAGCCTTTATAAAAGTCCTTGATTCAGTTTTAAGCTTTTTGCGCCATTTTGTCAATAGCTTCCCACAATCCGTTTAGATAGGCAATTCCCAGAGCCCGGTCGTATAAACCATATCCCGGCCTGCCGGTTTCACCCCAAATCATCCTGCCGTGGTCGGGCCGGATATATCCATCAAAATGAACGTCATAGTAGGCTTTCATAATCTCGAACAAATCAAGTGAGCCATCCGAAGATAAATGGGATGATTCATAGAATTCATTTCTGGAAATAATTTTGATATTTCTGACATGACCGAAATGAATCCGGCCTTTTCCGCCAAAATAACGAATGATAGAAGGTATATCATTGTCAGGGTTGGCGCCCAGGCAGCCGCTGCACAGGGTTAAGCCATTGCATGGATTATCCACCAGATTGACAATACGTTCCAAATTGGCTTTGTTGTTAACAATCCGGGGTAATCCAAAAATTGACCATGGTGGATCATCAGGATGAATGGCCATTTTGATACCAACTTCTTCACATACGGGAACAATGGCTTTCAAGAAATACCCCAGATTTTCGAAGAGTTTTTCTTCGTCGACGCCTTGGTATTTTTCAAACAGCACTTTTAAGGTTTGCAATCGTTCGGGTTCCCAACCCGGCATCTGAAGATCATCCGAGACCTTCATGATTTCTTGGGCGAATTGATTCGGATCGACTTGTTCTACTTTTTTTCCATCATATGCCATGGTATTGGAACCATCCGGCAAGGGCCTTGCCAATTCGGAGCGGGTCCAATCAAATACCGGCATGAAGTTGTAACATACGACCTTAATGCCGAATTTGGATAGATTTCTAAGGCTCTGTTGATAGTTCTCGATGTAGCGATCCCGGCTGGGGAGGCCGATTTTGATGTCATCATGAATATTTACACTTTCGATAACCTCTAATTCAAGTCCAGATTTGGTTACGGTATCTTTTAAGTGCTTTATTTTTTCAATGGGCCAAGTTTCACCCACGGGGACATCGTAAAGGGCTCCGACAATTCCGGGCCTTCCCGGTATTTGTCTGATCTTATCCAGGGTGATAGTATCTGTGTCTCCGAACCATCTAAAAGTCATCTTCATCGCTGTCACTTCCATTCTATCATGTAATTAGTTCTTCTTATCCTAGATACTTTTGCAACGTTGTTCTTACTGCCCCGTTACCAGCTATCAATTCCAAGAAGATGTTTTCAATTTTCTCTCCGAGTCCCACTTCATAAAGGTTGGAACCAAATAGTCTTTCATTGGACAAAATAGGTTTCAGACTACCGCCGGCAGAATCCTTCTTGCCCAATTGAACTCCAGCGAGATAAGGCTTTAGTACATCCAACATCGGATCAGGACTTAGCGGCATAACTTGTCCCTCGTCATCCAGGCCCAACAAATAGCGGCACCAACCGGCTATGGCTAATGGAATATAGGTGAGAGAGGCAGGATTTAAATCACTCCTTTCGTGGTAGGCTCTAATAGTCTCGCCGAAGCGGATACCTACTTTTTGTGAAGTATCGGAGGCAATCCTTTGAGGCGTATCCGGAATGTAGGGATTGGGGAGCCTCTCCTCAATGACTTCCCGGATAAAATCTTCAGGATGAATAACCCCTGGATTTACAACCACCGGTAATCCTTCTTGATAGCCGATCTTTTCAACCAAATTTCTTAATTGGCCATCCTTCATTTCATCCGCAATGGAAGTATAGCCAAGCAGGCATCCAAACACTGCCAACGCAGTATGTAATGGATTGAGGCAGGTACAGACTTTCATTTTTTCAACCCGCTCCACTGTCACTCGATCGGTAAACAATACCCCGGCTTCTTCCAGTGAAGGTCGCCCGCCCGGAAAGTTGTCTTCAATCACGAGGTATTGTGGGCCTTCGGCATTCACGAAAGGTGCGATATATGTGTTTTTGGAAGTACATACGATTTCAGTGTTTTCAAAACCAATAGCACCAAGTGCAGCTTGAACTTTTTCCGAAGGCCTGGGAGTGATCTTGTCTATCATCGACCAGGGAAAAGAGACTTGATGGGGATCGCTGATATATTCCAAAAATCCTTTTTCCACCAGATGATTGTCTATCCAAGCTTTCACAATTGATTCTACCGCCTGAAAGAGTTTTTCCCCGTTGTGAGAACAATTGTCCATACTGACCAAAGCAAGGGGGGACTTACCGTTTTGATAACGATGGTAGATCAATGCAGCAACTTTGGACATAATATGACGGGGATGGCTGGGGCCGTTTTTCATATCTTGCAAAACATCTTCCAGGTATTCACCGGAAATCTTTTTCAGACCATAGCCTTTTTCAGTAATAGTAAAACTGGCCATCTGCAGGGAGGGGCCGGCAAATATTTCTTGTAACCGTTGCCACTCTCCTGGATGGGAAACATCGCCAATCAATCCCTCGGCGATACTGGCGACTACTTTTTTGTTGAGGGATCCATCGGGGTTCATGATAACCAGCAAGCCTAAATTGTCGTAAGGCCGGTAGATTCGTTCGATAATTTCAAAATCAAAGGTCTCAACGGCCACAATTCCAGTCGAAGCTTTTCCGGTATTCAGCAATTTTTGCTGCAAAAGGGCGGGAAAACCTCTGAAAATATTGCCGGCCCCAAAATGGATCCATGTAGGAGCTTTCTTCGTTTGGGCCACCATTTTGGCATAATCAAAATCCGGCGCTTCAATCCCTGAATCCAGCCAAGCCTGACGATTTAAAAGATTTTCTTTACTTAATTTTACCATCGCTTAAAAATCCTTTCATTCTAAATATTTTCGCGGATTATTAACAACAACACTATGACTTGAAATTTAGAGGGAAAAGAATATTTATCCAGCCTTGTATACTACCATACATGCCTTTTAATACCATTAAAACAAGGATTTGAAAATTAGTCAATTCTTACTGTGAGATTGTAATATATTTTTAACCGATTCACGGGATTTTAGGGTTTTCAAACGAAATAAACAGTGAAGCCGGGAATCGGGTTTTTTACCTAAATCATGGTCCAGGGCAATGATTTGGAATATCCGGGATCGAGAGGTGGACAAACTGGTTGACACTATCTATAGTCTGGAAGCGCTTCGAAAATGGTTGTGTGTTCGGGGGGCGGATGTATAGGGTAAGTAACAGCTAGATTTTTTTATTTACTCTTTTCTATCTTTTCCAACGTATTTTTTGTTTTTCCATGAACCATTCAAAAGTCAAAGCCATCGTAATTCCCATAAACATCGAAGTTCCAGCGAGAATAAAAGCAGTTTCGACCGGAATAATCCCCAGTCCTTTTATTCTAAATATTGTAGTTAATACATTAATAATAAACCAGGAGCCAAGCCCCAGTAATCCTCCTTTCATCCATAAATACCTGTCCGTGATAATTTGATGACTAACCAAATATGCAAAAAGTACTCCCAACATGCCGGAAAATCCCCAATGGATCAATAAGCCAAAGATGATTTCGGTTACCCTGTAGGGTCCTTTACCAAGAATTAAAGTAACAGCAAAATCTACTAAACGTAATGTAGTGAATTTAAAAAAATATAATGGAATGCTGATGATAGCCGATGTTATTCCACCAATTACTCCTGAGGTAAATCCAATTAGAAACCGGTCTTTCATTTTTTTCACCCGTCTTTATTCATTGCCGGTGAATGGTAAAAATATACCCCAAGGTGATGGCAAGAACTAAATGCACATGGTTGGAACACTTTTTTATGGATATTCATATACTGGTAAAGTGTACAATTCACTCTTTTAATAGGGGGAAAAATAAATTTGATATGTCCCGACTGTAATACAGTCAACCCTAGTTATGCCGAATATTGTTCAAAATGTGGAGCCAATCTTTATCAGTTAAAGCATAAAAAGAATATTGCTTAACCAAAAGCCCCGTTCTTGTAGCGGGGCTTTTTCATTCATCTTCGCAAACATGGATTGGAGTCCCCAAAATCGACTCTAAATTCAGGTTATTCGGTCCTTCCCGGTAATAATTTAGAAACACACGAAAAACCAGGTAACGCCTTAGAGGTTAAAAAAATGACAAGCGTAAAGATAACTAGCTTGAATTGAAGGGTATTTATTGTTTTGTAACGAAATTTAATAATATTCATGGAGTAACATTAAATTTTTTATTTTGACTTTATATCGGCGGGATGTTCTATTTAAAAAAGTGTTTAGAAAATATTCGATGCGAGGAATGGTTATTATTGGGAAATTTTTACTCCATAGCGAATAGTAGTCAATGAACAAGTCCCGGATGTACAACCAGAAGAGGGTGGGGATTAAGATGCAGCTATTTGAATTTGGCCCCGCAGGTATATAGTTGAGTTAGTCGATTCGTTATCGTAGGAAGATTCGGATTGAAAGATGGTATTAATCCAGGAGGTTGTCTCATGAAAAAAATCCTTCTTATGGTCATTATCATTTTTATGGTAGCATCCGGGCTGGTTTTTGCAGAAGAATCCAAAGAAGTCATCGGCAAAGCGGATCAGCTCATCAAAGATAAGCAATATAATTCCGCATTTAAACTTTTGGGGGATGCGGATCCAAAAGAAGAAAACCCGGAGATTGTTTTGAAACAAGTGGAGATTGCCCTAAATTACTTTGGGGTCAGTACCATGCATCAGATGTTCGGATTTCGAGACCTAGGGCCGGGTGAAATCATTGAAGATATTCGGGGTAAAGAAGGGGTTTATTCTTATTACCGGCTTGAAATCAATAAAGTGCTGGAGCCGCTGATCGCTAAATATCCGAAGAATTGGAAGCTATATAAGGCGCTAGGAGATTTTTATTATGAGGTTTATGTGAAGTATGGCAACCGTTGGTTTGTTAAAGAGGATGAATTACTGGCATTGGTCGAAAAAAACTATACCCTGGCTTATCAACACGGAGAGTTCGACGGTAAGTCGGTTTATGCCATGGGATATTGTCAACTCCAACAGAAAAAATATGACCAAGCGATTCAATATATCTTGGAATCCCTCAAAATCATTCCTGAAAATGCAGATGCTAACTATAATCTGGCCTATGCCTATTTACAAAAGGGCGATTTGGATAATGCCAGAAAATATGCTGAAGTTTCAATGAAAAATTATCAAGATGAGGTTTTAAAAGCGGATGCGGCCCGAATCGTCGCCATTACCTACCGGGAACAGCAGAATGACCCGAAAGCCGTTGAGTATTATAAAATTTCCGCCAGTTTAGATCCGGGAAGCGATTATACTTACATCGGATTGATGGAGCTCTTGGTAAAAGCCAAAGATTTAGCTGCCGCCGCGGACTATGCGGATAAACTTTTCGCCTTAAAACCCACCGCGCCCCGTTTAACCGATGAAATTTTGCGAATATATTTTGAAGGAGGCACCCAGGAAGAATTTTTGGCATTTTTCAAACGGATGACCGCCAAGTATCAGAAAGAAGACGAAATCTTGGGAAATCTCAATTTTTATAAAGCCGTATATTATCGGGAAGAGGAAAATAAGAAAGAGGAAAAAAGGGCTTTACTAGAGGCTAATAAATATTTCCGCAAATGTTTTAAACCGGATCATTATGTGTTTAAAATCATTGATAAGCGTTTAAAGGAGTTGTAGGGCGAGTAGCACCTATCATCCTAGCCTCTTTACTCATTGTTCATCCTGGGTTGGCGGCCAAACTTTCCCGGCTTTGGTTCTTCTCTATCAATCGAAGGGGAATAGCTATTTCATGAGCGCAATAGAAATTCCCCGATTTTGCGCAATAGCCAGTGGATACAAACAAACTTTGTCATGAATACCGTGAAGAATCAAGGTAGGATCGAATTGATATTGATAAAACAATGTTAATTTTGAAAGAAATTAATATTTGGAAGCGTAAAGGAAAAAAACTTTTTTGGAGCAGCTTGACCAATTTTAGACTTAAAATTAGGACCTTAATTTTTTCGACTATTCCCTTTAAACTTTCACCCTGCAGTTTAGAGCTTTCTTTCATAAGCTAGTACGGTGACTTGATTATATGAACCATTTTCAAAGGTATATTTCAAAATTAAATCGGCTTTCGTCAGATGATATTTTCCCTGAACCGTAACCATGGGGTCATGGTCATTCTGATATTTTTGATACAAAGCCCCCATACTAAAATTTTTGAGATTTTCCGTAGCGGCCCATTGGTAATAATTTTGAATAAAAGTTTTTCCCAGTGTTGCATCGATGATCAAGGATTGAACCTTATAGGTTAAACCGGCGCTGTAGGCATCTTGACTCCCCTGGGACAGATAATCGGCACCCACAACAAGACCGTTACTTACCTTATAATTGGCACCAAGGTTGACAATTGTATCATTGCCTTCCTTTGGCAAGCAAATTTCACCATAAATCTTCATCTTTTTGGGAAATAGTTTAAAATTTACGTCATAACTGACAATGTCATGAATATCTGAATCGTCATTGGCCAGATAATCAAAACTTAATGCCAGATAGCCATTGTCCTTTAACTCAAAACGATATCCCGGGGATAACAGAGTTTCAGTTATGGTGGCTGTTTTTACATAATTCAAGCCGACAAATAAACCGGAGTCAAATAAATAACTGCCGCCCAGATAAGTCAGGTTTGATTTGTTTATATTTTGAGAAAATAAATCGAAAAAGGTCTGATCGTTTTGATAATATTCTCCTCCGGCTATGGAGAAGTTAGGAGAGATATTTTTGGCGTAAATATTGACATTGGGCTTGTCATTATTGATCGAATACCAGGTATCTGTCTTTGTATACCATGAATCCCCAAGCTGAAATGGAGAAGAAACCGGTAGTATTGCTCCAAAAGAATAAGTGGTCATGATGAACAATAACCAAGAAGCAAGAAATAAGGTGGAAATTCTTTGTACCATATTTACCCCCTAATTATTTACAAATAATCTATTCAAACTATATAATAGGCAAAAACTTAGTTCAAGAATAAATGAATGGTAATTATGGCAAGTATAAATTTATATCAAACTCGGTGGTGTTTTAGGATGTTTGAAAATTTCAAGCATGAAATTAAAAATTGCCAGGATGAGTTAGTTGATTTACTCTCGAATCACTGGCAATCATTTTTAGGTAATTTATATTCAATAAATAGGGTAACGATTTTGTTTTACCCGATCTTTTCTTGGGAATCTGCCCAGAATTTAAACTGCGCCGTAAATAATTCATAATACTTGCCCTTCAACTCCAGCAGTTCCTCATGGGTACCGGATTCAATAATCCGGCCTTCATCGATCACCATAATCCGATCGGCATTTTGAATGGTGGAGAGACGGTGGGCGATGACAAAGGAAGTCCGTCCCTTGAGTAATCTGGCTATCCCTTGCTGCACCAGACGTTCGGTATGGGTATCAATTCCAGCGGTGGCTTCATCGAGAATCAAAATTCGGGGATTGGAAAGCAATGCCCGGGCAAAGGCGATTTGTTGGCGTTGACCGAAAGAAAGCCTGGAGCCGCGTTCATTCACATCGGTATCATAACCATGCTCCAGCTTCATGATGAACTCATGGGCATGGACGGCTGTGGCGGCAACAATGATTTCCTCATCGGTCGCATCCAGTTTGCCGTAGCGGATATTATCCTTGATGCTTCCCGAGAAGAGGAAGGTGTCTTGCAAAACGACTCCCAATTGGCTATGCAGGCTCTCCAAAGTCACTTCCTTGACGTTAAATCCGTCAATGAAGATTGCCCCGCCGGTGGTATCATAAAAACGGCCGATTAAATTGACAATACTGGTTTTACCGGCCCCGGTGGAGCCGACCAAGGCAATGGTTTGACCGGGTTTAACTTGAAAATTGATATCCGCGAGTACTTCCTGACCGGTTTCATAACCAAAAAAAACATGATCGAAAGTTACAGCCCCGTTGACTTGAGGAAGGGGTTTCGCATCGAAATTATCCTTAATGTCCGGTTCGATGCTTAGGATATCGAAAATGCGTTCAGCGCCGGACATGTTGGAAATCAGGGTATTATAAAAATTACTAATATTCATTACCGGCTGCCAGAACATGGAGATATAACCGATGAAGGCCACTAAAAGTCCTACCGTAATGGTGCCGGTGTTTAATAAATGGATACCGTACCAGGCTACTGCGATGGTACCAATACCCCAGGACACCTCCACCGAAGGCCAAAAGAAATCGTTTAACCGGACCGCATGAACAAATGCTTTCAACATGTCATGGATTAAACCGTGATAAATCTTGCTGGTTTTCTTTTCAGAAGTAAAGCTTTGCACCACCCGGATCCCCGAAAAATTCTCGTGGGTAAACGCATTGCAGGTGGAGACTTTTTTACGATGATTGCGCCAGCGCTGGTGAGATATCACTTGAACCGACCCCAGAAAGATAATGAGAAACGGCAATGAAATCAAAGCTGCCATCGCCAAAGGGGCATTCATCGATAACATAATGGCGGTGACTGCAACCAGAGTGGCCAGATCGGGGAGTAAATTGGTCACACTGTTGGTGAAAAGGTCGTTCAAGGAATTGACATCCCCGATAATCCGGGCCAAAATTTTACCGACCGGCCGGGTATCGAAAAAGTTGAAGGGTAATTTTTGAATATGGGTATAGAGCTCTTGCCGGATCGTCAACAATATTTTGTTGGTCACTCCGGCCATGATTTCAATTCTTTTTCGGGCAGCAAATAAAGCGAAGACTTTAATAACCACCATAGCCAGACCCAATTGAAAAAGTCCGGCAATATTTTTACCCACAATATACTTATCAATGGCTAATTTTAAGAAATAGGGGTTTAAAAGATCGGTCACGATAACCAATCCCATCAGGAATAGAGTAAGCAAAACTTCTAATTTATAAGGTTTCAGGTATGATAACAGTTTCTTTATAATTTCCTTATTCAAGGCTTCTTTCGTATATTCATCATCCCGAAGGCTATCAAAGGGCATGTTGGGCCTCCTTCTTTTATTTCAAGGACTTTCTATGGTTAATCATTTCTTGGGTTCAATATGAGGCGCGTTAAGCTTCCTGTTTTTTTAAATCCAAGATCCCTTGGAATTGTTCTTGGTAAATTTCATAATAATGCTTTTGGAGCGCTAATAACTGCCAGTGGGTTCCCCGTTCGACAATTTCGCCGTTTTCAATGAAAATAATCTCGTCGGCGTTCTTCACTGCAGAAATCCGGTGGGCGACAATGAATTTGGTCATACCCGAACGTTTTTCCAAGGCACGTTGTATTTGATATTCGGTTTCCATATCCAGATTGGATGTAGCATCATCCAAGATTAATAGGAGACTTTTTTTCACCAAGGCCCTCGCCAGGGCTACCCGTTGTTTTTCCCCGCCAGAAAGTCCAATTCCGCGCTCGCCGATGACCGTGTTATAACCATCCGGTAAATCGGAAACAAATTCATCGACTTTGGCATCCTTCGCCGCTGTCATAATTTCACTTTCCGGGGTTTCCGGCGAACCAAATTGAATGTTTTCCAGGATGGTATCGGAAAATAGAAAAGTCTCCTGCATTACCACGGATACTTGCTCCCTAAGCAACCCCAGAGGCCAGTCTTTAATATCTACACCGTCAATTGTGATTTTACCGGAACTGCAATCATAAAACCGGCTAATCAAGTTGATGATGGAACTTTTCCCTGAACCGGTGAGGCCCATAATAGCCACTGTCGATCCGGGTTTTACATCCAGATTGATATTTTTGAGTATCGTAGCGCCGTTGTATTCAAAATTGACATTTTCAAAGACAACCCGTCCTTGGATTTTTTGGGGTACAATCGGGTTCTTCGGACTTTTTATTGCCGGTTGCTCCTGGAATAGGGCTTCGATCTTTCCAAGTGAAGCCATACATTGGGCCAACATATTGGTAAGCCAGCCAAGCATTCTCATGGGCCAAATCAGCATGAAAAGATAATTGCTGAAAGCCGCCAGTGTTCCGATGGAAATGCTTTGGTCAATCACCAAATAACCGCCCACTGTGGTAACCAAGACAATGGCCAGATTGGTTAAAAACTCGATCCGGGGATATTGCCGGCCCCAAATCCTGGCCTGTTCCATATTTAGCTTGTAATTTTCCTGATTTTGCTCAAAGAATTTATGAACCTCATATTTTTCGCGTCCAAAAGCTTTTACGAGTCTCACTCCGGCCAAATTTTCCTGCGCGGTTGTATTGATAAGCACCGCTTGATCGCTGATTTTGTCATAAACGACCCCGATTTGGCTTTCAAGCCGTAAAGCCAGGAAAGCGATGACCGGCATTACCAGCAAAGCGATGAGAGCCAATTTCCAATGGAGCAGAAACAATAGGGTAGAAGCAACTAAAAAATAAATACACTGCTCAGTGAATAACATAAACCCAAAGACTACGGTGCGCATGATGTTATCGATATCTTCCTTTAACCTTGACATCAATTCACCGGTATTGACCCCGTCGAAATAGGAAAAAGAAAGGGTCTGCAAATGATCGAAAAGATCTTGCCTTAAATCGGTAACAACCCTTTGTCCGCCGCAGTCAAACAGAAATTCTTTGATATAGCCTAAAATAGCCCGGCTGACGGTAATTCCAAGTAAGGCCAGCAAGACTGTGGTCATGAGGCCAAGTTGTTTTCCGATAATGATTTTATCAATGACCACTTTCAGCAAGTGAGGATTAAACATATCCAATGCAATGCTGATGAACATGGCGGCAATCGCAATGATGAAGTAGCAGCGGAACCGGTTAATATACTGAAATAAGCGTTTCAAAGGAAACACTCCCATCCTGAATTAATTTCTCCCAAAAACGTGATTCGCGCGGTTTTAGTTTTCAAAAGAATGACATAACTTGTTACCGTTTTGGCGGATTTTTTTGATGTTTTTTCGTTCATCCTCCAAAACCCTGGTCCGGGGATCAATATTCCACATTACTCTGGTGTTGAGGCCCGGGATTTGTTTTTTTTTACGGTTTATCATGATAATTATCCTTTCCCAGTAACCATCAAGGGGTGCGCGCACGCGCAAGTCCCATTGCCCTGAGATATAAAAATTCCGTAGCAACCAAGCTACGGAATCCAAGAAACAAAAAAGCACGATAACCTAATTCGTGCCCTTCACAAATACCTCGTTTGATCAATTCATTCAACCGGATACTATGTTATGGATAAGGCGATGGTTACACTATTTCACGATTATGCAATTAATGCAAAGATACCTCATTTATTTTCATTGTAACGCATACTCTCCTTTCCTAAAATGTATACAATATACTTTTTTAGTATATGACAAATAAGAATTCCTGTCAACCAGATTTTAGGAGGTAGGATGAAAACGATGGTCTTTTGTTAGCAAACTTTTTACGGTTTGATTGTTTTAACTTTTTAGTCGGCATAAAAGCGGTTTGCCGGCTTTGGTTGACGCTGGAATCCATCAACTTTTAGCCGTTGGCAGCGGTGGCTTTTGTATCATACTAAAAATGAAAGATTGTCAAATATCCATAACAAATCAAACACAATATCAGGGTAAGCGGTAATCCTACTTTGAGGTAATCAAAAAAAGAAATTTTAATGCCTTCACGTTTGGCGCTTTCAGCAACAATTAAGTTGGCCATTGAACCCGTGAGAGTCAGGTTGCCTGCGATGGTGCTGAAAATTGCCATTCCGGCCCACCATAATTTTCCGGTACCGGCAGGAATCAAGAATTTCAATAATAATACAGCCGGCACATTACTGAAAATATTGGACAATAATACCGTTAGAATGCTAAAAACCGAAAATTGCTTAAAATTGAGAAAATCCAGTTCTCGAAGAAACCATTTCATGAGACCGCTGTGTTCGACCCCGCCCATAATGATAAACAAGCCGCAAAATATGACTAGCAGATTGAAATCAATGCTGGCATAGACTTTATTGGGCTTAAGCCGCCTGGTCATTAAAAGGTAACCCGCTCCGAGACTGGCAACCATCACTGTATCCACTCCGGCAAGAAACCCGACGGCAATAACCAACATTGTCAGTAAAGATTTACCGATTAAATAGTGGTGATAGCCGCCTTCAAGCGGCGGGCGGGAGGGTATGTTTCCTTGAAGTTCCTTGTGAAATATCCAAACAAGGAAGTAATAATTGAGGAATAACCCGATAATTGATAAAGGAAAAGCAAGGCGACAGTATTGGAAAAAAGAGAGATGGGATAGACTGCCAATTAGAATGTTTTGGGGGTTACCGATTAAAGTTGCCACGCTGCCGATATTGGATGCCGTTGCGACGCTGATTGCATATGGAATCGGGTTTATTTCAGCGCGTTTGCATATTAAAATGACGATAGGGGTAAACAGTAGACAAACAATATCATTGATGAAAAAAGCGGAGAGTAAGCCGGTAATCATGATTACAATAAACAAAAGTTGCTTTTGACTTTTGGTATTTTTCAACAGCATATTGCCGATGAGTTGAAAGAAACCTGCCAATTTCAGGTTGGCGGTTACAATCATCATGGAAAATAATAGTACGATAGTGCGGAAATCAATGGACTGAGTTGCTTGATTGAAAGTCAGGATGCCGGCAGCGATAACTGCTGTAGCTCCGATTATTGCCACTCCAGCGCGGTCAACACGAAACACCGGACTTTTTCCCAGTGTAAACACAAGTAATGTAATTCCTAAAACAATTGCCGAGATAATGATAGGGTAGTCCAAAAAAGTCAATCCTTTCAATTATTTAAAGAGTCCAGATTCATTTAAAAGCTTTTCAGTTATTCTTTGAATTTAAAAGCTTTCCTTTGGGAAAAACATCTTTTAATCAGAATGTAAATTTACCGAAAAATGAGAATGAAATTAGTTAAAGGAGAATTAAGTGATGTGGAGATGTTCGGATGAGTCTCCGAAAAAAAGAGGACTTGATTTGCAGAAATATAAACATTATCCAAAAATGATAAGGGGATCTGGCTATCGCTCTTTTGCTATTGTTAACTATCATAACGTTTTTAGTTTATTGTGGGATTTTAAGTTTTTCGAGTGGAAAAGGCATAGGTTATTCTGTAAAACATTTATCCGACCATCCCGAATTAAACGGATGAAAATAGAAACAAAATCAGAGCCATTTTAATTTCATGGTTATTTTAAAGCAATGACCAATGCGCCCGCCACGATCAGCAAACCACCGGTTACAGTTTTGAAATCGGCTTTTTCTCCCAGGAAAATGAATGCCAGCATCATTGCGAAAACCACTCCCAGCTTATCAATGGGGGCAACCTTGGAAGCGGGGCCCAATTGCAGCGCCCGGTAATAACATAGCCATGAAGCTCCGGTTCCTAATGCGGAAAGAATCAAAAAAGTCAACGTTTTGCCTGATAGCTTTGCGGGGTTTTGCCACTGGCCGGTTACCAAAACAATTCCTCCGGCGAAAATGAGAACCACGATTGTCCGTAGAAAGGTGGCTACGTTGGAATTTATCCCAGTTACTCCAATTTTGCCGAAAAGAGCAGTCAGTCCTGCAAAAAATGCTGAGCCGAGCGCATAATACATCCATGTGGGGAACATCCGATGCACCTCTTTCCAAAAATGATTTGGATTCAAATTTTGTACTCCATGATTAATTCAATTCCGGGGGAATAGATCCTTCCTCAAATTTTATCAGGTTTATTTTCGGTTAGACAATAAAATACAGAAAATTATACAATAATCTTCAAACTTGCAAAAATCGACAGAGAATCCGTGGAAGAATATGTATAATGTCAATATGAACATTGAATCCAGTACGAGGAGGACTTTTTGGTTATCCTGGGTTTTATGGATAGACTCAGTTCATATAAAGAAATTATGCAGTTCATCCACTCGGAGTCAGCTTGACTTTGTCGTTTAGTTTTAGGATCGAAATAGAGGTTTATTTTGATTGAGCGGGAGGTATTGGCAATGCCGAAGATTTCGCCAACCGAAGCTAAACCCGGTATGATACTGGCATCACCCATCCGTCGGGCCAAGGATGGTTTGGTCCTACTCCAGGAAAACGTGAAACTCAACCCGTTATTGATCAATAAAATCAGGAAGTTGGACCTTGATTCGATTTGGGTGCAAAAAACTTCAGTCGACAATGAGTCGGCCGTCCCGGAACCGATTAAGGATGAAATTCGTTTCAACGCGAATTCAATACTTCGGACAACCTTTCATCAGTTGAAGGAAAGTCAAAGGCTGGAGATGGCTACAATACAAGATTTGGTCAAGGACATTCTTGATTCGATCCTTGGCAATACTTACGTTATCTATAACATCCATCGAATTAACTCTTATGATAGTTACACTTTTTCCCACTCGGTCCATGTATGCGTTTTATCCTTGTTGATTGGTTCCATGATGAATCTGGGGCGGAACGAACTGGAGATTCTGGGTGTCAGTGCTTTGTTGCATGATATTGGAAAAATTTATATTGATTTTTGGGTTTTAAACAAACCCAGTAAATTAAATCTCCAGGAATATGAAATGATTAAGACTCATACCAGAGAGGGGTACCAAGCTCTCAGAAAAAGTGTCCAGATGAGTTTTTTAATCCCCCACATGGCGTTGGAACATCATGAGCGGGAAGATGGCTCGGGTTATCCGAGAGGGTTAAAGGGCAAGCGCATTCACCGTTTCGCTAAGATTATAGCGGTAGCCGATGTTTTTGATGCGATGACAGCGACTCGTGTTTATAAAGAGGGGGTTCCGCCATTTCTTGCCATTCAAGAAATTTCCGAAAACACTCCTCTTAAGTACAATTTCGATGTAGTGAATACTCTTAAAAAAATTGTTACCCCTTTTACCAGGGGAAGCGTTTTGGTTTTAAGCAATCATCAAACCGTAGAAGTAATTTCTATCTCCCGGTACCAGTGTTTAATCAAGGTCATCGACGGTATCAATCAGGGGGAGATTTATAATTTATATCAAAAACCGGAAATCAACGTTGTTCGGAGAGTTTGCTGAATGAACATGGGTTGATTCTTCTTGTTTTCTTCCTGAGTCCAGTTGGTTGCAGAACCGAACGGTCCACTTCTTTTAATCCCCAATCAAAATAATGGATGGTTTTTAGATAAAGACAGCCAGCCCAGATCAATTCACCTTTGTGGATAATCTTTCATTCCCTAATTAAAGGATTAAAGAGTTTTTATATTGTAAAATACGAAAAGTAACAGAAAGTAACGTATTTCGAGCCTTTAAAAAGCGACAAATAATCACGGAAAGTCTTTATATAATAAAATTAATCTTTATGATGGATTAAAATTTTTTTTGCATGTGGGAGGTATTGAAAATGCCCAGGATTTCATTGTCCGAAGCAAGACCCGGCATGATCCTTGAGGAACCTATCCGCAGGTCCGAAGACGGGCTGATTTTACTTCAAAAAAACATTGAATTAACGGAGTCATACATTCAAAAAATTCAAAAGCTCAGTTTGGGATCGATTTCTGTAAAAGAATATCAAAATTTGGACGAATATATGACTCTTGAAGTAATCAAAGAAGAAACCCGGTTAAAAGCTTGTACAATACTCCAGTCAACCTTCAGCCAACTGCAAGAAGATAAAATGATTGAGGTAAACAAATTACGAGATTTAGTCACAGATATCCTCGATGAAATCCTCGGCGACATAACGATTGTTTATGCTCTTGGCAGAATGAATGCATATGATAATTATGTTTTTTCACATTCTGTCGATGTTTGTGTATTTTCATTATTAACCGGATCGCTGATGAATCTCAGATGCAATGAAATGGAGATTTTAGGAATCAGCGCCTTGCTCCATGATATTGGAAAAATATTCATTGATGACAGGCTTTTGAGCAAACCGGATAAATTAGATACAACTGAATATGAAATCGTTAAAACCCATACCCGTGAAGGTTATGACTTGCTTAAAAAAAGAGCCAATCTCAGTTTTTTAATTCCTCATATGGCCCTTCAACATCATGAAAGAGAAGATGGCTCAGGTTATCCCAGGGGAATAACAGGTAAACGTATTCACCGCTTCGCCAAGATCATAGCAGTTGCAGATGGTTTTGATGCGATGACATCGATGCGCGTTTATCATCAACCCGTTCCTGCTTCAGCTGCTATTCAGGAAATTTGTGAAAATACGCCGCAGAAATATAGCTCGGATGTAGTGAATTGTTTTAAAAGAATCATTACACCTTACGTCACGGGAAATATCCTGGTTTTAAGCAACCAACAAACGGTTGAAGTCATTGCCAGTTCTCGGTTAAAATGTTTGATTCGCGTGATTGACGGTATCAATCAGGGGCAAGTCTACAATTTATACCAAAAACCAGAATTAAGCGTAGTAAGGCGGGTCTGTTAAATTTCTTTTTGGGAAAACGCCGTTTCCATAATGTTTAATGATGGAGTGAATAAAAAGTCCCCCGGTACGCACGCGTGTAAGACGGATGCCCCGGGGGTTTTGTAACTTATGATAATAAAAATGTTTTTGCCACAGTTCTTGCAAACTCCTCGTCAATCAATCATTTTGAAGAGTTCGTGGAGTCTGACCTGGCGGTGCTGTTTATCAAAGCTCCAAAAGGTGAACAAAGGGGTTCCAAACACATTTTTTACCGGAACAAATCCCCAGTAGCGCGAGTCGTAAGAATTATCCCGATTATCGCCCATCACGAACAATTGGTATTTAGGAACGGTAACCGGACCGTAGCTACGGGACACACTATTTTCATCCATGGTATCGGTGAAACGGGCATAGGGTTCATGAAGAGCTTTGCTGTTGATATAAACGGTTTTTCCATGAATCGAAACTTGTTCTCCGGGTAACCCGATGACTCTTTTAACATAATTCACCTTTTCATCGAGAGGATACTTGAAAATGACAATATCACCGCGTTTTATTCTTTGGTATCCCGGCAATTTTATTTTGGTATAGGGGAGAAATCCGCCATAAATGGAGGGAAGTGCGATGTAACGGGTGTTGGTCATGATGGTTGGTTCCATGGAGCCGGTTGGCGTTTCGTAACTGGCAACAACAAAAGGCTGAATGATAAAAAATGTTAAACCGAAAATTAATAGTAAAGAACGTAATTCCCACCAGACACGGATGTACCAAGGACTATCGGCAAGAGCATCGGCCGGTTTACCGATGATGAAGGCCAAAACTGGCTTTATCCGGGTTCCAAGAGACATTGTTTCACCCCTTTTGGTTTATCCAAAAGAACCAATTTTCCGGCAATCCACAGGTTGAATTTCCCCGGTAAGAATATTTGACCCGTGAAAATATCCATCGATGCCGTTTATTTCCATCGGATAAAATGGATAACGAAACCGGTTTGAAAAAGTTTCCAGAGGAACGATTAAATTGAAACAATCGGGTAAGTTCCAAGCGATGTTGGCTCCTGGGATGCTGGGAAAATAATTGTATCAGCAGGGAAAGAGAATGCCGATCGCGAAAAAAGAAGGACTAAACTATTAAAGTTGGAAATAAAATGCCAAATTTTGTTCATCTGCATGTGCATACCCAATATTCCTTGCTGGATGGGGCGGCTGAGATTGGCCTGCTGCTTGAAAAGGCCAAGAAGCTTGGAATGTCTTCCCTGGCCATCACCGATCATGGAGTCATGTACGGTTGTCTGAAATTTTATAAACAGGCTCTCAAGATGGGCATCAAACCGATAATCGGTTGTGAAGTCTATGTGGCGCCCCGTTCCCTCAGGGATAAGGTTCCCAAATTGGATGAAAACCCCGCTCACCTTGTTTTATTGGCTGCCAATACGATGGGCTATCAAAATTTGCTGAAACTTGTTTCTATCGCTCATGTGGAGGGATTTTACTATAAACCCCGCATTGATTTAGACACACTGCAAAAAAACTCGGAAGGACTGATCGCTTTAAGCGCTTGCATGTCGGGGCAAATTCCTCGTATGCTTTTGGCGGGTCAGTTTGAGGCAGCTCAAAAGCAACTACGGTGGTATCAAGAAGTTTTCGGCCCGGATCATTTCTATTTGGAATTGCAGTACCAACAATTGGCGGAACAACGCGGTTTAAACCGCAATTTGGCCAAATTGGCCGCAGAGTGCGGTGTTCCTTTGGTGGCAACCAACGATGTTCATTACTTAAATCGTGAAGATGCAGAGGCCCACGACGTGTTGTTATGCATTCAAACTGGTAAAACCGTCGAAGACACCAACCGGATGCGCTTTTCGACCAGTGAATTTTTTTTGAAAACACCGGCTGAAATGGGAGAAATCTTTTTCGACTATCCGGAAGCGCTGGAGAACACTTTGAAGATTGCCGAGCGTTGTAACGTTCAATTGGAACTCGGTCAATTGCATATGCCAAAATTTCAACTACCGGCGGGCATCACGCCTGAAAACCATCTTGAAACCCTTTGCCGTCAGGCGATTGTTGATAAAAAAATCATTTGGAATGAAGAAAGGGAAGAACGATTAACTTACGAGTTGTCGATTATTAACCAAATGGGTTTTCCCGGTTATTTCCTGATTGTCCGGGATTTCGTCCATTTTGCCAAAAAAGAGGGGATCATGGTCGGACCGGGGCGCGGATCGGCAGCCGGTAGTCTGGTTGCTTATTTGCTGGGCATCACCAATCTTGATCCCAATGAACAAGGGCTTTTGTTTGAAAGATTCTTGAATCCGGAACGGATTTCCATGCCCGATATTGATATCGATTTTTGTTTCGAACGGCGCGGCGAAGTCATTAGTTACGTACGGCAAAGATTCGGAGAAGACCGGGTGGCTCAAATTATCACTTTTGGCACCATGGCCGCCAGAGCGGCGGTCAGGGATGTCGGCCGGGTTCTGGGAATCTCCTATGGCGAAGTGGATCGGGTCGCCAAACTAATCCCCCGTGAAATCGGAATCTCCCTTGAAGACGCGATCAGCCATTCGCCTGATTTACAAGAAATCATTCGCGGCAATCCCAAGATCACGCAATTAATAAAGATTGCCCTCAAAATTGAAGGTTTCCCAAGGCATGCTTCCACCCATGCGGCGGGAGTTGTTATTTCCGATGAGCCTTTGACCCAATTCTTACCCCTCAGCCGTTCCAATGAGGATGAAATTATTACTCAGTTTGCCATGGAGGATATTGAGAGCCTGGGTTTGTTAAAAATGGATTTCTTAGGGCTGAGGACTCTGACGGTTTTAAGGGATACTCAGGCGTTGATCGAACAAAACCGCGGGGAAAAAGTTTTCATTGATCAAATACCATTGAACGACTCCCGAACTTACGAAGAGTTGGCCGCCGGGCATACTTTGGGAGTTTTTCAATTTGAGAGCGCCGGAATTCGCAGATTATTGACGAGACTTCGCCCGAGAGAAATCGGGGACTTGACCGCTTTGAACGCATTATACCGGCCGGGGCCTTTGGGCAGCGGCATGGCGGAGGATTTTATCAAGGCGCGGAACGGCCAAAAGAGCATTAGTTACCTGCATCCTTTGCTGGAACCGATTTTGAAGGAAACTTACGGGGTTATCGTTTATCAAGAACAAGTCATGAAGATCGTCAGCAGTCTGGGCGGATTTAGCCTTGGCCAGGCGGATTTGGTCCGCCGGGCGATGGGCAAGAAGAAACCCGAGGTTTTGGCGGCCATGCGGGAACAATTCATCGAGGGTGCCACCGGTAAAGGAATTTCGAAACAGACTGCAGTTGAGATTTTTGATTTATTGGAGTATTTTGCAGGGTACGGTTTTAACAAATCCCACTCGGCTGCTTATGCCCTGGTGGTTTACCAGACAGCCTATTTTAAAACCAAATTTCCCCAAGAGTATATGGCGGCTTTGCTAACCAGTGTTATGGGCAATACTGATAAAATTGCCCTCTATATCGAGGAGTGCCGCCGGATGGGAATAGCGATTCTGCCTCCGGATGTCAACCGAAGTCAAGCTTCTTTTATCCCCGAGGGGTCAAGTATCCGTTTCGGGTTGCTTAGTATTAAGAATGTGGGAATTGGAGCCATCGAGCGGATGATTGTTGAACGTAAGTCCGGAGAATATCCGTCTTTCTTTGAATTTTGCCGCCGGGTCAATCATCAGCTTGTCAATAAAAGAGTTTTGGAGAGCTTGATCAAGGCGGGTGCTTTCCATTTTTCGGGGGTTAACCGCAACCAAATGCTTGTGGGGCTGGATAGGGTGTTGGAAAAGGTCGGCAGGCGCAACGGCTCTCAAAATCAGCTTTCTTTAATGGATAGTCTGATCACCGAAGCCGAAAGCGGAGTCAAACTACCGCAGGTTCCGGAATTTGCCGCCCCGGAGTTATTGCGGTTTGAAAAGGAATATTTAGGTGTCTATCTAACGGGCCATCCCCTCGATGAGTGGCGGGAAAAATTCAATCAAAACGGCATCATCTCTATAGCTGAGCTGGAAGAGGAACCTGACGGCAAAGAGGTACTGCTCGGAGGGGTCGTTGCCGAATGGCGGGTCATGAATACCAAGGCCGGCTCGCAGATGGCCGGATGTAAACTTGAGGATTTGACCGGCACGGTTGAAGTCATTGTCTTTCCTAAACTTTATGCAACCGTCAAGGACCATTACCGGCCCGAAGGAGTGGTGGTGCTTAAAGGCAGGCTTGAACATCAGGATGAAGGGGTCAAGGTATTGGCCTCACAGCTTCGCTGGTTAAACTCGGAGTCGGATTGAAATGGGAAGGTTAGGATGGTTGTTTTCTGTACAATCGAAAGCGGGAGGAATTCGTAATATTCCGGAGAATGTTTTTATAGATAAAAGTATAGCAACGGGGGAATCATCTTATACATAATCGGACCCATATCAAATTTAAACAATAAGAGGTGTCAAAGTGTTTCGGAAAATCAGCTATGCTGCGATTTTTATGATGACCTTTATCCTAATGGGAGCTGTTACATATGCCGGCTACGGATATATGGCTAAATCGGATCGCTCAATCATGTCTGCGCCGGACCGGGCTGTACTCGTTTTTATGCGACGCTATTCGTTTGGCTCTTCTAATGCTTCTTCTGTCTTTGATGTATCGGAGAATGAAACCAAATTGGTTGGAATATTGTATAATAATGAGACCAAGATTATGTATGATGTGGCGCCCGGTGAACATACCTTTATGGTGGTCGGTGAATCGGCGGATTTTTTAAAAGCCACAGTACTGGCAGGAAAAGTTTATTATTTGTTGGTTGAGCCTCGAGTGGGCTTTTGGAAAGACCGGTATTCATTCCGGCCGCTTCGCCAATCTGACCTGGCGAGTCCGGACTTTTACGATTGGGACCAACATTCGGTTTTAGTCGAAAATACCCTGCGCTCTGAAGAATGGGCGAGGAAAAATTCCCCTGATATTGAAAGAAAGCGGGCTCGCTACTGGCCCACATGGAATGCTTTGTCGCTTGAACTTCGGGAATCAATGACGTTGAAGCCGGAGGATGGACGTTAAGATAACCCCTAAATAAAGGGTTTCAGATATATTAAGAACAAAAAGCCGCCTCTTGAGGCGGCTTTTTTTAAAGGATGATTCGGTTGACATGATTCATGGAATAAAAAGCGCTTAAAAACTCACTCCAATATCACAATGAGCTATTTTAATATAACTAAAACCGGCGTCAAAATAAGGAGTAAATTTAGCATTCGGTATAAACGGCATTCTGCAGCCCAATCTTACATCAAAATCTTTGTTATAAGCAGATCTAAAGATATTTTTTCCAGATTCACTGGTAGCCGGATTATAGTCAACATCTTTAAAAAGAGGGATACCGCCACTGATATACCACCCCTTATTATTGGCTCGATGTTTAAAGTAATAAGTCATACCGACAATAGTAGTCGTAAATGATGAGTTATATTTTTCCAGTTTATAATAATCAGCATACCATGAAAGATAGCTATTGATATTATACTCAAATTGTATGTTAACCCTGTCGTTTATTGAACCTCCTTCGATACTATAGGTATTTCTAAATGCGTTTCCAAATGTAGCGACTGTGTTGAAAAACAGCAATAGCATGGATAACAAAAGAATAGGGAAAATTTTTTTCATTTTGCACCTCGGCGTGGATTCATTGTTTTTTTATCGTAAACATCAACAAAGTTATTGGGAATACCATAAAAATCCAATCAGTTATTTTAATACTATAATAATCTGGTAAAATGTGCAAGAAATAGTTTGTATTTCAAATTAATTACGTTCTTTTGATTATACAATCAGCTTTTGCGTCTGAAAAAGGTTTGATAAAAAGTTATGAAATGAAAAAAATGTTTGGAGAAATGAAATCAGCAAAGGAAGAAATGGAATTGAGGGCCTATAGGCTTGTTGCACAGACTGCGGAGTATAACGGCAAAAGCGATGAGTGTGCAGGACGGGAAAAGGTTGGCCTAAAAAAAGGATAACGGAGACAGGATGAACGGGATTTACGGGATGAAAGGGCGGCGGGGCGTTCGCGAGAGGTAGTAAATCCGGCGGATGGGTTTTGGGCCAGTATGCTGAGTCGTTCAGTATGCTTATGCTTACGTAAATGAACAAATAATAGACCGCGTGAATGTGACACGACCTTTTTATCGGGTTTATTTTTTTATGCCCTCCTGCCCCTCCTAAGCCACGATTGCCGCAATGACGGTGTTTTTAAGCCAATGGGACAGAAGGGTGAGGGGAAGGAGAGGCAGGAGGGCTACGAATTATATAAAAATGAGAGCATCATTTGGATGAATCTTCGAACGGTTTTTATTTAAGGCCTTGGCCAAGGGTGGCCCAACGGTTTAAACATTTTTAAGTTAAGCATATGCTGTTAGGAGAGGTGTTCTACTTTATTCTAGTTCTTGCCCTTCATTTTTTCCAAATTTGATAAATAGCAATAAGAATACAAAGTAGCAATAACTTTTTTTGCGTTTATCCCAAATGAAGGTCTAATTAAGGTTCTTGCCATATGTTTTAACTTCTTTTTTGGAATCTATTAATATTATATATAGTATAAAAAGAAGGCACAAACCGAATCTAAGCCATTTTTTCTATAACGTTTCTAGAAAGTACAACCGATTTTTTTAACTAACTTTAGTTATCTTGGAATTTTAATTTTAAATCCAGATGCTAGGACCGTTTCTGTCCTTGACATTGATTTTTTAATATGTTTAAATAAATATTTTAGTATGGATGATTAATCATTGTTGAGTTTATAGCAATTGGAGAGTATATCTTGAAATACTTAAGTCACATTTTATACAGGATTAAAGAAACTGCGGCGTGCGTCAGGCTTAAACCCGGCAGATTGCTTTCCTGAAATATAAAAATCGTACCTTACTGTATCGATATTCCTGTGGCTGAAGTGCTTTTTGTATCCTAAAGGGAGCTTTTTCCGTATCAAACGAAGGAATTCGAAGCAAATAAGGAGCTTTTTCTATCTCAGAAGGAGCTTTTTGTCCTTTCGAGGTACCTTTTAGTATCACTAGCCAATAATTTCAGAAGCGATTGCGGTTTTAGCTTGTCTTTTAGTGATTTCGGACCGCTTTTTCAATCACGGCGCCTTTCTTAAGCTTTAAGACGTGCGTAATCCCTTGCGGCAGTTCATCCAGGTAATGGGTTACATAAATCAGCGTCAAGCCGGTTTTCCAGCAAAGTTGATCCAATAAGTCATTCAAATATTTACGATTTTTCTTATCCAAACCCTGCCCCGGTTCATCGAGAACCAACAAGGACGGGTTTTTAACCAGGGCCCGGGCCAGCAAGACCAGACGTTGCTCACCCAAAGAGAGGGTGTCAAAAATCTGTCCGGCCAAAGTTTCCATATGGAATAAAGTAAGCCATTTCATGGCAGTACGGGTCTGCTCCGAAGAACATTCCTGATAAAGTCCGATAGTATCGAAAAAGCCGGAACAGACAACTTCTAAACAGCTAAAGCCTTGCACATAATACATTTGTAACTCCGGCGATACCCAGCCGATTTGACGCTTAATATCCCAAATTGTTTCCCCGCTACCGCGTTTTTTGCCAAATAAAAAAATTTCATTGGCATAAGATTGGGGGTTATCAGCCATAATCAGACTCAGCAGTGTGGATTTACCGGCGCCGTTTTGGCCTAACACCGCCCAGCGTTCACCGGTTTTGACAGTCCAATCGATATTGGAAAGAATAGCTGTTCCGTTATATACCACCGATGTATTTTTCATTTCCACCAAAGTTTCGGACGGGGTGGTTTCTTTGGATTGCAAATCCATAAAATTGCTTGCAGAAATAGTGATCCCCGCAAAAGCTGCCGGGGGTTCTTCCTTAAGTTCAGAAAGGTTGGCTTGAAGCACGGGTTTTTGCGTGCGAATCTGATGATCGGCAACATAAAGCAAATGAGTGATACCTTCAGGTACTTCCGCCGGTCCTGAAGCTACGACTAGCACTTTGATTTGACCCCCAGCGATAATTTGAGTCATCACCCTTCGCAATAAGGCCCGGGACTCGGTGTCCAATCCTCCGAAAGGATCGTCAAAAATTAAAAGCTTGGGAGCCTGCATCAGCGCCCTGGCGATTAATACTTTCCGGGCTTCGCCATTGGAGAGTTGATGGATTTTACGGTTGAGCAGATATTCAATCTCCAGTAAAGCCATAGCCTTTTCACGGCGGTGCTCGTAAACTGCTTCATCGGTTTTAAAGGGGGTCACTTCATAAGGAGAGCGGTGCTCAATACTTTTACCGGATAAGTAATCGGCCACCAGTGGGATGTCGTCCACTTCGGAACTTTGCCAGCGGGCTTGATGATATCCACCGTAACGGTGCATTAGTTCCTGGTGCTGGCTTGGGGAAATGATCAGCACGTCACCCCGGTTGAAGAAGGGTTCGCCTTCCGTAACTGCCGGGTTAAAAAAATAACGGATTTGGCCTGTATACAAAGGAATTTGATGGCAGAGGGCCTTTGCCAGTAATGATTTGCCGGAGCCGGTGGAGCCTAAGATAGCCCAGTTTTCATTGGATTGCCATAGCCAGTTGGTATCCTTAAAAAGTAGTTGCTCATTGACATGAAGAGTGACATCTTCAAGTTTGAGAAAGGGTTGGTCCATCTCTGTTACCTTCAATTCATGGGTTGTTTAATATTCTACGGAGCTTTCGACAAGAAACGAGCGTTCCCTTCTTTTTTCGATGTCTTTCGTCTTTTCTTGGCGGGAGATTTGATCTTCTAAGGCTTCGAAGCAATTTCATAATCGGCCTGAGATTTCAGCGAATATTTTCACATTCGGCCCAATTATACCGTAACGGGCAGGAATGGATATAGAGACGGTCATACCCGAACGAAGCTGAGATATTACGAATTATTTTTCAGTGTAGGGAGGAAGCAGATTTTTTATGGGGAATTATAGTAGCATAAATTTCGAAATTGTAATACGGAAAATTATGGCTGCATGTGCCTGAAATCAATGATTTCAGCCGTTTCTTTTTTATTTACGGGAAAGGCTTCTACCGATTTGAAAAATTTCATTGAAAAAACCCTCCTTGATATTCAAGGAATTTTTTGTGAGCTTTTTTATTCAGAACAAACAGCGCGGCTGAAAGGATTACTTCAATTATTCGACCCGAGGATCAAGTTGTTGTCCTTTTTGGGACTGATTATTTTCGGAAACTTTTTGCAAACCATCACCGAATTGGCTGTTTTAGCCATTTATATTCTTATTCTAGCTGTGTTATCAAGAATTTCATTGCTCCGGATGATATGGCGGGTGGCTGTCTTGGTTCTGGTGTTCACGGGAATAGTAACTTTGCCTTCGCTTTTTAATGTTGTCAGGCCGGGGGAACCGTTATGGCCGATTTCTCAGCAACTTTATATTACCCGGCAGGGGATGAGTGGAGCGATTTTATTGGTTATGCGTTCGTTTTGTTCCATTTCTTTTGTTTACCTGTTAACATCGACTACCCAATGGGAGGAGCTTCTTAAATCGCTTAGGGTTTTAAAAATTCCTGCTTCGTTTATTATGACTTTGGAAATGACCCATCGTTATATTTTCTTGGGATTAGAAACCGCTTCTAATTTTTTTATAGCCCGCAAGAGCAGAAGTCTGGGGAAAAGCAGCGGTAAAGAAGGACGCCGTTTTGTAGCTCATGCTGCGGGACAGCTTTTCATTCGTACCTCCATGGCGGGCGAGTTGGTGTACCAAGCCATGCTTTCCAGGGGTTATACCGGTGAAGTTAGGAGTATCCATCGCTTTAAGCTTGGTTTACCTGATTATCTGTGGCTGATATTCAATGCCGCATTGATTTTTGGATTTTTCATCGTGTGGAAATAATTCATCATTTTACATTAAAAAAAGCGAGCGTTTAAACGGAAAACAAATGGCAGAACTTATTTATAATATAAAGCAGGTCTTCTATCATTATCTTGGGTCCACGCCGGTTCTTTCCGATATTAACCTGCGGATTTTTCAAGGCCAAAAAATTGTTATCCTGGGGGCTAACGGCTGTGGCAAATCAACGTTACTAAAAATGTTGGGCGGGTTGATTTTTCCTGATAGGGGAGAAATTGAAGCTTTCGGTCAACCCCTCCATGAAAAAAATCTGCAGGTCAATCCCTATTCGTTTCGCAAAAGAGTGGGATTGGTTTTTCAGGATTCCGATACCCAGCTGTTTTGTTCCAGCGTTTTTGATGAATTGGCCTTTGCTCCCCTCCAATTGAATTTGGATGAAGCGGACTTGAAACAACGGGTTGACTCCGTTCTGAAAGATTTCGGCCTGGAAGATCTCAAGGAGCGTCCGCCTTATAGACTGAGCGGCGGGGAGAAGAAAAAGGTAGCCTTGGCCTCTGTTTGCATATATAATCCGGAAGTGCTGATATTGGATGAACCTACCAACAGCCTGGATCCGCGAACCAAAAAGTGGTTTGTTAATAAATTGCTGGAGTTGAACCAAAAAGGAACAACCATCATTCTTGCTACCCATGATCTGGAAATGGCTAATTGCGTAGCCGATCGAGTGATAGTTATGAACGAAAACCATGGAATTGAAATGGACGGAAAACCGGAAAAAATCTTTTCGAATGAACAATTGTTATGGAAAGTAAATTTAATATAGTATAATAAATATACATTGATAAATGGAGGGGGTTCTCCATGGAATCCGAATTACAACGAATTGGTATCTCCATTGAGGAAAAGTTATTATCGCAGTTTGACAATTTGATTGAAAAAAAAGGGTATACCAACCGGTCGGAGGCCATCCGGGACTTAATTCGGGAATATTTGGTCGAAGAAGAATGGCGGCAAGGCGAAGGGAATTCGGTCGGTACCATTACCCTGGTTTATAATCATCACCTACGGGAAATGGCTGATAAAATGACGGATCTGCAACACCAGTACCACGAAAAAATAGTTTCGGTTTTGCATGTTCATTTGGATGCCCATAACTGCCTGGAGGTCATGGTGGTAAAGGGTGAAAAATCCGAAATTCAAGCGATTGCCGGTCGAATGAGCAGCTTAAAAGGAGTGAAACACTGTAAATTGGTTGCGACTACGACCGGAGAAAATTTATAATCGCTAGCGCGTATAGCAGGCGGAGATTTTAACTTGAAAAGGGGTTTAGAGATGGCGGGTATGCTTGAAGGGTTACAACCTGAAAAAGTATTTTATTATTTTGAAGAGATATCCAAGATACCAAGGGGATCGACTTATGAAAAGAAAGTCAGTGATTACCTTTATGAATGGGCGCAAGGAAAGAATTTAGAAGTCACCCGGGACGAAGCTCTCAATATTCTGATAAAAAAGCCCGGTACTCCTGGTTATGAAAACGCGCCCAGGGTTATCCTGCAGGGACATATGGACATGGTTTGGGAAAAAAATCAGGATACCGTTCATGATTTTTTCAATGATCCCATCAAGCTTCGGATTGTGGGAGAGTATATTTATGCATCAGGGACGACGCTGGGAGGGGATAATGGCATCGGAGTGGCGTGTGCCCAAGCAATTCTGGACTCCTCGGACCTTCCCCATCCTCCTTTGGAAGTATTGATTACTACTGATGAAGAAAACGGCCTCACCGGGATGGAAAAATTTAATGCCAAAAAGTTAACGGGAAGAATTTTAATCAATGTTGATAATGAGGAAGAAGGAATTTTTACCTCGGGTTGCGCCGGTGGAGGAAGAATTTATTTTCATATACCGGAACGAAGGGTTGCGCCCAAATATCAACGGTTTTATAAATTGGGAATCAAGGGCCTAAAAGGCGGACACTCCGGAAGCGATATCGATAAGGAACGGGGCAATTCCATTAAACTTTTGGGCAGGATTCTTTTCGACCTTAGGGATAATATCGACATCGCCGAGCTTGGTGGGGGTGCCAAAGCCAATGCAATTCCCAGAGAAAGCTGGGCCGTGGTATCGGTAAAAGATGGTTTTGGGATTGAAGAAACTGTCCGGGAGTGGAATAAAACATTAAAGTATGAACTGGCCTTTTCGGATGCCGATATTCAGGTAACGCTCGATAAATATGATGGTTCCAAGGATGTGTACGACGAGAATATCAAAAAAACCATCATTCATTTGATCGGTATTATTCCGAACGGACCGCTAGCCCGGGATTTGGAACATGATCTGGTGATATATTCCAATAATCTGGGGGTTATGTCCATTAAGGACGATAAAATTACTTTTGAATGCTGTCCCAGAAGTTCAGTCAAGTCTTTATTCCGCCAGTTATTAGGAATCTGTGAGCAAATCGCCGATATTCTTCATATCCAGTTTGAAGCTAATTCTTTTTATCCGAGCTGGGAGTATACGCAAGAATCCCAAATACGGGATTTGTTTGTGAAAACTTATGAAGATTTGTATGGGGTTAAGGGCAAGGTGAACGTAATTCATGCCGGTTTGGAATGCGGATTTTTGGTTGAAAGAATTCCCGGTATCGACGCTGTCTCAATCGGCCCCAATATGTATGATTTGCATACCCCCAATGAGCATGTCAGCATCAGCTCCGTTGGGAAGACATTCAAGCTTCTATGCGAAGTGTTGAAACAAATAAAATAAATCAAGGGTTAACTTGGTAGTGGCCTTGGCTGCCGGTGTTTTTCCCATGAACTTCAATCTTATTTTTGAATGATATGGCAAGGGCTGTCCTAAAAGAACTTTTAGGCAGCCTTTTTGTATTGGGGCGGCAAATATTGGTAAACACTATAGGAGCCGTGTTTCAAAAAGAAACAGAAATTGCCAGCATACCTGGAATAAAACTTAGAAAAATATGTATAAGCAAAAGTTTTTTCGCCGGAGGTACTGTTGAGAATGGCCAATTCCAAAAACAAGAAATTAACCCCGGCCCAACAAAAATATCAAACTTTGGCAAAAGCCAAAGAGCCGAAACGCCCTGTTTTATTAAACTCGATTCGGGCCTTTTTCAGCGGCGGACTCATTTGCGTCCTGGGTCAGTTCCTTCAGTGGTTTTTTATGACCTATTTTCAATTTACGGAAGAAACTGCCGGCAATCCTACGGTAGCTGTGTTAATTATGATATCGGTTTTGCTGACCGGTTTTGGAGTTTATGATCATATAGCGCAATGGGGTGGGGCGGGTACGGCTGTCCCGGTTACCGGATTTGCCAATTCGATTGCGTCTGCGGCAATAGAGCATCGCAGTGAAGGGTTCGTTTTGGGTGTAGCGGGTAAAATGTTTAAATTGGCAGGGGCTGTAATCGTTTATGGTGTATTTTCAGCTTTCACTATTGTTTTGGTGAAAGCAATCTTTAAAGCGCTGGGTGGTCATTGACTTGCTTCAAGGAAAACAAAGTTGGCTTTTTGAATCAAAGCCTTTGATTAAGGCCTCAGCGGCTGTGGGTGGCCCTTTCGAGGGGGAAGGGCCACTGGCCGGGGACTTTGATAAACTGGAAAAAGATATTTGGCTGGGTCAGGATAGTTTTGAAAAAGCCGAAAAGACCTTACTGGAGAACGCCTGCAAAATCACAATTCAAAAGGCGGGCCTCAAAAAAGAGGATATCCAGTTTTTTCTTTGTGGCGACTTAATGGATCAAATTATCTCCAGCAGTTTTGCGGCTCGAAGCTTAGGAATTCCTTTTTTGGGAGTATATGGAGCCTGTTCAAGTTCGATGGAGGGATTGGCTTTAGCATCTTTGATGATTGACAGCGGATTTGCCCAAAATGTAATGACAGCGACCTCCAGTCATAATGGTTCCGTGGAAAAACAGTACCGTTATCCCACGGAATATGGCAATCAAAAACCACCAACTGCCCAATGGACAGTTACCGGCGCTGGGGCGGCTCTGTTGGTGCCTCAAGGGACGGGCCCCCATGTGACGGCGGCAACCATCGGCAAGGTTGTTGATATGGGAATTGCTGATCCGCTTAATATGGGCGGCGCTATGGCTCCGGCGGCCGTCGATACGATTGAAGCCCACTTCCGGGATTTACAGCGTTCTCCCTCTTATTATGATTTAATTGTGACCGGTGATTTAGGACGGGTAGGTCATCCTATCGCCACCGATTTACTGGGGCAACATGGAATAAAATTTGCCCCGAACCAGTTTAACGACTGCGGACTGATGATCTTTACAAAAGAGCAACCGGTATTCGCTGGGGGAAGTGGCTGTGCCTGTTCAGCCGCAGTAACCTACGGGCATCTTTTAAAGCGGATGCATCAAGGGGAACTTGATCGGATTTTGGTTGTGGCTACCGGAGCATTGTTATCCCCATTATCCTATCAACAAAAAGAAAGCATACCCTGCATTGCCCATGCGGTTGCTATTGAGATGTAAGGAGGATTTCATTTTTTGGAAAAATTTATTTTAGCCTTTTTAGTGGGCGGAGGCATTTGTGTCATCGGTCAAATCATGATGGATGTTTTAAAATTTACTCCGGCTCATACGATGTGTTGTTTGGTGGTGATAGGAGCAATCCTGGGGGGATTTGGATTATATGACCCGCTTATCAAATTTGCAGGCGCCGGCGCTTCCGTTCCGATAAGCAGCTTTGGCAATTCGCTTGTCAAAGGGGCCTGGTCGGAGTTTCAAAGGGATGGAATGATTGGAGTTATTACAGGTATATTCGAAATCACCAGCGCCGGTGTGTCATCGGCTATTATTTTTGGGTTTATAGGCGCTTTATTGTTCAAACCAAAGGGATGATAATCCCTTTCCGGTATTGGGAAATTGATTTCCTGCGGGGAATCGCTATCCTTTTGATGATCGTGCTCCATTTTTTTGTTGATCTTTCATTATTGCGAATACTGGAATTCCCCTTTGGTTGGACAATTTGGTCTTTTTGGCAAAAAACGACGGCTGCAACTTTTTTATTGTTGGTCGGGATTTGTTTAGTCATTAGTCATCATCGGGAAATTCAACAAAATACCGGAAAAGAGCAAAGATTATTTCCGAAATATCTTCAACGTGGACTTGCCATTTTCGGTTACGGTTTACTGATTACCATTGTTACAAGGATTTATTTAAAAGAAGGTTATGTCGTTTTCGGAGTCCTCCATTTAATCGGTGCGACGATTATTCTAAGTTATCCCCTCCTGACACTGGGATATTTGAACTTATTCCTGGGTGCCGGTGCAATTATTATTGGATTTTATTTGAATTCTTTTCATTTTACTTTTCCTTGGTTGCTTTGGGCGGGATTTCGAAAAAATGGTTATTACAGTGTGGATTATTTTCCCATTTTTCCTTGGCTGGGCTTCGTTTTAATCGGATTGTTTTTGGGTAATCGGTTATATTCCCCAAAGGGGAGAATGTTTCCGTTGAATGATTGTTCCCGATTGATTTGGGTCCGAGGTTTTTGTTTTCTAGGGAAGCATTCGCTGATGGTATATTTATTTCATCAACCTTTGTTAGTGATGACGTTAGTTTTTATAAAACACTTTATAAAAAAAGGTTTTTAGCAAAAAGCCGACGACGATATGGGGATCAAATAAAAAGCCGCAATGAGAACTTGTATCTTCACAGCGGCTGAAAAATATTATCATCAACAGATTAGGAAATCTTCTTATCCTTTGACGGCACCGGCCGTTAATCCTTTAATAAATTGTTTTGACATAAGCATATAGAGTAAAAGAATCGGCAATGTAGCAAGCGTAAGAACCACCAAAACCTTGGTCCAGTCCGTCTGATAGGTGCCGAAAAAGTAAGTGACTCCCAAGAGGAGTGTTCTTTGGTCTTCTCTTAAATTAAAGATTAAGGGGAACCAAATGTCGTTCCAGATGTTAATCAGATTGAAAATGGCAACCGTCCCAAGGGCCGGCCGGACTAGTGGAATAACGATGTTAAAATAGGTGCGAAATTTTGAAGCCCCGTCAATGGAGGCCGATTCCATTAGCTCGCCGGGCAAATCCTGAATAAAGGTGGTAAGGATAAAGACAGCCATGGGGAGTCCCCAAGCAATATATACCGGGATCAAACCGTAGACCGATCCCATCATATTCAATGAACGGATAATCTGAAATATGTTAATTGTTCCTAAACGTATGGGTATCATAATTCCGGATAGAAAAAGCAAATAAATTAATTTGGATCCGAGACCTTTCCAATTGGCCAGAGCATAGGCCGCCAGCGAACCGATGAAGAGAACACAGACAATCGAGATGCTTGTAATCAGTAAAGTATTCAAGCAGTATAACAAAAAATTGCTTTCCCGGAATACATAAAGATAACCGTCAAAGCTAGGCGTAAGGGGTAAGGCGAACGGATTTTTGAAAATATCCAGCTGTTTTTTGAAGGAATTCACCAGCATTGTCCATACAGGGAACAATGCGACAAGAGCCCAGATGGATAGAATCAGATAGTGACCGATAATAACCTTTCGTTCTTTCATTGAAATGACTCCATTTACTCAGATTTTTTTTGGCTGTGGCTTTGAGAAATCATCCAGAAGGTAACACCGGTTAGTAAAATAAAGAAGATAACGGTGGCAATACTGGCGCCTACGCCCATATTCGGCTCACCGATAGGATGCTGTCCGGCGATTCCAATCCGGTAAAAGAAAGTTCCCATGATATCCGTGGCATAATCAGGCGCTCCGTTGGCATTTTCCAATCCGAAAACAATATCAAAAGCATTAAAATTCCCGACAAATGTTAAAATTGAAACCAGTCCCATTACAGGAATCAGCAAAGGGACTTTGATTTTCCAAAAAATCTGACGCCGTGAAGATCCGTCAATGCTGGCCGCTTCGAACAACTCTTCCGGTATTCCCTGAAATCCGGCTAAGAAAATCATAGTGGGTAAACCCACCCATTGCCAAGCTGTAACTAGTCCGACCATCACCATAGCGGTTTTGGGATTGCCTAGCCAGGGATAACTGGAAAATTGGGTTAACCCCAACATGGAGAGAACTTGGTTGACAGCGCCCCAATTGGGATTGAGAATCAGCCGCCATAAGAATCCGGTGACCAAAACCGATAAAGTGACCGGAAGAAAGATAATCGTGCGAAAAATTGCACGGCCCTTTAGAGAGCCTGACAAGATGTTTGCGAACATTAAACCGAGGGTGTTTTGAATACCCATGCAGATCACAAAAAGAATACAGGTATGAAAAAATGCGCCAATCAACCGGTCACGGTATATCGAATTGGTGAATAAATCGATATAATTTTTCATGCCCACAAAATGATCCGGTATAAATCCCGAACCGGTATAAAGACTCAGACGCATTGAATTAAACAATGGGAAGGCCATAAACCAAATATAAATGACAAGAGCGGGGAGGGTGTAAAAAAACCACCAGTCTCTTTGGCGTCGCTTTTTTTCTTTGGGTGGCGCGGTGTTCGTTAAAGCATGTTGCTCCATAATTGACTCCTTCAATTACTGATTTCTCTGTAATCCGAAATGAGTTGGCCCGGAAAGAATCTGCCTGGCATAAAATAAGAGATTCTATGCCAGGCAGATTCTTCAAAATCCTTGGCTAATTATTTAAAATGTTGAGTCGGGGCATACCATTGGGCCAACCCGGCTTGCAGGGAATCGGCAGCTTGTTTGGGAGTCATCGCGCCTTTGGCAACGGCAAGTGCCGCGTTTTGAGTCAGGGTATAGCCATCGGGTTTTCCTTGGGGGGCATCCATGATTACCGGCCAATCGAAACGTAAATCGGTCTCTTTGCCCTTGCTGATAGCCAGGAATTCGCTGGCGTGTTCGCTCTTGACTTTGAGGGCGCTACCGTTTTTGGAAAGCGGATAAAAACCGGGAACTTCATCAGCCAGAATCTGGGCGGCTTGTTTGGAAGTCAACCAGTCTAAAAAGATCCGGGCTTCTTTTTGATGTTTGGAAACTTTGTTAATACCGATACCGCAATCCGGGTGGAAACAAACAACGGTTTTTTTGCCGGATGGCGCCGGAGTGGACATAATGCTCCAATTGAAACCGGGAGCCGCTTTTTCAAACATAGCGACATCCCAGGAACCGCCGAAGAACATAGCGGCTTTTCCAAGCAGGAAGAGTTGTTGAGAATCGTAATAGGAAACGCCTTCTTGTCCGGCAGGCAGATAGGGGGCGATATCTTTGATGGCCTGGAATGCGGCAACCATTTTTTCGTCGTTAAACGGAACTTTTCCGGTTTCATATTCCAAGCGGGATGCCCTGCCTCCGATAAAATCCGGAAGAAGATTCATGAAGACGATTTCATTCATATCCCATTGGTCTTTGGATCCGTTAGAAAATGGAATGATACCGGCAGCTTTTAACTTCTTGGCAGCAGCCATTAATTGTTCCCAAGTAGCGGGAACTTTAATTTTGTATTTTTTGAAAATATCGGCATTGTAATAAATGCCATGGGATACGGCCATGAAGGGCAAACCATAGATAACACCCTTATCATTGGTCCAGGGACTTAAATTACCTTCCGTAAAGTTTGCTTTTAAATTCGGCATATCGGTAATGGGCACCAAAAAACCATCCTTATATAAATCGGCGCTAATTTTGAAAGAACGCAGATACATTAAATCGGGACCGGTTCCACCCGTTAATTGAGTGCGGAGAACGGCGTTGTAATCAGGCGGGTTGGTCGGGTTGAATTTGATGTCAATATTGGGATTTTTGGCTTTAAAGGCGGCCAGAACTTTGTTGACGGCTTCTACATCATCGACCCGCCAGGAACCCAGGGTTAAAGTTACTTTTTCTGCACCCAAAATGGTTACGGAACTTAAAACGCTGACCAATACCAAAGCTAAAACTAAAACCAGCAAACTTGCTTTTTTCAAAAACATACACCTCCTAAATTAGTAAAAAGATTAAAGCAAAAATTCCTCATCGATTAACAAATGTCCGGTTTTCTCACCACCTTTTCCATTACATTGATTGAGACAAAAAAAGAGCTGAAAAGGAATAATCCCTTCAGCTCTTGCCTTACGTCGCACGCCGATTGAAAATAACCAAATAATTTTTAAATTGTTACATCTATATTAACAAATCCCATTGTCAATGTCAAGGACATGTAAAGATGAAGATAAAAAAGAAATCCAATATCTGAATTAGCTATTATTAATTTCCTTGATTAATTCCGTAATTTGTTCGATGGCTTTATTTTCGTCCTTTCCTTCGGCACAGATAGTAAAGGAGTCATTTTGACAAACACCCAAGCCCAAAAGATCCAGTAAACTCTTTAAATCCACTCTTTTGTCGTCTTTAACGGCATAGATTTGTGATTTGAATTTTGTCGCTAGTCTAACCACTTGGGCCGCGGGACGCGCGTGTAACCCGGTCTTGTTGATAACTTGAACCATGACTTCTTTCATCCTTTACCCACACCCTTATAATGTTTTTATTTAAAATCTATATCCAGGCAAGGAAGTTCAAAATTATCCATTATATGGATTTTTTAAAACAGACGGTGAAGGAATGCAACAAATATCGAAACATGATATAATATTTTTATTTCTTAAACGAAAAAATCCTTTATTATTGGATAAATAAACTCAAATTTAATCCGGCAGGGAATGAGCGAATCATTAAGGACCGGATACCGGTAGAATGCCTTATGGAATGGCTTTTTCGATATGTTATACCAATGTTACTTGTTCTTATCGTTAAAAGAGGCAGGAGGTTTGGGAATGCAACCAACCCAATACTTTGTGGTCAAAGTATTCAATAATAATGTGATTCTTGCTAAGTCCGAAAACACTGAAAAAATCCTCATCCGTAAGGGACTTGGATTTGGTAAAAAAGAAGGGGACTTGGTTGGAACGGATAGCCCTTTTGAAAAAGTATTTACTATCGCAAGCTCCGAGACAAGTTCAAGGTTTAACCAGTTAATTACCCAGATAAATGCCCCTTTGGTGGGAATTTGCGAGGAAATTATCGCCATGATCAGCACTGAGACTGGACAGCCTGTAGGAGACGAAATTCATGTCCGGTTTATAGATCATGTCGCTTTTGCAGTATATCGACTCAAAAACAACGATAAAATTGAAAATCCTTTCATGATTGAGATTGAGACCCTTTATCCACGGGAAGTGGAGCTTGCCAGGAGAGCCGTTACCATTCTTGAAAAAAGTATCGGTATTAACTTTCCAGAGAGCGAAGTCGGATTTATAGCCCTCCATGTGCATTCCTTGAAAAATCAGGGGAAGCTTTCCAATACCATTAAATACACATATCTTTGTAATTCGATAATGGAAATTATCGAGGATGAGCTTGATTTGGAAATTGACCGAAAATCCATCGATTACGCCCGTTTCATCACTCATCTACGTTTTGCGATTGAGCGAATTACCCAGAACATTCCCATCAAAAATGATTTGTTGTCTTCCATCAAAAAGATGTATAAGATCTCTTTTAGATTGGCCAAAAAGGTCGCCGCTTTGATCGCGGAAGAGACCAATCTAAAGGTTACCGAAGCGGAGATCGGTTATATTGCCATGCATATTGAAAGGCTGAAAAATATTTCAACTTATAACGGTAAATAAAAATAACCCCATCGGTTCCTTTTTGGAATTTCTCAAATATTTTGAGGTGAGGATATTGTCTTATCGGCGCGGCATTCTTCTGAAGTTACAAAAATTGTCGAAAGGTTTGATGGCTCCAACGGCAGTATTGCCGGCTGCAGCCCTTTTGAAACGTTTGGGCGCTCCCGATATTTTGAATCTGCCATGGATGTATGCTGCCGGCGATACCATATTTCGGGATAATAATTTATCACTTTTATTTGCTATCGGTATTGCCATCGGTATGGCCGAGGAAAATAACGGTATAGCGGGACTGGCCGCCTTGGTGGGTCATTTGGTATTAACCAGTGTGGCCGCAACCTTTGACCCCAATATCAGTGTCGGTATTCTGTCCGGGCTTATTGTGGGATTGCTGGCAGGATTTCTTTATAACCAATATCATTCCATCAAACTCCCGCTTTATCTTGGTTTTTTTGGCGGCAGACGGTTTGTTCCGATTCTGACTTCTTTGATTTCCGTTGCGCTTGGGTTATTGACAGGCTGGCTTTGGCCGCTTTTTCAACGAATCGTGAATCTAATCGGCAACGGAATCGCGGGCTCGGGGTCTGTCGGCGGCTTTTTATTCGGATTTTGCAACCGGATGTTGATTCCTTTCGGTCTGCATCATGTGATTAACACCGTTGTTTGGTTTCAATTCGGTCAATACAAAACTCCGGCCGGGAAATTGATTCATGGGGATTTGACCCGTTTTTTTGCGGGAGATCCCAGTGCCGGCACATTTATGACCGGGTTTTTTCCAATTATGTTGTTTGCTTTACCTGCCGCTTGCTTGGCCATGATCGCAGCAGCCCGGAAAAAGCACCGCAAAGCAATCACCGGAATGCTGTTAAGCGTGGCTTTTACCTCGTTCTTAACCGGGATAACCGAACCGATTGAATTTCTATTTATGTTTCTTTCGCCGTTGCTTTATGTTATTCATGCAATTTTAACCGGAGTATCCTTAGCGGTTGTTTCCATGTTGGGAATTCGTACCGGCTTTGGATTTTCCGCCGGAATGATTGATTATATATTAAATTTTGGAATATCGAGCAAACCGATACTGTTGATATTGTTTGGACTTGGTTACGGGATTGTCTATTATTTTATTTTTTTCTATGCCATCAAAAAATGGGATATCCCGACTCCGGGGCGTCTTGATGAAGAGGAATCCAGGAGTTTGTCGGGATTAAATGCCGAGGAGTTAAAAGAGCGATGCGGGGCAATTTTAAAGGCAATGGGCGGTGCCGGGAATATCGAATCCCTCGATGCCTGTGTTACCCGGATCCGTTTAATGGCCAAAGAAGGATCTTTCGTGGATGAGAAACGGCTGAGCCAACTTGGAGCCGCCAACATACTCAAATTATCCGCTAACCATTATCAAATTGTGGTCGGGACCATGGCTGACCCCATTGTATCTCATATTAAAAGCATGATGAAGATGAGAGGGAAATCTTAAAAAAATCTCAGGAAAATAAAGATTGTTTTTTTCGGTTATTTGTTTTTCCACCATGAATTCTAGGAGGCTTTCATGTTTCGTTTATTTTCACGAAAGAAAATGGTTGATTTTGCTTCGCCGGTTCTTGGGAGTGCTATACCCTTGGCTGTAGTGCCGGACCAAGTATTCGCCACCAAAATGGTAGGAGACGGCATGGCCTTTGAACCGGCGGAAGGAATTATTTATTGTCCGGTCAACGGGACTATCAATAGTGTTTTTCCCACCAAACACGCTATTGGAATTACTACCCCCGAAGGCCTTAAAGTCATTATCCACATCGGGATTGATACAGTGAATTTAAAAGGGGAGGGTTTTGAAAGCCTGGTCCACAGGAATCAAACTGTAAAAAAAGGCGCCAAACTATTGGTTTTCGACATCGAGTTGTTGAGAGCCAATGCCAAATCCGTTATTATTCCGATGATCATCACCAATACCGGCCGGATCGATTCAATAGTTTTTCATTATGGCGAGGCCGATTTAAACAAAACCGTCATGACAGTAAAATTAAATTGAAAAATCAGAAAATTGAAAAACTTTCCCCGTTCTTTGTTTAACTCTGAATTTCTTTTGGGATAATCTTTTTTGGATCCACCAGAAAAAGAAACAACACTCCCGCCAGGATACAGATTCCGGCAGTGGTAAAAAAGATCGGCGGTTTGGAGATTTTTTCGGCTAAACCAAATAAGGGAGGACCGATCGCCACTCCGAAAAATCTTACGGTGCCATATAAACAGGTAACCAGCCCCCGTTCGGTTTTGGGAGCCGAAGAAGTGATTAAAGTGTTTAAAGACGGCAACACTGCACCGGTTCCAAGTCCCAGGATGGATGCGGCGACTGTTAACCCCCATAGGCTTTTAAAAGGGCAAAATAATATCAGACCGGTGGCAAGCATAAAAAGACCAATCACCGCCGACCATTTTAAAATGCGAGACATCTGTTTCTGCATCACGGTCCCAAGGATATAGGCGGTTAAGGCCATAATCAGTACCGGAATACCAAGGATTAATCCTCGGGGAAAGGTATCGATCTGAAATTGTTTTTCCAGCACATCCGAGAAAAAACTCAATAAGCCAAAAAGTGCAAATAAGGCTAGAAGTCCACTTAGAAAAGCTGTTGCCAAGGCAAGACCTTTGGATTTGAAAATAGTGGTCAAATCTCCAAAATACTTGGGAATGGGTTGAACTTGCTGTTTTAATTTTTCTACATCCTCACTCACTACCCATAAAACTAAAAAACCAATCGGAATCGCCAAAACCCCGTATACGAAAAAAGGCATATACCAAGAAATTAATGCTATGGCGGCTCCTGCCAAAGGGCTGATCACTTTTCCCAAGCCGTTGAATGCTTCCAATAACCCCAATATTTTTGAACGTTCGTTGGATTGAATCAAATCCCCGGCTAATGCCATCCCCAGCTGATAGGTTCCGCCCGCTCCAATCCCTTGAACAATCCTTGCTCCAATAATCCACGGGAAAGCCTTATCTTTAAAAAGGATTGCAAAGAGTCCGGCGAGTAATCCCCCGATCCCGTATATCAATAATGCCGGAAACATTATTTTTTTTCGTCCTATCCGATCGGACAGCATGCCGGCAAAGGGGATGACGATCCCTGCCGGAATGGAAAATACCGTAATTAAAAATCCGACTTGAATCAGACCCACGTGAAGCTCTTCTTGAATTTTCGGAAGTACCGGAATCAACATGGAGTTTCCCAAAACCATAATAAAGGGAACCAGACATAGGATGGCAATCGTTGGGTAAAGGTTTTTATTCATCAATGATGCTCCTGTTTTTGAATAACAGGATTTATGGTTTCCGGATTTCCGGATGCTTATCCCTCGATAATTAATCCATAGCAACAAATATCATTTTTTGGGTTATTTTCGGCTTAGTAACCGGACTTTACGGCAAATTTGGTCAGGAATGTTTCGTACTTCAGTGCTACAATATAAATACACCCGGGTAATAAAATTATAGGAGGATCAGATGCAAAATAAATTGGAGGTGCTACCGATTGGATATGTACACAGCGAAAATGGTTTTTGTCTTCAAGTCAAACAGCAATTTGTACCAGGGTTGAAGGAATTGGATTCATTTGGCCATTTACATGTCTTATATTGGTTACATCTTTTGGATGCTCCGGAAAACCGTGAGATGAATCAAATGGATCAACCGTATAAAAATTCCCCGGAACGGATGGGAACCTTTGCAACCCGCTCTCCAATCAGACCCAATCCCATAGCACTTTCTGTGGCGCCGATTTTGGGCATTGACCATGAAAGAGGACGGATCCACATTGCCTATATCGATGCCGCGGATGGTAGTCCGATTCTTGATTTAAAGCCTTATCACCCTTCCACGGATCGGATTCGCGAGTCTGTTGTTCCAAAATGGTGTTCCCACTGGCCCCAATGGTATGAAGATTCGGCAACTTTTGATTGGGAGGCGGAATTTGTCAACACCCGTTAGGAGTGATATCAACTCCCGAGCGGCTGTATGGTTATGGAAGGGGCTGCGCCTAAAGATTGCGGAGGTCAGCCCCTAAAAAAATAGGATGGATAATGCAATGTCAAACCAGGATGTTATCATCAGATCCATACAATTTATTGAAGGGAATTTAAAAAATGACCTTTCGGTAGTGGATGTATCTAAAAACGCGGGTTATTCCCTTTATCATTTTATCCGGTTGTTTCATGGGATTACCGGCCACTCTCCCAAAGATTATATTTTACGTCGCAGACTTACTGAAGCTGCTTATGAAATCTTGGATTCCCAGAGGAAGATTAGCGATATTTCCTTCGAGTATCAGTTCAATGACAGCGAGACTTTTAACCGGGCCTTTAAACGGGCATTCGGTTTGAGTCCCACTGAATTGCGCCGCTGTCATGGTAAAAAACAGTTGCCCTTTTTGAGCACGATCACAGAAGAGAATGTCGGCCATTTCAACAAAATTAAGACCGTTGAACCGGAGCTGGTCGAACGGGGACCTATCTTTTTGGTTGGCTCTGTCGCATTTGAACGGCGTACACCGGCGATGATTACTGAATTATGGGCTCATTTTCCCGCTGAGATTGGTTCGATTCCGAACCGGAGGATTCCCGAAAGATATTATCAAATCGTTTTCTGGCCGCACCAATACGATTTGGAGGGTTATTTTTTAATGTGCGCTGTTGAAGTCGATGATTTAAACCACATTAACCCAAGCTTGGTGGGAAAATCCTTACCATCCGCCAGGTACTTGCGTTTCATTCATAGGGGATGTTCTGGTAAAGTAGGCCTAACTTATCAATATATTTATGAATCCTGGTTGCCCAAGAGCGACTATAAATTATCCCTCCCATACAATTTTGAACTTTACGATGAAAAGTTTTTGGGGCCGGATAATCCGGACTCGGAAAGCGAGATTTATATTCCGGTCGAAGTCTAGTTAAATTTCCTTTTGGGCCAGCACCTTTTCCTCCAGCATTTGTTGAACTTGCTTTAAGCCCTTAAACTGTCGGAAGGCCAATTGTTTAACCTCCGCGCTTGGCTCCTTAAGATCCGGAATCAGAACGGGCTTCATCCCCGCCCGGAAGGCAGCGGTAATCCCGGACTCGGAATCTTCCAACACCATACATCTATCCGGTGAAGACCCTAACTTTAATGCTGCCGTAAGAAATATCTCCGGGTCGGGTTTGGAGTTGATGATCTCGTCCCCACAAACAACATCATCGAAGAATTTGGCCACCCCGGCTTTTTCAATGAATGGTATCGCAATTTCCCGGGGAGAAGAGGTGGCGACGGCTGTTTTGTAGTGATGGCTTTTAAGATAAGCGAGTAACTCCAGCAACCCGTCTTTGATTGGAACCGTATTGGTACGCAAATATTCGGCTCCCAGTCTAAACCGTTCTTTCTTGACTGCTTCAAAAGGAAAATCTTCTCCAAAGGATTCCCCATAGATTTCTTTGGATTTTTCCACCGTTTGCCCCAGAGTTTCCAGGAATAATGCTTCGGTAATCTGATAACCGTATTTGGCGGCTGCCGTTTTCCAACAGGCGAAAGAGAGAATTTCAGTATCAAACATCAAGCCGTCCATGTCAAAAATAAGCGCTTCGATCATCGTTGCTACTGGTTAACCTCGTTAGAAATGAGAATGAATAACTTATGATTGAAAGCTAAATATTTCATAATCAATAGTAGTTTGATTGGTATCGCAGCTTCATTACAATATGGAATAATACCATAAATTAAGAATTTTGTCTTGGGGTTAGTGAAAGAGGTAAAAAAAATTTAAGAAATAATTATTGTGAAAAATGGTTCGGAGGAAATGAAAAGTTAATATTTAGATAAAGGGATGTTTATACTAACTTTGCGAGTATCTTTGGTAAAACGGGGAGTAAATCATGAAAGATAAAGTTGCTATTGGAACGATTGTCGGGCTGTTGGCCGACGTGACGAAATTGCTCTTCAATTACCTCGCTTTCAGATTGCATTTTACGAATGTTGTATTTTGGCAGATTGCAGCCGCCCGTTTTTTGGAGAGAAACGATTTATTCAAGCCGATGGCCTATTTTATTGGCGGGGTTACGGATTTAACCGTAGCCTCCATCATCGGGGTTCTGTTTATTTATTTTTTGCATTTTACCGGTTGCGATTACATCTGGTTGAAAGGTGCAGGGTTTTCCCTGGTTATCTGGGTGATGGTGCTTGGAACACTACTTGTTCAGTCCCAAGCCAAGCTCAATTTACAATCGACCGACGTTTTCGTTACGTTTTTAGCCCATTTAGTTTACGGTTTTTCGTTGGCGTTTGCCGCGGGGAAACTGTATAAGCTTCCTATCCGACCGGTGTAAGTTCGGACAATAATCTTTTTTCTCCGATGATTTCTTGAATCGGCTGGATATTCTGGGTAACTTCCATGGTCTCCAGGAGATCTCCTTTTGGGTTCCGGACCGCAAAAAAACGAATGTAAACATAACGCGAGCCCATTTTGAGCCGGAAATCCTCATGGTCTTCACGGCCGGCCTTCGAGTCGGCTAAGATTTTCTCAACAATATCCACACTGGCTGGCGGATGGCAATTCCGCACATTTCTACCAAGAATGGTTTTGGTATGGGGAAAGATCCGATTGTAACCCTGAGTCAACATCGAAAAAGTAACCCAAGCAGGCGATGCCTACCCCGATGTTAAAAACTTATAGCTGGATATAACTTTTGTTGATAAAGAGGGGACCGTTAAATATTTGACTTTAGAATGTCCGGTAGGGAATATTTTCAGCGGATGCAGGAAAAAACAGGTAGGGATGGAATTTAATTATGAATCGGTGCATGATAATATGATGAATCGGAGAATGGACAGATGTTTCAAAAAATAATAAAACACCATTTTTATCCCATTATTTTGCTGATGACATTGACAGTAACCACTCCTCTTTCAGCCGCCGGCACCAAAGAAGATCGGGAACAACAAGAAGTGAGCGCGATATTGGCGAACTTTGACAAGTTGATTTTGAATAACCTCGGAAAGAATAAAGACATTACCAACCGCTGCGTTTTGTATTATCAAAAAATCAATTCCGGTGAATTAAGCATTGTCGTGGATTACACTTTAGGTCAAGATATCTATGAAGGAATGGGTTTTACTTCGAAATATCTTCAAACCGGATTTCCGGCCATCCTGATTAGCCCTCATTTTTTAAAGGTGTATCGCCAGGGCCATCCTTCCATTCTTTATTCAGCCCTGATGCATGAGATAGCTCACGTGAATGATTTTTTTTCAAACCCCGCGGCTTTTCAAAACGGGGAGACGAATCTGTTGGAGAAATATCTCTATGAGATGGATGCGGTTTATATTGAATCGGTATTTATCCGGGATATTTTAAGTCCCAATATGTTCACCCTTACCAAGTATGAATCATATATGATGAATAGTTTGGCAAAGGATAATTTGGCTTCGTTTTCTTTGAGTTTTAAATCCGTCGATATGGAGTTGGTTTATCGTTTGTTAGACATCACGCATAAAGAGATTCCTAAAAAAGAAAAAATCAGGCAGGTGGTTGAGGTCGGTCAAAAACTCTTAACCCAGATGAAATATCCGGAAAAGGGATCCGACTGGGAACGGTATTGCGTTTTGGTACCCCTTCAAAGTTATTGCCTTTACGTGCCGCAGGTATTGGTGGATATTGAATCCGTCGCCACACCGGGTTTTGATTACCGGGATTTAAAAATTGAAAACTATCCGGATGTCAAAGAAAATCTTGATCGGATAAATAATGAAACCGGGAATGCGCATTTTGCCGAAATTGAAAAGTTCAGGCAAAATTTGCTGAAGATGTATGGGAAGTTGTAGATAATCAACCATCAAACACCGAAAGGGAAGGAAAAGTGGAATGGCGGTCAGTACGGCGCGCATGAGGCATTAAATTGGACATGCAAAGGGTTATCCTGGGGATTCGCAACCACCCCAACGAAACCGATATTCGTGAGGCTACATTAAACTTTATGATTAACCCCTGACTCATCATCAAGGGTTTTGTTTTATCAGTAGTTTTCCTTCTCATTTTGTGCCGGTCCAAGGTTTCCTCTTAACATTTTTTATTATATTATAGAAAACAACTTAACCATCCCTTAACTTTCATTTCTAAATTCTAAAGTATATTGAATCGAAGGACGATAGATAAAGTGCTGGTACAAGAATTATCTAGCAAAAAATAATAAGAATTTTTAGATTTAGCCCCAAATTTAGAGAAGAAAATTATATGGGAAATTTTATCCGGACAACCGGAATTGCTAGTGTTTGCTTCCAATTAAGAATACATATACAACGATAAGACAACCAATGAGGAGTGAACAAAATGAAGTGGAAAAATTGGAGTTCGACGTCCTTCCGTACCCAAGCGATTTTAGTGGTCTGTCTCGTTTCCTTGTTATCTCTGGCAATCTCTTCAGCTATCAACTATTTCTTTTCCTACCGGAGCATTGCAGCCGAATCCAAACAAACTATGACAGAAGCTGCCGCTAAATACGCCGCAACCATGAATGGCTGGCTTAGTCAACAAGGTAAAGTGGTTGATGAGATGGAAACCGACCTTGAGCGTAACGGAAAGTTTGATGACGAGTATTTGCTGGACTGGTTAATTGCTAAAATGAAAAGTAACCCATCTTTCGGTGACGCCTATATCGGATTCAATGACAAGCGATTCATTGACGGCAGCGGCTGGCATCCTCCGGCGGATTTCGATTGCACCCAGCGTCCTTGGTATCTTCAAACCATTGCTAACAATCAACTGACCTTCACCCAACCCTATCGAGACGGGGTGACGGGTAAGATGGCAGTTTCAATCGGTAAACCCATAAACTATCATGGGGCAGTGATTGGGATCATGGCCGTCGACATCTATGTTGACTTCTTAACCGATATGGTGAAAAACGCCAAGATGGGTAGCGCCGGTTACGGGTTTCTATTGGACGACCAGCACAACTATCTGGTCCATCCCTCCGCTGATTTCCAACCCACCGAAAAAGGGTTTAAGAAGATCGACTCAGTACTGGACGGCCGGTTTCAATCTTTGGCCGCTCAGTTACATCAGGAACAAGCCTTTTTTATGGCTGCACTCGATTATGATAATACCAAGAAGTATTTTGTAATGGCGCCGATTCCGGCGGTTCGTTGGACCTTTGGTTTTGCAATGCCCGAAGCTGAATTTGCCAAAAAACTCAGCGGACTGATCATCGGTTTTTTGAGTGCTGCTGCGATATCATTGGTCATTACCTTCCTCTTGGCCTACTTTTTTGTGGCCGGTCTCATTCATTCATTGAATAAAATGGTGACGTCGTTACATGAGATTGCCCGGCAAGTTGCAGCCGCCTCAATTCAATTATCAGCCTCTTCTGGGCAGTTATCTCAAGGAAGCGCCGAGCAAGCATCGGCTATTGAAGAAACTTCATCAACCATGCAAGAAGCCACTTCAATGTTTAATCAAAGCCATATCAATACGAGCCAAGCTGCCCAGCTTTCCGGGCAGGCGAAGGAATCATCCGATAAAGGCACTTCCGGGATGCATGAAATGATGGACTCGATGGAGAAAATTAAAAAATCCAGTGACGAAATAGCCAAGATTATCAAAGTTATCGATGAGATCGCTTTTCAAACCAACATTTTGGCGTTAAACGCCGCAATAGAAGCTGCGCGGGCCGGGGAAGCGGGAATGGGGTTTGCAGTGGTGGCCGAGGAAGTGAGAAATCTCGCGCAAAGAAGTGCTCAGGCTGCCAAAGATACCACCATCATCATTGAATCCAATATCGAACTGTCGTCCAAAGGGGTTTCGGTTGCCCGGAGGGTAGGGGAAGTTTTGGCAGAGATAACCAATCAGACGAATAAAGTTAATGAATTAATGAATGAAATATCTGCCGCTGGCCAGGAACAAGCCCAGGGAGTAGAGCAAGTGAGTAAGGCCATGGCTCAAATTGAAATGGTAACGCAACAAAACGCCGCCAGTGCCGAAGAAAGCGCATCAGCATTCGAAGAGTTAAATGCCCAGGCCGACAGTATGAGGAAGATTGTTCAGGAATTATCGGAGCTTATTCATGGAGCTGAAAGGATACGGCAGAATAACAGTACCAACGTCGGGCATTTGGTGTATCCATTCAGTCCGAATACTAAACAACTATCAAAAGATAATAGGACAGCCCGGCAAAAGATTGTTCATCCGGATTCATCCCAAAACGATAAGTTATTACTGGAAAAAGCAAGAGCCAAGGTCATTTCTCCAGAAGAAATTATATCATTGGAAGAAGATCCGAATAAATTTTAAGTAAGATCCCTTAAAGATATTGTGAAATCGAAACTAATTTTATGCATGGAATCTAATGATCTTAACTTACTTGGATTCGATTAAATTCACAGTTTTTCAAAGCCTGTTGTTATACAAAATATTTGTCCTGGCGAAAGCTGGGGCTTTTTTCGTTTAAAATCCTTTTTAACGTTTTAACCGGAGTTGCCTTCGAAGTATTTGCTGTCAAATCGTCAATATCTTCTGGACCTAAATCCGACCGGATCTCACTTTAAAAAAATCGCTCTTATTACCTTCTGAATTTATGCGGTGTGTAGCCGGTTAATTTTTTAAAGGTGCGGATGAAATTGGTATAGTCGTTGAATCCCGCTTGGGTGCAAGCATGACTAACCGAAGCGCCTTGGGCGAGAACTTCTTTGGCAATGGCAATCTTCTTGAGCAGAATGTAGTGATGAACGGTGAGTCCCGTCTCTTTCTTAAATAGATGACTTAAGTAATAATGGTCAATGGAGAAATGGCGGGCCAAGCTAACAAGGGTCATTTCTTCTTCCAAATGGCACTCCATATATTGCATGATCCTCGCGATAAAAGCGGAGGGCGCCAGTGATAAATCCGGCTTATGCAGATGGAACCCGTCGTTGATCAGCACCAGAAGTTCCGTCAGGTAGGACAGAGTCAGCACGTCGTGCCCGAAGGATGGACGGGTAAAGACATGAAACAACTTTTCCGCCAAATCGATCACAGTTTCCAGTTGTTCCTCGCTAACGATAATCATATTGTCACAGCCAATTTTGCGGTTTTGAAAACATGCCAGCAGGTTGGTCTGGGGGGTGCATAAATCGCGAATCGGTTTATGGTCAAAATGAATCGCATACCGTTCGTAGGGTATCTTTCCATGGTAATCGGCCCGATGGGATTCCCGGTCATTGATAATCATAATTTGCCCACGCTGGGGCTGGTAACGGATGCTTTCTACGTAAAAATCCGTATCCCCGCTGATAAACACATAGATTTCATAGTCTGCATGGCAATGAAAGGGGGCGTTGATGGCCTGGCTATCGATAAAATGCTGTACGTCCAAGCGTTTTTTAATCGCTTTATAGTTGTCTTCCTGGTTCATGCGCACTCCTTATGACAATTTACGCATGTTTCTTCGCAAATTGCGCAGAGAACTTGCTGCTATTTTGTAATATTATTTTAATTATAGAGTAAAAAGTGAGTTAAAACAATATGAACAATTCATTTCACAGCGTGGCATTTCCTTGAATGAATAAGATCGGAGTGACATTTTTTTTGGGCAAAAAGGGGGGATTTTATGATTGGTATCGCGATTATTGGGACCGGGGTGATCGCCGAAGCACACATCGAGGCTTATCTGGCGTTTCGGAATCAATGCAAGATTCTGGCCCTGTGCGATATTCTTCCGGACAAGGCAAAACGGCAAATTGAGAAGTACCGGCTGACGAAGGCGGCAGTCTATAGCTCCTATCAGGAATTTCTGGCGATACCGGAGATCAATCTGGTCAGTATCTGTACCCCGCCCTTTACCCATGCGCAGATTGCTATCGAGTGTATGGAAGCGGGTAAACATGTGTTGATGGAAAAACCGATGGCCTCCTCGTTGGCGGAATGTGATGAGATGATCGCCGCCGCGAAACGGGCAGGTAGGTATTTAAGTATTATCGCTCAGAACCGTTTTATCCCGGACAACTGGAAACTCAAAAGCATTTTAAGTTCGGACTTTATTGGAAAACTCCTCTTCGGGCAGGTGGAATCCTTTTGGTATCGCGGAGTCGGCTACTATGACCTGTGGTGGCGGGGAACTTGGGAAAAGGAAGGCGGCGGCTGTACTTTAAACCATGCCATCCATCAGATCGATCTGCTGAACTGGATAATGGGTCTCCCGAAACAAGTGACGGCGGTCGTTGGTAATGTGGCCCATAACAATTCCGAGGCGGAAGATGTATCGGCGGCAATCCTGACCTACGAAAGCGGCGCTATCGTCACTCTCACCTCTGCCCTGGTAGTCCATGGCGAAGGCCAACGGCTGATATTCCAATGCGAAAAAGCAGGAGTCGCTTCGCCGTGGCAAGTGAAAGCAAGCCGCACCACGGTCAATGGTTTTCCTGATCTCAATCCTGCTTTTACCCGGAAATTGCAGCAATATTTTGACGAGCTCCCCGCCCCGGAACATTTAAGGCACGAAGGACAGATCGGAGACATGCTCCGTTGCATTCAGATCGGCGGGCAACCTGTGGCAAGTAGCATGGACGGTAGACTTGCCATTGAGGTTGTCGCTGCGATCTATAAATCAGCTTTTACAAGGGCCACGGTCACTTTGCCGCTAAAGGAGGATGATCCCTTTTACACGAAGCAAGGGTTGCTGGCAAGCGTCAGCCATTTCCACGAAAAAAAAACAGTCAGGGGACAATCCGCAAAATATCGGTATTACACTTTAAAACCTTAGGTTTTAAAACTTCAGGAGGATCACACAAAATGAAATCCCTTCGTGACCTTTGCTGGCTCGCTAAACAAAAAAAACCGGGCGCGTTTTCAACATTTTCCATCACTGGCGACGGGCCGTTGGCAAAAACCATCCAAAGAGAATTTCCCGCGCTGTTTAAAGGGGTAACACAAGTAAGCAGCGAAGCCACGGTCCGTTTTATCCTGGTTAACGATGTGAGTCTTGGCAATGAAGGCTTCATCATCGTCAAGACTATCGGCGGCTTTACCGTACATGGCGCCACAGAGGCGGCCCTACTTTATGGTATGTTCGCTTTGCATCGGTTGGTTAATACAGATGCCGATATCTTTCCCTATCGTTCCGTTCCGGACCAACATCTCCGGATGCTCAATCATTGGGATAACTTTGACGGTTCCATCGAAAGGGGCTACGCCGGAGAATCCATTTATTATGAGAACAACCGTTTTCGGGGCGATTTGGAGTTGGTTCGTCAATACGCAAGACTCCTGGCGTCGGTGGGCATTAACGCCGTTTCCGTCAACAATGTGAATGTTAAAAAGCTTGAAGCCGCTTTTATAACGAACGCGCTGCCTGATATTAAACAAATTGCGGGTGTTTTCGCCGCTTATGGAATCAAAACTTTCCTTTGCATTAATTATGCCGCGCCTATGAGAGTGGGCGGGCTGCCAACGGCTGACCCCCTCGATCCGGCGGTTATCCGTTGGTGGGAACGGATCATGGCTGGAATTTACGGGTCAATCCCTGATTTTGCGGGTTTTCTGGTGAAAGCCGACTCTGAAGGAGAACCGGGACCATTAACCTATGGCAGAGATCACGCCGAAGGCGCCAACATGCTCGGGCGGGCAATCAACCCTTACGGCGGGCTCGTCATCTGGCGTTGTTTTGTTTACAATTGCGCCCAGGATTGGCGGGACCGGACTGTAGATCGGGCCCGGGCCGCTTACGATATTTTCAAACCGCTGGACGGATGTTTCGACGATAATGTAATCTTGCAGATCAAAAACGGGCCGATTGATTTCCAGATCCGGGAACCAAACTCCCCCTTGTTTGGAGCACTGAAAAAGACCAACCAGATTTTGGAGTTTCAAGTGACACAGGAATATACGGGGCAGCAGCGGCACGTGTGCTATCTGGTTCCCATGTGGAAAGAGACGTTGGATTACGACACCAAGCATGGAGCAGGGGCATATATCAAGAACGTCATTGGGACACAGTCGCCGACGTCTGCCAATAGCGGCGTTTCCGCCGTGGTCAATGTGGGGATGGACGCCAACTGGACCGGACATAGGCTAGCCCAAGCCAATCTTTACGGTTACGGGCGGCTGATTTGGGACAATAGCCTGTCTTCCGAGGAGATAGCTAAGGAGTGGGCCTGGCTTAGTTTTGATCTTTCGAAGGAAGACGCCGCCAAGGTGGTAACCATCCTGATCGCTTCCCGAGCTGCTTATGAGGACTACACCAGTCCCTTGGCCGTCGGTTTTATGTGTAAACCGGGGCATCATTATGGGGTAGACGTTGACGGCTATGAGTATGACCGTTGGGGAACTTACCATTACGCGGATCGGGAGGGAGTCGGTCGGGAACGTTCCGTCGCCACGGGAACCGGTTATACCGCCCAATATTCCAAGGAGCGTTGCGCGGAGTACGAGTCGCTGCAGACTTGTCCCGATGCGTTTTTGCTCTTTTTTCATCATGTGCCTTACACCCATGTTTTGCAGAACGGTAAAACCGTTATCCAGCATATTTATGATGCCCACTTCGAGGGATTCGCGAAAGTCGAGAAGTTTATCGCCCTTTGGGAAAGCTTGGAGAGAAAAGTCGATGAAGCAAGTTTTTTGAATGTCAGGGAACGATTGGAGGAGCAGTTACGGAGCGCGCGGGAATGGCGCGACCAGATCAACACCTACTTTTACCGCAAGTCCGGAATCGGAGATGAAAAAGGCAGATTGATTTATCCATAAGAAAGGAGGTTGGTAAGTATTGATCGGTATTTAAAAAAATATCGAAACACGTAAGTCAAAGAAAAGGGGGTAAGAAAATGAGAAAATTCAGCATGATAAGCGCAATTATCGTATTCATTTTCATTGGAGCATTTTTGACCGGTTGTGGGGAGAAGAAGGTGGAAAAAATTAACTTTTCTTGGTGGGGTAATGACGACCGTCATCAGGCGACCCAGAAAGCCATCGACGCCTTCAATACCGCCCATAAAGGAGAGATTGAAGTTGTCGGCCAGCCTTCCGGCTTCGGCAATCTGGACGAAGTGTTCGCAACTCGTTATGCGGGCGGCAACCCTTCGGATGTCATGACCGTCAATTTTCCATGGGTATTGCAGTACAGCCCCCATGGCGACGGATTCTACGATTTAGACAAAGTGAAAGACATTTTTGATTTTTCTCAGTATGATCCCAAATTTTTAGCGGCAGGCAAGACCGGCGGCTCCCAGCAAGTTATCCCTTATGGCCAGAACACCCTGTGTTTCTTTGCGAATAAATCCGCTTACCAGCGGCTTGGTATCAGCGAGATTCCTAAAACCTTTGAGGAATATAAAGCGGCCGCCAAAAAATTTACGGCTAAAATTCCCAATACATATCTGATTGTCAGTCCCACCTTCCGCTTCGCCGCCATCTATTACTTGCAACAAAAGACCGGCAGAAGTGAATTTGCCGAGGATTTGAGCATGAACTATACCGTGGACGACTATAGAGAGGCCCTCTCCTGGTATAAGAATCTGGTAGACGCCCATGTGTTCTGTTCCAGAAAAGACTATATCGAAAATGTAGGATCCAATCCGGTTTCCATTGCTCAAAACGCCAAGTACATTCAAGGCGGTTATGTGGGGGTGCTGGAATGGAGCGGCGGTGTAGCCTCTAACGCGGCAACTTTGGCGGAAAAGGGTGACCAGATGGTCATCGCGAATTTACCAATCATTGACGGCGCAGTATTTAAAGGGACTATGGCAAAACCATCCATGACTTTCGCTATTTCTAAGAGTTCCAAGAGCCCGCGGGCGGCGGCGGAATTCTTACAATACATTTTGAATGATTCCGCAGGCGTTAAATTGTTGGGTAGCACCCGCGGCATGGTGGCTTCCAGATCCGCCAAAGCGGAATTGGAAAAAAGTGGCCAAATCACAGGACCGGTGAAAGAGGCCTATGATTTTACCGAAAAGACACAAGTCATCAACAACTCTCCGATTTTTGAGGACGCTATCTTCACAAACGCTTACGAGAGTAATTATGAAGCTTTTGAGTTCGGAAAACTGACCGCAAAGCAAGCCGCTCAGGCCATCTACGATGCCAACAGCGAAGAAGTCGCCAAGTTAAAGAAACAGTATGGTAAGGAAGGGCGTTCGATCTAAAACGCGCGCGCGTTAGCCATACGGCAAGGATGTGGCGGGAGGAATTCCTATCTCCCGCACGTCAGTATGGAGAGCCTTTGGAGCGCGACGATATGGCAGTTTTTAGCATCGCTGGAATGGAGGAAAAATTTTTGAAAAATAGCAAAATTGGTTTGTTGTATATTCTTCCATGGCTTGCCGGAATATTTTTTTTAACGGTTTATCCATTCGCCCATGCGCTAATCATTGGCTTTACCGACTACAATCTGGTACGGGATCCCCATTTTATCGGGCTCGGCAACTATCTAAAACTCTTTAGGGATAAAGAATTTATCGGCACCCTGGTAGCCACGCTGAAATACACCGTTATTACCGTGCCTTTGCAATTGGTGTTTGCGCTTTTTATCGCTTTTATTTTGAATTTCAAGCTTAGAGCCATTAACTTTTACCGGACCGCCTACTATGTGCCGTCGCTCCTTGGCGGAAATGTGGCGGTAGCGGTGTTATGGCGTTTCCTCTTCCAGCAGGATGGCTTTATCAACCGGTTTATCGGTATTTTCGGTATCGCGCCTGTTTCGTGGTTGTCTTCTACCTGTGGAGCCATGACAGTCATTATCCTCCTAAAAGTGTGGCAATTTGGTTCCGCGATGCTGATCTTTCTGGCGGCTTTAAAAGATGTGCCGCAGGATCTTTATGAAGCAGCAATCTGTGATGGTGCGGGTAAAGTGCGTTCTTTCTTTTGGATCACCATTCCACTGATTACCCCGGCCATTTTTTTTAATCTGGTCATGCAATTGGTGAACGCCTTCCAAGAATTTAACGGACCTTATCTGGTAACCGGAAAAGGCCCCTTAAACGCCACCTATTTGACAAGTATGTTTGTCTATGATAATGCCTTTAAGTTCTTTAATATGGGTTACGCCAGCGCCGCAAGCTGGGTGTTGTTCGTGATTATTGTCGGCGTCACCGTAGCGCTCTTCACCACACAGGATAAGTGGGTATTTTACTCGGACGAAGGTGGTCGGTAAATCATGGCCAGACAACAGACTTATACACCTAGCCTGGTAGAACAAAGTAAACGGCGAAGCCGGAGGATCGGTGCCGTCACCCGCCACATCATCCTGACCGTTGTCGCGATGATCATGATATATCCTATTCTTTGGCTGCTGGGGGCGACCTTCAAAACCAACAATGAGATTTTTACATCCATTAATTTTATCCCCAATCACTTTGACTTCACACCTTATATCGAAGGATGGAGAACCCGTACGTCCTATTCATTTACAACCTTTTTTGGCAATACCTTTGCATTTGTGTTGCCGAAGATCTTTTTTTCACTTGTTACCAGTGCGCTGACGGCTTACGGCTTTGCCCGTTTTGATTTTCCGTTTAAAAAAATACTCTTTTCCCTGTTAATGGCGACGATGTTCCTGCCAGCGGTGGTGACCCGTATTCCGCTCTATTTGCTCTGGAAACAGTTGGGCCTCTTAGACACCTATGTGCCCCTGATCGCCCCGGCTGTCTTTGCCAACGAGCCGTTTTTCGTCTTTTTGCTCGTTCAATTTTTACGTTCTACGCCGACTTATCTGGATGAGGCGGCGACTATCGACGGTTGTAATTCCTTTCAGATTCTCTGGTACACCCTGGTGCCGCTCTTAAAGCCCGCCCTGATCAGTTGTATCATCTTCCAGTTCGTGTGGAGCTTCAACGACTTTTTAGGACCACTCATTTATGTGACCAGCTTGGAGAAGTATCCAGTGGCCCTGGCTCTGAAAATGTCCATTGATCAAAGCAGCGGTATTGTGCAATGGAACCAAATCTTGGCCATGTCCTTCTTGGCGCTCATACCGGCGCTGGTTTTGTTCTTTACCTGTCAAAAGTATTTTGTCGAAGGCGTTACGACTACGGGCGTGAAAGGATAAATTTTTATGGAATCGATTCCCCAAAAATCACCCTTTACAGTGACGCCCATGGTTTCCGATCATGCTGTTCTGCAAAGGGACTGCCCTGTTGTGATTCGGGGCGCGGCAACACCGAAAGGGACGGTCAACGTTATAGTACGATCAGAACTTAAAGGGACCCTTACCGGATCCACCCGGTCCGACGCCTTCGGCAAGTGGAAACTATCCCTACCAGCGTTTCCGGAGGGAGGTCCCTATGGTTTTATCTTTTCCAGCGGCGATCAGTTCCTGGCTTTCAAGGATATATACTTCGGAGATGTTTATTTGCTGGCAGGCCAGTCCAATATGGAACTCCCCATGGAGCGGGTAAAATACCGTTATCCCCAGGATTATCGGATTGGAATCACTCTGGACTCCCAGTCTTCCAGTGAGCGTTCCCCCAGTCAACCAGCCTCCGAACCTGCCGGTGGACTTGGGTCGGTCCCTGTACGCCAGTTTCTAGTCCCCATCGAATGGGATTTTAATGAGGAACGGTCGGAACTGTCGGGCGGGGAATGGATTTTAGCTACACCACTGGATACACGGCGTTTCAGCGCCGTTGGTTTCTTTTTCGCCAAAACCCTCTACGAAACCTACCATATCCCCATTGGATTGATTTTGACCGCTGTAGGAGGGACCCGCATCCAGTCATGGCTCTCTCGCAAGAAAATGCGGGATTTCCCAGCGGAACTGAACCTGGCGGACCGTTGCTCGAACGACGTTTATGTAAAAAACACGTCGGCAAGCGACATCCAGCGTATCAAACAGTGGTGGGAAGATTTAGACCACTTGGATCGAGGTATGAAAGGGGCTTCACCTTGGCAAGGGATTACCCTTGACACCCCGTGGGACGGGATCGCGAAGCTACAAAATCCCGGCGTTGTCTGGTTTCGTAAAGTGATCGAGATTCCTCCGGAACTGGCGGGAAAACCCGCGCGCCTATCCCTCGGCACAATTCGTGACGCTGATGTGACCTATTTGAATGGAGTTCGGGTGGGTAATGTCACTTACCAATACCCACCCCGGGAATATGAACTTCCCGCCGGTTTAGCGGCGGGTTGCAATGAAATCACCATCCGTGTCGCCGCTCTCCACGGGCGGGGAGGTTTTACAAAAGGGAAGAAACGTTGCTTGCTGTGGGATGGAACCGAGATGGACCTTTCCGATGGTTGGGAATACGCCCGGGGTGCCGACATGCCCCCACTGGCCGAACCAACCTTTTTCGAAAGGATTCCCACCGGCATGTATCAAGCGATGACTGCCCCGCTTCATGATTTTCCCCTCAAGGGTATTTTATGGTATCAGGGGGAGAGCAACGCCGACCAGGGCGAGGGATATCCTTCTTATTTTAAGCGTTTGATTGACTTGTGGCGGGAAAAGTGGTGTATACCGGAGCTTCCAGTACTTTTTGTCCAGTTGCCCAATTATGATCTGGAAGACGCCGTTCATTGGATAGCATTTCGAGATATGCAAAGGACCCTTACCGCGATTCCTCGCACCGCTATGGTGGTATCCATCGACTGCGGGGAGGAAAACGATTTGCATCCGAGGGGGAAAATGCCTATCGGACAACGTTTGGCCTATGCGGCTTTTCAAGAGGTATATGGGGAAAGCGGTGACTGGCTCAGCCCGCTGATTACCGGTGTAGAGAAAGGGTGCGAATCTGAAACGTTAATTCTGCAATTCGCCAACGCCGCCGATGGTTTAGAGACCAAAGACGGCAAGGCGCCGGGCGGATTGGAAATTGAATGGCGAAAGGAGCTAACAGGCGAAGTAACAGTCACCCCTGTCACCGGAAGGATTACCGAAAACCGGGTAATTATACCTCTTGCCGGGTTGGGGACGAATATCGCCCGGACAATTATTGCCGTGCGCTACGCCTATTCCAATACTCCGAAAGACGCTAACCTTTGTAACAAAAAAGGACTACCGGCGTCGCCATTTTCCGTAAAACTGTAAGCCGTTTTTGGGATGAGATCCAGATGGATCGGTAAAAAGGATGGGTTTTTATATGGAAAAAAATCGGGAAGCAAGGAAGAATGCCCTCATTATCGGCGGAAGCGGGGGTCTGAGCGGACGCCTGGCCACTATGGCGCAGGATGAGTATAAGGTGTGGGCGTTGACAAGAGGCTTGCGCCCGCTGGGGGAAAGTATTCAATCTCTCGTCGCCGATCGTAATGACGAGAATGCCTTTCAGAGTGCGGTTATGGGCGCTGGTATTCAGTGGGACGTTGTATTTGACTGTATTTGTATGAAGGAGTCCCATGCCCAACAGGACTTGCGAGTATTGCCACAGGTGAGCAAAAGGCTGGTGGTGATTTCCACTGATTCCGTCTACGACCCCGCCCATAAGGAAACCCCTCAAACGGAGGAAACAGATTATTATGTAGTGGACGGGAGCGAATTGCCGGAGGGAAGTTATGCGGGGAACAAACGAAAAATGGAGGAGGTATTTCTACGCTATTGGGAGGAGGAAAAGCAACAAGCAGAACAGGCTTCCTTGGCGGTGACCCTTTTCCGGCCTGGACATATCTACGGACCCGGATTTTTTATCGGCTGTTATCCCGAACATAGCCGTCAACAGGAACTGCCCGATCTGATTGCAAAGGGTATGCCTCTATCACTCGTAGCGGGCGGTATTTACCTCACCCAGCCGATCTTCGTCGATGACTTCGCTGCGACAATGCTGGACTGCGTAGCCATTCAAAAAACCTTCGGGGAAATCTTTTGTATCGGTGGTCCAAAGGCGGTTGAAAACCGCATTTACTATGAACTCATCGGTGAGCTTTTGGGAAAACAGGTTACGATAAAGGAAATCCCATTGACCGGCTATGGGAGTGCCCATCCTGAGTTCATCGGTCATCTCAATCATCGGATTTACGACTTGAGCAAATTGCGCGCGACCGGAGTGCGGTGCCCATCCACCCCGTTAAAGGACGGGCTGAGGATACATTTGGAATCATTGGGCTATGCGACGGTATGCCTCTAAATCGGATGAATGAAATCCTTCATGATATTATAGATGTGTCGCTTTCGGGGCGTAGCGGAAGATAACGATTTCTGTTAATTAGGATAGCGAATTGCTAAAAAATTGTAACTTATGCGCCTGGGATTTTCAATTTAGTTTCAAAACTTCAGGTGAGATCGAATTTTATGACTTCGTGAGACTGTTAGATTGTTTGATTTTTTAGATATTGGATTTAGCGGATAGGGGATGTTTTAAAATTAATTTTTTTGAAAGCTTGACTTTAAAAGATAAAGAATATATTATAAAGATGTTAACGATAGACAACGTTTTCTATCATAGGGATTGGTAGTTCGGTTTTGGAGGTTCTGATGTGAACAAAACGACAATCAAAGAAGTGGCTAAAAGGGCGAATGTATCATTATCTACCGTATCGAGGGTAATCAACAATAATTATCCGGTCAGTGATAAAGCCCGGGAAAAAGTTCTTCAATGCATCAAGGATTTAAATTATCAACCCAACGGAATCGCCAGGAGTTTAAAGAATCATAAAACTAATATGATTGGTTTTGTGGTCGCGGATATCTCCAACCCCTTTTTTATGCAGATAGCCAAAGCCATGGAGAGTGTAATCAGCACGGAAGATCATAGTCTTGTTTTTTGCAGCAGTGATGGCATACCCCAAAAAGAACAAAAATTGTTGGAAATGCTGAATGAAAAAAGGGTGGAAGCGATTGTTATCGCTTCTTCAGACCCCACGGGTTCTTTTATTAAACAATTGGTAGAGCAGGGTATGCCGGTGGTTATGATTGACCGGAAGATTCCGGGTATCAATACGGATGTAATCGTGGAAGACAATTTTGATGCCGCTTACCGCCTTACCGAGCATTTGATTAAAAATGGGCATCGCAAGATCGCCATCATTAATGTATCATTAGCTATTAGTGTCGGCATGGAGAGATTTGACGGATTTAAGGAAGCATTCAAACATTATGGTTTGTCGCTGAAGGATCATCATGTTTTGCAGGGGGGATTTCAACGGCAAGATGCCTTTGAGGCAGTAAAAAAAATGATCACCGAAAATAAAGACGATATCCCGACCGCCTTGTTTTGCTCTAATAACATCATGGCCGAGGGCGCTATTATTGCTCTTCGCGAATTTGGCTTAAAAATTCCGGAGGATATTTCCTTAGTTTCTTTTGGATCAAAGGATTTATTGGATTTGATTGAACCCAAGCTGACTATCGCATCTCAAAATACTTATGCGATGGGAAGCAAGGCTGGGCAGATTATTTTAAACAGGCTCAGTAGTCATTATCCATATGATTATAAAGAATATGTCATTGTCTCAGAAATTCTCATCCGGGATTCCGTAAAGGCGCTATAATTTTTTTTCCAAAAATAGAAAACGTTTTCTATCAATTTACAATAAAGACAAGAAAGGAGCTATGATACATGCCTAACGATCAACAACAGCTGCAACGGCGAAGGAAAGAAGGTTTATTTTCCATGGAAAGCATAAACAATGGGATGATACTTTTATTATCATTCGGCGTGCTGTTGCTGTTATGGAGCATGATTTCTGCATTTCCCGAAATCAGTACGATTATTGTCAGCCCAGTTAAGGTTTTTAAGGCCTTCATAACCGATGTCGCCAACGGAAAATTGCTGGGAAACATCAAGGTCAGTTTAATTCGAGTTTTCGGTGGTTTTATACTTGGAGTCATTGCTTCGATCCCGGTTGCTTTTTTATTAGGGTGGTACCGGCCATTTCGCAGGATTGTCGAGCCCTGGATCCAATTTTTTAGAACCATCCCTCCCATTGCTCTTATTCCACTTGTCATTGTAATATTCGGTATTGGCACTTCAGCTAAAATCGCGATCATCTTTTTTGCCGTTTTTTTGGTCATGGTGGTGACGATTTATCAAGGTGTCAGAAATGTCGATGTTACTTTGATAAAAGCTGCCAGAGTGCTTGATGCTAACGATAAGGACATCTTCTTAAATGTGGTTGTACCTGCCTCCTTCCCCTATATTTTGGTCGGTATTCGTTTGGGGTTGGCCACAGCGCTAACCACACTGGTTGCCGCCGAATTAACCGGCGCTTCTCAAGGATTGGGAAACATGATTCAGGAAGCAGCCCTTACTTTTGCTATGGATGAAGTTATTTTAGGAATCATCACCATTGGGGTCATCGGTTTTATTTTAGATAAAATCGTATTATTTCTTGAACGGAAATTAACAGGGTGGCAGGAGGTGCATAACCGATGACGGGTGAACTCGAAAACTCAAGCATTGAGATTGAGATAAGGGATGTCACCAAGGTCTATGAAGGCCGAAGCGGCCCCAGCATAGCTTTGGATACGGTTAACCTCGACTTGATACATAATGAATTTGTGACGGTAGTCGGCCCCAGCGGTTGTGGGAAGACGACATTACTCAATATTATCGCCGGTTTATTGGAACCTAGCACCGGCCATGTGAAAATAGGCGGAAAAGTTGTAACCGGTCCCGGGAAAGGTAAAGGGGTCGTATTTCAACAGTATGCTTTGTTTCCGTGGATGACGGTTCTTGAAAATGTGAAATTTGGACTTAAGTTGAAACATGTTCCCGAAAAAGAATCCACTGCAATTGCCGAAAGCTATATCGAATTGGTTGGGTTAAAAGAGTTTCGTAGCGCCTATCCCAAGGAACTATCCGGTGGGATGAAACAGCGGGTCGCCATCGCTAGGGCTTATGCTGCAAAACCATCCGTTTTGTTATTGGATGAGCCGTTTGGTGCTTTGGATGCTCAGACCCGGGCCCAATTGCAGGAGAATCTTTTAAATACCTGGGCCAAAGAAAAGAAAACCTGCTTTTTTATTACCCATGATGTTGAAGAAGCGGTATTGCTCGCGCAACGAGTTATTTTAATGAGCGCCCGTCCGGGGAGGATTAAAGAGCTCATTGATATTGACCTGCCTTATCCCAGAAACCAGCAATTGAAATTGACTAAGGAATTTAATGAAATAAAAAACCTTTTATGGTCGAAGGTTTATGAAGAATATTTGGACCATGCAAAGTAAGACCGGAACAGTGCTAAGTAATGGATCAATCACCGGTTCGGCCGGTGTCTGATTAATAAACCAAAGCAAAAAGGAAGGGTGGTTGTAATGAAAAAAAGAAATCTGTGGATCGGAAGTAAAATTTTATTTTTGATTTTGCTCGTTACTTGTGTGACGGGGATTGTAGAAGGGCGCGACAATGACAAAACGGCTGAAAAGACACAGGCTAAAGAGGTAATTGGCATTAAGGTAGCCTATCATCCCCATCTGGTTGGATTGGGGGCAATTTTAGCAGCAGAGAAGCAAGGCTATTTTAAACAAGAAAATCTTGAAGTTGAACTGGTAAAATTCACTGCCGGACCCCCGGAAATTGCGGCAATGATTTCCGGTGATATCGATATCGGATATTTGGGTGTGGGAGCCCACATATTCGGTCCGAAAAAACAATGCGTGATGATTACTATGGACTGCACTGATTTGAGTAGTGAAATCATGGTCACCAAAAAATCCGGAATCAAGTCGATCAAGGATCTGAAGGGAAAGACCATCGGAATTACCAAAGGAACAACCTCGGAATTGTTTTTGAGTTTGGCTCTAAAACGGGCGAAAATCGCTCCTTCGCAAGTGGAGATTGTCAATATGGATGCCGCCGGGAAAGTAGCCGCCTTCATGACCAACAAAATCGACGGCATTTCCATCGAATCGCCCTATACGGATCAGATTCGGAAGAACAATCCGGAAAATACGGTAACCATTCAGACTTCAAAAGACTTTTTACCCAAAGCGGTTTTTCCGAACAGTTGGATTACTACGCCGAGGTTTTTAGCAAATCCAAAGAATCAGGAAGCAACGGTCAGATTTTTAAAGTGCCTACTGAAGGGTCAACAATACCGGGTTGACCATATGAATGAAACCGTAAGTCTGGTTGCCGATTATTTGCAGCAGCCCAAGGAAGTTATCGGCAGTCTGGTTGAAAAGACCAATTTCATGGATAATCGTAGCGTAGAGAAGATATTTGCAAACGGAACGGCGCTGAAATGGTACGAGGCTCAAGAAAAAATGTTTATCGATGCCGGTTTGCTGGATAATTTCGTACCGGCGAAGGAATTTGTCAAATCCCAATATCTTATGGAAGCCTTTAAAGAACTCCGGATGGAAAATAAAAGCGAATAGCTAAGGCTGGGATTTTTATTGGATGGATTGGGGGGATCATTTGTTTCCCCCTTCCATCCCGGTTTGAACCTCGTGCAGAAGATAGGAGTTTGGGATGGAATTAATAGACGATCAGCAGTTTATGGAATTGCTGAAAAACGGATCATGGACGGATCAAGTTCTTCCCCAATCGTTGACTTTCATTGAAGATCAACTTTTAACCACTGCGCCAAAGGGGAAAAACATAGTAATGGATGTTTATTATCGGGAAAAAAATCCCCTTTTCCCTCGGCCCGCAGTGGTTTTCCTGCATGGAGGGGGGTTTTGGAGCGGAGATAAGCGGCAATTTTGGCCTCAAGCTTCTTTTTTGGCCTTACAATATAATTTCTTTGCTGTTTCGGTCAATTATCGTTTAAGCGGGGATGCTTCCTTTCCGGCAGCATTATGGGATGTTAAATGTGCAATTCGTTGGGTGCGATCGGTAAGCGAAAGTTATCATATTGACCCTCAAAAGATCGCTTTGATAGGAGGTTCTCCCGGAGGTCAACTCGCGGCTATGGCGGGAGTGACGAATGGAGTTCAAGCATATGAAGGAAACGGTGGTTATGGTGGTTTTGCAAGCGATGTGAATCTGGCGATCATTTTTAACGGGGTTTTGGATTTTATCAGTTTTCTGAAAACCGCTCCTGGCGAAAAAGACCATGTTCAGCAATATTTGGGCGGAACTCTGGAACTGGCCCCGGAAAGGTACCAGGAAGCTTCGCCCCTTTCGCGAGTGGGCTTTGGGGCCCCACCGATGCTTTTGTTACATGGCAGGGATGATACAGTGATTCCTTGGGAAAACTCGGCCCGGATGGTTGAAAAACTTAATAAACTGGGAATTCCATCGGAAATGGAACTTTTTGACGAAAAAGGACATGGTTGGTTCAACCAGCCTGCGGAAGTGATAGAAACCTTGAAGCGGATTGAGCCGTTTATCGCTAAACATTTTGGTTTACCAAAGGAGGGTTGTTAATGACATTCGTAAAGCCGGAGATGCTTTTTAAAAGAGCCTATCAAGAAGGCTACGCTCTAGGGGCATTTAACGTTTTCAATATGGAAAGTGCGCAAGCGGTTTTGGGAGCAGCTCAGATGGAAAATTCAGGTGTCATTGTGCAGGTGTCGATGGGTGCCCGAAAATATGTGGGGGATATCAATGTTTTTTTAAGTATGATAAAAATGATGGCCGAACATCTTGAGGTTCCCGTGTGCATTCATCATGATCACTGCAGTGATTTTGATATATGTAAAAGCAGTATTGATGCGGGATTTGCTTCCGTCATGATCGACGGTTCCATGCTGCCCTTTAAGGAGAATATCCAATTGGTCCGAAAGGTAGCCGATTATGCCCATAAAAAAGGAGCCTGGGTAGAGGCTGAATTAGGAAGTCTACCCGGGTTTGAAGATGACTTTTTTTCCGAAGAGAATCAGTATACCAACCCCGATGATGTCATTAAGTTCGTCCGGGAAAGCAACTGTGATTCTCTGGCGGTAGCGGTGGGTACTTCCCATGGCGGTGTCAAGGCGGATCAGGATCTGCAAATTGATATGAAGCGCTTGCAAGAGATCACCAATAATTTACCAGGGTATCCTTTGGTTTTACATGGAGGGGCTTCAATCACACGGAGTTATATTGATATGATCAATCACTATGGCGGGAAAGTAGAGTACATGAAGAACGTGCCCGAACATTTGATTCGTGAAACGGTTCGCTTGGGAGTTTGCAAAGTCAATATGGATGTAGACAATTTTAACGCTTGTACGGCAGCGCTTCGACGCTATATGGCCGAAAACCCGGCGATTTATGATCCGCGAAAGTATATGGCGGTCGGCAGGGAAGCTTTTATGAATGAAGTACGGCATAAGATGCGCGAGGTTGTTTTAAGCTCGGGACGTTATGAGGCCTCGGATAGTAATATAGATTCGGGAAAAAACATAAGGACTGTGGACCATGATTAGGAGCATCTGTTTGAATCCGGTGATTGACAGAGTATATTTTATTAATCAATTTAAGGCCGGTCAATTATATCGGGATAACCGCCCGGTGGTTTGTATCGGCGGCAAAGGTGTCAATGTCGCTAAAGTTTTAGCACGGTTAGGGGAAGCTTGTACAGTTTATGGATTCATCGGAGGAAGCTCCGGTGAAAAGGTTAAGGCCGAAACCACTTCTTTAGGTATCCTTCAGAAGTTCATTAATATTGATGGCGATACCCGGACGACCATCAATATTATCGATCGTGACCAAGGCGTTGAAACCGAGATACTCGAGGCGGGACCTACCGCCGATGAGGAGGCCGTTGGAAATTTAATAGGCCAATTGAATCGTGATATAGTCGACGGGGATATTATCATTTGTTCGGGGGCGATTATTCCCGGGGCCCATCCGTGGATTTATCAGACCATCAGTAAAATTTGTGAGGAAAAGCAAGCTTTTTGTTTTTTAGACACCGTTGGTGAAACGTTTCATCATTCCCTTCCAGGCTGTTATTATTTTGCAAAACCCAATTTGCGGGAATTTGTGGAATATACCGGAATGGTTTTCGATGAATTCGATGAGGATGCCATCAAGAAGTCGGCTAGAAAGCTGATTGATCTTGGTTTGGAAAATTTAATGATTTCAATGGGCAAGAATGGAGCGATCCTGATTAATCAAACAGGAATGCTGAAAGCCGGGCTTCCTGTGGTTAGCAATCAGTCTTCGATTGGCTCGGGGGATGCAAGTGTAGCGGGATTCGCCGCCGGTATCAACCGGGGGTGGGGGATCGAAGAATCGTTCTGCCTGTCCATGGCTTGCGGTATTTCCAATGCGATGCATCGGGAAGTTGGATTGATTGATTTGCGAGAGGTCAATGAGTTAAAAAAACGGATTGAACTCACAAAGATGGGCGATGGAAAATAATGCCCTTGGAGTGGCTTGCCAAAGTATTGCACTACATGAGCAACAGTGCTCCCTCGCCCATAGCATTTTTGCGAGATGGGAGAGAGCATAGGCCGTTGAAACGGGTTTTTAAAATGCTGAAACTTCTCATTTGAAAACTTATAAAAGCCGAAAACTTATTCCCCAGAAAAAATGAGGGTTTTTTTGAAATGAAACCAACTCCATATGTTTTTCCTTATTTATATTGGCTTTTCTTCATCTACTTCGTCCAAGAATATAAACTTCACGTTGCACCGATAGCCGTAGCAGCGATTGCGGGTCGAAGGTTGGATCGTCCAGCAATGCGGACAGCATATGCTTTTTCCCGGGCGGGTATCAAACACAATATCCGGTTTTTGAGGAAAAGGTTGCGCTACAAGCGCCAAAAGATGTGCCCGTTCGGTTTCTTTCATTTTCTCGATTCGATCATGGTATTGCTGCGCCTTTCGCTCTCTATGGAGGTAGACTTGCTCGAACAAGATATTTCCGGCAACACCTGCGGCAACTAACATTCCGCCGAAGAAAGTCACTCCGGTGTATCCTTGCTTCGTGATCAGATCCAGAGCGATTCCCGTGAATATCTGCCCGATAAAGGACAGAAGTGTCAGACGGAACGCCGGGGTCTTGGGTACGGTGATGTTGAAAAGCAATACCACGAAAACCCCCAATACACCGCCAAAGTATATCCAACCGTTGGATGAAAACGAGAAACCGGTGCAGACGGGATCGTTTTTGCCCCAAAGAAAGAGAGCGCCTATTGTTACAGGGAGCCCCACAATATGGTTGACAAATGAACCTTGCATCGCACCGGTACGCTCCGATAATCCAGCGTTAACCGTACGCGAAAGCACAACCGTGACGCCTCCGGCAAAGGACAGCGTGAGGGCATACAAAGCGCTTTCGGTGGAATTATCCATCATCACCCAAATACCGACGAGAGCAAAAGCCAACCCAATCAGCGTAGATTTTTTAAACGAATATTTCTCCATCCCGAACAGGCCGAAGCTGTCAATGACCAAGGATGTGGCGGTTTGTCCGAAAAGCCCCAATGCGACGATACTTATCAGGCTGATTTTTCCATAGGCGAAGTTATTAAATGCCGTCGTTAATACGCCCATCACTCCACCGAGATACATCCACCAGGGGATGCTCAGCTGTAGCGATACATTTTGCCGATGTATCTTCATGAGCAGAAAAGCAAAGAAACTCCCGACGATATGAACGATGACGGCCGCACCGAACACGCCATACTGTGCCGTCAGACTGCCGTTGATTGCAATCATGATGGCAATCACCATGCCAGTCAGCAGTGACAATAGATCATACATGACATCACCTCATACCCAAAGTATAAGGTACCGCGTTGCGAAGAGGGTATGACAGATGTCATACTTTCAGCAAAATTATTCGGGAGACGGTCTTGTACAACCGGAACTGTTGGAGGGTTGGGCACAGGGCCAGGTGAAATAGGCAGCGAAGTTATATCCGTTGCTCCCCAAGGTTCAATATTCATTCTTCAGACGATAGTATCAGGAACGTTTGTTCTTGTACCGAGGTCCCTTAGTTAAAGTTATAATCAAGTAAAAGAAAAAAGGACAGACATGGACCGGATTCTCCCTGAAGGAAATTGCTGATCGGCCCATGTCTGAAACTATGACTCCATCCTATAAGATATCATTTTGAACTGCCTGTTTATTGTGTCATCGGAGGTTGGGTCGTATAGGCAATATAAATATTGGTATTGATGGTGCCGGTATCGCTATTAAGATTTGCCGATTGATAAGAATGATTGTTTTTCGAAAAGTCCCACCAATCCACCAGAGTGTAACCAGGATCTTGTTGTTCTCCATATTTATAAGTAACGATTCCCGTTATCGGAGGTTTCCCGGCTTCGCGTTTATAACATAGGTAAATATAACGATGAGACCCGGTTAACCAGGCATCACCATCATTTAATTCAACTTCCATTTTGGTCCAGCCGCTGGGAGCTGACTGATTGCCAGAGACACAAGTCAGATCGGTTATAGGTGCCGGATTTCCATCTGTGCTCAATCCCATTTTATATAATAAATAAATCGCTTTGGCCGGCCATGGGAGCCATTTATTCAAATTCCAGGCTGTTTTGTTCCATCCCTGGGGAATAGAAGGGTTTCCATCTACTACCAGCATTAAATCCACCACCGCAGCCTGGGCGTTTAAATTGGGTATCTGTTTTCCTTGGGCATAAATAGTAAAGGCATTTTGGAGTTCTGCTTGCCGGGCGGGATTATCGCATAATTTCCAAATCGGCACCAGGCTGTTGCCATTGGGGTCAAAATTGATATTTAAATTCCCATTGATACTGGCAAGCCATTTCAGATAATTATCTTGACTATAAGAGCCGTCATCCACTGAGAAAATAGAACTGCCATACTGGGGATCTCCTCCAAAGGCCACCATATTGATCTCCGAGTTTTTCAGATAAGTTTCTTTTTCGGATTGATTGGATAATCCTATCGAAATCCCTAGGCCATCCGTCAAGGTTGCTTTTGCGGCATTGCTGATATCGATTTTGACGGTCGAGGTATTGATTTTTGTAGTGGATGTCAAACAAAGCCGGGCGCCCATTACCACTTTCTGAATATAATAGGCTCCATAAATATCGAACAGTTGATTCGGATCCATCGATTGAAGATCCTTTTGAAATTGAGGGTCAAGTAAGGCCCTTAATTGGGGGGAGCTTGAGTCCGGCAAGCTCAAAATATACTTGTGGACAACTTGCATCACTTTCGAATAATAGTAACGGGTGGTGGTGGCGGTTGTGATTCCAAAGTCTGTGCTGAGGGAGGCTAAAAAATAGTAAACAGGGGCGCCGACACTCCCGGAAATTTTAAATTGGTCCAAAAAACTACTGAGGTTTTGCCCATAAGCAGCCCGGAGTTCCGTACTATCATCCTGTACAAAAGTAACGGTTTGCGGGAGTACATAAGTTGTTCCTTTATATTGAACCATTCCGTCATCGGGTAAATTAAATATCTTGCCGACTTTGACACTAACCGGCGCGGCATACTGGCCAAAAACATCATAACCGTGACCGAGAATTCTAACTCCGACCAGTTCACTGCCGGCATCGCTATTACCGCCAAGGCTGGAGTTTATATAAGTATAATTATAATTCGTATTGTTAATTCCAAATACCGGAGAAAAAGAACTAATCAATAAGAGCATAGAAAAACTAACAAAAATTATGAATCGAATTTTTTTCATCATGTGTCCTCTTTTGGTTAATTTTTTGGAGTAGTTTTTGTTCGATCGGCTTCTTCATACAAAAAGCTGGAATGAGTCAGGCGGTTAAGCGATGTAAAAATGTTATTTTCACCCCCTTCATGCAAATTCATAAAACTGTAAGTTTTTGAAACAACATAACAAGCGAACACATCTTTTGCATTTTGTTCATTCGTTTTGAATTATATAATAAAATTTTGAAAAAATATAGATGATTTATAATAATTATCATATAAATTTATATTAATAATGTCCGATTGTTCTTGAAATTTAAGTCGCGGACAACGGCACTCAAGGTAGTATTGGGATTACTATCGTTTTATTGGTGAACCGGGGTCTCTAACTTCAAAATTTTTCAAGAACGGTCTTCTTTTTTTCGGAGGTTTTGAGTACAGTAGCAAGGGAATGTTTAAAGTCTTGCAACTCATAGGTTAATCAACAGTATTTTACCTGAATAGGTCTTGGTTCTCAAAAGGGAAGCTTTTTTTTGTAATAGGAACGGTTTGAAAATTTTAATTGAAGGTGGGTAGGGTGAAAATGGAAAATAGCGATGCCCGAAAATTATTGACCGTTGCCAAGTGGATTTGGCCGAAATACCGGCTGTACGATCTTCATAATTCCTACGCCCATTTTCGGAAGGATTTTGAGCTGACCGGCCAGCCGGAGACAAGCATGTTCTATATTACAGCGGATGAAAGCTACCGGCTGTGGATGAATGGTAAATATATCACTCGTGGCCCGGCCCGGGGTTATCAGTCACACTGGCCCTATGACCAAGTGGATGTAGCCGCTTTTTTAATCCCGGGAAGGAATTTCATTGCGGTAGAAGTTTATAATCCCGGAGTGAGTACTTATAAATACCTATCCCAGATGTCCGCCGGTTTTATCTGTGCCGGCGATTTTGGGGAAGTCGTCATTTTAAGCGATGCAACGTGGATATCACGTTATGACAAGGCTCATAAACGTGATACTGCACTTTACTCCATGCAACTCAACTTTCAGGAGCATGTCGACGCCAGGGAAGACGGCCGTTCCTGGATTTATTCCCCAGATCCTCCTCAGGACTGGCTAGCTCCCGAGGAATCATTTTTTGGTTCCATGCCATGGCATACTCTTGAAGAACGGGGTATCCCTCAGCTAAGAGAATTGTCCCGTACACCGGTGAAAGTAGTCTCACATGCCAGCGGAAATGTAGTTGCCGATTATCGCCAATGGCCCAATATCGTCAAAGGGCTGCATGAAGCGTTTGAAAATTTGCAGTGGATACCGGGAAACGATGACAGGCGGGACCAAGTTAATTTAGAAGTTGCTCTTCCCGCCGCCGGAAAGGGAAGATTCAGCGCTGTGGTTTTAGACATGGGTGAAACCGTAGTCGGCCCCTTGATACTCAAAGTCAAGGGAGGAAATGCCGGTACCATACTCGACCTGTTTTTTTGCGAAGATTTAAATCAAGATCGAAGTCCGGTGATACCGTTTCCGGCCCTTTGTGAAGCTTCAATGGCCAACCGGTTGATTTTAACAGAGGGCAAGACATTCTTTGACTTCTATCAGATCCTGGGTTTTCGTTATATTACACTGGTCGCAGCGGAGAGTTTCGAACCTTTCGAAATAAATTTGCAAGTCATCGATACGGGTTACCCTTATGCTTTGGGAGGGCGATTCGAATGCTCGGATGATGCTTTTAATAAGATTTGGAGCATCTGCCGCCGCACAGAGCAGGTCTGCTCCCAGGATGCTTATATTGACACACCCTGGCGGGAACAGGCCCAATGGTGGGGGGATGCCCGGATTCAATTTTGGAACACGATGGCAATGGATGGTGATACCCGTTTACTGAAGCGCGGTATCCGATCTTTGGCAGGACAGAAAGTTCCCAACGGGTTAACTTACGGGCATGCGCCCACAATGGCTCATGGTTGCATTCTTCCTGACTTTTCACTGGTTTGGGTGATTACCATTTTTGACTATTATTATCAAACGAAGGATTTAACTTTATTTGAAGAGCAACTGCCTCGAATTAGAGAGGTGCTGTCTTATTTTAGGAATGATGCGCCGCTCCATAAGGGCTTGTTGGCGAGTGACTCGCGATATTGGCTCTTTCTGGACTGGTCGACGATTGAAAAGACCGGCGCACCCACTCTGTATAACATGTGGTACATATTGGCCTTGCGGAAGTTTGCCCAACTTTTAGATCTCGGTGGCTATAGCCAAGAAGCGCAAGAAGCCGCTGAAGAAGCATTGGAAATTCAGAAACGTTTGGAACAGATTGCTTTCAATCCGGAAAAAGGTCTTTTTAACGATGGATTGGACACTGCTGGCCAACCATTATCGAAATATTCAGTGCAGTCACAAGTCTTTGCAATATTGCTGGGTTTAAAACCGGAGTATCATTCAATGATGATGGAACAAAGGGTTCTACCGTTTTTGCGGGGGGAACCGTTGGATGAGGCAATTCCATCAGCCTATTGGACCAGTTATGTGCTAACCATAACCCGTCAAAAAGGCTATTTTAAAGAGAGTCTTGACTATATCCGGCGTATGTGGACGCCAATGATTCCCCTAGGCACTACTTTCGAGGTTTTTGATACTCCCCTTGCCATAGATGCTTTCGTTACTGGGAGAGGTTTTACATCCGTTAGTCATGCCTGGAGTGCACATCCCTTGTTCCACCTGATGAATATTTTAGGCGGCGTGGTTCAGGAAGCGCCTGGCTGGGACACGGTTACCTTTAGGCCATATTTTGCGCCGGAGTTGGATTATGTGACTGTCACCATGCCATCACCCCATGGCTTCATTGAAAGTAGTTGGCAACGCCAGAACGGCCGGATCGCGGTCCGGCTCAAACTTCCGAAAGGCGTCACCGCAAAAGTTGAGATTTCCGGACAAGAGGCGGTGCTCCAAGACGGATTCGAAAAGATATTCTGACAGCTATCCCGGGCGACTTCAAAATAGCCCAAGGGGATAGGCATAGGATTGTTCATTGCTCATTAAAAAAGAACCAGAGCAAAGGTTGGCTTCTCTGGTTCTTCAAGATTTTCGTCCTGTTAGTTCAACTTCGGCTGTCCGTTCTCCATGATACAGTCTCCGTCATAATTGTAGACATTATACTTGAATGGGCATTCCTTAAGGCATTGATTGCAAGTGCATTTTCGGATGTCTAATTCAATATTATCCCACTGGATTTGAGCTTCTTGGTAATCCATTATCATTACCTCCCAGCTTCAATTTTGGGGTTAACCTATTGAATGAATTTTTTCTACGAACTGAACACTAAAACCGTTGGGGTCTTTCACAAAAAAGAACTTGATATGGGGGTTGGGTTGAAAAGGGCCATCGGCTATTGCAATTCCTTTTTCCTGGATAAATTTAATTTTTTCGTCCAACGACACCACTTCAAAGCCTAATGAAACTCGCCCGACATTTTTGGGAAAAGTCTGATTTTTGTCGCAAATCAGCTCGAGTTGGGTTTCTCCTTCGCCCAAAAAACAAATTTCCACTCCCGGTCCGGCCGGATACTTCTTACTGATCGGAAGCCCTACAATCTCCTGGTAAAACTTTAGCGAATCTTCCATGTTATCCACAGTTAACGTTGTCCAACAAAATTTCATGAATATGCCCTCCTTCAATTGGTTGAGAACTACTTCTTATGTAAATTGTACCATATTTATCCCATATCATGCTGGTTATAAATAGAAACTCATCGTATAGTGTAAAAGAATATTATGGGTTCGATTGGCCTTTGTTTATGATCCCCCCAAAAGGTTCCCCCGGAACAGGCAGGCGAATATCCTATAGGGTAGATTTTGAGAAAGTGTTTCATTTTTAGCGCACGCACTGCCAAGCCGGAGGTGTTTATTACTGCAAAACAAAAACATCATTGAAATTGTTAATGTTAGCATGAAATATCATTCCTTGAATGGAGAGATATCAGCCCTGGCCCGGATTGATTTTAATGTTAAAAAGGGCGAATTTGTTTGTATTGTCGGGCCCAGCGGTTGTGGTAAATCGACACTCCTTTCAATGATTGACGGCTTAATCCCGCCCACCGGCGGTCAGATTCTAATTGAAGGCGCGCCCGTATGCGGGACATCATCCAAAGTCGGTTATATGCTGCAAAAAGACTATCTTTTGGAATGGCGGACGATTCTGGAAAATGTCTACCTGGGTCTGGAGATTCGCAAATCGTTATCGAAAAAAACCAAAGCCTATGCAAAGGAACTCCTGAAGACTTATGGATTATATGATTTTAAAGACAAATATCCACAGCAGTTATCCGGGGGAATGCGGCAAAGGGCGGCCTTGATCCGGACGCTGGCAATCCAACCGGAAATCTTGCTTTTGGATGAGGCATTTTCAGCCTTGGATTACCAAACCCGTTTATTGGTGACTGAGGATATTTACGGGATTATCAAGCAGGAAAACAAAACGGCTCTCATGGTAACCCACGATATCTCCGAGAGCATCAGTATGGCCGACCGGGTTATCGTTCTATCGGCAAGACCGGCAGTGATTAAAAATATTTACGATATTCATCTGACATGCGAAAAACGGACCCCGATTCATTCCCGAAATGCGGTTGAATTCAAAGTTTATTTCAATCAGATTTGGGGGGAGCTTGATGTTCATGTTTAACATTCATAAAAAATCAACCGGTGCCATGGAAATTTCAAAAGAACAAAGAGCTTACCTAAACAAAATCAGGTTAAAAAAAATAGTGGTTCATCTAACCCAAATTTTTTTACTGATCATGTTTTTTAGTTTATGGGAGTTTCTCGCTCGCTGGAAAATGATTGATGCTTTTTTGACCAGCCAGCCTTCAAGGATTTATCAGACAATTATGAATCTCTACCATCAGGGCATTTTGTTTGAACACATCGGCATTACTTGTCTAGAGACAGTGGTGGGTTTTTTAATGGGCACGATTTTCGGAACGCTTATCGCCACAGTTTTATGGTGGTCCCGCTTTTTAGCCAAAGTCTGTGAACCTTATTTGGTGATCCTCAATAGTTTGCCTAAAATCGCTCTGGCGCCGGTTTTTATCGTCTGGATTGGCGCCGGATCGGGCGCCATTATTGTGATGGCCCTGGCAATTTCGTTGATTGTAACAATTTTGGAGGTCCTTAACGGATTTTTAGCGGTTGATCAGGACAAAGTGAAACTGGTCCAAACTTTTGGCGCTACCAAATGGCAAGTTTTCCGGAAAGTGATTTTGCCATCGTCTCTTCATTCTATCGTCAATGCTTTAAAGGTGAATGTGGGGTTATCATGGGTAGGAGTGATAGTCGGGGAGTTTCTGGTTTCCAAGGCGGGAATCGGGTATTTGATCGTTTACGGCGGGCAGGTTTTCCAATTGGATTTGGTGATGGCCAGCGTGATGATTTTGGCTGTGGCCGCCGCCGTCATGTATCAGGCAGTCGTTTATTTGGAGCGGTTCTTGATAAAATGGTAACCCAAGTCCAAGGCAATGCCATTTCCTATGATTTCGGCATATAGTAAAGGGAATGAAAAAGATTTCATCGAAGTGTAAAGGAGGACGGCTTTTGAAAAAGTATTTTGGATTGGCAATTTTAATCCTCAGTCTGTGTTTGGCTATGCCGGGTTTGGGCAAAGAAGGCTTAATCAAAGTCCGCTTGAGTGAAGTGACCCATTCGGTGTTTTATGCTCCCCAATATGCCGCGATTAATCTGGGATTTTTTAGCGCCGAAGGATTGAATGTGGAACTTACCAATGGAGCAGGTACGGATAAAGTGATGACGGCCGTGTTATCAGGTCAGGTTGACATCGGTTTTGGGGGCCCGGAAGCAACCTTGTATGTTTATAATGAGGGAAAGGTCGATTATCCGGTCATTTTTGCCCAAGTCACCAACAGGGACGGTTCTTTCCTGGTGAGCCGCAAACCAGAGCCGGATTTTAAATGGGAGAATGTCAAAGGAAAATTGATCATTGGCGGGCGTAAAGGCGGTATGCCCGAGATGACGCTGGAATATGTTTTGAAGAAAAAAGGTATTTTACCTGGAAAAGATGTTGATGTCAACACCAATGTCCAGTTTGCCTTAATGGCGCCTGCTTTTCTAAACGGTCAGGGAGATTATGTCGCTTTATTTGAACCCACCGCATCAATGCTTGAAAAGGAAGGAAAGGGCTATGTGGTGGCATCCATCGGTAAAGATAGCGGTGAAGTATCGTATACAGCCTATTTTGCCAAAAGAAGTTTTCTGAAAAGGAACGCCCTGATGATACAAAAATTCACCAATGGGCTCCATAAAGGACAACTTTGGGTTGCAAGCCACAGTCCTTCTGAGATTGCCAAAGCCATTGCGCCTTCATTTCCGGATACCAGTGAGCAATTGCTGACAGTAGTTGCTGAAAGATATAAAAATCAAGGAACTTGGAATACGGACCCGTTATTAAAGAAGCATTCTTTCGAATTAATGCAGGGAATCATGAAGGAAGCGGGGGAACTGGAAAAAACAGTGCCTTATGAAAAGATCACGGAAACCTCGTTTGCGAGCAAGGCAATGAAAACAATGAAATAAAAGATAGAAAAGAAGGACCTTGATTTGCTTTCGAATGAAGGCCCTTTTTTAGGTTTATGATGAAGTCAGAGCTTTTTTGATACCCCCCATATGGGTCAAAGTGGCTGCTGCGGCTAAGGCGCCTTTTTCCATCGCTATGGGGACGCTATGTTTTTGCCACCAGGAAACCGCAAAAGCAGCTTGGTAAGAATCCCCGCATCCCGTGGTATCCACGACGGTCTTAACCGGGACAGCCTCCTGGTAAAATTCCTTCCCGTTAAGGAGGGTAACACTTCCATCCGCTCCCAATGTGACAACAATAGGAGCTTCAATTGACTTTGACAAAGATTTCAAACGGGTTGCCATTTCCCGGTTGCCGCTAATAAATCCCAGCGCAATCCGAGGTAAAGCCGATTCAATGAATTGGATATCCTGGCTGTCTATAAAATCCACCACCAGTTTGCCGCTGCCTCCTAATCTATCCAGGGTCGTTTGAAAATTAGGATTGTTGGCAGGTATGGCTATGATATCATGTTCAAACACGAAAGACCAATCTTCCTCTGAAAGCATGAATGTTTGATAAACGCCCCCATCCCAACTGTCGGGCAGGAAAAAGCGTTCTCCGTTTTCTGAGATATAAATCCGGTTTGATGCAGTTTTTCCTATGCGGGTATGAAGACAAGATACATCAATCCCACTTTTGGTAAGGGTATCAATGATTTCCCACCCATAATTATCCGTACCTACGCATCCGGCTATAGACGCTTTTACCCCTTTTCGAATACACTCTGTAGCAAAATTGATGGAGTTGCCCCCGACATACGTTTCATTTTTTTGAGGATAAACATCCATGCAACAGACAGTCATGGCGATAATTCTCAAGTTTTGCGCTTTGAGGTGATTTTGAAAACTTGGCGAATTTTGCGACTTTAGATTGTTCATGATTCAATCCTTTTTCTACGTTGATGTATAAATCTATTCTACATGGGGTATGTTTCGAATCTTGTCAAGATTTGCCTTTTCATTCTCAAATTTTGCTTGCATAATAAGGTAAACTTTCAAAAAATCGATGACAAAGCTTCCCGCTTTATTCGATTTAGAGAAGGCTCATAGCTTTTCCAGCACAACACCAGCAAGGGGAACCCAGGCAGGAGTGGATGATGAATCCCAGGCTAATTTTTGACAATCCGGGTTATATTGGGAGCGATTAAGTGATCAATAAGGCGGCGCTGATTACCGGAGGTGATAGTGGAATCGGCAGAGCGGTGGCAGTCGCTTTCGCCAAAGAAGGGGCAGATTTATCCCTTGTATATTTGAATGAACACCCGCGATGCCAAGTAAACCAAACGGCATGTGGAGAATTTGGGAGTCCGCTGTTTGCTTTTGCCGGGCGATTTGCGTGACCCGGCGACTTCGGTTCGGTTTATCAAAGCGATCTTGGACTCCTTTGGAAGGCTGGACATAGTGGTTAATAATGGGGCAGTACAGTCTTATACCAGGAGTATTATGGATGTACCCGATGAACAACTGGAAAATACATTCCGCACTAATGTTTCCCTCCTTTTTTATATGACCAAGGTTGCTTTGCCATCGAATGGGGGCAAAATCCGTTATTCGTAGAATTTATTTCGTATTTTTGGCCCTAGCAATCATGGTTTGCCAATGATCGGGTTGGATCGGGCTTCACTCGGGAATAAACCCAAAGGGCATTGAGTAATAATAAGGCGCTGGTTGCAAAAAAAACATAATTAATACCGAAAAAAGCGGCTATTTGCCCACCCAGTATCGCTCCACCGAATGCCCCCAAAAACTGGGCCGATTGATTGTAACCAAAGATGCGTCCGGTAACCGTGATCGGGACATTTTTATTCAGTAAACTGTTGACTGCCGGTAAAAGTCCGGCTGTAGCGATACCGAGTAAAAAACGCAGCGTGATTAATTGCCATGGAGAATCAACAAAAGCCTGGGGAATCAATAACAGTCCGGCAGCGATTAGTGCCCAAAGTATCACCTTCCGGGGCCCACGGTGATCAGAGATCTTCCCAAGTAGCGGGGAGGCCAAGATGCTGGCTATACCCGGAGCGGAAAAGGCGATGCCGGAAATTAAAGCAATATAATGTTCATGGGAAGACAATTGTTTGATATAAACTGTAACAATCGGTTCAATTGACATCAGAGCCATTTGGATCATTAATGTGGTAATAAACATAGCCGCAATGGATTGCCGGTCGGGGATCAGAGCCCATACTTCAGATAACCGGAGCGGTTTTGGCAGGGAACATATAAAATCTTCCCGTACAAGTAAGAACGTAGCCACAAAGGTAAATAACAGCAGGGCGCCGATAGCAAAAAAGACCGCCCGGATTCCCATGATTTCGGTTAAATAACCTCCGATAAGGGGACCGAGTAATGAACCCGCAGCTGCTCCAGTAGAAAGGGTGCCAAGGGCCCAGCCTGAATATTCCCGGGGTGTTTGCGTTGCTACAAGGGTGATCGCGGATGAAATATATCCTGAGACGCAACCCATGAGCAGGCGTAGTCCTACCAATTGATAGGCATTGCTTACCAGTCCCATCAAAGAGATGACAACAGCCATTCCCAAACTTGCCCGGAGTAGCATCGGTTTACGCCCATACTGGTCAGCCATCCGGCCCCAGACCGGGGAGAAAACTGCCGAGGCAATAAAAGTGATCCCAAAGGCAATTCCTGACCACTGTTCAACAGCGGAGGTGTTGGTAATACCGAGTTCTTCGATATAGAGGGGTAATACCGGAGTGATTTGGCTTAGTCCCGTTGCAGTAATGAACGATCCAAACCAGCAAATCCATAAATTTCTTTTCCAGCTTGACATGGAGATTTTCGCCTGATTTCATGAAGATTGTTTTATTAAAGGTTTTAAAATAGAAATGGGCACTTATTTACCGTAAGCGCTCACTTGTTCTTGATAATTTTTCCCCCATTCACAAAGAGAATTCAAAACGGCAATAATCGTGTTGCCGAGTTTTGAAAGCTGGTATTCCACTTCGGGAGGAACTTCAGGAAATATTTTCCTTACGATAAGACCGTCCCGTTCCAGTTCCTGCAATTGCTGGGTCAGCGATTTTGCCATATTGATTCCTCCATGTCGCCCATTGCAAATGCTTGGTCGTATCCAGGGTAACGATTCATTTTATAGTATCATTTATGCCACTTGGTTGCAATAAGGTGCGTACTTCATCGGGCAATGAACGAGTGTTATCCTTTTTATATCAACAGAAAAAAGAAGAGGCAACAAGTTATGGTTATCGACAGTCATGCCCATGTAATGGAACCAACGGAAAAACAACTTTCATTGATGGAGGAGGGGGGAGGTGATAAAGCAATTTTGTTTTCAACCTCAATTCACCCCGAAAAAACCATGGATTTGGTATTTTTTGAACGAGAAATCCGGCGCTTGTTTGATATATTAGCCGGATTTGAGTCATTAATGGAACTGGGGAAATTGCCTGTATGGATTCATACCTTTCATCCGACGACCTTGACGGATTTAAAAGATATTGCGGGTTTGGCCCGGAAGTAGTTTGCCATGAAAGAACTACCGGAACGTAGTTTGTTTAGTTCCGACGCCCCGTTTGGTCACCCGACGCTGGTCCGGATGATGGTGGAAAGAGTCAGTGAAGATGAAGAAGTAACGAAGATGGTTCTGGGTGGAAATATTTCAAGACTGTTAAACATTAAGTGGAAATAGGGAACAGTGGGAAAAAACGCCATACCCACTGTTCCCTGTTTTTTAATATCTTTGCGGGCTTAAACTTTTGATCCATATTTTAATGCAAAAAACGAATCGTAAGATCCGGTAAGTACCGGACCGCTGTTGGAATTGGATCATTGGATATATCGTCCTCATTACTGATCATTTGCTCCAGAGCTTTCCGCTCAATACTTACAAAAGGCTTGATCGTACCCAGAAACGGATGGTGAATTTCCGCATTCAGTTTTCCGGATTGAACATCGGTAATCTTTGTCCCATTGAAATTTAAAGTGTATTCCCCAATGACTTGGCCGTTTTCAGTCACTTGCAGGCCGAACTTATTTCCTTGTTGATTGGTGAAAAGGGCACCGATAAATGTAAATAACTGCGGATGTTTTTTGGAAAGGGTTTCGACGAGGCGTTCCCGGAACGGTACAAATTCATTTTTTACGAAAGCATCGACATCGGTGTGGATCGCTGGACTCATACCCTATACACTCCTTTTAGAAAGTATAATTTTACTGATTCTTAGAGTTATTATCACCCAAAGTGTAAAAAAATATGAGTCATGACCACTGTTTACTCATTATTTACGGATTGGAAAGAATATTGGTTAGTTCCGGGATAATTTGATTCTTGCGGGAGACAACGCCTTTCATCATGAAACTGTTTTCATCCTTTAGGGGATTAAACGCCCTTGCAATCAGGCCAGGCCGGGTTTCCACAAATAATACTTCGGTTTCCTCATTGATAATATCCGTAATGAGCAACAGGACTGTACAATATCCTTTTTTCATCATCAGCTCGTTCATACTTTGTAGGGTTGAAGGCCGGATTTTTCTGACACTTGACAGATCATCGGTATTCACTTGGGAGACTCCGATTTTGTCAGCACCGAGTATGTATTCTTTGAAATCGTTTTGCAAAATTTCGTCGGGGGACATATTTTTAAGAGATGCTCCGGCTTGGAACATTTTCCGGGCGAATTGATCCATATCGATTTGAGATATTTCCCCAAGTTTTTCTGCGGTAGACATGTCAATATCGGTACAGGTTGGGGATTTAAAAGCAACCGTATCCGAAAGGATCGCCGCGCAAAGAATACCGGCTATTTTTTTCGAGGGTTTGATTCCGTTTTCAAAAAACAAATTGGCAATAATTGTAGCAGTGCTTCCCACCGGTTGGTTTCGATAAAAAATTGGTTTTCCGGTTTGAATATCACCGATTCGGTGATGATCGATAATTTCTAGAATTTCAGCTTGCTCGATCCCGGTAATGGTTTGGGAATGTTCACTATGATCCACGAGGATGACTTTTTTTCGGTTTTGCTTAATCAGATGATATCTGGAAATAAACCCCTTAAAATGGCCGTGGTTGTCGACTACCGGATAACTTCGATAACGGGTCTGTACCATTTTTTCTTTCACGGTGTCGATATAGTCATCTTGCTGAAAAACGACCAGGTTTTCGGAGGTCATGATAAAACCCACCGGGATACTTTGGTACAATAGTCTGGCTGCCGTAAAAGTATCATACTCAGTTCCTAAAAGAATACAGCCTTTTTTCCGGGCTTCGTCGGCGATTTTCTTTTCCACTTCGCTGCCGCAAGTAACGATAATGCAGAAAGCGCCGGCTTCGATAGCTTTGATTTGATTTTCCCTGCGGTTTCCAACCAGAACAATATCACCCGGTTCCATATAAGAACCCATTTCGTCCGGAGTCATTGCGGCAATGATGGCCTTTCCCGAATTGGAGAAGACGCGGCCCGCGCCATAGATTAGGTTGGCATTCAGCGTGCGGATTACATTTTCCAGGGGTGTATTGCTCAAGGAAAGAGAATTGTTTTCCGGCATATTCATGTAGGCGTTGGCAATGTCGGAAACAGAAACCACTCCCACTAATTTTTGATCGTTATTTTCAACCGGCAACACTTCAATGGGATGAACCTTTAGGAGCTGCCACGCTTCTTGTAAAGATATATCACCAGAAATCGGTTCCACAATATCCATCTGTAAATTGGATACCTGCGTTTTGACAGAAGAGAGATATTCGGGAGGCTTGATACCGAAATAATCTAAGACAAATGCTGTTTCGCGATTGATTTTGCCGATTCGAACCGGGATAGCATCCATCTTTAACTGTTGTTTTAAATCCGCATAGGCGATTACGGAACAAATCGAATCGGTATCCGGGTTTTGATGGCCAATAATGTAAATTTTATCACTCATAATGAACCCCTTGCATAATATTGGAATTAGTATATTTGATTTTATAACGGAAAGAAATAGGAATTGGTTAAAAACAGATTACATTTTCAGAAAGTAAGAATCTTAATACTGATTGTATTATGAATATTCGTTTAGGTAAATAACCGTTATGAGTATAAAATTGGGACTTGATTTGTCAATGAAATCACGATAAGATCAGATTGTATCTATATGTTTACGTATATCATATTGTGGAGGAATGTTATGGAGACTACCTTACCAACTGCCCCAATAAGTCCGAAAGAAAACTACAGTTCCGCCAGAGTCTTTCGAACAGCGAAGGACACCCGGGAACGTATTTCCGAGATTTCTACCTTGAAAGTAACCGCTGAAAAATTAGAGGGTGCATCACTTATACGAGTGAATCCCGGGGAACAGCATCAGTCAATTCTTGGATTCGGTGGCGCCTTCACGGAGGCTGCGGCTTATGTTCTGGGAAAACTGACTCCGGAAAAGAGACGAGCGGTTATCGGTGCTTATTTCTCACCAACCCGGGGACTTAAATATACCATGGGCCGGGTTCATATGAATAGTTGCGATTTTTCATTGGGTAACTATTCTTGTGACGATACGGATGGCGATAAGGAATTAAAGAATTTTAATATTTCCCGCGATCAACAATATCTAATCCCCCTTATTAAGGAGGCAATGGATCAGGCGGATATTCCCTTACTTCTAATGGTCACTCCTTGGAGCCCTCCCGCCTGGATGAAAACCAACGGAATGATGAATCAAGGCGGAAGCATTAAAGACGATTGCCGTGAAGCCTGGGCTTGTTTTTATTCCAAGTTTATTCAAGCCTATGGTAAAGAGGGTATACCGGTTTGGGCCGTTTCGGTTCAAAACGAACCGGAAGCCAAACAAACCTGGGATTCTTGTTTGTATACGGCCGAGGAAGAAGGGGAATTCGTCCGGGACTATCTGGGGCCGCAGCTTCAAAAAGATGGCCTCGGGCATATCAAAATTTTGATTTGGGACCATAACCGGGACCGGATTTATGAGCGGGCCAAGATCACGCTAGCCGATCCGCAGACGGCAAAATATGTCTGGGGGATTGCTTTTCATTGGTATACGGGAGAACAATTTGTCAATGTCGAAAAGACTTACCGTGAGTTTCCCGATAAGCCCTTAATTTTCAGTGAAGGATGTATTGAAGGCGGAGTGCAGCTTGGGAAATGGGACCGGGGTGAGTTTTATGCCCATCATATGATGGGCGACTTCAACAGCGGAACTGCGGGTTGGATGGATTGGAACCTGGCCCTTGACCAGCTTGGGGGACCCAATCATGTAGGCAATTATTGCGATGCGCCAGTGGTAGTGGATACCGAGTCCGGTGAATTCTTCTTCCAAAGCTCATACTATTATATCGGCCATTTCAGTAAATTCATAGAGGCCGGAGCTAAACGAATTAGTTGTTCTTCAAAGGAATCACCAGTGGAAACTGTGGCCTTTATCAATCCGGATCAACAGATTGTGGTCATCGTTTTAAATAGGACCGATCAGGATTTACAAATTTCATTGGAAATTCAAAAGCGTTACCTCAATGGAACAAGTCTTAAGCATTCCATCCAAACCATTATCCTTGAATAAATTAAAACTAAGCGCTGGCTCTTTTGACAAGTTCTACCGGGAAGATTTTCCCTTCGGGAGGTTGTCCCGGATTCTGAATTTTTGAAAAAAGCAATTCAGAGGCGGTAAAACCCATGTCATATAAAGGCTGAATAACAGTGGTAAGGGGCGGATCGGTAAATGCAGTGATTCCGATCCCATCAAAACCGGCTAGTGCAAGATCCTCGGGAACTTTGACGGCGGCATTTTTTGCTTCCGCTAAGACCCCGAGGGCCATTAAATCATTGGCGCAAATGACCGCTGAAGGGAGAGGACCCAGCGTTACAAGCTTTTTAAAAGCGTTTTGGCCGGACTCCGGAGTGAAATCCCCATCAAGGACCCAATCTTCACGAACCGTAAGATTATATATTTTCATGGCAGCCCGGAACCCTTCTAAACGGTCGTTGGCATTACGGATGGAAGGCATTGCCTTTACAAAGGCAATGTGATGATGGCCTTTATGGATAAGAAATTCGGTGAGCTGGTACATGCCGGTAAAATTATCGGTATCGACATAACTGATGGCATTGCCGGTTGGGCGATTGCCTATGATGACACAGGGAATATTTTCCGACGAAATATTCGCGATTTGGGGGTGGTTTAAATCGGGGGTAATTAAAATCAAACCATCCACTTTCCCCTGGAAATATAAACGTAAATAGTCCACTTGGGGGTCTTCAGACCGATAACTGGATAAAAGGAGATCCTGTTGATGGGTTGTGGTTGATTTTTCAACGCCTGCCATCAACAAATTATAATAATCGGTGGCATGTACTGTGACATTGGCCGGGGACGGAATAATGATGCCGATTGTATTGACAGTCTTAATATGAAGAGCGCGTCCGATATGATTAGGGTAATAATGAAGCTCTTTAATGGTATCAAGTACTTTTTGGCGGGTTTCTTCTTTCACATAACCCTGGTTATTAATAACCCGGGACACAGTGATGAAAGAGACTCCGGCTTTTTTGGCGACATCCTGTTGCGTGACCATGGTTTCCTCCGATCGAATAGGGAAGGGTTTACACAAAATTATCATTTTCCGCAATCGTAGTCAAGTATTTTATATTCACTTTGAATTTTAGAAAATGATTCAAAATTGTCTTGAATATTTGTTACGGCAATGTTAAAATATGTTTACGTAAACATATCCATTGAAAAACTGAAAGGAAGGGTACTGATGAGACTAAGATTCGCTTTTTTAGTGGTTTTGGTTTTGGCTCTTCTTGGTTTGGTTTGGGGAGCAAATCAAGCAGTGATAGGAGCCGGGAAGACAGTTGAACTGAGCATTTTTATTGATCATCCCCAGTTCAGAGAGATTTACTCCAATTATTTCAATCAATTCGTCAAAAAGTATCAAGCCCAAACGGGTACTACGGTGAAGATTAACTTTGAAACCCCGGCTACCGCAAATTCTCAACAGATTTTACAATCCCGGTTCGCTTCCGGGGATGCTCCCGATGTTTTCTTTATTCACCCCGGCAATACCGGCCCTCAGTACGATCAATCCGGTTATCTGGAAGATTTAAGCAAACAACCGTTTGTTAAAACTTTATATGCGAATGTAAAAAGCATTATTTCCTATCATGGCAAAGTAAAATGTATGCCTCTGGAGAGCGTTTGGTGGGGTTATGATTACAACAAGGATATCTTTGATAAAGTAGGAATTACCCCGGCATTGACGATTTCTCAGATGAAAGCCAATATCGAGAAGCTGAAGAACGCAGGTTATACACCTTTCCTGTTATCTTATAATGAGGATTGGATTCCCCAACTTTTTAACTCTTTGCTGGTAGGGGCGCTTAACGAAACGAAGTACAAAGGTTTTGTGGGTAGGATGAATAAAGGAACCACATCCTTCTCCGAACTCAAGGAATATTTTGATATCATCGACTTGGTGAATGCCAACGGGAATACCGATGCCATGGATATCACTTCTTCCGGCGGCGCCGCCCAATTCGCCTCCGGCAAATATGCCATGTGGGTTCAGGGACCGTGGATGGCCGAAGAAATCTTAAAAGCAAATCCTAAATTTAACTTGGCTGTTGCTCCGCTTCCAATCACGGACGACCAAAAACAGACGATGATTAATATTTCGGTTTCCAAAGGTTTATCGGTTTATAGCGGATCCAAGAATAAGAAAATTGCTTTTGCATTGTTGAACTACATGCTTGATACCAAAGACTCGAATGCCTTGTATCAAAATTTGAAATTTAACCCGGTATCTTCGGTGCATACATTTAAATATTATCCTTGGGTTGAAACTGCATTGTCCTATGTGAAAAAGGGAATGGGTTATCAGGATCCCCAGATGCCCAATACGGTAAAACAAGAAGTCGGCCGTCAGCTTCAGCTTTATTATGTTAAAAAAGCAACTCGCGCCGATGTGGTTAAAGCTCTGGATAAAGCATGGAAAGATGGAGTCAATAATTAATTGCGTGTCTTATTTTGAGGCATTGGCGCGTTTTAGTGCGCCAATGCTATTTATTTTAAGGTAACGGAGGATTATAGCATGTCCGTAAAGTACAACGCTCAGAGCCGGCTCTCCTTTTTCATTTTTGTTATGCCGGCATTCCTTTTCTTCTTGGTGTTCATGGCCCTGCCAATGGTGGGGTCTTTGATATATAGCTTTACAAACTGGAATGGTATCGCACCATTTTTTAAGTTTGTCAATTTCCGGAATTATATCGAGATCTTCACCGAGGATGACCGTTTTAAAAGCGCCACTCTTTTTACATTGAATTTCACCATTGTCATGGTATTGCTCCAAAATGGCCTGGCTTTACTAATGGCCAACTTGATTGCCAATTTAAAAGCGACCCGGAAGGTTTTTCAAACTGTTTTTTTCCTCCCGAATATGATCAGCGCCATCGTTGGGGCTTATATGCTAAAGTTCATCTTTTTAAAAGTGTTTCCCGAATTGGGTAAGCATTTCAGTTGGGTTGTTTTTTTGAACCAACAATGGATGGCCGATCCTTTTTTTGCATTTTGGGCGATTGTGTTTGTTTCGCTATGGGTGGGTCTGGGATATATCATCATTATTTACCTTGCGGCATTAGCAACTGTTCCGAAAGAAATGGAAGATCAGGTCTTATTAGATGGACCCGGTCCGTTGCAGAAATTTTTCAGTGTGACTTTTCCCATGATTATGCCGGCTGTAACGATTTGTACTTTTTTGACCATCAATAATTCATTGAAGGCTTTTGATTTGATTTTTGGCTTAACCAATGGTGGACCCGGTTGGTCAACTGCCTCGATTAACTTGAACCTTTTCTATGACGCGTTCAGTACCACCATGCGCATGGGGTACAGTTGCGCCAAGGCAATCATTTTATTTATCATGATTTTAACGGTATCATTGCTTCAAATCAATCTGATGAAAAAGAGAGAGGTGGAGCTATGAGCCTGGGCAATCAAGTATTAGACGCCAAGCGAGGGGTTTTTAACGGGCGATCTTTGAGTTTTCTATTTTTATTTTGTGCCGGCGTCTTGGTTCTTTTTCCTTTGTTGATGGCTTTCGTCAATTCTTTTAAGACAACCGCTGAAATGAACCAAAATGTGCTGGCTATGCCGAAAGTATTCAATTTGAACAATTATTTTACCGCTTTTGAGTCGATGCATTTTTTGAGATCGATGTTGAATACCTTTATCATTACGGTCAGCAGTACCTTTGGAATTGTAGTCCTTAGTTCGATGGCAGGTTATAAACTATCTCGAACCAAAACCGTTCTTAGTAATATAATCTTCTTTTTGATAATTTCTTCGATGATGATTCCCTTTTCGGTAATCATGATTCCATTGGTTAAAGTATCGGCGCAATTGCATATCCTTAACCGGATTTGGGGTGTAATCCTGGTTTATATCGGAGTTGGTATTAATATGCCAATCTTTCTTTATCACGGCTTTGTAAAAACCATTCCCCAAGAGATTGAAGAGGCGGCGTTGATCGATGGCGCCAGTGATTGGCAGTCATTTCAAAAGATTATTTTCCCGATGCTGCAGCCAATCAATATTACTGTTGCATTGTTGCAGATTATCTGGATTTGGAACGACTTCCTGTTGCCTTTGGTGTATATCTCCAATCCGAATAATTATACATTGATCTTATCCACCCAGTCGTTCTATACGTTATATAGCACCTCTTGGGAGCTAATCCTGGCCGGTAACTTCATGGCAGTCATTCCGGTTATTGCCGTTTATTTAATCTTCCAGAAGAATATTCAGGAAGGCATTGCTACCGGAGCACTGAAAGGGTGAAAGCGAGTGAGGGAGTCAACAACAACCCTTAAAGATAAATGAAAAATACAAGCAAAAGGGGCCGTCTTGATTTACTTTGGAGACAGCCCCTTTGATGGTGGTGAGAGTTATTGTTGAGTAGTATCTTGGGTTTGTGCAGGTGAAACATCGCTATCATCATCATTATCGGTATCAGCAGCGGCAGGTTGGTCTGCCGGAGCGGATTTGGCCGGATATTTTTGCAGGATTTTCACGGCAAAATAGTTATAGTTATTGGGAAAAGGTAGGCCGGATACAATTTTCTCCATCTCCTCATGAGTCATGGTCTTTTCTTTGCCATGTAAAGCTTTGTTCAGTAATACGGCGGTTACAATATCTTCTTTTGCTTTACGGGTTGCAACTCGTTCAATCCAGCCGGCTTTGGTCCGATTTTCACCGGTGGCCCGAATCCACGTGCCCTTTTCCTCGTCAACAGCCACAATATTTAACATTTCAAAAGCGCTGTTGGAATCGGCCAACAAGTCGGGGCGCTTATAAATTTTAACCGTCCGGTGCACTACGGCGACATAAGCTCCCTGAACCAAACACCAAGTACTGACGAATCCTTCGGTACCATCAGAGAGCTTTACTTTGACATATTCGATTTTGGGATCCTTGGGATCTTTTTTGGGGCCGCTCGCAAGGATTACGGTTTCACCGACCGACAAAGAAGAAAGCCATTTGCTGGTTTGATTAGCCTCGGCGCGAATGGAGGCGGGAACGACGCAAACACCGTTTTTGGAGTAGTCGTCTTTCTCGTCTTTTCCAAAGACAGCGGTCGAACCAAGCAAAAAAACAATGGTCAATCCAAGCCATAAAGTTTTCAGTTTCAATTGAATCTTCCTTTCTATAATGAATACTTCCTCAAGAAATAATAATATTATATCATTAAAAAATCTAGGTTTTTATCAAAATTTTACTCAAAATGCTTTGAATTAAAAAATTATGTCACGCAGGGATTCATGAAGAACCAGGGAACAATATTGTGGAAATTCATATAAGATCATGACATTCTTGAAAAATAATTTTAAATTTTAATATTGATGTTGTTCCTGTTAATACGGAATCCCTGGATATGATCCCTAAACGATTTGAATGAAGATGAAATCATCAGAAATATGTCCGAATGTGATTTTTGCCTTTAACCCCTTTTTCTTGTTTACACATTGAGTCTACATCACGGAAATTTGATGTTACATCACTTGAAATTGGGTTTACATCATGGAATGTCGGTGCTACATCACTCGAAATTTCGGAAGGATTCGATGAAACGGGAGCCAAAGAACTGCGGATAGAGACGAATAAGTCCCGTGAATAGAATCGCTTTCGAATCGCGCCCAATCATCAACCGGTTGTCGGCATCAATGATCCCAATGAGGATTGGCCAATGGAATGCTCGATGATCCATAGGGAGTGGCTGAAATGGAAGGACGGATATGGGATGAGATATCCTTTGCCTTGGTTGTGAAATTCCAAGGCTTTTTTTGGAAAGGAAAATATTAGCCGGTGGAGAATTTTTACTATCATCAGGAAGGAAGTCCGCATAACGATATCCATATATCCAGTTTCCGTTGGGGATGGATGGTGTGATTTGAATATTGAAATGAGGAATTTTGGTGTTGACGATTTTGGTTGTTGATGATGAATACTTGGTAAGAATGGGAATCCGTGAGACGATTGCCTGGGAAGATCGTGGCTTTACAATCGTCGGAGAAGCCTCCAACGGAAAAGAGGGTTTGCAGCTTGCGAGGACCCATCGTCCGGATATCATTATTACCGACATCCGGATGCCTTTTATGGATGGTTTGGAGTTTATGGCCAAACTCAAAGAGGAGGGACTGGACTCACGCGTTATCGTACTCAGTGGTTATGGGGAGTTTGATTATGCCAGGGTGGCAATAGAAAACGGAGCTGTCTCCTATCTTTTAAAACCCATTGAAAATAAACAACTCATTGAAACCATCACCAGAGTCGGGGAAAAAATTACGAGTGATCGAAACACTCTGGAATATTATCAACAATTGCAAATTGAACTGCCGGCCATAAAAAAACAATTTCTTATCGATTTAATTAACGGAGATCTTACCGCAGTCACCGATATTCAGGCTAAAATGACTTTATTGCAGCTGCCGTTGAATGTAGAGGGCACTAACCTGATAGTTGTCATTAAGCTTGATGATTATAAAATGCTCACCCAAAAAATGTCTACGCAGACTTTAGATAAATTTCGGGAGAGGATTTTTCATCATGCCAATCAAAGTTTGATGAAGGAGAATGACAATTTTCAAGGTTTTAACTTCGAAAAGAATCCAGGGGAATGGGTTGTTATTGTCCAGAGCCGTTCCGTCGAGGAGCCGGTGACGGTTCTTAAGGAAAATTGCAAAGAACTGCTCACCAGATTAAAAGATGTTGCAGAAGCCGAATTTTCGAATCCGACTTTTTCTATCGGCATTAGTAATCCTCATCCTTCCATCCTGGAAATCAATAGCTCCTATAAGGAAGCTATAGCGGCTGCCGGCAATAAGTTTATCCCCGGAAACAACAGTGTGTTTGCTTTTACCGATAATGGAGTAGCTGATTGCCATGTTGAAATCAAGAAGGCAATTGCTTACATCCACGCTCATTATGGCGAAAATAACATCACCGTTGAAACGGCAGCCAGAGAATTGTTCATCAGTCCGTCCCATTTAATGCATCTTTTTAAAGCCGAATTGGGAAAAACCTTTAACGATTCCCTGGTCGACTATCGGATTGAAATGGCCAAAGAGCTGTTAAAGGATCCTCAATACCGCATTTACGAGATCTGTCAAAAAGTCGGGTATACAGATACCAAGTATTTCAGTCAGTTATTTAAAAAGATTACCGGCATGAGCCCGAAAGATTATGTCAAAACGATTTTCTAAGGGACCCAAATAATGGATAAAATCATTCGATTCCTGCGTAAATTTCAGATTAAAAGACGGCTGGCCTTTTTTCTGCTGCTGGGCTTGTTGGTTACCTCCAATTGCATTTTTATCGGTTCGAAACTGATAGCCCAGGCGTTAATCAAGAATTATTTATATAATTATGTAGAGCTCACTCAAACGGAAACCGTTTCCAGTCTGGAAATGATCATCGATGAGGTCAATATGTTAGCGGTCAGGCTTACTGAGGACCGCTACATTTACCGTTTATTTAACAACCGGCAACTGTCCCGCCCTGAGCGAGAACAGCGACTCCGACAGGAACTGGATAAACAGTTGATCCATAAAGATGTGGTAGGAGGCATTTTTATTGTCACCAGTTCTGGCGAAATTTACAAATATACTACGAATGTTCCCAATTTACCTTTACCGGAAGAACAGTATGGAAGGGAAATGCAATCCAATAAAATAACGGTATGGGGACCGGTTGTAAAAGACCGGAATCATCATTCCTATATTGTGGTAGGGCGGAAATTCCGGAATTTCGTCACCGGAGAAACCATTGGCTCCCTGGTGATTTATATCCGGGAATCGGCCCTTTATGAGATGTACCGGAAAATTGTCCCCAGGTGGGGAGGGTATTCTTTTATTCTGGCCAATGATGAATATATCATTTCTCATCCGGAGAAAAACAAAATTGGGAACATCGTCTTCGATTCCACAGTCTTTCATTCCTCAAAAAATTTTGATTATAAAATCGTAAAGTACAACCAAAAAAAGTCCATTATTGCGGTACACCGGTTAACCAGCCGGCTGGAAAACCTGGGCGTCAATTGGAAGATCATTAGTGTTGTGTCGGAGAAAAAACTATTTGGAATCATTTCGGAAATAAACAGTATTGTTTTAAATATCGAGATTATCATTTCAATAATTGCCATTTTTCTGGCGATGTATATATCTTTTAATATCACCAGACCCCTGGCAAAGTTAAAAAACAAGCTGGACTTGATTGGGAAAGGAAAACCGAGTCTGTTATTTTCTGAAAAAGCCAATGATGAAATTGAATTGTTGGAGCAAAGTTTCAACAATATGGTGTTACGAATCGAGGAACTGATCCAAAAAAATAACTTGGAAAAGGAAAAACAGCGGGAATTGGAATTAACCGCATTACAGGCTCAAATTAATCCGCATTTTGTCTATAATACCCTTGACGCCATCGCTTGGATTGCCAAGTTAAAGAAACAAGGAGATATTGAGAGGATGGTCATGGCGTTAGCCACTTTTTTCCGGATTAGTTTGCATAAAGGCGATAAATTGATCACCCTGGCGGAAGAGATTCAGCTGGTGGAAAGTTTCGTGAGTATTGAACAATTACGTTTTCCGGACAAGGTTGAGATCACTTATGATATACCCGAAGAAATTAAAAATTGTTTGATCCCGAAGATCATTTTGCAACCTTTAGTGGAAAACGCGATCAAACACGGAATTAGCTTGAAAGAGGGTCAAGGGCATATTCGAATCAGCGGCTACCGGGCCGGTGGCGATTTGAAATTGGAAGTTCAAGATGATGGTGTAGGCTTTAACCTTGATACCGCCAATAGTAGAACGGTTAATAAGACGATTCAGCCAAGCGGGTATGGATTAAGAAATGTTGATGAGCGGATCAGGCTGGAATGTGGGCCTGGTTATGGAGTTGATTTGAAAAGTGAAAGAAATAAGGGTACCGTCGTAACCCTAACTTTAAAAGTCCGTAAACAGAGTAAATGAAGTGTTGCCAAGTCACTGCCATGCGGATTTTCTATTTCTGACCCCTGGAGTTATTCAAGGTAAGGATGCTCATGGATCCGGGAGACTATATTTTAGTAAACTTCTGCATTTTGGAATATAGTTCACCTAACGGCAAAGATATACTTTTGGCCATGGCACAACCCAAGTAAATGACTCCCGTGATTAAGAAAGCATTGATCAATAACAAAAACAAAGATAGTTTGTTGATTTGGCTCAAAATATTCGTCAAGGGTATGACTCTGATTATTAAATTTAATGAATGGGGTATCGGGTAGAAGATAATGATATTTTGCCTATTTTTCGTTATAAAGTAGTTGGTCTTTGCATTCAGTCTGTCCAGAATTTCTTTTTTTTCAGGGGTTGTTAATCCTTTACCGTGATGTGTTCCCAAAATGCCCCGGCGGTTTGAATAAAGAAAAGTATTGGCATGAAATTTATCGCTGGGAAAATGGTCGTATAAAGAATCAATGGCAATATCGGTCATCAGTAAACCGATTACCGAACCCTCGGGGGTATATATTTTTTGTGCAAAGGTAAAAACACCGCTATAAAGATGGAGATTCAAAGTGAGATCCGTAATCCAGTAATCCCGCTGAAATCTGTCGTGCCAGAGGCTTTTTTCCGATTTATGAATGAACTTCGCGATGACCGGGTCTTTTAAAATTTGTTTTAAGTCTGGAGTCGAGTTGGCTGTATTGTTGGAAGGATTGGAAGGATAAAAAATTCCGTTCATTCCATACAATGCAAGGCCGGTGATGTTTAAATTGGAAGCTTGAATTTCATTGAGCTTATCAATGGTTTTAAGAAATTCGATGCTGTCAACATGGGCTTGCCTTAAAGTATGGATAATTTCAGGATCGCTAGCCAGTAATTTGGAAGACTCGGTCGTTAACTCCAGAAATAAATCGAAGTTGTTTTTTTGTTGCATGGCGGATTGGATAGCCAGTGGGATAAAACTATTTAAAATGTTTTTCCGGATAATGACATAGGTGACAATACTTGATAAGATCATACAAAAAGAGATGGTTATAACGATGGTTAGGACTATCTTTTTTTCTATTTTTTGAAACAAAACATCCCCTTCTTTTGCCAGCCATCGCTAAAGTTATTGTAACACAAAAGGCACTCTTATTTAATAAGCAGTTTAACAAACCATTTAGCAGTGTAGCAACCTTCTATTTAAAAAATATTCAAGTTATAATCAAAATATTGAGGCAAAGGACATTCATACCAGAAAAAATAAAAAAAGGGGGAGTTAAATTGTCAAAAAAATTAATCATTTTATTACTTTGCTTGGCAGTTGTCGTTTCTGTCTTTTCCATTAATTTTACTTCGGCTGCCAGTAAAAAGGTGACCCTTGTCGTCGGCAACTGGCCAAGAGAAAATGAACCTGCGAGGGTAGCCGCATTTAAGAAATACCAAAAAATCATGGCAGAAAAATATAAGGTGGAGGTCATTCCGGATTACTATCAATATGCGGTTAGTTCTTTCCTTCCGAAAGCAGCAGCCGGGACCTTGCCGACCCTTTATAACAGTTGGTTTACTGAAACTCAGAAGATTGCGGAAAATGGTTATGCCGCCGATATTACCGCCCCAATGAAGAAGGCCGGATGGGATAAGGCTCTCAATCCACAAGTATTGCCGCTTTTGTCCTACAATGGCAAGATTTATGCTGTCCCGAATTATGGTTATGTCCAAGGCCTCGAATGTAACGTTCAGCTTTTCAAAGCAGCCGGTTTGGTTGATGCGGGAGGCGTCCCCAAAGCTCCCAAGACATACGAAGAGCTGGCTGAAACCGCTAAAATTATCAAAGAAAAAACCGGAGCCGCCGGATTTGTTTTGGATACCAATAATAATACCGGTGGTTGGCATTTTATGAACATTGCCTGGAGTTTCGGTACGGTATTTGAAAAGAAAGTAGCCGGCAAATGGACTGCTGCTTTCAATAGTCCTGAAGGTGTAGCGGCTTTGCAGTATGTCAAAGATTTAAAATGGAAATATAAGGTTTTACCGGAAACCACCTTGCTTGACTGGGCCAGTGGGCAACAAGTCTTAGCCACCAACCAAGGCGCGATGTTATTTTTCGCCGGTACGGAACACGACGGTTTTAATTTCCAGATTGATAATTACAAGATTAGCAAAGATAATATTGCCATGTTTAGCCTGCCCGCCGGGCCTAAAGGGAGATATTCCCTCATTGGGGGAGATACCTGGATGTTTGCTCCGAATGCAACCAGGGCACAAATTGAAGCCGGTTTAAAATGGGTAGAATTACTGGGAAAATCTCCGAAATTCACCGATGAAATTAAAGAAAATGAAATAGCCAATTTTAAAACGGACGTGGCCGGCAATCATGTAGTCGGTTGCAATTCTTTACAAATTTGGACCGATAAAGAATCCATTAAAGCCCGGAATGAACTGCGCGCAAAATATGTCAATGTGAACTTGGCGCTTTTCAAAGACTATAACGAAAGCAAAAATACTTATCGGGCTGAAGAACCCGTTGCCTGTCAAGAACTCTATAAAGCCCTCGACAAAGTAATCCAAGCTGTCCTGACCGATGCCAACGCTGATCCGAAAGCATTGCTTGATAAAGCGGCGGCAGATTTTCAAAAGGATGTCCTTGATAAGCAATAATTGACATCATCCATGAGTATTTGGTATGCAAATGGCGGCTTAAGCCGTCATTTGCATATCGGGAACAAAATAAAGAGAAGGTGGTTTCATTGTCATCACCACAATTGCTGATAGGAAAGGAACCGAAGCGTTTCGGGAGTAAAATTTTTAAAAATGACCTTATCGCCTGGCTTTTAATGTTGCCAAGTTTATTGATGTTTATATTTTTTACCTGGCAGCCGCTGGTTTCCGGGATTATTCTATCGTTTTTTCAGACCAAAGGGTATAACATCGTAAAATTTATCGGTTTGGGAAATTACCGGGATGTATTGACCAATTCTTCATTTAACACGGCTCTGTTAAATTCCCTTTCCTATACTCTGTGGTCGCTGGTCATCGGTTTTACCATACCGATTATTGTGGCAATTTTACTGAATGAAGTCATTCATTTAAACGGATTTTTCAAATTTTCATTTTATTTTCCGAGTATGATTCCAGGAATGGCTACTTTTTTAATGTGGGCATTTATGTATAATCCGGCTAAATGGGGTGTTTTAAATAATATTTTAACCAGTATCGCCTTACCGACCTTTGGTTGGTTAAATATACCCCAATATACGATCTTACTGATTGTAATCACCATGACCTGGTCCGCTTTCGGAGGGACAGCACTGATATATATGGCCAGTTTGCAGGGTATCAACCAAGAATTGTATGAAGCGGCTGCTTTGGACGGTGCAGGTTTTTTCCAAAAGATTCGCTATATAACATTGCCCAACATCAAGGGTGTAATTTTGCTGATGTTAATTATGCAAATTATCACGGTTTTCCAGGTTATGATTCAACCACTTTCCATGACCGGCGGCGGGCCGAATGATGCATCTCTGTCTTTGATGTTGCAGTCTTATTTATATGCTTTTAACTATATTAAGGCTGGTCCTTCCATGGCGGTTGGAGTGATTACCTTTTTGATTTTAATCATTCCGACATTTGCATACTTTATCTTGTCCAATAAAGACCAAGGAAGCGAGGGACAATAATGTCAAAATTTTCAACCAAATCAAGCGGGTTGTTGACCGGTTTGGATTTTAAACGTCCCGGAAATAAAATATTATACTGGCTGATATTTTTGTTGATGTCCATTATCACAGTAATCTGCCTTTTCCCCCCGGTATGGCTTTTCGCCTCCAGTGTGAAAAACCTTCAGGAGTTATATTCGATGAATCCGACGCTATTCCCTAAAACATGGGAATTACAGAAAATCATCGATGTTTGGAAGCAGTTGCATTTTATTACGTATTATTTGAACTCGTTGGAACTTGCTGCGGGCGACATCCTGTTTTCGCTGGTATTCAATTCATTATTCGGTTTTGTTTTATCCCAGTTAAAACCCAAAGGAACTAATTTTTTAATGGTTCTATTGCTTTGGACGCTTTTACTGCCCAATACCGTAAATATCGTCCCGGTTTATATGAATATCATCAAATTCCCGTTGTTGCATATTAATTTTTCCAATACGTTTTTCCCAATGTGGTTTATGTCCGGCGCCAATGCTTTTTTCACCCTTATTTTCAAAGGCTTTTTTGATGGCATTCCCCGTTCTTATACTGAGGCGGCGATGTTGGACGGATGTTCGCCGCTTAAAATCTTTTTAAAAATTTTCCTGCCCCTCAGTAAACCGGTGATGTTCGTCATTACGATATTAACTCTAACAACGTCGTGGTCCAACTTTTTTTGGCCGTATATGGTTCTGACAAATCAGGATCTTTACACAGTCATGATCCGGATATTTACCATGATTCCCAGCGGTAATTCCGGTAACGGAATGGCCGTAGACTGGCAGATGCTGGCTATTGTTTATTCGATGATTCCACCCATTGTGGTTTTTTTGTTCCTTCAAAAATACATTATGCAGGGCGGTCTGACTTTAGGCGGGATTAAGGGATAGGAAAGCAATGGTTTACAACCATAAATCAGCTAAGCGTAAAGGAGCTTCAAGATGGCCAAAGCAGGGGAACGTTACTTAGAGGTTGATCCATGGACGGTGGTGGAGAGTTCCTTCCGGCCCGAAATGGGTCGGGTGTCTGAATCGATTTTTTCACTGGCCAATGAATATATGGGAGTCCGCGGATATTTTGAAGAAGGCTATAGTGGCGATGGGCTACTGGGAAGTTATTTCAATGGATTTTATGAAGAAATCCCGGTTGTCCAGCCGGCTACATATAAAGGGATGATCACAAAATCCCGTTTCATGGTAAATACCGTTGACTGGCTTTATACCAGGATTCAATTGGACGGTGAGACTCTTGATCTAGCCAAAAGCAAATACCGGAACTATCGGCGGGTATTAGATTTCCGGAGCGGCACTTTGTATCGTGAATTGATTTGGCAAACCCAAAACGGCAAATCGCTTAAAGTAGCTTTTTGGCGTTTCTTAAGTATGGTTGAGCCCAATTTAGGGTGCCAGCGGATTACTTTGACTCCCCTGAATTTTTCCGGTCCGGTAAAAGTTCGCTTGGGTTTGGATTTAACGCCACTGCACGAAGGGATGGCCCGAAATTTTTGGAATTGTCCGCAAAAGCAACAAGTGGATAATATCATTGCAATCCTGGGGAAAACCAATTGTCTGGGGCATCAGCTTTTCTCAGCTTTTGCCGTCAAGCTTGACGGGGCTGCCAAGACCCAATTGGTTGAGGAAGAGAAATATATTGGATTGGATTTCTTCATCGAATTATCGGAAGGAAAGTCCATTGACTTTGATAAGATTGTAACCAACTATGTAGATCAAAACCAGAATACCCAAGGCTCGGAAGTATGGGAAACAGGAATGAAATTAGCGCTTAAAAATCAAGCTCTCACGTTCAAGGCGGCTTTGGAACAGCATACTTCATATTGGTCTGATGTATGGAAGACTTCGGATATCACGATTGAAGGTGATCCGGAGAATCAACAAGGTATTCGGTTTTGTATTTTTCAACTTTACCAAACTCTTCATGGCGCCGATTCCAACTCAAATATTGGAGCCAAGGGACTTACCGGCGAGGCTTACAATGGACATACCTTTTGGGATACCGAAACCTATTGTTTGCCTTTTTATATGTTCAACAATGTAAAAGCGGCCCGTAATCTGCTTGATTTTCGTTACCGGACCTTGCCCAAGGCCCAGGAAAGAGCCAAAGCCCTGGATTGTCAAGGGGCTTTTTATCCAATTGCCACGATTGACGGGAGTGAAAGTTGCGGTTTATGGCAACATGCCAGTTTGCAGCTACAAGTTGGTTCAGCGGTGGCCTATGGGATTTGGCATTATACCAAGATTTGTAGTGACGATGATTTTCTTTATCACCAAGGAATCGAAATGCTGGTTGAGATCAGCCGCCTCTTTGCCAGTCGCGGACAATGGGGCCAAAGGACCGGACAATTTGGCTTTTATGGAGTGATGGGACCTGATGAGTTTCAGCTCATGGTGAATAATAATTGCTATTTAAATTTTATGGCCCAAAAAACCTTTGAGTTCACACTGGAAACTTTAAAAACGATGGAAACATCTCATCCGGAGTTTTTGTCGGAGTTGCAAAAAAAGAATCATTTGGGAGCCGGTGAATTGGAAAACTGGCGTCAGATGAGTGCTAAAATGCATCTTCCTCAAGATTCAATCACGGGGGTTTATGAACAGCATGATGGCTTTTTCGATATGCCTCATATTAACATTCAAGAAATTCCGGTCAATGATTTTCCATTATATCATAACTGGTCTTATGACCGGATTTATCGTTGGGACATGATTAAGCAACCTGACGTGCTGATGTTTATTTTCCTCTATAATCAGTCGTTTTCTCCGGATATCAAGCGGGCTAACTACGAATATTATGAGCCCCGTTGCATCCACGAATCATCTTTATCACCCTCCATCCATTCAATACTGGCGATGGAGCTTGACAAAAACGAAGAAGCATACGACTTCTTCCAATTTGCAACCCGGATGGATTTGGACAATTATAACCGGAATACCCGGGAAGGTTTACATACGACTTCGATCGCGGCTGCCTGGATGAATATCGTTTATGGATTTGGCGGGATGAGATCCGATGGCGGGAATCTGGTGTTTAAACCCGGTATCCCAAAGCAATGGCGTTCATACAGCTTCCGGGTGTTATTTCATCAGGCGGTTTTGTGGGTGAAGGTGGATCAAGAATGGGCCGAGTTTATCGTGCTCAACGGACCTGCAGTACCGGTGGAGATTTACGGAAGACTTTATACAATCGATTTTAATGGCATCAAGCTTGCAATACCGAATTGAAAAAGGAGAATGTTCATGTTACCTTTCCAAGCGGCCATCTTCGATTTGGATGGTGTGATTGTCGATACTGCAAAATATCATTATTTAGCCTGGAAGAAATTAGCCGGAGAACTCGGTTTTGAATTCTCCCCTGAACATAATGAACGATTAAAAGGAGTCAGCCGGATGCAGTCACTGGAAATTGTGTTGGAAGTCGGCGGCATCACTACAGCGACCCAGTCCCAAAAAGACCTATGGGCCAAACAAAAAAACGAATGGTATCTGGAATATATCGGCAAAATGACTCCTTTTGAAATATTACCCGGAGTGATTTCTTTTATCGATATTCTGCGGGGCAAAAATATTAAAATCGCCCTCGGTTCAGCCAGTAAAAACGCACCCTTGATTTTGGAAAATCTTCACATCCAAGATCTATTTGATGAAATCATTGATGGAAATCAAGTTGCCAAGGCCAAGCCGGACCCGGAGGTTTTTTTGCGGGCTGCCGAAAAACTCCAGATTCACCCATCTTCCTGTGTGGTTTTTGAAGATGCGGCCGCAGGGATTGAGGCAGCTCATAATGGAGGCATGATGGCGGTCGGGCTTGGTGAGCCCCGGATATTGAATCAGGCCGATTTGGTTATCAGCAATCTAACCAAGTTAGATTATGATTTATTAACCGGGGAAACAACTCCCAGCCGGTGGTTATTGTCTGAAGAGAAGTTTTCCCGGGATCATATCGAATTAAACGGCAGTAAGTTTTTGCTGAGTAATGGTTATATGGGTTACCGAGGAACCATGGAGGAATATGGCAAAGCAGAACAAGTGGCATGTACTTTGGCGGGAATATTCGATCGGGTGGGTAATGGATGGAGAGAGCCGGTTAATGCACCCAATGGCTTCTATACGTTGTTATATTGCGATAATCAACCCTTGCGGGCAAATCAAAAAGAACCAGCCAAGCATCAACAAGTCTTGGACTTACACCGGGCAATTCATTACCGTGATACTACATTTCAAATGGGTTCTCAAGAGATTTCCATTCATATGGAGCGTTTCTTAAGTCTTGACCAGGTTCACCTGATGGTGGTAAGATGCCGGTTTCATTGTCTAGAAGCCTGTCAAATAAAAATAGAGACTGGAATTGATAGTAATGTATGGGATATCAATGGACCCCATTTTAAAACCATTCATTATGAACAGCTGGAAAAGCTTCTAATAGCCGAAGCGGTTACCAATGAAGGGGATACTGTCATGGTAGCTGAATTCTTACATTGCATCGAGGGCAACGGAGAAGTTATCTTTCAGGAGCAGGGCGTGTTTCATCAAGTCCTTTTTCAAGCGGAACCGGGCCGGGAATATTGTTTCGAAAAATATGTTTCCATTTATACCGGCAAGGATGGCAAAATTCCCATCAAAGAAGCGGCAATCCGTACGGCTTGTGAGGGTTTTAGAACGGGTTATGATAAGTTATCGATCCGTCATGCCCAGCTGTGGCATGAACGTTGGTTGTTATCGGATGTAGAGATTGACGGAGACGAAGAAGCCCAATTTGCACTGCGATACAGTATCTATCAGTTACTGGCAGGGGCTCCGACTCACAGTGACAAACTATCGATTCCGGCAAGGGGATTATCCGGACAAACATATAAGGGAGCGGTTTTTTGGGATACGGAAATGTTTATGTTGGATTTCTTCATTTTCACCCAGCCGGAACTGGCCCGAAATATTTTGAAATACCGCTATTATGCTTTGGAGGGGGCCCGCAAAAAAGCCGCGGAGTATGGTTACAAAGGAGCGTTTTATGCTTGGGAAAGTCAAGAAGACGGCGAAGATGCCTGCACGCTGTTTAATGTAACCGATGTATTCAGCGGACGGCCCATGCGGACCTATTTCCGGGATAAACAAATACACATCAGCGCGGATGTGGTGTATGGAGTTTGGCGCTATTATAAAATGACCGGCGATACCAGCATCTTATATGACGGAGGCGCTGAGGTCATTTTGGAATGCGCCCGTTTTTACTTATCCTATGCTTATTTCAAAAAAGATAAAGGACGATATGAAATTTTGGATGTAACCGGTCCTGATGAATATCATGAAAGGGTTTCCAATAACGCTTTTACTAATTTTCTAATTAAGCATTGTTTAAAAGTGGCTTTAGAAGTTTTAGAGATTTTAAAGAGGGAAAATCAATCATTTCATGCTCGTTTGATTTTCGGTCTCCACTTCGATCAAGAGATTTCAGCCATTGAAGAAATGTTGGAATTGTTATATATTCCCGTTCCCGATCGTGATACCAAGATTATTGAACAATTTGACGGTTATCTTAAGCTTGAGGAAATCGCGTTGAGTGAGCTCAGAAAGAAGGTACAATCCCCGAATGAATATTGGGGCGGCGGAAACGGTATCGCAGCCACCACGCGCATTATTAAACAGGCTGATGTGGTTTTGCTATTGAATCTGTTTAAAAAAGAATTGAATCCGGAAGTTAAAAAGGCTAACTGGGAATTTTATGAACCCCGGACTGAGCATGGTTCGAGCCTAAGTCCTTGTGTTTACGCGATGGTGGCTACTGATATCGGAAAACCGGATTGGGCATATTCTTATTTTCAAAAGACTGCCACCATTGATCTGACGGGTGATTACAAGCGATATGTCGGTACCCTGTACATAGGGGGAACTCATCCGGCAGCTAATGGCGGTGCCTGGATGGCTGCAGTCTGTGGCTTCGGCGGGCTAAGCTTTGATGGCGTCAAGGTAGGAATCAAACCGAAACTTCCGGAGCAGTGGCGAGCTTTAAATTTTCATTTAACTGCCCAAGGTCAGGTGTTCCAAGTGAGCGTATCCAAAGAGAAGCTTAGGATTAGTGCCGCTGCGACGAATACCCGGAAAGTCTCGTTTGATCTTGAAGGCGCCATATTTGAAGCCGATCCCGGTCAAGAAATATCATTATCCCAAAAATGAAGGTAAAATAGAATATTTTTGGAGATTTTCCAATATTGAGCTGTCTCAAAAGAAAATGAATCGATCAAGATTGCGTATATGCTGGTCTATTGATAGATTGAGCAATGTATCCATCTTATTGATTTTAAAGCCTTTTGAGACGGTTTTTTATTGCCATAGCCCGATTGAAAGCTTCCGGTAGAGAAAGGAATTAAAAACCCGTGCATTTTTTGTAAAAAAACATTTTATATGAAATTAAGATGAATTTGACATTTAATGTCGAAATACTTATTTTCAGAAAATGCAATTTGATTTGGACGCAAACGGAGGAGATCCATGAAACAAAAGACGATCGTTGGTGAAGTTCGAAGAATTCAAATCCTCAATCTTACAATTTTTGGATTACTAACCTTTTTGTTGACAACTCTTTTTGCTTGGACCCAATTTTTAAATACCATGAAGTATCGTTTGCTGGAAATAGACAAAGTACTTGGAGTCATGGTCCAAAACAATCGGCCTTTGATAACCAAATACCTGCAATCCAGTGATAAAGCTCAAATCCATCCTCGGGTTTTTCCGGCATATCACCAAATTCTGCTTGAATATCCGAAAACATTTACTCTTGGTTTCTATTTTCCAGATCTTGATTGGGTAATCATCGAAAGAGTTCAGCGCCAAATGAATTTCAAAAAATATATGGGCCTTCCTTTCAATAAACCCGAAAAAAAATTTTGGCTTCCAACCGGAACATCCCATTATGGATTCTTTTGGTCAAGGGTGAATAAAACTTGGGTACTTGGGTGTGGTTATTCAATCAATTTTGATCGTCATCAGGCGGGATATACTTTTTCCTTCATTACGCTTTCGGATTTGATCCAGTTATACGCTAAAATTGGTTGGGGGATTTTCGCTATCGTAACCGGTATTTGTTTGTTTTGTTTATTACTATTGAAGCGCTTTAACCGGAATATCCGTAGAAATACTGCTCAATTGATGCTCCTAAATTCTCATCCGCAATTCGATTTTATCGAATTTCAAAAAATCGCTTTTGAGTTTTGGTTGAATCATCAGAGGCGTCAAAGTATGCTGGCCAATTTACCCTGGGGATATCTTTTGATTCATCCATCCGGGAAGATTGTTGACATCAACGATAATGGCTTATCATTAATAGGTTCGGATAAAAATCAAATCATCGGAACCGATATTCAAAAATGGTGTCCAAAAACATCCATCCAAAAGATCATCGAAACCAAATCCCTCGTTTCGGAGGAAATTCTTTTTTTGTCACCCTCAGGGAGTTTTAAGCGATACTATACATATTCATTTCCGATGGTATTATCCTCAGGAGAGGAGGGGGCAATGATATGGATACTGGATAGAATGGATCAGGTAAACGCCCAAAAAATTATCGAGGAATCCACCGTTAAAATCGGAAATATCCTGGAAAGCATTTCGGAAGCTTTTTTTGCTTTGGATCAAGATTGGCGTTTTACCTATATGAATCAAGCGGCAGAAGATGTTTTGTTTGGGAAAAGGAAAGAAGAATTAATCGGGAACTCGGTTTTCAGTGCATTCTCAACAAATATTTGTTTAAATCATTATAGTAAATTTGCCCAAGTCATGAAGGAACGGACTGCGGCCTGTTTTGAAATTCCTTATGCCGATAACGGAACCTGGATCGAGGTTCGGGCCTATCCTACTATCGATGGCATCTCGGTTTTCGTTCGAGACATCACGGAACGAAAATGGGTGGAGAAGACCACGCAACAACTGGCGGCGATTGTAGAAACGTCGGAAGATGCGATTTTCAGCATGACCTTGGGAGGCAAAATCAGCAGCTGGAATTATGGAGCTCAGAAATTGTATGGTTATACCGCTGAAGAAGCGATTGGCAAAATGTTTCTGCTGATCATCCCGGAAGATATACGGGATGGGGTAGAGAGAACCTTTCAAAAATTAAGCCGGGGTCAGCTTTTCGAAGATAATCACACGTCCCGGGTCCGGAAAGATGGAAGCATTATTTATGTGTCCATTAAATATTCATTGATTCAGGATGCAACCGGTAATATTATTGAAATTTCCTCGATTCACAGGGATATTACGGAACGGATTCAATATGAAGAAGCTTTGACCAAGGAGCGGGAGTTGCTGATGGTTACGCTGAATTCCCTGACCGAAGGGGTTATTGCAACAGACTGGCAAGACCGGATTTTTTTAGTCAATGAAGCGGCCTCCAATTTAACCGGTTATTCTCAGGCTGAAGCGATAAATCAACCCATAGACCAAATCCTGTATATTATTGACGATAAAACCAGCGAACCGATTACCCAGATTACTTCTTTTAGTACATCGCAAAATCATAAGATAGCTCAAAGTTTAATTTTAGTGACCCGAAATCTCAATGAAGTTTTAATTTCTGTTCACAGTTCTCCCATTAAAACCTCCACCGATATTATTGGGGCGGTAATTGTTTTTCAGGACATATCGGAAAAATTTAAGGTCGAGCATGAATTATTTAAAACCGATAAATTGGAATCCCTTGGGATTCTGGCCGGCGGTATTGCCCATGATTTTAATAATATTCTGGCTGCGCTTCTTTCCAACATCCAACTGGCACAAATGAAATATAACCGAAAAGAGGATATCAAGAAATACCTGCAGGATATGGTGGAATCAACCCACCGCGCAAGCGATTTGACCCGGCAATTACTGACATTTTCCAGGGGCGGCGCGCCGGTCAAAAAAGCGGCTTCTTTGGGAGAACTGATTCGGGATACTGCAGAATTTGCGCTCCGGGGTTCCAAAGTAAAAGTATCCTGTAAAATTTCAGAAACCCTTTGCCCGGTTGAAGTGGATACGGGTCAAATCAGCCAGGTTATCTATAATTTGGTCATCAATGCCAAACAGGCCATGCCCAGAGGCGGCATCATCAAAATTACCGCTGAAAATATGGCCAATGGATCCGGTAACCGGTTTAATCCGGGAAATTATATCAAAATTGCCGTAAAAGACCAGGGGATCGGTATACCCAAAGAAAACCTGGGGAAAATATTTGATCCTTTCTTTACCACCAAAAAAGAAGGTTCGGGTTTGGGCCTTTCCACATCATACTCCATTATAAAGCGGCACGATGGATATCTTGAGGTAGAGTCGGAAGTGGGATTGGGTACGACTTTTTGGGTTTACCTGCCTGCATTAAACCAAACCATCATTTTGCCGGAGGGGGATAAAGAAATTGAAGTAACAGGCGGACCGTTAAAAATTTTACTGATGGATGACGAAGAAATCATTTTAAACTCCGTAGCCGAGATGCTGGAACTATACGGACACGAAACAGTATCCGCCAGAGACGGAGCCAAGGCTATCGAAATATACCGCCAGGCATTGGAAGCAGGAACTCCTTTTGATGTGGTCATCATGGACCTGACTGTTCCGGGAGGCATGGGAGGCCAAGAGGCCATTTCCCAACTGCGGAATATCGATCCTCATATTCGGGCTGTCGTTTCAAGCGGTTATGCCAATGATCCCATTATCTCCAACTTTGAACGGTTTGGATTCAGTGGTGTGGTGATCAAACCTTACCGGTTCGACGAGTTAATCAAGGTCATCAATCAAGTGGTTCAATCCAAGCAATTGCCGTTGAAACTGGATTTTTAGCCGGGCGCTTTGGTGGAAGACAGGTACATGGAGTGAAGCAGTGTCGAGCCTGTTTTCGTCTTGAAATATTTGTGGCCAATGCTCTCAACCGCTTCCCGGTCCAGTTGGTCCTCAAATATATTCACCAAAAAATCAGCCTCGACCAGGATTTGAAAATCCAAGCCGTCGATTTTACCATAACTGTGGTGGTTTCCAATAAGGAAGCAGACTCTTTCGGCAACCGCTGAAGGTATGCCCGACCTTTCAAGAATTTCTTTGGCAATAGGCGGCCCCTCGATTTCTTGATACCTCCCGGAGGTGGAATTATATTTCCGTTCGGCTTCCTTGATACCAATATCGTGTAAGATGGCCGCATAAAGGAGAATTGTTTTTTTCTCATCAAAAACCTGTTCCATACCGGAGAGAGTAGCCGCAAATCCATAGACTTTCAATGCATGGTTGATCCGGCGGACATCATTTTGAAAGTAAGCAATCATTTCATGGATAATCATTTCAATCATCGCAAGCTCTCCCATTTATAAGATACTCATTTTTTTGAGCGCTTCCAGATCCAATAGTTTAAAAGAGGTCAAATAGTAATCAATAACGCCTTCATCTTTCATTTTCCCTAATTCTCTCGACATCGAAGGGCGGGAAACATTCAAAAATTCCGCCAATTCGTTGCGGTTTAACGGTAAGCTGAAACTTTTTTCCATCGTTCTTTGATGTTGCTCCAATAAATAGCTGGCTAATTTGGCACGCATGCTTTTGATGGTGAGATATTCAACTTTTTTATTGAGAAATAACGCCCGTTCCGATATAATCCGTAAAAAATTCTGAATCAACACCCGATGCCAGGAACACGTTTTCGGGCATTCGCCAATAATTTTTTCCCGCGGCAGGAATAAAACCCGGCATTCATTTTGAGCTTCAACAGTAGCAGGCCATTTTGTTTGCGTGGAAAAGGCGATAACCTCCCCGAAAAGTTCCCCTGGGGTGACCATGGTCATGACCATTCTGTTCCCGGCGGCGTTTTCTTTACTGACCGAAGCTGTTCCCTGTAACATCAGGCCCACTTCTTTACAAACATCGCCCGACATTACAATCAATTCGTTGGTGTGAAATTTTCCCACTCTGGCTTGAAAGCATTGAAGGATGGTGTAAATTTCCTCTTTTTTAAGCCCTTGGAATAAAGCTGTTTGGCGTAAAACTTCCCCATATGGCTCAAACATCGTTCACCTTCAAAATTTTTTTGTATCCCCGGCTACCGACTTCCATTATCAATTATAATACAATTTCCCCATCGAAGCAATCGAACTGAACTTCTTGAAGGGGGAATGGCGGGAAAATCCAAGAGGCTCTGAAATACTTAAATCATAAATAAGGGGGATCATTCATGTCGAATATGTTTTGCTATCAATGTGAACAAACTGCGGGCGGCAAAGGATGCACTAACGTTGGGGTTTGCGGAAAGAACGGGGAGGTTGCCAACAAACAGGATGAATTGACCGCTGCGATGATAAGTCTTGCCAAAGCGGCTCCTGGCGGCAAAGGAGGAAAAGAAACCGATGAATTGATGATGCAAGGCCTTTTTGCCACAATCACCAATGTTAATTTTGACTCCGGCCGGATTGATGAGCTTATTTCCGGGGTTATGGCCCAAAAAGCAGCCTTGGGAGGGGGCGAAGATTTTCCGGCATCGATGTTATGGTCCGGCGATACCGATATCGTATCCCTGCGGTCCACCTTGCTTTTTGGGATGCGCGGAATGGCTGCATACGCATGGCACGCCTATGCTCTGGGCAAGCAAGACCCGGAAGTCACCGCCTGGTTTTATAAAGGATTGAAAGCGCTGGGGGAAAGTCATCAGCCGGAAGAATGGCTCAATTTACTGATGGAGTTCGGCCAAATAAACCTTAAATGCATGGCTTTGCTGGATGGAGCAAATACAACAGCTTACGGGCACCCGGTTCCAACCAAGGTATCCATGAAAGTGGAAAAAGGCCCCTTTATCGTGGTCAGCGGCCATGATTTGCTGGATTTGGAACAATTGCTTGAACAAACCAAAGGCAAGGGAATCAATATTTATACCCATGGTGAAATGCTGCCGGCCCACGGCTATCCGGGACTCAACCGCTATTCACACCTGAAGGGCAATTTCGGCACCGCCTGGCAGAACCAACAGAAGGAATTTGCGAATATTCCGGCCCCGGTTCTTTTTACAACCAATTGTCTGATGCCGCCTAAAGAAAGCTACGGCGATCGGGTCTTTACTACTTCCGTGGTGGGTTATCCCGGGATCAAGCATATTGATGAAGGGAAAAACGGGGTAAAGGATTTTACGGGATTGATCCAACAAGCCCTGGAATTGGGTGGTTATCCGGAAGATAGGGATTTCACAGGAATCAACGGCGGCAAAGAATTATTGACGGGGTTTGCCAGAAACACAGTTCTTTCCGTAGCCGATAAAGTCATTAACGGAGTGAAGCAAGGCGCGATCAAACACTTCTTCCTGGTGGGCGGGTGTGACGGAGCGAAGCCGGGACGTAATTACTATACGGAATTTGTTCAAAAAGCCCCTCAGGATACGGTAATCTTGACTTTGGCCTGCGGTAAATTCCGTTTCAATGACTTGAATATCGGGGAAATAGGCGGGATACCGCGGATATTGGATATGGGGCAATGCAATGATGCTTATTCCGCCATTCAGGTGGCCTTGGCTCTCGCGAACGCTTTCGATTGTGGAGTCAATGAACTGCCCTTAACGCTGGTCCTTTCGTGGTACGAGCAAAAAGCGGTTTGTATTCTTTTGACCTTGCTGTCGCTGGGAATTAAGAATATTTATTTGGGGCCAACATTGCCGGCATTTCTGTCGCCCAATGTTTTAAATAGCCTGGTGGAAAAATTCAGCATCAAGCCGACAAGCACTCCCGAGAAGGATTTACAAGCAATTTTGGGGTAAGGAACAGCTGCTTTCACTTATGTATAAAAAACAATCATGAACAGGGCGACAAAAGTTGTCCTGTTTTTTTTATATCAAACTGATTTCGATTTTTATAGTAATTTTCGGACGTTTTTTGGCGCGAACCACTGAATAAAATTTTTTCTCTGTAATTCAAGATACTTGCAGGAAAATTTTATAAACCGTTGAAAAGTAGAACTGAAATATAACCAGTTCTATGGAAATATTGCAAAATAAAATAGGTATTCAAAACACATCGGCTTTAACCGGTTTATCAAGCATCCAATGCTGTTGTGTTGTTTTTTTATTCTTTCCGTGAAATAAGGACAGGAGTCCATCATGATTAAAGTCGAGGTGTCATTATAATGGCTATTATTGAGGTTGTGAAGTATAACGGTGCTCCCGATGTATTTGCCTGGAAATATCCCAGTGAAGAATTGGGTACTTGGACCCAATTGATTGTCAATGAATCTCAGGAAGCAATTTTATTCAAGGGCGGTAAAGCGTTAGATGTTTTTTCAAGCGGGCGGCATACATTAGAAACCGCGAATATTCCGCTGTTAAATAACCTTGTCAACCTTCCTTTCGGAGGGCGTTCGCCATTTACTGCCGAAGTCTGGTATGTCAACAAAGTATTTTCAATGGATATCAAGTGGGGCACTGCAAGCCCCATCCAGATCCAAGATCCAAAGTATAAAGTATTCGTTCCTTTGCGTTCTTTTGGCCAGTTTGGAATACAAATCGAGGACTCAAAGAAATTCTTAATCAAATTGGTCGGTACTTTGCCGGTTTTTGACAAAGGAAATGTACTCAATTATTTTCGGGGTTTGTATTTGACGAAAGTGAAAGATGCAATATCCTCATACTTGATCCACAAACAAATCAGCGCCTTGGAAATTAACGCTTATCTTGAAGAACTTTCCGACCATTTGAAAGAAAAAATTCTTCCCGAACTGGCGGAATTCGGGATCAAATTAATTAATTTTTACGTGAACGATATCAATGTCCCGGAAGATGATCCGACGGTTAGCAAACTGAAGGAAGCATTGGCAAAGCGGGCGGAAATGGATATTGTCGGCTATAATTATGTCCAGGAGCGCTCTTTCAACACTTTGGAAGGGGCAGCTACCAATCCCGGATCAACTTCAGCCGGACTGATGGGAGCCGGCATCGGTTTAGGCATGGGTGTAGGAATAGGCGGCGGTATGGGAAATCAAATGGGCGTGATTGCTCAAAATATTAATGTTTCCGGGCAACAAAAAAGTTGTCCCCAATGTCATGCAGTCCTGGAAAAAGCCAAACGTTTTTGTAGTGAATGTGGTTGTGACACTGCTATTTCAGAAAAACCTTCCGATCCCAAAACCATTACCTGCAGCAATTGTGGCGCCAACTATCCCGTGGGAACAAAATTTTGTCCGGAATGCGGCGATGTATACACTCCTTGCCCCAAATGCAAAGCTGATATTAGAAAGGGAGACATTGTTTGCGCAATATGCGGATATAAGCTGCCGGGCCCTTGTCCCGGATGTGGCGCAGCCATTAAAGATGAGACCGCAAAATTCTGCCCAGAATGTGGAGCGACCCTCATTAAGAAATGTCCGAATTGTAACACGGAAATCAAGGATAATTCCAAATTTTGTCCAGAGTGTGGCGGAAAGTTATAAATACGTGATGGTTGAAAAATGTTACTTTGGGTCCGCTTGTTTAAAAAATGGTAATTCAAGAGGAGATTGGTGATATGAACGATAGTAAACAGGTTATATTTAAATCTGTTGTCATGAGCAAAGTTAAGAGTGGGATTTTAGGCATTATCGGCTGGTTTATGGCCGTTTTATTCGGGATAATTTTTATCGTAGGAGTTTTTACGAAATGGGATAAAAATACTCCCGCCGGTTTGATTTTTTGCTTGATTTGTCTGGGAATTGGAATTTTTTTCATTATCATGGGGCGTAAAATTAAAGTCAAAGTGCAAAAGATTAATAAATATGCGCAGATTATTGAAATTCAAAATGAAACCAGTGTGGAACGGATAGCCGGTAATCTTAATATGTCTGTTGATTCTGTAATCACTGATTTACAAGGTTTTATCGCCCAGGGAATCATGAACGGCGTTTATGTCGATATGAATACCCATCAAATTACTTACCGTAATGCCGTTAAAGGGAATATCCCTCAACATACACCGAATATGCCGAGTCACTCATCGGATTTGGAAAAAGAGGCGATACCCTGTAATAATTGCGGCGCTATCAATCAAATCGTTAAAGGTTCGAATACTAAATGTGAATATTGCGGCACGATCCTTCCATCATAAACCGGAAATGAAACGATTTTAGCGAATATGTATCAATAGTACGAGAATAGTTGATTTAAATATGCCATTCGATAATGAACGGCATATTTTATTTTTCCTAAGACTTTAGGTCGGAGACGGTTTTTTGTATCCTTAGATACCGATTTCATTGACTTTTTATCGTACAATCTATCTTGTTAAAGTAAATATCCCGAACCGGCTACAACCAGCCGTTTGGGAAGTGAAATGAGTGATTTTAAGTTAAACGAGTGTTATCCGTTTAATGGAATGCTGAAAAATAGCTGAAAAATAATTGAAAGGGGAAAATATACCATGAAAAGAAATATCTTAAAGATTGATCAGGAAAAATGCAATGGTTGCGGACTCTGTATCACTGCCTGCCATGAAGGGGCATTGCAATTAATAGGCGGCAAGGCTACTTTAGTTTCGGAGAGCTATTGCGACGGTCTCGGCAACTGTTTACCTCAGTGCCCCACCGGAGCGATTTCAATTGAGGAACGGGAAGCGGAGGCTTTTGATGCCGAGGCGGTTAAAAATAACATGGAACGGATTGAAAAGCAGATTCAGCCGTCTTCTCCAGCATGCGGCTGCCCGGGTTCACAGGCTAAAACGATAGTTAAAAATCAAGGCGCCGTCAAGAAGGATTTCCCGGCTGAAGAGAGTCAATCGGAATTGAACCAGTGGCCGTGTCAAATCCAGCTGGTGCCGGTGAATGCTCCTTATTTCGATAACGCCAATTTGCTGGTGGCTGCTGATTGTACGGCTTTTGCCTGTGCCAATATTCATCAAAAGTTTATGCGGAATAAAATCACCCTCATTGGTTGTCCCAAGCTCGACGAAGTCGATTATGCCGATAAATTGACTTCAATTTTGGAGCAGCATGAAATCAAGAGCATCACGGTTTTGCGGATGGAAGTTCCTTGTTGCGGCGGAATCGCCCATGCCGTGAAACAAGCGCTGATGAACAGCGGGAAAATGATTCCCTGGCAGGTGGTAACCATAGCCACGGATGGAACCGTAATCGAAGATTGATGAAGCCATTCTTTCATAAAGAAAAAATGGCTGGTGCGACGAGTGCGGGGGTCCGGGCGGTGAATGAAAGGATTCCGGGAATCGAGATTCCAAGAATCGAGGCTCACTCCGCTGGCGATGCCCTCGCTCTCAAGGCCGATTCAGCCGTGTCTGCTACCCTCCGCCATGGAACGGGGAAATATTAGTTTTTCCCGTAATTTCGTGCCTTTCGTGGTTAAAAAGGTTTTAGGTTTTAATGACAGAGGCAGAAAAAGGCAATTGACCACGAAATACACGAATGGGAAGGAAAAGAGGAATGAACGGTCAGTGGGTTAACGAAGACAGGATATACAGGATTAAAGAGCGACGGCGGGCACATACAAGGTATTAAATCCGGCAGACTGCTTCCCTAGAATATAAAAACCGTATCTCTGCGTATTCTTGTTCTTGTGGCTAAAATGCTTTTGGTATCTCAAAGGGAGCTTTTTCTAGATCAAACGAAGGAATTCGAAGTAAATAACAAGCTTTTTCTATTCCGGAGGGAGCTTTTTCTCGATTAAAGGGAGGAAATCGAAGCAAATAACAAGGAATTTGTATATAAAACGAAGGAATTTGAAGTAAATAACAAGCTTTTTCTATTCCGGAGGGAGCTTTTTCTCGATCAAAGGGAGGAATTCGAAGCAAATAACAAGGAGTTGTATACCAAAGAGGGAAATTCGAATTTCGGAAGAAAAATTTTTTCATGATGAGCTGGTAACCATTAAATCCGGCGCCATTGAAAACGGCGATATCATATCCGTATGTGATAAGCTGCTCACTTCTTTGCGTTATGCCCAACAAAATGCAAGGGCAATGCTGGTACATCTTGAGAAAATGAAAAAACAATTCGGGGTAAACCCTACACTTTGACACCAGACTTCGTTCTGGTGTTATTCTTTTTATACAAAGAAAAAAGGAGGGATTGAAGCGCGTGGAAATGACCATTGAAGTAGAAGAACTATGCAAGTCTTACGCCCACGTTGAAGGGGTAGAGAATGTTAATATCTCAATTCGCCGCGGGGAAGTTTTTGGGTTGCTGGGCGCAAACGGCGCGGGTAAAAGCACCACGATTGAATGTATTTTAGGAACAAAAAAGCAAGATAGCGGAAGGGTATCTATTTTGGGAATGAATCCCGGGAAAGACCGGAAAAAAAACTCTTTGAGAGGGTTGGCGTTCAATTCCAAGAAGCCAACTATCAGGACAAAATCAGGTTGTCGGAACTTTGTGAGGTTACTGCTTCACTCTACAAAACCTCTCTGGATTATGACGTCCTGCTAAAACAATTCGGACTTTCAGACAAGTTGAAAAGCTGGGTCAGCGAGCTTTCGGGAGGTCAGAAGCAGCGGCTTTTTATCGTACTTGGGCTGATTCCAAACCCGGAGGTTGTGTTTTTAGACGAGCTAACCATCGGATTGGATGCCAAGGCGCGGCGGGATCTATGGAAAAGTCTTTCCGAGTTAAAAGCCAAAGGGATGACCATTTTGTTGACCTCTCATTTTATGGACGAAGTGGAAGCCCTCTGCGACAAAATCATGATTTTGAAAAGGGGGAAAAGCATTTTTTGCGGGACGGTACAGGAAGCTATTTCGGTCAGTCCTTCATTTTTTCAAGTTGGAGTAATTGGTCGATGAATCGTGAATATAACCAAACATGGTATTCGCGGACATTAATGACCGCGTCCTGCCGGGGGCGCGGCTTGAAACAAGCCGGGTCATTCATTTATTCGTCTACGGCCGAATAAAATAAAAGAGCCAACTGCACATTTTAGGAACATTTTTTGATGGATATTCATATACTGTTTGAGTGTGTAAATTTACTTTTCACAGGGGGAGAAATCGATTTGAAATGTCCTGATTGCAATGCGGTTAACCGCAGTTTTGTTGAGTATTGCGTAAAATGTGGAGCCAATCTCTATAAGCTGAAACATAAAAAGAATATTGCTTAATCCAAGAGCCCCGCTACTATTTTTCGTAGCGGGGCTTTTTCAAGGCAGAAAGGGATGACGGTTTTGAGGGTTAACTGATTGTCACGTTCTGCCTTGCGTCAAGGTGCAAAACACTGTTCCGGCTTGCCGTTTCGCTAAATGGAATATGATTTGACAGTATCCACAAATTGATTTAAGCATGGGTTTTCAGTGTTTTTGGGAATTAAAAGCTGAATGCTGGCTTCACCGATATCGTCCGGCCGAATGATCTGAAAGTTATGGGTGTCTGCGTCCGCTAAAACACTGATTGGCAATACCGCGATACCGATGCCCAATGATACAGCCTTCATGATGCTTTCCACAGTATCAAACTGAATGATGTTTGGTTTTCGGGAAATCTTTTTCATAATCCAGTTTTCCAGGAGATAGCGGGAGGGGCACCCGGGAGTATTCGCAGCAACCACGGACTGATAGAGGATTTCTTCCGGTTTTAAACCCTTTGGGGCAATCAGCGCCATGGGCTCACGATACAAAAAAGCGGAGGAGAGCTTGGGGTGATTGAACTCCGTATAGACGAAAGCGCAGTCCAAATCGCCATCGGCCACAGCCCCGATGAGTTCCGGAGGTTGTAGATGGGTGGAAACCGAAAAACTAGTATTGGGGCAATTACGTCGATATGCCGAAAGCCATACCGGAAGCCGGTGGGCGGCGATGGTTTGGGATGCCCCGATTCGGATTGCGGGTTCACTTTTCTGAAACTTACTTTTGGCATTGTCAAGCAGCGTGATGATTTGGTCTGCGTAAGCCAGTAATTGCCGGCCTTCATCGGTGAGATCCACCCCCTTGCTATGCCGGATGAACAAAACGGTTTCAAGTTCGGCTTCCAGATTTTGAATATGGGCGGTGATATTGGATTGAACATAGCCCATTTTTTCTGCTGCTTTGGAAATGGACTTTTGCAAAGCCACTTCTCTAAAAATGCGCAACTCTAAACTTTCCAACTGGAAACCTCCCATCATTTTAAATGATAGTATCCATCACTATCAACTATTATACACGAGCGGAGGGGGAATGTATAATTTAATTACCGATTCACCAGATTAAGCGATGGGTGAATTGCTACAGATATTATTCAATGTTTATTGATAGCAAAGGAGGAATTAAAATGTCTGTAAAAGTAGCCATCAATGGGTTTGGCCGTATTGGACGTTTGGCGTTCCGGCAAATGTTCGGCTTGGAAGGGTTTGAAATCGTAGCCATCAACGACTTGACCAGCGCCAAGATGTTGCGGTACCTGCTGAAATATGACTCTTCCCAGGGGCCTTATGAGAAAACGGTTGAGCATGGCGACGATAGCCTGACGGTAGACGGCAAGCCAATCAAAATCTATGCCGAAAAAGATCCCAAGAATTTACCCTGGGGGAAACTTGGCATTGATGTGGTGCTGGAATGTACCGGCTTTTTTGCATCCAAAGCCAAATCCATGGCCCATATCGAGTCCGGAGCCAAACGGGTTGTGATCTCGGCGCCGGCGGGCGATGATTTGCCGACCATTGTTTTCGGGGTGAACGAAGCGACTCTTCAAAGCGCCGACACGGTAATTTCAGCGGCCTCCTGCACCACGAACTGTTTGGCGTTAATGGCCAACACCCTGAACAAGCTGGCCCCGATCAAAAAAGGGTATATGACAACGATCCATGCGTATACCAATGACCAGAACACGCAGGACGCGCCCCACGCCAAGGGAGACTTACGAAGAGCAAGGGCTGCCGCACTGAATATCGTGCCAACCTCGAGCGGAGCAGCCAAAGCGATTGGCCTGGTGATACCCAGCCTATCCGGCAAGCTCGACGGCGTATCGCAGAGAGTTCCGGTCAGCGCGGGATCCCTTACGGACCTGGTCGCGGTGGTTGAAGGGAAAGTAGCCAAGGAAGATATTGACGCGGCCATGAAGAAGGATGCGACGGAGTCATTGGGATATACCGATGAGCAAATCGTTTCCTCGGATATTATTGGAATGGGCTATGGCTCTTTATATGATGCGACCCAGACCAAGGCGATGAATATGGGCGAAGAGACCCTGGTAAAGGTAGACGCCTGGTATGATAATGAAAATTCATACGTAAGCCAGATGGTCCGGACCATCAAGTACTTGGCGAAGCTGTGATTGAAAAGAGAGGACTGCCGATTCCGGCCTCTTCACGTCAAAAAACACCTTTTTCAGGGATTCCTCCTGCGAAGGTGTTTTTTTGCGTCTTTTTCGGCCGCTGTTTTATGGGATAAATCCGTATAAAAAATTGATGAGGGGGAGGAGGGTCTGAAAATGAAAAGCAGGTTTTTGGTAACGCATGGGGCGTGTATTTTAAACGAATAGACGGCCAGGTATCTTAAGGATAGCAGGCTTTTTTTCATGAATGCCCGATTTTTTTCTGCCCACGGGTTTTAGCGGTTGAGACGGTTTTGAGGGTTGTGACGATCAGAAAGATGAAAGTATGTTATGAATGCCGACAGGAGGCGTCACCCACCCTCCTGCACCTCCAAGGCCAAGGGTTGTAGCCGGACAACCCTTGGAACCCGTCGGCACGGGGAGATCCCCGTGACCCCCCTTTATCTCCAGCCATCCGTGGCTGGAGTTATGAAAAGCGTTTTTAGTATGACCTCCGATCTCCATGCAGGGACGCGAACATCGTGTTCTTACCCTACCAGGTCTTTGCTTTATTGCCGACGGCTGTAATTCATCCTTGAATTAAAGCCGCGTGGTCAGCCTCGTGCTGACCATGTCGGAGTGAAAAATAGGGCTGATGTTTGAGGGCTGATTATGTAGGTAAATAAAATCATTACATTTATCATTTGATTTCTTTTAAACCTACCTGTTTTTTCTCAACTCATTCAAGAGGATGGCTAGAAGTTAGGATTTACATTGAAAAGATTCAAAGTATGAGAAAGTTGAGATTTATCAATAGAAGCAATAATGTTTGAACAGGCGCTCGCTGCTAGGGAGGGCAGCGGCACGGATTATTTTTAGGATGAAAATCAGCCGTTGGCACTCAGAACCACCCAAGAAGACGCAAACACGAGGTTTGCGTCAGTTTAATCAAAAACTCCTACTCCGGCAACTGGATGGCCGGAGAAATGAGGGAGGGCAGATTCATCGAATCTGATGGAAGCCGTAGGTTCCAACGACTCTGCAGCTCGTCTTGACGAGCTGCAGTTACATTTCTGGTCGCGCAGAAAGTGATCCAGCCGGTGGAATCCGTGGACCATATGTTCAAGTCTTCAATGGTGTTATATTTTTAATTAACACTATCAATGAACCATATCAGGAGTCAGTGATACAAGCTTATCCCGGCGGTAATTGGGTTACTGTCTTGGAATTAAACTGAAAAGGTACTTTGAACGGAAAAGTCAGAAGAGGAAGCAAGTCATTGTTCTTTTTCTTTAATAAGACTCAAAATATCTCCTGGTTCACAATCGAGCGCCACGCAAATTTTTTCCAAAACATCGAAGGTAACCCCTTTTGCCCTTTCATGATATAATGCCATCACAGTATTAACGGAAACTCCAGCCATTTCTGCTAATTCAGTTATTTTAATACGCCGTTCTCCAAGAATTCTACTCAAGTTAGACTTTATTGGCATTCTTATCCTCCCAAAGACATCAATAAGTTAATAGTTAATGTCAATTAATTAATAAAAAATATCAGCAATATGATATAAAAATATTGATTTTATTTTCGAAATATTGTAAACTAACATCAGTTGTTCGATATAAAAATATCTGAGTGCTGAAAATAATGTTTACCCTTGATTACAACTTTTAAGTCCAATTGAACCGACAACAAACCGTATTTAACATTTATTCTACATTTTACCAAGGCTTTCCTTTCGGTTAAGTAAAAATTAGAAGGAGCCGCCATGACATACCATTCCCCCTAAGGGGAAGTGAGAATTGGCAACTTCAAACTTATAATCAAGGAGGTACATTCCATGCTCGACTATCGCTGTACCGGCATCCAAAAATGGATCTTCGACCGGATCTGCCAGATCCACAACGAAATCATCTTTCACGACCCGGAGTACCGGGAGTTGGGGAAAGAACCGGCGGAACTGATGAAACAGCTTAACACCAAGCTGGATACGGAGTACCGGGAAAAATTAGACCGTTTCGACTGCTCCCGGACCGAACAGATGAACCGTCAGGATGAGATCCTCTACACCGAGGCGTTGCAGGAAGGGATTTTATTCGGCTACTGGGTGGCGATGATCGGGCAGGGAGTGGAGAAAATAAAAGTTTAAAGTTAGAATGGTGAAGGGTGAAAACTGTTTAAAATTTCAAACTAACTTTACCCTCCAAAATTTGCAGCCGAGGAGGTTTACCCATGCTCACCATTCAATGTACCAAAAAACTGTGGGAAAAATTGAACATGCCCATTGAAAATATTGACTTCAATGAAATCAATCCGCTTTATTCCTGGCATGCTAACCAGTTTGTATTCAACAGGAAAAATGGTGTGATTTTGTTGAATAATCAGACTTATTATAACATTGTCCTATTCGGCCTAAGGAAAGAGCAGTTCAATCAATTCGGCCGTATTGTAATCGATGCGATCAAGGACAATTTCACAGCCGAAGGTTTTGCCAGCCAAGTTATTGAACGGTATCTTAAAAATACTGAAACTCTTCTTTATACGAAAACCCATGATCGAAGCATACTCGGCCAAATGAATGACATGATTTTTATGACCCAGTGTATTCTGGAAGATTACCGGCCCGATGAGAAAATCGATATCATTGCTCTCAACAAACAAAATAACCGCACTCCCATGGTAAAGAGGAAACATTCCCGTGCAATCAACGCCTTAAGAGAGAGTCTGCTTCAGGAAAATTGAAAAGTGAAAAAGGAAAAAATAAGTGGGACGGAGAAAGCGATAGGTATAAAATGGAAATTACAAAAAGAATTACATTTTGATTTGGATGGATTTTAAGAATCATTTTATACCAGGCGTTTTAAGTATGAGCGGTCAGGAGGAAGAGAATGGCGAAAATCAAGGTTTGAAGGAACAGAAATCTCGATAATCGCGATAAATAATGAGGACTATATCTCTTTGACGGATATGTTGAAAGCTAAGGATGGTGGTTTTTTTATTTCCGATTGGTTGCGGAATCGGAATACCGTTGAGTTTCTAGGTATTTGGGAGAGAATTAATAATCCGGATTTTAATTATGGCTAATTTGCCATAATTAAAAGTCAGGCAGGTTTGAATAACTACAAAATAAGCGTTAAAGAATGGGTGGAGAAAACAAATGCCATTGGTTTAAAAGCCACTGCCGGAAGATACGGAGGCACATATGCTCATAAAGATATTGCTTTCGAATTTGGGATGTGGATAAACGCGGAATTTAAAATCTATCTTATCAAAGAATTTCAAAGGCTCAAAGACGAAGAGTATAAACAACTTGGTTGGGATATTCGTCGAAATTTGGCTAAAATCAATTATCGTATTCATACAGATGCCATTAAGAAAAACTTAATTCCCGTCGAACTAACCAAGAACCAGATCAATCTAGTTTACGCTTCGGAAGCGGATGTACTCAATATGGCGCTTTTCGGGATGACAGCCAAGGATTGGCGCGACGCTAATCCCGGCCAAAAAGGGAATATTCGGGATTATGCGGAAATACCTCAGCTTGTATGTTTGTCGAATCTTGAAAATCTCAACGCGCATTTTATCAATGAAGGATTGTCCCAAGCAGAACGGCTTCTCAAATTAAATAAAATAGCCATTCACCAAATGAAATTGCTGACGGTGGATAATCAAATCATTCGGCTGGATCAAAGAGAAACCGCCAGTGGACATGAATCCGAGTAAACTGAAATGGCACATTTACAATTTCAAACTTCTATTAGTACCGAGAGCTGGGGAAAGAACCGGCGGAGCTGATGAAACAACTCGACGCCAAGCTGGACGCGGAGTACCAGGAAAAGTTGGATAGCTGCTTTAAAAAGGGGGAATACCATGAAATTGAAGTCTTTTTTATTGGTTGTCACTTTTTTAGTATCAGTTTTATGTTTAAATGATTTCAGTCTAGCCCAAAGTGAAACGCCGGAAAAAACCTTTTGGGGTTGGGTCAAGGAACATCAGGATTTTCTTTATAACCTTGATGAAACGAATCAAGATCAGTTAAAACAATTCGATGAGCAACTAAATAGGGTAAATGAAAATATTGCTTTCTTAATTGATTCAAAAAGTAATAACTCAAAAAGAGTAATCATCCTGACCTCTTTCGGGAAAACACAGTATTTTCCGGTTATTAACAAACTGTACGAACAGAAACCGGATTTAATCAGATTGGATGTTGTCAAATATATCCCCAGAGGCAAACAAATAGGAGCGCGGCGAATTATTGGACCATACATAGATCCCGATGATGTTTGCGCTTGGATCATGAAAAATAAAAATGGCAAGGTATCGATAATCTTTGGGTCATCCCAATTTGACATGAATTATGCTAATGAATTAATGCAAGACTTATTTAACTTTACAATGGAAGCTATCGGAGAGTATGACTTGGCTACTGAAATTGAAAGCGTTGATATCGCGCCCAATAATTTTTTAAGTCCTGAAGTAGTTCCTTTAACCAAACTCCAGGAAAGGCTGGATCTTTTATTTAAGTAATACTTGAAAAGGTTTTCTTAATAATAGCCGCACTAAAAACCCTCCAAAGATCAAGATACTTCCAAAAGGGGGAAGCGAGATTGTTTGCCCCAAATACCGTTTTAATATCGGTCTATGATGACAATCAAGCGCAATACATATAAAATTATCTGATTATAAAGATGACTCAGGCGAGTTGTAAGCCATAATCTCCGCCACGGGTTAAAACCACATGGCTAGGCGATTAAAGGCCTTTTAAATCCTCTCTGGGGATCGGCTTACAATTTCAAACTTTTAGAATAGCTTCGAAGCATCACGGAGCCCGGTGAAACCAGGCTTTGGAATGCTCTTTTAACATAGCCGTGTGGCTTTAGCCCGCGGCGGACAGAACAACTATTGATATTTGCTGTTTTATCTTATAATCAGTTAAAATTATTTTTATATTCTTGCATATCTGACACCCTGTTGTCCAGTTTGCTTTGATATGCTATATTGAATGCAAATAAGTGATATTCATTCAATAAGGGAGGGATTTTGATGACTCAGGATGTTTGTTTAGGCGATATCATCATCGATTGTGGCGACGCTCCAAAACTGCGTGAGTTTTATGCAGAACTTTTTGGCTGGGAAACGTGTGAATTGTATAATATTCCCGGCGTACGCAGCGAGTCCGGCTTGGTGATTCTTTTCATGCAAGAGGAGGATTATCTTCCGCCCGTTTGGCCCGAGCAGGCAGGTAAACAGCAAAAGCAAATGCACTTTGACATTGTGGTGCCCGATGTGCCTGCTTTCGTTCAAAAGGCTGAAGCGCTTGGAGCCGTCAAAAGCCAAGAGCAGTTTGGAGGCGACCACTTTACTACGATGTTGGATCCTGCTGGGCACCCATTCTGCCTGTGTGCCAAAGGATAGTTTTTTCAATCCGCCGGCTTTCCCCGTTCTCCGGCTGTAAGATGAAGGAGACTGCCGGAGAGTGGGGAAATTCTCTTGATATCTGGAAGCAATTGAATAAGGGGTGAACTGATCTTTGACGGTTGCTGAGTCAGCTTTTTATTCCAGCGCCTGAGCGATGGTTTTCATGTTTTCAATAATCCCGATGTGCTGAGGACAGACCCGCTCGCAGTTTCCACAGGCAACACAGTCCGAGGCTTTACCGTTCATTCTGGTTTCAAGTCCATAGCGGCTCTTTGCGCTGGCTAGATCATTATAAATCAGCTTGCGGTTATAGGTTGCAAAAACATTGGGAATGAGTATATTCTGTGGGCAGCCTTTTACACAATATTGGCACGCCGTACAGGAAATACTGGGAATTTCACCGAGGGCTTTCTGGGCCTTTTCTATAACAGCGAGTTCCTCTTCATTAAGGGGCTGGAAGTTTTCCATAAAAGATACATTGTCCCGGACCTGATCGATGGTGGACATTCCACTTAGCACCGTTATGATATTATCCAGGGATGCCGCATAACGGATAGCCCATGAGGCCAGAGAGACATTTGGATTGGCAGTTTCAAATATTTTTTTGATGTTTTCAGGAGGGTTCGCCAATAGGCCGCCCTTTACCGGTTCCATCACCACGATGGGTTTGTTATGCTTTTGGGCTACTTCATAGCATTTTCGAGCCTGAATGGTGGGGCTTTCCCAGTCGTCGTAATTTAGCTGGAATTGGACAAACTCCATCTCCGGGTGCTCGGTCAAGATTTTATCTATAGCATCGGCTTTGTCATGGATTGAAAATCCGATATGCCGTACCAGGCCTTTTTCTTTCAGTTCACGAACATAATCCCACATCCCGAAATCATCAAAAGTTTTGGTACGGCTATCGCCCAGGTTGTGGAGGAGATAGAAATCGATATAACCGGCACCGGTTCGCGCTAGTGAAGTCCAAAACATATTCTTGGCCTCTTCCGCGGTTTTGACAATCCAGACTGGACATTTGGTGGCAATTTGAAAACTTTCACGGGGATAACGGTCAACAATAGCCGTCTTCATGGCCTCTTCGGATTTTCCACCGATATAACCCCATGAAGAGTCGAAATAACTGAATCCCTTGGACATGAACAGATCCACCATTTTTTTGGTCTGTTCGATATCGATTTCTGTGCCAATCATCGGAAGCCGCATAAACCCAAATCCAAGTTTTGGTATTGTTTCACCTAAATATGACATAGTATCCTCCTTAAATGTAAGTCATCCATCATTCAGCTTGAAAGAAAACGGCAGCTGGCGTGTTATTATGGATTTACGTTTGCTTCGGCTTTTTTCTGATCATATTCTGCTTTATGCGTAAGGAAAAAATCGGTAAAATCAGCATAAGTATAACTTTTATAGCTGCTGAGATCATTTGCAATCTGCAGCCAGAAGCAAGCCGGGATTTCACCGGACTTCAGATTCTTTTTGATGCACAAATCGCACCCCTCCGAGTGATTTCGCGGGTGGTTCTTACAGTTTGTTACGATGCAAGTACAGAAATGCTGGTCCATGTTTTCCCCCTCAATCTTTAAATATATAAATCGAAAGCCAATTCATTTTATTAAGAACATAGCCTTATTTTTTAACAGCATCCCAACTGATCTGAATGATCTTTTGAATGTCTGTTTCGGTCAATTGAATATTGCGTTTTAAATACATTTTGGCTAGTTGAACAACGGAATGAATTAAATAATTCATCAGTAAATCAACATCAATCGGTTTTAACTCCCCTTGCTGGATACCTTTCTCAAAAACATTGTTCAGCGGTTGAAACAGCAGGTTAATATCATCCAGGTTGCCGACCAAAGGCGAGTTTGAGAATTGCTCCAGAAATAGAAAATATTGCTTGTTTTTCGGAACAAAAGTCAATACATTCCTAACCAGCAGCTCAACAACCAGACGAATCGGAGTGTCTTCCTGAATGCCGTGAGACATAGCGGTAATTAATTCTTTTTTGACTTCAAAATAGACTTTTTTTAACATATCCTCCTTATTTTCAAAATAGACGTATATCGTAGAAGAAGAAACACCGGCTCTTTTGCCGATTTTGGACATCGAAATATTCCCAAAGCCGATTTCATTCAGCAATTCGATGGTCGCCTCAAAAATAGCGTCTTTCTTATTATCATCTTTATTTCTCATAACATCTATAATAAACGATCATTCGATTAATTTCAATAGATATTCCATCGTAAAATTTAAACCGGGACCATTTTTAGGGGCTTGGACTGAACGCAGTCAATGAGTTTATATTATGGGAGGGGAAGATAAGGAACGGCTTACCGGCGGTGCTATGGGGATGGGCGTTTTGCTTAGGTCGCTTAGAGAGTTGACGATGCCGGGAATTCCGGATGAAGTTGCGTATCACACCGAAGTGAGTATTCACCCGGTATAAAAACGGCTCGGTAAAAATACCGGGACTGTAACAACGGATTAATTATGCCACTGTTCATTTTTGGTAGGGACAAATTTATTGATAAAGAAGGCGGTTACGCCTCCAAAAATACAATGGGTTATTATGGAGAGGCAGGTAAGTGCCATGGGCTCAGACCTGAGGGTAAACATTTGGGGCATTCCGTGAACGAGAAAGCCATAAATACCTATCCAAGCGACAAGTCCAACACCGAATCCTTTAAGCAAATAATTTCGATGGCCCGTCCATTGGAAAATTAAACCAATTAATATTCCGATGACTGCTCCAAGAACCCAGTCAGTTATCGTCCCGGCGATGATACCGTAAATAGATTTAATCTGTCCGACATTATTAGAAAACAAATCGGCTGCTAAATAAATGATATGGTTGTTGGCAATTTTGAGCCACAGGAGGATAGCTCCAATGATTTCTCTACATATGGAGCCTAAGATTCCAAAAATAATCCATAAAGTATACCGGTCATTCAAATTTTTTGTAAGCATAGCTTTAATTTGTCCGGCAGAATCAATTTTATTATACTTCATCAAGAAAATTACCGATGATTGTATTTTTGACTTTGGATTAAAATGATATCATAAAATAAATAATACCGTTTGAAAGAGGAGAGGAAGCATATGAAAATTATTGCGATGAATGGTAGTCCGAGAAAAAATTGGAATACGGAAACTTTATTAAATAAAGTTCTGGAGGGAGCAGCTTCCCAAGGCGCTGAAACTGAATTAGTAAATCTTTATGATTTGCGATATCAAGGTTGTATAAGCTGTTTTGCCTGCAAGAGAAAAGGCGGCGAGCATGGTAAGTGTGCCATGAAAGATGATTTGACACCGATTCTTGAAAAGTTAACAAAAACAGAGGCGATTGTTTTTGGTTCACCGATTTATTATTCGAATATTACCTCCGGAATGTTAGCTTTATTGGAACGTTTTTTATTTTCAAATTCTATCTATAGTTCTGCCATACCGACAGTTTATCCTAGAAAAATCCCAAGCGCTTTCATATACACGATGAATGTAACGGAAGAACAAATGGACCAATTGGGATATAAAGAAAAATTAAAAGCCCATGAGAATGCTATTGCACGGACATTGGGAAAACCAATCGAGTTATTGTACTGTTGGAATACCTATCAATTCACGGATTATAATCAATACGAATCGTCCATTTTTTCTGAAGCTGTAAAAGCAAAACACAAGACTGAACAATTTCCTAATGATTGCCAAAAAGCCTTTGATATGGGAGTTCGGTCTGTCAAGAATGCCTGATGCCGGTTGAAGCTTACCTTCAAACGCAAACTTTGTCTATTGACAATAAATGAACGATCGTTTATTCTATAAGAAGAGGTGCTTCGATGAGAAGAAGAGATGATGAAAAAGAAAGAAGTATCAAAGAAGCAGTCATCAAATTGATTCTTCAAGAAGGTTTTCAGGGTACTTCGATTTCAAAAATCGCCAAAGAGGCGGGAGTTTCTCCGGCAACGGTATATATTTATTTTGAAAACAAAGAAATCATGCTTCAGGATATTTACCGTGAGTATTCAGAAGAAATTTTCAATTATCTTTTAAATAAAGTCCATCAAGAAATGGAGGGCCGGCAACTTATCGAAATCCTGATGAAAAGTTATTACAGCTATATTCAGGAACATGAAGAAATTTTTCACTTTGTCGACCAGTTTTCCAATTGTCCCTCATTAGCCAGTGGTTGTTCAGAAATAAACGGCATGTGCAAAATCAATCATTTGATAATCGAGATGAAAAATAGACATATTATCAAGGATTATCGTAATGATAATTTGTTTGCGGTGATATTTTATCCGGTAAAATCAATTGCAGTCAATAACCGCAAAACCCAAGCGGAAAGAGCCGAGTTGCTTCAGGAAATGATTGAAATCATCCAGGACGCTTTACTCGTATAAATAAAAATTTTGTAAGCGAGATCAAAAAATCTCGTTATCATTATAAAAATAATTAAACGAGCGCTCACTTATAAACGCTCGAAAAGAAAGGGTGAATATGGTTGAACTTTAACAAAAAGACTCAAGAAGGGATAGTTATTCCGGTATCGGATACCGTGCTGTTGCCAGGTGTAATTTCTGTACTTTGGGTGACAAAGCTCAGTGAGGAGGAACTTGAAAATTTTGAAAGGGAAGATATCACCAACATTGCCTTGCCTCTCAAACAAAATTTCGGTAAAAAAGGATTAAAAGAAGAAGACTTTTATCGGATTGGCGTTTCCTTTCAAGTGGATGAAGTGGAGCAAACAGAAAAGGGCTACCGGCTTAAGATTAAAGTTTTAGACAGGGTTGCCATGAAAACCCTGCGGATTGGGACGGATTTTATCCATGCTGAATATGAGATTTGCCCTGATGATACCGATCTCAATGAAAAGAGCCAGGCGGAAATGGTGGGTTACCTGAAAAAGATCACCCACGAACTCGGTGAGAAATACCGAGGGTCAGAGCAATTTATGAAGGTATTGGATGAGTTGAAGGACTTAAATTCGCTGATGATGTATCTATCGCAATTCATGCCCATATCCAACAGTGAAAAGTATGATTTACTGGAAACACAGTCCCTGAAGGAGAGAAGCTTAAAGTTTATCGATTACCTTATCAAGCTAAAGGAAACCGTCGAATTACAACTTGAGATGGCAGAGCGATTTTCGGAAAAGGCCAATAAAAATTATCGGGAATCCGTACTTAGGGAACAATTAAAAGCCATTCAAGAGGAGTTGAATGAAGGGAAAGGTCCTGGCGCAAAAAAGGCTAATGATTATTTGAGCAAGATTGAAGAAGCCGACATGCCGCCTGATGTGAAGAATACTGCCCTTGAGGAATTCGATAAATTGGAAGCCGGCGGTCCGCATAGTCCGGAATATAATGTTATTCGTAATTATCTGGATTTGTTGGTGCAATTGCCTTGGAAAAAAAATGAAGGCAAACCCATTAATCTGGGGGAAGCGAGGCGGATTTTAGATGAACAACACTACGGCCTGGACAAAGTGAAGGAGCGAATTATTCAGCATTTAGCCGTAATGCAGCTCAAAAAGGACAAAAAGGGTTCTATTTTATTGTTGGTAGGACCTCCTGGAACCGGAAAGACCAGTTTAGGAAAGAGCATTGCCGAAGCACTGGATAGAAAGTACGTTCGGTTGAGTTTGGGCGGGATTCGGGATGAAGCGGAGATTCGGGGACATCGCCGGACTTATATTGGAGCGATGCCGGGAAGAATCATTCAAAGTATCAAAAAGGCCGGGGAAAATAATCCGGTAATGATTTTAGATGAAGTGGACAAACTGATGGTTGGCGGATATAGCGGTGATCCTGCCAGTGCATTACTAGAGGTACTTGATCCGGAACAAAACAACACCTTCACCGATCACTATTTGGATCTGCCCTATGATTTGTCGGATGTCTTCTTTATTGCCACCGCGAATTCTCTGGAAAGCATTCCCGGTCCACTGTTGGATCGGATGGAGGTCATTCAAATCTCCAGTTATACGCTGAATGAAAAGTTTCATATTGGAAAAAATCATTTAGTCCCGGCAGTTCTTGCAGAACATGGATTGACGGCAGAGCAATTCGTAATGGAAGATGATGTGTTACAAAAAATAATCAGTGACTACACTTTGGAAGCCGGAGTCCGGGGATTGAAAAAACAACTGGCTGCTCTTGCCAGAGTAACCTCGGAGAAAATCGTATCGACAAAAATAGAATTGCCTTACAGAGTTAAAATGGAGCAATTAGAGGAATTGTTAGGGAAACGGGTTTCCAGACATGATAAGGCGGAGCTGGATAATCCGCCGGGAGTCGTCACCGGGCTGGCATGGACTCCGGTTGGTGGAGAAATCCTTTTTATTGAAGCGACCGATATGTCAGGAAGTGGAGAAGTTACCCTAACCGGGCAATTGGGTGATGTGATGAAAGAATCGGCGAGAATTTCTTTAAGCTTATTAAAATCAAGATTGCCCATGAACTCGATTAATTTTAAGGAAAGAGACTTGCACATTCATGTTCCGTCAGGGTCGGTTCCCAAGGATGGTCCATCTGCAGGCATCACATTATTTACTGCTCTGGCTTCATTGGTTACAGGCATCAAGGTGGATTCCAAGATTGCCATGACCGGGGAAATAACTTTGAGAGGAGCCGTATTGCCCATCGGTGGCCTTAAGGAGAAATTATTAGGGGCCCAAAGAGCGGGTATAACCAAAGTGTTGATTCCAAAGGACAATGTGACCGATCTTAAGGATGTGCCTGAAGAAGTGAAAAAGCAACTTGCAATTATACCCGTTGAGACTATCGAAGATGTGCTGAAAGAAACTTTGGAAATTTCCCTGCCTAGAATCGAGCATGTTTTGAATCCGAAGGTGGTGTCCAGTGAGGTTTTGGGTAAGGCATCGTAGACGGGTTAATTTAGATGCCTGATTCCAAAAATTAATTTTATAGAGACGAGGGATATGAATTCCGTTTCTTGGATTATGGAACTAATTTAAAATTGGAAACGTTATGATAATTATTCATTTCATTACTTTCCCTTCTAAAACCCCATTGCCCGTCAGGTGATGGGGTTCTTGTAAATAAAAATGAAGGTATCAAGGTAAAGAGGTATAGGGAAAATCACCGGGTTAGAGCAATGAGTTTTGAGTCCGTGAAGCTTTTTATTACTCCTTCTGTTTCCCTGTGGGAACTTGTCCCATTTCAAACTAGTGAGAGAATCGGTCAAAAGTAATGGTAATCGGAAATATTTCGTAAATATTCACTAAACTATATCTGGACACCCTAAATGTTGGGTTATATAATAAAAAAGGTATACAATATATAGTACAGGAAGGATTAACCGTGCACTGTCCATTTTGCGGCCATTTCGATAGTAAAGTCATCGATTCCCGATCCTCGGACGAAGCCAATGCTATTCGTAGGCGAAGGGAATGCTTGGCTTGCCAGAGACGCTTTACAACCTATGAACGGATTGAAGAAGTACCTTTGGTGTTGATCAAAAAAGACGGCAGCAGAGAACCGTTCAACCGGCAAAAGGTAATGAGCGGGCTCTTAAAAGCATGTGAAAAAAGGCCTGTTTCTTTTGGAAAACTCGAACAACTTGTGGATGATGTGGAACGGGAACTACGGAATCGTATGGAACAGGAAGTTAAGAGTACTGATGTTGGAGAATTGGTCATGGAGGGCTTAAAAGCCATTGATGAAGTTGCGTATGTGAGATTCGCCTCGGTTTACCGCCAGTTTAAAGATAGAAATGACTGGATGCGCGAATTACAAAATTTGGAGATCAGAACCAAAGGGACGGGGGATATGGAATAATGGCAAAAAATTCAATAGAAGTGGAAGAACAGGCGCTTCATGAAAGCTCCAATGTAATTAGTTTGATAAACCACAGCACAGATCGGATCTTCCGCTCGATTCGAAAACGGGATGGTCGAATCGTTGAATTTAATAAAAATAAAATTGCCGCTGCTATTTTTAAAGCAGCCAAAGCCGTTGGCGGTGAAGATCAACAACTGGCCGACGAGTTGGCGGAGATTGTCAACCATTATTTACATAAACAATTAGGTACCAGTATTCCTGCAGTTGAAGAAGTTCAGGACGCGGTCGAGAAAGTGCTCATTGAAACCGGTCATGCAAAGACCGCCAAGGCCTATATTTTATATAGAGACCGTCGGACCCGCCTTCGTGAATCAAAATCAGATCTAATGGATTTGGTTCAAGATATTTTAATTGAGACAAACCGCGAAAATGCTAATATCAGCAATTCTCCGTCGGCAAAAATGTTGCAAATCGCATCGGCCGCCAGCAAGCGCTATTATTTATCCCGGCTGATCCCGGATGAAATGGCCCAGGCGCATATTGACGGCGATTATCATATTCATGATCTCGATTTTTATGCTAAAACCCTGACCTGTGTCCAAATTCCCTTAGGCAAACTCCTTGCCAATGGGTTTAATAACGGCCATGGTTTTATTCGCCCTCCCAAAAGGCCGGCATCGGCCACGGCTTTGGCGGCTATTATTTTGCAAAGCTCTCAAAACGACATGCACGGGGGGCAATCTTTCGCCTTTTTTGATCGGGACATGGCCCGGTTTATCGTCGGAGTGTCTGAGGATGAAGTGTATCAGGCAATGGAAGCGTTGATTTACAATTTAAACTCCATGCATAGCAGGGCTGGCGCTCAAGTTCCTTTCAGCAGTTTGAATTTAGGGTGCGATACTACCCCCGAAGGACGGCTGGTGACCAAAAATCTGTTACTGGCCTATGAAAAAGGGTTGGGTCACAGTGAAACCCCTATCTTTCCGAATATTATCTTTCGGGTTAAAAAAGGAGTCAATTTTAATCCGGGTGATCCCAATTACGATCTCTTTCAATTGGCGATCCGGGTTTCCGCCCAAAGGCTCAATCCAACTTTTTCTTTTATGGATTCCAGTTTTAATCAGGAATATGGTTCGGAAGTCGCTTATATGGGTTGCCGGACCCGGGTGATTGCCGACCGGTTTGGCGAACCGGTTTCAGATGGAAGAGGCAATCTTTCATTTACCACCATCAATTTACCTCGTATCGCCATCAAATCTGGAGGGGATTTGGAGATTTTCTATCAAGAATTGGAAAAGATTATGATTTTAGCAGCCCGCCAATTATACCATCGTTTTCGGATTCAGGCCCGTTTGAAAGTGAAAGATATGCCGTTTTTAATGGGGCAAGGGTTATATTTGGGTTCGGACAAGCTCAAGCCGGATGATTCCATTACCTCTGTTATTAAGCATGGCACATTATCAATGGGTTTTATCGGACTAGCCGAGGCGCTTACTTGTTTAACCGGTCAGCATCATGGGGAAGACCCTTCCTCTCAACGGCTTGGCTTAGAGATTGTCAGCTTTATGAGAAAAATGATTGATAGCTTTTGTGATGAATATGATTTGAATTTCACTTTATTAGCAACACCGGCCGAAGGTTTATCGGGACGTTTTGTCAAAATTGATCGAAGGCGATTTGGCGTTATCAGTGGAGTCACTGATCGCGAATATTATTCAAACAGTTTCCATGTTCCTGTTTATTATGAGATATCTACCTATGACAAGATAAGAATCGAAGGCCCCTATCATCGTTTGACCAATGCCGGCCATATCAGCTATGTGGAGTTGCAATCTCCTCCTCTTGATAATTTGGAGGCTTATGAAGGGATTATCCGCCAAATGGCATTATCGGATATGGGTTATGCAGGAATTAATTTCCCAATCGACGAATGTCTCAGCTGTTTTCATCGGGGGATCATTGAAGATGAATGCCCATCTTGCGGTTCTACCCAGATTCGTCGAATTCGCCGAATAACTGGATATTTATCCACCGTCGATCGATTTAATGATGCCAAACAGGCGGAATTACGCGATAGAGTGAAACACCAGATGTAGGGTGGGAAAACGAGTTTAGGATAGAATTCAGAAACAGAACTCAGGAGTTTAACAACGCGACAAAACTTTTAAGAGGGCTCCAATATTCTGGCTTCCGGCTCCTATATTCCAGATCGAGGAGAAACATGTTCAATTCACTAGCTCAAATTGCCGGTATCGTTCACGAAAGTGTCGTCGATGGTCCCGGTTTGCGAACTACAATTTTTTTTCAGGGTTGTGATCACGCCTGTAAAGGTTGTCATAACCCTGAGACCTGGGATCCTCGCGGAGGCAGCTCCATTCAACTGCAGGACTTAATCTCTAAACTACGATTGAATCCGTTGATTTCCGGAGTGACTTTTAGTGGAGGCGATCCATTTTTTCAAGCAACCGTTGCTGCAGAACTCGGTTGCTTTTTAAAAAGTCAAGGTTTGAATTTATGGGTTTATACCGGGTATACATGGGAATATTTATTGAGCCATTATGTTAATACTGGTTTTAGTGCATTGTTGGATGTAACGGATGTCTTAGTGGATGGTCCGTTTCAAATTGAGAATAAAAGCTTAAAACTGCCGTTCCGGGGTTCCAGTAATCAACGTTTGATTAATGTTCCTGAAAGCGTTAGAACTGGAACCATCATACAATGGCGGCCTACAACCGGGTCAATGGTGGAGAGATGAAGGAAGAATGTGCTTGGTATTGCGATACAATGGTGGGACCTAAAAAATACCGTGCCGGGGCTTTGAATAATAAGACGGTTATTCAAGCCGTCTCTTCCCGGGAGTGTGGAAATATGGCTTTGCATACCGGAGACATTCCGGAACAGGTTATTGCCAACCGAAAATCCTTTCTTCAATCCTTCCATTTGAAATTGGAGAATTTAATTACTGCCGAACAAATTCATGGTACCAGCATTCAGATCGTCGGCAGGAGAGAAGTTGGGGCCGGAGCCCTTTCGGAGCGGACTGCGCTCTCTAAAACCGATGCTTTGATCACGGGTGAAAGAGGAATAATACTTGGAATTTTTACCGCGGATTGTTTGCCTATTTTTATTTATGATCCTATTGCACCAGCAGTTGCAATTGTTCATGCAGGATGGCGGGGAACCGTTGCCGGAATTTCCCGTCTTGTTATGGACAAAATGATTCAAACATTTAAAACCGACCCTGTCAATTTTCATGTGGCAATAGGCCCCGCAATATGTTCATCCTGTTTTGAAGTGTCTTCGGAAGTAGCAGATTTATTTGGTGAGGCAAATCCGGAAACCGTCACTCATACCAAATCAGGTTTCCGGGTTGACTTGGCTGGGTTTAATTTTCGTTTGTTTGAGCAGGCCGGTGTAAGACGAAAGAATATTGAGGTGGCAAATCTTTGTACCGGATGCTCGAATGAAGATTTTTTTTCCCATCGTATTGAAAAAGGCACCAAAGGACGAATAATGGGAATAATTGCCTTACAATAAATGATATTTGGTGGAGCGATTTTTCTTGAATCATGAATACTCTAAAATAAGGGAACTTCCTCGACGTCGTCGCCTCAAAATGACCGATGCATTTCGGATCATTGGCGGTTTTTTGATTTTGTTGTTGGCTATTGAAGGGTTAGGAATTCTGATCGAGAATTTCACATCCAGACCCATAGTAACAGAGTGGGGGACCATGGAAAAAGGATTTTGGGCGGATGTGCTCTTTTTAAGAGACGAAATCTTGGTAAAGTCCCCGGTTGATGGCGAATTAACAGAAGAGCGTAAAAATGGGATTCGGGTTGCGGAAGGGGAACTGATCGCGACAATTAAGACTTCCGGTAATTCTGAGCCGGACCCTAGACTTCAAATCGGTTTACGAAAATTAACCCGTGAAACCGTAACATTACAGGGGGATTTAAAAAGAAATGAGCTTGAATATCAGACAAAAAGGGCTCACATCAACCGGATTTCCAAAAAATCAACTCACCTCAAACAATTGCTTGAAGATTTAACTTTTATTGAGCAGGAAAAGAGGACTATTCTACGAAATATAGAACAAAACCGTGACCAAATTGAACAGATTACTCAAAACTTCAAAGCTTGGCAGCATGGGGCGGTTTTGATCCAAGCGGAAAGACCGGGCTATTTCTGGTATCAAGTTGATGAATGGGAAACAAGATTGAGTCCTGATCGTTTTTTCGAAGTTAAGGAAGAGGATTTTCAGCGACACTATCCTAGCCGGTTTCCTGAAAAAGATATCCATCGGGATGAGGTTGTGGGCAAAATTATCAGCCCGTTTCATCAGATCATTTGTCTGATAATCGATCCAAAACAGATTGGGATGCCGAAAATTGGTGAAACATGGTGGTTTAAAAGTGATGATAATAGGTTTCAATGTACGGTCGTAAAACAAAACCTTTTACCGGATGGAAAAGTTCTGCTTGGACTGGAAGATGCCTCCATGCTATCCAAATTTCTTCAAAGTCGCAATGCCAAGATTTTTATCATTCATAAGCGAGTTTCTGGTATTATCATTCCTGTGCAAGCATTATATAAAAAGGGTCAAACCGATGTAGTTAAAGTCGTGAAGGGGGATAGTTACAAAGAAACTGAAGTTGTGATCCGCGAAAATGATGGAGCGAAAGCGATTATAGATGGTATTGATTATGGTAAGACAATAATTTCACGATAGGGGGCCTGTATTTGAAAAAGGTTTTTGTGATCGACACCAGTGTATTAGTTCATGATCCCCAGGCCTTAAACGTTTTTCAAGATAATGATATTGTTATTCCCATAGCAGTGCTGGAAGAAATTGACGGCCATAAAAAACGCCAGGACGAAGTAGGTCGCAATGCAAGATGGGTATCGAATTTTCTCGACAAATTAAGAGCAGTTGGTCATTTGTATTCCGGTGTACCTTTAGGAGAGCAAGGCGGAACCATTCGGGTGGAATTAAATCACCAGGAGGTCGATAAATTACCGGCTACCTTGGATCGAAGTAAGATTGATAACCGGATCATTGCCGTGGCGCTTGCTTTAAAACAAGAAACTTCATTGCCGGTTATTTTAGTCACCAAGGACATTAATATGCGGATTAAGGCAGACGCCTTGGGAATCGATGCTGAAGATTATGAAACGGATAAAATCCAGATCGAAGAAGTATATACCGGAACATGTACGCTGAAAGTAGAACCTGATCAAATCGATAAGTTTTATAGCAATAATGAATTGGTAGTAAAAGACGTTTCATTATTTCCCAATCAAATGGTGATATTGGAAGATGCTTTTGGATCTTCCAAGTCGGCTTTGGCCAGACATCTTTCCAATGGTAAACTGCTCCCCTTGCGTTTTGTGGGTCAAGATCCTTTCGGGTTGAAAGCTCGCAGTAAGGAACAAAAATTTGCCCTTGAATTATTGCTTGATGAAGATATTCGGCTCGTCACCATCATAGGTCGGGCTGGTACTGGTAAAACCTTGCTCGGTCTTGCGGCCGGGTTGCAGAAAGTAGTGGAAGAATCCCGTTACCGCCGGTTAACCGTATCCCGACCCGTGGTTCCCATGGGAAATGATTTAGGCTTTTTACCCGGGGATGTGAATGAAAAATTGCGACCATGGATGCAGCCGATATATGACAATTTGGAGTTTTTATTCAGTAACCGTGATCGGAATGAAAAAATCGACCAACTGGTTAATAGCATGCAGGACCTTAATATTTTAGAGCTGGAGGCTTTAACGTATATTCGGGGTCGCAGTATTCCAAACCAATTTTTACTGGTTGATGAAGCTCAAAATTTATCACCTCATGAAATAAGGACGATTATCACCCGGGTTGGCGAAGGGACCAAGATTGTCTTAACTGGTGATCCTTATCAGATTGATCATCCTTATTTGGATTCAAACAGTAACGGTCTTACTTTTGTGGTTGAACGGTTTAAAAATGAAAAAATTGCCGGACATATCACGCTTACCAAAGGAGAACGTTCCGAGCTTTCAGAGCTGGGCGCTAAATTGTTAGGATAAAAAGCAATGATTCATTTCGTGTTTATTGACTATTTAAAATCCTGCCTATGGGATGAAACGCTGCAGTATGCGTAATATTACACAAATAAGCTGGGATAAAATGAGTATCGCAGAAAATATCGAAACAATACGGAAACAAGTACAAAATTCAGCCATCAAGGCCGGTCGCGATCCCGGAGATATTAAAATTATTGCCGTTACAAAATATACCGGTGTTGAGCAAATGAACGAAGCGATTCGGGCTGGTGTTACAGATATTGCAGAAAATCGGATTCAGGATGCTCTTGGAAAATTTCCTTCCATAGAAGGAGTTGTAACGAAGCATTTAATTGGTACTTTGCAAACCAATAAAGTGAAGCCGGCAATATTGGAATTTGATTTGATTCATTCCGTGGATCGGGTTGAGTTGGTGGAAGCTCTCGCTAAAGAAGCTCTTAAACTTGGTAGACAGGTCAAGTGTCTGGTTCAGTTGAATATATCCGGTGAAGGAACAAAGCATGGAATTGGCCCGGCCGACCTTGGATCCATTTTGGAGAGGATTGACTCGTTATCGAATTTAACCCCGATGGGTTTAATGACGATGGCTCCTTTTGTTGACGATCCGGAACAGGTTAGGCCGATTTTCAGGCGTCTCAAAAATCTTTTTACAGACTACGCAGGTAAAAGGGATGAAAACTGGCGTTATTTATCGATGGGGATGAGTCAGGATTATCAAGTAGCGGTTGGAGAAGGATCCAACATGGTCCGGATCGGCACGGCTATTTTCAAGAGTTGATGGCATACTTGGAAGACGAGGCATCACCGCAAAATTTAACGTTTTAGGCTAAGCATATCATATGGACGCAGATTTAAGGAATTTTTTCGCTTTGATGTACGTTTAGGAAAACGGGGTGTTAATTTTGGGAAAATGGGATAATGAGGATAGCCCGGAACAAAATGCGGAGTCTAAAAAAGGGGTTTTTGAGAAATTTCTTAATATATTTGGGTTTGAAGCCGAAGAAATTATGGAAGAAGAAGAAACTTCACAGGAAGGATATCACAAAGACCCCAGAGACCGCGGGAAATTGGTGAATCTCAATCATTCCAACAAAACAATTAAACTAATTGTGGTTGAACCTGAAAGTTTTGAAGAGGTTCAGGCCATTGTCGATCATTTGAAAAATAAAAGGGCGGTCATCTTAAATCTGGAAGAAACTGAAAAGACAACAGCCAGAAGGGTTGCTGATTTTTTAGGAGGTGCGATTTACGCTTTAGATGGTACCATGCAGAGAGTGAGCGGTTCAATTTTTCTATTTACTCCGGCTCATATTGAAGTTTCAATGCCTTTGCGTACCGAACTTCGGGATAAAGAAAAGGAACGTCCGGGCAATCTAAGCAATCCAAATTTAACGTCATCGCTTTTTCGGAATGAACGTGAACGATAGGTGGTAAAAAGATGAAACACTTAGGTATCATTGGCGGCGGAGCTATGGGTTCCGCTTTGCTGAAAGGAATTCTCAATCAAGGCTTGGTGCAACCGGATGATATTTATTTGGCCGAAGTGGATCAGGTTAAGCGGATCCGCTTTGAGGAAGAATATCATATTCATGGGACAAGCAATCCTTCTGAGTTGACAGATATTTGCCAAACTTTAATTTTAGCGGTTAAACCTAATATTATCCCCGGAGTGCTTGATGAGTTGGCGGGAAAAACCGGCCCCCAGCATTTGATAATCTCAATCGCCGCAGGAATAACGTTGAATGCCTTGGAAAGCAAGCTTCAAAAAGCCAGAATCGTCCGTGTAATGCCCAATACTCCGGCTAAAATCGGGAAAGGCGTTTCGGCTTATGCCCTGGGATCCAAAACCATTGCTGGTGATGACGAGCAGGTTGTGGAACTTCTTGGTTGTATTGGAAAAATCATTAAGGTTTCCGAACATTCGCTAGATGCTGTCACCGCGGTGAGCGGCAGCGGACCCGCTTATGTTTTCTATTTTATAGAGGCTATGATTGATGCTGCCGTGATGATCGGGTTAAGTCGAGCGGATGCGCAGGTACTGGTGGGTGAAACGTTTTTGGGTTCTGCCGAGTTATTACGCGAGAGCGCCGAAGACCCTGCCAAGCTGCGTAATGAGGTGACTTCCCCGGGAGGAACTACTGCTGCTGCTTTATATGAGTTGCAGCAAGGTGCGTGCGCAGGAATCATCATGAAAGCCGTGGTTGCTGCCGCTCAAAAGTCCAAGGAATTGGGGCGTGCTCATGGCTGATGAAATGAATCAAACGGGGGTACAGGCAAGTAAGGAATTGGCATCCCGTTTCACTGAACTGGCGGAGCGCGCTTTAAGGGAAAAAGAGCCGCAATGGTCCGATTTTTTGGAACCTCCCGAGCGGGAACAGGCTCAAGCTATTTTAGGATGGGTTTCCGGGGTTCGCTTTAATTCCTTCGGAGGTTACGCTAAAGCTGAACGGCGGCGAATGGTCGTTTATCCGGATTATTATATTGTCGAAACCATCGAACCGGCCTTGGCTTATCTGGAGCTTCAAACCAAAAGTCAAACTCCTTTGACGCATCGGGATTATTTAGGTTCATTAATGGGCCTTGGCTTGAAAAAGGAAAAGATTGGCGATTTATTAGTGAACGATAGCTCCTGTCAACTTGTTGTTGTTCCCGAGTTGGTTGAATTTATCCGAATTCATCTGGAACGGGTTGGAAGTCAAAAGGCGTTGGTTCAAGAAATCGAGTGCGAGCAACTTAATATTCCTAATTTACGAGAAAAATCTATCAAGAGTACAGTAGCCTCATTAAGACTAGATGCCATCACCGCCCTCGGTTTTAGCGAATCCCGTACCCGGATGGCCAAAGAAATCAGAGCGGAAAAGGTTAAAGTAAATTGGAAAGTTATCACCAATCCGGACTTCTCACTAAATCCAGGCGATATTATATCTTTTCGCGGGCATGGCCGGATGGTTTTTCAGGAACAAACCGGACATTCCAAAAAAGGGCGGTTGGGAGTATTGCTTATCCGGTATTTATGAATGGGTATTTCAGTAATCAGTTGATATAAGGAGAGTGTTCATATGTTAACACCGGTTGATTTGGAGACTACGGTTTTTAAACGGGGATTTCGGGGATATAACGCCCGGGAAGTCCAAGAGTTTATGGAAAGTTTCAGCCACGATTATGAACATATCTACCGTGAGAATATCGATTTGAAAGAACAACTGGAAGAGACGGAGAAGAAACTCCACCAATATCAATTGATTGAAGATAGTTTAAGGAATGCAATGGTTTTAGCGGAAGAAACGGCGGAAGAAGCCAAAGCAGCAGCCAAACAGAAAGCGGAACAAATCGTTCGCGAGGCGGAATTAAATGCCGAAGCCATGAAAATGAAAACCAAAGAGGATATCCAAAATGAACTTCGTACCTTGGCTTTGTTAAAAAATCAGGTTGAATATTTCAAGTGTCAATTTAAAAGCTTTTTAAGTGGTTTGTTGGATATGGCTGAAAAACAATTGGATTTGAATATTGCTTGGGATCAATCCGCTGCTGCCGGTGGCGAACCCAAAAAAGGACTGGACTCAAAAGATATTGAAAAATAATCATTTTTAACGGTTGGCTACCAGTGAGCCGACGGCTAGGGCCATGATAAACGCAATCAGTTCTCCGGTAAGACCCATCATCAAACAGTGACGGCCGTCTTTAATATGCACAGACCCTAAATACAGGGATAATACATATAATGTTGTTTCACTGCTTCCTTGGATGATGGATGCGGTCACCCCGGTGGTGGAATCGGCGCCATATTTTTGTAGAATTTCGGCTGTTATCCCTAAAGCCGCCGATCCGGAGAGGGGTTTTAGGATGCCTAAAGTAAACAAATCGGGCGATATGTTAAAAAACTTGAAAACAGGTTTGGCAAGATAAGTCAGAAAATCGAGTGTTCCCGATCCCCGAAAGAGTCCTACTGCAATAAAAATTGCCATAATATACGGCACTAATTTTATTGTAGTCCGGATTCCTTCCATGACACCTTGAATGAACACTTCATATAAATGTATTTTTTTAAAGCGCCCAAAACCCAAAATAAACAGCACCAAAACCGGAATAGCCCATTGTGAAATGGTAATGAATAATGCTATCATCGGGGACCTCTTTTCAGATAACGGCTCAGACATTTGATGGCGATAAAATTAACCCCTAAGGCAGTAATTGTTCCTGCCAGTGAAGTAAGAAAAACCGGGCCCAAAACGATCGCGGCCTCCTTGGAACCGGCTTGAGCGCGGATAGCAATCAGTGTGCTGGGGATAATGCTCAATCCGCCCAGGACGAGACCTAAGAACGTACAAATATCATCGGAGGCTTTATCCGGTTCTGGATTGACTTCCTGTAACTGGGCCATTGTTTTTAATCCTAGAGGTGTGGCGACGTTCCCTAAACCCAGTAAGTTTGCGGCAATGGTTAAGGAAATAAGGCCCAAGGTTTTTTGGCGCTTTGCAATCGATGGAAATAATAAGCCCAATAAAGGTTGAAAGATTTTGGCAACGATCTCGGTGACGCCCGAAACTTCGGCGATTTTTAAAATTCCTGACCAAAAGCCAAGTATGCCTGCAAGACCGATACAAAAGCGAACCGAATGTTCGGCGCTGGAAAAAATCGTAGGGGTTATTATGGATAACTTTCCACGGAGTATCGAAACTACAATACCGATTGCCATTAAAAAATACCAAACACTATTGATCAAGGTTCTACCTCCTGGTTAGAAAATTTGCCGCTCGTTCATTTTTATGAATCATCCGGTGTAAATATTAGTAACAAGCAGAGGACGATCCATGGAGAAGTTTTCACAACTGGTCCGTGACGAACTGATTCAAAGCAGTTTAGCTACGGCCCAACATTGTATCAAAGCTGAGTTGGCTGCTATTATTCATATTTTAGGCAGTTTGCATCTAGCCGGAAATCAGAGGTTATCCCTGTCGATTTCTACAGTTACAGCCGGAGTGGCCCGCAGGGCGGTTCAATTAATGAAAGCCTCTTATGATCTCGAATCGGAAGTCCAGGTGGAACAAAATGAAAAATTAGGTAAACAACACCGTTATAATTTAATCATTCCTGACCAGGAAGGTCTAAGGAAGATGATCGTTGATTTGGGGATGATGACCCGGGAGCATACCCTGGAAGGGGGAATTAACCCTGAGTTGGTCAAAGATAACTGTTGCCGGACTGCTTTCTTGCGAGGGATTTTTTTAGCAGGAGGCTCAATAACGGATCCCCATAAAAAAAATTACCATCTGGAGATGGTCACGCAAAATGAGGATTTGGCCAACGCTCTGGTTTATTTGATGAATCTCTTGGGGCTGAAAGCAAAAGTAAGTTATCGTAAAGAGCATTTTTTGGTTTATTTAAAAGAAATTGAGGCTTTGATTCGGTTTTTATCCTTAATTGGGGCTCATGTCGCAGTATTGAAATTGGAAGAAATCCGCGTTGTAAACGGGCTCCGAGAAGAAGTCAACCGCAAACTAAATTGGGAGACAGCCAATCTTGAAAAAACTTTATCTGCCGCTATGGAGCAAGTCCGGGAAATCGAAAAAATCCGGAATCAACCGTCAGGATTGAATTCAATGCCTCCTAAGTTAAAGGAAACCGCACTTTTACGTTTGGAATATCCGGAAGCATCATTAAAGGAATTAGGGGAATGTCATCAACCGCCCATTGGTAAATCCGCAGTAAATCACCGCTTGCGATTAATTTGCCAATATGGGAAAAAAATAACCGATAAAGAAGGAATTTAATCATCCTACGCGAATAAAGTGTAAAATGTGGGACACAAATATCGTTACTGGGACAAAATTCAACCCGCCGTTTTGGAAGTAACAATGGAAGAAGTTCTATATGGATAAATTAATTATGATTCAAAAAAAAATAGTCCCTGAATTGGCAAATATAATTCTTTCCCGCTATCAAATTTTACGCTCAATCCATGTTTTGCAACCTGTGGGCCGGCGGGCGCTGGCTGAACAATTGAGTTTTCAAGAACGTAGAATCCGTAATGAAGTAGACTTTTTGAAAGAGCAAAAATTAATAACCTGTGCTGCATCGGGAATGCAGGTTACGCCTGATGGTGAAAATCTCCTTCTTGAGATGGAAGAATATGTCCGGGAACTTCAAGGACTTAGTAACCTTGAAGAACAAATTATTCGTCTTTTTCCTATCAAAAAAGTAATGGTGGTAGCTGGAGATACCGATCAGGATGAAACAGTCAAGAAGGATTTGGCCCGGGTTACTGCGGATTATTTGCGCAAAACTTTAAAAGAAGGCTCTATTTTGGCGGTTTCAGGAGGCACTACTCTGGCTGAAGTTGCCAGTGCCTTATCTTTTTCAGCGGTTAAACGCAATATTACAGTCATACCGGCCCGGGGTGGTCTTGGTGAAGAGGTGGAAATCCAAGCCAATGCAATTGCCGCCAATATCGCCAAAGGTCTTGGAGCTACCTATCGCCTTTTGCATGCTCCGGATGATTTACGGGTTCAAACCATGCAGTCTATCCTAGGGGAACCCAAGATTAAAGAATTATTGGAGATGCTCCGCCGGGCTGAAATGGTTTTACATGGAATCGGCTCAGCCGAGGAAATGGCTAGACGCCGGGGGATGCCCCAGGATGAAATCTTTAAACTCCTGGAAAAAGGTGCTGTTGGGGAGGCTTTTGGATATTATTTCGCTACGGATGGAACCGTAGTTCACTCTACTTCGAGTGTTGGATTGCAGCTGCATGAGTTGGATGGAATTGGTGAAGTCGTTGCAGTGGTCGGCGGCAGAAGTAAAGCGGCAGCTGTAAAAGCCGTATTAACTAACGCTGTCCGAGATACACTAATCATTGATGAAGGTGCTGCCCGTGGGGTGATTCAAAGTTTTCACTAAAAAAAATAAGTTTAATTTCCAATTTTTTTCTTTTAATCATATTTTGATTTAACCGGTTTGTCCGGTAAACAACCTCTAAACAGGGGTAACTTGTTAGGGTCAAGATTCCTCCCGGCAGTCGTTTACCGTCTTTTATAAATAATTTAATATGGAGGTATGTGTTATGGCTGTAAAAGTAGGTATTAACGGTTTTGGCAGAATTGGTCGACTTGTGTTTAGCGCACTGGTTGGCAAAGGCCTTTTGGGAAAGGAGATTGACGTTGTTGCAGTAGTTGATGTCAGCACTGATGCCCAATACTTTGCATACCAACTGAAGTATGATTCCGTACATGGGAAATTTGATGGCGAATTAGCAACCGCCAAGAGTAAACCCGATGTAGAGTCCGACGATATCTTGATCGTAAACGGCCACAAAATCCAATGCGTTATGGCAACCAAAGATCCCAGCCAATTGCCTTGGAAAGATCTGGGTGTTGATTACGTTATCGAGTCTACCGGTTTGTTTACTGACTCTGAAAAGGCCAAAGGCCATTTGGCAGCGGGCGCTAAAAAGGTTGTTATTTCCGCCCCCGGTAAAGGTGACGTTAAGACAATCGTTATGGGCGTTAATGAACAAGAATACGACAAATCAAAACACGACATTGTATCCAACGCCTCTTGTACAACCAACTGTTTAGCTCCTTTAGTTCATGTAATTTTAAAAGAAGGCATCGGCATTGAAACTGGTTTGATGACCACCATTCATTCCTATACCGCTACTCAAAAGACGGTAGATGGTCCTTCCAAAAAAGACTGGCGTGGTGGCCGTGCTGCGGCAATCAATATCATTCCTTCCACCACTGGTGCTGCAAAGGCTGTCGGCGAAGTATTACCGGTTACCAAGGGCAAATTAACCGGAATGTCCTTCAGAGTACCGACCCCTGATGTATCAGTCGTCGATTTAACCTTCAGAGCGACCCGGGACACCTCAATTGAAGAAATCGACTCCTTAATGAAGAAAGCGGCGGATTCCTACATGAAAGGAATTTTGGGAGTGGCCGATGAAGAAGTCGTATCCACTGACTTCGTCCATGACAATCGTTCTTCAATCTATGATTCACTAGCCACTCTCCAAAACAATCTTAAAGGTGAAAAACGCTTCTTCAAAGTTGTTTCCTGGTATGATAACGAGTGGGGTTATTCCAACCGTGTCGTTGATTTATTAACCTATATGATTAGTAAGTAATTTTAGAAGTCAGGGGCAAGGAACCAGGAGTCAGAAAAACAAGTCATATTGAAGCAAGCAGCTTTTCGTTTGGCTTTCAATTCTGGCTTCTGGACATTGGCTCCTAAATTCGTTTTTAAATGAGAGGAGGCTGTTAACCGATGAACAAAATGACAATTAATGATATTGATGTGAAAGGAAAACGGGTTTTAGTCAGGGTCGATTTTAATGTTCCTGTTGATGATCAGGGGAATATTACCGATGATCGCCGGATTAAAGCAGCAATCCCTACCATTAAAACTTTAGCCGATCGTGGCGCCAAGGTCATTCTGGTTTCCCATTTTGGCCGTCCCAAAGGGGGTCCGGATAATAAATACCGGATGGATAATATGGCCAAAAGACTTGGGGAATTAATGGGCACAACCATTGTGAAAGTCAATGATTGTATTGGCGATGAACCTAAAAATGCAATCGCAAATTTAGCTCCTGGTGGAATTGTCTTACTTGAAAATGTGCGGTTTTATAAAGAAGAAGAAGCCAATGACGAAGGCTTTGCCAAAAAACTTTCTGAGCTGGCCGATGTTTATGTAAATGATGCCTTTGGTACGGCTCACAGGGCACATGCATCGACTGCTGGAGTGGCTAAGTTCCTAAAACCTGCTGTTTCCGGATACTTAATGCAAAAAGAAATCGATTTCATGGGCAAAGCTCTTTCCAATCCCGAAAGACCCTTTGTTGCCATTCTTGGCGGCGCAAAAGTGGCTGATAAATTAGGTGTTATCAAAAACTTATTGGAGAAAGTGGATACCCTGATTATTGGTGGGGGTATGGCGTATACATTTTTGAAAGCCCAAGGCGGTGAAATTGGTAAATCCCTGCTGGATGCTGAAAAGATCGATTTTGCCAAAGAAATGATTGCCAAAGCCAAGTCAAAAGGCGTTCAGCTTTTACTACCTATTGATACAGTTGTAACCGATGACTTCAAAAATCCGACTCTTTCTAAAACAGTAGCTTCCAATCAAATTCCCGCGGAACTACAGGGAGTTGATATCGGACCTGAAACCATCAAAATTTTCTCACAGGCAGTTGCTGATGCCAAAACCGTTGTTTGGAACGGTCCGATGGGTGTTTTTGAAGTCGCTCAGTTTGCCGTTGGTACCCGTTCAGTTGCCGATGCTTTAACAAAATGCAAAGGGACTTCTATAGTTGGTGGCGGTGATTCCGCAGCAGCTGTCGAACAAATGGGCTTTGCCGAAAAAGTATCCCACGTCTCCACAGGCGGCGGAGCTTCTTTAGAGTTCCTTGAGGGAATTGAATTACCGGGTATTGCCGTTTTAACGGATAAATAATAAGCAGAATGATTGTACAAGGCCCGGATATATCTATCCGGGTCTACTATTAATTTTAGAGGTGAATATCATGCGTAAACCAATTATCGCCGGTAACTGGAAAATGAATAAAACTATTCCCGAGGCCAAGACGTTAGTATCTGGCTTAGTGAGTAAACTTGCCGGCAAAACCGATGTTGAAGTAGTTTTTTGCCCGCCATTTACCGCATTAAGTACGGTGAGAGAATTAATCACGGGAACTCCTTATGGCCTTGGAGCCCAGGATTTATTTTGGAAAGAGCAGGGTGCTTACACTGGAGAAGTATCACCGTTGATGTTAAAGGATATCGGCTGTGATTATGTGATTATCGGACATTCGGAACGACGCCAGTATTTTGGAGAGACCGATGAAACAGTGAACCAGAAAGTAAAAGCAGCCTTGTCGGTCGGCATTAAGCCAATTATTTGCGTGGGTGAGTCTCTTGCTCAACGCGAAGCCGGTGAAACCGATACCTTGATTAAAGGGCAGACCGAAAAAGCATTAAAGGAGATCGATGCTGCTGCAATTCCGACTATGGTCATTGCTTATGAACCGATCTGGGCTATCGGCACCGGAAAATCATCCAGCGCGGCCGATGCCAATCAGGTAATCGGATTAATCCGGAATACGGTGGCAAAACTTTATGGTCAGGCTATAGCCGATCAAATTCGGATTCAGTATGGCGGCAGTGTAAAACCTGAAAACATTAAAGAATATATGAGCCAACCGGAAATTGATGGTGCTTTGGTTGGTGGTGCAAGTTTGGAAGTGGAATCTTTCTTAAAATTGATTCAATATTAAAGTTCGCAAGGGGTGAAATATCATGAGTTTCAAACCTGCCGCGCTCATCATTTTAGATGGCTGGGGGCTCAATCCACGGGAAGATGGCAATGCCATTAAGCACGCCAATACCCCTTTTTTGAAAAGTTTATTTGCTAAATATCCTTCGGCAACTCTTTTAACCTCCGGGGAAGCTGTTGGTTTACCAGAGGGGCAAATGGGTACATCTGAAGTCGGCCATTTGAATATCGGCGCCGGACGCGTTGTTTATCAAAGCTTGGTTCGGATTTCCAAAGCTTTGCGTGAAGGCCAGTTTAAACAAAACAAGGTCTTTCTGGATTCAATTCAATATGCGGTGAAAGAGAATCGGCCTTTGCACTTGATGGGCTTAGTTTCACCGGGTGGTGTACATAGCCATACGGAACATCTTTATGGTCTGCTTCAGTTAGCCAAAGAACTTGGCATTCAAGAGGTTTATATCCATGCGTTTTTAGATGGCCGGGATACCCCTCCCTCCAGTGCCAAGGAGTACTTGGAAGAATTGGAGAAGGTTTGCCAGGAAAAAGGAATTGGCAGGATCGCGACCATCGGTGGCCGTTATTATGGTATGGACCGTGATAAACGATGGGACCGTGTTGAAAAAGCTTATGCTGCGATGGTTTATGGAGAAGGAGAAACGGCTAATTCAGCTTTGGAGGCTGTAACCAACTCTTATGCCAAAGAAGTCACTGATGAATTCGTTTTACCGACCGTTATGATGAAAAATGGCAAACCATTAGCAACAATCAAGAATGGGGATCCGGTTATATTCTTTAATTTCCGGCCTGATCGGGCCCGGGAGATTGCCAGGGTTTTTGTAGATCCCAATTTTGACGGCTTTACACGGAAAACGGGTTTTCTGGGACCACAATTTTCCTGTATGACCCAATACGACGAGACTTTGGAAGTCCCAATAATTTTCCCGCCTGAAGAAAAATTGCAGAACATTTTAGCAGAAGTTTTAGGGAATAACGGGTTAAAACAATTGCGGATTGCCGAGACTGAAAAATATGCCCATGTGACCTTCTTTTTTAATGGCGGAGTGGAACAACCTTATCCATTGGAAGAAAGGGTTTTAATTCCTTCACCGAAAGTCGCAACCTATGATTTAAAACCCGAAATGAGCGCACTTGAAGTCACCGATGCGGTGCTGGCGGAAATCGAAAAGGATAAATTTGACGCCATCATTATGAATTATGCCAACTGTGACATGGTGGGGCATACCGGAATTCTTGCCGCAGCTCAAAAGGCCGTTGAAACGGTCGATGCCTGCCTATCCAAAGTCATACCGGCTATTTTAGCCAAAGGTGGTGCAGTGATCATTACAGCAGATCACGGTAATGCGGAACAGATGGTTGATTATCAAACCAAAGAGCCCTTTACAGCTCATACAACCTTCCCTGTTCCAGTTATTGTGGTGGGAGCTGGTGAAAATATAAAAGTACGGGATGGAATTTTGGCTGATTTGGCTCCTACCTTATTACAATTGCTTGATATTCCAAAACCTTCGGAGATGACCGGAGAAACTTTGATTCAAAAAGCATAATTCATTTTCAAACCGCTGGAAGCAGACGAGCAAAAGTTGCTTCTCCACAAATTTGAGAAAGATGACTTGATTGATTCGTTCATATTTTTAATATAAACGGTTATCTTATTTTTGAAATAAAAATGGGAGGGGATATTCAATGACATCTATTGTAGATGTTTATGCACGGGAAATACTTGATTCACGGGGTAATCCGACCGTAGAGGTTGAGGTCGAATTGGCGGATGGTAGCACTGGACGCGCAGCTGTTCCTTCAGGCGCTTCGACTGGGGCATTTGAAGCCGTAGAATTGCGGGATGGAGATAAAAGCCGCTATTTAGGAAGAGGAGTCCAAAAAGCGGTTGAAAACGTTAATGATGAAATAGCTTCCGAAGTTGTTGGACTCGACGCTTTAGATCAGGTTACCGTAGATAAATTGATGATCGAATTGGACGGTACCCCCAACAAAGCAAAATTAGGCGCTAATGCAATATTAGGGGTTTCCTTAGCAGTTGCTAAAGCTGCTGCCAATAGTTTAGCCCTCCCCTTATACCGGTATCTGGGTGGTGTGAATGCTAAAAATCTACCTGTGCCGATGATGAATATTTTAAATGGTGGTAAACACGCGGATAATAGTGTTGATTTACAGGAATTTATGGTCATGCCGGTCGGCGCCGAGAGTTTTTCTGAATGTCTCCGCTGGGGAGCAGAGATCTTTCATGCCTTAAAAAAAGTATTAAAGGATAAGGGCTATGGAACCGCGGTTGGCGATGAAGGCGGCTATGCTCCAAACTTAAAGAGCAATCAGGAAGCACTTGATGTAATTATGGAGGCCATTGGCGCAGCTGGATTTAAAGCGGGCGAACAAATCATGATTGCCATGGACCCTGCTTCCACTGAGTTATGGGATGAAGCCAAGAAAAAAGGGGAAGAGGGCAAATATTTCTTCTGGAAGTCGAATATGATGAAAACTTCCGCGGAAATGGTTGATTTTTACGCTGATCTCGCCAAAAATTATCCCATTATTTCTATCGAAGATGGAATGGCCGAGGAAGACTGGGATGGATGGAAGATGATAACCGAGAGACTTGGAAAGACGGTACAACTAGTTGGCGATGACCTATTTGTTACCAATACCGAGCGTTTGAGCAAGGGAATCCAATTAGGAGTTGCTAATTCGATTCTTATCAAGGTAAATCAAATCGGTACTTTGACCGAAACCCTGGATGCGATTGAAATGGCGAAACGGGCTGGTTATACTGCCATTGTATCTCACCGTTCCGGTGAAACAGAAGATACTACCATTGCTGATATTGTGGTTGCCACGAACTCCGGTCAGATTAAAACCGGAGCTCCATCCCGTACCGACCGGGTAGCCAAATATAATCAATTATTGCGAATAGAGGATTTATTGGCTAGTGAAGCCATATATCCGGGAAAATCAGCTTTTTATAATGTCCAACGTTAAAATTACTTGTAGATTCTAGCCCGATGTGCTAAAATAGTTGAGTATAAATTGGGTTGGAGGTGCCATTTGTGAAATTAGTCATTCAAATTATTTTATTTGTCATTGCGATAGCTCTAACAGCCATCATTATTTTGCAACCCAGTAAAGGTGAAGGGTTGGGAGCAATTGGCTCGGGTGGCCAGATGTTTTTCTCCAAAAATAAGGCTTTGGAAAAGTTATTAGATAAAGCTACGATGTGGCTTGCAATTGTTTTTGGCTTGTTACTAATTTTGGTTGAGATATGGGACAGATTTTTTTAACCTATGATTCAATCATGAAGGGGTAAATTTGCAATAATCTTGAAAAGAAGGGCTTATGCCCTTTTTTTTTATCTCAAAGCTAGGAAATTCCAATAACTGAGATGAAGACAGCAGGATAATGAAAGAACGCGTCGAACCTATAATTATAGTGCATTAGGGGGGGTTAAACTCTTGAGCTTAAAGAATCGATTCCAAAGTATTAAGCTAAAATTGCTACTTACCATCGCCGTTATGTTGTTATCATTGGCAATCAGCAATTTTATCCCATCTCTCGGTCTTCGAATTGGGGTTGTAGTTTTTTTAATGGTTTTGTTTTTATTTCTCAGCAATTATTTGCTCAATAAAATGATTTTGGCTCCATTACGGATTTTTGCCACGTTTGCGGAGAAAAGTTCCGATAAAGATCTTAGTTATAAAATAGAATTAAATACCAAAGATGAATTTGAAATTTTAAGTAATTCATTAAATCTGATGGTGCAAAACCTGCGGGGTATTTTGGAAGAGAATTTGCAGTCTTCGGAACAATTGGCGTTTGCTGCTTCGGAAATGTCTTCCATGACCGAAAAGGTGGATCAGGCTGCTCAAGAGATTACCAAAACCATGGAACAAATGTCCAAGGTCACGGAAGATCAATATGAAAATGTTCAACTTTCAGCCGCTGCATCTCAACAAATGGCTCAAACGGCTCAACAGGTAGCCAGTGAGGCCCAAAAAGCCGCGGGCCTTTCATCGCAGGTTTCACAACGGGCCCGAAACGGTGAAGATATCATTCAAGAAATTAGTACCAAGATTCTCCAATTAAAGGAAACCGTCGATAATTCGGCTGAAGTTGTAAGAAGACTGGGTAAAAGTTCGGTTGAAATTGGTAAAATCGTTGATGTTATCCGCGGAATTTCCAGACAAACCAACCTTTTGGCATTAAACGCCGCTATTGAAGCTGCACGTGCCGGAGAACATGGCCGAGGTTTCTCGGTTGTTGCCGATGAGGTGCGTAGTTTGGCAGAACAATCAACCAATTCAGCAATTCAAATTGTTGCTTTGATCAATGATATTCAAACTGAGACTCAAACAGCGGTTGATGCAATGGAACTCGGTACGCAAGTGGTTAGTGAAGGAACTCGGTTAACTCTTTCGGCGAGAGAAGCTTTTAATGAAATTACTCAATCCGTTAATCAAACCGTGAATACAATTCATGAAATTGCGGCCGCTTCAGAGGAACAAGCAGCCAGCAGTCAGGAAATGACAGGGACTATGGAGACAGTTGCTGCCATTGCCAAGCAAAACGTGGGTGGAGCTAATCAGGTGGCTGCTGCAACCAAAGAACAGCGGGTCAATATGGAAAATCTTTTAATGTCCGCTGCTCAGTTGGAACAGATGGCCGATAGTCTGACCTCGATGGTTGGACGGTTTAAAGTAAAAGCCGATTTTCAGCGTTGTTGGCGGGTTAATGATTGTAACTGGGTTAATTGCCCCGCTTATCAGAGCAAAGAGGAAAAATGCTGGTTGATTCCGGATACTCTTTGCCCGGATGGTATTTCCAATGGATCGATCACCGAGAAACGCACCATGTGCCATAACTGTGAAGTTTTTCAAATTAATAATAAGAAATCGACGAAAGACGCTTAGTCATAAAATATTAACACCGGAGAAAACTTCCGGTGTTTTATTTTGTCTCTTTTGGTTATCTTTCGGAAAGATTCGTTTTTGGGTATCAAAATTATCAATGATTTTGCTAACAATTTAGACGGGTGGGTGTCATCAAAGTGGAAATTGATCAGTATTGTTTTGCTTGTGGGAAGGAAAATCCAATCGGGCTTAAATTAAAATTTGAACACACTCCCGAAGGGGTTTTGGCGAATTTCATGCCGGTACGGGAATTTCAAGGTTTTGTTAACATTCTTCATGGTGGCATTATTGTAACATTGATGGATGAAGTCATGGCCCACGCTATTATTGTCAAAGGTTATCAGGGGGTTACGGCCCGGATGGAAATAAAATTTGAAAAGCCGATTGTTATGAATGAAATGGTAGAGGTGCGCGGGCAAATTCTTTGGGAGAAGAGAAAGATAATCAAAGCAAGTAGTAAAGTTATCCAAAATGGGGAAACCAAAGCCCAGGCTGTGGCTGATTTTTTTATTACCGGCCTTTGTACGGAAAACTAATTACTTTTATTGAAAGATGTATAAAAAATGATAAATATTGAATAAGCACCAGAAAAACATTTTAGGCGAGTTTCAGTATTTTTTTCATTTTGCAACAATATCGTAACATTATGAATATGTAAACTCAATTGCAAACAGCAAAATGCCTGTTTATAATTAATATGTCCAACCAACAGTGGAGAAATATGTGCTGCAAATTATCTCTACAATAAAAATGGTTGAGGGGAGGTATAACCCGGTGTTAATTTTGGTCATCAACAGTGGTAGTTCTTCTCTAAAATACAAGCTATACCAGATGCAAACTGAAACTGTTTTAGCCGCCGGACTGGTCGAACGTATTGGTAGTACAAATGGTAATGCTGCAATTTGCCATCAAATAAAGGATGGCGATAAGATTAAATTCGAACAGAAAATTAATAACCATAATGAAGCATTAAAAACTGTCGTGGATTTTTTAGTAAACCCTGAAACCGGAGTTATCAAATCGCTAGAAGAGATAAAAGCTGTTGGCCATCGGGTCCTGCATGGAGGGGAAATTTTTTCCAGCGCAGTGATAGTAGGAGATAAGGAACTAGACCAAATGGAAAGTTTGAGAGAGCTGGGTCCGTTACATATGCCGGCGAATATCATGGGCATAAGGGCTTGTAGGGATTTAATGCCGAATACTCCTCAAATTGCTGTTTTTGATACCGCTTTTCACCAGACAATGCCCCGAAGTTCATTCCTATATGCATTACCTTATGAATACTACGAAAAATATCAAGTTCGCCGCTATGGATTCCATGGTACTTCACACCGTTATGTATGTCAAAGGGCTGCTCAAATTCTAGGTAAAAATTTGGCCAAACTCAAGATGATCACCCTGCATTTAGGCAATGGCAGTAGCTTGGCAGCGATAAAAGAAGGTAAATGTTATGATACGACAATGGGTTTCACCCCGTTAGCCGGTTTGGTTATGGGTACCCGTTGCGGTGATATCGATCCGGCCATTGTGCCCTTTTTGCTTAATACTTTAAAGTTAACCCCCAATGAAGTGGATAACTTAATGAATAAGAAGAGCGGATTTTTAGGAATGGCTGGCTTTAGTGATATGAGGGATATTCAGAAAGCCCGTGAGGATGGTAATCCGAGAGCTCAGGATGTCTATGACATTTTTATGCATAACCTGGTAAAAAACGTCGGAGCTTATTATGCTGAAATGGGTGGTCTTGATGTTATGGTTTTTGCCGGAGGAATCGGTGAAAATGATAGCGTTACAAGGGCTGATCTTTGTCACCAATTAACCCACCTGGGTGTGGAGTTTGATGAAAAGAAAAATGACGGCGCCCGCGGCAAGGAAATCATTATTAGTAAACCCCGTTCGAAAGTAACTGTTATGGTCGTACCGACTAATGAAGAGTTAATGATTGCTAAAGATGCTTATGAATTGATTTATGCCTAAAGTTTTGTCAAATACAAACCCCTGCCTTAGTTGTGAAATCCCTATTTTATTTCTAAGGAAGGGGTTTTTTATCGAATTTTATCCGAGAGAGAATACTTTCCGAAAATAGCAGGAAAATATACCTCATTGACAATTTCTCAATTCATGCTATAATTATTTGGCAACTGTGGTGAGGTGAAATGGGATGGCCGATAAAGCGCGCGAGGAAAGAAAAAGAATATCGGAAAACCGTCGGGCTAGGCATGAATATTTTATCGAGGAAACTTTTGAGACCGGTATTGTTTTAACCGGCACCGAGGTGAAATCATTACGGCTCGGCAAAGGCAACCTACAGGATAGTTTTGCCCAGATCACCAACAACGAGGTTTTATTGCACAATTGCCACATCAGTCCTTATGATTTCGGCAACCGTTTCAACCATGAGCCTTTACGTACCCGGAAGCTTTTAATGCATAAGACGGAGATTCGCCGTTTGTTTGCCAAAACCCGGGAACAAGGATTAACCTTAATCCCTTTACAGATGTATTTTAACGAAAAGGGTCGGGTGAAAGTGGAACTGGCGCTGGCCAAAGGTAAAAAGCTTTATGATAAACGGGAAGATATCGCCGCGCGGGATGCTAAAAGGGATATAGATAGGGCAATAAGAGAAAAGGGTAAAGGGTAAAGGGAAAAACTTTAAGTATGGTTTATTCTTCGATCTTTTTAGGCTTTTTCATCATAACATGATATAATAAATTAGTTAGTTTACAGTTCACAAAGAAGAGGAATTTTTTTCTCTTCACCAGTTACACTTTTCACTTTAAATCGGGGGCGACCGGTTTCGACGGGGAGTGTGGTGGCAAGGATAGCGGGTCGAGGTGCTGTGGCCTCGTTAAACTGCAGCAAGCACATTAAGTGCCAATAATCAAGAATTAGCTTTAGCCGCTTAATATAACGGCTCGTCCAATCCGGGCTTAACTTGGGAGGCCGGTGCGGGCGTCAAATAAACCAAGGCGCTCACCGTTCAATTCTCGGAGGATGGTGCTAAGATCATCGAGATAGCCGACGGCTGGTTCGTCTGTAGACGAGCCGGAAGCGAAATTTAAACTGCAGTCTGCACCCGGAGAAGTCTTTGTTGTTACCTTTTCGGACGGGGGTTCGACTCCCCCCGCCTCCACCAAAAATATTAACAATAATTCAGAGGCGAACGCCTCCACTAAAATAAAAATTCAAAGCTCGCGGATATTTCTGCGGGCTTTTTGCTTTGAATTTTTAAAGTGTGAAGGGAGAAGGGTGAATTTTAAAAGGAAAAGCTATAGATACCGGTTTCAAAAGCAACCATAACATAAGGATATGATGGGTATATTATTTTACTAGGATAGGATACTGGATATGAATATAAAACCAGCTGCGGCACTACGCAAGAATTATAGTAAAATATTTTCCCTCTGCAAGACTACTAAGGAACTTGTGCTTTTAATGCCGTTTCAGCGCAAGAGGATGTCAAGACTGCATTGTTTTTTCCTTTTGAATCTTACTTTTCAAAAGAGTTATGTCGCTGGAGCATTGGAAAGTAGTATTTAAGGTTTTTATAGAATCTATACCAGCCATCACAAAAGAAGGATTGCCGCCAATAGTTCAGATTTGTCATGAAACTTACCTTCTCTGTACCAAATGATTTGTAGCTGAATATTATGATTGACAGGCCATAGGTTTATAACATATAGGCTTTTGTAATTGTGTGTGATGTTGGGCGCCTAATCCATATGATCTACATTCCCAAGGGCAGCGCCAGCTTATTACCATTGCTAGGGCGTTTGTTTCCAAATGTAAAATATCATGCGGTAAACGGCTTTAAAGCAAAAATAGCTTACCCAGTATATAAATAGTATGGAAATATACGCTATCAGGCACAGGTTCTTGAGATTGGTAACAAACATATTATGAAAGAAAAGGAGGGAATACCATGAGTATCTTTGAGCAAGGAATCGAATTCATTGACCAAGGAATTGAAATGTTAGCCAGAAATTGGGGTCATGAAGTTTGGTTATTTGTTCGGCATGAAGATGGTCTTCGATGGGTATCATTTCGAAAATGCACCAAAGATGATTTAAAAAGACTATCTGCCATGATCTTTAATGCTCATGGTCCGATGATAAGGAATGAACTTGAATCCAGCGCTATACTCAATGACGCAATTTATTTGCTATAGGCTTTATGCTGTTATGAGAAAAATCATTCAGCCAAGCCTCAACCCGATCATTAATAATCTTATGGATTCAAAAATCGACTTAATTGTGAAGGAATCTGATTACAAAAATTTGAGGATATGTTCAAGCGATGAGTACAATGCATTAAATTAATGCCGATTGGTCAAATAAATCTCATTCAATCGGCATTTGAAGCATATAAACCTCAGTATGTCGGAGAGCAATCAAGAGCATTATTCCAGAAAGAAATTGTTTTCTAGGACATGCCTTAAGAGCAATCCATGTGAAAAAATAGTTATTCCGGTGTTCAAACCAATGGAAGCGTCGATATCTTATGGCTTTGATTACGATTCCATCAAAATTTATCACCTGCCGGCTGTGAGGCCAAATTGCATCCATAATACCGGTAAGGAATTGCGGAATTCAGGGAAGGGCTTTTCAGATCAAACATTGTGGTTGAAAAAGCTGTGAAAGGAATGGTCGCCTGATGCTCGGGATAATCGGCACGATATGTGGCCAGAAGTTACTCCTATTAACGAGTGGAACCAAAATCATGATTATGGAATATTTTGTATCGGCAAGTGTTGATAAAATATAGAGCGGCATCAAGAATAATTTACGAAAGTGAGGTAAGGGAATGAAGGGAAAGGATTGGATTATCGCCGTTATTATATTGGCAATCACAGGATTCGAATTGGTCGGACTCACATTTTTACATCAGACCACCAAAAACTATCGACAGGAAATTGCAAAAATGGATAATCGCATCGCTTGGTTAAAACAGCAAAAAAAGATTGAATGTAACTCTTATCAAATGAAAATTCAAAAGGTTCGAGAACAAGTTCAAGAAAATGCTGTTATCTATGGCTATATTACCGGTTATTTAGCGGTTAATAATCCAAAATTAATCACGGATGAGCTCTCGGAATTTACCGCGTTGACTGTTAACTATGCGCAAGAAGCTGGAGTAAGCCCCTATGATTGTCTCACGATTTGTCAAATTGAAAATGGATTTGACCTGCATAAAGAGGGTAAAGCTGGTGAACAAGGACCCGCTCAACTGATGGCCATAACATGGAGTGATTATTACAAAGAATTTGGATATAAACCGGAAGACTTTTATAAATGGCAATGTAATTACAGGGTTGCCATCGCTCATTTTGCGGAATTATTGAAACGAAATAACAATGACATTAAGATGGCAATCGGCGAGTATAACGGCGGGGGAAGATGGTCGCTTATCGCTTCTTCCAGAAACCATGTTCGGAAGTTTATGATTGCCAGCCGTGGGGTATCGGAATTGCGAAAACAAAAGAGAGGCTGTCAATGATTACTCAAAAAAGGGTACAATATTGCCATAAATTCTATTTTGCTTATCCCGATTGGGCTGATTGCGCCGGAAGAAATAATGGCTTTTACAATCCGTTGAAAGTTTCTTTCGGCTATACGAAAGCGTGATGAACTATAGTAAATTACTATCTTTTTTTCGCAGATATTCATAATGCCGATAACACGCATAAAAACATCCATAGACGAGTGGAAAACGTAATAATACATGCCAGTGGATTTCAATCAGTAGTCCCGCTTCCTTTAAAAAAGCTCCTATAAATACACCCAGCATAGCATATATACCAATATATATATAGAGTATGTATTTTATTTTGCTTACCGGTAAAAAATAAAAAAACAACAATACAGCCGTTGCCCAAGCCAAATTGAGAAATATTGGAGAACCATAAAAAACAAATGGGGAAGCGTTGCTATATTGATAAATATTTAATATTTTCATCAGAAGAACTACAATCAAATCAAGCCCTGTTCCCCAAAGTACCGAAAACCAAAATAATCTTTTAATTTCTGCCCGAGGAATAAAAACTAAAACAAAAAAAAGCATAACGAGGGCAAACGCAGGGTAATAGAGATTATTTGATAATTCCAAGCGATATCCTCCATTTCAGAGTTACTACTAGTATTGGAAAAAAAACAAAAGCTATACAGCGAAGGTGGAGAGTGGTAAACAAATGAAATCAGAATGGATGTTCACCCAATGGAAGAAGTCTTAGGCGAAATCATTCTTAACGGCATTGAGTTTGAAACTTTGGGCATCAATTCGCTAACTATAACAATCATTTCCAAAGAGGTGTCAATACGTTCCGAAAATTCTCACATGCAATTATCTTTACTGGGATTTTCGTGCTAATGGGAGCTGTTACATATGCAGGCTATGGATATATGAAGAAATCAGAACCTCGATAACGCCTATACCGGATCAAGCTGTACTCGTTTTTATACGAAACTATTCGTTTGGTTCTTCGAATGCCGCTTCGGTTTTTGATGTATCGGGGAAGGAAACCAAATCCATTGGAATATTATATGATAAGAAAGAGTACGAAAGGAGGGAAGCCGGTCGGGTGTGAACAATGCGAATGGTCAGTGGATGAAACATTAATTTTTGGTGTGTGTTCGTGATTTTGGTGGTTAAAAAGGTTTTAGGTTTTAATGACAAAGGGCAGAAAAAGACAATTGACCACGAAACACACGAAAGGGCACGAAAAGAGGAATGAACAGTCAGTGGGTTAACGAAGACAGGATGAACAGCAAGATTTACAGGTTTAATAAATGGTGAACGGCATTAAACCCGCAGATTACTTCCCTGAAACGTAAAAACCGTATTTCTGCGTATCCCTGTCCCGGCAGCGAAAATGCTTTTGGTACCCCAAAGGGAGCTTTTTCTAGATCAAACGAAAGAATTCGAAGCAAATAACAAGCTTTTTCTATCTTGGAAGGAGCTTTTTCTCGCTTGGAGGGAGAAAATCGAAGTAAATAACAAGGAATTTGTATATCAAAGGGAGGAATTCGAAGCAAATAAGGAGCTTTTTCTATCCCAGAGGGAGCTTTTTCTCGATCAAAAGGAGAAAATCGAAGCAAATAACAAGCTTTTTCTACCTCAGAAGGAGCTTTTTTTGCCCCAAACCCGGATACCGTAAGGTTTTGGATGTTGCTTCCGTAGTGTTGGAGTGGTTTCTTACTCTTATATCTTGATGTGGGTTGCGGAAACATGCGGGCGTGTTCGGCTTGCGATTAATCCCGCAAATCTTCAAATCCCGAAAATCCGGACTTATCCTGTCAATTTCGGTCGCCGCAACCTTGCCCTGAATCCGCCATGGTCTTTTACTCCCCGGCTTGTCCCTCCTTTCCAAGACCGGCGGCAAAATCCATTAAATTTTTATCTTTCAAGTTTCATCCGGTGAATCACTTACCGGTTTTCTAAGTTCCACTAAAGTCAAGGTTGCCCAGCACTTTAAAGTTCGACGGTTAATGGGTTTAGGGGCTATGTTGGGTAAATGAGGTGTTGTATAAAAGTATGTATATTTCTTTTTTAGTTTGGGATTAAAACTGAAAAATCCCTCATTGAACTTGCCTTTAAGAAAATGCCTGTTCAAAATGAACGTATTAAGTATATTGATTTTTTATAGGCAATCGTGAAAATCGAAGAAAATGAATTGGAAATGCGTAAATGTTGTCACGCTCTGAAATTTATGGAAGGATTTAAATAACATTCATGGAATTAATTTATACTTTACCAGGTGTGGGAATAGTGACGGAAAAGGGAACATCCAATGAAATTGAATCTGAGATTCAAAGATAACGTGAATAGTAAGTTCATGATCCAAGGGCTCCGGGCGGAAATCGGAAAACGCTTTGTTCATGACCGGGATTTCAAGTTGTTTTTGATTGTCGGCCTATGTGCCGGAATTGCCAGTGGGATCAACTCAACCACCTTTAATAACTTTTTAAGTGATGTCTATAAACTATCGGCCGAGTCCCGGGGAATTGTCGAGTTTCCCCGGGAATTGCCGGGAGTTTTCATTATGGTAGTTTTGGGATTGCTTTCGTTTCTGGGCGATATTCGTTTAGCTGTGGTGGGGATGCTGGCGGCATCCTTGGGCATGTTGGGGCTCGGTCTGTTTTCCCCTACATTTGCAAGTATGTTGGTATGGATGATGATGTTTAGTCTTGGGACCCACATCTTTATGCCCCTGGCGCCGGGGATTGGAATGGCCTTGTCCGAGCAGGAACAGTATGGAATGCGGTTAGGGCGGTTCAATGCCTATAATCTGGCGGCGACAATTCTTGGCTATGCCATTGTATGGGTGGGATTTAAGTATCTGGGATTAACCTATCAATGGGCATTTGTGATCGCAGCTTTTTTTTATATCTTAGCCGCAGTTTTCCTGGAATTAATGAAATCAAGAAAGCCGGCAGTGAAGAAGGTTAAGTTTGTTTTTCGTAAGCAGTATATTCTTTTTTATATCTTAAGTGTAGTCAATGGGGCTAGAAAGCAGATTTTTCTGACCTTTGCGCCTTGGGTGCTGATTAAAGTTTTTCAGGTTACCCCTCCAGTGTTTGCTATTTTGGGCGTTATCATCGCTACGGTAAGTATCCTTACCCGGACCATGGTCGGCAACGCCATTGATAAACTGGGAGAACGTTTTGTCCTCTCCACTGAGGCGGTTGTTTTGATTGCCATTTGTATGGGTTATGCCTTTGCGGAGGACTTAGTGCCCCATAGTATGGCTATAGTGATTATTGCGGCCTGTTATATTATTGACAATTCCATGAACGCCGTGGAAATGGCCCGATCCACTTATGTTAAAAAGATTGCCAATGATCCCGATGATCTGGTCCCCACTTTATCAGCCGGAACCAGCTTAGATCATATTGTGGCAATGACGATACCTTATTTTGGTGGATTGTTATGGGTGAATCTGGGATATCAATATGTTTTCCTGGCTGCCACCGGGATAGCAGTGATAAATTTGATATTATCCAGGAAGATCAAAACGTGATTCACTTAGGCATAATTGTTAAGGGCTTAGGCCCTTTTTTTATGTCCCGGATTTTTAAATTTCAAAAAAAGGTTTTTTAATAATTAAACGTAATAATGTATCAAAATGATGAGTATTTTTATATATGGAGGTTTCAACATGATAAGTTTGGTTGATAAATTTTTAGGGATGGGTCAGAAATTACTTTCGAAAATGAAAGTGTTTCCGCAGATACTCATGATTATTGGAGTAATGTCCTTGTTTTTAATTATCCAGGGATACCTGTGCATTACAATTATTGATAGCATGCACCATACATCCAATGAAGTATTTGATAGCTGTACCCGGGACCTTTACAATATTTCTTCCACTAAGGTTGACTTGGGGAAAATCCGGAATAACTACGCAATGGCGATATCAGACCCATTAATGTTTTCGGACTCCGCTGCCACAATCGCTCAGATGGCGGCAAGAATCAGCTATTTGGCGGAAGCTCACAAAGAGTCCATCGCTTCGATCCTTAAGAAGTTAAAGGATGTAAAGGATATTATGAAGGAGCCCGTTAACATAAATAATTATCAACTGCTGGAACTTGATATGAATTATATCGACAGCGATTTGAATACCTTATCGGATTCCATTCGAAATTCAGCCATTACGATCATGGCCAACGGCACCAAGTATTCTAGAAACGCCAAACTGATTTCATTGATCATGCTTTTTTTTAGTGTTCTTATTTCTTTGTTCATTGGTATTGTTATAGCCTCTTCCATTTCGCGGCCTTTGAAGACGATGGAGCTGGCGGCGAAAGCATTGGCGGTTGGTGATCTAACCAACAATGTTCAGGCTAAGGGTTGTATCGAAATAAACGGAATGGTTCAGGGGATGAATCAGGCGATGGAAGGTTTACGCTCGTTAGTCAAAGGGATTGACGAACAGTCTGAAGCTTTATATATTGCCAGCAAAGATTTAAAAAGCGCCTCTTTAGAAACAGGCAAGTCGGCGACCCAAGTGGCCGGCACCATGGAAGAATTGGCTAGAGGTTCTGCCGAACAGGCAAATCATACTTCTCAAACGGTCAAAGTTGTTGAACATCTATCCGAATTGGTTAAAAAAGTTTCCGAGGGTACCGAAGGAATCGCCACATCATCCCAAATGGTCGCTTTGAAGGCCAAAGACGGGCAGCAGGCTACTCATCATATCGCTAATGAAATGAATGATATTTTTGAGTCTACCAAAGAAATATCTTTGCTTATTGATGGACTTAACAAAACCTCTGATAAAATCGGAGAAATTACGGAAGTCATTGGCGGTATTGCCGAACAAACTACGTTATTGGCTTTAAATGCGGCAATCGAGGCAGCCAGAGCAGGAGAACATGGGAAAGGTTTTGCTGTGGTTGCGGAAGAAACCGGTAAATTAGCCGAACAATCCAAACAGGCAGCGAGTATGATTGTGGAATTGGTCAATCAGATGCAAAGCCGAACCCAAAGTACCGTGGCGGCTATGGGTCAAGAGTTGGTGAAAGTAAAGACGGGACACAGTTTAACCACCGAAACCATTGAAACGTTTAATGAAATATTCAGGGCTTTGATGGCCAATCTTACTCAGATTGAGTCTGTCGCAAAATCGGCCAAGCAAATGGCGGAGAGCAATGAAAACGTAATTTCCGCCATTCATAATATTGCGGCCATCACGGAGGAAAGTATGGCCAGTACGGAGGAAGTCTCGGCTACTACCGAGGAACAAAGCGCTTCTGTTGAAGAGGTAACGGCTTTGGCTGAAAATTTGTCTCAAATAGCTGATGATTTGAAACGATCAGTGGCGGCGTTTGAAATATAATCGGATATATGATTTCAATGTGTAAGTCCTTTACGAACATATGTTTATGGTATATAACGGGGACGAACATGCGTTTGAATATTTATAAAAAATTCACCCAAAGGAGGTAGTTTGATGGAATGCATAATCCGGGATGTAAAAATTTATTATGAAATATGTGGCGAAGGTATGCCTGTTTTGATGATTCATGGATGGAGCCCGGACCACAGATTGATGAAAGGGTGCATGGAACCTGTCTTCCAAGAGAAGGATACGGTATGGAAACGGATATATTTCGATCTACCCGGAATGGGTAAAACCAAAGGAGAACCATGGATAACCGGTTCGGATCAAATGCTTGATTTAGTTTTTGGTTTTATTGATAAAGTCATTCCAAACCAGCACTTTGTGGTGGCAGGGGAATCCTATGGCGGCTATTTAGCCAGAGGCATAATCAATAAACGCCCGTCGGTTGTGGATGGACTTCTTTTGATCTGTCCTTCGGTAACACCGGGAAGACCCAAAGAAAATAGAGTTCACTTTCAGGTGTTTGAAAAAGATGATGCTCTCTTAAACAGTCTAACGAAAGAGGACAGGAAATATTTCGAAGGAGAAGGTATCAACGTATTACAAACCAAACGAGTATGGGCGCGTTTTCAAGAGGAGATCCTTCCAGGTCTGAAGATTGCCGACTATTCATTTTTAGAAAACAGTCTGGGAAAGCATGTTCCTTTTAGCTTCAACGTGGATGCTCTTGAAAAACCCTATGAGAAACCAACACTGATGCTGGCGGGAAGGCAAGATTCCGTGGTCGGCTACAGCGACCTATGGCAAATTATTGAGATGTACCCCAGAGCTTCCTTTATTCTGCTTGACAAGGCCGGTCATAATCTTCAAATTGAGCAGGATATCCTGTTTACAGAAACGGTAAAGGAGTGGCTCAATAGGATTGTAGCGGAAATGAAGGGGTAAAGGCTATACCAAAACTAAAGCCCGCCAGATCTTGGCGGGCTTTAGTTTTGATAAATGTTCACTATGATACAGCCATATTTTTCAGTGTACGTTTCCAAGTTGAATTACCAAACCGCCAATTACAATAATTCATTGAGCTCCAACTAAGTCGAAAATGGCATATGTTCTTCCAAGATCAATTAGTCCACATAAGACAACGACGATGGCAAATACGGTTACACAAACACCCAAGAATTAGAGAAGTCCCATTTTACTATATTGACGAGTAGACCATAACTAGCCAATATGAGGCCACCCATTATAATAAATAAAAAACTGGATACTCGTAGCCTTTTAGAATCAAGGCGCCTCCCACGACTTCTAAAATAGCCGCCCCTGAAAAGATTAGACAAATAACAAAAGATAAATCAAGTTTTCTCATATTGGATTCTTCCTAAGCATTATCTGGAGTTTTTAAGGTATATTATACAGCATTATCTTCAACACTTACCAGGATCCGAAGCAAGGAATCATTCTCGATATCGGAAATAAAATGAATATACCCGTTGACAAAATAGAAAGGAAGGAATATATTATAACTAGTAATAATTACTATTACTAGTTAATATTAATTATTATAAAAGGAATTTAGATGGAGCCACTCATGAACAAAAGATTTACTATCCAAAAGCAAATGATCGAAGATGCTCTCCGGGTCCTGGATCATCCGACCGCTGCGGAGGTATATGAGGAGATAAAGAAGGCGTACCTGGGTTCTAACAGCATTTTGCTGATGGAATATATAATCTAAAACAAATAAAAGGAGGAATTTCAATGTCATTGATCGGAAAAGAAGTAAGTGATTTTAAAGCGCAGGCCTTTGTAGGGGGCCAGTTTAAAGTGGTGACCAAAGCGGATTTGCTTGGAAAGTGGTCGGTATTCGTATTTTACCCTGCAGATTTTACCTTTATATGCCCGACTGAACTCGGAGACCTTGCGGACCATTATGAGCAGTTCAAGGAGATCGGTTGTGAAATTTATTCCGTATCTACCGACACTCACTTTGTACATAAAGCATGGCATGATACTTCGGACACCATTAAAAAAATTACCTATCCGATGATCGCCGACCCGACCGCAAAAATAGCTGAGGATTTTGGGGTTTACATTGAAGAAGAGGGTGTTGCGCTCAGAGGCAGCTTTGTTATTAACCCGGAGGGGAAGATCGTCTCTTATGAAGTAAATGACAACAGTATTGGCCGGGAAGCGGCTGAACTTCTGCGTAAGGTCCAGGCGGCACAGTTTGTTGCCAAGCATGGTGATCAGGTTTGCCCGGCCAAGTGGCGCCCGGGAGCTCCAACTCTTAAACCAAGCCTTGACTTGGTAGGAAAAATTTGAGTTTAACTAGTGAATCGCTATGAATAACCTTTATGATTTAATTATAATCGGAGCAGGCAGCGCGGGAATGGCCGCCGGAATCTATGCGGGTCGCTCAAAGTTGAAAACGCTTATTGTAGATAAAGACAAAGTTGGCGGACAAATTAAAATCACGGCAGAGATTGTGAATTATCCCGGTATTCTTCATACTTCCGGTGAAGAGCTGGCTCTGACCCTGAAGAAACAGGCGGAAAGCTTCGGGGTAAAGTTTCTAAATGCCATCGTGCTATCGGCGGATTTCTCGCAGGATATCAAAAAAATTAGGACCTCTGAAGGTGATTATGAAGCACTGGGCGTGATTATCGCCACGGGTTCAAAACCCAGAATTCTGGGATTCAAAGGTGAAGAAGCGTTCAGAGGGAGAGGGATTGGCTATTGTGCCACCTGTGATGGGGAATTCTTCACAGGAATGGATGTTTTCGTTATCGGTGCAGGTTTCGCAGCAGCGGAGGAAGCGATCTATCTTACCCGTTTTGCCAAAAAAGTGACGATCATTGCCAGAGAACCTGAATTTACTTGCTCAAAAACCATTGCCGACAAGGTACTTGCGCACCGAAAAATCGAGGTGAAATTCAACACCGAGATTTTGGAAGTGGGCGGTGAAAAAGTTCTTACCTATGCAAAATTCGTTAACAATCAAACAGGTGAAACCTGGCGTTATGATGTGGCGGAGGGCGATTTATCATTCGGCGTGTTCGTATTTGTCGGATATATTCCGCAAAGCGCAGAATATGCCGGACAGCTTTCCCTTGACAAAGTTGGCTATATTCTTACGGATGAAAATTTAAAAACTAACATAAACGGTATTTATGCTGCGGGTGATATTCGTCCCAAAATTCTTCGCCAACTTGCAACGGCAGTTGCGGATGGTGCACTGGCGGCCACGGCCATAGAGAAGTATATTGAGGAAAAAAAGGAACAACTCGGGATGGGAGAGGAACCAGAGTCCTTTCCCGGTCGGCCGGAAGAAGCTTTTTTTGACGACGAACTTAAATCCCAACTCAGTGATGTTTTTTCCCGTTTTAAAAATCAAGTCAGCCTGATTGCCATTCTGGATGAAACAAGTGAGATCAATGGGGAACTGAAGAGGTTTCTGTCGGATTTGGCCGCACTCTCCGACAAGGTTAAGGTGGAGTTTTTAAATAAAGGTGAAAACCTAAACAGGGAAATGGAAATCAATGCAGCGATTTTTCCGACCATTGCGGTTCTGGATCCGGATGGAAAATATACAGGTGTTCAAGTTCATGGAATTCCGGGCGGTCATGAGATCAACTCTTTTATTCTGGCCCTTTATAATGCCGCCGGTCCCGGCCAGGTGATCGGAGAAGACGATTTGACCAGGATTAAAGCAGTGAATAAACCAGTAAATATAAAGATCGGGGTTTCCTTGTCTTGCACACTTTGTCCTGACGTAGTTGCTGCCGCACAGCTTATGGCTTTGAAAAATCCTTTAATCGAAGCGGAAATGATCGATATATCCAGGTTTCCGGAATTTAGGGATAGACATTCCATTATGAGTGTTCCAGCCATCGTTATTAATGACACCCAGCTTTTGTTCGGCAAAAAGAGCCTGGAGGAATTGCTTGAGCTCATCCGGTGATTGTTTGGGAATTGTAAATACGTGAAAACGGGCTGTTGCAAAAGGAAATTTTATTTTAAAATATTTTGCAACAGCCCCTTCATTTGCGATTTCTATTTTATCGGCAGGGATGATGGCTTCTTTTTTTAATTAAGCCGTTTATCGCATTAACAAGTTCATTATACGACTGCTGAATAGTTGCTGTTGATGCGGCAGCGTCGTTAAGAATATTGTTAGCCTTCCGTAAGGAAGCAGTATATACTGCCCAGGTTTCCTTGGTGTAACATTCTTCCTTCAATTCCGCCGCCTGGTTGACCAGCATTTGGAGTTTAAAGTTCCAGTCATCACGACAGTCTGTCGGTTGTATACCGTTGGCTGTTAAACCAGCCGGTAATTTAGCAATACCATTTTGGTAATTTAGAACAATTTCCCTGGCATACCCTTTTCCGCCAACTCCGGTGCTTGTTCCGGCTCCTGTACCGTTAATAATACTGTTCATGCCTACAAGTGGGCCGTCTCCGGCCGAAATCTCAACGATACATACATTCTGAACCATTACATTCGGTTTATTTGGTACTTCGATTGCATTATCTAAGAAGATGCTTGCGCCATTGGTGTTAATGAGCACATCATATATTCCCAAACCAACTGCTAAATGATTGTTTACATTATTTCCTACTTTGTATGAGGAGTAGCCTTTAACAGTACCGTCATGACTCATCCATTGATCCTGGGCCTGCGGGTCATAAGGCGTTTCGGACTGATAGAAGTACATGCGTCCATTCTCGCCATTCCAATAGGTTTGATATTGCTGGAAGTGTTCAACGAATAGACCGTATACGGTCACATCATTACCGTTTACTACAACACCGTTTTTAGCAGTATTTTTATCCCAGCCAACACCGTTGCCATGGTCGGCTCTCCATACCCAGAAGTGATCGCCGATTACTTGATTACTATTGATTTCAAGCACAGTATTTACATTGACATTTTCTTCAAGGAAACCGCCGATACGGAAATATAGGTCAATTAAAGATGACGGATTAGCGCTGTTGTCTCTGCTGCTGTTCTTAGGACCAACCTGAAGGAGATAGGTGGAACTATGATAGGCATCGAACATTAATCCGGCAATTATCACACCTGGGACATCTTCAATGAGCATGGCGGCTTGATTATTAGTGGGAACCAGAGTTGCAAGGCCGGTACCAAGTATGACGGTATTGGCATTTCTCACCCGAATGGGCTGATCGAATTGGTAAATACCCGGGGTGAAGAAGATGTTTTTTCCTCTTTTCAAAGCCGCGTTAATGGTATCTGCCGTATCAACGCATGCTTTTGCCACATAAAATCTATCAATATCCAGGGTACGGCCCGGACCTAAATTGTTCCCCGACCAAGTGATGCCGGTGCTGTTTTTACGGATGTCGGGTACAAATACTTTATATTCTCCATCCTCTCCTAAATAAAGGAAAGGTTTTTCCCTGACGATAGGAGTTATATCAATTGAGGTATAGGGGTTACCGCCACCCGTTTCCCAGGTATTATCCGGTGCATTTTTAACCCCTTGAAATACACCATTCCAATTCACTCCGTACCAACCCGCGTTAAGCTCGCTGTTCCTGGTATACCATTGCTGCTGGGTCCATGATCCGGCTTGCTGCGTAAAAACGCTGTCTGCAATAAAACCACCGCTGGACCATCCATACCACCAATCAAATTGGGAAAAGCGCTCAATCTTCATCCTTCTGAAAGGAGCAGCTTGTGAAACGCCCCACATCATTGTAGCAGCCGGATCGAGGTCAGCTGACACCGTAAAATTTTCAGCACCACGCCAGAATGTTTGGGTTGCATTATTGTTAGGCAGGGATGCCGGAGTGGCCAAGTTATAAATCTTTGTTTCCAGCGGAGTTTTTCCTAGTCCATTGATTTGAGTATAGAATCCGATATTAAACAAACCCGCATCATTATAATTTCCCGGTTTGAAATAAAACCCAAAACGGTCGGTACCGAACTGTTCTTTAAAAGTCTTACTGTCATGGATGAAATTCACTTCCTGTCCAATGGTTTTCAAATCGTCATATTTCGCATTGTAAAAAAGCATATTATCACCAAAAAGCTTGGTTTCCAGTGAAATAAAGTTTGATTGCCCACTGCTGCCGGCTTTGTTTACAGCGATAATTTTGTAGTAATTTTCGTATTTTAAGGGATTCGGGTTTATATCGATGAAGATAGGCACTCTACTTTCACCGACTTTTTGGTAATTGCCCAATCTGCTGCCTGCATGATATATTTCATATTTTCTGGCATTTTTGACAAGATCCCATTTCAGCATGATGGTTTTACCGACCTGAAAAATATCAAGGCTGGCTGGTGTGCTTGGAAGAGATTCCGATGAAATAACCGCTTGGGTATCTTGGTTATCTCCAATCATTGAATTGGCACCGTATGTTTTCGTAAACATAGAATTCGCAAAAAAAATAACGATCATGCCGGTTATTAAGACCAGTGTACATACTCTTTTAAACATTGTTCTTTCTCCCTTCGTTTTACTGTATTGTTAATTTTTAGTAATTCCATAATATACTTTCGGGGCTTTGCTGTCAACCGTAACTTCGTGTATGTTACACCTTAAAAAGCCCGGAAATTGAAGGGGGGCGGCATCTAAAAGTTCGTCGTTTTAAAACTCCCATGGGATAATTCAAGGATAAAGATTGGGTGGATCTTTTGATTCAGGTTTAATGCTAGAAAATACCTTTCCTGAATCCGGAAGGTTATTTATACTTTATCGTGAATTTTTAATTCAATGTCACTCGATGAGGTATTCGAATGTTTTTTAGGAAATTTAGGAATTTAAGCATTTCATGGAAGTTTACTTTTATTTATTTCATATTGTTAATGGTTCCAACCGTTTTTATAGGAATCAGCGAATATCAAAATATGCTCCGATCCATAGAACAGCAATCGGACCAGCGGGTCAGCGAGCGGATCTTTCAACTTAAACAAAACATTCTTTACACGATGAAAAACGCCGAAAGCATTTCGGAGGAAATTATTTTTAAAAGCGAGTTTCAAGCTTTTCTAGATGATGATTTTTCTTTTAGTTCCGGTGAAATTGATAATTTTCTTTATAGTGTCCAAAATAAATTGCTTGATATTAAACATCTTTACCCGAATCAGTATTATAAAATCAGGATATTTACCAGCAATCAATCCATGAAGGAAGCATACGATCTCCTCTATTCCATGAATCGAATTTCCGGGAAAGATTATTTTGGAGACATTATCCGTTCACCCCGTAAAATCGTTTGGGGTGAGGTTAGAAAAGCTGAGGAATATTACGATTTAGTTGTAACCATTAACCCAAAACAAAACAAAAATATTGTTCTTCCGTTGTACGAACGTATTACTCCGGTTATTTCCAATAAGTTAATCGGGGTACTCGAGATTGACATATTAATTGAAAAGATGTTTGGAGATTTATCCGAACTGCAGCTTGGCAATGGCGGTTTTATTTATATTTTGGACCAAAGCGGCAGGATAATCAGTCCGTATCGAAATAATCATCTGGAAAATATCCGTTTGAGTATGTTCCTGGGTGATAACGGAATCAAGGAAATCCTCTCGGCGGGGCAAAAATTCAGGGTCGCTTATGAAACCATCAAGGCGACTGGTTACAAGATCGTGGCAGTTGTTCCGGAAAGTGAAATTTTGAATGAATTGGTACATCAAAAAAATTATTTAATTTATACCATCATCGCCGGAACCATTGCGGTTTTTTTGATCACCTTTTTGACGACCAATTTTTTATTTGCCCGTTTAAAAATCATGATCAAGATGATGAAAAGGATTCAAGGCGGCGAGTTTGGGGTGAGGATCGCAGAGCAAGGCCATGATGAGATTGGCGAATTAGCGATTAGCTTTAACCAGATGGCTGCGAATCTTGAAGAAGTTATGAAAAATCTAATCGAACAGGAGACCGCACATCGCGACGCGGAAATCAGGGCGCTTCAATCCCAGATAAATCCCCATTTCCTTTTTAATACCCTGGAAGGGTTACGGATGGAATGCGAACTGAGGGAGGAATATGATCTGGCTGAGGCCATTACTTCCCTGGGGAAATTGTTCCGGTACAATATCAAGTGGACAAACCGTCTGGTTCCGCTTCGTCAGGAAATACAATACGTGAACAACTATATCACGGTAATGAAAATAAGGTTTAGAAATAAATTCAGCTTTGAAGTCGATATTGCGGAAGAATTACAGGATTATCTGGTTATTAAAATGCTGATTCAACCGCTGGTGGAAAACTGTTTCTATCACGCATTTAAAAATCTTGACGGAATCTGGGAAATTCATATCAGGGGACGGATAACCGGAGATAACCTCTATCTTGAAATTGATGATAACGGTATTGGGATAGACTCGGAAAGGCTGGCGAAAATCAACCGGGGTTTGTTGGATGGCAATCATGCCGAAATCGATAAGAAAACCGAAGGATTTATTGGTTTATGGAATGTTAACAAGCGGATTAAAATGCAATTTGGAATGGAATACGGAATCAGCATCAGGAGCGTCCTGAGCCAGGGAACAAAGATTATCATCAGAATACCGGTTAATCATGATGAACAGGAGAAAGAGAATAATGTATGAGATGCTTATCATCGATGATGAGGAGATTATCCGGCGCGGTTTGGAGGCTATCATCAAACGGAACGATGTAAAATGTTCCAAGATATATACGGCCGTCAACGGGCGGGAAGGGCTTGAATTAATTATCAAATATCAACCGGATATTGTAATTACCGATATCAAGATGCCGCATCTCGATGGTTTGGAGTTGATTGCCCGGGTACAAAAAATCGCTCTGAAAAGGCCTGTATTCATCATTATCAGCGGTTATGACGATTTCAATTATGCCAAACAAGCCATCAAATACGGCGTGAAAGAATATCTTTTAAAACCCATTGACAAAGAAGAAATGATTCAATTGCTTCACACTATTAGTCTGGAACTTGATGACAACATCCAAAGGCATCAGGCTGAACTGGTCAAAAACATGCAAAGTAAGGTTGGTATGGAACTTCTGAAGGAAAAATACTTCAATCAGTTAATTCAGGGGGATATTTACGATCAAAAAACGTTTCGAAAACAACTTTCATCATTGGGAGTAGTCTTCAATTCCGATTTATTCCGAATTTTAGTGATCGAATATTGCATTCCAAATCAAGAAAGTCCCAAGGTTTTTGATGAAATGGATCGCTTCGCGCTCAAGGATGCCGTTGATGACGGCATTTCCCTAATAACCAAGGATTTTTGGAGCTTTTACGATATCGGTTTGCGTCTGGTTGTTCTGCTTTGCAACGCCGATAACTTTTTCATCGAAAACCATATCAGAAAAATATATGAACAGATTAACAAATATTTAAGCGCCTATATCAAAGTCGATACTTTTTTGGGCGTGGGAAACGGTGTAACCAGTCTTGACAGTATCCAGCATTCCTATAAAGAGGCTTTAAATATGGTTTTGTATAAAGTCATCCGCAAACCGGGAGAAATTTTATTCAGTAGAGGCATGGATGATATTGACGAAAACCCCAATTATCAAAATAATTTCATCAGGATCGCCAGTGAAGTAGAGCTTTGTATGAAAAACAACGTCGCCAAATTGTTGGAAGAATTCTTCCATCTAATGCAATTTGACCAAGGGTCAATCAGTAAATTGGAGAGTTTTTACAATCAGTTTAACCAATACATGTATGATTACTTTACAGAGAAAGGCATCGATTTTACGGCCGTTTTCGAACCGGGAACGGATGATTTCCGGGAATTGGATTCATTTTGGGACCTTGAACAAATCAAAGAATATTTAAATGGTTATTTATTAAAAATCTGTAATATAATTTCCGCTTATCGGGCCACCAGTCCGGATCGCAAGATTATTGAACAAGTAATCCGTTATATCCGGGATAATTATGATAAAGATATCAATCTGAATATTGTCGCTAATCTCTTTCATAAGAACAACAGTTATTTAAGCGTATTGTTTAAAAAAGAAACCGGACAGAATTTCATCGATTATTTGACGATGATCCGGATCGAGAAGGCGAAAGAGCTCTTGGCGCAAAACAGGCTTAAAATAGTGGATGTTTCCAATAAAGTCGGTTATCCCAATGCAAAACATTTTTGTATGGTATTTAAGAAAGCAGTGGGACTCTCTCCAACCCAATACCGTGAGAGCTGTTTTAATACTGTTATCCATCAGGATAAGCCTTGATTCTCAATCGTAATATCTGCCTGACCGAAACCGGTTCTCAGTATCCTAGTAAAACGTTCTCTAAATAACGACTCAATAATTGTGAACCTTTTACTAAAGTAGAGCGTATCTCATTTCTGATTGCCATTCATTTACGATACGCTCTACTAGTTCTTCAACGACACCACCCAAAAAAATAAAACCAAATCTAAAAATCTTGGAACACTTCATTCCTCTGAGTTGAAATATAATCAATTTGAAACCAAGTTGTAAAAATATTTTAACTTGAAGCAGAAGGAATGAATCATAATTGCTAAAGGGGTGTTTTTATGACACGGTTTTCTTTTTTCAGATGTAGGCCTCTTTGTTTCATTTTCATTTGTTTGTTGATTTTTATCTCCGGCAATACGGCATGGGTGGCCCGGAAGTTTAAAATTGGAGTAACGCTTTACGGTTTGAAAAACGAATTCCCAATTTTGTTAAATAAGGCGCAGAAGGAGACTGCGGCAAGGCTCAAGGTGGATTTGGATGTCTTTGACGGTAATTATGATACGAAAACCCAATTCGATAATTTTGAATATATGATTACCCACAAGTATGACGCAATTATTGTCGATCCGATTGACGTGGACATGATGGCGGTGGCTGTGGAACGGGCTGTCGGGAAAGGTATTCCGGTGATTGGTGTCAACGCCGAGATCAACACCGATCAATTAACATCTTATATTGGTTCCGATGATGTCTCCGCAGGTGAAATGGAGATGAGATACCTGGCTCAAGCAATGGGCGGGAAGGGAAACATTGTCATTATCGAAGGGCCGGACAAGGGTTCCGGCCAGTTAAAGAGAAGGAAGGGCATCCATAACGTACTCAAGCAGTATCCCAATATCAAAGTGCTGTCGCAAAAGACGGCCAATTGGTCAAGGACGGAAGGATATACCTTGATGGAAAATTGGCTCAAGATATTTCCAAATAAAATTAACGGTGTTTGCGGTCAAAATGATGAAATGGCGTTAGGTGCCATTCAGGCTTTGGAAAAAAGAGGTATGCACCTTCCGGTGGTGGGAGTCGATGGAATATATCATGGTTTAACAGCTGTTAAAACAGGACGTCTTGCCGCTACTTGCTTTCAAGACGCCCAGGGTCAGGGAACGATGTCGGTCGAAGTGGCGGTTAAATTTTTAAAGGGAGAAAAAGTAGCCAAATATTACTGGATTCCATTTGAACTGGTTACTGCCAGGAATGTTGACCGATATTTCTCCCGGCGAAAATAGAAGGGATAATCGGCGATCATTGCTTACTCCGTTTTCATGAATAAGAATTTCATAAGGAGTGGTATGAATGATTCCAATCGCAATCGGAGCGGATGAAGCGGGAGATGATTTGAAAGAAAAATTGAAAGGATATTTAAAAGGCTTAAACCTTGCAGTCACTGACTATGGAGTTTTTGACACCGAACCGGTATTTTATCCCAATATTGCTCGTAAAGTGGCTCAGGCAATTATGGCCGGAAAGCACGAACGGGGAATTTTGATTTGCGGAACAGGTATCGGAATGGCGATATCTGCCAATCAGGTTTCTGGGATCAGAGCGGCCGTTTGTCACGATCTCTCTTCCGTCGACTGGGCCCGAAATCGCTATCATGCGCAAATCATTGCCTTGGGCGCCCGGATAATCGGGGAAGAGCCGGCTAAGTTATTGGTTTCCGCTTGGCTAAGAAGTGAAAGCAAAGGCATGATTGATCCTGAAAGTATTACGTTTTTCTAATTGAATAAGAGGTTTTGAAACACTCGATCAAATTTAAGTTAATGTCAATAATCGATTCATAGAAAGAATTTAAATGATGGACAGTTATTGATATCAGGAATTATTATGCCCTTTTATATCCCATATTATTCCATTGATGATAAATAATACAAAATCGATTGGTTAAAGGAGATTGAGGAAAGTGGCGAACATTCCAAGTCTGGAACTGCGTAACATCGAAAAGTCATTTCCCGGCGTTAAGGCATTGAGCAATGTCAGTTTTTCACTCCGGAAGGGCACGGTTCATGTTCTGTGTGGTGAAAATGGTGCCGGTAAATCGACATTGATGAAGATCATCGACGGTATTTATCAGCCGGATAAAGGTCATATCCTTATCGGCGGAAAGGAAGTCAAAATTGATAACCCCATCGATGCCAGAAAGCATGGTATATCTATGATATTTCAGGAACTGAACTATATTCCGGAGATTACCATTGAGCAAAGCTTATTCCTAGGCCGAGAGCCAAGGAATTCATTTGGAATTAAGTGGAAAGAAATTCGTCTTCGAACCCTTGAACTCCTGAAACAGGAAGGGTTGTCCTATAAACCCGACAGTAAGTTAAAGGACTTGACCGTATCCGATATTCAGATGCTTGAAATATTGAAGGCGATCTCCTATGACTCGGATGTCATCATTATGGATGAACCTACTTCGGCCATAACCAGCAAGGAAGTCAAGGTGCTCTTTGGTAAGATCGCCGATTTGAAAGCAAAAGGAGTCAGTATTATTTACATATCCCATAAAATGGACGAAATTTTTGAGATCGCCGATGATATCACGGTGCTTCGCGACGGTAGTGTTGTTGATACGCGCCCCGCCGGTGCATTGGACATTGATACGGTCATATCGCTGATGGTAGGCAGGAAACTGACCAATGTTTATCCCAAGGAAAATCTGCCGATTGGAGAAATTACGCTTGAGGTTGAGAATTTAAGTCACGGGAAGTTATTCAATCATATCAGCTTCAATGCTTGCGTAGGTGAAATTGTGGGCTTGGCAGGACTGATGGGAGCGGGACGCACTGAGGTTGCGCGTGCGATATTCGGATTAGACCCCCACACCTCCGGAAAAATAAAAATCAAGGGAAGAGAGGTTAGGATCAAAAAGGTACAAGACAGTATTGACCAGGGACTGGTGATGCTTTCGGAGGATCGGAAAAGATACGGGATTATTCCAGTCCGTAGTGTGAAGGAAAATATTTCCCTTCCCAACCTGGCTCAGTTCATCCGGAGTGGCCGTTTGTTTTCCAAAAAAGAAAAGGATACGGTTCAATCCATTTGTGAGCGCATCCGGGTAAAGACACCGACTTTGGATACTACCATTGATTCATTAAGCGGGGGAAATCAACAAAAGGTAGTTTTGGCCAAATGGATGCTACGAAGTCCCAATGTTATCATTCTCGACGAACCAACCCGCGGCATCGATGTGGGTGCCAAATTTGAGATTTATAAATTAATGACGGATCTGGTACGCGAAGGGAAAACGATTATTATGATCTCTTCCGAACTGCCTGAACTTTTGGGAATGTGCGACCGGATTTATGTCATGAGCAAAGGGAGAATTACGGGAGAACTTAACAAAGCCGATTTCTCCCAGGAAAACGTCATGAAATTAGCGACAAGGAGTTGAAATATATGAATCGTGACAATTTGAGGTTCCGATGGAATGAAATGAAGAATAAGTATAGCATTTTTATGGTCCTGGCAGTTATGTTCGTGATATGTTCCTTTTTAAGCCCGGTATTTGCCACAGGGGGAAATATTGCCAATATTTCCAGGCAGATTTCCATTACAACGATAATCGCATTTGGTGAAACGATATTGATTATCGCCGGTCTGTTGGACCTTTCGGCCGGATCTGTGCTTGCCCTGGCAGGTTTGCTGTCGGTTGCGGCATTTAAAGCTACCGATTCCCTGCTTCTCTCGATGGTAGTGGGTGTCATGATTGGTGTCGGATGTAATCTGATCAACGGGATTGTCGTCACAAAGTTTAAAACGCCTCCGTTTATTGCCACGCTGGCGATGATGACCGCAGCACGAGGAGCTGCGTTAATGTTTACAAACGGCCAGAATATCTACCAGATCGGGAAATTTATCGTTTGGGGTCAGAGTAATATTTCGATTATTCCCACACCGGTTGTTTTTATGATTGGTATTACCGTTCTTACCTGGTACTTGCTTAAGCAGACGAGATTTGGCCGGTATTTGTATGCGGTGGGTGGTAATCAAGAAGCGGCCCGCGCCTCAGGAATCAACATCAACCGCGTGAAGATGAAAGCTTATTTAATCAACGGTGTCTTTGTCGGTTTGGCCGGAGTCATTTTTATGTCCCGCGTTAATGCAGGCTTGCCAAATAGTGGCGCCGGTTTTGAATTTGATGCCATGACTGCGGCGATCATCGGCGGTACCAGCTTTTCGGGTGGTATCGGAACCGCGATGGGAACCCTGGCTGGTGGATTCATCATGGGTTTACTCAATAATATCATGAACCTGACCTTGATTCAGTCCTATCTGCAACAAATCATCAGGGGTGCGATTATCGCTTTAGCCGTTATGTATGATATCCATGCGAAAACAAAAAGAGAGTCACGCACCATCGGTAATATTGAGGAACGTATCGCCCGGGAGACTCAAAGCATTGGTAATTAGTAGGATTCAGGTTCCGATCGAATCGAGCTATTGGGATATTTAAGCGGACAAGTATGACGGTATTCCTGCAATGGAGAGTTGAAACCGATCAACAAACGGAATGCTTGATCTGCTTGAATAAATAAAAAAGGGGAGTGTATGAAATGAATCGGAGAATGAAAAAGTTTTTAGCTATCACTCTGGCGTTGGTCCTGGTTGCACTGGTTACCACCTCTGGCGGAAATATAATGGCCGCCAAAAAATTCAGACTTGCTTTTGTAGCGAGGGCTCAAGGTGACTCTTTTGCCGCTTGGCTCACCAATTCCATCAAGTCGGAGGTTGGGAAGTATCCGGATATGGAAGTCAGTGTTTTTGACGGACAAAGTAAAAATGAAGTTGTGAATGCAGCCATTGAAAATGTAGTGACCAATAAATTTGACGGCATTCTGCTTCAACCGTTTGATTCCGAGGCCCAGGTTGCTCCGATGAAGGCTGCAATGGCAGCCGGGCTTAAATGTGCCACGGTCAACATGTTTGTCAACGATGGCGGTGTAATTTCCAGGGTTGATGCCGATCCTTACGGACAAGGTGCAGTACCTGCAAAGGTAGCTTTACAACAAGTTCTCAAAAATTCCCGCGTCGTTGTATTACTTGGACCGGCAGGGAACAGGCATACTCTGGAGCGTCGTAGGGCATGGCAGAAAGAATTTTTTGATAAGCGGCCCGATGTTAAGATTATTGACGAGCAGATTGCCAATTGGAACAAGGATGAAGCCATGACCAAGATGGAAGACTGGATATCGGCAACCGGCGGAAAAATCGACGCCATTGTTTCAATGAACGACAACATGGCTGTCGGTGCTTTGGAAGCAGCCAAGGCTGCTGGTATTAAAAAGATTCTGGCTTACGGTGTTGATGGTACTGCAGAAGCTTGTCTTTACATCAAAGAGGGCAAATTGACAGTGACTTGTCTCCAGAGCGCATATGAACTGGCCAGGTTATCGGTGGGACTGATGCACGATTTATTCACCGGGAAAAAGAAACGGGCCGACATCATGATACCCAACATACTAATTGACAAGTCCAATGTGGATCAATACCTCGAAATGCATAAGAAAGCCGGAAATATGCAATAGAAATTCATTCCGAACTTTCGCGTGCAGCTATATGGTTGCATGCGAAAGTTTATCAACCCAAAAAAGAAAGACAGGTGTTACGATGAAAACCACCATGAAAGCCGCAGTATTAACCGAACCCGGAAAAATCGTCTTTGAAGAGCGTCCGATTCCGGTTCCCGGGGAACATGAAGTCTTGGTCAAAATCAAACATGTGGGGATCTGCGGTTCGGATTTGCATTATTATGAACATGGCCGAATCGGAAATTTTATTGTGGAGAAACCTATCGTTTTAGGTCATGAAAGCGGCGGAGAGGTTGTAGAAGTCGGAAAGAAAGTAACCCATGTAAAAGCAGGCGACATGGTTGCTTTAGAACCGGGATACACTTGTGGCAAATGTGATTATTGTAAGCAGGGTCTATATAATCTCTGCCCTGATGTAGTGTTTATGGCGACTCCCCCATATGACGGGGCATTTGCCGAATATGTCGCATTTCCCGCCGATATGGCTTTTAAATTACCATCCAATATGGATACCTTGGAAGGGGCTTTGATTGAACCGTTAGCGGTAGGGTTTCATGCCGCCAATCAAGCCGGGGCTAAAATCGGGGACTCTGCAGTCGTTTTAGGTTCGGGATGCATCGGGTTAGTCACTTTATTGGCATTAAAGGCTATGGGCGTGAGCACCGTCTATCAAGCGGATGTTATTGCCTCTCGGTTGCAGATGAGCAAGAATCTTGGAGCGACGCAGACTTTTAAGGCGGATGAGGTTAATGTAGTCCAGGCGATTACGGATATTACCCATGGTCAAGGAGTCGACGTTGTCATCGAAACGGCAGGAAGTCAGGTTACCACCCGGCAAACCGTGGATTTGGTGAAACGGGGAGGAAAGATCGTTTTAGTTGGAATGGCGCCTGAAGCGAATATTCAATATGACTTTGGACAGTTAATTTCCAAGGAAGCTTTTATCCACACGGTTTTTCGTTATCGTAATCTGTATCCGGCAGCCATATCGGCTGTGGCAAATGGATTGATACCTTTAAAGAGGATTGTCACCAATACCTATCATTTTAATGAGATACCTGCGGCTATGGCAAATTCGCTCAAAGATAAAAAAAATTCGGTTAAAGGAGTGATTGACTTCTAGGGATCATCTTATTCCGGGTATGGAACAAAATTTTATGGATCCACTTCGCCAATAGCGCTTAACCCCTTGGGTAAGCGCTATTTTTTGTAATCCCAAATTCGTTTAAAAAATAAAATCCGTCGATAAAAAGTTGGACTTTCGTTCCTGGATGATCTCGGCCAGCAGGTCTTTATTGTTTTCATTTTCCTTGGCGGCCACCAAAGTTCTGATGGAAAATACCCTCAAGGCGTCGGATATCGATAAGGTACCTTCCGCCGAGTCTTTGCGTCCGGTAAAGGGGAAAATATCGGGTCCTCTTTGACATTGGCTGTTAATGTTGACCCGTGAGACCTGATTTACCAGCGGATCGACCAAAGCGGCGATCTCATCGGGGTTCTTGCTGAAAATACTGACTTGCTGTCCATAGTTGGATTCCTCGATATAACCAATGGGAGTTGAAATTTCTTCAAAAGGAATGACCGGAATCACCGGTCCGAATTGTTCCTCGTAATAAATCCGCATGTTTTCATTGACCGGATAGAGCAGGGCGGGAGTAAATATTGAATAAAAGGGGGTTCCGCCGCCCTCATTGATTACCCTCGCCCCTTTGTCCAGGGCATCGGAAACCAGCTCCGCCAAATAATCGGTTTTGTTGTTTTCCGGTAAGGGCGTGATTTGAACATTTTGACTCCAGGGCATACCGATATTGAGGCCGTTGATAACCGCCGCTAATTTTTCTAAAAACGGTTGGGCCACGCTTTGGTGAACAAATATCAACTTTAAGGCTGTACAACGCTGGCCGTTGTAAGAGAGAGTTCCTAATAAGCACTCCTGCACAGCCAGATCCAGATCGGCATCAGGAAGGATAATCGCCGGATTTTTGGCATCAAGCCCCAGCACTGAGCGAAGCCGGTGGGGTTTGGGATGTTGCTTTTTGATAGTGTCCGCGATTTTACTGGTGCCGATAAAGGCCAGTACATCGATTTTTCCGGAGCTCATCAAAGGAGAAATGATATTGGAACCCCGTCCGTAAACAAAATTAATGACTCCGGGCGGGAAACAGTCCCGGAAAATCGGGAGCAGGGGCCGGTATAATAAAGTTCCAAGCTTTGGCGGTTTACAAATCACGGTATTTCCCATAATCAACGCCGGAATCAAGGTAGTAAACGTTTCATTGAGCGGGTAGTTAAAAGGGCCCATACTCAGCGTGACACCCAGAGAGGACCGGCGGACCTGGCCGATAATGCCTTCTTCGATTTGAAAACGGGATGAAACCCGGTCCAGTTCCTTGACAGCCTCAATGGTACCGCAGATATAATCGAGGGTCCGGTCGAATTCTTTTATGGAATCCTGATAGCTTTTACCGATTTCCCACATCAGTAGTTTGACAATTTCCGCCTTTTCCGCTTTCATGCGGCGGGCGAATTCCTGCATATGTTGGATTCTTTTGGCTACCGGCATGGTGGGCCAAAGCCCTTTCCCGTTATCATAAGCTTCTACCGCAGCAGTCAGCACTTCCAGTATGGTTTCTTCCGATAATAGGGGATAAGAGCCAAGAAGTTTCGGGGCAAAAGCGCCGTCCGGGCCGGCAATAAAAATTGGTGAAAAAACTTCCTGGTTGGGGCCATTCCACTTCCTGAGTTCGCCGTTTATCAGAAATTCATTTTGGCAAGTCGGTTCTTTGATTTGAAATTCCGTAGGAATTTCGTTCTCAGTGGGGAATAATTTATTAATATCCGTTGAACGAGTCATTTTACGACCTCCTGTTTTCAATGACCTTGTTAGAGATAAGTTCTTGATCAAAAAAAATTATCCTTTTTTTGTAAAAATTGTGATCTGAAATTGATTAAATTGGAGGAAAAAAATTGATGATTCTCTCAGTAATCCAGAAACGCCGAAGTATCCGAAAATATCTCAAGAAAATCGTTGAATCAGAGAAACGGGATGCCTTGATTGAAGCGGCATTAAGGGCGCCAACTTCAAGAGGGCTTAATCCATGGGAGTTTATAGTCGTCGATAATCCAGACTTGCTGAATACGCTATCTTCTTCCAAACAGTACGGTTCTTCTTTCTTAAAAGAGGCCTCCTTGGCGATAGTGATTTGCGCTGATGCCCGGCGAAGCGATGTTTGGATTGAGGATACTGCGATTACCGCGACCTTTATCCAGTTAACTGCGGAATCGCTTGGAATAGGGAGTTGTTGGATTCAAATCCGGGAGCGGATGCACGATAATCATCAAACGGCAGAAAATTTCATTCAAGGGGTTTTGGGGATCCCGGAATCGTTGAAAGTGGATTCCATCATCGCTCTTGGTTATCCTGGGGAAGCTCCGAAGTCCCATGAGCAAGATGAACTGCAATACGGGAAGGTATCCTATAATCGTTACGGAAACCGAAAATAACATGAGTGACCCGGGGGAAAACTCTAGCTATAGAATAATCGATCGCTAAAAAAAAGTCTAGTTATATTTTAAAACCGCAACTATACTATGAATAACTGGCGGCCAGAAATTTAAAGTAAAGAGGTTTTACTATTGGATAAGCAAAAAATCAAAAATATTCCCCTGGGTCCTTTTCCGACAATTCTGGTGGGAGCGGATGTCGACGGAAAACCTAATTATGTCACCGTTGGAGCATGTGGAGTGGTTTGTTTGGATCCTGTTCTTTATATTTCGTTGAAAAGCACTCATTACACAACACGGGGGGTTCAAGAAAACGCTTATTTCAGCGTGAATATCCCTGCGGCGGAGATGGTTTCCCAAACGGACCATTGTGGGATAGTATCCGGCAAAAACAGCGATAAGTCCTTGATTTTTAGCTCGTTTTATGATGAACTCGGGAAGGCTCCTCTGATTAGGGAGTGTCCCGTTAATTTTCTCTGCAAAGTGATTCAAACGTTACCGATTTCGGGTTTTGAAATGTTCTTCGGTGAAATTGTGGCAACCTATGCAAAACCGGAGTGTATTACCGATGGAAGCCCGGATCCGGTAAAAATCAATCCAATGATTATGATGGGCGCTCATTATTGGAGTATAGGTTCATCCGTGGGTAGTGTTTTTAAAGCGGGCAAATCATGAAGAATCTTTAAAGAAGTTCAAAATCAAGTTAAAAAAACAAAAAAGCCGACTTTATTCAATATCTTGTTCAGGTCGGCTTTTCGTTTTCTAAAGATTTAAGGAGAAAATCCCGGCTGATTCATTTAAATACTTTGGTGCGCGCCATTTCGTCAGAATAATAAAAGGAGTTCATCAATATTAAAAAAAAAATTAAAATTCCTCCATTCGCAGCACTGGGAAACTGGCGGCAGGAAGTTTGAAAGGTAAGTCGAATTTAAAAATTAGACATTCATTGACGATCATGGTAAAATAATAAGATTCAGTAAGGGTGGTTGATACAAAAAACAGGGGGATGGCCTTTTTTCTGGGTTATTCTGGAAAGTTTGAAATTTAAAAATACTAATGGAGCCACAATCAATGGTATTAATGAAAAAATACATAGAGGATAAAAAAAATATTTTGATGATTCTGAATAAGAAACTTCATACTCCTTTGGGAGTTGGTGTTTTGGTTTCAGTCATCCTTTTTTTGCTGTTCATTGGATATTACTGCTGGAATCTGACTCCAACCTATTTCGGAAATAAGGATTTTCATGTTTTTAAAGTTCCGTATGGCTCTTCGTTGCGACAAATCGGCCAGTCATTGGCAAAAAAGCATTTGATCCGGAATCAATTCATTTTTGAACTTTATGTCCGCCTGAACCCACGCCAGAGAATGGCAAGGGCTGGTTATTACCGAATAAGTCCGGGAATGTCGGTACCGGCCATTGTAAGTGAACTTCGGCGCGGCATTGCTCAATCCGTAAGAATTACCATCCCGGAAGGTCTTGGTAATCAGGAAATAGCCGCTTTATTGGCCCAAAAAGGGTTGGTTGATCCGCAGAGTTTTCTGAATGCGGCTCGCGATTCATCTTTGGTGAATCAATGGGCAGGAAATGAACAAAATTTATCCGGAACGGAAGGATATTTGTTTCCGGACACTTATAACTTTGAATTAAATGCAACGATCGAAAAGCAGATTATTCAAAAAATGTTTCTCCGTTTTCAAGAAGTTTTTCAAAAGAATTTCCAACAGATTCCTGCCGATAAACGAAAAGAGATCGTTATCATCGCCTCTTTGGTTGAAAAGGAAGCCAGAGAACCAGAAGAACGGCCAATCATTGCCGGAATATTTTATAATCGTTTACGACTGGGGTATCCGCTTCAATCCTGTGCGACTGTCCAGTATTCCCTTGGTAAACGGAAAGAACGTTTATACTATAAAGACTTACAAGTAAATTCGCCATATAATACCTATTTGCACCAGGGGTTGCCTCCGGGACCGATAGCCAATCCCGGATTGGCTTCATTAAAGGCTGCAGTATATCCGGCCCAAGTTAAATATTTATATTTTGTCGCCAGGCCTGATGGCACTCATATATTTAGCACCACTTATCAGCAACATCTCAATGCCCAGCATAAAATTGAAAGAATGTTTAACAAAGGAACTTAAAATAAAAATGATCATAACACTCCTAGGAACCGGAACTTCTCATGGCGTTCCGGTTCTGGGTTGTAATTGCGCGACTTGTACTTCAATGGATCCTCGGGATTGCCGGACTCGCTCATCGGTATATATTCGCACCGGTGAACTGCATATTTTAATCGACACCGCTACAGAAATGCGTATTCAAACGATTCGAAACAAGGTTCCACGGGTTGATTTGGTTCTGATGACTCATAATCATGCGGATCATGTTTGCGGATTTGATGATTTGCGTCGTTTCAGCGAATTACAGGGCAGTGAAATACCGGTCTATGGAAATCAAATAACCCTAAAGGGGATTGCCGGTATGTTTCCCTATATCTTCGATAATCGAATCCATATTGGCGGCGGGATACCAAGAATTTGCCTGAAAGAAATCGCTTTACCCATTGAGATGGCCGGGATTAAAATTATACCGATCCCGGTTTTTCATGGTCCTTTAGGTATCTTGGGATACCGTATCGGGGATTTTGCTTATATCACCGATTGCAGTCGTATCCCGGAAGAAAGTCTTGCGCTTTTAAAAAATTTAAAATTGCTTATATTAGGAGTGTTGAGATTTAAACCTCACCCAACTCATTTTAATCTGGAGCAGGGTTTGAAGATGATAGAAATCGTTAACCCCAAGCATAGTATTTTAACACATATTGCTCACGATTTTAAATATAACGAAGTAAAATTATTATTGCCTGGAAATGTAGAGTTGGGCTATGACGGACAATGGGTAGAAGTTAATTGACAGCCGGCGGGTGTTGTTTGATTTTTAGTGGACGGAACGGACAGTAAGCCTAAGCGGAGGATTCATGGAAGATCATTTAGTGATTGCAACTGCAAAGCACAGCACAATTCGAATATATGCTGCTTTAACCGCCGGAGTCGTGGAGGAAGCCCGGAAGATTCATGAGACTTGGCCTACTGCGACTGCCGCTTTTGGAAGAGTACTGACCGGAACATTAATGATGGGTGTCATGAATGATAACTTAAAGCGTCTGACTGTATCTGTTTCCGGCAATGGGCCAATCGGCAGGATTTTGGCAGTGTCAAATGAGCGGGGCCAAGTTAAAGGAGAAATTGATAATCCAAGGGTAGACTTGAAACCCAATCGTCTCGGTAAACTGGATGTTGGTGGAGGCATTGGCTCAGGAGAAATGATGGTATTGAAAGATCTGGGGTTAAAAGACCCTTATCAAGGAGTGGTTCCGCTTCAAAATGGAGAGATAGCGGAGGATTTTGCTTATTATTTTACGAAATCGGAACAGACTCCGTCGGCTGTTGCGTTAGGAGTTTTGGTAAATCCCGACGGGACGGTTCAAACGGCCGGAGGCCTGATGGTTCAACTTTTGCCGGGTTCTACGGAAGCAACCGTTTCCGATTTGGAACAAAAGCTGCATGACATGCCGAGACTAACGGAAATGTTGGCGGAGGGAATTTCACCAGTAGAATTAATTTCCCGTATTGCACCCGATCCGGAAACTGTCAAAATTTTAGAACGACTTAACGTGAGATACCGTTGTGATTGCTCATGGGATAGATTTCGAGGACCTTTATTGAGTTTGGATCCGGGTGAAATCGGGAATATTTTGCAGGAACAAGGTCAAATCGAAGTACGTTGCCATTTTTGTAATAAGATTTATCATTACCAAGAAAGCCAATTAAAGTAAATTCTTAGTGTTATATCAACAATAGCATGTATAACGGGAGGATCAGGAATGCTGCAAAAATTATGCCCGCGAGTGCAGGCGCAGTCCGTTTTGGAACTTGATTTGGATGAGTTAAAAAAAGTCGGTATTCGGGGAATTATCTTTGATTTGGATAACACTTTAGTGGAATGGAAACAAGATGATTTGAGCCCTGAAATTATTCAGTTGGTTTCCAGATTTAAACAATCCGGTTTTAAAATGTGTATTCTTTCCAATGCTTTAGAGCATAGGGTGGAAGCGGTAGCCAGTCTTTTAGATATTCCTTATGTTTCACGGGCCGTCAAACCCCGTAAATTTCCATTCCGAAAGGCTTTGGAATTGATGGAAACAGAGCCGGACGAGACAGCGGTCGTTGGGGATCAGCTTTTTACCGATATCTTAGGCGGTAATCGCATGGAACTCTATACGATTTGGACCCCGCCATTAAGTGATACCGAGTTTATCAGTACCCGGGCAGTCCGGCAATTGGAACGTCTTGTCATAAAACGGTTTCGTAAGAAAGGAATATTACAGTGAGTGGAAATAATCAATACTGTCGCGGTTGTGGCGTCGCAATTCAAACGCAATTTCCCGAAAAGCCCGGATATGTGCCTGAGAATCACCAGCACAAAGGACAGCTTATTTGTAAGCGCTGTTATCGGATGATTCATTATGGGGAAGTTGGAGAGATGCACCCTGGACTCGATACTATCCGACAGAGCATTATGAAAGCGATAACCCTTAGTGATTTGCTGATCATAGTTTGCGATTTCGCGGATTTGTCGGGAAGTTTGCCGTTATGGTCCGTTTTTTTGGCCGGCAAACCCTATATTTTAATTATGAATAAAATCGATTTGTTGCCAATGAGGGCCAAGCACCCGGAAATCTTGGATTATTTAAAGAATTATTTAAAGAAGACAGCTTGGCCGGCGCCCCGGGATATTATTTTGACCAGCGGGATGAAGGGAAAGGGTGTGGATATCTTGGCAGGGCGCATTTCGAAAGAAGTTGGCCCCGGTTCCAGGATTGCCATGTTAGGTGTGACCAATGTTGGAAAATCCTCTCTTATAAAACGGTTGCTGAAGTTGGAAGGTTCGGTCAGCTCACCGACGGTTTCCAAGTTTCCCGGGACTACCATGGGGCTTAGTAATTGGAGCATTTTAAAAGGGCGCAATACCTTAATTGATACCCCCGGATTAGCGCCCGAAGATAGAGTCGCCGATTTGGTTTGTCCGGAATGTGCCAGTACTTTGGTGGCATCTCAAAAAATGGAACAAAAATTATGGGGATTAAAGCCCGGTAAAGGATTGATTTTAGGCGGTTTATGCAGTTTTGCCTATCTGGGAGATGAGGAAGAGGTAATTATCGCTTACAGCTCTCCGGATGTAGTGATGCACCGTACGGATAATAACAAAATTGATGCTTTATTGGACGAGAAACCTTCCTGGCTTACCCGGATTTGCAGGAAATGTATCGGTAAAATCCAGTGGCAGGAAGTCATTGTACATCTCGATGATAATCAAGATTTAGCAGTTGCCGGTTTGGGCTGGATCTCGCTGCGGGGATCGGCGGCCGATTTTAAAATTCGAATTCCTAAGGGAGTGCGATTCGAGGTAAGGCCGGCTATTATCGGAAAAAAATCGTGAGTTTTGAGCCTTTGAAAAATTGTTTCCGGGATAATTGCGGTGACGAATTGAAATGAAAATACGACCAACAAATAACCTTGCCTCGTTTTGCCAATGTTGAAGCAGGTTATTTTTTTTAAAGTCCTTTTTATTCAGTAGTATGGGTGCTTGAAGGGATAAGGAATACTATAAAATGTTTGCAATATATTGAATTATTGATTGACAATCGATTGCAATTTTAATAAAATTTCAGGAGGAAGAATATAAGAAGGAGTTTGCAAATGAATTACGGATATTTTGATGACACGAAAAAAGAGTATGTAATTTTCAATCCAATGACACCGATGTCATGGATCAATTATTTAGGAACCGGTGAATTTGCTTCCATTGTATCCAACAATGCCAGCGGTTATTCATTTTATAAATCGCCGCGCTTAGGAAGAATGCTACGGTTCCGGTTTAATAGTATTCCTATGGATCGACCGGGACGGTATATTTATATTCGGGACCGTAAAGAGGGGGATTATTGGTCGGCCTCCTGGCAGCCGGTGGGAAAATCCTTGGATACGTATAAGAGCGTTTGCCGTCATGGTCTTGGTTATACGGTTTTTGAAAGTGACTATAAGGAGATCCACACAAACTATCGGATCTTTGTGCCTATCGACAAGCCAATTGAATTTTGGGAAGTTGAGCTTGAAAATAAGTCCGACCGGGAACGGGAATTGTCCCTGTTTACATACGCCGAATGGTGCTTTTGGAATATGGATCAGGATCTTAGCAATTTCCAATATATTTTATACACCTGCCGAATGAACTATCAGGATGACATTATCGATTATGGAATGAGTTTTGCCCCACCGGAAGATCCGAGAGCTTTTATGGCTTCTACCTTACCGGTAACCAGCTTCGACACCGATCGGGAGTGTTTTATAGGTGATTATCATCACGAGGGAAATCCAACCGCGGTTGAAAGGGGTCAATGTTCTAATTCCATTGCTCTTGGAGGAACCCCTTGCGCCTCGCTGGAAAACAGGATTACCTTGAAACCAGGCGAAAAGAAGTATGCGCTTTTTATTGTCGGCATCGGTGATGCAACTACTTTCGGTAAAGAATGCCGTAATATCTATTCGGATCGTAATAAAGTAAATGAAGAATTTGAGCGGGTACAAAATTATTGGAAACAGAGGCTTTCGCAATATACCTGTGAAACTCCTTCGATGATGGTCAATAGCATGATTAACCTTTGGAACCAGTATCAGTGCCACACTACTTTCAACTGGTCAAGATCGGCGTCCTTCAATGAAGCCGGAGGAAGGGACGGTTTGGGATACCGGGATACCAACCAAGATTTATTGGGAATCCTTCATTCCATACCGGATGAAGCGCACGATAAACTTTTGGAATTACTAAAAGGTCAACTTCACGAGGGCTATGCCATGCATGGTTTTCAACCGTTAATCTGGAAACAGGGTGCCCATAATATTCCAAAGCCGGAACAGATTTATTCGGACGATCACCTGTGGTTGCTGCTTTCCGTATCGGCTTATATTAAAGAAACCGGAATCTCTGATTTTTTAAGTGAAGTGATCCCGTATGCGGATGAAAAAGAAGAATCAGTTTATGAACATTTAAAAAAAGCCCTTGAGTATTCTTGGAATCGAAAGGGTCCCCATGGTTTATTATTAGGCTTGGCAGCAGATTGGAACGACTGTATCAACTTAAAAGGCAGAGGCGAAAGTACCTGGAGTACCTTTTTATATTACCGGGCTCTGCAGGAATTTGTGACTCTTGCCGAACGTTATGGTCAAAATAAGGATGTTGAGCATTTTCGTAATTATCAATGCCTGATTAAAGAAAAACTTCAGAAATATGCTTGGGACGGGGATTGGTATGTCAGAGGGTTTCTTGACAGTGGCCGTAAATTGGGCTCCCGCGAAAGCGAACAAAGTAAAATTTTTATCAACAGTCAAACCTGGGCAGTGGTATCGGGAGCCGCTGATTCAAATCAAGGAAAACTGGCTATGGACAGTCTCCATCAATATCTCGCCACGGAACATGGAATTGTCAAAAATTATCCTGCTTTTCGTGAATATGATCAGGAAATCGGCTATATTACCGCCTATCCGGCCGGCTTGAAAGAAAATGCCGCAATTTTCTGCCATGCCAACACCTGGGCGGTCATTGCCGAAGCTATGCTTGGTAGGGGGGATCGGGCTTACCAATACTACCTATCCTTCTTACCGGCAGCCAAAAATGATCAGGCTGATCTTTACACCATGGAGCCTTATGTCTATTCCCAATTTATAACCGGAAAAGAACATCTTTATCATTTCGGTAGAGCTCGTAATTCATGGTTAACAGGTACGGCTTCTTGGAGTTTTGTGGCCGTTACTCAGTATATCTTGGGAATCAGAGCGGATTATGATGGCCTGGTTGTTGATCCTTGTATACCCTCCCAATGGGAAGGTTTTAAGGTCTCTAGGGTTTTCCGGGGTAAAATCTGCAACATTTCTGTCGCCAATCCAAAGCGTGTGAATTGTGGTGTGGTTGAATTAACAGTCAACGGGAAGAAACTAAATGGAAATATGATACCCTTTGATGTCATGGAGGAACAAAATCAGGTCGGAGTTGTTTTAGGGTAAATTCATTCCCTGATCTTAAGATTCTTTGGACTAAAAAAAGTTAAAGATCTGATTCTTTACTAAAATCCGGCATTGGACTTGTTACATGCCGGATTTATCTTTTAGTTTCTGACATTGGCAGGAAAACCCATAATGCAACACGAATAAATCGGGTATGAAAACAAATTCGTTGAGTGGAAATACCAAAGTCCTGGCAGTTTTCGGGGACCCGGTTCATCACAGCTTGTCTCCGCTCATGCATAATGCGGCTTTTTCATCTTTGGGATGGGACTCCATTTATATTCCATGCCGTGTTGAGATTGCACAGCTTCCTATTGCAGTACAATCGATCCGGGCTTTGAATTGGATAGGCGCTAATATTACAGTTCCCCATAAACAAGCGGTTTTTAATGAATTGGATCAAATTATCGGTGATGCCCAAAAAAGCGGTTCGGTTAATACAATCATTCATCGGGGTGGGCGGTTAATCGGCGCTAGTACCGATGGGGTAGGGTTTTTGCGTTCCCTTTATGAGGAAGGCCATTTCGATGTGAAAGGAAAGAAGGTACTCCTTTTTGGAGCAGGCGGCGCTGCCCGGGCTGTGCTTTATTCTTTAATATCAGCCGGAATCGTTTCTTTAACGATAGTGAATCGTAACGTTGAGAGAGGGGACGAGTTGCGAAGGGAAGTTTTAGATAAAACGGGATTTCGGGTTGACGTGACCGGTTTAAACGAGCTGTCGAAAATCAACTGGGATTCTTTTGATTTATTGATCAATTCCACTTCTGTAGGTCGGCAGGATGATCAAAGTTTAATACCTAGCGATTTCTTGCAGCCGAAGCACTTTGTTTATGATATGAATTATACGAAAAGCGGCACCAAACTTTATCGTGATGCTCAACAAATTGGTTGTCAGGCACTTTCCGGCTTGTCTATGCTCTTATACCAGGGCGCGGAGAGTTTCCGATTATGGTTTGATTCCGATCCGCCGGTTGATATCATGCGTCGTACTTTATATCCATATTATTAATAAACTTGCGGTTTTGAATTAAATGGCGTTTTATAAGTTGAATACGCCGAATATCATGTTTTTTTTAGAGCTTTTGGCTATGAAATCAAGTTTTTCTTGGCTTGGATTTGTTACTTTTGCGATTTTAGCAGGATCATCATAAATTAAAGTTGAATTATAACATAATAAGAAAATTATAATATTCTTGCCTTTATTTTCAGCTTATTTATTTTTGGAGGACATGATGGCGCGGATTGGGATAGGCATCGATTTAGGGCACGGTTCAATTAAGGTTGTTCAGATTGGTAAAACTAAAGGACAAGCCGAGTTGATTGGTTATGCCCAAGTAATGGTTCCATCCAAATCTATAGATGACGACGGGATAGTAACCAATCAATCTTTGGTTTCCGAAGCTATCCGTCAAGCTTGCGCCCAAGCGAGGATTCAAACCAAAAAAGTGACCATTGCAATAGCCGGTAATGCAGCAGTCATGAAGGAACTTAATCTACCTGTAATGATAGGACCCAAACTCGGCGAAGTTGTGCGCTTTGAAACTGAAAAATTTTTGACATTTCCAATGGATGAAGCTGAGTATGATTGGGACATTTTAAAGCAACATGATAATGGAGAAATGGAAGTCATGATCGTGGCTGCTCCTAAAAAAATAGTTGCTAGTCAATTGGCTTGTTTTCAAAATGCCGGTTTACATACCATAGCCATGGATATGCAAGCTTTTTGTAATATGCGGGCTTTGAAAACTGATATCGATAGTGAAATCAGCAATTTGGGCAGCATCGTAATTTTAGATATCGGGTTGGCCGCCACCCAGATGGCTATTTTTAACAATGAAAATGTCAGGGAAACACGGGTTATCAATATAGCTGGTTATTCAATAACAGAAGCAATAGCGGACCAAATGCAAATTTCGTTTGAAAAAGCCGAAGCCATAAAGTGTAACCTCGGAGATGCCGATTATGGTTTTATAGAGTCGGAAATGGATACGGATAGTTATAAAGCCAATCAAATTATTAGAGGAAAATTGGGGGAACTGATCGTGGAAATTCGGCGTTCACTCGATTATTTTAAGCTACAATTTCCCGGTACACCGATTCATCAGTGTATTCTAACGGGCGGGAGCAGTAAATTACGGAACTTGGCACTTTATTTGCGACCTGAATTGGGGATGGACGTAATATTAGGGAATCCCTTAACGGGTCTTCCAATTGGAACCAAACAAATCAATCGGGCTGTGATACTCAGCAACCCTAATCAATTTTCAGTGGCGATAGGTTTGGCAAAACGGGGAGTGGAATATTGATGATCAACCTTTTACCAAAAGAAAACAAAAACGGAACCGGCCGTAACCGTCATTTGAATTTGCAGATAGTTATCATGGTGGCGGCAATTGCCTGTGTGGTTTTTAGTCTGGGATTTTACTGGGGTTATTTAAATCATCAAGTGTCGCTTCAGAGAGCAAAATTAGCCGATCTGCAGTTGGAAATGAAGTGCTATAGCACGCCATTTCAAAAAATCCGTAATATGGAATCCATTCTGGAGCGTCTTCAGAATAAAGAACATCTTAAGCAGACTGTTTTGTCGGGTTATTTGCCCCCTTTGAATGCCTTAAACAGTTTAATACAATTCAAGACCAATTCGGTATGGTTTGAACGGGTGCAGCTCAGCGCTGAAAGTGGCAATTTTGCAGTTACGGGAGGAGCAACGAATTACAAGACATGGGCTGCTTTTATCGGAGAACTTGAGCAGAACAAAGATGCCTTTCGGGAATTGAAACCGGAGTGGGCCAATATTCATGGCAATTCTACCGGCCGGCAGTATGTACAATTTAAGATTAGTGGCGTTTTGACGAAAAGGGGTGAACAAAATGTCGCGCAGCATTAAAATCATCTTGACCTGTGGGATAGTGATCCTTTGTGCATATATACCATTTCAGTTTGCCCTTCGTCCCCTTTTGGGCAAACTTAATTATCTAACGGAGCAGGTTAAAGTCAAAGAGGCCGAAATCAGGCTTGTGAAAGCGAAAGTGGCTAAGATCTCTAGTCTAGAGGCAAATGTTCAGAATGCTCAGAATTCTGAACAGCTGACTTCGCCCATTATTCCGGAGAGATTGACTTTATCGGAAATTTACAACGAGATTGATGTGTTGAGTAAGGCCAGCGGATTGAAGGTTAAACAGATTTCCACCAATCAGACCTTTCAATCTTTTGTAAAAAACCGGAAATTACAATATATTGCAGTAAGCATTGAAGGAAACGCTTATTTTCCGCAAGTCATTGGATTTTTAGATTCCCTTTCCAAGAGCCGATTTGTGATTCAAGTTGAAAACCTGGACTTAAGCAGTATTTCCAAAGGTTCTAAACCATGGTTGCAGTTTAATATAACATTAAATGCTTTTGAGTATGGGGCAAGGTGAAATGAAATTCTGAAGCGGTTGAAAACTTTTTTTCGATTTGAACGGTTAGATAAAGGAGTGGCTGTTCGTGTTTCGCCCTAAATTATGGTTTCTTTGGATATCGATATTATTTGTAGGTATCTTTTTAGGAATTGGCTGCTATTTTATTTTTTCCCCCTATTTACAAAATGTTCTTTGGCCGTCCGGGAGTTTTCAACCGGTTGCTGACGAGTTTAATCAAAAGTATAATCCAAATCAATATACTCCTAATATAGAGGGAAATCAACCGTTGAAAAATCAGACTCCTCCATCGACCTCAACGGGGGATGTCCGTTTAAAAAATCCTTTTATTTCACCTATTCCATATCATGCTTCTTTCAGAAAAAGCCCTTCTTCAAAGAAACGTGCTCTGCTTGAATATCTGGGAACCATTGAAACGGATAATGGTATTTTGGGACTTGTAAGGATCAATACCGGTGAATCATTTGTCGTATCCGAAGGAGAAGATTTAGTGATATCCGGAATTATGATTGGGAAAATTACACCCAAAATACTAACATACTCCCAAAACGGAATTGAAAAGGTCATTCATTTAGGGGGGACATCGAATTGATCCGGAGACGCAACATACGCATATTTTTTAGTATATTTTTTTTAACATTGGTTGGATGCGGGCCATTTGCTTTTGGTAATGAAACCCAAGCGACGGTTAAAAATATTGAATTCGTCAACGCTGATTTAAGGGATGTTTTCCGGAGCCTTGCTACAGCCGGAAAATTTAATATTATCATGGAGCCGCAAGTGCGTGGGAATGTAACTTTGGCCTTGCGATATGGTGTAACAGTTAAGGACGCGGTTTCTGTCATCGCAAAAACTTACGGCTATAGTTGTCGTTGGATAACCGATTCTCCCACTGCTCTTGTGGGAAGTGCCCGTTTTATTCAGATAAATTTTGATCGTAAAGTTTCGAAGACTTACCGCCTAAGGTATGCAAGTCCGGGAGAAATTGCGGAATCGTTGGAAGTTGTCATTCCTAAAAGTCGGATTAAAGCCGATTTACAAAATAAGCAAGTGATAGTCCTGGCCAATGAAATTGAAATCGCCAACATTACCGAAATCATTGAAAAATTGGACAGGGAGTTCCAACCCCTCGATCTTGAGGTCCAATTAGCGGAGGTTCCTCCGGAAATATGGAAAAAATTAGAGATTGACAATAAATACCAGCCACCCCATATGGGAGTGTATGTATTAAAGGAGGATCAAAGAAAGGCCCTTGAAGGCCTCTCTCCCAATGTAATTGCCAGAATAAATTATTCCGGTCTTGATAATCATAGGTTAAGGATTTTGTTGGGAGATAAGGTATCTATCGTTACAACCAAGAAGAGGAAAGATGATGTTAATTATAAGGTGGAGTATGTTGATGCCGGAAACTTTTTATCCTTGACCCCGCAAATGAATTCCGACCATCAATTGACTCTTTTGACTAAGGCTACCGTAAGCACTGTTGCTAATAAATCTCAACCAGGGGCAAAATGGGTGCCCTGGGTGGTGACCCGGGATTTTGAATCGACCATCCGTCTTGAAATGGGGCAAACCTTCATTCTTTCAGGCCTTTTGCAACGGACCGAATACCAGATGATGAAAAAGAGCCCCTATCAATTTCCGGAATTGGATAAGCTGTTTCTATCGCAGAACTCGTCGGAACAAGCGGGATCCAATTCTTCCGGTGAGTTAATTGCATTGCTTACTCCAAAGCTGACAGGGAAAATGAGTTCTCGTGAGGCAAGTCTGGAGGGTACAGTAGTTGACAATGGCAATAATTCCGCTACCCTTCCAAATCAGGTATTGGATAACAAACCACTCGATCCAACGGCTCCGGATTCGGAAGGCAAATTGCCAATGAAGGAAGATAAGCCGGAGATTAAGATAACGCCTGATACTACGAAGATTAGTTCGGATGTTGCAACAGAAAAAACTCCAGAAATGCAGGAAACCAAAGATGGTGGAATTTCAAATTTGCAGTATGCAGAAATTCGTTATCGTGTCAAAAAAGGTGACACTCTGGTCAGTATTGTTAAAAAGTTCGCCACCAAAATGGAACTTGTACTGAGTAGGAATAATTTGAGCAAAACTGGAGTCATTAAGGAGGATTTCGTATTAACAATTCCGGTACCCGTGGAAAGGACATACGTCCTTAAACCGAAAGAGACTTTATGGCGGATAGCCAAACGGTATGGTACGACATTGGAAGTTCTAAAAGATCTAAACGGGATCAGTGATGTAACCAAAGTCTATGTTGGGGAAATCATCGTCCTGCCTTGTGTTAAGACAAAAATTGCTAACCCTCAATTTTAGGAGTGGTCCAGATGGGATTTAAAAACTATATGGAAGATGTTATTATTGAAATCTATGGTGATTATAAAAAACATAATCTGAATTATTGTACCTGTGACCGGTGCATGGCTGATACGATAGCTATTGCTTTGACAAAATTGAAAGGTAAATATGCAGTGAGCCCAGAAGGAGAAATTTTTGCCAAAATTTCCCGGGATGATCGCCAGGTTAGAGCAGATGCATTAATGGTAATTTTGGAAGCAATTGCGCAAGTTGGAAAAAGGCCGAATCATCCACTATAAATTCAAGCGCCGATTACTCAAAACGTTTATTTAGATAGACATCGCATTGTTCGTTTTTATAATGAACGCAGGAATCACATTCTAAGTCTTCTGCTATCTCCAGGTCAAATGTCGCGCATGCGGGGTGGCTTTTTAGGGCTTGAATCGGCCGATAACTATTACATTCTTGTGCAGTCTCAGAGAGAACCGTTTTTTTCACTGTCAAATTACTCACCTCAGATTAAGAACGTACTATTATTTTACCGAAGTACTCTCAAAAATATGCAAAGTCTGTAAAAGGAAGTATAGATAAGTTGTACTTGTTAACCATAATCAAATCCGGTATAATATAAATATAATTTTATTGTGCGGATATTGTCATTTTTGGTATGTTCCTGTTTCCCTGAGTTGTTGGGGGACTACGCTTGCGTGTGCCCTCTGCGCGGAAAACAACAAAATGGGGATTATCGAGCAGCGCACAGTGGTGCGATCCTTTTGACAGCACAACAGGAGGTGTTTTTTTTATTGGGTGTTTTTAATAAACAGGAGCGTGTTTTTATCATTCCATTGGGTGGTTTGGGTGAGATTGGTAAGAACATGACGGCCATCGAATACAATAAGGAAATTATTGTTATCGATGCCGGTTTGATGTTTCCTGATGAGGACATGCTGGGAATCGATTTGGTAATTCCGGATGTATCTTATTTGGTCGAGAATAAAGAAAAGGTTAAGGGGATCATCTTAACCCACGGCCATGAGGACCATATTGGCGCTTTACCTTATGTTCTCAAGCAGCTTAATGTGCCGATTTATGGAACCAAGTTAACGTTGGGTTTGGCTAAGGGTAAGTTTGAAGAGCATAATATGGTCCGTTCGGTGAGTATGAATTGTGTAAAAGCCGGCGACCAGTTTAAGCTGGGTAATAATTTTATGATTGAGTGTATTCATGTGAATCATAGTATCGCTGATGTAGTAGCCTTAGCTGTCCATACTCCAATCGGGATTATTCTCCATACGGCAGATTTTAAGTTTGATCATACTCCAATCGATGGTAAGGTTACCGATTTCCGGAAATTGGCTGAATTGGGCGATAAGGGTGTTTTGGCTTTGCTTTCCGATAGTACCAATGTGGAAAATTTAGGATATACTCCATCGGAACGGGATTTAGCCCATACTTTTGAGGAACTTTTTCTACAAGCAGATGGCCGCATCTTGGTAACGACTTTCGCTTCCAATATTCATCGAATTCAACAAATTATCGACACGGCCTTTAAGCATAATCGAAAAGTTGCCATGGTGGGTAGAAGTATGATTAATGTGGCCACGATTGCAATTGATCTAGGGTACTTGAGAGTACCGGAGGGTTTGCTGATTGATGTCGATGAGATTGAGCGTTATCCGATAACCCAGATTGCCATTATTACCACGGGAAGTCAGGGTGAACCGATGTCAGCCCTTTCGAGGATGGCTACTTCCGAGCATAAAAAAATCAACATCATTCCCGGAGATACGGTGATTATTTCCGCATCCACCATTCCCGGAAATGAAAAGTCAATTGCCCGGACCATTAATCATCTGTTTAAACAGGGTGCCAGGGTCATTTATGAATCGGTTTCCGGTGTTCATGTTTCCGGACATGCCAGCCAAGAAGAACAAAAGTTAATGTTGAATTTGGTTAAACCCAAATTTTTTATGCCGGTTCATGGAGAATACCGTCATTTGGTTCAGCATGCAAGATTAGCCGTTGACGTTGGAGTTGAGAGCGAGAATGTGGTGATTGCCGAAAATGGCGATCTGGTAGAACTCACCCGCGACAAAATCAAGGTTATTGGAAAAGTAGCATCCGGGAAAATTTTTGTTGACGGACTCGGCGTAGGGGATGTTGGAAATATTGTTCTCCGTGATCGAAAGCAATTATCGCAAGACGGCATATTAGTGGTTGTCGTAACCATTGATAAGGAAAGTGGTAAGGTTGTTGCCGGACCGGATATCGTATCCAGAGGTTTTGTTTATGTCCGTGAATCGGAAGCTTTGATCGATGAAGCTAAAGAAAAAGTGAGAATTGCTTTGGAACATTGTACGGAGTATTCGGATTGGGCAACGATTAAAAACCAAATTCGTGAAATACTCAGCAAGCATTTATATGGCAAAATGAAGCGGCGCCCTATGATTTTACCGATCATTATGGAAGTCTGAATCATTGCTGTTGGCTTTCGGCAATCGGTTTTCAAGAGCCTGGTTTTATGCAAGAGACACAATTCCGCGTGTCTCTTCTTGCTTTTACGAGCAAAATGAACGCATCAAAATCACGATAACAGCCGACAACTACTAGCTGACAGCCGTATTTTTCCGTACCTAGGGTTCATCAAAGGGATTCTCTAAATTGTTGAGGATCTGTCGCAGTTCATCCTCCCATTTAATTTGGTGATAGGTGAGCACATCCTTTTTTACCAGTGAAGGAGTATGGCATTGGGCGCATACGATTCCAATTAAATCACGGTTATGATTGATGACATGATGAAGGGTATCGCTTTCGCAATGTGGACACAGATAAATGTGATCAAATTCTTGGTATTCCATGAAAAATTCCCGCCTTACACTGTTAATGATCAAATGAAAAGCGCTAACTATAGATGCTCATGTTTGTTTAATCCATTCATTATTGTGTCCGTCATTTTTTAAAAATCTCTGGCAACTCCTACTAAGTTTGTATAAAGTCGATCGTAAAAAACAAAGATTGTATTTTGATTTTAGTTTTGGATTATTTCAAGAATTCTATATTATTCAACAATGGCAGGAATGATGGCAAATGCACCGAATTATATGATTTGGGGGTGCTATCATGGATAATGAAGAATTGAAATATTGGTTATGGTGGAACCGAGTACCTGGCATTGGACCGGCCCGGTTTTATAAATTACTGCAAGAATTTGGCACGATGAAAGCGGCTTGGTCTGCTTCCAATAAAAATTTACAGCCGTTAATCGGTGAAAAAGTTTGGCTTGACATGCAAACAATCCAAAAAACGTGGGAGCCGGAAAAAGAAATTATTAAAGCTCATCATTTGGGAATTCGTTTTTATTTATATTCTGAACCCGACTACCCATCATCGCTAAAAAAAATATCCAATCCGCCGCCGGTTCTTTATGCACTTGGCGGTTTCGAATATGGGGACGATATTGCTGTCGCAATCGTCGGCACAAGAAATCCAACTCCCTCTGGGGTTTTTAACGCTAGGGAATTATCCGTGCAGTTAACCCGGCAAGGTTTAACAATTGTTAGCGGAATGGCAAGGGGAATTGATTCGGAAGCCCATAAAGGAGCGCTTGAGGCCGGTGGGAGAACGGTTGCTGTCTTAGGTTGTGGTATTGATATCTCATATCCTCCCGAAAATGAATATTTAATGAAGGAAATCTCCGACCACCACGGAGCAGTTATTTCCGAATTTTCCCTTGGTACAAAACCACTCGCCACTAACTTCCCTGCCCGTAATCGTATAATCAGCGGTTTAAGTCTAGGTGTTGTTGTGGTTGAGGCCACACAGGATAGTGGTTCTCTCATTACGGCCGGTTTTGCTTTAGAACAAGGCCGGGAAGTATTTGCGGTTCCGGGGAATATTGGAAACGACGGTAGCAAAGGACCTCACCGTCTGATTCGGCAAGGGGCCAAATTAGTTGAGAATTATCAGGATATTTTGGAGGAATTGGCCATTCCCCAATTATCTCCTGGAGAAATGGCCAACGGAAATTATGTTGCCGGGAGTGAATTAGAGGAAAAAATCATTTCAGTGATGAGCCGTGAACCATTACATATCGACCAAATTGTTCGCCAAACGAAATTAGCATCAGCACAGGTCAATTCGGCCTTAGTCCGATTAGAATTAGGAGGGGTAGTCAAAAGGTTTCCCGGTCAAATGTATCTTCGTGTGAAATAACATTTACTTTACAATTGTTATATTCATGATATATACTTCTTGCTGAGGGATTAACCTAAATAAATGATAAAATTAAAATTCAAATATTAAATTAATTCCTTATCTGGAAACTATTTTTTATTAAGCATATCCACCATCATGCCGAAATATTTATTAACAGCCAGTACAGAGGTGAAAGTATGGAACGCGTTATCGAGATTGTCAGTTTTATCATGAAACAGGTCCTTTTTCAAGGAGATAACTCTTGTTCGGAACGCCTTCTCGTGGATGCTTTAGTTCAACAAGGATTTCAACCGGAAGAAATTGAACAGGCCTTTAAACTTTTACATTCTCTTCCCAGTGCTCTCAAAGCAAATATTGAAGAGATGGATGAATTAACGGGTTTAGAGGACGGACATCGTATTTTTAGCCCCACTGAACGAAAAAAGATCACCGTAACTTGTCAGGGGGAAATTCTGCGTCTCTTTAACAGTTCTTTATTGACTTTGAATGAGCTGGAAAAGATTTTAGCAGAGGCGTTACAAATGGAAACAAATGAAGTAGGGCTCAAAGAATTGGAACAGATATTGTATAAAGTAATTGCGGATGAGGAACGATTATTAATGATCATACCTCACCCGGTGGAAATGGGCCCATCATTCTTATTAAACTGACAAAATTCACTTGCAACTTTGGGTTATTGGATAACCCTTTTTTTATGGGTCAATTTGGTTTGTAAAGGTAATGGGGGTCATTTATTTGAAAACATTGGTTATCGTAGAATCACCGGCAAAGGCTAAGACCATTGAAAAATATCTCGGCAAAAAATTTATGGTCAGAGCTTCCATGGGTCATGTTGTTGATTTGCCTAAAAGCCAGTTTGGGGTTGATATTCCCAACGGCTTTAAGCCAAAGTACATTACGATTCGGGGCAAAGGAAAAATTATTCAGGAGTTAAAAGATTCAGTTAAAAAGGCAGGAAACGTATTGCTGGCAACCGACCCTGATCGCGAAGGTGAGGCAATTTCCTGGCATTTAGCGAACAGTTTGGATTTAAAACCGGGACAGCTCAATCGGATCGAATTTCATGAAATCACCAAAAAAGCAATTGAAAGTTCAATCAAACATCCCCGGAAAATTGACTTGGATCGGGTTAATGCGCAACAAGCCAGACGGATTTTAGACCGGATAGTAGGTTATGAATTAAGCCCCTTACTTTGGAAAAAAGTTCGGCGGGGTTTAAGCGCCGGCCGGGTTCAGTCAGTGGCCGTTCGGATAGTTTGTGAACGGGAGCAGGAAATCCAAGATTTTAAGCCGGAAGAATATTGGAGCATTACCGGTAATTTTATTACTGCAAAAAAAGAGAGTTTCACGGCCAAACTGGCTACCATTGGCAAGAAAAAGTTAAATGTAACCAACGCCAAAGATGCCAAGCAAATTGAATCGGATATTAAAAAGAATCAATTTGAGGTTTCCGAGGTTAAAAAAAAGGAGCGTTTGCGTTTTCCAGCACCGCCTTTTACTACGAGCAGTTTGCAACAGGAAGCGGCCCGGAAACACGGTTTTGGCCCCAGAAAAACCATGATGATCGCCCAACAATTATATGAAGGGTTGGAAATCGGTGAAGCCGGAGTTGAAGGACTTATAACCTATATGCGTACAGATTCTGTCCGAGTGGCCGAAGAGGCCCAGACCCTCGCGAGAGAAGTCATCAAAGAACGCTATGGTGTAAATTTTTTACCGGAAACAGCACCGGTCTATAAAACCAAAACTGCTGGAGCTCAGGAAGCCCATGAAGCGATCCGCCCCACCAACGCTACACGGAACCCTGAATCTTTGAAGGCTTATTTAAACAAAGATCAATTTCGCATATATCAGCTGATTTGGTCCCGTTTTGTTGCCAGTCAAATGAAACCCGCACTGTTTGATACAGTTGCTGCCGACATTCGTGGAGGGGACTATGTATTTCGGGCCAATGGCAACATTCTTAAATTTCCTGGCTTTCTCGGAGTATACCAGGAGGGTAAGGATGATGAAACTCCTGAGGAAGAAGCTCAATTACCGGAACTAAAGGAACGTGATGGGGTTCAATTGGTGAAGGTTGATCCCAAACAACATTTTACCCAACCACCGCCAAGGTATACTGAGGCGACACTTATCAAAATGCTTGAAGAGAAAGGCATCGGTAGGCCCAGTACATATGCCCCAACGATCGATACCATTCTGAAACGGAATTATGTCTTGATGGAAGAAAAACGGCTAAAGCCTACTGACCTTGGGCAAGTGGTGGTCGATTTACTGAAACAAAAATTTCCCGAGGTTGTCGATTATGACTTTACGGCGGATATGGAAGAAAAACTGGATAAAATCGCCGAAGGCGATATCGACTGGGTTAAGGTTTTGGCAGAGTTTTATGATCCTTTCAGCGTGGAAGTCAAAACGGCCCTCCAAGATGTGGAACGAATTGAGTTACCTCAAGAAGAAAGCGATGTAATATGTGAAAAGTGCGGTCGCAAAATGGTTTATAAATATGGCCGTTTTGGGAAATTTTTAGCTTGTCCGGCATATCCGGAGTGTAAGAATACAAAACCTGTTCGGAAAGAGATGGGGGTAAGCTGCCCCAAATGTGGAACCGGGCAAATCACCGAGCGTAAATCGAAAAAAGGTCGTTTTTTTTACGGTTGCAATCAGTATCCCACATGTGACTTTGTCAGTTGGGAGCGCCCCTTTAAAACTCCTTGTCCTCAATGTGGCAGTATGTGTGTTTTAAAGGGAAGCAAGGATAATAAAAACATTGTTTGTCTGAAAGAAGGTTGCGGCTACACCGCGAAATTTGAAGAACAAGGTGAGAATGATTGAATCCTGTTAAAATAATCGGAGCAGGTTTAGCGGGAGCTGAAGCCGCCTGGCAGTTGGTTAGTAGAGGGATACCGGTTAAGTTATGGGAAATGCGACCGGACAAGTTAACACCGGCTCACAAAACCGGACAATTTGCAGAATTAGTTTGCAGTAATTCGTTGCGTGGCGCCTCTTTGGAAAATGCCGTAGGTCTTTTAAAGGAAGAAATGCGGCTTTTAAACTCATTAATTATGAAAGCAGCCTTGGAAACCGAAGTTCCGGCTGGAGGTGCTCTGGCAGTTGATCGCCAGAAGTTTTCCGAATATATCACCCATACTCTGTCCAATCATCCTTTAGTAGAAGTGGTTCATGCTGAAATTGAGGATATACCTGAGGGTTTAACAATTATTGCCACAGGGCCCTTAACTTCCCCCCGGTTGTCAAAAGCTATCCGGAACTTGATAGGACAAGATTATTTTTATTTCTACGATGCTGCGGCCCCCATTGTAACTGCAGAGTCTTTGGACTTTGAAATTGTCTTTGCCGCATCCCGTTATGATAAAGGGGAAGGCGTCTATTTGAATTGCCCTTTTACCAAGGAAGATTATCAAGGATTTTGGAATGAGATTAATTCGGCGCAGGTTGCTGAAGGACATTTACCCTGTGAAAAAAAGATTTTTTTCGAAGGATGTATGCCCATTGAAGTCCTAGCTTCTCGAGGAATCGAAACCATGCGTTATGGCCCGATGAAACCAGTAGGCATAACGGATCCTAAGACGGGAAAATGGCCTTATGCCGTTGTTCAACTCCGGCCCGAGGATCAAGAAAACCGTTTGTATAATTTAGTAGGATTTCAAACCCATCTTCAATGGGGAGAACAACAAAGGGTTTTTCGTAAAATTCCGGGACTCCAAAATGCCGAGTTTGTCAGATATGGGGTCATGCACCGTAATACTTACTTAAATGCGCCGGTGGTTTTGCATAAAACATTACAGTCAAGAATAAGAAGCGATCTTTTTTTTGCCGGTCAAATGACGGGCGTAGAGGGTTATGTTGAATCAAGCGCTTCCGGTCTGCTTGCCGGTATGAATTGTGCCCAACTCATCACGGAAAAACCGCTTATTGAATTTCCTCCTGAAACTGCTGTTGGATCACTAATGAATTACATTTGTAATGCTGATCCAAAGTATTTTCAACCCATGAATGTAAACTACGGTCTATTTCCTCCCATCCAAGATCCCATCAAGGGTAAAAAAGAAAAAAGACTGGCTTTGGCGAGTCGCTCATTGACAAAAATTCGACAATTTAATTTAATTTAGTAAAAGATTCCAAAATTAACCTGAGATTGTTAAATTTCGGTTTTTGTTGTCATTTTTCGTCAATTGTGTTATGATTGAGGGCGAGAATAAATGTTTAAATTGGAAAATTTAGTCGATGAATTCTTGATTTACCTTCGAGTTAGTAAAAATTACTCGAAACGAACGTTGGAAAGCTATGGTCTGGATTTACGACAATTTTTGACTTTTTTCGACAAAGCACCTGTTTCTACGGTGGAAGAAATTGATCATTTAATATTTAGAAAATATTTGGCTACATTAAAGGATGAGCAGTTAGCCCGTAGGTCTATTGCTCGGAAAATTTCTTGTTTACGATCATTTTTTAAATTTCTTTGCCGACAAGGTTACTTAATGAACAATCCAATTCAAGGGGTTTCGACGCCAAAATTGGAAAAGCGCTTGCCTGAATTTTTATATCCCGAAGAACTTGAGAGTTTATTAAAACTTCCGGATATGTCCAGCGTTTTAGGAATAAGAGATCAAGCTGTTTTGGAAGTTTTTTATTCTAGTGGACTTCGTTTACAAGAGTTAGTCGGCTTAACCCTGGATGACCTTGACTTGGATCGCGGGTATCTGCGGGTTTACGGAAAGGGAGCTAAAGAACGTCTTGTTCCACTTGGTGGTTGCGCGAAACGTGCTTTGATTAAATATTTGAAAGAGGTGAGGCCACAGTTAATTATGAAAGGAAATAGCTCAAAACAAACGCGGAATGTTTTTTTAAATTATCGGGGCACACGTTTGAGCGGCCGTAGTATTCAACGACTCATGGATAAATATCTACAACAGCTGGCCCTTCATCGTAAAATAAGTCCACATACTCTCCGGCATACCTTTGCAACCCATTTATTGGAAAACGGCGCCGATTTAAGAGTGGTGCAGGAGTTATTAGGCCATGTAGATATATCAAGCACCCAAATTTATACCCATTTGACGAAAGAAAGAATTCGCGCAGTTTATCTAAAAAGTCATCCTAGGGCGTAAATCATAGCTTTGCAAATTTATGGAATACTAAAGTAAATATTAAAATTGGAAAACCATAAGGAGAGATGTGTCATGTCTTTATTGCAAAAAATACAAGAATTGGAGAGTTTACTAAAAAAGGAACAATTAACTGTAGATGAATTGGTATCAGGGATTTCTCACGAAATTGCCTCCAATGTTTACCTGTTAAATGCGGAAGGCAAAGTATTGAGCTATTCCTTGACCGAAGCTAAAGGGGACAACAACGCCTCAATCGCATTAAAGCTTGAATTTAAACAGCGAGTTGGATTTGTCTTTCAGACCGTCGCCAATTTACCCTTGGAAAGCAATTTCTTGGAGAATGATAATAATTTTTCAGCCAATACATTTATGACAATTGTACCGATTCGTCTTTTATCATCGACAGCCGGACATTTGTTACTTACGAAAAAAGCTCAGCAATTCACCGAAGAGGAATTAATATTAGCTGAAACTGCCTCATTGCTGGCAGGAATCTATTTGTTTGAAAAAGGCAATACAGCGGAGTCCGATTCCAAACAATATAATAATATTGAAATGGTTTTGGAATCTCTCTCTTTTTCCGAAATTAAGGCAATCAATAGCGTTTTTGCTGAATTAGACGGTTTGGAAGGTTTTCTGGTAGCCAGTAAAATTGCCGATCGGATTGGAATTTCCCGTTCAGTCATTGTAAACGCCATGCGTAAATTGGAAAGCGCCGGGATTGTTAATTCACGTTCCCTTGGAATTAAAGGAACTTATATTAAAATTAAAAACAGCTCATTCCTTGATGCCTTGAAAGCAAGAGTTCGTTAGTTTAATTGAATAGGACGGCCCAATAGATTGAAGGAATAAAAATGAACATTCCTTTGGGTCACTCATCGAAAAAATAAGTTTTTAGTCTTACCTAATTTTTTCAATTGGAAAGCGCTACTTATTGGCATAGCTAATACAGTAGTGCTTTTTATTAGGTATTTGAAGGAAAGCATTTAAATGCGTAGAATTTTAATTTCAAGCTTCCGTCAGTTGAAATTAGAATCATTGATTTTATAAGCGGGTTCACGGAAATTTGTTTGCACTAATTTTTCGGTATTATTAAAAAAGATGTCCTTTATTTCAGCTAGGATGTTCATGCAAATACGCCAATTGCGAGTAGGTGAAGGATTGATAGATTCAGGACGTTTATTGCCAAAGTATTCACAACTAAAAGAATACTTGAAAAAACAAATTCTCCAGGGGAAAATTCTCTATGGGCAACAAGTAGCCTCAGAGAATATTTTAGTCAAGCAGTTCCAGATGAGTCGCCAGACAGTGCGCCAGGCCCTAGGAGATTTGGAAAACGAAGGTTGGATAGAGCGAGAACAAGGAAGAGGCACTTTTTGCATTTATCGGGAAAAACTGAAGACCAAGGGGAATATTGCGGTTTTAGCCACTTATATATCCGAATATATATTTCCAACACTGATCCGTGGAATTGAGGAAATTTTAAGCGAGGCGGGTTATACCTTGATATTGGCAAACACCAATAATGACAAAATCAAGGAAGCGCAATGCTTGGAAAATATCTTGAATCAGGATATCGCCGGGGTCATCATCGAACCGACCAAAAGCTCTCAGCCGAATGTGAATATCGATTACTTCCGTGAATTTGAAAAACGTCGAATTCCTTATTTAATGCTACATGCCTTCTTTAATGATTTGGATCCTGCCTATATCATAATGGATGATTATCAGGGCGGCTATTTGGCTGCCCAATATTTGATTCAGTTGGGACATAGGGAAATTGCAGCTATTTTCAAGGCTGACGACCTTCAAGGAGTCAAAAGAGAGGCAGGTTTTACGGCGGCCATGAAGGAGCATCATTTGGATATTCAACCGAAATATTTGGGAAATTATCGAACCGAGGAAATGTTGAGCTTTTCTGAACTTTTTGTCCAAAATCTTATAGAAACACAACCTCATCCCACTGCAATTGTTTGTTACAATGATCAGATTGCATTAAAAGTAATGGAGGCCATCCGAAACCATGGTCTAAAAATACCGGATGATATTTCGGTGATCGGTTTTGATGACGCAAGCCTCGCAACGGCCTCTGAAATTAAGTTAACCACGATCAAACACCCAAAAGCCGAGATGGGACGGAAGGCAGCAAAATTTATCATCGACATGGTTGAAAATCGGCTTGAAAAACCTTCCTTTATTTATCAACCCGAATTGATTATCCGCAAATCCTGTAGAAGTCTTTGATTTATTTTGTCGCCAAATAATTCATGGAAGTGTGTTTGGATTATTCTCATAAATATAGCATATAAAGTCGCATAAAACTGCTTTTTACAAATTGATGTTTGTTGCCAAACTTGTAATTGAGAAAAGAAAGAACTACGATGTTCTTTCTTTTTTTTTGCTCCATCCAGTAAGAATGCTGATAAACGATTAGTATTTGTTACTTTAAGCTATTTGATCCTTATTGCTTACCATTTATCCTCCATTACTTCGATCTATTTTTTCTTCAGCCAAAATAAAGGCCTAAAAATATTATAAAAAATCATGATTGATTACTAGATTTTAAACTAGAGTTTAAAAAATCGTAAAAAACTTTAGAAAAGATTTCATCTGTTTCTGAAAATCATTAAACTCTATCGTTACAGATTTGTAAAAAACGAAATTATCTTCATTGAAGTCGAATTCATTAAAAAGCTAAAATAAAGACATAGTTTGGGGAGGGAGATACTTCATCGTCTTCCTTCTCTCTAACAGGTACTTTTTGGAGAGGAGGCATTGTGTTTGGGAGTATATTGTTTAGGACTTTATGAAAAATCCATGCCGAATTCTTTATCCATCAAAGAGAAGCTAATTGAAACGAAAAAAGCTGGTTTTGATTTTTTGGAATTAAGTGTTGACGAAACTGATGAAAAACTAGGGCGGTTGAAATGGGATAAAATTCATCGATTAGAGATTCTCAAGACGATTTGGGAAACCGGGACCCAAATTACAACCATATGCCTTAGCGGCCATAGAAAATATCCTATTGGCAGTGAAAATGAACAGATCCGGAACAAAGGCATGGAGATGATGTTCGATGCAATTGATCTCGCCGTTGATATGGGTGTACGAATTATTCAGATTGCCGGTTACGATGAGTATTATCAGCCATCGAATGAAAATACAAAGCGGTTATTCTTCGAGAATCTGATGATAAGTACGCAATATGCAGCTCAAAAAGGTGTTATTTTGGCTTTTGAAACCATGGAGACAGAGTTTATGAATACGGTAAAAAAGGCCATGCAACAAGTAAATAAAATTAAATCTCCTTATCTTAAGGTGTATCCGGATCTTGGAAATATAACCAATGCAGCACTACAGTACAATCATACTGTCTCCCAAGATCTTGTCACAGGCAGAGGAAATATTGCTGCGATGCATTTAAAAGAAACAAGACCCGGAAAATTCCGAGAAATTCCTTTTGGTACAGGACATGTAGATTTTGGAAATGGTATCAAAACCGCAAGTGAAATGGGTGTGAGATTGTTTGTGGGAGAGTTCTGGTATGTTGGTAATAAGGACTGGCAGAATCAATTGAAATTTGCAAACAATTTCTTAAGAGCAAAGTTTAGCGAATGACTCTGGGGAGAGGATGATTGGAGTGCTAAATTATTATTTGGGCATAGATAACGGTGGTACACTCTGCAAGGCAGTTATTTTTGACGCGAAGGGCTCGGAAGTCGCAAGCTCATCCGACAAACTCAGGATGATAACGCCTCAAGCCGGATTCACAGAACGGGACATGGATGAGCTTTGGAATATAAACTGTCAAGTAATCAGGGAAGCAATCGTAAAAGCCGGAATTCATGGAAAACAGATTAAGGGCGTAGCTTGCAGCGGACATGGAAAAGGGTTATATCTGTGGGGGAAAAATGACAAACCGTGTTATAACGGGATTGTATCTACCGATGGCCGGGCTTGGATGTATCCCGAAAAGTGGAATAATGATGGTACTGCAGACCGGGTTTTCGAGAAAACTTTTCAAAAAATATTAGCATGCCAGCCAGTTTCGTTGTTGAGTTGGTTGAAGGATAATCAACCGGAAATCATAGGGAATATCAAATGGATATTCGAGGTTAAGGATTATATTCGTTTCAAATTGACCGATCAGGCTTTTGCTGAGGTGACCGACTATTCTGGTTCTAATATGTTGAATCTCCGTGATTTGTGCTTTGACCGTGAACTGCTTATGGAATACGGATTGGGAGAGCTTTATGAAGCATTGCCACCCTTGAAATTTTCCACGGATTTCTGTGGAGGCGTAAGCAAAAGCGCTAGTGAAAAGACGGGTTTGTTGGAAGAAACTCCTGTGGCGGGGGGGATGTTTGATATTGATGCATGCGCAGTGGCCATGGATATTACAAATGAGGATAATATTGCAGTCATAGCAGGAACTTGGAGTATTAATGAATACATTGCCAAAAAACCGGTGCTTAACAAAACGGTCATGATGAATTCTTTGTATTGCATAAGTGGGTACTATCTTATAGAAGAATGCAGCCCGACTTCCGCTGGTAATCATTCATGGTTTATTGATATGTTTATGGGTGAAGAAAAGCAAAAAGCCAGCGAATTGGGGGAGAACATCTATAAATATTGTGATGAAATGGCAAAAGAAGTAGCTCCGGGTGAGCAGAACATCATTTTCCTTCCCTATCTTTTTGGCTCCAACTATGACCCGCAAGCAAAAGTAACCTTTATTGGAATGGACAGCCACCACACAAAAGCACATATGATCCGGGCTGTGTTGGAGGGTATTGTATTTTGCCATAGGGTGCATTTGGAAAAATTGCTAGCGAACCGCCAGAGGACAGAAGCGATCCGTCTTGCGGGTGGAGCCGCAGCTTCTATGGCCTGGGCGCAAATATTTGCGGATATATTTCAACTACCGGTTGAAATTGTTGATACGAAGGAATTGGGTGCTCTGGGTTGTGCCATGGCTGCCGCAGTTGCTTCAGGGGAGTACAAGGATTTAAAAGAAGCCGCACAAAAGATGGTCAAGATTAAATGCCGTTTGGAACCCAATCATGAAAATGCGCAAATTTATAAACAGAAATACGACCTTTATAAAAAAGTTTCGGGTGCTTTAGATAACGTTTGGAAAGATTTTAAATGATAGCTGTTCTAAATTCTAAATATCTGTTTCTTTTTTGACAATCGGTAATGTGAGAATTGCTTTCGTACCTAATCCCGGAGTACTTTCATAAGATAATCCGTAATTCATTCCAAAATAAGTTTTAATTCTTTCTTGAATATTATTTATTCCTATCCCACTAAATTTCTTCTTCGAATTATCCGATTTAACAATACATTCAAGAGTGTATTGATCCATACCGGAACCATTATCCGCTATTTCAATTCGAAGTTGATCATTTTCAATTTTGGAACAAATAGCAATAACGCCTTTTCCTTCTATATTTTCAAATCCGTGGATAATACAATTTTCAACGATTGGTTGGAGAGAAAAACGTAAAATCTTGCATTCAATGGTGCTCTCGTCAATATTATAGTGAATATTAAAAATATCTCCATAACGGTATTTTTGAATTTTCACATAATTGGTTACGCTATCCAATTCTTCTGCAACCGAAACCAAGGTATTATTTTTAGAAATATTGTATTTCAGTAAGTTGATCAATGCGGTAGTCATGTCGCTGACGGTATGGACATTTTGAAGGACTGCCAGCCATTTAATGGAATCAAGCGTATTATAGAGAAAATGGGGATTGATTTGGGCTTGAAGAATTTGAAATTCCATGTCCGATTTTTTCTTTTGCATCTCCATGAGGGTATTTAGTTTAGCCACCATGTTGTTGAAGGAATTACTGAGTTCCCCCATTTCATCGTTGCCTTTAATAAGAGTTCTGACGGAGAGGTCCCCGGTTTCAACTAGTTTGAATTTTTGATTGAGTTCTTGAATCGGATTTGTAACTGTCTTCGATAATGCCAATGATGCATAAAAACAAATGAGTAAAAAAACAAAAAACATATAAATAGCAATGGTTTCAAGAGAATTTGTTTCACGGTGGATTTTTTGGGATGAGATGACTCTGATAAATTTCCAACCAGTATACTCGATAGTATTCGAAACGATAATGCTGTCATTACCAAAAACTTTCCCAGTGATTTCCTTTTTCTTTTCTCGGAGTAAACTAGGGTGTTCGATGATGATATCATCGAGAATTACATTATAGGGGTAAGTAAAAATATTTTCGCCTTTCGGATTTATAACAAGGACTTTCTCATCATTTTGGATGGAAGATCTGGTTAAGGTTTCTTTAAGAAGCTCATAATCAATATCAATGACAATAACACCTAAAATTTTGCCGTTTTCCAGATTGAAAATCGGCCTGATATATGATATCACATTAAACTTCAGCGCAGGGTGGTATGTAGCGCTATGAATACCTGTGAAATATTCCTTGGCTTTGTCGGCGTTGTTTAAATAGGAAGCGTATAGGGCTTTTATTTCATTTTCCTTTACGCCCCAATTGCTGGTATAGAAATTTCCCTTGGGGCTTAAACAATAGATGCCTTTTATATATTCTTGAACACTGATTATATTTTGCAGCATAGTGCTAATCCTATTTTGGCTTAATTGATAGTAGGAGTTGTTCAACCAATAAGTACGATTCAATTCGTTTAAGAGTTCGGGATTGGAACCCAATAATGTTCCGGTATTCGTTATCAATTTTAAGGCAAATTCTAGACTTTGTTTGGTTTTATCAGATGAAATCACATTATATTCGGTTTCATTCTTCTCTAAAGTTTGAAATAACAAGAAGTAAACCACCAAACTGGTTATCACCAGCGCCAGCATGGTGGAAGTAAAGAAATAAGCGAAAATTTTTATTCGTATGGTTGGTTTAAACATAAATTGCCTCCATAGGGAAAAAAAGAACAAATTGTAAAAAGGTTATTATGATATAATTAAAATTATAGCATGATATTTACAAAAATAAATACAGTACATTTTGTATAATGGGTGCGAAAATATGAAAAAGATATTAATAGTAGATGATGAATATCTTGTTCGTCTTGGGTTGAAGACCACTATCAACTGGGCGGAGAGTGGTTTTTTGATAATTGGTGATGCTAAAAATGGCAAGGAAGCTATTGATTTGTTTGATAAATTCAATCCCGATATTTTGTTGACCGATATAAAGATGCCATTGATGGATGGTTTTGAGCTAATTCAAACCCTTAAAGAAAGAAAGAAATCGCTAAAAATTATCATTTTATCACATTATGATGATTTTGTTTACGCTCAAGAAGCTATGAAGCTTGGGGCTTCCGAATATATATTAAAATCCGATTTATCATCGGAAAGTCTTTTGGAAATGTTAAAAAAGCTGTCAAGTGAGATCGATACTGCCATGGGACACAATATGAAGGCCGAGAGGGAAAATCCGGTCGGAACGGTCGAGAATTCGCGCTTAGTGGAAGAACTGTTGGAAAAGATGTTTTACGAAAGTTTCGAATCGAGGCAAGATTTTTTGAATTATATTCATCAATATGAAAGTTCATTCCAACAGAATTCTTTTGTTTTTATCTATGGTATTATTCAGGATATTCAAAACAATGGATATAATAAAGAAAAAGAACACCTCATTTGGAATATCGGGAATATTTCGAGGCAGGAATTTGAAAAAAGAGATATCGTTCATAGCCTTTATTTTAACAAAAACTGTTTTGCCTCTATGGTAAGCTTCTCCTGTCTGAGTGTAAGCGATGTTGAGAAAACTCAGGAGGATTTGTTGAACTTATGCCTTCGGATCAAAAAAAATTTGAAGCAGTTTCTTGATGTTGAAATCAATATTGGCGTAAGCAAGATAGGTACTTCAATCGATGAGTTGCCCGACTTGTTGAAGCAAGCTAAAACTGCGCAGGAATACTGTTTTTATGAGCCATCCGGGCTGGTGGTATTTGACAAGGATATGCTGGTTAAAAAAGGGAATTTTCCAAATATCAATCTGGATATTCTAAAAGGATTTGTTCTTAAATCGGAATCTGCTGAGATTACATCATTTATTGACGGCATTTTTGCTAGTCTTTTAGAAAGCAAACGACTGGAATTTGCCAAGGATGTTTTCATTGATTTATTAAGTTTCGCCAAAATTATTTCTCACGAATTGGGTATCAAAATGGGCCCGGCGCTTAATGAAATTAAGTTCAGCTACAGTAACTTTGATAAGCTTTATAACTTTGATGCGGCAAAAAAATATTTAACGGATATCTATTACTCTATTATTGAGTATAATGTCAACAATAAATCCGAGACATATTCGTATATTATCAGTAAAAGCATGGATTTCATCAAGCAGAATTATCATAATAACATTGCTTTGGAAGATGTCGCTAATTGTGTGGAAATTAGTAAAAGTTATTTAAGCCTTTTGTTTAAGCAGGAGACTGGGATCAATTTTTCGACTTTCTTAACGAATTACCGGGTCGAGATGGCGAAGAAATTGCTGATATCATCCAATGACAAGATCTACGAGATTGCTGAAAAAGTGGGGTTTGAAAATCCTTATTATTTTAGTAAGGTCTTCCGGGGTATTACTGGAATGTCATGTAAAGATTTTAAGAAAAATTGTTACGCCAAACAATCAACTTAATAACCGTGATAAACGCCAAACGGATTTAACGCCAAAAGTAATGGTCTATGCAATGGGTCTTCTTTTTAAGCGAACAAGATAGCTTGATGCCTTTTCTAAAAATGATCGTTGCAGCAATGATTCCGGTCATAGCTTGGAAATATTGATATCATTAAAAAATACTTTAAAACTGCTGATGTTTACTATATAATTAAATCAAAATTCTTGAAAGATGGATGGATATTTTACATGGAATCTCTATTATTTTATTTAGAACCTACAATAATCCTATTTAAGTAGGGTATTTGATATGTAACTTATTCAGAGGGGGATAATCATGAGTCCTGAATTCAATGAAGTTAAAAATGCCATTATCAATGGTCAAACAGTGGTTGGGATGGAATTGGGATCGACCCGCATTAAAACTGTTTTGATCGGTCCAGACAATTCTCCGATCGCCTCCGGCAGCCATGACTGGGAAAACTGTTATGTCAACAACATGTGGACTTATAGCTTAGAGGATATTTGGAAGGGTGTACAAAGCAGTTATCTAAAAATGGTTAACAATGTTAAAGAGCAATACGGAGTCTCTATCCAAACTGTGGGATCCATCGGCATCAGTGGTATGATGCATGGATATATGGTTTTTGACAAGGACGAAAAACTTTTAACACCCTTTCGTACCTGGCGTAACAATATTACCGGGCAGGCATCGGAAGCCCTGACCAAGGTGTTTGACTATCCTATCCCCCAAAGATGGAGCATTGCACATCTTTATCAAGCCATATTAAACCAGGAAATCCATGTATCCGAAATTCGCTATCTGACCACGCTGGCGGGTTACATTCATTGGAAATTAACTGGGCAGAAAGTTCTGGGAGTCGGCGAAGCGTCAGGAGCTTTTCCGATTGATTTAAAGACGAAAGGATTTAACTCACGAATGATTTCGCAGTTCAATGATTTGATCGGTCCACTCCATTACCCGTGGCACCTGGAGGATATCTTGCCAACTGTTTTAGTGGCTGGAGAAAAAGCGGGTCAACTTACGGCTGAAGGTGCAAAGCTTCTTGATGTCACCGGTCAGCTACAGGAAGGTATTCCACTTTGTCCGCCTGAAGGGGACGCAGGGACAGGAATGGCGGCTACCAACAGTATAACGGTAAGAACTGGCAATGTATCCGCTGGAACATCCGTTTTTGCAATGATTGTACTTGAGAAGGAACTGTCCAAGGTGTATTCGGAAATTGATTTGGTGACGACACCCGATGGTAAACTGGTGGCCATGGCCCATTCCAACAATTGTACATCGGATTATGACGCGTGGATAGGTTTGTTTGCGGAGGCTGTCAAAGCTTTGGGCATGAATATCGATAAACCAAAGCTCTATGATACTTTATTGGGTATGGCACTTCAGGGGGATCCGGATTGTGGCGGTTTATTATCCTATGGTTACATTTCAGGTGAACATATGACTCACTTTGAAGAAGGCCGTCCCATGTTTGTGCGCTCATCAAGCAGCAACTTCAACTTGGCTAATTTTATGCGGGTCAATTTGTTCACGGCACTAGGCGCTCTGAAAACCGGTATGAACATTTTGTTGGAAAAAGAATCGGTTAAGGTAGACAAAATCTTGGGTCATGGCGGCTTTTTCAAGACCCGGGAAGTGGGGCAGAAAATCATGGCCGCTGCTGTTAATGTTCCTGTATCAATTATGGAAACTGCCGGAGAGGGTGGAGCTTGGGGTATTGCCTTGCTTGCCTCCTATAGGGTCAATCGCGCCGATAACGAATCACTGGATGAATTCCTCAAACAAAAGGTTTTTGCCGGAAAACAAGGAAATACCATTGCTCCTGACCCTTCAGATGTTGCCGGTTTTAATGAATTTATGAAACGCTATACCCAGGGACTGGTTATTGAAAGAGCTGCGGTTGATAATTTGAAATAAGATTGTTACGGGTAAAAACTAAAGAGATGATAAAGGAAAAAATTATCACATTGAAAAATAGAATCGATATTTTGTAGGAAATTTAAAAGCGGAATATAGGTTTGTTGCTATGCGTATTTTGGTTTATACCAGGGCTGTCTCAAAAGAGACAGCCTTTTTTATTTTCCGGGATCGTAGGAAGCAGAGCCAAAAAGATTATAAAAAATGAATATGGATTATAAAATTTTAAAATAAAGTTCAGAAGATCGTAAGATATTGATAAAAAATCCCTTTTCTAATTTAAAAAATCTTGAATTCATCGTTACAAATTTGTAAAAATCAAAAATATCTCCATTGAAGGGGATATTGGTAAAAGTTAAAATAAATTTGCAGTATAGCAGTTAATTATCAAGAAAGCGGGGGATGTGGTCAATTTTATTTCGGAAAAACGCTTATGGAAAAATTGATAGGGGGAGAAAAATGAAACAAAGACATGGTTTGACTAAATTTGTTGTTCTGTTGGCTTTACTAGCGATGGTATTTTCTTTGTCAATCTATGGAGCAACGAAAACGGCCTTCAATTGGAAATTAGCCAAAGGCGCAACCATTAAGCTAATGTTGGTTCAACATTCGATTGCCGAAGCAATGGTCAAAAAGATTCCGGAGTTTGAAAAATTAACCGGTATTAAAGTCGAATATTCAATTACCCCGGAAGAGAATTATTTTGACAAAGTTACCACCTCTTTAAATAGCCGGGCTGGCGATATGGATATATTCATGTCCGGTGCTTATCAGTTATGGGATTATGCGCCGGCTGGATTTGTGGAAGATTTGGGACCGTATCTCAATAACCCCAAAATGACCAGCGCCAATTATGATCTCGCTGATATTTATGCTGGCGCCATTGGGGCGATGAAATGGGATTTGGTTCCGGGACATAAAGCGGGAACCGGTATGCAATTGGGACTGCCGATGGCATTTGAGATTTATTCATTGGCTTATAATAAGAGATTATTTAAAGAAAAAGGGATCAAGCCCCCGAAAACAATGGATGAACTGTTAGCAGTTTGTGAAAAGCTCAAAGAATGGGGCGGTAAGGGTACTTATCCTTTGGCAATTCGTGGCGCTAGGAATTGGGGAACCATCCATCCTGCTTACATGAGTACTTATGAAAACTATGGGGCCAAGGACTTTAAAATTCAAAACGGCAAGCTTGTATCTTTAGTTAATTCTCCAGAGTCCGTTGCCATGAATGAAATGTGGGTTAAACTGATCAAAGTAGGCGGTTCTCCTTCATGGTCGAGCTACACTTGGTATCAAGCAGGAGCTGACCTAGGAGCAGGTAGAGCGGCTATGTTATGGGATGCTGATAACAACGGGATTCAACAGAACTGGCCTGGGGCTTCGAAAGAAGCAGGCAATATCGCCTGGGTTCCGCAACCACTTCCAGCGGGTTCAACCAAGAATAATTCCAATCTTTGGACTTGGGGCATCGCAATGAACAAATCTTCAAAAAACAAAGTTGCTGCATGGCTTGCTATGCAATATTTTACTGGTAAATCCTATTTATTATATGCCTCGACGGTCGGCAATGCGGTTGACCCGGTTCGTGCCAGTGTCTGGGACAGCGCTGCCTTCAAAAAGAAGATTGGTCAACATGAGGGATATAGTAGTACCTTCCAAGCAACAATTAATAATACCCGAATTTTATTTACACCGCAACCTCATTTCCAAGAAACCACCACAGAGTGGGCTGCTACTCTTCAAGATTTGGTTGCCGGCAAATATAAGACAATTCAAGAAGGTTTGGATGATCTGAAGAAAAAGACCGATGAAGCGGTAAGCGATGTTGTGATTAAAAAATAACCGGTAAATGTTCTAAGTATCCTTTCATTCAAGGAGGAGTGATCCTCCTTGAATCTTTAAAGAGTGGAGGTAAACATCTTGAGGATGCAAACGGAAAGCACATCAAAAGATTCAAGGATTGTCGATAAAAAATCAACGGGTATTCCATTGATGGTAAAAGCAAGGCCATATCTGATTATAGCCCCGGCCCTGTTGCTTACCATCGGCATTTTATACCCCTTTGTGATGGCATGGTATTATTCATTTACGAATTATTCCTTTTCATCACCTACCCATCGTTTTATTGGTTTGGATAATTGGATTCGCATGTTCACTGATGGGAATTTCTGGCACGCCTTCCTGGTTACTTGTAAATATGCAATTTTTACAACCGGATCGGAAATGGTCATAGGTATCGGAATCGCTTTACTATTAGCCAAAAGCACTAAGTTTACCAAAATACTCAAAGTAACGCTGGTCTTTCCTTTAATGGTAGCCCCGGTTATCGCCACGGTTATTTGGCAGTTAATGACCAATAACTCTGTGGGAATCATTGAAAAATTCTTGAACCTTTTCAATATATATAACTTCCCTTGGGCATCTTCGGCGAATACGGCTATGTTTACGGCGGTTTTGATTGATGTTTGGGTATATACTCCGTTTGTGATTCTTTTAGTCGTAGCAGGTATTCAATCACTGCCGAAATCGCCTTTTGAGGCGGCTCAGGTTGATGGAGCTTCCGCATGGTTCACTTTTAAAAATCTAAAATTGCCGTTACTTAAGCCATTTATATATATTGCCCTTATTTTCAGATTAATGGCATCGTTGCAAGAGAGCGCTATTATTTTTGCTCTTACAAAGGGAGGGCCTGGTGATACTTTAATGAATCTGTCGATCACCGCCTATACGAAGGGATTTCAATTTATGAAATTTGGCCCCTCATTAACATACATTTTATTTTTGTGGTTCGTAATCGCTTTGATCAGCAATTTTTTGGTGGGAAGATGGCTTGCGGTCCAAAAACAAGCAGCCGGTCACTGAAGGAGGATATCGATGAATACCAAACGACTTGCAGTTTTGGCTGCAGCGGGAAGAAATTTAATTTTAGCGCTTTGGGCAGTATTCGCCCTATTTCCTATACTTTGGATGGTATTATGTACCTTTAAGCTTGATCGGGAAATGTATTCCACTACTTTCTTATTCCATCCTACCTTGGAGAATTATACGAATGTTCTGGTCAGAACGGATTATTTTAAAGCTTTTTTTGACAATATCATCGTGAGCGGCGGTTCCGTTATTCTTTCGGTATTGGTGGGAGTACCTGCTGCTTATGGTTTTGCCAGATACAACTTTAAATCCAAGGAATTTTGGGCCGGCCAAATATTGGGTTTTAAATTTGCTCCTGAAATCTTAGTGGTATTACCTCTTTTTATGATTTATCAGAAGCTTCATTTAATCGATACTTATTTTGGTTTGATTTGGGTCTATCAATTAATCACAATGCCATTTTTAATCTGGGTTGTCAGGGGTTATTTCGAAGATATCAGCTTGGAAGTGGAACAGGCGGCACAGTTGGACGGTTACTCATGGTATCACGTGTTTCTGAAGATATTATTGCCTTTGATAAAACCGGGCTTGGTGGCGGCGGCCTTGCTTACATTCATTTTTGCATGGAATAGTTTTATGTTCCCTTTGATTTTAAGCGGTTTTTCGGTACAAACCGTTACGGTGTCATCGTTAAAATATTTGGCCTCTGATACTGTCCATTACGGCCAAATGGCGGTAGCTGCCACAATAACAGTCTTACCTGAAGTTATTATGGCCTTGATCATTCAAAAACATTTGGTACGCGGTTTAAGCTTCGGAGCAGTAAAGGGATAAGGAGAGAAAAAACTATGGCACGGATTGAATTGTGTAATATTTCCAAGAAGTTTAAAAAGATTACCGCAATTGACAATCTTAAATTGGAGGTCAAGGACAAAGAATTTTTGGTTTTATTCGGGCCTGCGGGGGCTGGAAAAACCACCATTTTGAAAACAATTGCCGGACTGGAATATCCCGATCAAGGCCAAGTAAAGTTCGATGGAGAGGTTATCAATGATATTGAACCAACCCATCGCAATGTGTCCATGGTATTTGAAAATTATGCTTTGTATCCTCATTATAGCGTTTATGACAATATCGCTTCCCCTTTGCGAAGTCCGTTATATAAAAAGGATGAAGAGTATATTAAAAAAAAGGTTTATTCGATAGCTTCCTTAATGAAAATTGATCATCTGATGGAACGTTTGCCGAGTCAATTAAGCAACGGTCAGAGACAACGGGTAGCATTGGGAAGATGCTTGGTGCGTGAACCTAAAGTATTTCTGATGGATGAACCTTTAGCACATTTAGACGCCAAACTGCGGCATTTAATGAGGGCCGAACTGAAGGAAATGCAATCTCAATTTGATACAACGACAATTTATGTGACCCATGATTATATGGAGGCATTGAGTCTGGGTGATCGAATCGCCATTGTCATTCAGGGAAGATTTGAACAAATCGGCACCGGTGATGATATCTTCTACAGACCCGCTAACGAATTGGTCGCTAAACTCATGGGTGAACCGGAAATCAACATATTTCCGGTCGAATTGGTATCCGAGAGCGGAGCCTTTATGCTCAAAATGCTATGCCAAGAAAGACTTTTCCCCCTCCCGGATGATGTTGGGAAAATATTGAGTATGAAGAATGGTAACAAATTTGATCTTGGGATCAGAGGAAATGACATTAAATTTTATTTTGAAAAGCCAGACTCCGATTACATGACGGGTTCCGTTTATACAGTTGAGCCGATTGGAAACAAGTCGATTTTGACTGTGGATGTATATGGGCAACTATTAAGGATGGTTGCGCCGAACGACTTGAGAGCAGAGATGGATTCCAAGGTTTATATTCGGTTGAATTTGGAACGCGCTTTATTTTTTAATTGGAATGACCAGAAATTTGTGACTCGACATGTTGGCAATACTTTTTGAGGTGATATCATGGCGAATTTAACATTAAAGAATGTCTATAAAAGATATGAAAATTCCAAGTTGAAAAAAGCCAATCATGACTATGCCGTTAAGGATTTATCTTTTGAGTGTCTGGATGGTGAGTTTTTGGGTATCCTGGGACCGTCGGGCTGTGGTAAGACAACTACACTCCGGATGATTGCTGGGCTTGAAGATATTACCCAGGGTGAAATTTATATTGACGATACCCGGATTAATGATCTTCATCCCAAGGACAGGCGCATTGGTCTGGCTTTTGAAGATTATGCATTGTATCCGCCACTATCGGTATATGGCAATATTGCTTTTAATTTACGGGCTAAAAAAGTCAGTGAAGCGGAAATTGAAAAAGAAATCAAGAGAATTGCCCCTTTAATGAAGGTGGACGATATTCTTGATAGTAAACCTGCCGCCTTAAGTGGTGGTCAGAAACAGCGTGTCAATATTGCCAGAGCCATAGTACGTAAGCCTCAGTTGCTCCTTTTAGATGAACCTCTCTCTCATCTTGACGGAAAGATGCGTCAGACGCTTCGAGTGGAGATTAAGAGATTGCATAAAGAAATTCAATGTGCAACCGTTATCGTCACCCATGACCAGTTGGAGGCGATGTCGCTGGCAGATAAAATTTTGATCATGAAAGATGCGGAACTCCAGCAATTTGGGACGCCCCTGGAGGTATATGACGATCCGGTCAACGAATTTGTGGCTGGATTTATCGGTGAGCCGCCAATGAACTTAATGACTGTAAAAATAACCAAAAGCGAAGGGGAATTTTTCTTTGAATTTCCAGGCAGCGATGTGAGAGTTAGCGTTCCAAAACGTTATTACCCGGCCATTGAAGACGGAATGCTGGTTAGGCTGGGGGTACGGCCGATGGATGTGTTAATTGGTAATGAAAACAGCAAAGCGAGCACCGTTAAAATTGCCGTATTTGAAAACCTCGGTGATGAAAGAAGAATAAATATCAGGGTGGGCGAGGAATATCTGAATTTAATCACCTTTGAAGAAGTTCGCTACAAGCCTGGCGACTCTATTAAACTGGAATTTAATGCTGAAAAAACTCATTTGTTTGATATTAAAACCGGTCAGAGGATTAAACCTCGTTCCGGCAAGTAAGTGCCAATTTAGCAATCCTAATTTGAACCCATCGGGTTTTACTCAATAATCATTAATAATATTGAAAGCGAGGAATGAAAATGGCAAATTTACCGGAAAAAATGAAAGCATTAGTAGTGTATGGTTCCGGGGACTACAGGTTTGAAAAAGAATATCCTGTTCCAAGAGCGGGCGAAGGCGAAATAATTATTAAAATTGAGGCCTGCGGAGTGTGCGCGGGTGACGTAAAAGCCGAGCACGGCGCAGCGATGTTCTGGGGCGGGGATGGCCAGCCTAGTTGGGTCAAACCACCATTTATCCCTGGGCATGAATTTCTCGGAGTCATTGCCGAGCTGGGTCCGAATGTAAAAGGAGATTTCAAACTCGGCGACCGGGTGGTAGCCGATCAGATCGTTCCATGCTGGGAATGTCGGTTTTGCAAAAGCGGGAAATATTGGATGTGCCAGAAGCACGATATTTTCGGATTCCAAAACAATGTTAACGGGGGTATGGCAGAATATTTGAAGCTGCCGAAGGAATCTTTGGTTTATAAAGTTCCCAAAGAACTGCCGCTTGAAAAGGCAATTTTGATCGAACCTTTCGCCTGTTCCAAACATGCTGTGGATCGGGGAAACATATCCAATACCGACGTTGTTGTTTTATCCGGTGCGGGGACATTGGGCCTTGGAATGGTTGGCGCTATCAAGTTAAAAAATCCCAAACTGTTAATTGTACTTGATATGAAAGATGACCGGCTTGATCTTGCGAAAAAGTTTGGGGCTGATCTGGTAATCAATCCGGGTAAAGAGGATGCTATCAAGAAAGTAATGGATTTAACGGAAGGTTATGGATGTGATGTATATATTGAGGCCACCGGACATCCCTCAAGTGTAATCCAAGGACTCTCGATGATCCGCAAGCTGGGAACTTTTGTTGAGTTCAGTGTATTCAGCGCTCCTACGACTGTTGACTGGAGTATTATCGGCGATCGTAAAGAAATCGATTTGTTGGGCGCCCATTTAAGCCCTTATTGCTATGAGCCGGTTATCGAATGGATAACCAGTGGGAAACTTCCGACAAAAGGCGTTGTTACTCATCAATATCCGCTGGAGAAATGGAAAGAAGCATTTGAAATGGCCGGAAAAGGTGAAGGGTCATTGAAGGTAATCATCATACCGTAATTTAGGAATGCAATTTAACCCCTTTCATTTCATCATCGGTAAATGGTTTGACCATTTATCTTTGAAGAGACGTTAGGGGTTAATGTATATCGATCACCAAGGCTTCGTGTTATTGGGGTTGATTGAAAGGATCTAACATTGGTTTTAACCGGATTTTTTGAGGATTTATTACGATTAAGTTTTTTCCAGCGCAGGATTTTCCGAGGGTAAATGGAATATTATATCAACTTATCCGTACAAGTTAACAGTGATCAAGGAGTTGATTCATTTTGTTGGAAAAATTAAAGGAGCAGGTTTTAGAGGCCAATTTGGAGCTAAACCGCAGAAATTTGGTGGTCTATACCTGGGGCAATGTCAGTGGGATTGACCGGGAAAAAGGGTTGTTTGTGATAAAACCCAGCGGTGTGGCATATGAGGATTTACGGGTTGAGATGATGGTGGTGGTGGATTTGACCGGAAAAGTGGTGGAAGGTAACTTAAACCCGTCTTCCGATACGCCGACTCACATGGTTTTGTATCAAAAATTCCCTAAAATCGGGGGTGTGGTTCATACCCATTCAGCGATGGCTACGGCATGGGCGCAGGCCAATATGGGCATTCCCTGCTTGGGGACTACTCATGCCGATTATTTTTATGGGGAAATCCCCTGTGCACGGGCGCTCACCCAAGAAGAAATCGAAGGGGATTATGAGCTCAATACCGGTAAGGTCATTGTGGAACGTTTCCAGGATTTGAATTACGAATATCTCCCCGGCGTTTTGGTAGCCAATCATGCTCCTTTTACCTGGGGCAAGGATGCGGCGGAAGCAGTCCACAACAGTGTGGTCCTGGAGGAAGTTGCCAAAATGGGACTGGCCGTTAAACAACTCAACCCGCAAGTGAAACCGGTGACCCAATATCTTTTAGATAAGCATTTCCTGCGGAAACACGGCAAAAATGCTTATTATGGACAGGGAAAGTCTGCTCAGTAGATCAAAAATGGGATATATTTTTGATTTTAGTGGTGATGAATCAAGTCTCGCAATCGTTGGGACTTGATTTTTTATACCGGATCAATGAATTGAAACGCTCTCTGTCGAAGATAAAATTTGCAAAATGAATTTGAGAATCCGCACAGAGGGAGTGTAGACCGACAGGACCGGAGTGTCGGTTTGCAAAATGAATTTGAGAATTCACACTGCCGGAGTGAAAATTGTCACAGACAAAGAGAAATTTTTCACCGCAAAGAACCCGGAACACGTTCTATCTTTTTTTTACATTTTTTAGGTGAACATATCTCCGTATTTGCGTCCCATGGTTTTGGAAATTCGCCCCTGCTTGGAAAATACTTCGAAGTCTAAAAGATTAAATCTCCCGTCAAGGCGTCGGCACTATGAGTGAGGCAGACGCCGAGAAAAGGCGAAAAACATTGTTGAAAAAATCTTCATACCCCTGCCCGAGAAAAAATACCCTATTTTCATCCTTTCGATTGCCCCGGTATGCCGGGGTGGGGGGACTATTTAATTACAAACGATTTTAAAATACCGGTATAAAACGGGAATCTGTAAATCCTGTCTATGAAAACTATGGACGTAGGCCATTTAACGCTCTGAATATCAGGGCGTTTTTTATCTTTGGCAAAAGTAGCCTGATGATTGGGCTACTTTTTTCAGTTTGTTCTGAAATTGAGCGAAAGGAGGTGAAAAAATGGATAGATCTTACGCGCATCGGATTGATCGAATCAAAAGCATCCTCGGCGGGATGACGGCTTATGGAGATAAGCTGGAGAGATGGGGGATTACCCGAGAATTTATCACCAGTTTGACCACTCTTTACAATCAGGCGAATACCAATGAACAGAAGAAAAACGCCCTCAAAGCCATTGTTCAGCAATTGACCCTCGCCCAGGAAGAGACCATGAACAAGCTGGAAAGCAATTGCTCCATGGTCAAAAAGTTAGTCCGCTTTGAGCTGCCGAAACAATGCTGGCCGGAGTTTGGTTTCAGACAGGGGGAGTATGCGGAAAAAGAAAGGGCCGTTACCGGAGAGTAAAGGCCGACAGGAGGAGCAGGGAAAGAGGGCTCCGAGAACCCAGCCTCCGGCTTCCCGTTGGAGGCTGGGCATCAAGCATTTCAATTGTTCCGAAGGTTTGAACATTGAATAAGATGTTTATTAGCGCAATATCGGATCAATTCGCCGCGGAGAAAGCCGTCTATATTATCAGGCATAGTAGAGCGTATCTTCCCCATTTCTGAGTACCATTTATTTATGATACGCTTTACTAGTCATTTCTCTGCGCCTTGGCGGGAGAATATTTCTTTTCATTTAATTTTTTACGATAGCGGGTTTTTGGTTTTAGATCTTGGTAATCCACCATACTACCGCGGGATAAACCGGGGTATTTTTTATACCTTATATCCGGCAGGGATTATGGGATGGATGTGGAATTTTATTATGAAAATTTATTTAAATGTGGATTTTCCGAAAATAAGTTAATGGGTGTATTTGTTGAATCGTTATGTTGGGAAATATCGATTGCCTGAAGGAACAGTTGTCGAAATTATTCATTATTAATTCCTGTTTTCCCCCGGCTGCAAAAATATGAAGATTTCTATATGCATGCTCTTGATAGGGATGCGCTAACAACTGAAATTGAAGGGCTTAAACGAATTGATCGGCAATTAATTTCGATGATTGATGATGCCAGGGAAAGGATGAAACAAAAAGGACTTGTTTTGAATGAAAAGGTTTTAATGGCTGGATTTTCAGCATCGGGAATGTTTGTCAACCGATTATTAAAAACAGCCGGAGCACAAAGTTTCCAATAATCCCGTAAATCCTGTAAATCGTGTCAACGGAAGCTATGAACTTAGGCCTAAATAAAAGGACTTAAACAGGATTAACTGGATTAGCAGGATGAACAGGATTAAAAAAACCTAATGAATCATGAGAATTTAAGAGCATGGCCCCTACATACTGATGATGTCCAACAAATATCGAACAAAAAGAGTTCTCGCAATTTCCGAAAACGGTTGGTGCTCATGATGAAAAGTAAAAAGTTTTTTGTGGTCAATAGCTTTGCCGAAAAACCTTTTGGAGGAAACCCGGCCGCGGTTTTTACGGATGGGGAACATTTGGATACCCCGGCAATGCAAAGGATTGCCAAACAACTCAACCTGGTGGAAACCGTATTTATGTTCCCTTTAGCGGAAGGGAATGCCGATCTTCATTTGCGTTATTTCACTCCGGCGGAAGAACTTCCGATTGCCGGCCATCCCACAATAGCGGCGATCCTCGCCTATATCCAATGCCATAACGTTGATTTATCCACCGAAAGCGTTCTCCATATCAAAACCAATGCCGGCGTCAAACTGATAAAGATTACTCAAAATTTGATTGGGCCAATGGTGATGATGGAACAACCACCGCCGCAATTCTATCCTGTTGTAACTGAAAGAAACGTGGTTGCCGATCTGTTTGGAATCCATGAAGATGACTTGATTCCGGATTTACCGATCCAACCGATTGATACTGGATTGGGGCACTTGATTGTCCCGCTGAAATCATTGGAAGCCTTGATGCGGGCGCAAAGAAATCTCGAACCTTTAAAAAATTATTGTACCCATATTGGGATACGGGAAGCGCAGTTGTTCACATTGGAAACCGATGATTCGGATAAGGATCTGCATACCCGGAATATTTGTCCCCGAGAAGGGATTGAAGATCCCGGGTGCGGTGTGGGCAATGGGGCTCTGGGAGCCTATCTTTTAGAGCATTATTATCAAGGCCGGACTAAAATTCAATTAAAAGCGGAGCAAGGCCATATCACGAACATGCCTTGCGTGATCGAAATCGATGCCCGAAAAGAGAACGGAAGGATGAATATTTTTGTTGGCGGAAACGGGAAAGTGATGATTGAGGGGGTATTTTATTTAGAATCATAAAATAAGCTGTTGAACATCGGATTTATATAGGTTGAAATAAGTTTTTGAATGCCCAATGTCATCAAGCTGCGCTGTGAAAGACAGGAAAATGATGTTTGATTCTATCTCCGCCCCAACGTGAACGATGGGGCTAGGTATATTAAAAAACGTTCTAAAGGCCTTCCAGGCCTCGGCGTCGTGTTTTTACACCCAGCTTAAAAGCACAGCCCTGGAAAATCTTGATATTCCTAAAAAATACGCTGGCGTATTTTGGCTTGTCCGGGGTTTAGAATGATTTTTAAGGCCTAGCCCAGAACTTTTTTCTTTGGGAATTATTAATGGTATTCGGCAGAGCCGCAACGGATTGGACGCCTTTTACCGGGGGTATGCATTGGCAAGCCGTGGCCTACGCCATTTGGGAATCATTTTTTTGTATCGGAGTTTGTCTGGGTCTGCTGGTGTTATTTCGCGATAAATATAATACCCAAGGTAAATTAAGCGTTTTCTCTCGGAAAATGCCTTCGGAGTTTATGTTTTTCATGCGCCTTTATTAGTATATGGGACCACGCTGGTCCGGGGGATAACAATTCACCCGTTGCTCAAAATGTTCCTGATTACAGGGACATTACTGCCGGTTTGTTTTGGTTTTAGTTACCTGCTGCGGAAAATATCATTTATGAAAAAGTTGTTTTCATAAAGAAAATGAACGAATGAGGTGTAGTCCATGAAGTTCAATTTAAAATCCGGAATCCTTCTCATAGCGCAACTGATCGGGCTGGGACTTTCATTATTTATCTGTAATCTCCTCAGTTCCGGGATAGTGGCGGTCAATCTTGAACTGCCTCCGGTACCGGCCGAAATGGCGGCTAAAGTCTCCCTTGCCTGGCTGGGAATCTGTTTTCTCAATGCCGCGGTGATGGCTTATCCGATCCGGCGTTCCCATTGGCATGGCTGGAAGCTGATGGGGGCCGTGGCGGTAATTTATTTCGGCATTACCGATTTTCTGTCGCAGATTGAGTCGTTGGTGTTTCTAAAGTATTTAACCCATAAAATGACAGCGGAGACGATTGGGTGGCTTCTTTGCCGGGGTACCGTCACGGCCTGCTTGTTTGCGCCGCTGGCGGTGTTGGTGATGGGGAAAATGCGTCCTTCCGGTTCCGCTCCTTTTGACAACCACAACCACAAACCCATACGGTTACTTATGCTCTGGACCGACTGGCTTTGGAAGCTGGGGGCGATTGCGGTCAGCTATTATATAATTTATTTATCTTTTGGATTTTTGGTGGCCTGGCGGAGCCCGGCTGTCAGAGCATATTATGCCGGGATGAGCGCCCCAGTCTGGCTGATTCCCCTGGTGCAATTGGGACGGGGATTGATTTGGGCCGGATTGGCCGTCCTGGTGATCAAACTGATGAAGGGCAAGTGGTGGGAGTCGGGGTTGGCGGTGTCGCTGTTGTTTGCGGTACTGATGAGTTCGGGGTTGTTATTGCCGTATAATCCGGTCATGCCGGAAGCGGTTGCCGCCGTTCACTTCAGAGAACTGTTCAGTTCCAACTTTATCTTTGGGGCTCTGACGGTATGGGTGCTAAACTTGGGAGGAAGGATCCGGCCTGTCGGAGTTCGGAGTGAGACAGTGATCTAGCAGAAGGGAAAGGAGAGGAAACTTCATGAGACATGTGGACACAATCGTCCTGGTGGAGGATATTCATCAATCATGCCGGTTTTACAAGGAAATCATGGGTTTGGAAATATTACACGATTGGGGGAATATGATCGTCTTTCAAGAACGGTTTGCCATCCACTCCGCCAATCAATTGCTGCCGGAAAATGAAATCAAACAGATTGTTCAGCCTGGAAAACAAGGGCAAAACAATATCATCATTTATTTCGAAGCTGAAGATCTTGAAAAGGAATACCGGAAAATGATTGAAAAGGGAGTCCCGGTGGTTCACGGAATTGTTGAATTGCCGTGGCAAAAAATATTCAGGATCTACGATCCCGATCATCACATCATTGAAATAGGGAATCCGTTTTAGGACGTATAAATAGAAGGCCTTGATGAATCCAGAATAAATCTTTGCCGCTGCGGGCTAAAGCCACATGGCTGGGAAATTTAAAGAATTCTAAATCCCCTCCGGGGGATCGGTTAATAAGTGCTGTTTTGACTTTGAAATGGACTTCGCAGCCTCACAGATCCCGGCGGAACTTGGCTTTGAAATGCTTTTTAATACTTAGCCATGTTGGTTCTTTGCGTCCTTATTTAAACTCCGGCCGGAAGGAAGTTGAAATAACTCGGAGATTTACTGGTTGATGAAGGGTTGAAAGTTTTCGAAAGGTATAAGTTTATTCCGAAAGCGGAAAGACGAAGAAAATGAGTCCGGGCTCAAACACGATAAATAGAGGAATTTCCGATTAAAATAGCAAAACTAATATGAAAATAAAACTTTGCGGTTTAGGGTGTATCTTTCGGCCCGTTTTATTTCATGGTTTCGCATGATATCCCGTTTGAAGGGCTGTCCATCATGCTGGACAGCACGCTGGACAGAGAAAATTCAGAAAGGAAATTCCACTTTACGATGATTCAAATAAAAAATACCTCGAATTTGACCGGAGTCGAAATCAGCGGCGATTTTAATGATTTTGAAAATTTAATCGATGCTTTTTATCAAATAACTGCGGATGATTCCCCGGCCTACAATAATATATCCGCTCGGATATTGGCGCTCTGTTATGATATCCGCCACGCCATGCAGGGTGAGCGGGAGATTGAACTTGTGGGAAACGGCATCAATGAGACGATCATGAAATTTCATTCCATGATCCTCCCCAAGAATAATGTATATTATCAATGCAACTGCCTTTATCCGGAAATGTTTTTTGTGATGCTGGCCCTTAATGAGTTGGTAAAATTACGGATGCGGAACCTCACCAAATCGAAATATGCATATGATCTCGCTTTTGAAAAAGATGCCGTTTGGGATGGGCCCATTGCAACAATTCGCCTGTTTCAAGCGGGCTTTACCGCATGTTTTGAGGAAATAATAACTGAAAACGCTTTTAACCGTTGGTTGAAATTGATGAACGACCGTTATCTTTGCTTCCATGGAATTGCTGTTCAATATGTGGATTTTCTCAACATCAAATATTTAAAAATGAATCACGAGAAACGCCTGAAGAATTTGACCACGATTGCCAAACGACTCGCCGAATTCCACTCCGATGCCGACCATATCGAAATTAAGGAAGTAGTCGTTGATGGAGCACGGGAACATGGATGCTCCGAGAATGAACTTAGTTTGGAGGGGATAGAGTACCCGGAAGAGATTCTATGGTAGGCTTGACTAAAAGGGTAGCCGAGAAGTCACTCAGCAGGAGCGGCTTATGAACGAAAGCCTGAAAATTTTCACGTTACTTTGCTTTTTTATCAATTTCGCATGGAATTTTCAGATGATCAATTATATAATGGAGAAAAGGTTTTGTGAATAAGGGGCGAAATTTGTGGCTAAATTCAAAAAAGTAACAATTACCGACATTGCCAAAGCCGCACAGGTATCCATCAGCACCGTTTCCAGGGTATTGACGGAAAGCGCCGGTGTAAACGATGAAATTCGGGATAAGGTATCCGCGTTGGCAAAGTCAATGGGATATGAACCGCCGATGCGGAATGAATCACGGAAGGGGACCGGCAAAGCGATTGCCTTTTTGGTGGAAAGTTCCGACGTTTTTGTCAACGGCGCATCATTCTTCGGCAAGTTCCTGGCTGGAGTTCACCAGGTTTTTGAGACCAGCGAATATCAGGTCATTTTAAGCACCGCCCGGCGGGATGTGAACCCGAAGCAGCAAATTTTGGAAATGGCTGAAAATGGGATTGCCGGTTTTATATTAGCACAGACTCAGATCGATGACCCGTTTGTCAAAGTTTTGGATGAATTGAAATGTCCTTTTGTAACTTTAGGGCGGGCCGTTTCCGTACTCAACACCCCTTATGTGGATGTTGACAGTTTTGGCGGCGCTTATGCGGCCACATCCGCTTTAGCTAGCCGCGGGCACCAATATATCGCCCATATCAGCGGCAAGTTAAACACCTTAGCTGCAATGGCAAGGTTGGAAGGATACAGGAAAGCATTACAAGATTATCAACTCCGGTATGATGAGCGTTATACGGTTGAGGGCGGAGAATCGCAACAGGAAGCGTATGTGGCTACTATTGATTTGCTGGATAAAGCCAGTCCAACTCCGACCGGCTTTTTTGTTTATAATGATTTTTTGGCGGCCGGAGTAATGCGCGCGTTATATGAAAGAGGGATCAGGGTACCGGATGATGCTTCTTTAATCGGGTTTGATGATGACGAGGCCTCGGCCTTCGTTGTCCCGCCCCTCGCTTCGGTTCATTGGCCCGTGGTTGAAATGGGCAGATTGGCTGCGGAAATGTTATTGGTATTGTTAAACGACAATATTCTTGAACAGCGTCAAATCCTTTTGCCAACTCAAGTAATAGAACGCCAGTCTTTAGGGGCATCGACGTTTTCAGGGATGACTGGGGAAAGTGAGAAAAAAACGAAACTAGGCTGAAAAAAATATTTTTTTCATATGAATCCGGCAGGAATCTGAAAATTTTCACGGAAATATTTACCTCGCATTAACATTCAGATGATAGCCGGAGTCTTCGACAACTCCGGTACTGTTCCCAACAGTTATTGGAGTTTTTTTATTTCTTTTCCGGCTAAATTGTCGAATGAAACAAAATGGACACCTGCAAGTTGAATTTCATTCGGAAGGAGGCGCATATGGACGAAGGGCACCATAGGTTTGCCCAAGATCAAGGACTTGGTTTTTTAATAATAAGGGGGTATAGATGATGAGAAAAGTAATGAAACGCTTCATGGTCGTTATGATGATTACCGGATTACTTATTTCGGCGGTTGCCTATGGCGCAGCGAAGGACCCAAAAGTAACTTTGACGGTTTTTGCGGGGCAATCAACTACTGATGCCGGTTTGGAAGATATCGTCCAGAAAGCTGTGGCTGCAAAATATCCTAATATCACCTTGCAGTGGGAAGCAGTAGATTGGGGCAAAGATTTTCATCCCAAAATGCAACAGTACATCCAATCGGGTTTGCCGGATATCATCATCGGTAAAGCCCAGGATATTGCGGTCTATGGCAGCCAAGGATTATTGGCCGCTCTAAACGGCAAAAGCTATCTTCAAAGAGTATTGCCAGCTGCGATTCCCGGGGTAACCGCGAAAGGAAAAACCTATGGGATTGTTTATAATTGTCTTTATCAAGGAGTGTATTATAACCGGAAAATATTTACGGAAAATGGTTTAAAAATTCCTGGGACCCAAACTGAATTGGCTGAGGTTATCAACAAGTTAAAGGCCAAAGGGATTACTCCCTTTGCGACCCATATGGTTGATACTTGGAGCATTGGTAATATTACAATGCAATTTGCCATTAATGAGGTATTCAATAAAGCGCCCAATTGGGGCCATCAATTCCGTGCCGGGAAAGAATCTTTTGCGAAATCGGCTGCCTACAAAAAATGTTATGAATATAACAAGTTAATTTATGATAACACCTGGAGCAAAGAGACTTTCTCGCTCGGGCAAACCGATTGTGATGCCAGAATGGTTCAGGGAAAAGCCGCGATGAAAGTATCCGGTTCCTGGTCTATTCAAAATTTCATGAATGTCGATAAAAACTTTGATTTCGGAGTATTTCCCTTCCCCAATCAAAGCGGCGACGCCAAGCTTATTTTTGAGCCGAACATGACTTGGATGAAGAGCGCCAAAACCAAGCACTCCGCTGAAGTTGATAAGGTGTTTGATGTGATCACCGGGGATGTTAAAGCAGCTGTTGAATTTTATAATCAAACGAAGACTGCCTCCATGCTCAAGGGCGTAAGTCCGACCTTCCCGAATCCCAGCCAAAAAGATATTGATAAATATGCCGCGGCAGGAAAAATTATCGATGCCAATCGCGGCAACAATCAATTACAATGGGGCGGGTTCCAGGAAGAAAATGCCAAAGATATCGCAGCGTGGTTGCAAGGGACGATTAGTTTAAACGATGCTTTGAAAGCGGCCGATAACCGAAAAGCAAACAGCAAACCATGAACCATTAAGTGTGGTTTGAATTTAGGGGAATAGTGCTGGTTTTCATTATTCCCCTTATTTTTTTTAGAAGGAGATAGCATCATGCGCCAGAAATCGTTGGCTCGAATTGAATTGCTGCAATATATTTCACTGATCTTACCCGGGATGATACTTTTTACGATCGGACTGATTATTCCGTTAATGCTTGCGTTTGGTTATTCCCTGACGAGTTGGAATGGGATGACTGCGAACAAACCATTTGTCGGGCTGCAAAATTACTTCAATTCATTCTCGGACCCTTATGTCATCCAGGCGTGGATTTTTACAATCAAGTTTACAGTTTGGAATACGATGATCCAAAATGTTTTTGCCTTACTTTTTGCCGTTGCCTTGAATAGCGCTTTAAAAGGGAAAAAAATATACCGTACCATACTTTTTATACCTTGTTTAATCAGTGCGGTCATTGTAGGATTTATATGGTTAAGAATGTTTTCCAATATTTTGCCAGCACTTAATGAATGGATGGGAACCCATTTTAATTTCTTGTTGTTCGGAGACGGAAAAACGGTTCTCGCCGGGATGTTAATCGCCAATAACTGGCAATGGATTGGTTATTGGATGTTGATTTACCTTGCGGCTTTGCAGTCTATCCCAAACGATTTATATGAAGCCGCCAGTATTGATGGGGCAAGTTCTTTCGGCAAATTCCGCAGTATAACAATTCCCATGCTGGCTCCGGCGTTTACGATTTGTATCGTCGGTATTACCACCGGCTCATTAAAAGTATATGAATTAATGGTTTCTTCTACCCAAGGGGGTCCGGGACGAGCTTCGACTTCCATTATTTATCAGATTTATAATACGGCAATCAGTGGAAGACAGTATGGATATGGTTCTGCGATATCGGTCGTTTTGGTGTTCGTCCTTCTGGTGATAGCCTTAATCCAATTGGGCTTTCTCAAAAAGAAGGAGGTGCAACTATAATGACGACCCTGAATAAGGAACCTCATTCCAAATTGATGGGTGAAACGGAAAAACGAACAACTGCCCCAAAATTAAAAGCGGGCGAAAATGAATCATACACGTTTGGAATCGGCATTACTCAATTATTGATGACAATGATAGCCGTCTTGTTTGCGGTGCCTCTTTTGATCATTGTTAATTATTCCTTTAAAACCACCAAAGAACTTTATCTAAACAGCCCTTTGTCCCTACCGCAAGGTTTTAACATGGATAATTATATCACGGCATTTAAAAGACTTGATTTAGCGACTACTTTTTTGAATACATTCTTATATACGGCGATATCGGTTTTCGTATTGGCAATTATGTGCGGAGCTGCGGCCTGGGCCATTGCCCGCTGCAAGAACGGGTTTTTCAAATTTAGTTATATTTATTTTTTATTAGGAATTTTTATTCCCTACCAGGCATTGTTTCTTCCCATTTATATCATCGGATATAAAAGCGGATTGACCAATACCCGGATTGGAATTATCTTGATGTATATTGCAACCGGTATGTCTTTTGGTGTTTTTTTAATGACCAGTTTTATATCTACTGTTCCAGTAGAGTTGGAAGAAGCCGCTAAAATCGATGGTTGTTCAATTTATAGGACATATTTTTCCATTGTATTGCCGCTCTTAAAACCGGCAATAGCTACTTTGACAATACTGCAGGCTTTTCAAATTTGGAACGATTACCTGATGGCGAATCTTTATATCAATTTAAAAGAACTTAAAACGCTTACTGTAGCGATTCAGGCGTTATTCTCCCAGTATACCAGCGACTATACAACTGCTATGGCTGCAATTGTCATATCGGTAATGCCGGTAACGATTCTTTTCATCACCTTACAGAAATACTTTGTTAAAGGGATGACAGTCGGAGCGGTGAAAGGATAAGCCACAATATGATTCCTATAACGGGCCATTGAAAGGAAAATAAAATGGAGATTGTCATTGAAGAAAACAGTTTACACTTAGTTCTGGAAGTTACTGAAAATCAGGATCTTCGTCTGCTACATTTTTTTTCCCATGCTTTTTATCCTGAAACCATAACCGAAGAACAAAAAAAAATGTTCCGACTGGTGGAAATTCAGATGGCCGGCGAGAATCAGAACGACCACCACGGTTCAAAACATACCGGGACCATGCCCGGCGGGCGGTTGATTTATAAAACGCACCATGATTACCGTACGGCGCAGGGACGAAAACTTGAGTTTGAAATGGAAGACTCCGGTTTGATGGTCACCAGCCATGTACAATTTTTTGACGGTATCCCGATGGTACGTTCCTGGACTGAAATTCGCAACGGGAGCAGGGAAATCAAGACCCTGGAATATGTTTCGTCATTCGCTTTAACTGGAATCGCCAAAGAAGGAATATTATCCTGGGAACAAAAAAGCAGGTTGCATATCCCCCATAATGCATGGTATGGGGAGGGACAATGGCGTCAAAATTCACTCCCCGAGCTTGGTTTGTCAAAGGTGAATACTTTTTCCATCAAGCGTCTTGCTTTTTCGAACAACGGTACTTGGTCCACTTCCCAATATCTGCCGATGGGTTGTTTTGAAAATACTGAATCCGGAAATTTATTATTTTGGCAGATTGAAAATAATGGGTCCTGGCATTGGGAAATCAGCGATATTGCCGAACACCTTTACTTACAACTCAGCGGACCCACCGAGAACGAAAATCATTGGTGGAAAAGATTAGCCCCGGGAGATTCTTTTACCTCGGTCCCGGTCGCTATTGGTTCCGTAGCCGGTGATTTTGAAAAAGCCATTCATGCTTTGACCCATTATCGCAGAGTGATTCGACGTCCCAATGTCGATGATCAAAAGTTACCCATTATTTTTAATGACTATATGAATTGTTTAATGGGCGATCCAACGACGGCTAAATTGATTCCGTTGATTGACGCCGCCGCTGAAGCCGGTTGCGAATATTTTTGTATTGATGCCGGCTGGTATTCCGACGGCGAGTGGTGGGACGGAGTGGGAGAGTGGCAGCCGGCCAAATTTCGTTTTCCGGGTGGCATCAAGGAACCCCTTGAGTATATCCGGTCTAAAGGGATGATCCCGGGATTGTGGTTGGAAGTTGAAGTGATGGGTATTCATTGTCCGCTGGCCAGTCAAGTCCCGGATGATTGGTTTTTTATCCGCCATGATAAACGAGTCATTGATCATGGCCGTTATCAACTGGATTTTCGCAATCCGGAAGTGCGAAAACATGCTGATCGGATCATGAAGCGTTTGGTCCAGGAATATGGTGTCGGCTATATTAAAATGGATTATAATATCAATGCCGGTATTGGTACTGAAAACGGGGCGGATAGTTTCGGCGACGGTCTTTTGGAACATAACCGGGCATACTTGGCTTGGCTTGACAAGATTTTTGTTGATTATCCGGATCTGGTCATCGAAAACTGCAGCAGCGGCGGGATGCGTATGGATTATGCCCTGTTAAGCCGGCATAGCATCCAATCCAGCAGCGATCAAACTGATTACCGGAAATATGCGGCTATTGCCGCATCATGCGCAACCGGAGTGACTCCGGAACAGTGCGCAATCTGGTCTTATCCTCTACGCGAAGGGGATATTGAAGAGGTTATCTTTAATATGGTGAACGCAATTCTGATGCGAGTTCATCAAAGCGGTCATTTAGCAGAGATCTCTCAGGAAAGGCTACAATTGGTGCGGGAAGGATTGGCCTATTATAAATCAATCCGGTGCGATATTCCGCAAGGGTTGCCGTTTTGGCCCCTTGGATTACCCACATTTGAAGATCCGTGGGTTAGTTGGGGGTTAAGGTGTGCCGGGAAAACCTATCTTGCAGTATGGAGATTGGAAGGTTCTAACGAATACTGCCGTTTGCCGGTAAAATTTTTAAAAGGAAAAAAAGTCAGAGTCCATGTCGGGTATCCGTCGGATGCCGGATGCAGTTTTGAGTGGCAACAGGATAACGGTGAACTTAGTGTTGTTTTACCGAAGATTAATTCAGCACGGCTTTTCGAACTGCAAGAGATTTAGGCTGCTTGGCGGTGTGTAAGGTTGCAAGCGGAAGATGAAGATCGATTATTGTTCACTTCATAAAAACAGCCCCGAATTGTTAATCGGGACTGTTTTTTTCACAAAAACCGAATTTCAATGCTGGGTAGCAAATTTACTTGTACATCTGGTCAAAATGCTTCTGGGCGCTTACCACTGCGGCTCTCATCATGTCTTCAGCCTTGGCGGTCTCGCGGTTGGCAAGGTGTTTCAACAATTGTTTGGTATCCAGCTCGGTAGCGGCTTTGGCGCATGCTTCCCAGCTTAAGATGCTTCTGACAATCCGGTCAATGGCCTGTTCTTCATTATCATAGGCCCGGGGTACCATGTCGTGGCCTTTCCAGCGCTCGAACCCGGCTTCGTCGATCAGGCCGGCGATGGCAATGTTCATGCCGTTGATTCGGGTGCCGTGATCAATGTCGTATTTTCCGGGGCCGCCGAGAATAATACCGTCGTTATATCCCTGGCTGTTCAGATGCATGTGGACCATGGCCTCGTTATCCAGCTCTTCAACGGAATCATATACGTGGTCAAGGCCGATCATTTCGGTATGGCCGAATTCTTTATTGACTCCTTTTTTCTTGCGGGAGACGCCGAATTCTTCTTCGATACGGCGCCAGAAAAGCAGGGCGGAGGCCACGGTCGGAATGATCATCGCCGGATGCCCTTCATTGGGTTTGGGCTCAAAACCGATATAAAGGCTGCCGCCTTTTTTCTCCTCATATTTACAGAGGCCGGCAATACTTTCTTTCAGGTTTTGATACATTTGTTTAACCCCAACCGAGGCTAAATCGTAACCGTAAGAACCGTTCCAGAGTACAAAAGCCGGTGCTTTGGCGGCATCCGGATGCCAGGCTTTTTTCATAGGACCATAGGCCAAATCGACCGTACGGATTCCTAATTCTTCGGCGGCTTTCCGCTCATTGGGATCCAAGGAACAAACCCCACCGTAACCGAAATGGGAATGAGCGCCCGGGGTGATCATGGCCAGATGCATTTTCGCGTCAAGCAGGGCATCGGCAACAGCCGGGGCGGTTTTTTCATCAATTTCGCTGTCATAATGGACTTCAAATCCGAGTTCAACATTGTCGGGCATTTTGGGTGCGATTTTTTCTTTGATGATGCCGATAATTCCGACAGCATCCAGCTTGTTGGCAGACCAAGCCGGACGCATATCGCCGGGGGTAAAACCGCCTTTCCCCGGGTTGAAAGTCCAACGACAAATTGCATGCAATGATTTTTTCGACATTTTGTTTCCTCCCTTTGTTTTTAGACAACCGCATTTTGAATATGATACGGTATTACCTTGAAAGGTAACCACCGACATCAAACTGGTTTCCGATGGTGATTCAGTTCTGATAACTGTTTAAGGATGTTCTATATCAACCACGTTCAAGCTGGTGTTTTAAGATTGCCTTCCAATTTTGATAGGCTTCTTGATAGGCTGACTTTAAAGCCTCATTGGGTTCGATGGTCTTGACGGCCTGCAATCCGGTAAAGGTTTCCTGAAAATCCTTGAAAACACCGGCTCCAAGCCCGGCACCCCTGGCGGCTCCTTGGGAACCATCGGTGTTATAGAGTTTAACCTCGGCGCCGGTGATCGTGGCAAAGGCTTCACTGAAAATCGGACTTAAGAACATGTTGGCATGTCCGGCTTTAACGGTTTGGATACTGATTCCCATGTTTTCCATGATTTCAATACCGTAATTCAGGGCAAATACAATCCCTTCCTGTGCGGCCCGGAGAAGGTAAGAACGGTCATGAATGTTGAAATTGAGACCGTGAATGGAAGCGCCGATATTTTTGTTTTCAAGAGTGCGTTCGGCGCCGTTGCCGTAAGGAAGAATCGCCAGATTGCTACAACCGACCGGAACCTTGCCTGCCAGTTGGTTTGCTTCTTCGTATGATAATCCTTCGGCCACGTTACTTTTCATCCAGCGGTTTAAGATACCGGTACCGTTCATGCAGAGCAAAATACCATACCGCGGAGCGGTTGCTTCATGATTGACATGGACGAAAGTATTGACCCGCGATTTGGGATCGTAATTGGGTTTATCACCGACCCCATAGACAACGCCGCTGGTTCCGGCGGTCGCCGCCAGTTCACCGGGTTCCAAAACATTCAGTGAAAAAGCATTATTGGGCTGATCACCGGCCCGGTACGCTATTTTAATCCCGGGTTTCAGGCCCAATTCCTCAGCGGCTTGTGGGGTTAACTCGCCCTGGATCGAAAAGGTCGGAACCGGATCAGGAATCAGATCGGAGGAGATACCGTAATAATCTAAAAGCATTTGGGCGAGTTGGCCGTTTTGGAAATCCCAGAGGATACCTTCAGATAATCCGGAGGGAGTTGTTTTGGCCTCGCCGCTCATTTTCAGGGCGATATAGTCGCCCGGAAGCATGGCCTTGTATATTTGCTTATAGATATCGGGTTCATTTTGCTGAACCCATTTTAATTTGGAGGCTGTAAAATTTCCCGGTGAATTCAGTAATTGGGATAAACACTTTTGCGAACCTAAATTTTTGAAGGCATCTTCGCCGTTGGATACAGCCCGACTATCACACCAGATAATGGCCGGCCTTAATGGTTTCCGATCCTTGTCGACGATGACCAGTCCATGCATTTGGTAGGAAAGACCGATCGCCTCCACATCCGATAAATCAATCTTACTGCTGCCTTTAATCATTGCCGTGGTTGATTTTACATGTTGCCACCAGGTATCGGGGTGTTGCTCGGCCCATCCAGGTTTGGGCGCCATGATCTCCATTTCCGTTTGAGGAGAAGTTGCCGAAGCGATAACCTTACCGGTGACAGAATCCATTAATGTGGCTTTAATGGAGGAACTGCCGATGTCGAATCCTAATAAATATCCCATAGAATCAACTCCTTTATTTAAATTATTGGTTAAAAACGATTTCCATGACCTGACTTGCTACACCTAAAGCAGTAGCTCGGTTTTTTAACTTGGAAAATTCCAAAATAAAATTACTAAAAGTTTTGTCCAGGCTACAATCTTTAATTTGTTTGATTAATTTATGACTAATGATTTCGTTAATCTCGCCCAATTCACCCCCAATTACGACCATTTCAGGATTTAATCCGTTGATTAGATTGGCAATGCCAATCCCCAAATATTTTATCGTCGAATCTAATACTTCCATTGCAAGAGTATCTTTTTGGATGACCCGGCTTAAGAATTCTTCAAAAGATTGTATTTGCTCAGAGGGGTTTTGATGATTATAGCTTTTAAAAGTAGCGTCATTGGAAGCATAGGCCTCCCAACATCCTTGATTGCCGCATCTGCATAGTAACCCATCGGGTTCCACCGTCATATGGCCGAATTCTCCGGCACGGTTTGAATGTCCGGTATAAAGCCGGTCATTGAGTATTAATCCACATCCGATTCCGACACCGATGGAAACATAAAGCAGATTTGCAACCCGGGTAGCCGTTCCATAAAAATGTTCGCCGATTGCCGCGGCATTCGCTTCATTCTCGATGAAAATTAATTTTTTGGTAGTAAGCAATTGCCGTAGATTAACATTTTTCCACCCTAGATTAGGGGCTAATTCAACGATTCCGGAAGCGTTTTGTACAATCCCCGGAATTCCGATTCCAATACCGCCGATTTTTTCATAGGGTATGTTGTTTTGGAGGATGATTTCATCGATGGTTTTATTTAAAAGATCAATGATATACAACTCATCACTGCTGCTTAAGGATATTTCTCCAGTACTGATCACGGCTCCCACAGAGTTAACCAATACCCAAACCAATTTATCAACTAACAAATTAACACCAATAATATAGAAAGCCTCGGGATTTAGTTGATATAAAGCGGATTTGCGGCCACCCGTGGATTTGGCGATTCCACACTGGATAATTCGATGCTCCGCCATTAATTCATTCACGAATGTAGTTACCGTTGTTGAGCTTAAACCAAGAGTGGTTGCTATTTCCGCTTTGGATATCGATGGTTTCTTTAAAATTAATTCCAGAATTGATTTTTTGTTATTGACCCGCATTAGTTCCTGGTTAATTGCTTTTTTCATGATTATCCCTTATCAAGATGACAAATTTTCATATAAAGCCGGTGAAGTTTAGGCAAAATCCTCTATATTAAAAACACTTTTTAAAAGTATTTTTAAAAGTATATATAAATATTCACCATTCACGGGTTAATTCCTGCTGAATAAAATAATTCTATTGGCAATGGGTAGCTGGAATAAAAATCCATACCCTCAAAAAAATAATTTTCTATTCCATAATACATTACCAAATTATACTTGCAACCAACCTAAAAGAATGATAATTTTAATAAAAGATATATTTACCCAAGTCAACGTTTTTTGTTGAAATAATGTTTTTTAGTTCGAACGATGTATATTAGGTGTTTATTGATTTTTAAAATTGATGGCTTCGGAGGATAAATTAGTTGATAAAACCGGAATTTCGCAAAGATATACTGAAGAAGTTCGATTTTTCTTTTCGAAAAAAAGTAATTTTTCGTTTTTTATGGATTATTGTTTTGATGAGTGGAGTCAGTATTTTTTCTTATATAACCTTAAAAGGTTTTATCCGCGACCTTGATCAAATGATTGAAAGCGTTATCGTAGCCAATAGAATTTCGAATTCTGTCACGGAAATATCTCAAAACCTTGAAAAATACATATTCAATAATATTGATACCGAGCAGAGATGCCTAAACCTTTTGAATCAGGGTGAAGCGGATCTATTATTTTTAAAAAGATATATTCAGGATCCAACCGGCATGAATGATTTGGATTCCGTCGAGAGATTATTCAGTGCTTTTCAAGAAAATTTTCATACCACAATGAACGCTGTCCGTGATAAAAATTTGACGGTTACGGTAGGTTCTTTAGACGAAACCAAAAAAGTAGGTCAATTTATTGGCCAGCATGTTCAAGCACTTATTCTGGCTGAATTGAATTATAACACCGCAGTTAAAGCTGGACTAAACCGCGAGGTTACAATTATTGGCTGGGTATTACTATTTATTTTAATGATTATCAGTGTATTGTGTGTTTTTTTCGCTTTGAAATTCGCCAACAGAATTATCGGTCTGATTGATGGTATTGTTCGGCAATTATCCAATAGTACCCATGAGGTGACTGCGGCTTCCAAACAACTGGCCGCTTCAAATCAGCAATTATCTCAGACTAGTGCTGAGCAAGCATCTTCCATTGAGGAAACTTCTTCTATTTTACAAGAATCAACCTCGATGTTTAGTCAAAATGTCACTCACACAAAGCAAACGGTTCAACTTACAGAAATGACAAAGAAATCGGCGGATAAAGGCAACGATGAAATGAAAGAAATGATGGACTCGATCCAAGAGATGAAAAATTCAAGTACTCAAATCGCTAAAATCATTAAAGTAATCGACGATATTGCTTTCCAAACAAACATTTTAGCACTTAATGCAGCTATTGAGGCGGCCCGTGCCGGGGAAGCCGGTTCAGGCTTTGCGGTAGTGGCGGAAGAAGTTAGAAATTTAGCTGGACGGAGCACTCAGGCAGCTAAGGATACTGCCGGGATTATTCAAATGAATATCGAATTATCAAGTAAAGGTGTTTCGGCTGCTGAGAGAGTTAGAATGGCTTTAACTGAAATAACCGCAAATGCTGAAAAGGTCAATAAAATAATTAATGAAATTTCTGCTGCCAGTCAGGAACAGTTGCAAGGAATCGAGCAGATAACTAAAACAATGGGCCAAATGGAAATCAACACCCAACAGACAGCCCAAAATGCCGAGGAAAGCGCATCCATAGCAGAGGAATTGAGCTCTCAAGCAGAAAGTATAAAATTAATTGTTCAAAAACTTTCGGAAATCATCCGTGGTGTGAAAGGTAAAGGAGAGGAAAAAAATTTATCATCCAAAGGAATTTCAATATCGGAAAGATGATGTGGACCCATCCTTACCATCATTGAATATCAGGTTTTTACCTGATAAAAGCGGTAAGTAATTACGTTTCGTAATTTCAAATGTAATGAATTCGATAACATAATTCAACGATTACCAGTGGGCTGTGGAAAAATCATTTGCACCAGCCCCTTTTTAATTGCATCGTAAGAAACCGAATATCCACTCTTTTGTTAATTTGAATTTGTTTTACAAAAAATGTATAGACAGAATAAATACTTGCCAGTAAAATGATTTTAGATAACGCTGGAGGTGTACTTTGTTTTCATTACTTTTTCAAACAACTCGCAAAGTACGGCACAACTTTAAATGCGATTTGGCTGCTGCAATCTTTTTTGGTCTGTTTTACGGCGGTTTAAACGCTTTTATATTAATACAGGCCAGACGTATCGGGGCCTCCACATTTGAAGTCGGTCTGCTTGCAGCTTTACCCAGCGTTTGGTTAATGCTCTCTCCAATTTGGGCTAAGATGTTTGACAAGGAGAACCCATTCAAAATGGTTTTCTTGGCCGACGGCGCCAGCCGCGCCATGATCTTGCTTTTACTAATTAGCGCTACTGCCCATTGGTATCTGGCGTTTTTTGCTCTTCATTATTTTTTTGGTTCCATCAGTGCGACAGTCTATGGCAATGCGATGCGGAAGGCTTATCCGGCTGAAATACGGGGAACATTGATGGGATGGGTCCGGGTAGGCTCGGCATTGGCTCAGGTTGTTTCAATTATTGTAACCGGACTGCTAATGCCAAAGTGGGGCGTGGGTTTTCTATTTCCTTTTCTGGCTTTATTCGGAATCGCTTCTGCCGTTACTTTCAGGGGAATCCGGCCGGCGATTCCCGATCAACCCCGCGCCTCGGGCCCAAAAATTTCTGCTTGGACCATTTTTAAATCAGATCATCATTACCGCCGGTTTATTTTGGCTCTATTCCTATTTGGATTAGCTACGGCAACCTCTTTACCGGCTTATCCCCTTTTTCAGGTTGACACTTTGAAAGTGAGCGATGGTTTTATCGCGACTTTTTCAGCGATTATCTATTGTTCTTCGCTTATATTTTATTATTTGGGCGGTTATCTAATCGATCGGTATTCCCCCCTTAAAGTGATGATGGGCGTTTTTTTGGTGAATATCGGCGTTCCTCTGATGTATTGTTTCGTGAATACCCAGTGGCCATTATTATTCGTTGGTTTACTGCAGGGAATAGTCAATGCCGGTCTCGATTTGGTTACCCTAAATTGCGTACTATGCATGGCTGGTCAAGGAGAAATTAATTCTTACATGGCTGTGAACGTTTATTTACAGGGGCTTAGAGGTACTTTGGGTCCGCTAATCGCGCCACTATTTATCCAGTTTTTTGGTTACATGGGCCTTTTTATTGTGGTGCTGGTACTCAATTTGATTGCAGTTTGGCAATTGTTCCCTTTAGTGAGAAACAATTGCGTGAATTTGAATCGTGAAAAATTTACATTATCAGGGACAAAATAAGCTTATGCGGAAATCTAACTTTTTACCCATTACAAATGAAGATATGGTGGAGCGGGGCTGGAATGAACTGGACTTCGTATTGATTAGCGGCGAAGCATATGTCGATCATCCTAGTTTTGGAGGGGCTATTATCAGCCGGGTATTGGAACATGAAGGATACCGCATCGGTATTATCGCCCAGCCCGACTGGAGGGATAGTTCAAGTTTTAAGGTATTGGGCCGCCCTAAATTAGCCTTTTTGATTTCGTCCGGGGTCATTGATTCCATGGTGAATCATTATACAGCCAGTAAGAAACCGAGAAGCGAGGATGTTTATTCACCAGGTGGACGGGCCGGTTTGCGGCCGGACCGGGCGGTCATTGTTTATGCCAATCGTGCTAAAGAAGCTTTTAAAAATGTTCCAGTCATTATCGGAGGAATTGAAGCCAGCTTACGCCGTTTTGCACATTATGATTATTGGGACGATTCGGTAAGACGTTCGATTTTGGTTGATTCCAAGGCCGATATTTTAATTTACGGAATGGGCGAAAAACCCATTTCGGAAATAGCCGCCAGGTTAGCCCGGAATGAGAATATCAATCAAATCGTTGATATTCGGGGAACTGCGGTGTTAAAGTCTTTGTCAAAGGATACCAAGGCGAATCTTGAACCCAACACGGTGATTGTTCCGTCTTTTGAAGATGTCAGGTCCGATAAGGTAAAGTATGCGGAGGCTTTTCGCATTCAATATCAGGAGCAGGACCCAATCCGCGGTAAAACGCTTTTACAACTCCATGGCGACCGCTACTTAGTTCAAAATCCACCGGCATTTCCTCTTTCGGAAGCTGAGATGGACCAGATTTATGCTTTGCCTTATCAGCGCACTTACCATCCAACCTATAAGTCCGCCGGGGGAGTTCCCGCTATTCAAGAAGTGGCATTCAGTATTACGAGCCACCGGGGATGTTTCGGGGGTTGCTCTTTTTGCGCCCTGACTTTCCACCAAGGACGGATGATTCAAAAACGCAGTCAATCTTCGATCGTCAATGAGGCGAAAAAAATGGTTTGGGCTGAAAATTTTAAAGGTTATATTCACGATGTGGGTGGGCCAACGGCCAATTTCCGTAATCCTTCCTGTCAAATTCAAAAAGAAAAGGGTGTATGCAAAGATAAACAATGTATGGAAAGTGGAGGGTGTAAAAATTTAGAGGTCGATCACCGGGAATATCTACAATTATTGAGAAGGCTTCGGGAGATTCCTGAAATCAAAAAGGTATTTATCCGTTCCGGGATTCGCTTCGATTATTTGATGCTGGATAAAAATGACGAATTTTTTGAGGAACTTTGCGAACACCATGTCAGCGGACAATTAAAAGTTGCCCCTGAACATGTAGTGGACCGGGTATTGCAAAAAATGGGCAAACCCAGTCGCCGGGTTTATGATCAATTTGTAAAGAAATTTAAGACAATCAATGAAAAACTCGGTAAAGAACAATATTTGGTCCCATATTTAATATCCAGCCATCCCGGAAGTGATTTGGGGGCGGCGATAGAATTAGCCGAGTACTTAAGGGACAACCATTATACTCCGGAACAGGTACAGGATTTTTACCCGACACCCGGGAGTCTTTCAACATGTATGTATTATACAGAATTGGATCCCCGCGATATGGAAACTGTTTATGTCCCCAAGACGCCAAAGGAAAAAGCGATGCAGCGCGCATTGCTTCAGTACCGGCGTCCCCAGAATTATAAATTGGTATATGAGGCCTTAATAAAAGCGGGGCGGGAAGATTTAATCGGCTATGGTCCGGGGTGCCTGATTCGTCCCGGAACTGTGCGCCGGAACGCCCGAAGAAATCATAATCGGGCTCCTAAAATATGAATATATCGCGCGCTAACCCATTGGTAAGTTGAAAGCTTGCGGTTTAAAAAATCAGGAGTATGGACGGATACCAATATGTTTTCGGGAGTAATCGGCAGTGTTATTTGGGTCACTACCAAGGAATGGTTGAAGTGCGGTTTGTTTCCAAACCAAATTTGAATAATATCTCCCGGTTGAATCCGGGTTAACTGAACCTCCTGAGCAAAAGGGCCCCGATTTTGGTTTTGAATCAAAAATTGATGCAGGAAATCAACCCCCGTCCATGATGGGGATTTTTGATTAGCGTTTATATAATACCAGCCATTGGCCGAATTATAATTCATGATGGGAGCACCGCTGAAAATAACCTGGGAAGCGAAGTTTGTGCAATCGCCCCCGAGATTGGTATAATCATAAAATCTCGGATTTTTTCGTAGCGCCCAGGTGGTGGCGTACTTAACCGCTGCTTCCCGGTTATAGGGCTTTGTTATCAAATTCATGAGATTTCACCGCCTTTGACATTATATCGTTTTCAATTGATTTTGGTGCTATGGAAACAATTTTCAGCCGTGAAAAGCAGGAGCATTCGAAAAAAAGACTAAAGATTATAGGAAGCCCGGCCGATTTCGGATAAGGTATCGGTTAATCCAAATAGCAACGGTCATGCGTCCGCATATTTTTGACAAAGAAATGCAATCCTCATTTTGTTTTATGACTATTAAATACTTGGAGTCTCTATGAAACCCAAATTTTTGGCAAGAATCTTCGTAATTTTAATTTTTGTGCTTTGTATCGGAATACCCCAAATTTGGGGTGAAACCAAGCCAACGTTTGTGATATTTACCTATGGATTTTGGGGGAGTTTAGATCGCCTTCCCTCTACGGATCCATCATGGATTGAACAGTCTCCTTACCCCCATATACGGAAAAGACAAGATGTTTCATTTTTAACCGGTCCCGATTACCGTCCAATTCCCCAAGCCATGCTGGCAACGGGTGAAGGACCATCCGTTTCTAAATACTTTTTTTGTTCCTATTACCAATTGGAACATGAAATGGCTTATTGGGCCAAACGGATAAATCATCTCAACCGGAGAGAACGTATCAAAATTTTTGATAATTGGCAGGTTCTCCAAGAACCCTTCGATAAAGAGGACAAGCGACAATCACTGGCGGATATCAATGTGATTTATTTAAAGTATGATTGGCGCCTGGATTTACCCCAAGTGGAGCGGGATTATGTTGATCCTTTGATGGAGTTCATCGACCGGAATTGGCCGGGCGCGGAACTCCACTGGATCGGTCATAGTTTGGGAGGAATTGTCGGACGGTACACTGTGTCAAGTCATCCTGGGCGTTTTACTTCCTTAGTCTCCATTGGCGGCCCTCAGTATGGAATTTATGAGATTGGAATGCAGTGCCGGGGCGAACGCGTCACTTACAACGGAAGATGGGATTTGGAAAACGCGCAGGAATTTGGCTTACAGGTTGCGGAGAAATTTTTTTTCCGCACCCATACCGTGAAATTGGGCGCGCTTTATCCAAAAACCGCGGCCGAATTTATCAGCCGTTATTTGCCCATGATGAAATGGATGGACCCGGAGACTGCCAATTTAAGTGATGGTTTTGGTACCATGCCGAAATTACAGGAAGCGGTTCCTCATGCAATTTCAATTTATGCTTTGGGTTTTGGAAGCTACGATCTGCAGGGCAATTACCATCTAGCACTTCCAGACAGTTATGGCGTTGGGTCTGGTCTACTCCCAAGTAAAAGCTCTCCCCCGGAATACGCCTTAACCGGGGATGGGCGGGTCGATCCAGTAAGCGCCGTTGGCCCTTTTAAAAATGCGCTATGCATTGGTAAAGATTACTCTCATGGGAGCATGATGTGGTCTCCTATGATTCTGACTTTTTTACTTGATCGTTATTATTACCATGGCGCAATGAGCCCCGGCGATCTTTGGCTGGCAATGAAAAGAATGAAAGTGCCATTTATTGAAAGGAAAAAACGGATTCAGTGGGTTATGAAAGCGAGAAAAATGTGGGAAGCGGGAAATTGATTATGATAAAGCAAAATTTTTGCCAATGATGGGGTTTGAGTTATTCAGAATATTTCAAGCAAAAACCGCAAAAAGATGAAACTTTGCGGTTTTTGCTTGAAATAGTTTTAGGGAACATCGGAATAAATCAAAAGCCTTACTCATTAAAATTCGTGAATCGACATGCCCTTAACCCCTAAATTTTCTAGATTGAGTTTCTCTTGAATTTCCCGTAAATCTTGTTCGAATTTTTCTAAATTACCGTTCATACCGTTAAATTTTTCATTAAAACGATTATCTTTCTGACACACTTCATTTAAAAGCTTACGGGCATCTTCCAATCGGTTAATTGCTTGAATGACTTTCATTTCCTCGACGGTGCTCATTCAATAATCCTCCCTTTGAGTTTTAATCCATTTCTATTCAACAACAAAATCATAAAAATTCTGTTCGATCGATTTTTATTTTCTTTTCTATCTTTACCTATCTAATAGTATAAACTGGATCCCACGTTTCGCCAAGATCAATTTATTTTGAAAATCGTCTTGTGTTGTAAGAGAGTATATTGAAAAAGGGAATGAATCATACGATTTTGGGGCATTATATTAAAAATTGAAAGGAGATTCGGAAATTGAAAATTAAAGATATCATGACGGATACCGTCGCATTCGTCAGCCCTGACACTACTGTTGTTGAAACAGCCCAACTTATGCAGAAACATGATATTGGAGCAATGCCGGTATGTGAAGGACAAAATATTATAGGGATTGTAACCGACCGCGACATTGTTGTGCGTAACGTAGCCCATAATAAAGATCCCAAAACAACTCCGGTCCGTGATGTTATGACTTCCGGTGTGAAAACAATATCCCCAGATACCGGACTTTCTCAAGCGGCTACATTAATGTCCCAGGGTCAAGTAAGACGTTTGCCGGTTGTAGAAAATAATCAGTTGGTAGGTATGGTTTCATTGGGAGACTTGGCAACACAGGCTAAATATGACGTGGAGTTGGCCCAGACTTTAGGGGAAATTTCAAGTCCTTCCGAACCTGAAAATATGTCTCAATTTCATCGATTTTAGGCTTTGCAAAAGGAGAAATTCATTTGAATGATCAGCAACCGGACCATGAATCATTTATAAACCGAAAGCGACCAGCTATGGAAGGGATAGTACAAGATTTAATCGGCCCAACGACTCTTTTGGACCAAGTGATAGGTGGTAAACCGGTATTCCTATCCAAGGAAAATGAATTTGAACCGGATGATAAGGTTGTTCAAAACAAGGAACAGCCGAAAGAATAAGGATTGGACTTCAATTTTAAGGTTTATATTTTTTCGATGAAAAACCATCTAAAATTGCCAGTTATCTCCAATTGGACGTTGGGGTAAAATCAGATCGACCAAGGATAACTGGCAATTCATTTTATCCTAAAGTTTGAAATTCATTCATTCCATCTAGGCCCTCCATAATTTTTCAATTCCAGTGCGATTTTATATACTTTTTGAAAATAGTTCGGATCGGAAGCCCAACCTGGATGGTTTGGAGTGGGTAGTAATGCTTTTAAAAACTGTTCCGGTTGATCTAAATATTGCAGCGCATCTTGGAACCAGGAAACTTCCGCAATAATTTTAGCATAGTCGATGAGGCAATCTGTCCAGTTTCGGTATTTACGCCACTTGTCCAGGCTTTGGTACCAGCCCATACGGTAATTCCATTCTGGACCAATCAGTTGAATGGTTTCCCCCCGCCATGTTTCCCCCGCCTTGATAGAAAATATGTTATTCGCTTTTTGAGCTAATTCCGAATTTCCCCAATTTGATTCCAGTGCAGCCTGGGCAAAAACTACTGCCTGATTAAAACGGGCGTTGTTTAAGCGGGCTTCAGTACATGCGACATTCATATTATTGATAAATTCGAATTTTGTCATTGTAAACGCCTCTATAATTAAGTTGGAGCAATTCTTGGGAACATTCTAACATATGCATGACTGCCCGCGATGTAGCCAAGAGGCGAGCAATAATTCTCAAGCATCTTGTTAAATAATAGTTGCTATATTGATTCACACTTCCAGGAATGGTATAGTCTTTTATATTAGCACATCAAAATTGAGGATCAAAATATGAACATTTTATCCGTAGAACAACTTTCCAAAAATTATGGCAATAAAGAACTATTTCAGAATGTAACCTTTGGCATTCATCAGGGAGAAAAAATCGGTCTGATCGGCATTAACGGGGCGGGCAAGTCGACGTTGCTCAAACTATTAGCCGGATCGGAAAAGCCTGACAGCGGACGAATTGTTTATTTGAGTAATGCTAGAATCGGATATTTACCCCAAAATCCTGAATTTAATGAACAACATAGCGTGCTGGAAGAAGTACTACAAGGTAATTCTCCGGTGATCAAAGTTATTCGGGAATATGAAGAAATATTAATCCGTGCCGAACATTATCCCGCGGATCGATCGTTGCAAAACAGCTTAATTAAGTTGGGCGAAGAGATGGATGCAGCCAATGCCTGGCAGGTCGAAAGTGACGCCAAGACCATTTTGACCAAGTTGGGGATTACCAATTTTGAGGCCAAGATCCAGGTTCTTTCAGGAGGACAGCGCAAGCGTGTTGCCTTGGCCGCCGCCTTGATCAATCCAGCGGATTTGTTAATACTTGATGAGCCAACCAACCATATCGATGATCAAACCATAACTTGGCTCGAGCTATATTTGAAGGAGCGCAAAGGTGCCCTGTTGATGGTCACGCATGATCGTTATTTTTTGGATCGGGTGGCAGAAAGAATTGTTGAATTGAGCGATGGAAATCTGTATAGTTATTCCGGTAATTATAGTTTATTTTTAGAAAAAAAAGCCGAACGGGAAGAACTGGAAAAGACTTTGTCCGCTAAGCGCAGGAATCTATTTAAACGGGAACTGGCTTGGATCAAAAGAGGTGCAAAGGCTCGCAGTACAAAACAACAAGCCCGGATTGATCGCTTTGAAGAATTACAGGAACAAATGGCCGATACCGAACAGAATTCAATGGAGATTGTCGCAGGATCAAGTCGGCTGGGTAAGAAAATCATTACTCTTGAGCAAGTGAGCAAAAGTTACGACGGACGTTGTATTATCGATAGATTGGACTATACATTTGCCCGGAATGACCGAATAGGGATTATTGGGCCCAATGGAATCGGCAAATCCACTTTGCTCAATTTGATGGCCGGGAAATTAGCACCGGACGGAGGACAAGTTCAAATGGGCCCAACAGTCAAAATTGGCCATTTTAATCAAGAATACTCCAAACTGCCGGAGGAGAAGAGAGTCATCGATTATATCAAAGATCAGGCCGAACATTTACAGACAGATGACGGCGGAACGATTAGTGCTTCGCAATTATTGGAACGTTTTTTATTTCCCCCCTTGCTTCAATGGGCTCCCATTCATAAACTTTCCGGGGGAGAAAAACGTCGGCTTTTTTTATTGCGGATTTTAATGGCGAATCCCAATGTTTTGCTTTTGGATGAACCAACCAATGATCTTGACATTCAGACTTTAAGCATTTTGGAGGATTTTTTGGAGGATTTTTCAGGAGTAGTCATTGCAGTTTCCCACGACCGTTACTTTTTGGATCGAATTGCTGAAAAGCTGTTGATATTTACTGGAAAAGGCCGGGTTGAATATTTTGTGGGCAATTTTTCCGAATATCAAGAAGCGCTGACGCGCAGGATAGAAAGAGAAGAGAATATAACTCAGACCGCTGCGCTTCAACCGAAAGCCGGTAAACCGGAAGGTGATTCCCAAACAACCCGCAGGCACGAAAAACCCTTAAAATTAAGTTTTAAGGAACAGCACGAATTTAACGAGATTGATGGAATCATTGCCCAAGTGGAGCAAAAATTGTCTGCAGTAAAGCAAGAAGTGGCAGAGGCCGGCAGCGATTATATGAAATTACAGGAACTAACCAAGACTCAGGAACAGCAGGAACAAAAATTGGATGAATTACTGGAACGCTGGGCTTATCTGAATGAACGGGTTGAAGAGATTGCCAAAACAAAAGCAGGTAAGTAAGAATTTGTTGGTAATTAACGTAATAATCGATAAAATTATCTAATTATTTAAAGTAAGTATAATTTCTGATGCAAACGGAGCCGTTTGCTTTATGCGTCTGGCTCTTTCGTAACGTTAGAATCGTTAAACAGGCAAAGGTATTCTCCATAACCTTCTTTTGCTAAATTTTCTGCGGGAATAAATCGTAATGCTGCAGAATTGATGCAAAACCGTTGTCCACCTTTCTCCATTGGACCGTTTTCAAAGACATGCCCCAGGTGAGAATTAGCTTTTTTACTACGGACTTCTATTCGTTTCATTCCATGAGAAAGATCTTGTTTTTGCATAACTGCATCAATACCCAAAGGCTTACTAAAACTTGGCCAGCCACAGCCGGAATCAAATTTGTCCAGAGAGGAAAAAAGAGGTTCTCCGGAGACGATATCGACATAAATCCCAGGTTTATTATAATTCCAGTATTCGTTTTGAAAGGGGGGCTCGGTAGCATTCTCCTGAGTTACTTGATATTGTATCGGTGTCAATTTTTCTTTTAGCATAAGTAACCTCCATGCGTCATTTAAATGAGTTTTTCGTTTCCGCCGGGCGGAATTTTACATCCTTTCCAAGTCTGCTCCAGATAAACTTGGCGTCCCGAACCTTGACGATATCTTTGGTAGTGAGCGCTATTTTTATGATGAAAATCTTGATGGTATTCTTCAGCCTGATAAAAAGTTTCAGCCGGTTTGATTTCCGTAACTATGGGTTTGTCAAAAAGTCCCGAAAGCTCTAATTCCGCTTTGGATTCTTCGGCCAATTGCTTTTGGCGCGGGGTATGATAAAAAATAGCACTCCGATATTGAGAGCCGCGGTCCGCAAACTGTCCGCCGGAATCGGTTGGATCAATTTGCCGCCAGTAAACCTTCAATAATTCTTGATAAGACAATTGAGTCGGATCATAAGAAATATCGATTGCCTCATAGTGGCCCGTCTCTTTCGAACAGACCTGCTCATAAGAAGGATTTTTGAAATGCCCCCCTGTATATCCGCTGATAATTTTGAAAACTCCCGGCAAGGATTCAAAAGGCGTCACCATGCACCAAAAACAGCCTCCGGCAAATGTAGCATGCTCAGCCCGAACGGTTCCAATCGACGACTGGTAATTGTTGTCATATGGGATCATGTGTTTCACTCCTTTTGTCTTATCGTCATTCAATCTCTTTAAAAAACTACCTGGGAACAAATTAGAGTTAAAGCTCTCTTTTCTAAATTTTACACTAATTTTTATGACTTGATGAAAATAGTTTATCCAATTTTATAAAATCTTTTTTGGATTCCGAAAGACAAATTTGATTTATTGCAGGTAATTAAGTTGACAGTTCGAATATATAGTAAATCATTCCATAGGTCGTGAAAGTTAATGAATCTTTTTTATAAAGATGTTAACCGGTATTGTTTTTCATTGCTCTTGGAATTTTGGGCAAAAGACAAGTGGGCTCCCTCTTAGCGATTTTCAGATGTAGGGAGGGGCAGGTGTCATATCCGGAACAATTATTGTGATATTGGCCAAGGAGCTTTCTGAAAGTTCGTCAAAATCCAATAACGATCTTGAGAGGAAGTAGAAGTTGAATCATTTTGTTGCCTATCAATCAGGAAAAGAACGGAATCAAGCCATCGGCTTTTTGATTGGAACATCAATTCTTTGGAGTTTAGGCGGTTTGTTGATAAAGTGGGTTGATTGGAATCCAATAGCCATCGCCGGTGCCCGTAGTGGAATTGCTGCCCTGGTCATGCTGGCCTTTCATCGGAAAATTCGTTTTCAGTGGTCAACATCAAGAATTCTCGGTTCATTGGCTTATGCGGGAACAGTGACCTTGTTTGTTGCTGCCACAAAATTAACAACTGCAGCAAATGCGATTTTATTGCAATATACTGCTCCTATATATACCGCTATTTTTGGCGTCTGGATTTTAAAAGAAAAGGTCAGTAAATTAGATTGGTTGACCATTGGAGTTGTCCTTTCCGGCATGAGTCTTTTCTTTGTCGATAAATTATCTTTGGGTAATATCTCGGGAAATATTTGTGGGATCCTTAGCGGAATTGCTTTTTCCTTAACTGCTGTTTTTCTTCGTAAACAAAAGGACGATTCCCCTTTGGAGTCCATCATTTTAGGAAACATCTTAACCTTCCTTATTAGTTTGCCATTCCTGTTTCACTCGGCTCCTAGCCCTTCGGGTTGGCTATCATTGGTGATTTTAGGTGTTTTTCAACTTGGAATTTCTTACATTCTATACGCATCGGCTATTCGTTATGTTACTGCGTTGGAAGCTATTTTAATCCCGATAATTGAGCCGATCTTAAATCCACTCTGGGTATTTTTGGCTTTTGGTGAAATTCCCGGCCCATGGTCTTTGGTTGGCGGATTCATTGTATTGGCCTCAGTAACAGGGCGTTGTCTGATGATAGCTTTTAAAGAACGGAGAAATTCATAATAATCGAAACCTTTTTTCGATAAAAATCCTATTCCTCACTGAGAAATAGGATTTTTTTTTCATGATTTATTTTTTGGGGAATAACTATGGATTAGGTCCGACTGAAGGAGGCTTTTCCGTGAAGGATTCGGCAAAAAAGACATTACTGGTTGTGATATTTTTTAGTTTGATGATAGGAGGTTTTATAAGTACGGTATTATTTTATAGACATCGGGATGATCTTAAAAACCGGCCGAATTCCCATCATATATCAAAGGCCGAAATCCCTGATTTAGGGTCCGAATCTAGAGATGAAAATGCCGCTGTTCATCAATACGGAAGGCCGGTGAAAGGAACATTGATGTGGGAGAATGATCGTCGTTTTCATGAGATTTGTGCCAAGTATAAGACATCAGTACGGATGTCGGCTTTTCAAACCACTTTGCCGGATCCATTACCGGGAGAGGAATACAATGTGGCGCTGGCAGCTGATATCATATCAGGCTGCATTATCCCCCCAAACCGGATATTTTCCGTAAATAAGGTTGTCGGACCATACACTCGGGAACGGGGATTTAAGGATGGACCAACCTATTTTGGAACCAAGCTTATTAAAACAATCGGAGGAGGAGTATGTAAAATAGCTTCAACTTTATATAATGTTGCCGTTTTGGCAAATTTGAAAATCATTGAACGCAGGCACCATGGTATGTTGGTTCCTTATGTTCCTCCCGGCCAGGATGCCACTGTCGCCGATGGTAATAAGGATTTCAAATTTAAGAACAATACCGATTCCCCACTTTTAATTTGGGCCGATACCAAAGACAATACATTATATATGGCTCTCTATGGGGAAATTTATCCCCCTAAAGTTTCCTGGCATCATCAAATTATTAATCGTCAGGATTTTAAAACTATCTATCACTTCAATTCTTCACTGAATCCAGGAGAAGAGCAGGTTGTAATCGAGGGTTCCGAAGGAATGACCGTTAAAAATTGGTTAATTATTGAAGAGGCTAATGGTCAAAGAGTTAGGAGGGATTTGGGAGTTGACTATTACCGACCAATGTTTAGAGTTATCGAGCGTGGTCCGCGTATTAAAAAATAAACTGGGTTAACTTCATGGCGAGATGGGGGGAACAAGGATGAATGCTTTTATCATTGCATTATTCGGGGCTGTTTGCTGGGGATTGGCACCGTTATTTGGTAAAGTAGGTCTGCGTGGAGTTAACCCAATGGACGGTATTGTTGCACGAACGATTATTACAGTGCTTTTTGTCGGCGGTTGGGCAGTCGCGAGTGGAAGTTTTAGCCGTTTAAATATGATACCGACCAAGCGTTGGTTTTATCTGGCAATCGAAGCGTTTTTTGCCACCTTTGCCGGTGACCTCGCTTACTATGCTTCAATTAAAAGAGGGGACATCGGCCAAACATCATTAGTTTTTGCAAGTTCTCCCTTAATTACAGTATGGGTGGGGTGGTATTTTTTGGGGGAGTCTTTAAGTTTGCCTAAAGTTGTCGGCGCCGCACTTATCATTATTGGCGTGGTTTTAGTGGGCCTTAAAACCAGCTAATGATTTTTTATATGTTCAATATTCCATAGCGCTAAACCTGCGAAAACCGCTCCGCAATCAATAACTTTATGCTCAACTGCACAGACTTTTATTTCCTGATAATCCATATTGCGTATGGCAAATGCTTCAATGACCATTTCGGTAATCCGTTTTTCAATTTCTAGTTTTGAACAATAATCGGATGTCTCCATAATTACACCAAAGGTGTCTGTAGCAGGGATTCCTACTGCAACAGCGGCCGCAATTGTAACTCCAGGCTTTGCGCTGGTAAGGGAACCATAAGCTGTTGGAACTAAGGAACCAAAGGGAATTTCGATTTTTTCTTGATATTGGGTCCCGGGTGGTAAGATGCTAGAAACCTTGATTAAATTGAGATTCCCTAATCCAGAGATCAATAATGCTCTATCAAAAGCATTTAAACTTGTTTTCCCTTCACCACTGCCCGAAACCAGAGTGAATCTTGTAGGAGTTGCTAACAATAAGGCAATACCTCCTTTAATTTTTACTTCATGGGGTATGCATAAGTCCCATTGAAAGAGAAACCTTGTTTAATTCGCTAGTGTTAAAGTACATCTGGCCATACGTTTGCTGGTCGATTCATCAAAGAGTTCGAAATACAATTGTTTTTTATAAAAATATTGTTGCGGCAGGGCGAATAAATGATAATACCCTTTTTTAGGAGTGCCCAGCATCGTTACAAAGTAACTTCGATACCGTGCCGAGGTAACTTCTGCATTCAATACAAGGACCGGTAATAAGCCTTTCGGAAAAGTTTCATCCAAGGTGATTTCAAAGTCTCGCCAGAGAACCGGATGCCATTTTTCTAAATCTTTGCCTATAATCAATTGAACAAGCGTATTTGAGGTATTTGCCGATTCAATCCTTTTTTGGCAAATCTCTGTGAATTGTAAGGGAATATATTGGACCGCGGGAAAAGGGAAAACAGCTTCGTTTCCAAAACTCACAGTTTTAAACACCTCCAAAGATAAAATTAACAAAATCATCTTATGTGATATTAGCCCAATCTGTTCCATACAAAATTCAATTTGAAAATCAATTGAAAGTTCATCAGTTTGTCTTCGTTCTGGAGTAAAGCGGCAACTTACCTGTGAAGCGGTAAGGGGTTAGCTAAAAAGTTCACACCCATAAGGGGAACCATCGACAGCCTTGGTGAATGAAGGACGTTATCATAATTTATCGTTTTATTGATTACTATTTGAATCCATCCGCATTGGTCTGAGCCCGAACGATTCGATTGTCCCTGAGTCAAAAATTAAGTTTTTTGTATATTAGGGAGGAAAAGCAGAATAAGTCAAGAAAAGCATATATATATATTAATTTTTGATTATTTTTATTTTTGAGACGTACTTCAGTGAGGCTGTAATTTATGCTTATTCAATTAATGTTGCCGTTTTTTTTATTGTTATGTTCAATCACGGTTTTGTTGGCCGTAATAGTATATTCTTGGCTTTTTGGGAGACCCAGTGGTATTTTAAAAAGCTACTTATGTTTACTAGTCATCCTCATGACTTGGTCGATATCTAAAATATTAATCATTTTTTCGATCCATACACCGCTGCAGAAATGGATTTGGATCATCCAAGTGTTTGCCGTTTGTTATACGGGATTGTGTTGGTTCATCTTTTGTCTTCATTATTCGGATCATCAACTTCTCAAAAAGCCTCATAACATGATATTTTTCGGGATAATTCCGACGATATGTTTTATTGGGATTATAGCCTACCATTTTTATAAGGGGAATTTTTTGCTTGTAAAGCAAAGCTTTATATTTGAATTATTTTTTTGGCTCCATATTATCGGTACTTATTTATTTTATGGGATTGGGATGCTTTTTTTTATAAAACATTCTTTAAAGGAATTCAGTGAAAAGAAAAAACAAATATACATAATAGCTCTATTGAGTTTGCCTCTTCTTATCCTTAACATGTTTCAAATTGACAACGATGTAGAATTCGGTCTGGAATATACTCCGATCATTTTTTTCTTTGTTTGGCTTCTTTTCGCCATTACAAGTTTTAAACAAGTATTGGTGAACACAAAATCTTTGGCCATGGAAAAGATCATGGATAATATGAAAGAAGCCTTTTTAGTAACCGACGGTTGCAACCGAATCATTGATTTTAACCCGGCATTACGAGATGCGTTTAAGGATTATGGCGAAATTAAAATTGGCGATCCGATCCATATTTTCGCCGATAATTTGAAAAAGGCTATTGATATTAATTCGGAATCTTTACGGATGGTTCTAGCTATTGCGGGAATAGAACGAGTCCAAAATTGCGGCCCAATTGATTTGATAAAGCCTATCAAGAAATGTTTTATTATTAATATTTTGCCGTTATTGACCGGTAAAGATTTAATCGGTAGGGTACTTTCTTTCAATGATATTACTTTGGCGAAAAATCTTTGGGATGAATTATATACCACCAATAACCAATTATCCATGAAAAATCAACAGTTAAATCATTATGCGGAAACCGTCGCTGAATTGGCAGTAACCAAAGAAAGAAATCGCTTTGCCAGAGATGTCCATGATACGCTGGGACAAACGATGACTCTATTAATTACGATCTTACAAATCGCCAAATTGAGTTATCGAACCAATCTTGAAAAAAGCGAAAGCCAATTGGATAAAGCTCTAAAGATAGCCAGAGAAGGCATTAATGAAGTCAAACGTTCTTTACTCAACTTGCCGTCCAATCCTGACAATTCTTTACGAAAAGCTCTAGAAAGCTTAGTAGAGGATTTTCAAATGTCCGGTATGAAAATTGAGTTATCTATCGGAGAACTTGGGATATATGATGACTTCTCCCATACAAGCGTAGTCTATCGGATTTGTCAAGAAGCCCTAACCAATGCGCTTCGCCATGGAAAAGCAAATCATGTATGGCTAACCATCGACTTGGACGAGCGATGGTTGTATTTGGCGATTGCTGACGATGGTCGTGGCTGTAAAGAATTTCAGAAGGGATTTGGCCTCCATGGAATGGAGGAAAGAGTGAATCATTTGAAAGGGAATATAATTTATAATCACGGACTGGCCGGCTTTAGCATCTTTGTAATGATTCCCCTTGATTCATAGAAATTTTTTATTCTCGGTAAAGCTTATTGTGGCTTTGTGAGGTATATTTCCTCCATAATTTGGCATACTATGAAAAAGATAGCTTTTTTAATTATGGAGGTAGATTACATGAAAAGCCCGGTACCAAAGACAGTGCGTAAGGATTCATACTGGAGCGGAGTTTTTTGTGGAGTTTTTTTGGGGTGTTTTTTTATGAGTATCGCATTTTTTTTATTTCTTCAATATCAAGGTTTACAATTTGCTATCAGTCCGGAACAACTCGCCGAGATGGTAAAGGATCAAATTCAAAATCAAGCAAAGCAGGAAATCCCCCAAATGCTGGAAAAGATCAAAAAGGAATTGCCGAATGAACTTCCAAACCATTTGGAAGAATTGGACAATTTGACCATTGGTATCGGGAATAGTCAAGTGAAGTTGCCTTCAGAACTTTTGGCTGCTATAAAATTAGAATTTACGCGTGTTTTTGAAGCTGCTCTTATAAACACGTTAAATAACTATAATTTAATGGCCTCGGAAAAATTGGTCGGAAAAAACACCTATGAACTTATTCGAAAAGCTGTAAGACAGGAAATCGTTGGTAAGACCTATCGGATTAACTATTCCAAGTGGTTTACTGTTCCTGTAAAAGTTGTAGAAAATAGTCATCAAGGCGTACCCTTTAAAATCGGAATATAAGATTAAAGAACTATCTTTACACGAATTGGCGGCTGAAGGATTTGGAAGGCTTTCAGCTTGAGGGAATATTCCTATCTGTTCGCTTGTGCCCGATAGACTCTTGACTATCCGAGGCGATTATGTTAACGTTGTTGTCAAGATTAGTGAAACATTCTTACCAGAATGTTTTCGCGATATTGGGAGGCTAACTTTGATACAGGTCATTCCTTTTTTGGCCAAGAAGGAACCGTTTTTTTTACCTTTACTTGCGAGAGGCCTTTCCGATCTTTCAGCATTACGGTTAAATTCCGTTGGAATTGAGGCCCAAGTTAATACGACTCTGGAAATTAAAGAATGGGAGCAAATCAACCATCAGACGACAAATCCGTTAGCTTGGTCTGGTCAAGATTTATGGTTTTCAGCAGAGGTTAATAATGTAGTTGAACTCTCAATGAGCTTTTTATTATATGATCCCACTACGAATATTTTGATCTATCAAGATCATTTTCAAGTTCCGGAAGAGCAATTTCTAATCGCCTGGGAAAAACATTTATCATCATTAATAGGTTTTTTAGATAAAGATATCGACTTAAATGCTGCAAATTCAGATAATCTTAAGATGTATACCCAATCGTTAGAGGCTTTCCTCGCTTTTCGAAAAGGCTTGGAAACTTTATCCCAAGCCCGTAGTGACCGGCTTAAAGAAGAAGGTTTGGAGAATTTATTGGAAGCGGTTGCTTATGATCCTGAGTTTATTGAAGCTGTCGATATCTTGTTGTTATTTATCATGCAAAATGATTTTTCGCGAAATATTGAGCGAATTGATCAATGTATCAGTATTTTGGAACGGCTTCGCAATATTGCAACCCATTATCCAAGAGTTCCTTTGGTTTTAACTGAATGCTATTTCCGTTGGGGTAACAAGGAAAAAGCTGAGCAACTCCTTAAGGAGATGATACAATCATTTCCGGAATTTATTGAAGCTAGGATTCGGCTTGCCTTATTTTATCACACGGCCAATTGTTTATCCGAAGCTCTTCACGTCCTTGAGGAAATACTTGAAATCGAACCGAATGAACCAACAGCTTTAGATTTAATGGGTGCGATCTATGCCGGAGAAGGAGAGTCCCAAAAAGCCGAGAAGGTTTGGTTGAAAGCCATTGAGGAGGATCCAACCCGAGTTAATGTATTAAACAATTTGGCGATCCTGGCGGAAGAAAATAACGACCTTGAAAACGCGGAAATATATTATCGTAAGGCCTTGAAATTAAGTGATGACTGGTGGGGTACTTACTATCACTACGGGACCTTTTGCTGGCATCAAGAGCGTTACGAAGAGGCTTCGATTTGGTTAGAACGGGCCAGTCAAGTGAATCCTACTTATTTTCAAATTTTTCAAAATCACGCGCTGGTATTGATTGAACTGGACAAATATAGTGAAGCCCAGGACGTCTTGATGCATTTGCTACAGTTGGCGCCAGACAATACAGTACGCCGGCAGACTTTACAACTGATTGATCAACTTAATAAGCCAAAAATTCAAATGGAAATCCTGATTCGCCAATTGTCAAAAAATTGGGATGAAGGGAATCGTTGGCAAGTAATAAAAACGTTATTTTTTAAATATTATAAAGCGAAAGGCTATTGGTTTTATTGGTATCTACTCGGTGATATCATGCATCAATCCGGGAAGAAAAATTTAGCCGTCGTTTTTTGGAAAATTGGCCTTCGCTGTGAACCAGGATATCCATTGATTAAACAAGTTGGACTTTATTACTGGAACAAGGGCAATTATCGTAAAGCATTACCGATCCTCCGTAAAGCATTTCAACTTCATCAGAGCGATGAGGAAACGGCTGGTGCCTATTTTCAAATATTGGTTAGTTTAGGTGAGGCAGAAGAACTCCGGAATCATATCCGTCAATTGTCTCAAATTATTCCAGTTGATATATAATCGATGAAGAATTCCCTGACTTTGGTGGGGGGCTTTGGATGAGCTGGGTATTGGTAATTTTAGGCGGATTATTCGTGGTTATTTTGTTGAAAGTTCTCTTTAAGGCAGTAAAAATTGCTTTATTATTCTCCTTACTCTCTTTATTCATAATTATGATGTGGTTATGGCATCGGGGACTTATTTTGAGATAACCATAAAAGCATTAGAAATACGTTAAAACTACTTGGTCTTACTTGTCAAATCAGAATAGTTGTGGTAAACTAAGGAGGAAGTTTTTTGAAAAGGAGTGGGGCTATCCCACTCTTTCGTTTTGTAGTCGTTATGGGAGGTTTTAAATTGGCCCCAAAAGAAAGAATTGAGGATATTATTGAAAAATTGGCTTCTCCAATTGCCGAAAAAATGGGGTACGAATTGGTGGCGGTTGAATATCGTAAAGAGGGTCCTGATTGGATTTTGCGTTGCTTTATAGATTGTATAACAGGTGTTGGAATTGATCAATGCCAGCATTTTAGTGAAGCTTTGGGAAAGGAGCTTGATGAAAAAGATCCGATCCCGGGAAGTTATTTATTAGAGGTATCCTCACCTGGTATTGAACGGCCTTTAAGAAAGGATGCCGATTTTATTCGTTTCGCGGGCTCTAAAATTGAACTAACCTTACACAAGGCCTTGAATGGTCAAAAAATCTATCAGGGAGAATTGGTGGGTTTAGTAGCAGGGGAGATGCAGCCAATGGTTTGTATTGCGTGGAACGGTACAACCATTGAAATCCCCCGGAATGATATAGCAAAAGTACATATTATGGCTGAAGTTTTCGGCCCTAAAGGGGGAAAGAAAAAGAAATGAATCATGAGTTTATGGATGCTCTGGAACAGGTCGAACGGGAAAAAGGGATCAGTAAAGTTATTCTACTGGATGCTATAGAAACCGCTTTAGCTTCGGCATATAAACGTGACCAGAAGGTTGCCCAGAGTATCGAAGTTCGTATTGATCCGGATACAGGAGCTTTTCGGGTTTATACACACAAAACAGTCGTCGACGAAGTTGAAGACGATAAGAACGAAATTTCTTTGCCGGATGCCCAAAAAATAAATCCTATTTATGAATTGGGCGATTTAGTGGAATTTGAAATTTTTCCAAAGGAATTTGGGAGAATCGCGGCTCAAACTGCTAAACAAGTTGTGGTTCAACGGATTCGCGAGGCCGAACGAAGCATTATTTATGATGAATTTGTAAACCGGGTTGGCGATTTAATTACCGGAATCGTTCAAAGATTTGAACAAAAGAACATTTTTGTAGATTTGGGAAGAATTGAAGGTATTCTGCCTGGTAATGAACAAATGCCGAATGAACATTATGAGCAGGGTATGCGATTAAAGACATTTGTCGTGGAAGTCAAGAAAACAACGAAGGGGCCTCAGGTTCTTTTATCGAGAACTCGGACTGGATTGCTTAAACGTCTTTTTGAGCTAGAAGTGCCGGAGATTCAAGATGGGTTGGTTGAGATTAAATCTATAGCCCGGGAGCCGGGCCATCGGTCAAAGCTTGCGGTATATAGCCGCGATAGTCAAATTGACCCGGTTGGCGCATGTGTGGGTTCGCGAGGCATCCGGGTGCAAATGATCGTCAGGGAACTCAAGGGAGAAAAAATCGATGTCGTTCCCTGGAGCGGCGATCCGATAACATTCATTATTAATGCTTTGAGTCCGGCCAAAGTAAGTGATGTAAAGATTTTGCCCTCCAAGAAAACTGCCATCGTGATTGTCCCTGATTTTCAGCTATCGCTGGCAATTGGGAAAGAGGGACAAAATGCACGGTTAGCCGCGAAACTAACAGGTTGGAAGATTGACATCAAGAGTGAATCTCAAGCAGCTGAAAAAACCGAGGAAATTGATCGTCTGGTCCGGGAAGAGATTGGTTTTAAAGAGATTGTCAAGGATGAACCTAAGCAACAGGAATCATTAGCGGATGCCGAAGAATTTGAGGATGGAGAAGCAGCTGAAGTAAATAAAAAAGGTAATCTTGAACTGGGACCGGAAGTTTCCCAAATAGCTGATACATCTGTAAAAGAACGGGAAATTGAAGGGCCTGCAAGTCATATGGAAGATGAGGAACCCGAAGAACCTGAAGAATCTGAAGAACCCGAAGAGTTTAACCCTAAAAAGAAGGTTAAAAAGGCAAAAAGCGCTCCACCAAAACATCTTGCCAAACTTGAATTGGATGATGAACCGATTTCTGTGGATGAAGGATTTTTCTTCGCCGATGTTCTCGAGGAGCAAGGAGGACCTAAGGAAAAATCTGCTTCCATTGAGGGAACAGATGATGATTCAACTCAAAATGATAAGGCGGCGGGAGACAAAAAAGCGAAGAGTAAAAAATCGCCCAAACCAGATGATAACACCGATAATGATTTTGGCGGATTTACAATTGGCCAATTATTAAACGCTGAGTTAAACAAAGAGAAAACGAATGGTAAAGGACGGAAAAAGGGGGACTCTTGATGAAAGTGAAAAAAATTCCCCAGCGAACTTGTTTGGGCTGTAAAGCCGTGAAGCCTAAGAAGGAGCTGATCAGAATGGTCCGTACACCGGAAGGCGAGATTTTGGTTGATTTAACCGGAAAGAAATCGGGCCGGGGCGTTTATACTTGCGCCAGTATCAATTGTCTGGAAGCTTCTTTTAAAGGGGCTCAACTCGATAAAGCCCTGGAAGTTAATATGTCATTAGAAATGAAAGAGCGCCTTCGGGCGGATTTGTTAAAAATCATCAAATGACAAAGTTAGAATCGATAATTGGTTTTGCTGCTAAAAGCAGGCAGTTGATATCCGGAAGCACTACAGTCGAGGTGGCTATTAAAAAAGGTCAAGTATATTTAGTCATTTGTGCGCAGGATTTATCGATAAAGACTATTCATAATTTTGAACGTTTATGTAAAACAAAAAAGATTTCATTTTATTGTTACGGTTCGTGTTCTGATTTAGGACATTGGATCGGCAAACCAGGTCGTGGAGTTATTGGAATTATTTCCAATCATTTTGCTGCGACCGTTCGTTCTTTATTTACAGATGGAGGTGACTCACAATAAATAAAATACGTGTACATGAGTTAAGCAAGGAATTGGGAATCAGCATTAAAGAATTGATGGCTTTTTTAAACCCGTTGGGCGCCAATGTTCGTAATCATATGAGTACCATTGATGATAAATTTGTTGATGAGGCAAAAACGGCATTTTCAACGGCAGCGAAAGCAAAAACTGATTTTCCGGCGGTTAAAAATTCCGATGCTCAGAACGGGCCCAAAAATGAAGCGGCCAAGCCGCAAATGGTTGAAAAAGCTCCGGTTGCCGAAGAAGGATCCCTGCGGAAGAACCCTTCTAGAATTGACCACACCACCCCGGCGGGTGCCGGTGCTGCAAATTCTTCAAGGCAGGCGGGTGTCGAGCCGAGAGGTAATTCTAATTATAGAGAGCCGATTCGTCAAGCCCAGATGCCGCATTCAAAGGAAAGCCCAAGTCGTAATGAAACGCCACATCGAGAGGCGTTTACTAGAACTATGCCACAACAAAGGGAGGGTTCCGCACAGCACGTTGAACAATCCGGTAGAACCAATGCTTCACGGGTTTCCCCGATGAATCATTTGCGAACCGGGATCAACCAGGAACGGAAACCGGCCCCGAATTCAAATAACCGGCCTGCTTTCCAGAATGACAATTCCGGACGATATGGAAATCGCCGCCCCGGGGAACAGCCTAAACCGATGGCCCCTGTATCAAATGGCGGGCCGTCAAGGACTCCGCAGGGAAACCCAAACCATAACGCTTCCGGATTTCGTCCCCAACAAAATGCAGGCCAAAGACCGGCGCAAGGCCAGTCCAGAACCATGCAAAGACCTAACCTGGGACCTCAAAAACAGGGTCAAAATCAAGGGAATCAGGGTTCTCGCCCAAATTCCAATTTTGGGCAAAAGAATGGGCATGGTAATTCAGGTGCCAGACAACAAGAAGGAAGAAATCAATTTTCCGGCCGAAACGGCACGCGTTCAAACAATAATCAAAACAACCGGGGCCAACAAGGCCGTTTTCAGGGAAACCGTTTCCAGTCGCCAGCAAAACCCCAAACTCTCACCACTAGTGTAAAATCAGTCCAGTTGCCTGATTCTATGAGTATCAAGGCGTTTTCCCAATTGGTGGAGTTGCCGGCCAGCGATATTATTAAAAAACTAATCGGTCTCGGAATTATGGCAACCATCAACCAAGAGATTGATCGGGATACCATGATTCTAATTGCTGATGAATATGGAATTTCGGCCACTGCAGCGAAAACCGAAGCCGAAAAATTAGAATTTGTCGAAGCGGAAGATGATCCCGATAGCTTGATCACTCGTCCTCCGGTGGTTACAATCTTAGGGCATGTTGATCATGGTAAGACATCTTTGCTGGATGCGATTCGTCAAACAAACGTAACTTCACAGGAAGCAGGCGGCATTACCCAGCATATCGGCGCCTATCAAGTTGAATTAAAAGAACGAAAAATTACTTTTTTGGATACTCCGGGACATGCGGCTTTCACAGCAATGCGGGCTCGAGGCGCTCAAGTGACTGACATCGCAATCCTGGTGGTGGCGGCTGATGACGGGGTTATGCCTCAGACGGTTGAAGCTATCAATCATGTACAGGATGCAAATGTTCCCATTATCGTCGCCATCAACAAAATCGACAAGCCAGGCGCGAATCTTGACCGTATTAAAACGGATTTGATGCAATTTGGATTAGTGGATGAAGCTTTGGGTGGCGAAACTATCTTCGTTCCGGTTTCCGCTAAAAAAAGAACCGGCATTGAGACCTTATTGGAAATGATACTTTTAGTAGCCGATGTTAAGGACCTCAAGGCAAACCCTGAGCGTTTGGCCAAAGGAACAATCATCGAAGCCAAACTGGATAAAGGGCGGGGGCCTGTAGCAACAGTACTGGTGCAAAATGGTACGCTGCAAGTCGGCGATCCGATTATAGCCGGGGCTGCTGCGGGAAAAGTTAAAGTCCTCAACAATGATAAAGGGAAAAAAGTTAAAAAGGCGGGTCCTTCAACGCCCGTCGAAGTGATTGGCTTTGATGAAGTGCCGCAAGCCGGAGATATTTTGCATGTTGCAGCTGAAGAAAGTTCAGCACGGCATTTAGCAGATAAGCGTATGCAGTATAAACGGGAAACCGAATTGAAGAAAACCCAAAAGATCACTTTGGACGATTTGTTTACAAAAATTAAAGAAGGCGAAATCAAAGAACTGAAGATTGTCCTTAAAGCGGATGTTCAAGGATCGGTGGAAGCTATTCGTCAATCACTGGAAAAACTAGCCACCGAAGAAGTCCGAGTCAAAGTTATTCAGGGGGCAGTAGGCGGAATTGGCGAAGGCGATGTGTTGCTGGCTTCGGCTTCCAACGCTATCATTATTGGTTTCAATGTTCGCCCTGATCCCAGCGCTAAACGCAGCGCTGAAAAGGAAAATGTCGACATCCGGCTGTACCGGGTCATCTATAATATTATAGAAGATGTTCAGAAAGCCATGGAAGGTATGCTGGACCCGACCTTCAAAGAAGTTATTAATGGAAAGGCCGAAATCCGTCAAGTTTATAAAGTTCCCAAAGTGGGTAATGTTGCCGGATGTTATGTGCTTGAGGGTAAAATAACTCGTAGTAACGATATTCGATTGATTCGGGATAATATCGTTGTTTTGGAAGGCAAAATCGATTCCTTAAAACGCTTTAAAGATGATGTCCGCGAAGTTTCCGAAGGTTTTGAATGCGGAATTGGCATCGAAAAGTATAACGATATCAAAGAAGGGGACATTATTGAGGCCTTTTCAATGGAAGAGGTAAAACGTACGATGGCTAAATGATGGATCTCATGTCTGGGTGATGTCACTTTTGAGAGGGGGAATAATTCATGGCCGACCACAGAAACGAACGGTTACGGGAACTTATTAAAGCTGAGTTTGGATCCATTTTACAGCGTGATCTGAAGGATCCTCGCATTGGTTTTGTCAGTGTAATGGATGTCGAAGTATCCAATGATTATAGTCATGTTAAAATATTTGTCAGCATTATGGGTGATGATGAGGCCAAACGTTTGACAATGGAAGGGTTGGAAAGTGCAAAAGGGTTTATTCGAACCGAACTCGGGCATCGAATCCGCTTGCGCCACACACCGGAAGTTCATATTATTCCCGATAATAGCATTGAACACGGTTCACGTATTTTTGAGCTCTTGAATGAAGTAAAAAAGGAACAGAGGGGCGAATCATAGTTGGATCTTCCGTTTCAGGAGTTTTTCGAATTTATCAGCGACAAACAAAGATTTATCATTGGTTGTCATGTACACCCTGATGGGGATGCCATCGGTTCGACTTTAGCGCTAGGCAGAGCCCTCTCCCAAATGGGTAAACAAGTTATTATGATTTGCAGTGATGGAGTACCGAATGTTTACCGTTTTTTAGAGGGTAGCGCCCTCATTCGGTCGGATTACAATTCGTCGGATTTTACGCCGGCGGATTGTAATTCAGCGGATTATTGTCCGAATCATTTTCAAGAACCTGAGGTCATAATTAGCGTAGATTGTGCCGAAAAAGAGCGTATTGCACTGCCGGAAGAAATTTTTAAAAAAAACCTGCCTATTATTAATATTGACCATCATAAAACTAATATTGGTTTTGGGCGGCTTAATTTAATCCAACCGGATGCAGCTGCCACGGGAGAAGTAATTTATCGTCTCCTAACATCCGGTGGCATTAAAATGGATAATAAAATTGCGGTTGCTTTATATACGGCTATAGCCACTGATACCGGTTTTTTTCGGTACCCTAACACTTCTTGGTATACTATGGAAATCGCTGCTGAACTTGTTAAAAACTATCAAGTTGATCTTGCCAAAGTGGCAGAACAAGTTCATGACCAAAAAAGTTACAATTCAATTCGGCTTCTGGGTGAAGTTTTGAATTCTATCCAAGTTGGGGTAGACGGTAAAGTAGCTTGGGCGGTTTTAAACCAGCAAATGCTCGCCAAGTACCCGGTTGAAAATGAAGAGACTGAAAGTTATGTTAATTACGCCCGTTCGATTGAAGGAGTGGAAATCGGTATTTTATTTAAAGAATTCAAACCCGGTGAAATTAAGTTAAGTTGGCGCTCAACCACGGCAGTGGATGTCAGTAAACTGGCAGCCAATTTTGGAGGCGGGGGTCATGCCCGGGCCGCCGGATGTAATATAAACGGTCCGCTGGAAAGGATTATAACCGAGGTGCTAAACTATATCAGCGGTTATTACAAACAATGTGGCATGGAATAATAGTTGTTCATAAAGAACGAGGAATGACCTCCCATCAGGTTGTGGCTGTACTGCGACGGATGTTAAAGCAGAGTGAGGCTGGGCATACCGGAACTCTGGATCCGGAAGCAACCGGAGTCTTGGTGGTGGGACTGGGTCAGGCAACGCGTTCTTTTTCATTTTTAAATGAAGATTGTAAAGTATACCGTGGAGAAATCGTTTTGGGTCAAAGCACTGATACCCAGGATGCTACCGGCCAAGTGATTCAAGAGTGCCCGGATACTCAGGTGAAGATGGAAAACCTCCGAAAAGCCATGGATGGGTTAACCGGAACCATCAACCAAATACCGCCGATGTTTTCAGCAGTGAAAGTTCATGGACAAAAACTTTATGATTTGGCCCGTAAAGGGGTTACCATTGATAGGACGCCCAGGGTGATCGATGTCACCCAATGGGAAGTTTTAAATCCCAGGGAGAGTTATGGATTTAGAGATTCGGTAATTGTTGAAATAACTTGTTCCAAGGGTACATATATTCGAACTTTAATCCACGATTTGGGGACTTGTTTAGGTACAGGCGCTCATATGGGAGAATTAATCAGGCTTCGCTCAGGTAAATTCGATCTGGACCAATCATTAACAATTTCTGAAATTGAAAACCATTTAAAAAGGGGTACTCTTCATTCCCGGCTGATAACTTTGGGGGAAGCACTTGATCATTTGCCTTCGATGCAACCAAGCCCTGAAGATATATTAAAAATTCTTCACGGAGGTAAGATTTCATTTCAAAAATATCCCTGTGACTCCCTGCCCGGATCCTATGCAAAGTTTTTGAATAATTTATTGCAAGTTATTGCAATCGCTCAATTAACACAGGACAATACCGGGACTTATTTATATTGGCAACCTGTTAAGGTTTTTAATTATCTATAGCAAAGTGGAGGCGCGCGCGCGCTCATGAAAATTTGGGAGAAGCTTGGAGAAGCAAAGCAGGATTTAACGAATACCATCAGTGCGGTTACGATAGGAAATTTTGATGGAGTTCATCGCGGACATCAAATGATCATCCGTAGTGTGATAGAATTGGCAAGGCAGATATCCGGACAAGCAATTGTTGTTAGTTTTTCAAATCATACGGATGGTATCATCGGTGAGCGGCCTCCGTTATTGAATCAGCCGGTTATTCGCAAGGAACTACTTTCAAAATTGGGAGTAGACGGGCTTTTGGTTATTGAATTCAACCGGGAATTTGCGGAATTAACTCCGGAAATATTCTTTGAACAATGGCTGGTCAAAGGATTAAAAACCCGGGGGATTGTGGTTGGATATGATTTTAAATTCGGTGCTGCCGGACGAGGGGATTATCAATTATTGCAACAACTTTGTAACCCCAAAGGTATTGTTCATAAACAAATCGATGCGGTGAGAGAGGATGGACAGATCATTTCCAGTTCAATGATCCGGCAGCTAATTTCTGCTGGAAAGATTGAGTTGGCCAATGAAATGCTGGGCTATCATTTCGAGATCGTTGGAACCGTGACTCATGGTGAACAAAGGGGAAGAACTCTGGGTTTTCCTACAGCCAATATTCAATTGGATCCCCAATATTTGCTGCCGGCTTATGGCGTTTATCTTGTAGAATTTTTTGTTGGTGGCAAAACTTTTTCGGGCGTGGCCGGAGTGGGAGTAAAACCGACTTTTGGAATTTATGCGCCAATGATTGAAGTTTATGTTTTAGATACTGAACAGGATTTTTACAATAAAACAGTTCGAGTAAGGTTTCTGAAGTTTTTGAGAGCAGAGATTCAATTCACGGATGCGGATGCCTTAAAAAAACAAATTGCCGTCGATGTAAAAATGGCGCGGATTTATCTTCGGGTAACTACGGATGTCAAGTAGAAATCCCGGAGTTCTTCGTAAAAAATTAGGAGGCTGTCTCGTTTTGGGACAGCCTCCGGAGTAGGTATTATTTGACCTTTGCAGTTTTACCCGAATTTCCTTGGGGACGCGGAGGAGTCTTACTTTGGGCTTCCCGCTGTATTCTGGCCTTTTCGGCCACAACTTTTTCCGCCTTATAGGCGTAGAAAGAGAACAAACTAAAAATACCAAGTACAATAATCACTGTAATGATTTGAAACATCGAATGCCCTCCAATACTTGTAATATATTACAAATCAATGCTGGGGGCAATCAAGATGTTCATCGGCATCACGGGTTTGACGGTAAAAAAATAAAAAAAACAAAATCATTACGATGTAAACGGACAATAAGGGATACCCAGACCATTTGCTTTGAAATATAGGCCCCATTATTGTGATTTTTGTCCCCGGGAAAGGCAGACTTTTCGGTCCATAGTTAGTAAAAAGCGACTCTAGGCGTGGCAAGCCATTCAATATTAAATCCGTTATTTCTTGTAAGTGCAGACCGGGTATGAAAGGAGTATTGGTTAAGTCTTTATCCGTGGTTATGGTATAACCCAGTATACAACCTAAGATTATAATTACAAGCAGCAGGATAATAATCGATTGATAAAACTTTTTCAAAATTTCCCTCACCGTCACAATATCGTAATCGTATTATATCAGTCTTCGTGAATGGTATCAACATTCTTTCTTCGGGTCAGTATTAAGATTTCTTGGGTCAAAAAATTTTTAGTCCCAATGAATCACAAACCCCTTGAATTCAAATTTATTGGCGAGTGAAAAATATTTTTGAAAGAAGCAAAATGAGGTTAAATTATAGTTACAAAGGATATTTTTTTGGGAATTAAGGAGGATCTGAAATGATAATCGCGAAAAATAATCGTTGGGTATAACAAATTCCAAAAATTTCCAAATTTTATATGAATCCACCCTCTCATAGACATCGTTGTGTTTTCAAAGTCAAAACAACATATTGTGTAAAATACCAAAGATTAAAATAAGTCTTACCGGGAAGAGTAAATGCGTGCCTTTGCGCATGAATACATTATACACTTCCCTGGCTAATAAATCATAATACATAGGAGGAGTTTAGATGGCAAAGTATGTTTACCAGTTTAAAGAAGGAAATGCTTCGATGAAAAACCTTCTTGGCGGTAAAGGCGCTAACTTGGCCGAAATGACCGGTTTGGGTCTTCCCGTTCCGAGAGGATTTACGGTGACTACGGAAGCATGTACACGTTATTATCAAGATGGCAAAGTTATTGCCAAGGAGATCGAAGAAGAAATCTATACCATGTTAGAGAAGACTGAAAAAGAAGTGGGTAAGAATTTTGGCGATCCCGGCAACCCATTCTTGGTTTCGGTGCGTTCCGGAGCCCGGGCTTCCATGCCTGGAATGATGGACACCATCTTAAACCTTGGTCTTAACGATGTAGTGGTTGAAGGTTTGGCTAAATTAACCAACAATCCTCGTTTCGCTTATGACAGCTATCGTCGTTTCATCCAAATGTTCAGCGATGTCGTGATGGATGTCGAAAAACCGAAATTTGAAAAGATTTTGGATGCGGTAAAAGAAGAAAATCACGCCAAATTTGATACCGATCTTACCGCTGATAATCTGAAGGAAGTCGTAAAACGGTTTAAAGAATTATATCAAAAAGAAAAGGGCACTGAATTCCCTCAAGAACCCAAAATTCAGTTAATGGAAGCCGTCAAAGCCGTTTTTCGTTCCTGGGATAATCCCCGCGCGAACGTTTATCGTCGTTTGAACGATATCCCCGGTGATTGGGGCACTGCCGTGAACGTTCAGGAAATGGTCTATGGAAATATGGGTGATGACTCCGGCACCGGTGTTGCCTTTACCCGCAACCCTTCAACTGGTGAGAAAAAACTCTATGGTGAGTTTTTAATGAATGCTCAAGGTGAAGACGTGGTGGCAGGTATTCGTACTCCGCAAACCATTGACCAAATGAAACAGATTAATGCCCAGGCTTATGACCAATTTGTCAAAATCGCCGAGACCCTTGAACAACATTATAAAGATATGCAGGATATGGAGTTCACCATTGAAAAAGGTAAGCTCTTCATGCTGCAAACCCGTAATGGTAAACGTACCGCCGCTGCGGCTCTTAAAATAGCCGTTGATTTGGTGGCGGAAGGAATGGCCACCAAAGCGGACGCCGTTATGAAGGTTGACCCCAAACAATTGGATGCTCTTTTACATCCTAATTTCGAGCCGAAAGCATTAAAAGCCGCCGTACCGATTGCTAAAGGATTACCGGCTTCTCCGGGTGCAGCTACCGGTAAGATTTTCTTCGAAGCGGAAGAAGCCGTGAATGCTGTGAAAAACGGCGAGAAAAAAGTAATTTTGGTGCGCTTGGAAACTTCACCGGAAGATATCGAAGGAATGCATGTTTCCCAGGGTATTTTAACGGGCCGTGGCGGTATGACCTCTCACGCGGCCGTGGTTGCCCGTGGAATGGGAACTTGTTGTGTTGCCGGTTGTGGTGAAGTTAAAATCAACGATGAAGAAAAATATTTTATTGATAAAAACGGTAAGAAATATGTCGAGGGAGATTGGATTTCGCTCGATGGTTCAACCGGCAATGTCTATGGGGAACAATTACCAACCGTAGCCCCGGAAATGACCGGCGACTTCGCCACCCTCATGGGCTGGGCCGACGAACTGCGTACCTTAAAAGTCCGGACCAATGCTGATACCCCTAAAGATGCCGCAACGGCTATGAAATTTGGCGCGGAAGGTATCGGCCTTTGCCGTACCGAGCACATGTTCTTTGAACCGGATCGCATCCCTGCCATGCGCGAGATGATCGTAGCCCGGACCGAGGAACAACGCCGCAAAGCTCTCGATAAATTATTACCGATGCAACGCAGTGACTTTGAAGGCTTATTTACCGAAATGAAGGGCAATCCTGTTACCATCCGGTTCTTGGATCCTCCTCTTCATGAATTCCTCCCCACCGAAGAAGAGGATATTAAGGCGCTGGCTAAAGAAATGAATCTCAAATATGAAGAGCTGAAGGGTATTATTGCAGACTTACACGAATTCAACCCGATGATGGGCCACCGTGGATGCCGTTTGGCCGTTACTTATCCGGAAATGGCCGAGATGCAAACCCGTGCTGTTATTGAAGCTGCCATTAATGTCAATAAAAAGGGCATGCATATCGAACCGGAAATTATGATTCCTCTGGTTGGTGAAGTCAAAGAGTTAAAATATGTTAAAGACGTTGTGGTCAAAACTGCGGATGAAGTGATCGCCAAAGCCGGCGTTGATATGCACTACAAGGTCGGCACCATGATCGAGATTCCCAGAGCTGCTATCACTGCAGACGAAATTGCCAAAGAAGCTGAATTCTTCTCATTCGGCACCAACGACTTAACCCAGATGACATTTGGTTTCAGCCGCGATGACGCCGGTAAGTTCTTGGATGAGTATTATAACAAAAAGATTTATGAGTCCGATCCCTTTGCCCGCCTTGACCAAAACGGCGTTGGTAAATTGGTTGAAATGGCTGTTAAACTTGGAAAATCGGTCCGCCCTGATATCAAACTGGGTATTTGCGGTGAGCATGGTGGAGATCCTTCTTCCGTAGAGTTCTGCCATCGCGCCGGTTTGAATTATGTTTCTTGTTCGCCTTTCCGGGTGCCAATTGCCCGGTTGGCTGCTGCACAAGCCGCTATTAAAAAAGAGGGCGATCTTGGACAGAAGTAAAACCCATCTAAGGTAACAATGTTTCAGTGAATGCTTGGTTTCAGTAATGCATGGGCAGGAGTGAAGGTTCGATTCGCTCCTGCTTTTTTTATTTTTGAAAGCGATTTTGGAATAATCTTTTTGTATTATTTGGCAGGAATTGACCATTGTTTGTAGAATTGATCGGTGGAAATTATCTGTTATGTAAATACATCAATCCACCTTCTTTTATTTCAACAAACACTTTCTCAATCTTCCCGGGCTTTAAAATTTTTCTTTTTTATGATGATCAGCAAGATTAAACATCACCTTTCCGATATGAATGAAATGGGGTGATTTTTTTGTTCAAACAATCGGGCAAACAACCGGCAAAGGAGTCATTTAGCCATTCGAGGCTTAGCTTTTTAGAAAAAAGCAATCATGCAATGGAAAGAGTTTTTAAGTTTTTTAATAAATTCCCGATTCGCAATCAAATTATTTTTTTCTTTTTAGTGGTTTCATTAATCCCTGTTTTTATTGTAGGTGTTCTTTCATACAGTAGCTCGAAAACCGCTATCACCAGTAAAATCGGAGAATACTCCCAGCACGAACTCTCTCAAACCGCTCAAAATCTGGAGATCAAACTTCAGAGTATCGAAAGTATTTCAATGCAATTAATCAGTAACAACCAATATAATGCTCTGATAAAAGAATATTGCAGCAGCATCAATACAAATCTGGAATTTGAAAAATATCAAAATCTCTATAACCTTTTGCAGTCAATGGCTTACAGCGATAAAAACAATTACATAATTTCTTTCATGTGTATGAACCAAGTTCCAAAACGAATAAGTAGTGATACTTCATTGCCGGATTCCTTTTTTAAAAATCCCCGGAGTAAACTTTTTAGAAATATTCTGGATGCAGATGGCAGAGTCGTTTGGTTTCAACAGAAAATGGTCAATCGAACTCAATATATCATTTTGGGCAGGGTAATCAAAGATGTAATCACTGGTGAAAAGCTTGGAATTATATTGATTTTTATTGATGAAAAAACCATCAGCAGCGTCATGAATCCGGATATTGAATCCAATAGCGATCTGAAAACTCTCGGCAGTTATAACATTATCATCAATACCCAGGGGAGAATTCTTTCCAGTCCTTTATATTACAACGATATGGGTAAGAATATTCTTGAATTACTGCGCCACCCTGGAAAACTCCGTCCTTTATTAAACGGACAAAAGGGAAAAAGCAGTTTTACCGACCGTATCAACAATCAAGAAGTGTTTTTAACTTGCAGGAAAGCAATGACTGACCGTGGTTGGTATTTAATCAGTGTGGCCAAAATTTCCTACCTTTACAAAGAAACAAGGGTATTGGGTTGGAAAACGATTTTGATAGGAATCGTATTTACATTGATAGCGATAGTTCTTTCCATTGTTGTAGCCTTAAATATATCGAATCCTTTAAAAATGGTTGTTTATTCCATGAAACAAGCGGAAAACGGGGATTTTAAAATTCGGGTTCATGTCAATCGCAGCGACGAGTTGGGGGTTTTGGGTTCAGGGTTTAATCATATGATGGAAAGAGTCGGTAATTTGCTTCAGGAAACCAAAAGTGCTATCGATACAGTTTTAGCTCATAGTAAGATATTGGAAGATAGTTCCTACCAATCAGCCAAAGCCGCTCAAGCGATAGCCGCAGCGATGGAGGAAATCAGTCAAGGTACCAGTGAACAAACCAATGAGGCGGAAAAATCATCCCAAATGATGACTGATTTGGCTGCTCAAATTGAAACGGTCGTTTCCAAAACTACGGAAGTCGAACAAATTTCCGGGTTTGCCCGCGAATTGAGTGAAAAATCAAATCATGCGGTAGAGCAATTCATTGTAAAGTCCAAAGAGACCGATGAAATTACCGGAACAATCATTCGAGATGTTTTCGATCTCAACAACAGCGCCGATGAGATTCGGGAAATCACCGAAACTATTACCGCCATTGCAGAACAGACAAACCTTTTGGGACTCAATGCTTCCATTGAGGCAGCGCGGGCCGGAGAAATGGGCTTGGGTTTCGCCGTAGTTTCGGAAGAAATTAATAAATTGGCGATCCAATCCCGTGACGCCGCTAAAACAATTAATAATATTCTCTTGACTATCCAGTTGAAAACGCAAAGTTCCGGGAAAACCGCCGGGCAAGCTCACCAAATCATTGAGGAACAGAAACAGGCTGTTCAATCGGCAATGGCAGCCTTTGCCGAAATTTTCACCGCCACCGGTAATATTATTAGCCGAATTAATCTTGTAAGTAATATCATTGCCGAGATCAATCATCATAAAGAGCATACCATTCAATCAATTATCAATATCAGTTCCATTTCGGAGGAGACAGCAGGATCAGCCCAGGAAGTGTCGGCTTCAACAGAAGAACAAACGGCCTTAGCGGAACAAGTGCGCTCCCTTGCTAAACAATTACATAAAAGTGCCGAAAATTTAGCAGAAACCATTGGTAAGTTTCAAATTTGAAGGAAATTGTTAGGTTGCTAATCGTACCATTTTATAACCGGTTCTTTGTTTTTGAAACAAAGAATCGGTTTTTTGTAAAGAGCGCGAATATGACTATGATTAAACAGGAATTTTTGCAGCTATATCGAATTGATATAAAAAATCCTTACATGAGGTGTTGACATTGGATTCATCCAAAGTGTATTTTACGGATCTCCATACGAAACCGGACATCAATCTCTTTGATAAGTTGGAAAATTTGGTTAGTGCGGCGGGGATCAACAAAATTATCTTTAAAGATAAATTTACGGCGATCAAAATTCATTTTGGAGAATATGGTAATTTAGCCTATGTCCGCCATAATTATGCAGCCCAAATGGTTCAAATGATTAAAAAATTGGACGGCAGGCCTTTTCTTACCGACTCCAACACCCTATACTCCGGCAAACGCTCCAATGCCCTCGACCATTTGACGACTGCTTATGAAAACGGGTTTAATCCCCTTGCGGTTGGTTGTCATGTTTTAATCGCCGACGGGTTGAAAGGTACGGATTGTAAGGAAATCGAAATTAATCAAAAACACTGCAAAACGGCGAAGATTGGAAACGCTATTGCCGATGCGGATATTATTATTTCCATAAATCATTTTAAAGGACATGAAATGACGGGATTTGGAGGAGCACTTAAAAACATCGGCATGGGTTCCGGTTCCCGGGGCGGTAAATTGGAAATGCATTCCGCTTCAAAACCCCGGATGAATAAAGAGAACTGTGTAGCCTGTGCTCAGTGTATTAAAAATTGCGCACAAAAGGCAACCCATTTCGATAAAAACAAAAAAGCGGATATTGATTATGAAAAATGTATTGGATGCGGCCAGTGTGTGGCAGTTTGCCTTTACGGCGCCGCCCAGGTCCTCTGGAATCAGGCTGGGGCTGTCGCCAACGAAAAAATAGCCGAATACGCCTTGGCGGTATTGAAAGGAAAACCTCATTTTCACCTTAACTTTGTTATGAATGTCTCCCCGGAATGTGATTGTTGGGGTAGTAACGATTTACCCATCGTATCCGATATAGGAATCGCCGCCTCATTTGATCCGGTTGCCTTGGATAAAGCCTGCGTTGATATGGTAAATAAAGCTTCGGTGAACAAGGGAAGCATTTTGGATCAAAAAAAATATCAAGAAGGGACCGATAAATTCAACCACATTCATCCGGATACCGACTGGAAAACGGCTTTGCAGTACGCGGAGGAAATCGGCCTTGGAACTCTCCAATATGAACTGGTTATTGTCAAATAGGCGATATAAAACTAACGAAAAAGAAGGTTATTCATGAAAATTGGAATCGTAACAGACAGCACTGCCGATTTGTCCCAAGAGATTGTTGATCAATATGAAATTGAAGTTATCCCCCTGCAGGTGTCGATTGATCATCAAACATACCGGGACGGCATCGATTTAACGGCAACACAGTTTTACCAAAAATTGGAATTTACCACCGGTCACCCGACCACATCCCAGCCGGCTCCCGGCCTTTTTGTGGAATGTTATCAACGACTTTTAAAAAAAGTTGATGCCATTATTTCAATCCATTTAACGGAAAAACTTTCAGGAACCGTACGCACGGCCGAAATAGCCAGGCAAATGCTGCCGGATGCCGAGATTGAGGTTATCGATTCTCATTCTACCACACTAGGTTTGGGGAGCATCGTCATTGAAGCCGCCAGGGCTGCTCAAAAAGGAATCCATTTCGAGCACTTGACGGAGTTGGTTAAAAATTTGAGAGAACGGGTTCATTTTTTAGTTATTCTTGACACCTTGGAGTTTTTACAGCGCGGCGGCAGGGCCAGCAAATTCCAGAGCTTTTTTAGTTCGATTTTACAAATTAAACCGCTCATTCAATTATTTCGAGGTGAAATTCACCTAGTTGCCAAAGTTCGCAGCCGCCAACAATCCATTCAGCTATTATTTGAGGAATTTATCGCCAAAGTTCCCCTGGATACCGATTCAATTATCGCAATCGTGCATGCTGCGGCCGAGAAGGAAGCCTTGAAATTAAAGGCCCGGATCGAAGATCGTTTTCATAATGCCGAGGTTATTATTCATCAGGCGGGCCCGGTTTTAGGGGCTCATGTAGGGCCGGGAGCGCTGGCGTTGATTCATGTACCCCAATTATAAGGGGGAGAAAAAATTTTAACCGGTTCGTTTTAAAGAGCTATATGAGTTGAAAATAAATATTTGACCAAAAGCCAAAAGAAACGGAAAAATTTGGGTTATGCCTGGGCTGACCGTTGGTCGAGACCTCATTCTTGCTCTCCCCCAACGGTGTCTAACTTTAAGAAGCATATTCAGGGGGAGAGTAACCGATGCCTTTGGGGTCTAAAGAATTTAGGGGACATCGGCTAGGGTTACCTACCCTTCCAATTGAATCAACAGCTTTTTTTACTTTACAAGGGGAAGGGCAAATAGGCGTTTTCTTTCTAACAGTGATTTCTGACAACAACAAAATTTAATTCAACATATATAGCATTCTTTTTTTAAAAAAAATATTGGGAATGCCCATAGGAAATATTGATTCATCGGCTAATTATTTATGGTAAGCAATGAAATTAAATTGTTGCGATTGTGATAGAGTCAAAGGGAGAGGTTAATATGAAGCAATTTAATTTTTTACAGAATGGTGTCACAAGAATCAAAGGGATCCTCCATCACAATTTAATGGATTCTTCCGTCAAAGTCATGGATTTAACAAACCGGTTCTCCATTCGGAATCGTTTAATTATTTTCTTCTTATTGGCTTCTTTAGGCCCGATGCTGATTGTGGGAACAATCTCTTACATAAGTTCCAGGAGCGCCATTAACAGTAAAATATCAAAATATTCTCAAAAAGAGCTCTCTCAAACCATTCAAAATTTGGAAATCAAATTAAAAACTATTGAAGATATATCCAAACAATTTATCGCACTCTCTCAGTATAATACGATATTGAAAGAATATGTTCAGGCCCAGGAAACGATCGATGTATTTAATAAACAGCGGGCTATCGATGAATTATTGCAATCGATCACTTTTTCGGGTGAAGAAAACGGGGCTATATTATTTATGTCAATGAAAGACCCCGCTCGCTTTTCAGCCAACAATAGTCTTGGGATGACCAGTCAATGGGTGAAGAGTTTCAGTAATTCCAGGTTCTATAAAAACATTTTATCGCAGGAAGGAAAAGCGCTTTGGTTTCCGGTTAAGTCACCCCGGGATGATATAAGAATCGCGATGGCACGTGTGATTAAGGATCCCCTCATCGGCGACTCCATAGGGGTTGTGGTTATTTTCCTCAAAGAGAGTGTATTGAGTGATGTAATCAATACCATGCTGGGCACGGATGATGAGAGCACGCTTGAAAATAATTTTACAATGATCATCGACAATAAGGGTTTGGTTTTGTTTAGCCCTTTTGAGGAAGATATCAATAAGCCGATTCAAAGGTTGTTAAGTAATCCTGAAAAAATCCTTCCCTTATTAAAGGCTCAAAAGGATCAGGATAACTTTATGATTCAATTAAAAAATCACCAGGTGCGAGTTATTGGCCAAAAAATTCCGAATCAGGACTGGTTTATTTTCAACGTGGCCAAGACCTCTTATTTATATTCCGAAAGCAATCTGGTTGGTTTGATTACCTTGTGTCTGGGAGCATTTTTTGGGTTGATTGCCATTTTTATTTCAATCGCCATTGCTTTGAGTATATCTAGGCCGTTGAACCAAGTAATATTGTCAATGCAACGGGCGGAGAAAGGTGATTTAACAATCAGGGCCAATATTAAACGCCACGATGAACTTGGTTTTCTCGGTGCGACTTTTGATCACATGGTCGAGCAAATCGGCGGTTTGCTGAAAGAGACCCAAAATGCCATCGCCGCTTTTTCCGAGCATAGTTTGGTTCTGGATCAAAGTGCCGACCAATCGGTTAAGGCAGCGGAGGCCGTAGCAGCAGCCATGGAAGAAATCACCAAAGGAACGATGGAACAAACCAATGAAGCCGAAAAATCCTCCACCACCATGAATGACTTGGCGTCCCAGATTGAAGTGGTTGTTTCGAAAGCAACGGAAGTTGAACAAATATCCGGTTCTACCCGTGAACTTAGTCTTAAGTCCCAAGAAGCTGTCGAAAAATTAATTCAAAAAACCAATGAGACGGATCAAATTACCCAGACCATTATTCAAAACATCATCGGTTTACACAGTAGTGCCGATAGAATTCGTCAGATTACGGAAATGATCACCAGTATTGCGGAGCAAACCAACCTTTTGGGGCTTAACGCATCGATTGAAGCTGCAAGAGCAGGGGAAATGGGACAAGGATTTGCCGTTGTTTCCGAGGAAATCAATAAATTGGCCCTTCAATCCCGGGATGCCGCTAAAACAATCAATAGTATTTTACAGGAAATTCAAGGGAAAACCGAAATTTCATCCAAGACAGCCGAAGAGGCTCATCAAATTTTGGAAGAACAACGGAGTGCCGTAAATTTTGCGCAAGAGGCTTTTACCGAGATCACTGCGGCTACCGGCAATGTCATTGCCCGTATTATTTTTATGAATCATCTGATTAATAATATCAATCACAGTAAGAACCATACGGTTCAGTCCATCATGAGTATCAGTTCCATTTCGGAAGAAACTGCAGCCTCGGCGGAAGAAGTTTCCGCTTCATCGGAGGAACAAACCGCTTTAGCCGATCAAGTCCGGTTGCTTGCCCAAGATTTGCGAAATAAAGCGGAAGAATTGGCTGGAGTTATCAAGAAATTTCAGATATGAGGTTGCTTTAGATCTTGTAAATTTTGAAATGCCATTCTAAAGGCAATGCAACAACCACAGGATGAAAAACGTCTTCAACTTGTGGTTGTTCTGTTTAAACCATCCTCTAAAGGTTTGGAGAAAATTTTTCGAAGTAAAAGGAAAAATATGATCAAAAATCGAAGTAATATATGAAGCAATTTGAAGGAAGGAATGATTCCTATGACAGAATTTAATCGCGAAGATCATCCCCACCGGCGGAGAAATCCTTTAACCGGCGCTTGGGTTCTGGTATCACCGCACCGCACCAAAAGGCCTTGGACCGGCCAGGTTGAGAAACCGGCTCCCGATAATAAACCGGAATATGATCCCGGCTGTTACCTTTGCCCTGGAAATGAAAGGGCTGGAGGATTTAAAAATCCCCAATATACGGATACATTTACTTTTGTAAACGATTTTTCGGCTTTGCTTTCCGATACTCCGGCCGGGGGCGACGATAACTTCTTTTTCCGCACCGAAAGTGTCCGGGGAATTTGCAAAGTTTTGATTTTTTCCCCGTCCCACCGCTTGACTTTGCCGACCATGGAACCGGATGATCTCCTGAAAGTGGCCGAAATGTGGCAAAAAGAGTTTCGGGAACTGAGTACTTTACCGGATATCCATTACATTCAAATTTTTGAAAACAAAGGTTCCATGATGGGTTGCAGCATGCCACATCCCCATGGCCAACTTTGGGCTTCCCAAAGTATTCCCGATGAGATTATCAAGAAATGCAATTCCCAGGCAGATTATTTTCAAAAACATGGCCGGCCGCTGCTGCTGGATTATGTGGAGCAGGAGTTAAAAAAGGATGAACGGGTTGTCTATGCCAATGAAAGCTTTGTTGTATTGGTGCCTTTTTGGGCGGTATGGCCTTATGAGACCATGATCGTTCCCCGGAAACAACTGAGCACGATTGCTGATTTTTCCCAAAACGACCTTAAGCTTTTAATGGATGCGGTCAAAGTCTTGACGGTGAAATACGATAATATGTTTGAAACTTCTTTCCCTTACTCGGCGGGGATGCACCAGAGCCCTTGCGATGGCAACGAACATCCCGGATTTATCTGGCACATGCTGTTTTATCCGCCGCTACTCCGCAGTGCGACCATTAAGAAATTTATGGTCGGTTACGAACTCCTTGCCGAGCCTCAACGGGATATTACCCCGGAAGCCAGCGCCCGGAAACTGAAAGAACTTTCAACTGTCCATTATCTACAGAAGTAGATTTCTGGAGTTAGTCCAGAAATCGCAGGCTATCGTTAAGAAATCATGATAACGGTCATGAAGTATCGCGGGAAGAGGACTCTATCCACAAGCCGCGCTTTTACTTCGTGACTTTTTTATTCATCATTATGGATTCTATATATATTGCATTAAATTTTTTTTAGAAAAAGTCAGGCCTAAAAAAAGTTAACGGAGACAGGAATTACCCGATTCACAGGATTTACAAGATGAAGACCTGGTAAAAATGGGCTGCAAAAATTCATAGGGTTTTAAAAAAATCCTGTAAATCCATAAATTCATCTTAATCCTGTTTAAGTTCTTTTCCACTTAGGTTTGCGTTCGTGGTCTAGCATTCACTTCGGCTTGGAGAATGATTGCCACCGCTTCCAGGAGATTATCGCAATAGTAATCGGCAGCCACATCATGATTCCCGATCTTTATCGTATGGCAACCCGCGCTGGATCCTGCCAGAATATCCGGCTCACGGTCTCCAATCATCCAGGACCGCTTTAAGTCAACGGGGTACTTTTCGGCGAGAGCAAGAAGCATTCCCGGTTTTGGCTTCCGGCAATTACAGGGTTGATGATAGTGGGGACAATAAACTATCTTATCGACACGGGCATTTTCTGCTTGAAGCAATTTTTTCAAATGGGCGTGAATGTTTTCCAAGTCCCCGGCGGTAAAAAAGCCCAGTTCAATACCGCCTTGATTGGTTACAACATAGACAGGATAACCGGCCTGGTTTAACTTCCGAATGGCGGAGGCGGTCCAGGGATAGAGGATCAAATCCTCGGGTTTGTTTACTGTTTTTCGGTTATCATTGATAACGCCGTCCCGGTCTAAAAAAACCGCTTCTTTTTTCACCAAAGCAGGAGGACTCCTGATTGTTATTTATTTCTCTATAGGATTCCCAAGAATGAAAATATTATTGTTGCTACCAGATGAAGGGGATTTACAGGAAAAGGAGTGGCGGCGCGCCCGTGCGAGGTAGTTGACGGCAGATTGCTTTCTGAAGTATAAAGGTATTGGGCCTATTTACCCTTTCCCCTAAAAGGGAACCGGCAGGAATTGATGGTCGATAGGCTTGTTGGACAGACTATGGAGCATCACGACAAAGGCTTCGGAAAACCCAATCAACCCTTTTGGGGGGTCATTATTATTTTAGCTGCGATTTCCTGAGCGACGGAGACAATTGGCGGGAGAAAATCAGCGAACAAAAAAATTGTGGAGACAATTGGCGGGAGAAAATCAGCGACCGAAAAAATTGCGGAGACGATTGGCGGGAAGAAATCAGCAACCGAAAAAATTGTGGAGACAATTGGCGGGAGAAAATCAGCGACCGAAAAAATTGTGGAGACGATTGGCGGGAGAAAATCAGCAACCGAAAAAATTGTGGAGACAATTGGCGGGAGAAAATCAGCAACCGAAAAAATTGCGGAGACGATTGGCGGGAGGAAATCTGCAAACCAAAAAATCGTGGAGACAATTGGCGGAAGAAAATCAGAAATCGCTGGAACTGGCAAAATGGTAGAAGGCCCGGAGGGAGCCATTCTTTGGATCTTCGGGTGTTTGGGAGTCTGTATATTTCTTTTATCTTTATATTTTTTACACCCCTTATCCCCAACATATGACCCCATCGTGAAATCCCCATGTTGGTTATGGTGGGATATGTAGGCATATGCTGGGATTTTTTATAAAAGAAAAATATCAGGAGAAATTTTGTTTGATAATCATCCCCGGCAAGCTTTAGCCTCGCGTTCAAAGTCCTGTAGGGAAAGGGCTTGTAGGTTATGTGAGGTAAATGGGTGGATTCAAAAGACACTATATCAGTGAACCTTTCATCTATTATCCGGCTCATGAAGCATCAAATCCCCCGGCTGGCAATCAAGTGCATTACATATCCGGTTAATAACTGATAAATCAACCCTGGTGCATGTATTGTTATATATCGCATACAGGGTATTTTTATTTACCCCGCTTTTTTCCTGCAACTCCGGGACTTTCATCCGGCCTTTTTCAAACATCACTCTATCGAGAGTAAATCTAACCATTATAAAACCTCTTTTCAAGCTGGTTAACTGTGTATATTATACCTTCTTCTATTGAGAACGGCAAATTATGTAGAGAAAAAATACAGAGAACTATTGACAACAAACATTGTTTAATGTAATATTTATTATGTAAAAACTACAATGAAATATGCATTAATTACAATTAAGTGTGTAGAAAAATTTTTTAATTTGATAATAATAGCAAGGAGCCCCCATGAAATACCACAACCACACCGTCTATACCATCCTAAATAGCGGCAAAAAAGTCTCCCTGATCCGCTTGTCCGGCCAGTGGCTGGAACGATGCGGTTTTAAGCCCGGCTGCAACTTGCCGCCGGAAGATAGTCATCTATTAAAGGAGTACGATGAGATTTGGTAAACCTGCGATTATCAACAAAGTTGCAAAAAAGAAAAATCATTAGCAATTCATTACATTTTTAAATCGAAAGTATCTACCGGCATTGATTTTAAAATCCGTTTAATCAGTTAAATCCGTTAAATCCTGGTTCAGACGATGTTTTAGGCGATAATAAAAAGCCCCTAAAATAGACCCGAATTTCAGGTGATATCGTGAGAGGTATAGAAAGAAGGCATGTCCCATGAAACCCATTCTGGAAGAATTATTTTATGGCCATATCTTTCCCTTCGAACGGATCGTTCCTCAAGATCCCGATTATCGTCCCTTAAACCAAAAAAAATCCGATATCAAGCAAACGTTGCAAGCTAGACTCCCGGCGGAGATTATCAAGCGTTGGAAGGGCTTTTGGATTTGGGTTGCGACTCAGGCGTGATGGAAGCTTACGCTTCCTTTGAATATGGTTTTAAGCTCGGCGCGCTGATCATGCTGGAGGTGCTCAGCAATAAGGGAGAGCTCAAGTAAAGCCCCCATCTCTACGACTCATTCAAAGAAGCCGTCTTTCACCCGCTACTGTATGCTGGAGCAGGGGGAAGGTTCAGAACAGCGAAAAATAGGCAATCCCATGAAACGGGAGAGGGTCGCTGCTATGAATGAACAGAGGGGTGAGGGCATAAACCGCCGAAACCGGTATATCGAAGGAACCACGATCTGAAAAATTATTGTAAAGAAGAACTTTTTAGGGAAATTTACGTTAAATATCATTACTCGACAGACTCATCAAACTCACCCAAAAAGCGGTAGTTATGGAGATAAAATAAAGCCCAGCAAAAACTGGAGGGCTCATGAAACGGATCGGCCTTATTCGAACTAGTTTTGAGATTATTTTAATGATTATTGTGGTCATACTGGCCATGGAAGTTCACCAAAAAAAGAATCAGGAGCCTTCCCATATTCCTGGTACCAAAATGTGGTTCATTCTGTGTCCACCAATGAAAAAGTGGTCGCCCTGACCTACGATGACGGTCCTCATCCGGTGTATACCCGTCAAATTTTGGATATTTTGGACCAATATCATGTCAAAGCAACTTTTTTCATGATTGGAAATTTGATGGACAAGTATCCGGATATTGTCAAAGAGGTATTGAAACGGGGGCATGTAATCGCAATCATACTTATACTCATCCCAGCAATATCGAATCCAATACCTCGGCGCAGGTAATCCGGGAATTGGACCAATGCGAACAGGTGATAGAAAAAATGACCGGTGGGCGAGCTAATTTTTTCAGACCCCCACGGGGCTTAATTGACAGTACGGTATTTTCCATTGCCCAGGATGAGGGTTATCAAACAATCCTTTGGACAGTCAGCGCGGATCACCATGATGCCCCGACTCCGGAACTCATAGCAGAAAGAGTGCTGAAGTTGAACCGACCCGGGGGAATTATTTTGGCTCATGACGGGTCTTTTCCAACCCGGTGGAAAGATGTCGCTGCCACACCCCTCATTATTGAGAGACTTAAAAAACAGGGCTACCGTTTTGTGACCATACCGGAGCTATTGAAAATCGGAGCCAAACGACAATATGCCAAGAGCAGTTTAAAAGGTTATTAAGCAGGATTATCGGCACCTGAAAAGTAATTCAAAGTCAAAATTATTTCGGAGTCACCTCTGTATCCAACCATTTTTTTCGAAAATCAACGGGACGATAATGATCAATATAAGCCAGTGCCTCCTCGGAATCTTTAACCACTTGATAGAGCTGTTTTGAATCCGATCTGGCAAAATGCTGTTCGATGATTTGTTCGAACTGCATCAAGAGGTACCCGTAATATCCATGGGTATTCAAAAGTACCACGGGTTTATTATGATATCCCAATTGCTTAAGGGTAATGATTTCAAGTATTTCTTCCAGGGTGCCGTATCCCCCCGGCAATGCGATAAAGGCGTCGGATTTTGAATCCATGACAGCTTTACGCTCACGGAGACCTTCGGTTACGATCAACTCATCGCAACTTTCATAAACAACCCCCGGCAGATTCAAAGCCTTGGGGATCACGCCAATGACTTTGCCGTTGTTTTGACGGACTGATTTGGCAGTAGCCCCCATCAAACCCAGCAATCCCCCGCCAAAGAGCATGGTGTCACCCCGTAGAGCGATCTGTTTGCCAAGTTCTTTGGCGGATTCGAAATACACCGGATCGATATTGTTGCTGGAAGATGAATAAACACAAATGATCATGGTATAGCTCTCCTTTCCGTTTTTTGTTCTCGAAGAAGAACAGGATGGTTTTTATTTTGCCCCTTCCTTTTGGTATAGGCCATGGAATATTGCAAGTCTTTCTAGAGAGTTTATACTATATTGTGGAGATATACAAGTCTTTTGGGGGAAGATCTGCTGTTTATCAATTGGCCGGAAAGTGAGGAAAGAAAGGATTCATACAGGTTTGGTATGGATGTGGGAATTGGTCGATAATCAAAACCATCTTCATCAGGTGGTTTTTACTTTTTATTAAAAAAATATAAGTGAAAACTTGCAGGAAAAATAATTTTTTTAACGTAAACTATATGTTATATGTACCGGGAAATGAAATATTATGCATTTGTTTTTGACCCGTTATACTGGGGAATGTTACATAAATCTTCCGAATCGTCGGGAAAGAGAATAAGGTGAATTAGATGATTAGAATTGAAAACGTTGAAAAGCATTTTGGCCATCTCCACGTACTTAAGGACATCAATCTTCATGTTAAAACCGGTGAAAAATTGGTGGTCATCGGACCCAGCGGTTCAGGAAAGAGCACTTTGATACGTTGCATCAACATGCTGGAAAAACCAAATCATGGGCGGGTTGTGGTTGATGGGGTGGAGATCACGGCTCATAAGGCGGAAATTCAAAAAGTACGCCAATCTGTGGGTATGGTTTTTCAGCAATTTAATCTATATCCCCATAAAACTGTTTTGGAAAACCTTACTTTAGCCCCGGTTTTGATCCAAAAAAAATCTCCCAAAGAGGCGGAAGAAACCGGAATGGCCTTTTTGGAACGGGTTGGTCTGGGGGGGAAAGCCAAGTCCTACCCTTCGCAACTTTCCGGTGGCCAGCAGCAGCGCGTTGCGATTGCCAGATCCTTAAATATGCATCCTAAAATTATGTTATTTGATGAGCCGACTTCCGCTCTTGATCCAGAGATGATCCAAGAAGTCCTTGATGTGATGATCGGTTTGGCTCATGATGGAATTACCATGGTAGTCGTTACCCATGAAATGGGTTTTGCGCGGGAAGTTGCTGATCGGGTTATTTTCATGGATGAAGGGGTAATTTTGGAAGACGGCACACCGGAGCATTTCTTTAAAAACCCGGCCCAGGAACGGACCCGTCAATTTTTAAGCCGTATTTTACGATAGTCTTTCTTTCGTGTTAAAACGATACCGGGAAGCAGTTTCTCTTTAGTCATTAGTTTCTTCATAAAGGTATTCATCTTCCAGAGGATCAAAATGAGGAAACTAAAATATAGCAGGTGGCTTGTTCCAATTCGAACAAGAATAATTTCCGAGAAATGTTGCAAAGGTTCGTTTTGATAAATAAAATCAGGAGGTAAACCCCATGAAAAAATTGTTGGTTTTCTTGAGTTCATTGGTATTGCTTGCAAGTTTGGTTGCCGCATCCTGTTTCGCTGCTCCTGCCGATAGCGCAGATATCAAAGCCATTAAAGAGCGCGGCATACTTAAAGTCGGAGTTAAGGTGGACGTTCCGAAATTTGGCTACAGGGATCCGAAAACCCAGAAGATTGATGGCTTTGAGGTTGATATTGCCCGGGCCATTGCCAAGAGGATATTGGGTAATAAAAATAAAATCGATTTACAGGCCGTCAATGCTAAAACCCGCGGCCCATTGCTGGATAATGGGGAAGTCGATTTGGTCATTGCCACCTTTACCATTACCGATGAGCGTAAAAAAAGCTATAATTTTTCCGAACCTTATTTCGTAGATGGCGTGGGTCTGCTGGTTAAAAAAGCTTCAAAGATGAAAAGCCTCAAAGATCTGAATGGCAAAAAAATAGGTGTCGCTCAAAGCGCTACATCCAAGGCGGCGGTTCAAGTCGAAGCCGACAAACTCGGCATTAAAGTTGAATTTTTGGAATTTGCAACCTATCCGGAAATTAAAGCTGCATTGGATTCCGGCCGGGTGGATTGTTTCTCGGTTGATGGGTCCATTCTCAATGGATATGTTGATAAGTCCAATGTAATCCTGCCGGATCGTTTTAGTCCTCAAAATTATGGAGTCGCCTCTAAAAAAGGTAATGACGGTTTGGCCCAACTGGTCAATGAGACGGTTAACGAAATGAAAACTAACGAACAAATCGATAAATTAATCAAGAAATGGAAATTGAACTGACATGGTAAGTCCTTTTGCCTGGTTTAAATGGGTTGCATTATTCAAAGAATGGCATGTTTTCGCTGAAGGATTTGTAATGACTGCGGTTGTTTCCGCATCTGCCCTCGGACTGGCATTGATTTTAGGAATTCTCTTTGGGATGCTGGGAGCATCCCACTGGAAATTTCCTTGGGTGTTGACCCGGTGCTATGTTGAATTTATTCAAAACACACCGCTAGTCATTCAAGTGTTTTTTCTCTATAACGGCCTGCCTTACCTGGGGATTACCCTACCGGTCATTGCGGTGGGAATTATTGGGGTCGGCGTATATCATGGCGCTTACATCGCCGAAGTAATTCGATCGGGGATTCAGGCAATACCCAAAGGCCAACGGGAAGCTGCTCTTTCCCAGGGATTTACTTATTGGGAGGCATTGCGTTATATCATTTTGCCTCAAGCGAAAAAGGTGGTTTTTCCACCTCTTACCAATCAAGCGGTTTACTTGATTCGAAATACTTCGGTGCTGGCAATGATTGCCGGGGGGGATTTGATGTACCGGGCCGATTCCTGGGCCGGCAATAACCTTTATTACGGTCCTTCCTATGTGATAACCGGAGTCCTTTATTTGTTGCTTTGTCTACCGTTGTCTCAATTTGCGCGGTATTTGGAACGTAAGGCGGAGGTGGGGGCGTGATCTCCGAACTTTTTAAAATTGAGAATTTTATTTTTTTGGCCCAAGGTCTCTGGGTAACAGTTTTAATCGCTTCGGTCAGTATCTTTTTTAGTTTTATTATCGGTATTATTTTGGGCGTTACCAGGGCTTCGAAACGGAAATTTTTTGGAAAACTGTCCGGCTTTTATATTGAGGTTATCCGGAATATTCCCAATTTGCTTTTCATTATTGCAATCCGTTTTCTTACCCCATTAAAGCCCATCGAATCAGGAATCGTGGCGATTACGATTTTTACATCGGCGGCGATTGCCGAAATTATCCGGGGCGGATTGAATTCCATCGGGAAAGGCCAATGGGAAGCTGCGAAGTCCCAAGGATTCAGCTATCCGTCTACCTTAATTCATATCATTTTGCCTCAGGCTTTGCGAAATATGATTCCACCGTTGGTATCCCAAATCATCACCGTCGTCAAAGATACTTCTTTTGTTTGGGCGGTTGGTATTGAAGACCTGACCGGAAGAGGAATGATCATCATGGGGCAATACGGCTCAAAATATCAGGTTTTCACTATCTTTGGGCTTATCGCCGTGATTTACTTTGCAATGAATTATACCTTATCCGTTCTGGCTAGAAAACAGCAACAGCGGATGGCGCATTAATTCTGGTGCGAGCATTCGGTTATTCGTTAGTGGCTATCAGCTATTGAATAATTGGCAATCAACCGGACTTTGGCTAATAAAATAACTCATAACGAATAACGAATAACCGATAGCAGCTAGTCTATAGCTTGATTTCCGTAAAAGGCATTCCTTGCACATAAGAGATAGCCGCGCCTGCGGCGGTCGCATATTCTGCATTAACCGGAGTTATAAAATTCACCTCAAACAGCTTCCCAAGCTCACTGAAAATTTCACGGGATTGAGGGACATTGGTTAAATTGCCGGTCAGTATGATGTCTTTGGTTTGATCAATCCGGGCCGCAAAAACCGAAATCATACCGATGGTTTGAAATACCAAGTTGATGATTCCAAGCCCGATATCGGCCTTGGAAGCCAGGTCACTGAGTTTTCCAAAATTGGACGCGGTCGATTCCGGAGGCAGGCCCACCACATAATGGGATAAGTCGCCAATACTTAAGTCGATGTGATCCAAATTCCCGCCTTGGGAAGTTTCGATCAGGTCATTGAAATTTCTGACATTGAGCATCCGGTTGGATAAACCAAGCAGTGTTCCGCCTCCAACGCCGGTGCCTCCAATATGCCGGACTCCTTTTTGATCAGCCTTCACTAATGCGGTGCCTGTTCCCATACTGATAATGAGTGCATTGGACAGGTTGCTTAAGAAAAGGCCGCCCATTCCGATAGCTCGGAATTCATCAACCATTCCGGTTGGAATATTATAAAGTTTGGCGTTGATATACGACGAACCGACACCGGTCACCATAATCCGCTCAATATCATCCAATTCGAGGTGGTTGGTGTCTAAAAATTTTCCGAAAGCCCCGTAAACCGAAGCAATGGGGTCAGTCGCTTTTACAAGCAGGGGACTAAAAATGGCACCCTTATCGAATCCCACAATTTTGGTGGTGCTTCCGCCGATATCGATTCCAATAATTTTACCCATCATAGACCTCCTTGAGTTGTTTATCAAGGGCTTATTTTAATTTTCATCCCCGGATAAACATTTTTACGATCGCAATGCCGACTCCAGTAATTCCTTCTCCGCCAAAAAATCCGGATGCAGCAATATTACCGCTCACGGTTGACTGCTGGTGAATTTTTTCGGCGATGAAACGGATCAAACCGCCTAAAGCCAGTGCGGCCGACAGTTCAAATGATACATACATGCCCAGTCCCAAAGTTAAGACGGGTACTTTCAAGAGATATAACAGCATTCCAACGGCTGCCGAGATCCCAAATACTCCCGGGAGCTGAATACCGTCGATCATTTGGCTTACCGCAAAAGCCTGTGCGGCAGATAATCCCTTTTCTTGGCCAACTCCCCCGAATTGGTGAATCACAGCAAACATAGCCACTGTGGCGATGACCGCTCCGGTGATGCCGCCGATGATATGTAAGATTAATTGCGCCACCGGATTCGTACCCAATATATGACCGGCTTTGTAATCATTAAGCAAATCACCGGCATAACCACAAGTTACGGCAACACCGGCTGCAATCATAAACGCATTCTCGATGTTGACGTGCACAAACATCCGAATTGCCAAAAGCACGATGATTGCGAAGATTTCCATGGGATTAATTCCGGTTTCACCGGTAATAATCGCCGACATTGTTGATACAACTAATACGCCCAACATTAATAGTGCTGAAGTTAATATACCAAGCCCGCAAGAAACGGATAACACGAAAGCAATGGCTAAAGCAATGGCAGTCCAGATCCTTTCTTTTTTTGGAACCTTTGGCCTATCTTTCACACTGTTTTTGGAAGAAGGGTTCTGATTTAAAACCGTTTTTACCAGTGAAACAGCATAAGCTACAATAATTCCCAATCCGGATCCCACCATCAGCCCAATTCCGATTGTATTCTTAAAAGTAACCGCCGCCGGCAGGGAGGGGAATAATTTTAGCATTGTACCGAAAGGAACTATCAATAGATAAGAAATCAGTGTTCCTAAAAACCAAATCCCGGTGTAGAGAGGTCCAATGATGTAACCAATTCCTACCGCCATTGGGGATAACCAAATTCCTACAAAAAAGTTTTTTGCATAAAGCCATTTCCAGCTTAGTGTACTGGGTATCCAACCTTTCCAATCTCTCAAAAGAGTGAAAATCGCTGATGGAAATAAAGTTCCCAAAAGAATGAAAAATTTCTTGCCGCCCGTATCGCCCACTGCGATGGTCTCGGCGGCAGCGACTCCGATCGGATAAGTTAGAGAATTTGCGGAAACATATTTCTTACGTAAAAACCAAGTAAAAATAGTCCCTAAAATGACACCAACCAGGGCGATCATGAGAACCACCCCGAAATGTTTCTGGAGCATTAAAGGGCCATTCCAGCGACCTGTAATCCAGAGTCCCGGAAGGGTAAAAGCGATTCCTCCGGCGACCATTGCTCCTGCCGACATGGCTGTCTGCGTGGCGTTAATTTCGTTCAGCGTGGTCTTGCCTAAAGCTTTTAAAAGCGTCATCGAAAGAATCGCCACGAAAATAGTGGGCCAGGGCAAGGCCCCCATCCGTAGTGCAACATACATGGAGCTGGCTGTGATAATACATGAGCCCAATATACCCAGAATGATGCTGCGAATCGATAATTGAGCAACCCCTGCAAAACTTGGTTCTTTTTTTAATTCCGGCATCGAAGTATCTCCAGTTCATTTTTATTGGTTAAGTGCGCGCCCACGAACGCATGCGTTCAAAATATTCTTTGGTAAAAAAAAAAGAAAAACCTTCCCTTAAGACAGAAAGGTTGGAAATGCGTTATTTTCCGTCTTAGTCTCAAAGATCCAAGCGGACTTGCCATATTCATATTTCATGACAATTCAATCCGTGCAGTTCCAAAGGATACCGCCAGTGGTTTAAATATACCATGGAAATAATTCCTTCACAAGGGAGAGTGATAAAATGTTCTAAAAAAGCAGTTAATTTTTTATAAATTTTTGGCTTCTCCACTTGGAACGATTGTGATATAGTATAGGTATAAAGTTGTACGTACAAGTTGGTTGGATTGGTTATCAATATTCAATGAAAGAAGGGGACGGAATGTTTGATTTCAAAGAAAAGGAAGTATGGTTTATTACCGGTAGTCAACATCTATACGGTGAAGAGACTTTAAAACAAGTTGCGGTTCATTCCGAGATCATTGCCAAGTCGCTAGCCGAGAACCAAAGGATTCCTGTAAAAATTATCTTTAAACCCATTGTCAAAACCACGGAAGAAATTTTAAATCTCTGTATAGAAGCCAATGCTTCCAGGAATTGCATCGGTCTGATTACATGGATGCATACATTCTCTCCGGCAAAAATGTGGATTAACGGGTTAAATATCCTGAATAAGCCTTTTGTTCATCTTCATACCCAATTTAACCGGGATCTGCCTTGGTCTGAAATTGACATGGACTTTATGAATTTAAACCAGTCCGCTCATGGTGATCGTGAGTTTGGTTTTATCGGCGCAAGAATGAGAAAGGCCCGTAAGGTGATTGTAGGATTTTGGCAGGATGAAGAAGTTATCGGAAAAGTAGCGGCTTGGATTCGGGCGGCATTGGCTTGGAACGATCTACAGGGTGCAAAGTTTGCCCGATTTGGCGATAATATGAGAGATGTAGCGGTAACCGAGGGAGATAAAGTATCGGCTCAAATCGAGTTCGGTTATTCCGTGAATGGATATGGCGTAGGTGAGTTGGTGCAGTATGTAAACCGGGTGGGCGATTCGGAAGTCCAACAACTGATAGCCGAATATGAAAAGAAGTACGTGATTGACAAGGACGCCAAACGTTCTTCTCTTGAAGAAGCAGCTAAAATCGAAATTGGAATGAGAAAATTCCTAGAAGAAGGCGGGTTTAAAGGATTTACAACCACCTTTGAGGATTTATACGGACTGGTTCAACTTCCGGGATTGGCTGTTCAACGCCTAATGGCTGATGGGTATGGTTTTGGTGCTGAGGGCGACTGGAAGACCGCCACTTTACTTCGGGCGATGAAAGTCATGGGTCATGGTTTACAAGGCGGCACCTCTTTCATGGAAGATTATACGTATCATTTACAAGACGGCAATATGAAAGTTCTAGGCGCTCATATGCTTGAAGTATGCGAAACTTTGGCCGGCGGAAAACCGTCTTTGGAAGTTCATCCTTTGGGAATCGGAGGTAAGGCCGATCCAGCCCGGTTGGTATTTGACGTACCGGCAGGAAAAGCGGTTGCGGCTTCTTTGATTGACATGGGTAATCACTACCGCTTGCTGGTGAATGAAGTGAACGTCGTCAAGCCTGATGCGGATCTTCCAAAACTACCGGTTGCCCGGGCGTTATGGATTCCGGAACCTAACTTAAAAGTAGCCGCTGAAAGCTGGATATTGGCAGGAGGGGCTCATCATACCAGCTTTAGTCAAGCGGTAACCATTGAACAATTGGAAGACTTCGCGGAGATATCGGGAATTGAATTGGTCGTGATTGATAAGGATACTAAAATACGTGATTTAAAAAATGAACTTCGTTGGAATGAACTATACTATCATTTAGCCAGAGGAATTTGAAGCAATTAGCTTTAGTGGCGCAATGGACTAGTAGAGCGTATCGTAAATAACTGGTAATCAGAAATGGGGAAGTACGCTCTACTTAAGTAAAACGTTCACAATCATTGAGTAGTTATTTAGAGAACGTTTTACTGGTGGTCCAGGGATACTTAACAGATTGATGGATACAATAATAAAAAACTTAGGCCTTAAGACCTAAGTTTTGTTATTGTATCCAAAACACCGTTGTCTCCGTGTTGACACCTATCTCTCAATAGGTGGGTGATCGCACAATTAGGAATCCTTTCCCAAAAGTAACAAGGGACCTGGATTCGGCGAAACTACGATTCCTATTTAGGACTCGTCCCATACAGGATTGTAATTCCACTTCATAATTAAATATAAATCTCCCGTTTTCACAATGTAGGTTCAACAAGGAAACTGACGAATATTTCAGAAATTAGGTTTTGTTTTCGTGTTGCTTTGTAAGTTTACCCGAAAACCAAGCTAACATCAACCGGAAAGTTCCACCAATTTCGTTACGAATCCCCTTTTTTGATGCGATGATGTATCATTTGTGGCGGCCATGGTTTACCGTTAAATAAAATCATATCCTAAATAATATAGTAAAGGATGGTAGTTTTTTTGGCATTTTAGTTCTAATGCTTTTTACTATTGTCCGGATGGAACTATTTTTAAAATGGTTCTTTGCTATCATAGGGTTTTTATTTAAAGTGTCTTCAGCAATATCGCGTTATCCGTATCATCCCCGTATTATGAATATCATAACAAAAGGGGGTGAAATGATGGGTGAGGATTTAACCAATATTTTAAAACCAAGAGCTAGAGGGAGAAAGAAAGTTGAAGCCGATTACCCTAATGATCCGAAAATTGGGGCAACCGGCGCTACGGGTCCAAGAGGTGCTACCGGACCTACAGGTCCGATCGGAGCAACAGGGGCTACAGGGCCAAGAGGAGCAACGGGTCCTAGTGGAGCCATAGGAGCAACCGGAGCAACTGGACCGGCAGGGACAGCAGGAGCAACCGGAGCAACTGGAGCAAGCGGACCGGCAGGGACAGCAGGAGCCACCGGAGCAACTGGAGCAAGCGGACCTACTGGGTTAGGAGCCACCGGGGCCACTGGACCGGTTGGATCAACTGGACCCATAGGGGCCACCGGGGCCACTGGACCGGTTGGATCAACTGGACCCATAGGGGCCACCGGAGCTTCTGGAGCGACCGGAGCAAGCGGACCGACTGGAGCCACTGGACCCGTTGGATCAACAGGACCCATAGGGGCCACTGGAGCTTCTGGAGCGACCGGAGCAAGCGGACCGACTGGAGCTACCGGGCCGGTTGGAGCCACCGGGCCGATTGGGGCCACTGGGGCTAGCGGACCGACCGGAGCCACTGGGCCAATAGGCGCTACAGGAGCTTCGGGAGCGACCGGAGCTATAGGACCGACTGGAGCTACTGGGCCGGTTGGAGCCACCGGACCGATAGGAGCCACTGGGGCTAGCGGACCCACCGGAGCCACTGGGCCAATAGGCGCTACAGGAAGTACCGGATTTACCGGAGCAACTGGACCTGGGTTTCCGGCCACCTTTGCCTATATCTATAACACAGTTGCAGCCGATGTTGCTATAGAAGCAGATGTACCTTTGAGCACCAATGGTATCATTGCAGGTTCTATAACCCATATCCCAGGGACTACCGGAGTAATCATCAACACTAGCGGTACCTATGAGATTACGTTTATGGTAGAAGCGGATCGAGTCAATCAGTTTGCAGTATTTGGCAACGGCACTTTAATACCTGGATCAATTTATGGCATTAATTCAGCAAATATTCAAAATACCGGCAGAGTGATTGTTTCCATAACGGTCCCGACTACGATAACTATCCGGAATCATACTTCCTTCCAGCCTGTTTCGCTGTTGGCCAATATCGGCGGTTCACAGCCAAATGTAAATGCTTCGATTCGGATTATTCGGTTGGTATGATTCTTAAATATAGAATGATTAAGGCTGACACACTCGTCAGCCTTTTTTTAATCATGATGAAACATTACACGCTGGCGCTGTCATTTATCTTTTGAGACGAATAAGATGGTATTAAATTTTTAAATTGAAATGAGGTTCCCATGAAAAAACTGCGGTTTCATTTGCTGGGTCTGGCCCATTTACCCACTCATAAAGAGAACTCGGCCTGTGCTTATACACAAAAAATTGTGAAATTGGCCAGAATCATTAAAAATTATGGGCATACCCTTTATTTTTACGGCATTGAAGGTTCAGAGATTGAATGTGATGAATTTATCCAAGTTTCAACCCAAGAAATTTTAAAGCAAACGTATGGGGATTACAATAAGTCAAAAGAATTTTTCAAACATGATCCGAGCGATCTTGCCCATCGTACTTTCAATCAAAACGCTATTTCTGCGATATTGGAACGGAAGCAAGACCAGGATCTTTTGTTATGTCCTATGGGCAATTATGATAAACCAATCGCTGATGCAGTCGGATTGCTTACTGTGGAATCGGGAATCGGTTATACCGGTGTATTCACATCACACCGGGTATTTGAATCCTACGCCTGGATGCACTATATTTATGGAGTGTTAGGTCAGGATGATGGTGGCTGGTATGATGCAGTGATTCCCAATTATTTTGAGGTTGAGGATTTTCCCTTTCAAGCCCATAAAAAAGACTACCTTTTATACTTTGGACGCATTATCTCCAGAAAAGGTGTTCAAGTGGCATCGGATGTCGCTAAAGCCACCCATCATCAACTCTACATTGTCGGGCAGGGCTCACTGGATAATCCCTCTGAAGGATTATCATTAGGATCAGAAAAGCATATTCAGTATTTTCCGGCCGTTGGTCCCGAGAAAAGGGCGGAATTGTTGGGAGGGGCTAAAGCGGTTTTAATGCCGACGTATTACTTGGAACCATTTGGGGGGGTTAATGTAGAAGCGCAATTATGCGGGACGCCGGTAATTACAAGCGATTGGGGCGCTTTCCCGGAAACAGTTCTTCATGGAGTCACCGGATTTCGTTGCCGCGTTTTTGAAGAGTTCTGTTATGCGGTCAACAACATCGAGATGATTCAACCGGAAAATTGCCGGAATTGGGCGTCCAATAATTATTCATTGGACCGGGTGGGCAGGATGTACGAAGAATATTTTCAACGGGTTCATAATATCTTTGAACAAGGTTGGTATCAGCCCAATAGCGAACGAAAAGAACTGGAATGGCTAAACCGTTATTATCCGTGAATCTGATTTCGGCGGAAATAATTCTTGATTTTTTAAAATTAAATTTGTTCAAGACGTTTAATAACGATATGATTTTGCCAACTTTCACTCTTAAAACGGGCATAAAAAGCAACGCTACGGACTATCCAATCTGTATACATTCCAAGCCAGATTCCGAGGACCCCCAATTTAAAATACACACCTAAAATATATCCAAATGTGATGCGAAACAACCACATACTTCCGGCAGATACCGTTAAGGTATAAGTGACATCACCGGCGCCTTTCAGTCCGGATGGCAGGATAAAGGAGGCAGACCAGAAAAGATTAGCCAAAATCAAGGTTCTCAATAAAAAAGTGGTTGTCTCGATGATTTCAGGATTTGGAGTATATAAGGATACCAGAAACGGAAAGAACAAGAAGCATAAGATCACCAGGGTCATCATACAGATGTTGCCCAGTTTAAGCATATAGGCCAGGTATTGACGGGCCCTCTCCCGCTCTCCTTTTCCCATATATTTTCCGACAATGGCGGTTGAGGCCAGTCCGATGGCATTGCCGGGAACGCACATTAGACCTTGTAACGACATGCTGATATAATAAATTATAATGGGAATTGTTCCCAGAGATACAATGAAAGTCTGAGTAATTAATTTTCCGGCGTTAAAAAAAAGCGATTCCAAACTAGCCGGTATACCAATTTTAAAAATGCAATTCAATACTTCGAAATTGGGCTCATAATGAAACATTCGGCGTAACTTAAGTCCCCAAGATCCTCTTGCTAAAACATATAAAGAAATGAATGCACCCCACACTCTGGCGATTCCGATTCCTAAAGCGGCTCCAACCACTCCAAGACCGGAAAAATGGATAACCAAGAATCGTAGTTTAAAATGGATACCGAAAATAAGAACATAACTGAAAAGAATATTCATGATATTCATCAGGATTACAATTTTAGCCGGTGTCTTGGTATCACCGGCGCCACGTAATACGCCACAGGAAATTGAAGTCAGAGCAATCAGCGGGTAAGTTAGTAAAGTGATCCGTAAATACGATATTGCATAATTCCTTACTTGAAAGTCAGCCGCCCCATAGAGTAACTTAATCAGCGGATAACGGAAGATATCCAAAGAAAGGGTAATTAAAACAGCCAATAACAGACCGGAATACAGGGCTTGTTTAACGGATTCATTGGCGTATTTAGGATTGTTTTGTCCGATGTACTGGGCGACGACCACCGTACCACCGACAGCCAGTGCCGAAAAGAGCGCAATGAAAATTATATTTAAAGTGTCTACAATGCCGATGGCCGCTGTGGCTTCTTTTCCAATATGACTGGCCATCATTGCATTGATTACATCCATTAGGGTGATGCAGGCCTGTTCAGTAAAAACGGGAAATGTTAGCGCCAATATTTCTTGACGCATTTGCTTGTGGGAATCATCGAATTTAAACATGATAGCGGAAAGCCTTTCAGCCGGTTAGACTTAAAAAATGTAATTTTATTATATAACATTCTATTGCAAATGAATACGAAATCTTATATTGAGCTGCTGAAAGGGGAAGAAACTTGTTTGGAGGTTTTAAAATCTCATAGTTCAGGCATAAAGAGACAGTCAAAATAATTGGGGATCGATGAATGATGCTAGGTTCGTAGAATTATAGGGCGGCCTGCCGGTTTTTTCGCAGGAAACTTTCTATACAAAACTTTATTAAGCTTGATAGTAAAGGAATCCTACCGTCGAAATTCAGGTTTTAAGCCCTGCCGGCAGATACGACGATTGGCATTAACCGCCGCCGTTTATATTTTATCCAGTGATTGAATGAATATACTTGATGAATAAAGCAGGATAATCTTGCACTCCACAAGGCCAGGTGGTATAGTATTATTTGTCCTTTTACGGGACTATTAAAAAAATTGGATAATTCTTTATCATCGAGGTGCAGTTATGGATGACTCTGAAGTGATTGTTCGAAAAATTATTTTGCATATATTGGATACCAATGTTGGTACACCTGTTCTATCTAATAAAGAATTAAGTCCTGACGATGAGGGTTTTGATTTCGCGGAGCGCCTGATTCAAAAGATGCTTACGGATGATAATGTGAAAAATGCTCAGTTTACCGGGGAAGCCAATTCAGTGAGAGAATGGTGTGATAGCTTTAAAAGGGGTCAAAGCGATTTAATTACTGTGAGCCAAACAATGGCTGGTGTGATATATGAAATCATGACTCACCAAGCCTCCATACCTGCGGCGGATTTACTTTGTTGCGAGGCGTTAATTGACGGAATCCCGCATTTTGGACTTTTTAAGCTTAATTACCGTACTAATTATATTCATCATGTGGAATATCAGGGAGAGACCAATACCAATCTGCTCATAAAACAAAAAACCGTCCTTCCGGATGAGCATAAAAAGCCGGAAGAGGCGGTGTTGATTAACTTGGAGGATTTGACTATCCGACTTACGGAGAAAGAGTTTGAGATTGACGGCGTCAAAGACTATTATTTATCCAAACAGTTCTTGATTTGCAGCGACCAACTGTCAACCGGCACAAAGGCAAAAATTATTCAAAAGGTTGCTGAAAAACTGGGTGAAAAATATAATAATGAAAAATTCGACAGTGTGGCCCGTTTGCGAAAAACTGTGGCCGAAACAATGGATACCGGCAATACGGTTACAGTAGAAAGCGTAGCCAGAGAGATATTCCGGGACGATCCTCAGGCTCAAAGGGAATATGTTCAGGAGGTTAAAGAGGCCGGTATTGAGGAGGAAGAAATTCAATTAACCGAGCGGATTGCTGAAAAGAAATTCCGTTCCCATAAAATTAAAACCGATACCGGGATTGAAATCAATTTTCCTTCCACCTATTACAATAACAAAGAGATGATTGAGTTTGTCAATCAACCCAACGGAACCGTTTCCATCATCATTAAGAACGTAGGCAGAATCTCCAATAAGTAAATTTGGACTTCTTCCTCATCCTAGACCGAGGTGGCAGTAAAAGACAGGGATACATTTTTGTCCATGAAGCAATAACCGCAAAATAAAAAGTCAAGTTTTTTAGCTTGGCTTTTTTTGTTTCTTTTTTTGGCACAAAAACGAAAAATTTGTACCCAAAATACAAAATTCGGTTTTATTTTGATTTCTGGGATACAAAGGTTTTGAAGAGTATTTACAGAATTTTTTTCCAAAATGCTATAAAATAAGCAGAATGATAACAATTATTTTATAAAATCAAAAAGCTAAAGGGTTAGAAATCAACTCATAACCCCTTATCATGCCAATCTTATCTGAAGGGTTGAATGGATTCGCAGAATAAGCAAAATGTTTATTCAGACGTTCTCATTTTACGAAAAGGGTACAGCCCTTACCTTTTAATCTAACAACCAAGAAAACGAAGAGGTACGATAATGTGAGGAACATCACGGTAAATGATATTTTAACATTGGAAAGCATGAAAGGCAGTAAGGTGGTTGCTGGCATAGCAGGCCTTCAACGTGAGGTTCGAGTTGTGACTGTCGGCGAAATTCCCGATATTGGCAATTGCCTACATGGTAATGATTTTGTCCATACAACGGCTTGGTTCATGCGAGAAACTCCTGATGATACAAAGATTGGGGTATGGACCCGGGAATTGATTGGGCACGGAGCCGCTGCATTAGGAATTATGACGAAACATTTCCTTGCCGCAATACCGCAAGTAATCATCGATATTGGTAATGAAATGGATTTCCCCATCATCGAATTGCCGCCTCATCTCACCCAAGCAATGGTCAGTAAGGAGATTATTAACTTGATCATGGATTATCAGACAGAAATCCTCAAACGTACCCAGTATGCACTGAATTATTTGATGGAAACGATGCTGAACGGACAAGGCCTGAAAAATATAGCGGAGATATTGGCGAAGTTGCTTGGAAATCCGGTGGTGATTGAAAGTGCCACTTTTAAACTTTTGGCAACTGCAGTTACATCGGAGAAAAGTATGGAATTTCTCATCGCGCGTCGCAACGAAAAATTTTTGACTTGCTTGCGGAAGCGCTATAGCGACATTCGACTGGAGAACCGCGAAGGAAAAAGCAATAAAGCGCTCAGAGATATGTATATGAGAAAATTGGAATTGAGTACGGAAAACAGTTCCTGTCTTCAGATTACATTACCGATTTTAGTAAGAGGCAATCTTTATGGTTTTTTATCAGTTTTGGAACTTGAAAATGATTTATCTGAAGCTGATTTCGCTATTTTAGACCAGAGCAACGCCTTGATTGCTATGGAACTCTATAAGAAAACATTTTCCTTTATAGCCGAGGAAAGATGCCGTAATGAATTCCTTTCCCTCCTGCTGGACGACAAACAGGATAATGTGCAAATGATAAGACAAAGCGCCCATATGTTGGGCTTAAATTATAAAAAAGCCTGTTTGGCTATAATCGTCAAGCTTTACTGGATAAAAATGACCGACCAAATAGCCGCCCATATCATTGATGAAGATGTAGCTCAAACTATAACCGAAATATTGGGCCAAACCGATCCCGACGTCTTTGTAGCAGGGAGGAATGGAGAGATTGTAATCTTTTATCACCCGATTCATGATGAACAAAGCCGGAAGGTCTGCCAAAAAATCCTGAAAGCGGTTGAATCCATATACTATGTGAAAGATTTGATGATTGGCATTGGCAGAATCAGTAACAGTCTCTTAAGCCTCCGGAGCAGTTACGAAGCAGCCTCAAAAGCCATTTGGATCGCTGAAAAATTTGCCATTTCCGGTAAGATAGTCGATTATCGCGATCTGGGCTTTTTTCGTTTTTTGGCGACCGATATTCGTAATAATACGGAAGCCGTGCAATTTTGCCACGATGTCATGGGAAAACTGATAGAATTCGATAAAAAGTACCACAATGACTTGCCGGAAACACTGTATATATTTTTGAAGGAAAATTGTAGTTTTGTCAATACAGCCAAAATGATGCATATGCATGTCCATACAGTACAATACCGAATAAAGAAAATAAAAAAAATGTTATTCGTTGACCTTGACAAAATGGAAGGGCGAGCTAATCTTTGGATGGCTTTAAAAATATATCAATGCATTAAAAACACTGAAGGAATTGGGGATGAATTTAGAAATGAAAAATGAAACAACATTTAGAAAACCATGGATTCATCATACCGGCCGGGCTGAAACCTTGGATCACTACCAGGGATAATGCAATAACTTTCTAAAAGTCTGACTGATTGCAATGTAAAGAGGGGGAATAATTGATGAAACTGAAAATGAAACTAAGCAGGCGGATTTTGTTGGGCTTTGGTTGTTTAATGATGCTTATTGTCATCATGGCGTTTTTTGCCATTTACAATATGTATCTGATTGATGGAAAAATCTTTGTCATTGAGGACATGGATCGAAAATCAAATGTAAGTGTCACCATGGAACGGTCGGTTTTAATTATTTCCCGCGGAGTGCGCGGCATTATGGCCGGCTTCAATATTAATGAGAACCAACAGGCTATCGACGTTGCATTGAAGAACTATCATGATGCCTATGCGGAGGCCCAAAAAACGTTTTACACCAAAACGGGAATCGAAATGCTTGCTAAATTAAAAGAAGTGTCCGATGCTGCCATACCGCTCATGAATCAGCTGGTTGAATCGGTTCAATATGGCAAAGGCCAAGCTTTAGTTGATGTTAGTGAGGCCACTGCAAAAATTAATGAATGGACGTTCGATATTACCCAACTGCAATCTATCAGTGATAAGAATAGTGAGGAGGCCATTGCTTCCGCCCGGCAAACTTATGTGGAGTGTTTTAAAATGTTAATCGGATTAGCCATTATTGCTTTGATTTTAGGAGTGGTTATGGCTTTTTACATCACGCGCAGCATCACAAAGCCAATGAATTCGATAGCTTCCAGGATCGGGGAAAGTGCCGGCCAGGTAGCTGCGGCTTCGGGACAATTATCAGCCTCAGCCCAACAATTATCTCAAGGCAGCACGGAGCAGGCGGCCGCCATTGAAGAAACTTCATCCACATTGCAGGAAGCAGCATCAAGATTACAGCAAAGCTCCGTCAATAGCCAACGGGCGTCGGAACTTTCTGAACAAACCACGGAATCGGCCAGTAATGGAAATGCCGAGATGAGGGAAATGATGGACTCGATTCAGGAAATTAAAAATTCCAGCGTTCAGATTGGCAAAATCATTAAGGTCATTGATGATATTGCATTTCAGACCAATATATTGGCTTTAAATGCGGCTATCGAGGCGGCGCGGGCAGGTGAAGCCGGTATGGGATTTGCTGTAGTGGCAGAGGAAGTCCGGAATTTAGCCCAGCGGAGCGCTCAGGCGGCGAAGGATACCACAGCCATTATCGAAAACAATATTGTCTTATCAGGCAGGGGCGTGAGGGTAGCAGAGAGGGTACATGAAGCGCTAAACACTATCACTTCCCAAGCAAAAAAGGTTAACGAGTTGATGAATGAAATCGCCGCCGCCAGCCAAGAACAGTCCCAAGGCGTTGAGCAAGTAACCAAGGCTATGATGCAAGTGGAAACCGTGACGCAGCAAAATGCAGCCAATGCAGAAGAAAGTGCATCGGCTTCCGAAGAGCTAAACTCTCAAGCGGAGAGTATGAGGAAAATCGTACGGGAACTCTCGGAGTTAGTCAACGGGATAAAGGACGACCTGAATATGGATACTCCAGGACGTTCAATACATTATTTGAGAACTATCAATCACTCGTTTCCGGAAGAGGGCAAAAATAATCAGGATCAGAAGCTGTATGATCAGCCCTCCCCAAATGGATTATCAACGGATAATGTAGGATTTAAAACCAAAGTCATATCTCCGGAAGATGTGATCCCCCTGGAGAAAGATCCGCATAATTTTTAAAGGAACGATAGTCATTGACATGGCTCTCAGTTATTTTTGCTCATTTTTTATAGTCTAAAAAACTCCTCCTTTGCATTATGAATACCAATAGAACAAATGCAAAGGAGGCTTCTGGACATTGTTAAAATAACCAAAGATCTTTTGGCTTTTTTGCAATCAAAGCTCAAAAACAAAACTGTACCCCCACAAGAAGAAGCGCTAGGTGGAAAATCAAGCTTTATCACAAAATTTACTTGGTTCAGCTTGTTGTTTGTTTTCGCCTTTTTGGCGGTCCGTTTATTCGTTTCCTCAGGTCAGGTATACATTCAATCAAGCGAACCGGTTCCCAATGTTCACTATGTTGACTCGGCAGGCCATAATTTCTTATTCCGGGGTGGACTTCCGCTTACCAACAATGAGAGGACTTTTAATTATCAAGGTTTAAAAAGAAGCATCATTGAAGCGGGAAATGCTGCCGGTGTTTCTGTACCGAGTGATTTTTTTATCATTGATGTGAATTTGCTTAATATTGAAAATACCGTGGATCGGAACCGGATTTTCGTGGAACACCAGTTTTTTCAAACCCAGCCGGCTCTCGGTTTCATTCAAGTTTGGGGGATCAATGGAACCGGACTTCAGGCAACCGATCCCCAATTGGCTGGGTGCAGGAATTACCTGGGACATCACCTTGATAGTTGGCTGCGGGATGGTCTGGGAAGCAGAATCGAAAAAGTTAGACAATGGCTGACCGGGGAGCAGGCTGATTCAAGGGTCGTTACTGATTTGCCAATCGTTATTTTTGTCCATTGCGTGGCAGGATGCGACCGTACCGGTGAGTTCACCGGGGCCTATTATTTGCGTTATATGAATAAATCCTGGCAGGAGATGAATGCATTGAATCAACAGATGTGTTCCCATAATCGTCCATTCAACTGTCGTAATTACCGTGCTGCTCAATGGTATTGTCTTTGGCTCAATTTGGAGCGCGGTTTCTCATTGGAATGGTATCAAGAATTTCCTTGTTCAGGGAAATGATCATTGACTTCATGGTATATGGTTTTATTCCGATTTTTTATCCAAGTATCGAAATAGATTACTGTGATTGAGGTATGGATATATGCCTTATGCCAAAGCACAAATGCAGTCCCAAATTCGCCAAACGATTTTGAATATAAAAAAGGCTATCTATCCTGTGATTGGCCAATTAACGATTACCGCCTGGGTTACTCCGGAGCCGGTGCCATTTGACGCCAGGATGAGCGGGAAGAAGAAGACTGTCCAAATTGGAGACAAATGGGGAGAACTCTGGGATTGTGCCTGGTTTTATTTTGAGGGCAAAATACCGGCGGAAGGATTAGGTAAAAGAATTGTACTACTTATTGATATTGGCGGGGAAGCTCTGGTTTTCGATGACAAAGGAAATCCAGTGCAAGGACTCACTAATCGGAACTCTGAGTTTGATCGTTCACTTGGGGATCCGGGAAAATGTGTGGTTTATTTATCGGAGAATGCTAAAGGCACGGAAAGGATTCATCTTTGGATTGACGCCGGCACTAACGATCTTTTCGGAAAATATCAGGATGGCGGCAGGATAAAGACGGCTTTTATAGCCATTTGCAATGAGCTTTTAAAAACACTTTACTATGATATGGAATTTCTGTTTGAGATGATGCAAAGCCTTCCTGAAAACAGCGCCAGACATGATAGTATTCTGTTTGCTTTGTACGAGGCAACCCTGTATTTGCATCGACTCACAAAGGAAGAAGTGAACTCCGCAGAAGCAATTATCGCCGGAGAACTCCGTAAAAAATCCGGTGATCCCTCTTTAATGGTTAGCGCGTTGGGGCATTCCCACATTGACCTGGCCTGGTTATGGCCGTTGCGGGAGACAGTTAGGAAAGGAGCCCGTACCTTTGCTACGGCACTGATGATGATGGAACGTTACCCGGAATATATTTTCGGAGCCAGCCAACCTCAGCTGTACCAGTGGATGAAAGAGTCCTATCCGCAATTATATCAGAAGATCCGCCTCCGGATTTCTGAGGGGAGATGGGAAACCCTCGGCGGAATGTGGGTGGAATCCGATACGAACCTGCCGGGAGGAGAGTCTCTCGTTCGCCAGTTGTTGTATGGAAAAAGGTTCTTTCAGCAAGAATTCGGTAAAACGGTAAAGATAGCCTGGTTACCGGATAGTTTCGGATATAGCGCGGTTTTGCCCCAGCTGTTTAAAAAATCAGGAATAGATTACTTTTGTACAACGAAACTTTCTTGGAACCTTTATGACCTTTTTCCCCATCATACTTTTATATGGAGTGGCCTGGACGGCAGCATGGTACTAGTCCATATGCCTCCTGAAGGCACCTATAACAGTTCGGCGGCTCCCCGGGCCATTGTCAAAGCGGAAAACAATTATTTGGATAAAGGGATATCGAATCACTGTTTAATGGTATTTGGGATCGGTGATGGGGGTGGCGGACCCGGAGAGGAACATCTGGAAATGCTGACTAGAGAAAAATGCCCCGCCGGTTTACCCCCGGTTCAACAAAAGATAGCGGAGGGATTTTTTGGGGAACTCGCCCAAAATTGGCCCAAATACCAGTCATGGCATGGGGAACTTTACCTTGAGCGGCATCAAGGTACTTACACAACCCAGGCTCGAAATAAACGTTATAATCGTAAAATTGAGATTGCACTTCATGATTTGGAATTTTTTTCATCATTAGCAATGATTACAGTGGGTGCCTTTTATCAGGCACTAGATATTGAAACGATCTGGAAAGAAGTACTGCTTTATCAATTCCACGATATTTTACCGGGTTCATCCATCACCAGGGTTTACCGGGAAACTGAAACCCGTTATAAAAACCTTTTTGGCTGGGTGAATCAGCTTCAAGAGAATACCGTATTGGCTTTAGCACCCCAATTTGATACAGCAGGTATTCAAAACCCAGCCGTGATATTTAACAGCATGTCCTGGTCCCGCAGAGAATGGCTTAAAATCGATAATTATTGGTACTTCATTCAAGTGCCGGCTTTAGGCTATCAGGTGATTGATTTGAACACCCCTTCAGTACACCCTTTGGAAATAAAGGCCGGGAATGATTGGTTGGAAAATAATCGGTTGCGAATTGAATGGGATTTGGATGGAGCTATCACCAGGCTTTATGACAAAGTAAATGATTTTGAGATCATTGCTTCCGGAAGTCGCGGGAATCGCTTGGCCATCTACCAGGATAATGGCGATGCCTGGGACATTCCGATCGGCTATGCCGATAACAATCCGGATTATTTTCGATTAATCGAAGTCAAAACTCAGGTGGATGGCCCCCGGGCATCATTAAAACATTGGTATAGTTTTGAGGATTCCCGTTTGGAACAGGAAATTCTAATCTATGCCGGTAGCTGCCGGGTAGACTTTATAACTAAAATTGATTGGCGGGAATCCCATAAAATGCTGCGGGTGGCTTTCCCATTGAATATTCAAAACAGTAATGCCGCCTGTGAAATTCAATTTGGATATCTCCATCGGTCAACCCGGAGAAACACCACTTGGGAAATGGCTGAATATGAAGTTTGTGCGCAAAAATGGGTAGATTTATTCAACTCCGGTTATGGGGTAGCCTTATTAAATGATTGTAAATACGGGCACAAAATCTTGGACAATATTTTGGATTTGGATTTACTTCGGAGCCCGACCTTTCCGGATCCCCAAGCTGATGCCGGGGTTCATGAATTTACCTATGCATTGTTCCCACACAAGGGAAATTTTCTGAAGGAGAGGGTAGTTCAAGAAGGTTATCAATTGAATTATCCTTTAACGATTACCAAGCAGATCCCGAAAAAAAAAGGTTTTTATTCGAAATTTTCCTTGATTTCCGTTCATCCCGATAACATTATTGTCGAAACAATAAAAAAAGCTGAAGATAGTTCGGCATTGATCTTTCGGCTTTATGAGTCGGCCGGAAGCGCCACCCGGGCAAAACTAGTTATTCATTGGCCTATAGAGGCCGTCTTTTTGGTTGACCTTATGGAACAGCCTTATGATTTACCCAATTTGGGTTCTGCTTTCGAACTTTCCTTTACTCCTTTTGAAATTCATACTCTTAAAGTGACTTATCATCCGTTGCCATTTAATCAATCGACATTACAAATTTAAGCTGTCAAAAAAAGGTTTTTAATTATGAAACTCGAAAAAGAATAGCAATTAATCATCATCAGACGGAGCAGCCATATGGCCCAAAAGAACTGTTGCCGAAAAACAGGAAAGCTATTTCAAATCGGTGTTCATAACGAAAGTTCCCTCCATGCCTCGTTGAAAGAATGGTACGGGTTGCCGGGCGATCAATTTGAAGTGAAGGTTGGCAATTTTTTTGTCGATATTGTCAGGCCTTCTCCAATTGGAAAAGCACCGCTACTCATAGAGATCCAAACCGGCAATTTTACGGCAATTCGCCATAAGCTTCTGGATTTGCTGCCGGATTATCCGATACGGCTCGTATATCCGATACCTCAGGAAAAATGGATAGTCCGCATAACCAGTGATGGTGAAATTAAAAGCCGCCGAAAATCGCCCAAATCCGGGAAAGTGGTTGACTTATTTGGTGAATTGGTCCGAATCCCCGATTTGATTATCAATCCTAATTTTACGATTGAAGTGGTTTTAACACGGGAAGAACACATCTGGTGCGAAGATGGCAGGGGAAGCTGGCGGAGAGGCGGGGTTAGTATTAAAGACCGCCGTTTATTATCGGTTGTCGAGCATATTCCGCTGCTTGTCAAAAATGATTTTGCGCGTTTTTTACCCTCTCAAATAAATAATCCATTTTCCAATAAGGACTTAGCGGCATTAGGCGGTTATTCGATTTATCAAGCACGTAAAATGACCTATTGTTTACGAAAGATGGGCATTATAAAGAAAGTTGGTAAGCGCCGTAATGAATTACTATTTAGTTTCGTGCTAAAAGGAAAAGCAACCTCATAAGGTAATGAGATGACCAATCTTCACTTTGGCAACTTGGGCGCACGTACATTCGCCTATTATAGGTGAATTGCCAGAACGAGGTTGAAAAAAGAAAGGAGTAATCGTTGATGCATCCTGAAATTCAGGAATTAAAGAATCGTCTGAGTGAAGTCAATGATTTAAATGAAGCCAATGCCATTTTGTCCTGGGATCAGATGACATTTATGCCACCGGGGGGAGCTGAGGCCCGGGGACGCCAAATGGCAACTCTGGAAAAACTTTCCCATGAAAAATTCACCAATCCGGAAATAGGGAAACTGCTTGAGAAACTCCAACCCGTCTTGAAAGAACTGCCGCAGGATTCCCCCGATGCTGCTTTAATTCGGATTACCACTCATGATTATGAAAAAGCTATTAAGGTACCTTCAGCTTTTACGGCCAAATTTTCTGAACACACTTCGAGAACCTATGCGGCCTGGGCTAAAGCCCGAACTGAGCGGAATTTTAAGCTGGTGGCTCCTTTGCTGGAAAAAACTCTTGATTATAGCCGGCAATTGGCGAATTTTTTCCCTGGGTACCGGCATATTGCTGATCCCTTGATTGACGATCTGGATGAAGGAATGACTGTAGCCGTCATTCGTCCGCTTTTTCAAGCTCTTCGCGCCGAATTGACTCCTCTCGTCCAGAAGATCACTTCCCAACCGGCTCCTGACGATTCATTTTTGCACCAGGATTTCCCGGAGGACGCGCAATTAAGTTTTGGGTTAAAAGTCGCTCGAACAATGGGTTACGATTTTAACCGCGGCCGTCAGGACAAAAGCCCGCATCCATTTACTACGAGTTTTTCCATTGGCGATGTACGGATTACAACCCGGGTAAAAACCAATAATTTGACGGAAGCTCTTTTCAGCACCATTCATGAAAGCGGTCATGCCCTTTATGAACAAGGGATTAATCCGGATTTTGACGGGACATCCTTGGCTACGGGAACCTCCATGTCAGTTCACGAAAGCCAGTCCCGCTTATGGGAAAATTTAGTGGGGCGTTCCCGTTCTTTCTGGCAATATTTCTATCCGCGGCTTCAAGAGCTCTTTCCGAATCAACTTCGTAATGTCAAGGATGAAGCATTTTATCGGGCCGTCAATAAGGTGGAACGTTCGCTGATCCGGACCGATGCCGATGAAGTTACCTATAATCTCCATGTAATGCTCAGATTTGACTTGGAGACGGAAATGCTGGAAGGAAAATTGGCGGTAAAAGATTTGCCTGAGGCTTGGAATAGGAGATATTTTAGTGATTTAGGAGTTTTGCCTCCCGATGATAGCCTTGGAGTCCTCCAAGATATGCATTGGTACAGCGGAACGATTGGCGGATATTTTCAAAGCTACACCCTTGGCAATATTTTAAGTGCGCAATTTTTCGAGGCGGCGGAGAAAGCGCATCCCGAAATCCGTTCCGGAATTGCCGCCGGAAATCTTAGTATTTTACATAGCTGGTTAAGCGAGCACATATACCGCTTCGGCCATCAATATCCCGCCAAAGAGATTATTACGAGTGCCACTGGCCGGCCTTTGGAGATTGGACCATACATCAAATATTTAAAAACAAAGTACGGAGAGATTTATAAATTATAGAATGTATTGCCGATAATGGTTTAATTGAACCTAAAAATAAATGCATAAAATCCGCTTGATAACCGCTACTTCAGCGGTTTAATTTTTTGTCCTTTATTCCATTTGAAATTTATTCCTGGCTCGCTATTAAAATATATTCTTAAGAAGAAGGAGTTTGATAGAGAGAGAGGAATTTATTTAAAACCGGAAAGCTTTCCGGAAACGTTTTCGGAAATCGGTATTTCGATGGATGGTTTTAATGAGTTACATTCAATTACTCCGCATTCTTCCGGTATAAAATTATTATTAATCAGTTACGAGGTACCATGAAACATGCTACCCTTAAAGAAGTTGCCAAAACAGCCGGAGTTTCTCTGGCTACTGCTTCGCGAGCTCTTAATAATCGGGGTGATGTCGACCAAAATACCAAAAAGAAAGTACAGGAAGTTGCAAAGCAACTTACCTATACCCCTAATCCCCTTGCTCGAGGTCTTCTTTCCGGTACAACCAAAACAATCGGGGTTTTAGTAACGAGTATTCAGAATCCTTTTTATGCTGCTGTTGTGACTGGAATCGAGACGGCTTTGGCTAAAGAAGGTTATACGATTATTTTATGTAACTCCCATGAAGATGTAGGAGCTGAACGGTCAGCAATTGAACTCCTGATCCGCCGGAGAGTCGATGGTTTGATTATAGCCCCGGTCCAGAGTGAATTTGAAAGCTTCGCATTGCTTCAAGAACATAATACTCCTTTTGTCTTTATTGCAAGACATATGCCGGGTATTGATACCGATTATGTCGTATGTGACGATCAAGAAGTAGGACGTATTGCCACGGAGCATCTTATTATTAAAGGCTACCGGCGGATCATGTTTTTGAATTCATTTTCCAATTCAAGCTCAGAACAAAGACAACGGGGCTATGAAAAGAGTTTGAAAAAGTATGGTATGCCTATCGAGCCGGAGTTAATCCGCATTGTCAGGGGAGAAAATAGAGCCCAAGAAGTTATGATTACAGCGCTAAGAGAAGGCTTGCGGCCAAGTGCCATTTTTTGTTTTTGCGACGATATGGCAGTTGGAGTCATCCAGGCCTTAAATACTTTCGGAATTGAAGTTCCGGAAGATATGGCGCTTATTAGTTGCGACAACCTATCGTTCACCGGATTATTACAGCCGTCTTTAACAACGATTGATATTCCTAAGTTTGAAATGGGTGCCCAAGCAGTAAAAATTCTTCTCACTAAAATTAAATACGGCAAGAAAAAAACGAGTCAGGTTGTTTTGGAACCAAAACTGATTGAGCGGGCTTCAACACACTCCCGGGCTTTATGATATGAATAATCTGTTTTCTGTTAAGGAGCCTTTAAAGGATAGGAGGAATCGAATTAAGAGAAAGTTTGGTGTTTTTCTCATTTCGCAAAAGGATTATCAAAGGAGGCTATGATATGAACTCGGTAAAATGTACAATCGATAAAGACTATGTAATCGGAGAAGTTGATCCTAAATTATTCGGTTCATTTATTGAACACTTAGGGCGGGCGGTTTACACCGGTATCTATGAACCAGGACATCCTTTAGCCGATGAACAGGGATTTAGAAAAGATGTTTTGGATTTGGTGAAATCTCTTAGGGTTCCGATTGTAAGATATCCGGGGGGGAATTTTGTTTCCGGTTATCATTGGCTGGATGGTATCGGGCCCAAAGAAAACCGGCCAAAGCGGCTGGATTACGCATGGCAATCCATAGAAACCAATGAAGTGGGAATCGATGAATTTGTCGATTGGAGCAAGAAAGCCGGCGTTGAGGTGATGGCAGCGGTCAATTTGGGCACCGGCACACCGCAAAATGCCGGATATATGATGGAATATTGCAATCATCCATCCGGAACCTATTATAGCGATTTGCGGATAAAAAACGGCCACCCGGATCCCCATAACATTAAAGTATGGTGCCTGGGTAATGAAATGGATGGTCCCTGGCAAACCTGCGGACTTTCGGCGGAGGAATACGGAAAAAAAGCGCTGGAAACCGCTAAAATCATGAAATGGATTGATCCCACTATTGAACTGGTGGCCTGCGGAAGCTCTTCACCGGCCATGCCGACCTATCCGGAATGGGACCGTGTCGTCCTGGAACATACTTATGAGCATGTGGACTACATATCGATGCATCGCTATTATGAAAATGAAGGCAGCGTCACTGACTTTTTAGCTTCATTTGCCGATATGGATGATTTTATTAAAACTGTCATTGCCGCCGCCGATTATGTTAAAGCCAAGACTCGCAGCAAAAAGAAGCTGAAAGTGTCCTTTGACGAGTGGAATGTATGGTATATCAAAAAACAAACTCGTTTCCCCTGGGAAGTGGCTCCGCCAATTCTGGAGGATATTTACTCGCTGCTGGATGCGCTGGTTTTTGGTGGCATGCTTTGCACACTGCTGAATAATGCGGATCGGGTTAAAATGGCTTGCCTGGCGCAGCTTGTTAATGTTATCGCTCCCATATTCACTCAAAAAGGCGGCGGAGTTATCAAACAAGCTATATTCCATCCATTCCAGCAAGTTTCTCTTTATGGAAGAGGCAAGGCCCTGAAGACCTTGGTGAATACCCCAAAGATTGAAACCGAATCTTATGGGTCTGTCCCGCTGGTTCAGACGGCTGCAACCTATAATGAAGAGGACGGAACTGCGACGGTATTTGTTTTAAATAGCGATCAACAGGAAGATGTGGAATTCAGTTTGGATATGAGATCTTTTGACGGTTTGCATCTGGTTGAACACTTGATTATTGATGGTCCTGATTTGTATGGTAAAAACACTTTTGAAGAACCGGATAACGTAATCCCAAGAAACGCCAAAATTTCAGCGGATCGAAGCGGAGTCCTGAAGGTTATGATGCCGAAACTTTCCTGGAATGTGTTGCGTTTTGGAAAAAAATAAAATTCAATGGTCATAGGGCGTAACAAAAGGGCTGGAGCAAAAAATTTATCAATAGAGATATACAATAATACCATTTTTATGTATCCATGGATGTGATATGTTGACGCGCTAAGGCGTGAATTCTCATTGATTAACAATATTTTGTAATAGCCCCTTTTGTTTTTAAAAAGCCTGAAATTCAGGGACTTTCCTGAAATCGTTAAATAAATAATTGGGCCGATGAAAAATATTGAAGAATGTTATTGTCGATATTTATTAACTATGTTATAATTCAACTAGATAAATAATCTAAAGAAAAAGGTGAATGAAAATGATTGGATCGAAAGTATTACAGGCTTTTAACGAACAAATCCTTCATGAACAGGCTTCCAGTCATATATATTTAGCGATGGCGGCGGATTTTCATTATAAAGGATTTGACGGAATGGCGCAGTGGTTCAAGGCTCAAGCCCGTGAAGAAGAAGGTCATGCTCTAAAATTTTTCGACCATATCAAGGATCGTGGCGGGAAAATTGAACTGGAAGCGTTGCCAAAACCAAAGATTGAATGGGCTTCCCCTCTGGAAGCATTTGAAGATGCTTATCGACACGAACAATTTATTACCGCGAAAATAAACGATTTAGTCAGTTTGGCAGCATCCGAAAAAGACAATGCGGCAGCCGTATTCTTGCAATGGTTTGTCACGGAACAAGTGGAGGAAGAGGCCCAAACTTCAAAGATTGTCCAGACTCTTAAAATAATTGGGAATTCCGGAAGCGGTTTGGTGATGCTTGATCATCAACTCGGTAAAAGGACCTGACTTGGAAAAAAGAAAATCAAATCGAAAGAGGTTCTCCCAAAAGTAAATTTAACGATAAAAAGAATACCATATGAAAAACGACTGATGTGATGAAGTTATATATTACGTAAATATTAATAGTTGCTCTGTCCGCCGCGGGTTAAAACCACACGGCTATGTGTTTGAAAAACGTTCCAAAGCCCGGTTTCACCGGGCTTCTTGGTGCTTTGTAGGCTATTCTTTAAGGGTTGAATAAATTTTATAATCCATTTCAATTATTTTATAGACAGCCCTTTATTTGATTTATAAACAGCTGGATGATCTAACCAAAATGAACAATCGAGTAGAAGTTTTCACCATCCTTTGGTTAAAAAGATGTGATTGCCGATTCTGGTAGTCACTCTTAGTTTTGCTGATCGGAAGTAAGCTAACCCCTCCCGTGAGCTGAGCCTTGGGTTATAATAAAACAAAGCGCCACGAGAAGGATCTTGTCCGTTCAAAGCGGCGATTGTCGCCTGATAACAGGAATCGGTTGGGATGGTGGTATTGAGTTTCGGTAAACACTTAAATTGGTTGGTCTGATAAATAACTCCGCGAATGGTCCCCGGGAACTCCCCGCTGCCTACCCGGTTTAAAACGACTGCAGCCACGGCGACTTGACCTTCGAAAGGTTCATCCCCCGCTTCGGCGGTCACAACCCGGGCTAATAACTCGAAATCCTCTTTATCAAGGTTGGAAGGGGGCTTCATCTTTGAACTGCGCTTGGGAAAACGAAAACTAGGAATCCGGTAATTAAGAGCCAAACTGATAGTGGGTTTTAGTATATCGGGATTGGAATCATGAAAAGCGGTATCCGGGACTGCCTTAACCTCCACATTCAGAAATATCCCGGTTTTTGGATTCGGGCTTACATTAAATGCCACACCGGCAACTATTTCCATTTTCTCTCCCACTGAAAGTTTTTTATCAGATTCTTGTAATAAATCCCGGACACCCATCCCCAGGTAAGGTTCAATTCTCGAACCCACTTTTGTTTTATAGAGAAAATCAGCAGCTAAATCTTTATTTTCTTGATCATAACTTCCTTGGAAAGCCCAGTGTTCCGTGAGATCCAAATTAACTTTCAAAGCATCCAGCGAATAATTATGATTATCATCGCGATAGCGCCATTCCAGACCCGCTGAAACACCGGCGTAAGCCGGAAATGATATTGTCAATAAGAGCAAAAGCAATAGCAAGGTGATTTTAGTGTTACGCATCTATTTTTATCCTCCGATTTTTGGTGGGAAATCTAAAGAATGAGTGAAAAATCTAAATTTACCTTAACGATCTATGCCTTAATAGATTTGTGCCAAATATAACGAATTCCTTCAAATTTTTCGGGAAATACCTGGCAATGTTGAAATCCGATTTTTAAAACGGCTAATGGCAAGGGTAAGGATAAATCATTATAAAAATGGTTCTTCTTAAGATATCGACTAATATTTCATAAAAAATAAGAATAATTATGATTAATTGGATTGACAAGTAAAAAACAACAAGCTATTATATATCTATACTTCATATATCGATTCGATATAAATTAAATATTTAATGAGGCAGCGGATGTTGGAATATATTATTTTAGGTTTTTTGATGCGCAGGGAAATGAGCGGTTATGACTTAAAGCTATATATGGCCGAGAGTACATCAAACTTTTTCGATGCCAGCTTCGGAAGTATTTATCCCGCTTTAAAAAGATTGGAAACGAAAGGGCAAATCAGTTCGCGGGAAGTGGTGGATTGCGGAAAATATAAAAAACTATATTCCATTACCGATACGGGGAAAATATGCTTTCGTAATTGGTTGGAGCAACCGATCGAGTTTGCTAAAACCCGACTGGATCATCTGGTAAAAGTGTTTTTCTTGGGTTTTTTACCCAAAAAGAGGGCACTTCAAGAATTACAATTATTAATCTCGGAAGTCGAGTCGGTTTTGACGAATCTGAAGGAATCCCAGTCAAAAATAAAAGCAAAAACCGACATATTTCAGTATTCAACTTTGATTTACGGGATTCATTATTATCAATTTATTATTAATTGGTCCAATGATTTGCGTAAAGAATTAACGAATTTTCAGGAGTAAGATTCCATGACTAAAAGACAACAAGTACGGAAGAGTATCCTATTTATTTCATTTCTATTATTTCCGATCACAATATTTTATCTATCGCCCTATTTAATTATTATCGCCGGGTTGAAAGGGATTGCGTCCGGCAGCTTCATTATGTTTGGAGTTTTATTGATTTTTTCTCTTTTTGGGGGCCGTGCTTTTTGTGGCTGGGTATGTCCGGCCGGAGGATTGCAGGATTGCTGCAGTATGGTATCGGGAAAAGCAGCCAAAGGTGGCTGGCGCAATTTAATCAAATATGTGATTTGGCTGCCCTGGCTAATTTCGATCACTTTGCTCTTTATCGCGGCGGGAGGCATTAAAAAGATTGATATGCTTTTCGCGACAGACCATGGTATATCGGTGAGCGGATTATGGAGTTATATTCCGTATTTGGCAGTGGTTGCTCTATTTGTCATTCTTTCATTACGATTTGGAAAACGGTCGGCTTGCCATTACATTTGCTGGATGGCTCCGTTTATGGTGATTGGTAATGCCATAAAAAACAAATTGCAATACCCATCGCTTCATTTGGAATCCGATAAAGAAAAATGCATTCATTGCAGACATTGCAGTCAAAAATGCCTTATGAGCCTGGATGTTTTTGAAATGGTGCAACAAGAAAAATTGAACGATTCAGAATGCATATTATGTGGCGAGTGTATTGATTCATGCGTAAAAGGGGTAATTGAATATCGGTTTGTGTTTCATAAAAAATAACTATATATGATGGGAAAATTCGAATCTGATGAAGAGGTGATTTTTATGACGACAGTTTGCATTCATTATTTTAGTGGCACCGGTAATACCAAGCGGGCTGTGGATGTAATAACAGGAGAACTGCAAAAGAATGGTTATGAAGTGCAACAGTTTGCCATTACCGATCTGGAGCCGGCCCCTACTGGGAATGGCGATTTTAATATTTTTGCCTTCTCGACGCTGAGTTGGTCTGCCCCGGTACTTGTAAAAAAATATTTGCACCGTTTACCCGAAGGTCTGGGGAAGAAGGCGGCCGTATTAGCTGTTTATGCCGGTGAGCCGGGCCAGGCCATTGTTAAGATAGAACAGCTGCTTGAAAAAAAAGGCTTTGATGTATTTTTAAGTGGAGGAGCTTTATATCCTAATAACTGGTCTCAAATGACCAACCCTCCCACTGCTGGCGAGGCAAAAGAAATATTGGCGGGCGGCGATCGTATGGCTCTTGATTTTGCAGAGCGTTTTTGCAAAGGAGAGCAGAGATTGATTTCAAAAGAAAAGGCCGGTAGTTTTTTCACACGTTTCGCAGCTCTTTCCTTTGGCCTTTTTGGCAGACGTTTTTTGGGAAAAGCTTATATCGCTGATTCTCATTGTAACCGTTGCGGTTTATGCGCACAAACATGCCCCGTACATACCATTAAGGTGACCGGGGTTATCAGTAAAAAGCCGCATTGGAAATTTAACTGTGAAGACTGCGCCCGTTGTATCAATATTTGCCCCCAAAAGGCCATCCAAGTTTCCATGCCTAAGTTGATTATCCACTTTTTGCTCCTGTTTGCCGGGATCGGAGGCTGTTTCCGGGCCGCCGGATTTACTGCTTCAATGTTGTTTGGAGCTTTTCAAATCATCGGTTGGATTGCATCATTCGGGATAACGCTTTTGGTGTTTTTATGGCTGCAATTTGTGGTTATCGACCGTTTCATTTTCCTATTGGAACAAATCCCTGCTTTCCGGAGATTTTTCGAGAAAAGCCTGACCAAAAACTCCAACCGTTATGTGGCCCCCGGTTATAAACCGGAGCGATGGTGAAAAAATAGGATTGACCTACCGATTAAAAAAGTCCTAACCATGCTCAGTAATTATGATTTTCACATACATGAGTGTAATACGGATTGTATCCCGTGCAGGGTTTTCCGGATATAAGTGAAGTTGGATTTGGGAAAAGTTGTTTAGCCTAACCCCAAATTATGTGAATGTGGAATGTTGGTTCTTGATTTGGCAAAGCCAACTTTCATTTGCGGAGGATAATGAAAATAATTGAGACGGAAAGATTATCTCAGAGAATTGGGGATGGATCATAGAATTCCCCACAGGGCGATAAATAAACCGGTTATTACATTTTGTAAGATTATGGCAGAGGAATTTTAAACATTTCCCCTTGAAAATTCCAGAAAAATAGCCGAGAATTAAAAAAGATGATTTTTTGCATCATTTATCATAGAAAAAGGAATTTTCACGGGGAAATGAAACTTTGGCTATTATGTTTGCTATCCGTTTTGATAGGCTTATTTGCAACCATCCATTTAACTTATGGTGCAACATTGCAATCCGGCATCATCATTGGAAATAACGTCAATGTCCGCACCGGCCCGGGACTTGATACCGATATTGTTTGCAGGGTGCAACAAGGTGATGCGATCAGTGTGCTTGACCAAACCGGTGATTGGCTCCAAGTTCAGTTGGCCAATCAGCAGACCGGATGGGTTCATCAACAGTTTGTACAAAAAAAAGTGGAATCGGACAATATTTTGACAGAGAGCAATCCGCCGGATGTCGATCCAAATCACGGTCTTCATTCTATTTTCATGGTTAAAATTCTCGATTATGCTCAAAGTTTAATCGGAATTTCCTATGTTTACGGAGGTGCCTCGTTAAGGGGCTTTGATTGTTCGGGGTTTACCATGTTTGTCCTTGGGAAATTCGGAATTCAACTACCCCATGAAGCCAGCCGGCAAATGACGATGGGCCTGGATGTACCTTCCCGGGATGATTTGATTCCCGGAGATTTGGTGTTTTTTAAGACTTTAGGTTCAAAAATAGTCAATCATGTTGGGATTTATTTGGGAAACAATCTATTTATTCACGCGGCTTCCGGTTTTGGAACCGTGCGCATCAGCGTTTTGAATGACAATTATTATGTCAGCCGTTACGTCGGTGGCCGAAGGTTGATTCCGAATGATTCGGGGAATAGTCCCGGATAAAATATAATATTTATCGGCTTTGTCTTGGAATAATATCGTTTGGAAAGGAAAAAATAACTTTATCAAAAATTTCCGGAGAAGCCTGTTGTTTCAAGAGAAGGTTAGCGATAAACAAAGGATTGCCGTCATCGTTCTGTATACCATCGGAACCTCTTCCATGGTAATTATGGCCTTGGAAGCCAAAAAAGATTTGTGGTTAAGCATCATAATCTGTTATTTGATGGCGATGCTGATGGCCCTGATGATCGCCAGAATAAAATATCTCTTTCCTGAACTGGATATTTTTCAAATTTTTGAAAAATGTTTCGGAAAAGTGCTTTCAAAGGTAATCATTACCATATATATGTTCGCCGCTTTTTATGTCGCAGTGTTAATCAATACCTTTCTGATTCATTTTATTAGAGTAACGGCTTTACCGAATACGCCTAAGATCGTTCTGGATATCTTTATCACATGGATATGTGTGTGGATGGTAAAGGAGGGAGTGGAAAACATCAGCAATTTGGCAACTTTGTTTTTTTCCCCTGCTTTACTTTCTATTACCATGATGGTTATCGCACTGTATCCCCAGATGAATTTTGATAATTTACTGCCGCCGTTCCAGGAGAAATTCGGCCATATATTGTACGGTTCCCTGTCGACTTTTGTTTTTCCATTAGGAGAAATCGTAGTATTCACCGCCTTTTTCAAGAGATTCAGCACCCCCAAATCCTCTTATAAGGTATTGTTGATCGGTCCCACCATCGGAGCATTGGTGGTTTTCACCATATCCGTAACCAACGTAATGGTACTGGGAATTAATCTGGCTTCCGATGTTTATTATCCCACGTATATTTCAGCTTCCAGAATCGTATTCGGTGCTTATGTCCATGGTTTCGAACTTATTTTATCCATTGTCTTTATCTTGGGAGCCCTTGTAAAGACCAATGTTTATTTTTTGGTGTGCTGTAAAGCGATAGCCAGAACATTCGGATTTGGCGACGATTACAAGTTCATCGTTACTCCTGTCGGGCTGCTGATTTTTTGTGCTTCACTTTTTTTCTATGAAGGCACCCTTGATTATACTGCCTGGTTAAAAACCGATCTGGTGCCTTACTCGATTCCTTACCTTATTTTGATTCCCATCATGACTTTTATTGTTGTGGAAATAAGAAAGAAAAAGATTTAAAGAGGGTTTTTGTTAAAGTATCCAACCCTGGAGCCGGACTGGGTAGTTTGATATTTATGGTTAGCAGCAAGCAAAGAATGAATGCCGGCAAGAAAATACTGCAATACAATATTAAGGCCTTAATCCGGGCTTGTTTTATTAGAGGCGTTATTTCGACATATCCGATGATTACCAAGGACGCCATAACGACTAAAAGCATTCTATATCCCCACTTTCGTTACTTTCATGCTTTCCTGGCTGCCGGGCACCGTCAATTTCAACCGGATTTTGATTGGAGTTTTGGCATATTCGGTTAGCCAGCGGTTTTTGATTTTCTTCCATAGGTTTGGCAATTTGGCTTCCACTTTGTTTCCAAAGCCGATGGCATCGCATTGGTATTCTTTTTGAAGCGCAGGTAGGAATTCTTTGATTCGACCCTCTATTATTCCTTGCCATGCTTGGACCAACTCCTTCATTTTATTAGTTTTGAATACGTCTTGATCTCCGTCCACTTCGCCAATTTCAGCTTCCATTTTAATATGGATCATCATGATTAAACCTTTGGGGCCGATAACCGGTTTGATGGCGGTTTGACAGTTCTCCATTTGCAGGGACACACCTTTGACCTTTTTGACATAGGACGGCTCCGGAGCAAATACAGCCTGTTTCAGCTGGTTCATCAACATTAAGAGGGTTTCGGTCTGTTTGCCGTCAAGCCGGCCGATCTGATTGGTTTCTTTGAATAAAGCCGTTCCTTCAAGCAATGGGAGTGTTCCGGTACTGGAATCTTCAAGACCCACCATGGGCAGCGCGGCGCACTTGCTTAACGACTGCAGGTCGCCGATAAATTTGGAGAAAGGAACGCTTAAGAAAGTTTCCGATTTTTGGGGCGAAAGAAGTCCATCCAAATATGCGGAGATAATTTTTTGAGTCTGGGGGTTTGATTTTAAGAAAATTTCCCCGGCGGTTTTTTCCTTCGATACAACCAGCCATATGGTATCACGGACTTCATGGTTCCTTTTTATCCAGTCCAAGATGCCGATGAATAGTTTTCGTTGATTCATAAAGTCTTTGCTGAGAATAAGTACTTTCATATGGCTCCACAGTAATTTTCGGCCTGCCTTTGACCGCAAGTCGACGATGGCATCCAGCACGCTCCGGCCTTTGCCTTGATAAGTCTTGGAACTAAAGTTGCTTTCTTTTCCCGAAGAAGTCGGCAAGGTAATTTCCGCTGTGAGAAGGATTCCCTTGTTTTCCTGATCATAATCGGCGGCTACACCGGAAATAATGATTTGGTCTTCGATTTCTTTGTAATCCCAGCATCCGGTGATGAAAACGGTCATCATAAGTAGCAGTATCAGTATAAAATTGTTCATTTTGATAGGCATGGGTTTCTCCTGGCAACGCACTCCGTGCTCAGTGCTCTTTTGATGACTGACGGATGCGGTTCATCACGCCGATGAATTTGGGGCGTTTTTTCATATACCACCACGGGGCCCTGATGACGGTATCTTTGATTTCTTGCAGGTTCAGTGAATTCAAAGGGGTCATATAGGGTACCCCGAAGGAACGGATTGCGAACAAATGAATTAACATTCCGACGATACCGAAAACATAGCCGTAAAAACCAATTAAGGTAGTCAGAATGACAAAAATAAAACGCAGCAAGATAATGGCCCCGCTCAGGCTGGGGATCATCAATCCGGTGACTGCGGTTAATCCGGTGATGATTACCATGGGGGCGCTGACTATCCGGGCCTCCACCGCCGCCTGACCCAGGATGAGCGCTCCTACAATACTCAAAGCTTGTCCGATGGTGGTAGGCATCCGGTTCCCTGCTTCCCGGATGATTTCAAAAGCAAATCCCAGGATAAGCAATTCAATGATGTTGGGGAAGGCTATACCTTGCCTGGCGGAGGAAATACTTAACAAGAGAGGAGTCGGAAGGATTTCTTGATGAAAATTGGCGAGAGCCAGGTAAATAGCGGGAACGCTGATGGTGAAGATAAATGAGGCGATCCGGATCAGCCTGCTGATGGAGGAAAAAAAGTAATTAATATAATAATCATCATTGGACTGAAAATACTCGATGAAGATCTGGGGTAAAGTGAGCGCAGCGGGACTGCCGTCGAGAAGCAAGGCAATCCTTCCTTCCAGCAGTTTTCCGGCCACAACATCGGGCCGTTCCGTATTGCCAATGGTTTTAAAAGGTGAGAAGGGGGCGTCTTTGATTAATTCGGTGATATAGTTGGTGGCCAATATCCCGTCAAGGTGAATTTGGTCTAACCGTTTTTCCAATTCGGCAAGGATTAAGGGATTAGCCAATCCCTCAATATAACAAAGGCAGATTTTTGTATGCGCCCGGTCTCCCAAGACCTTGAATTTAAATTTGGAATGGTGATGGGTGTTCAGTCTACGCCTTACCATAGAGAGGTTCATCATTAATGATTCGGTGAAGCCTTCTTTTGGTCCCCGCAATGTTTTTTCGTTTTCCGGTTCGGTAATGGAACGTGTTTTCCATCCCTGGGAGCTGATAATCAATGCTTCCCTGGCGCCATCCAACAGTAGAATGGTGTTGCCGGTGGAGAGGGTCTCGATTATTTTGTTCAGATCGGCAGTCTTTTGGACATCATTGGCCATAATCACCTGGTTTTGCAAAACATCCAACGAACAGTGATTTCTACCTGGCATGGCATTACTGATAACCGGCCAAATGATGTTTTCGTTGATGATCTCCTGCTTGACCATTCCTTCGACAAAAATGGCGCAACACTTTATGAGAGGGTCTTGCTGGTTTTCAAAATGCCTGTAGATGACCATGTCGTCATTTTTGAACATTTCCCGAAAGAGCGACTCGTTTTGTTCCAGGGAGTCGGTTAAGGAAGTGTTTTCCGGAGAGTTGCCCAAAGCAGCCATTCTTTTTTTACGGGAGCCTTTATACAATCGGATTCACCTGCGCGGGTTACATTTTACCTTGGTATTTAAGATTATACTCAAAGAATTATTATATCCTGGTAACCAAAAATTTAATGAGGAAACAAGGGGGAAATATCCAGTCCAACACACATTGGAAATTTAATTCTCTAAGAGCTTTTTTTGTATTATAGAATTCAAATAAAGATACTTTATAGAATTATACCAATTTTCATATAAATATATTTACAAAATCAACTAAGTATGTTTATATTAATAATATAAAATATTTAATTATTATTGAATATTCATCAAATGTAATTGCGTTGGATTTTATTGAAGCGGGGGATATTCGTGATGAAAAACCCAAAATACTTCTTGGTTGCAATTGTTTTTGCGATTGCTTTATGGGGATTTCCGGCGTATTGCCAAGCAGGGGCTATGATCGGAGGAACCTCAACGAATAATGCTTCTCTGATTAGCGACTCTGCAACGGAAATTAAAGTAAGCGGGGATGGTCACTATTATTTTAAGTTTATTCCCTCGCAAGATGGAACTTATATTATTACAACATTACCTCAAAGCGTGGATACAGAAGCTTATATATACTATGATGCCTTAGAATCTTCCGGAAAAGCCGCCGACCATGGTGATTATCATCTGGTTGAATTTTATTTAACAGACGAACTTCATGCCAATCACGTGTATTATCTTAAGGTTTATGAATTTTATGGTAACGCCAGGACGTGCACCTTGACCATAACCGGTGGAGGATTGAAGGTAAATCACTCCCCTACCGTTACCATCGGCGATCCTGGTATCGATCGGATTTATAAGGATTCCCAAATTCTCAGTATTTCCGGTACCGTAAACGATCTCGACGGTGATAATGTTACGATATCTGCTCTTATGAATGGGCAGTCAGCCTCTACCCTTGTGAGCGGTGGAAACGGGACTTGGACTCTTTCGTGGAATACTGCCGATATTCCGGAAGGTGTTTATCGAGATGTTATTTTTACAGTTGCCGACGAATTGGGTGCAACCAGTGCCGCTCAGTATACCGGAAATATTGTAGTTGATAAGACGGCACCAATGTTGGTCAGTGCGGTTAGAACGGATCCCACCCATCTTACAATTGTTTTGAGCGAGAGATGTTACAATTTAAACCATTCAAATAACGGCGGATTTACAGTAAACGAAAATGGCGGAAGCAGTTTTTATGAAATCGTTGGAATCGCTCGAGGTGACGATGATTGTCAAATAGTCTTGACAATACCCGATTTGGAACAAGCCTGCAGTGGCGGAGTTACCGTAAGATATGCTGCAGGAGCTGATGGAATGGTCCAGGACACGGCAGGAAATTTGATGATTGCCGATAACGCGGGAATAACTGTAGCGTCCTGGGACACTGTTGCTCCCACCATCAGTCTGGCTGCTCTTGACCGCGCTAACGGTTATATGGATATAGTCTTCAGTGAAGGAGTCTATGGTGCCAGTAAAACGATCGCTCCTTTGACAACCTCTCATTTTACTTTGGTTTTCTCCGCAAACGGCGGTACTGTTACTGATATATTCATTACTGGAGTCGGGAAGCCTGATAATAAAGAGTTCGCATTGGCTTCGGTTTTAACTGGCGGTGAAACCACAGTGCGGGTGTTTCTGGGTAAAAACGGTATCCCTAGTGGAATGGAAACTATTGAAATCAGGATGTGCAGCACTTGTCCCATTTATGATCGGGCGGGCAATGCAATATCTATGTTACAAACCACCGGAGCCAAAACCCTAACCGATCAATTAGCGCCTGCCCTCACAGGCGGAAGCCTGGCGGAAAGCAATCAATATATCGATATTGCATTTAGCGAAGGAGTGTATGGAACCGGTAGCGGCACCGGAGCAGTATCAGCCAGCCAATTGCAGGTTACATTTATTCCTAATGGCGGAACCACCAGCGGTGTTCAGATTGACTCCATAAAAAGAGCAGATAATGCAAATGGGAATTTGGCCACGGCCTTGACAGGAGGAGAGACCACCATCCGGGTCTTCCTGATCATTACCGGCAATCCCAACGGAATGGAGACAGTCGCCATCAAAGCGGCAAGCGGAGTACCTATTTATGATCTGGCGGGCAATGCCATCGCCTCATCGGAAACCACCGGAGCCAAACCGTTAAATCCGGTCACCTTAAAATTAGCGGGGGATCAAATACTTACAGAAACCAATCTGGCAACTGCCGATATTCAGGTTGCCATCGCCGGCACTACTCTGAAAGACAGTTCATTAGAGATAGAAAATTTTACGTTAAATGATGCCGCCGGTTTACGTGTTGCCCGTGGGACTTATGTCGATCCTACCCATTGTTTCCTGCGGGTCACAGGAAGTTTGAACGGAAACATCGAAAGGATGGGACTCACAATAAAGGCAAGCGAGATATCCAGCGGTTACGATTTAACCTCGTCCAATACCGTGAAGGTTATTGACGACCTGCCGAGTGGAAAAACGACGATAGCCATCGGCACGGATGGAGACAACAGTGTATCCGGTAGCAACCGTTGGTATACGGCGGAAAGTTACCAAAACGCCCTCCGCACCGTATGGAACAGCAACACGTTGCATTTGGGCAAAGGAACCAGCGGCAGTCCCATTGACCTTTGGTTGTATAACCCGGGGATGATCGGCACGGCCTCCGGTCAAATCCAAACAGGAAGCAAAATCGACCGGGCCCAACTGATCCTGAAAATCGCCAGTATCAGCGGAGAAGCAACCAAACCCAGGCGGATCAAAATACATCAAATTAAAGACCCCGGCAGTTTGGGAAAACCCTGTTTTATGGATACCTCCAGCGAAGGCCTTCGTCTCGGCCTTGATTACCAGTACCGGGACCACAGGCCCGGCCAAAGCATTCCCTGGAGCGACGGCGCCCAAAATATTGGATCATCAAGTAACGCCATCATTTTACTGGATTGCATCGAGTTCATTCCCCGGGCGTTCACCCAAGGGGGTTACGACAGCATTCGTTTTGATGTAACCGATGCCGTAAGGACCTGGGTGAATAATCCCCATCTCAATCAGGGACTATATATCACCATCGATGATACCACCTGGAACGCCGGAGAACAAGTTGTTTTATACGGCCTTTCCTCCGACAGCGCCAACTGGCCCAAACTCCAAATATATTTAAGTGCGGGAGAAGGTAAATCTCCGAATTCACCGACGATTAGCGCCAATGTACCTGGAGATCAACAAGTCTCTTTGGCTTGCACTTTGAACAATCCTAGCGGAGACACCAGCCATTCCATTGCAACCGGATACCGGATCCTGCGCAAATATGGAGTAACGCCAGCTGATCCCCAGGATGGAACATTGATTTTTGATGGTACGCTTTCAACCGCCACCGACAGTAATCTGGAGAGCGGCAAAATTTATTACTACGCCGCCTTTGCCTATGACGCCAACCGTAATTACAGCCGGAAGTCTTATATACAAGCTATTCCCGGAGATTATGACACCGCGCCGGCAGCACCTGCTGATTTAACCTACACGCTGGCCGGCAGGGATGTCACCCTGAGTTGGACTGATAAGGCCACCAATGAAAAAGAATATTTAATCTTCCGGGATTCAACGCAGATAGAAACCTTAAAGGCTAATCAGACCGGTTATTGCGACCGGAACCTGCCTTCCGGGACTTATACTTATAAGGTCCGGGCCGGCAATTCTCAGGGAGGCTCCGAGGCAGCAATCGGTCCGGTGAATGTGCCCGATTTGCCGGATGTCCCGGCGAATTTAGCCTGGAGCGTCGTCTCTTCCAGCGAAGTCCAATTGCGTTGGACCAAAACGGCGAATACCACTTACCGGGTGGAGATCTTGAGCGAAGGCGGGACTTTGCTCAGGTCGGAGTGGGCTACAATAAGCCTGAGTGCCGATTCCACCATCATCCAATATTCGGTCATGGGATTGACAGTTAATGTAGGTTACCGTTTCCGGGTGACGGCGGTGAAGGCATCCCTGGAGAATGCCGCCGAAACGGATATTGTCAAAACCACAGCCGATCCAAAGCCTATCTTTTTCTAGGAGGGAAAGTAGATGAAGAAAACGGAATTAGTTTGTCTAGGGATAATATTGTCATTCCTTTTTACCGGATGCGGCAGGGAAAGCGGTGGCGGCACCCCCGCCATTACCGGCACCCCGGTTTGGAATGCCGGGATTGGGGTTATCATCAAGAGCATTACGGCATCCTTTCCAAGCTTAACTAGGGAAGGTGATATAAGTGCTTCCCTCAAGGCCTTCCCGGCTTTAACGGGTGGGATGGGGCTCAAACAATGGCTGGCGACCCAAAGCTACCATTCTTTTTCTCCGATAGCCAAGTCTTTGAATGGGAATAGCGTAATTACCTCGTCCACAATAAACGAAACAGATTGGGACCGGAGCGTGAAATATATCTTTTTGGATTGGTATCCCTTGAGCGGGGCGACTTATTACCAGATTTATTTTTTAGGCGTAGATGGAAGTCTGAATCGGAATGTCTGGGATTCAAGGGATAACCATCCCAATGATCCGGCCTATGCCACCAAGGCGTTTTTAGATATAACGGAGGAATTAACCGGGATAGTGAAGGAGGCAGGGCAATACCAGTTCAAAGTGATTGCCTATAACAGCAGCAGTTCCAAGGAATATCCTGTGATTACGGTTTCCATCGGTAGAATGATGGGGAGTTTTCCAACAGTCTCCACTGCCGATATCGGTGCAAATAAATTGTCATGGGCGAAAGTTGATGGGGCGGAGGGTTATAAGGCGGGGATCTATAAAGACGATACGTTAACATCGGTTGTTTGGCATAGCGGAGCGGCCCTTTTGGATGACACGTTTACCAATTTTGATCCGATGGCTAAGGGATATTACTATGCGGCAGCGTTTGCTTATGCTGATGAAAACGGGCGGCCTGCCGAGATTACCGGCGCGATTTCAGGGTTTACGATAGAGTAGATGGTTTGCGGTACTGAGTCTCTCTGAAAAGGCGAGTGATAAGATTCCAGGAACCGAGGGGCTTAGCTTTCGATGCCCTCGCCTTCAAGGCTGATTCAGACATGGGGTCAGCTCCGCTCCGCCATGGAACGCGGAAATATTAATTTTTCATGTAATTTCACGTTTTTTGTGGTTGAAAAGGTTTTTTGTATCAATCCGGAATGAATACCGGTGATACTTTTTTGTTTTAGCAACATAAAAAGATAGTGGAAATAGGCCTTAATCCTCATAATCCCAAAATCCGGGGAATCTTGGCCCAATCTCCGGTATGCGTACGGAATAATTCGGTATGTATATGTAAGAGTCGGTAAGATATACGCAACGGTTCGGTATATATACGCGAGAGTCGGTAGGATATACGCAACGGTTCGGTATATATACGCGAGAGTCGGTAGGATATACGCAACGGTTCAGTATATATACGCGAGAGTCGGTAGGATATACGCAACGGTTCGGTATGTATACGCGGGAGTCGGTAGGATATACGCAACAGTTCGGTATGCCTACAGCGTTTCGAGTATATGGCCATGTCAACACGATATGTATACAACAACAAGTTAATGGAGATAGGATTCACAGGATTTAAATGACAAATAATTGATGGTCGTTTTAATCCTGGGTTATTTTTTTATACCCTCTTGCCCCACCTAAGCCACGATTACAGCAATGACGATGTTTTAGCAGATTAGTAGCACGAAAAGGGAGGTTTAGTAATCCGTAAGCCCCTTCCGTGACCATCGTTCGTCGAAGGCAAGGCTTGGCAGGCAAAGGGTTTATAAGGTTGGAGGTGAAAGAGGGCTACGAATAATATAAAAATCTTCCCTGAAAGTAATAGATCAGTGGGGATATTACCTGAAAATCAAAAATAAATGATGTTTTGAGGGTTTTAAAGAGGAAATTCAAAAAATAAACAGAAGGAAAAGGGGGTGGAATTATTGACAGCTCAATGAAAATAGCTGTTATGACAGGCGGAATTTTACTTGACATTTTCCGGTTGAAATAATATTATGTGAGGAATGAACGTTCATTCTCGGGGGTAGTGTTTTGGCGGATTCACGGAAAGAAGAAATGGCAGATAAAAAAAGGGTTATTTTAAAGGCCACCCTGGAATTAATATCGGAACAGGGTTTTGTCGGCACGCCCATGTCCCAAATCGCCCAGAGGGCGGATATCGGGATGGGCACCATTTACCGCTATTTTAAAAATAAAGATGATTTATTAAATGCCTTATATATTAACATCAAGCAAAAAATCGCCGACTGTTCCCGGCGTAGTTATCCGGAAAACCTGCCGGTTTGTGAGGCTTTTAAACACATACTTGGAAATTTAATCCGTTATTTTAAAGAGAATCCTGCCGAATTGTCCTTTATGGAACAGTATGTAAATTCTCCAGTGATCACCGCCGCCACCCGGGAAGAGGCCATGCGGATGGCAGAACCGTTTGAAGACTTGTACCGGCGTGCCAAAGAGCAGAATTTATTGAAGGAAATGCCGTTTGAAATTTCATGCGCTCTTTTAGGCGGAGCCGCTATTTCTCTTGCCAAACTCTACCTAACCTCGCCGGGCGGGCTGAGCGCGGGATCCCTTGCTATGGGATTGGATGCCCTGTGGGATATGATTGCGCTAAAATAAGCAGGATCATTTTTTTAGTGATCACGGAGTGAACGTTCATTCTATTGGAATTTATCAATCCCATCCGATAATAATGTTTTTCTCTTTGTCTCTGGGGCAAAATCAATTCATTACAAGAGACATTACATTGACACAGAAGTATAGTAAGGGAAAATGCCGAAATTTATTAGATAAGGGAGATGGGAAATAATGCTTTATCGTGAAATGGGCAAGACCGGTGAGAAGGTTTCAATTTTGGGTTATGGCTGTATGCGTTTTCCCAAAAAAGACGGTAAGATTGATCAGGAGCGTACTGAGAAACAGGTTATTTCCGCCATTGATCAGGGAGTCAACTATTTTGACACCGCTTATATTTACCCTAACAGCGAAGCCACTCTGGGAAATATTTTGGCCAAAGGTTACCGCGACAAAGTGATGGTCGCCACCAAATTGCCATTGCCTTTGATCCATTCTTCCAAAGACATGGAAAACATTTTTGCGACCCAATTAAAGAGGCTTCAAACGGACTCCATTGATTATTATCTAATGCATTCGGTAATGACGACGGAAGGCTGGCAGAGGCTGAAGCGTCTCGGGGTGGAGGAATTTCTTTTGAAAGCCAAAGCGGCAGGAAAGATCCGTCACATTGGATTTTCCTATCATGGTGATAAAGAACAGTTCAAAGAGATTGTGGATGACTACGCGTGGGATTTTTGCCAGATTCAATATAACTATATGGATGAATCGAACCAGGCAGGGAAGGAAGGACTTTTATATGCGGCATCCAGGAACCTGGGCGTTGTCATCATGGAACCGCTCCGGGGCGGCTCTCTTGCGGGCAAAACGCCTTCACTGATAGGGTCAGTATGGGAACGGGCTGAAATTAAAAGGACACCGGCGGAATGGGCTTTACGCTGGATATGGAATCATCCCGAAGTTTCGGTTGTGCTATCGGGAATGAATGAAGAGAGCCAGATTGAGGAGAATATCAGAATTGCCGGAAGCGCCTATCCGGGATCTTTATCCCCGGAGGAAATCAAACTTTTTGATGATGTAAAAGCGGCCTATGCCGGAATGATGAAAGTCGGCTGCACAGGCTGCGGATACTGTATGCCTTGTCCGGCTGGAGTCAATATTCCGCTATGTTTTGCTTATTATAACAATAAACACTTATTCAACGAAAATTCCTATCAACTTTCATACATGGGTTTTACCATCGGAGTGGACAGTGGTAAATCTTCTTACGCTTCTTTGTGCCAGGACTGTGGAAAATGCGAAAAGCATTGTCCTCAGAGCTTACCCATACGGAAACATCTGAGAGAAGTCTCTAAGGATATGGAAGCGTTTTATTTTAAACCTATTGCCGGTTTGGTGCGGGTTTACTATAAAATCCGGGCTGGGCTAAAGCGAACCAATAAAATTGCCGCGTCAAAAGGAGAGCAGAAAGGAAATCGCAAATGAAAAATTTTTATTTTACTGCCACAGGCAATAGTTTGGCGATTGCTAAAGAATTCGGAGGAGAGCTTTACTCTATACCTAAAGTTTTAAAAAGCAATCAAATTCATTTTGAAGACGAAAAAATAGGGCTGATATTTCCATGCTATGGTTTTGCTGCTCCTTCAATTGTACAGGAATTCATTGCCAAGGTCACTCTCAAAAGCCCTTATATTTTTGTCATTATGACCTATGGAAATACATTGGCGGACAGTGTTCGTTGGTTTGTGCGATTTGCCGGGCAACATAATATCACCATTCATTATGGAGAAGGCTTGTTAATGGTTGACAACTGTTTGCCTCTGTTCGATATGGAGCAGCAAAAGCTCAAAGAAAAGCACACCGAAGAAAATCTAAGCCGGTTGCTGGCAGATGTGAATCAAGGAAAAGAATATATAAGGAGGGGGACTTTCGTAGACTCCCTGATGACCCAGGCTGTGCATGGTTTATTGAAATTAAATCCCAACTTTTATTCGGATAGGGATTTTTTGATCGGAGATCAATGTAATGGTTGTGGGACGTGCACCAAGGTTTGCCCCCGCGACAATATAACGATAGACACAAAGCAGGGAGGCATAAAACCGGTTTATGGAGGACATTGCGAATTTTGTCTTGCCTGCATCAATCTTTGTTCTCGACAGGCGATTCGTTTAAAAAAAGAAAAAAATCCCAATGCCCGGTTTCGGAATGAAAATGTGACGTTAAAAGAAATCATTTCCGCCAATGATTAGACTTATCCCATTCACTCGCTACACGCCCTTATTTCATGAGAAAACCAGAAGTCTTGCGGCGATATACCGTTAATATCCATCATGTGGACTGATATTCTCACCGGATCATGAACCGTCAAATCCTTTGGAACAAAGCGCATTATATGTCCGACGCACAGGTTGAGTTTTTAACTTCAGATTTCACTCTTCAAACTTCAAATAAGGTCCCATCGCTGTGGATGTTTCAAAGAAGCCGCTCTAATCCTTCCCTGGGGTAGCAGGGAAAGATTAGAGCGGCAAAAACTTCCCTCGTCCATAACGTTTTTTGTGTGAGGGATCGGGGCATAAACCCTCGAAAAAAGAGGTTTTAAATTAGGACTTCATTCTTCAAACATATTCTCCTTCCTTTCATCAAATGTTTTGGCAGGATATCCTCTTTCCATTATAGAAACAATAATCTGGAAGTTACTTTCACAATAGGATTCGGAGAATAAAAAGATGGGTAAAAGTTTAGTGCTGGCTGAAAAACCTTCCGTAGGGCGGGAATTGGCTAAAGTCCTTCAATGCAATCAGAAAGGCAATGGTTGTTTTATCGGATCCCAGTATATTGTTTCCTGGGCCTTGGGCCATTTGGTTACTTTGGCTGATCCTGAAGCCTACGATGAGAAATATCAAACTTGGCGTATAGAAGATTTACCGATGCTGCCGCCCAAGATGGAGCTGACGGTGATCCGGGAGACCGCTAAACAGTTCGGAGTAGTTAAAAACTTGATGAGGCTTCCGGAGATTACGGAGTTGATTATCGCCACCGATGCCGGACGGGAAGGAGAACTGGTCGCTCGCTGGATTATTGATAAAGTGGGTTTCCATAAGACCATTAAGCGTTTGTGGATTTCTTCCCAAACCGAAAGGGCGATCCGCGAGGGCTTTGCCAATTTGCGGCCGGGCAAGGACTATGAACGGCTTTATGCTGCCGCGGAAAGCCGGGCGGAGGCCGATTGGCTGGTGGGACTGAATGTCACCCGGGCCCTTACCTGTAAATATAATGCCCAGCTTTCGGCCGGCAGGGTTCAAACCCCTACGCTCGCCTTGGTGGTAGCCCGCGAGAAAGAAATCAAGGAGTTTGTTGCCAAAGATTATTGGACCACTCAAATAACCGTACCGCATTTTACCTTGCAATGGCAGGATCAACACGGCCAAAACCGTCTTTTCGATAAAGCCGCAGCCGAGAAAATTGTGAGCGAAGTAAACGGCGGGAGTGGAGCGGTTATTGAAGTGAAAAAAGAGCAGAAAAAGGAATTGCCGCCGCTGGCCTATGATTTAACGGAGCTTCAGAGAGACGCCAACCGCAAATACGGTTTCTCCGCCAAACAAACCTCTTCCATCATGCAGCAACTTTATGAGGTTCATAAACTGGTGTCCTATCCTAGGACGGATTCCCGTTATATCAGCGAAGATATTGTCGGGACCCTGCCGGAAAGATTGGAAAGCATCGCTGTGGGCCCTTACGCCGAAACGGCCCGGCGGCTCCTGAAAAATAAACCTAAGCCTTCTTCAAGGTTTGTGAATAACGCGAAAGTCACCGACCATCATGCCATTATTCCCACGGAAGAATCGGTCTATTTGTCGAAACTTAGCCCGGAAGAATTGAAAATATATGACTTAATCGTTAAACGGTTTCTGGCTGTGCTTTCACCCCCCTTTGAATATGAACAGACCACTGTGAAATTTGAAGTTCATGGACATTCGTTTACCGCCCACGGAAAAACCATTCAATCCAAGGGTTGGAGGACCATATACCAGGACAGTATTGAGGATGAGGGGGATGAGCAGGAATTCGCCCAATCTCTCCCTGCTATCAACCAAGGGGATTCCTTGAAAGTGTCGGGGGCAAAAACCATTGCGGGAAAAACCAAGCCGCCGGCCCGTTATACCGAGGCGACATTATTATCGGCCATGGAACATCCCGGTAAATGGATTGAAGATCGGGAATTACGGGAAGCCATCGAGAACACCAGCGGGTTGGGGACCCCGGCTACCCGGGCCGAGATTATCGAGAAGTTATTCAACTCCTTCTACATGGAGCGCAGGGACAAAGATATTATTCCCACTTCCAAGGGGACCCAGCTCATTGGGTTGGTGCCGGAAGAGTTGAAATCTCCGGAATTAACCGCCAAATGGGAACAGCAATTGAATGATATTAGCAGGGGTAAGGCTGCCGGCGCCAATTTTATCAAAGGAATTAAAGATTATACGGGCGAGCTGGTGACTATAATTATAGGAAGCAGTCATAGTTTCAAGCACGACAATTTGACCCGGGTAAAATGCCCCCAGTGTGGTAAATTCCTTTTGCAAGTGAAAGGTAAAAAAGGTGAAATGTATGTTTGCCAGGATCGGGAGTGCGGGTATCGCCAGAATATCTCCTTGACTTCCAATGCTCGCTGCCCCCAGTGCCATAAAAGAATGGAACTTCGCGGCGAAGGGGAAGGAAAAACCTTCACTTGCTCCTGCGGTTACCGTGAAAAATTAAGCGCCTTTAACCAAAGAAGAACGCAAGAAAAAGAAGGGGCTAACAAACGGGATGTCACTCAATTTATTCAAAAACAGCAAAAAAGTAATTCAATCAATACATCGCTTGCCGATGCCCTCGCCAAGCTAAAGAAATAACCTTTACCGTCAAAGACTATAATGAATTGAGTCAATCATAAAAAAGAAAGGTTAACTCAAATGGAATCATTGACCGAATTGTACAGGATAGGATATGGTCCGTCAGCCAGCCATACCATGGGACCGCGGAGGGCGGCGGAAATATTTTTGTCTCAACGACCGGAGGCTCACCATTTCCGGGTAACCTTATTTGGAAGTCTGGCTGCCACCGGTAAAGGGCATTTAACAGACCGGGCAATTACCGAGGCACTAAAACCTCATCCAGTTGAGTGGATTTGGCACCCTGAAACAGAGTTGCCGCTTCATCCCAATGGTATGGAGTTTGAAGCCTTGGATGCTGGCGGTGTTAGTATGGGCTCCTGGCGTGTTTACAGCATCGGAGGGGGAGCCCTAAAAGTCGAAGGCGCCAGTGTGCTTCAGCATAATCTTTATAACCTAAACTCAATGGAAGAAATCGTAGCCCATGTCTCCCAAAAAGCAGAACCTTTATGGTGTTATGTAATTGAACAAGAAGGAGAGATGATTTGGGAATATCTTAAGAAAGTATGGTATGTGATGCGGGATAGTGTAAAGCGGGGTTGCAATGGAGTAGGAGTTTTACCCGGCGAACTCAAGCTGCCCCGGAAAAGCTTTTCTTTTTTTCTGAAAGCCAGACAAGATCGGGGATCTTTTCAACGTGCCAATTTGTTGTTTGCATATTCGCTGGCCGTTTCGGAAGAAAACGCCGCCGGAGGGCAGATCGTTACTGCGCCTACATGCGGTTCCTGCGGAGTTCTTCCTGCCGTATTATATTATCTGCAAGAAACGAATCATCTGCCTGAGAAGACCATTTTACAAGCCTTAGCTACTGCCGGTTTAATTGGAAATCTGGTGAAGACCAACGGTTCCATTTCCGGTGCCGAAGTCGGATGTCAGGGCGAAATCGGGACCGCTTGCGCTATGGCGGCCGGTGCCGCAGTGCAACTTTTGGGCGGTTCTCCGGCCCAAGTGGAGTATGCCGCTGAAATGGGGTTTGAACATCATTTAGGGTTGACCTGTGATCCGGTGGCGGGTTTGGTGCAAATCCCCTGTATTGAGCGGAACGCCTTCGCAGCCACAAGGGCACTGGATTCGGCTGAATATGCACTGTTATCCGACGGCCGTCACCGGATCAGTTTTGATGAAGTTGTCAAAACCATGATTCAAACGGGACGGGACCTTAAATTATCTTACCGTGAAACTTCTACTGGAGGTTTAGCAGCGATTTACCCCAAAAAAAATAATTCAACGGGTGAATAAAATCGGAAGATTTTATTCATTTTATGACAAATAATTGGTAAAATAGTCAGGATAGCTTCAAAAATTTTTACTAAGTTTTTGGAAGGTGATTCATTTGGCCTACTGGCTGGTTAAAACCGAACCGGAAGAATACAGTTATTTTGATTTAGAGCGGTTGGGTCGGGACCGTTGGAACGGGGTCCGTAATTTACGGGCCATCAAGTATATGAAAGGGATGACTCCGGGAGATCTGGTTTTTATCTATCATACCGGCAAAGAAAAAGCGATTATTGGGGTTGCGGAAGTTGCCTCTTTGCCCTATTCCGACCCTGAAGCCGGGGATCCTAAATTTATGGCGGTGGATTTAACTCCTCGTTATCCATTGTCCCGGACGGTATCCTTAAAAACCGTTAAACAAAACCCGCTCTTTGGGGGATGGCAACTGATATCCGAACCCCGGCTTTCGGTGATGCCGGTAAAGAGTGAACACTGGGAACTCGTCCTCCAACTTGCCGAGGCAAGAAATGAAAAACTCATAGGAGTGTAACATGAACTGGTTAAATAAGCTGGAACGGAAATTTGGCCGATTTGCAATTCCCGGATTGATGTATTACATTATTATTTTAAATGCGATTGTTTATTTTTTCATTTATTTGGATAGAACTAGAACTGTCTACAATATGTTGACCCTTGACCCGGTTTTGGTGATGCAGGGGCAGATTTGGCGTTTGATTACTTATATATTCATTCCGCCGACCACTTCGTTATTATTCATTGTGTTTGTTTTATTATTTTATTATATGGTTGGAGTTGGCCTTGAACAAGAGTGGGGTAGTTTTAAATTTAACTTTTACTATTTGGTGGGGATGGTTGCCACCACAGTGGCGGCTTTTCTGACCGGCGGGGGAGCAACTGCCGTTTATCTCAATTTGTCCTTGTTTTTGGCTTTTGCTTATCTGTTCCCGAATTATGAAATTTTGCTATTTTTCATTATTCCGCTCAAGGTAAAGTATTTAGCTTGGTTTAACTGGGCCTTTATTGGGTATACCGTATTAACCCAGCCTTTTTCTGAAAAAATCGTCGCTATCGTTTCCCTTGCCAATTTTTTGCTGTTCTTCGGGCCGGATATCGTCCGCCATACCCGTCAGCGTCGTGGGACCTATGAAAACCGCAAGCGTTTTGTCAACGCCGCCGATAATTATGTTGCTCCCGCCCATGTCTGTGAATATTGCGGGATGACCGAGAAGACCGATCCCGATATGACTTTTCATCATTGCCCGGATTGTGATCCTGCATATGAATATTGCAGTAAACATATTAAAATTCATCACCATGTAAAAAGGAAGGACGTTCAATGATTAGCACCACTGGATTGACTTTGCGTTTTGGAGGCAGAGCCTTATTTGAAAATGTCAATATCAAATTTTCTGCCGGAAATTGTTATGGCCTGATCGGAGCCAACGGCTCCGGAAAATCCACCTTTTTAAAAATACTGGCCGGAGATATTGAACCCAGTAATGGAGAAGTGAGTATTACCCCCGGTGAAAGACTGGCAGTTTTGAAACAGAACCACTTTGAGTACGATCAATTTCCGGTATTACAAACAGTGATCATGGGACATCAACGGCTTTATACCATCATGAAGGAGAAAGAAGCTTTATACTCAAAGCCTGATTTTTCGGACGCGGATGGCTTGAAAATCGCCGACCTGGAAGGGGAATTTGTTGAACTGAACGGATGGGATGCAGAATCCGATGCAGCGAAACTTTTAAACGGCCTGGGTATAGAGGTCGCCCTTCATGATAAAAAAATGCTGGAGCTGGATGATAATGAAAAAGTAAGGGTTCTTTTGGCCCAAGCATTGTTCGGCAATCCGGATATTTTGCTTCTGGATGAACCCACCAACCATTTGGACTTGGCTTCAATAACTTGGCTGGAAAACTTCTTATATAACTTTGAAAATACAGTTATCGTCGTCTCTCATGACCGCCACTTCTTAAATAAGGTATGTACGCATACTGCCGATATTGATTATCATAAAATTCAGTTATATGTCGGGAATTATGATTTTTGGTATGAATCCAGTCAGTTGGCCTTAAAACAGATGAAAGACGCCAATAAGAAAACCGAGGCCAAGATGAAAGAATTGCAAGAATTTATTCAGCGGTTTAGTGCCAACGCCTCAAAATCAAAACAAGCCACCTCACGGAAGAAACAGTTGGAAAGCTTAGTACTGGAAGATATCAAGCCTTCTTCCCGTAAATATCCGTTTATCGATTTTAAACCCGATCGAGAAGCCGGCAATGAATTGTTGGAAGTTAAAAACTTGACGAAGAAAAATGGGGACGAATTTGTTTTGGAAAATATCAGTTTCCGGGTACTCAAAGGTGACAAAATCGCTTTCGTCGGCTCCGAAGGATTAGCTAAAACGATACTATTTGAGATCTTGATGGAAGAACTCGCTGCCGATAGCGGTTCCTTTCAGTGGGGGGTTACCACTTCCCGGGCTTATTTCCCCAAAGATAGCACTGGGTTCTTTCAAGGAATCGAACTTTCGCTGGTAGATTGGATGCGACAGTTTTCGAAGGACCAAACCGAAACGTTTCTAAGAGGGTGGCTCGGGCGCGTTTTATTTTCCGGAGACGAAGCCCTCAAAAAAGCGCAAGTTTTATCCGGTGGTGAAAGGGTTCGTTGTATGCTGGCCCGGATGATGCTTTCCGGGGCCAATGTCCTTATCCTGGATGAACCCACCAATCATTTGGATTTAGAATCAATAACCGCCCTTAATAATGGATTGATGAATTATAAAGGGACGTTGCTGTTTACTTCCCATGATCACCAATTTGTCCAAACGATTGCCAACCGCATCATTGAAATTACTCCAAAGGGTATTATTGACCAGCGGATGAGCTATGATGAATATCTTGAAAAGCAAGATTTACAAATGGTTGGTTGATGAAGTGCTTCCAACGTCCGCTACGTTTTTTCATTTAGACTTACAACCGTTAACACGATAATCAAGGAATCAATAACAAACGGTTTTAAGTTTAATCGAATCGCAAAAAAGCAAAGTCCAAAATGGGGCTTTGCTTTTTTATTGCCAACTCATGTTATGTTTGTGTTATATAATAGATCCCGATGATGACAAATTTTAAAAAAAAGAACAGTTCAAGGTGATAGATTTTGTATACAACATACTCAATACCCCGTAACTTATTGTTAACTTGATTTTGTAATGTTTGTGTTAGATATCAATTGACTTTTTACAGAGAATGTTATATTTTATAAATAACCTAACACAAAACTTACAAAAACTCTTTTCGAAAGGTAGGTATGACAGATGCGCAAGATTGCAATTTATGGTAAAGGTGGCATCGGGAAATCAACGACCACGCAAAACACCGTAGCAGGCTTGGCCGAAGCAGGGAAAAAGGTCATGGTGGTCGGTTGTGACCCTAAAGCTGATTCGACCCGTTTATTGCTGGGAGGGCTCGCCCAGAAGTCAGTGCTTGATACTTTAAGGGAAGAAGGCGAGGACATCGATTTGGATTACATTATGCGTACCGGATACGGCAATACGCTATGTGTAGAATCCGGCGGTCCTGAGCCTGGTGTTGGTTGTGCGGGGCGTGGAATCATTACTTCCATCAACATGTTGGAACAGCTCGGTGCTTACGATGGTGATAAACAACTTGATTATGCTTTTTATGATGTTTTAGGCGATGTTGTTTGCGGCGGTTTTGCCATGCCGATCCGGGAAGGAAAAGCCCAAGAAATTTATATCGTCGTTTCCGGTGAGATGATGGCGATGTATGCGGCCAATAACATCTGCAAAGGTATTATGAAGTTTGCCGAAGCCGGTGGGGTCAGACTGGGTGGCCTCATTTGTAACAGCCGTAAAGTTGACAATGAGGAAGCCATGATCCAAGCTCTTGCCAAAAAAATCGGCACTCAAATGATTTATTTCGTACCCCGTGACAACATGGTTCAAAAGGCCGAGATTAACCGGAAGACAGTGATTGATTATGATCCGACCCATCCCCAAGCACAACATTATCGCAACTTGTCGAAAAGGATTGATGAAAACGAAATGTTTGTAATCCCTAAACCCTTGGAAATCGAAGAATTAGAGCACTTACTGATTGAATACGGTATTGCGGACTAGTAATTGAGAAAGAATGAGGGGGAAAAATTCATGTTGATGATCAAGGCGATTGTTCGTCCGGAAAAATGTGATAGTGTGCTTGCCGCTTTAATGGATGCCGGGTTTCCGGCTGTAACCAAGGTGGCGGTTTTCGGACGGGGTAAGCAACGAGGACTCAAAGTCGGTGAAGTTCATTATGATGAGTTGCCGAAAGAATTATTGATTATGGTCATACCCGATGGTGATAAAGATTTTGTAATTAATACGATTTTAGAAAATGCCCGGACCGGAGAGAAAGGTTCCTTTGGAGATGGTAAAATATTTGTTTTACCGGTAGCGGAAGTTTACACAGTGAGCTCCGGAGTGAAGGAATCCTGAATTTAGAATTTGGAAAGGTGGCAGCCCCATGCAAGAAGTAATGGCGATGATTCGTATTAACATGATGAATAAAACCAAAAAAGCCCTTGTGGATGCGGGAATATCCTCTTTTACCGCCACTGGAAACGTGGTCGGAAGAGGGAAGGGGCAAGTTGATTTTAAGGTATTGGAGGGGGCCGGGGCTGGGTATGATGAGGCCATTTCGCAGCTTGGTAAAGGCCCGCGCTTAATCCCTAAAAGATTATTGATGGTTGTGGTACCTGATAAATTGGTTCAGACAGTGGTTCAAACGATCATTGAGACAAACAGGACCGGTCAACCCGGAGACGGCAAAATTTTTGTAAATCCGGTTTTGGATGCCGTCAGGGTACGGACCGGCGAATCCGGAGATCAAGTACTCGATGATTGATTACCATGAATATTAATTGCGGAGGTGGACCTGGTGATAAATAAAAAGCCTGATGCGCAAGAAGTCAAAGATGAGATATTAAAGTCATATCCGGCTAAGGTGGCTCGGAAACGTCAAAAACATATGGTTTTAAATGAACCCGATCCGGTACTAATGCCCCAAGTAGAGTCCAATGTAAGAACCATTCCGGGGATTATTACCCAACGTGGTTGTACTTATGCGGGATGCAAAGGTGTGGTGCTCGGACCGACCCGGGATATTTTAAATCTTACCCATGGCCCGATTGGATGTGGTTTTTACAGTTGGCTTACCCGCCGGAATCAAACCCGTCCGGAAGGTGATGAAGATGCCAATTTTATGACGTATTGTTTTTCCACCGACATGCAGGAAGAGAATATTGTCTTTGGCGGTGAAAAAAAGCTGAAACAAGCTATCCGTGAAGCTTATGAAATTTTCAAGCCGAAGGCCATCGGTATCTTCTCCACATGCCCGGTCGGATTAATTGGTGACGATGTTCATGCCGTAGCCCGGGAAATGAAAGAAGAATTGGGAATCAATATCTTTGGTTTTAGTTGTGAAGGGTATAAAGGTGTCAGTCAGTCTGCCGGGCATCATATCGCGAATAATCAATTGTTTAAACATATCATTGGTCAGGATGATACACCCCACGAAGATAAATTTAAAATCAACGTCATGGGTGAGTATAATATCGGCGGCGATGCTTTTGTGATTGAAGACTTAATCGCCAAGACCGGAATTAAATTGATTGCGACCTTTAGTGGTAATTCTACCTATGAACAATTTGCCAATTCCCATACGGCAGACTTGAATGTGGTGATGTGCCATCGCTCCATTAATTATGTAGCTGAAATGATGGAGGCGAAATATGGTATTCCTTGGATTAAGGGTAATTTTATCGGGGCAGAAAGTACAGCCAAGACTTTACAAAAAATTGCCGCTTATTTTGATGATCCTGAGCTCACGGCGAGGGTGGAAAAGGTCATTGCCGAAGAAATGGCAGAGGTTAAAAAGGTTCAGGATGATGTCCGTTCCCGCTGTGAAGGGAAGACAGCCATGCTCTTTGTTGGTGGATCCAGGGCTCATCATTATCAAGATTTATTTAAAGATATCGGCATGAAGACGGTAGCAGCCGGATATGAATTTGCTCATCGGGATGATTATGAAGGACGCCGGGTAATGCCCACCATTAAAGTGGATGCCGATAGCCGGAATATCGAGCAGTTGGAAGTTGGACCTGATCCGGAATTATACCGGCCGCGTAAAAGCGAGGAAGAACTGAAAGCTTTAGAGGAAAAAGGTTTTCGGTTTAAAGATTATGACGGAATGATGGAAGAAATGGATGAAAAGTCTCTGATCATTGACGATATCAGCCATTATGAAACCGAACGATTGCTGGAAATCTACAAACCTTCAGTATTTTGCGCCGGGATTAAGGAAAAATACGTGATTCAAAAATGGGGTATTCCTTGTAAACAGCTTCATAACTATGATTATAGCGGTCCCTATGCCGGATTCAGAGGCGCCATTAATTTCTATAAGGAAATCGATCGGATGGTAAACACCAAAATATGGCACTTGATTGAAGCGCCATGGCAAAAAGATCCGGAATTAATTGCCTCTTTTAATGTCAACGGATAATGAGTATCGTTCAAACCGGAAGTTAAGTTTTTCCAAAGGAGAGTGTAAAATGCTATTACGCCATACACCCAAAGAAATTAAAGCACGCGAAGCTTTAATGGTCAATCCCGCCAAGACTTGCCAGCCGATTGGCGCAATGTATGCAGCTTTGGGTATTCATAATTGTTTGCCCCAAAGCCATGGTTCCCAGGGATGTTGTGCATATCACCGGAGTACTTTGACCCGTCACTATAAGGAACCGGTTATGGCCGCAACCAGTTCGTTTACGGAAGGTTCCTCGGTTTTTGGAGGTCAAGCCAATTTGCTGGAGGCCATCGGGAATATTTTTACGATTTATAAGCCCGATGTCATTGCAGTTCACACCACTTGCTTGTCGGAAACCATTGGAGATGATATTCCCCAGATCGTAGCCAAAGCCAAGGAAGAGGGCAAAATTCCGGAGGGTAAGTATGTAATTCATACCAATACCCCGAGTTATGTCGGTTCTCATGTTACCGGTTTTGCGAATATGACCCGCGGTATGGTTGATTATTTTTCCGAAAAAACCGGTGTTCAAAAAAATCAGATTAACGTCATCCCGGGCTGGGTTGAACCCGCGGATATGCGCGAAATTAAGCTTCTAGCCAAAGAAATGGGAGTCAAGATCGTCCTTTTTCCGGATACTTCGGATGTATTGGATACACCGCAAACCGGTAAGTACCGCATGTTTCCCAAAGGCGGAGTAACCATTCCCGAATTGAAGAGTACTGGTGACAGCAAAGCTACGATAGCTCTTGGCGCTTCTGCCTCAGGACCTGCCGCCGAAATGCTGGATTCTAAATGCAAGGTGAAATGTCATATTCTTGACTTGCCTATCGGAATTCAAGCGACGGATAATTTCATCAATACCTTGCGGACAGTGGCCGGAGTGAATGTACCGGATTCTATCAGTGAAGAACGAGGCCGGATGGTGGATGTCATCACCGATATGCAGCAATATTTTTACCACAAAAAAGTGGCTTTGGTCGGCGATCCGGATCAATTAATCGCGTTAACCCGGTTTTTACTGGAATTGGATATGATCCCGGCTCATATCGTGACAGGTACCCCTGGCAAGGCTTTTGAAGAAAGAATCCGGAGTATTCTGAAAGATTCTGTTCCCAACGCCAATGTCCGTGCGGCCGGTGATATGTTTTTATTGCATCAATGGATTATAAACGAACCCGTCGATTTGATTATTGGGAATACTTATTGCAAATATATCGCCAAGGATGAAGATATTCCTTTTGTTCGTTTCGGATTCCCGATCGAAGACCGGATTGGTCACAGCTTATTCCCGACTGTGGGTTACCGGGGCGGAATGAGACTGGTTGAAAAAATCCTAGACGTTTTCATGGATCGTCAAGATCGTGATGCTGATGATACGACTATCGAGTTACAAATGTAATTGTTTTACCATTCAAAATAAGGAGTGAGTCCAATGGCTGTATTGGAACAACGGCAAAAACAGATTTTTAAAAAGGGGGTATCAACCCCTTTCGAGATGGAGTGCAGTAAACCGAGTTTAGCTGGTTCCGTCAGCCAGCGGGCTTGTGTTTTTTGCGGTTCCCGGGTGGTGTTATACCCGATTGCCGATGCGATCCATCTGGTTCACGGGCCTATCGGATGCGCCGCTTATACCTGGGATATCCGGGGAGCTCTTTCATCCGGCCCGGAGCTGCATCGATTGAGTTTTTCCACGGATTTGCAGGAACTCGATGTAATTACCGGCGGCGAAAAGAAATTGTATGCGGCTTTGATAGAACTAATCGACCGGTATCAGCCGGGAGCTGCTTTTGTTTATTCTACTTGTATCATCGGAATTATCGGCGATGATGTGGCGGCTGTTTGTAAAAAGGTCAGTCTGGAAAAGGGTATTCCGGTTTTACCTGTGGATTCGGAAGGGTTTAAAGGGACCAAAAAAGATGGCTACCGGGCTGCCTGTGGTGCTTTATTTAAATTAACCGGAACAAAAACTCCCGAAGATATCTCGAAATATAGCATTAACATTATGGGTGAGTTTAACGTAGCCGGAGAAAGTTGGATTATCCGTTCTTATTATGAAAGAATGGGTGTTCAGGTTGTTTCCTGTTTAACGGGGGATGCCAGAATTGAAGAGATTCAACGTTCTCATGGAGCAGCCTTGAATGTTGTTCAGTGTTCTGGCTCCATGGTTTATTTAGCGAAAATGTTTGAAGAGCATTATGGGACCCCTTACCTAAGGGTTGCTTATTTTGGGATCGAGGATGTTTCGGAAGCTTTATATAGCGTAGCCCGTTTCTTCAAAGATCCCGAATTGATGAAAAGGACCCAGAAATTGGTCCGTGAAGAGATTGAGGCGATATACCCGAAGTTGCAAGAATATAAAGAAAAATTAACCGGTAAAAAGGCCGCTATTTATGTTGGTGGAGCTTTTAAAGCCTTCGCCTTAGTTAGGGCATTGCGCTTACTAGGTATGAAAGTTGTAATGGTTGGATCGCAAACCGGAAACAAAGATGATTATCAACAACTCCAAAATATGTGTGATGAAGGAACAATCATCGTAGATGATACCAATCCATTGGAATTAGCGGAATTTGTCAAGGAAAAAGGGGTTGACCTGCTGATTGGTGGTGTAAAGGAACGTCCCATTGCATATAAAATGGGCATCGGCTTTTGCGATCATAATCATGAACGGAAGATCCCCTTAGCAGGATTCATTGGCATGTTGCATTTTGCAGAAGAAATTTATTCTTCGGTTCATAGCCCGGTATGGAAATTTGTATCCGGGCGTCGGGATTTGAAGGATAACGAAAGTATAGAGGCGGGCGCCTAGGAGGCTCCAAAATGGTTAACGAGAATGAGATTTTGAAGAATGCTTCAGTCGTGACAACCAACGCTTGCAAACTTTGTACGCCTCTGGGCGCCTGCATTGCCATGAAAGGGATTGAAAACTCGATGACCCTTTTGCATGGTTCCCAAGGTTGTGCAACGTATATCCGGCGTTATCTTATCAGCCATTTTAGGGAACCGATCGATATTGCTTCCTCTAATTTTACCGAAAACGCCACTATCTTTGGAGGGGGTCCGAATTTATCGACCGGGCTCAAGAACGTCACCGAACAATATCATCCTGCCCTCATTGGAGTCGCTACCACTTGTTTGAGTGAAACCATTGGAGAAGATATGGAAACCCTGGTTCGCAGTTACCAAAAAGAGAAAATGGCTGAAAACCAACCCTATATCATTCATATGTCGACCCCAAGTTACAAGGGAACTCACATGGACGGGTTTCATGCAGTAATCCGGGCCGCAGTGGGAACTTTGGTCAAAGGCGGTCCTCCCCAAAAAAAAGTAAATATTTTGCCAGGATTTGTATCTCCGGCAGATATGCGATATTTAAAAGAAATCTTGCAGGATTTACGATTAGAATACGTGATGTTACCTGATTATTCAGAGACATTGGACGGTCCCACCTGGGACAATTATCAAAAAATCCCCAGCGGGGGAACAGCGGTTGCGGCGATTCAAACCATGGGATGTTCGCAGGCGACAATCGAATTCGGGCGGACTTTGGATACGGAGTCGACGGCAGGTGTCATATTGCGGGAGCGATTCAAAACACTCCGTTTTCTATTAGGAATGCCGATTGGAGTCCGCGAAACCGACCTCTTTTTTGAACTCCTGAAGACTTTCACCGGTATGCCGGTTCCTAGGAAATACGAACTGGAACGCGGCCGCTTACTTGATTCTTATATCGATGGACATAAGTACGTTTTTGAGAAAAAAGCGGTGGTATACGGAGAAGAGGATTTAGTGGTGGGAATGGCCAGTTTTTTGGCGGAAATCGGAATCATCCCGGTTTTATGCGCTTCTGGTGGAACCAGCGGTCGCCTTGCCAAGGCTATTGATGAAGTTGCCCCTGAACTGAAAGATAAGATCGTCGTCCGCCAGGGTGTCGATTTTATGGAGATAGCGGCGGAAGCAGAAAAACTAGGGGCTGATTTGCTTATCGGAAGCAGCAAAGGGTATCAAAACGCTCGAAAATTAAGTGTGCCTTTAGTGAGAATCGGATTTCCGATTCATGACCGCATTGGCGGCCAACGAATTTTACATTTAGGCTATCGTGGAGCCCAACAGCTTTTTGACCAAATTGTCAACACTTTGCTGGCCAGCCGCCAAGATAGTTCAAGCGTAGGTTATAGTTATATGTAGTATAATTTGCAAGCCGATTTTTATGCAAATTATAATTTCCAGAAAATGAGGATGATGGAGATGGAGCGAAGTATTTTCAATCACCCATGTTTTAATCGGGATGCACGGCATCAATATGGCCGGATTCACCTGCCGGTTGCACCAAAGTGTAACATTCAGTGCAATTACTGTAATCGCAAATATAATTGTGCCAATGAAAACAGGCCCGGAGTGACCACGGCGACGCTCAATCCAAACCAAGCCTTGCTTTATTTGGAAAAAGTCGTTACACAAAATTCCCGGATCGCAGTGGTGGGTATAGCGGGACCGGGGGATCCCTTTGCCAATCCGGTAGAAACTTTAAAAACCCTTCGTTTGGTTCGAGAAAAATACCCGGATATGCTTCTTTGTGTCTCTACCAACGGACTTAACGTCAATCCATATGTTAGCGAACTGGTTAATTTACAGGTGAGTCACGTTACGATTACAATCAATGCGATTGATCCGGCCATTGGAGCCAAGGTTTATGCCTGGGTCAGGGATGGTAAGGTCATTTACCGCGGACAGAGGGCAGCGGAAGTTATTTTAGAAAAACAGCTTGAAGCAGTCCGCGCTCTTAAACAAGCAGGTATGATTGTGAAAATTAATACCTTGGTTATCCCCGGCGTGAATGATCAACACATTCCGGAAGTGGCGGGGAAAATGGCAGAGTTGGGCGCGGATATTATGAACTGTATCCCATTGTTGCCGACAGAGGATACCGTTTTTCAAGATATCGAAGAACCCCCTGCAGCTGTGGTTCAACAAATTCGAAATCAAGTTAAAGAATATCTTCCTCAAATGGAACACTGTACCCGTTGTAGAGCGGATGCAGTTGGTTTATTAGGAGAATCAATGAGTGCCCAGTGCCAACAATATCTATCTGAGAGTTCCCGGTCAACCGTGACTCCCGGTGATGATCGTCCCTATGTGGCCGTTGCCAGTATGGAAGGAGTTTTAATCAACCAGCATTTAGGCGAAGCAGACCGCCTCTTGATATATGCGAAAACCGGTAGCGATTTTAAGCTGATAGAAACCAGGGAGACTCCCGAACCGGGAAGCGGCAAAAAGCGTTGGCTAGACCTAGCCCAAAATCTTCATGATTGCCGCTGCCTTTTAGTCAGCGGGATCGGAGAAAGTCCACGCGAAATATTGGAGCATGACGGAATTACCATTTTTGTGACGGAAGGCTTGATTGGTGAAGAATTGAAACTTGTCTTTGCCGGAGAAATACCTCATAGTGTTTGCAAGGGCAAACCCGGATGCGGTGATTGCTCGGGTGGCGGGATGGGTTGCGGTTAATGAGCCATAGGTAACTTAAAAGTGCCGGTAGTCAAAACCAATTCTGGCGCAAATTATTGTTAGCGGAAAAAATAGGCTGGGTTCGAAGCCCATATATGTGCAAAAAATTTAGGGAGGAATCATCGATGGAAAAACCAAAGCATCACATTTTTGTCTGTTCAAGTTCAAGGGTTAGCGGAGAGCCCAAGGGATTTTGCAATAAAAACGCCGCAGGTTTAATTCAATATTTACAGTCGGAAATCAATGACCGGGGGATGGAAAACATTCTGGTGACCAATACCGGTTGTTTAAAAGTATGTGATCGCGGACCGGCGATGGTGATTTATCCGGAAGGGTACTGGTACGGTGCTTTGACTGAAAGTGCAATCGACGAGATACTGGATGCCTTGGAAAATGAAGAGGCTGCGGAAAAATATTTATTAAAATAATCCAAAATATTTATTATAAAAACCCAGCCTGAATGCAAGAGCAAAATCCGGAGTCGTTTCTGGCTGATTATCAGGTGTTTGTGGAGGCTCAGATGTCAGATATAAAGAACCCTTATAGTCCTTGGTTGATTGATAGTACCCTCCGAGACGGCGAACAGGCCCCGGGGGTCGTTTTTTACCGTGAGGAGAAAATTCAAATTGCTCAAATATTAGCAGACATGGGTATTCCCGAGCTGGAAGTGGGAACTCCTGCGATGGGCCAAACTGAAATCGAGGATATTCAAGCAATTGTTGATAGAAATTTAGCTTCTCGTTTAACATGCTGGTGCCGTGGGACGATTTCCGATATTGACAAAGCCCAACAATGTGGGACTCAGGGAATTCATATCTCTTTTCCGGTATCCGGGATCCATTTGAAAGCCCTCGGTAGAGATTATGATTGGGTTTTCAACCAAATGCGCCAAGTATTGCCATACGCCAAGACCCGGTTTTCATTTTTATCCGTGGGCGCTCAAGATGCGTCCCGGGCAGATGAAGATTTTTTAAACAAATTTATCGCTTGTGCCATTGATTTGGGCACAAAGAGGCTACGGATAGCCGATACTGTCGGCATTCTAACTCCTCTCAAAACCGTTTTTTTATTGAAGCGGCTCCATGCAAACTTTCCTACAATGGATTTTGAGTTTCATGGTCACAACGATTTGGGGATGGCAACCGCCAATACTGTTACTGCACTTGAATCAGGAGCACATAGCGCCAGTGTCACCGTAAATGGCCTCGGTGAACGGGCTGGGAATGCCGCTTTGGAAGAAGTGGTTATGGCTTTAAAGGTAACCGGAAACAACCAATGCCCAATCGATTCATCAAGAATCATGGATCTTTGTGAAATTGTGGCCAAGGCATCCAAACAGCCTATTCCAAAAAACAAACCGATCACGGGTCAATCAGTTTTTTCACATGAGTCGGGAATTCATTGTCATGCTCTTTTAAAGAATCGGCAGACTTATGAACCTTTTTCTGCCGAACTCATCGGTCGTATTCCTCCCGAATTTATGATCGGAAAACATTCAGGAACAGCTTCAATTCAGCATATGCTTCAAAAATACGGCTGTGTTATCGATCAGCCTTTGGCTACTATTTTACTGCAAAAATTGCGGGAATTATCCAGCCAAAAAAAGGGCGAATGCTCCATGGATGATTTATTGAGACTTTATAAAAATGTTGTTGATGGTACTATCGCAGTTTCCTCCAGTACTGATTGTCCTGACTAATAATCAGGGAAGCCAGTGGTTATTTTGGAGTTCTATAAAAAGAAATTGATTACTTGACAAATAGACCGGGTTAATGGTACAATAAATCTCGCTGACGGGGGGGTAGCTCAGTTGGTTAGAGCGCTACGTTGACATCGTAGAGGTCATCGGTTCGATCCCGGTTCTCCCCACCATTATAGATAGTATGCATGAGGTTCTTTGGATGTTGATAATCCAGAACCTTTTTTTGTTCCTTTTTTTAAAGAAAGTAAACATGGACTTCTTTATAAAAGCTTATTTTTAAAAATTCTTTTCGACCAAACCGACGATGATGGCAGTTTTGTTGGAAAGAAGCAGATTATGTTCCTTTGTTCTACAGTATACTAATAAAAAAGCGAACATATAATAGACCTAGAATGGAGGGGAATTCGATGTCAGGGATCACGATCAGCACCCTCAACTTATCAAATGAAGTGAAAGAAAGCCTTCTGCAGGAAGTGAATTTTTTGAGCCGGGAAGGCGTTCCTGTTGAATACGCAGAAATGCATATCGACAAATTTTATTTTCTGGATTGTTCGATAAAAGAGGATGATTCCCATATTAAAACTGCTCAGGAAAAAATTCTGCGTTTTTACTTAGCCAATATTATTACGGATCTCTTAATGAATAATATCAGCAAAGAATTTATTCAGCGAGTAATCCGCAATAAATACCGTTTTTTGGGACCCGGCGAATTTAAAATGGTGCTTCAAAACGCTTACACTTATTTAAATAATCTTCATGAAAATGGGGATATTGGGAAAACCTTATCCCGTCATAATCAAATTCTTACGGAGGTAAATCAATATTTAGACTCCAATACCAGTCTTTATTTGGAAGGTTTTTTCCGTTTCCGGTTAAAAGATTATTTTTCCGAACTTGAGAAATCCGTTGAATTATCCATGGATAATTTTTTGGTTGAGCAGGAATATCATGAATTTATCAGGCTATTACAGTATTTCGTTGAAGTTCAGGAACCTAGAATCGATGAAGTTCATGTATTAATTAAGGACAAACAAAATTTTTATCTTTTGGATGAGGAAAAACAGCCTATTAATCAGGAACAACTCCAGGGAGTGTTGACAGATTTAAATCAGGATATCGATTATGATGATTTGTTACTCAGTGCGCTTATTACCATGTCCCCAAGGAAGCTCGTTTTGCATTTATCGGATAGGACTGAAATCGTAGACACTTTAATAAGCGTTTTTCAAGAACGGATTATTATATGTGAAGGTTGTCCGTTATGCACAGGTTCGGTATCTGTTCCTAATTTGGCGATTGAAACCAAGAAAATATAAAGTGTTTGGCCTGTAAGAATTCTTCATAACCCATTTTCCATATCATATGCACTCCCTAACTTGGAAGTAAAGGATAGGGCTTTTCAATTTGGAAAGTTTATCGCAAATGATTTTCATTGCTACCCTATCTTTTACTTGAAAAAACAATTTTCTATGATAGAATATAGGAAATAATTTTTAGACTTCCAGGGGAGTGAATTTTTGTTGAATAATCGATTTTTGGACGAAGCCCTCACATTTGATGATGTTTTATTAGTTCCTGCAAAATCGGATGTCCTTCCGAATGAAGTCATTACGAGCACTAAACTGACTCCAAATATTACTTTGAATATTCCATTAATTAGTGCAGCCATGGATACGGTGACCGAGGCGAGATTGGCTATAGCCATCGCCCGTGAAGGTGGGTTAGGAATAATCCATAAAAACATGTCCATTGAGCAACAGGCTACAGAAGTAGATAAAGTCAAACGTTCAGAACATGGGATTATTACTGACCCGGTTTTTTTACATCCCGACAATAAAATTTCCGATGCTTTGAAAATGATGGAACATTACCGTATCTCAGGAGTACCCATTACTTCCGAAGATGGAAAATTAGTAGGAATTCTTACCAATCGCGATTTGCGTTTTGAAACCAATTTTGACCAGCCAATTAAAAATGTAATGACCAAAGAACATCTAATCACCGCTCAAGTTGGTACCACCCATGAACAAGCAAAGGCAATTCTCCAGAAACACCGTATCGAAAAACTCCCACTGGTTGATAAAGATTATATATTGAAGGGCTTAATCACCACGAAAGATATTCAAAAAACTCTACAATACCCCAATTCGGCTAAAGATAGCAAAGGTAGACTTCGTGTGGGCGCAGCCGTAGGCATTAGTGGCACGCTAGAACGGGCAGGCGTTTTAATCGATGCGGGAGTTGATGTGATTGCCCTGGATTCATCCCATGGACATAGCGCAAATGTATTACGGGCAGTGAAGGAGTTACGGAAGAGTTTCCCCAATATCGATATTATTGCCGGCAATGTGGCTACTGCGGAAGCAACTGTCGATCTGATAGAAGCCGGGGCCAGTGCTGTAAAAGTTGGGATCGGTCCAGGTTCAATCTGTACGACCCGAGTCGTTTCGGGTATCGGAGTACCACAGATTACTGCCGTAAATAATTGCGCCCAGGCGGCGAAAAAGTACAATATTCCAATTATCAGTGATGGAGGTATAAAATACTCCGGCGATATTACCAAAGCAATTGCCGCGGGCGCGGATACGGTAATGCTGGGTAGCCTTTTTGCCGGGACCGAAGAGTCCCCAGGCGAAATGGAGATTTACCAGGGAAGAAGTTTTAAGGTTTACCGTGGCATGGGATCTATTTCCGCCATGCGTCAAGGAAGCAAGGATCGTTATTTCCAAGAAGGTCAACAAAAACTTGTCCCGGAAGGCATTGAAGGCAGGGTCGCTTTTAAGGGTTCCCTTTCGGAAACCGTATTTCAATTAATCGGCGGCCTCCGTTCCGGAATGGGATTATGCGGGTGTAAAACCATTGAAGACTTAAAAACAAAGACCAAGTTTGTAAGAATAACTTCAGCAGGACTTCGGGAAAGTCACCCCCATGATGTTCAGATTACTAAGGAAGCCCCCAATTATTCGGTTGATTGATTTGAAATGAGTGTTTTAAAATGCAATGGGTAGAGATTTTATGCTTTGGTATTTTAATCATATCAAGCATCACGACAGGTGTATTGGCAATCTACGGCAATCAGAAGAATCAATCCTCTTCTACCAGGACTTTCAGTATTTTATTGGCTGCTGTCACTTTATATACTATGAGTTATTTATTCCAGCTAACCAGTAAGACTGTTCTGGCGATATTTTTTTGGCTCAAATTTCAATGTATTGGTATTTCATTAATACCTCCTTTATGGATTATTTCAGTGGTTCAATATATTGGGATGGAAAAATGGCTAAACAAAAGTATCATTGGATTATTATTTGCCATACCTATTTTAACGGTGTTTTTTAGTGTTACGAATTATCATGGTTTCTATTATCAAAGCATAACAATTGGAACGGAAGGGCCTTTTACCAGGATTGAGGCAACGAAGGGATTGTGGTTTTGGTTTTTTATGATTTATTTAGATTTTGCTTGCATTCTGGGTATTTGTTTTTTGCTTAAATTTAGTTCCGGAAAAAAATCATTATTTCGCCGTCAGGTCATTGTTATCGTTCTCTGTATGATTATACCCTGGACAGCACAGTTGATTTATTTAAACGGCTATAGTCCATGGCATTTAGATTTAACACCTTTTGCCTTAACATTAACCGGGTTAATGTTGGGATTGGGTGTTTTTCGTTATCAGATGCTAAACCTGGAGCCTATTGCCAGAGATAAAATATTTCAAAGTTTGCGGGATGGCTTGCTCGTTTTGGATATTCAGGAGAGAGTTATTGATTATAACCCGGCTCTGATTGAAATATTAACCCATATTGAATTGGGTCGGCATATGTCTGACGGATTAAGGGATTATCCTTTATTGGTCAATCAAATTGCAAGCCAAACCGAATGCACAACATTGCAAGTTCCGCAACAGGATGAATTGGAATATTACGAGTCCAGGCTGGTTCCAATTTTAAATCATAAAGGTGTGGCTATAGGACAAGCTATTATTCTCAAAGATATTACGGATCAAGTTTTATTGCTTGATAAACTTCAACAATTGGTAGCCATTGATGAACTTACACAAGTTTATAACCGACGCGCCTTTATGGAAAGATGTCGGGAAGAAAACAACCGATTGGCAAGATTGAAACGTCCGGTTTCGGTTATTTTTATCGACGTTGATCATTTTAAACAAATCAATGATACATTTGGTCACCAAACAGGTGATCTTACTCTGCAAACCATTGTCCAAAAAATCCGCCGCGGTCTCCGGGAAGCCGATGTTTTGGGACGTATTGGCGGGGAAGAATTTGCAGTCTTATTACCGGAAACAGGGAAGGAACAGGCGTTGGAAGTTGCCGAACGGATACGCCAAATCATTGATAACCCGCTTTGTTTGAATGAACGTGTAGTTAAAGTAACAATCAGTTTCGGCATTACCAGTATTCCTCAAGCTGTTCAGGGAAATGTGGATTCTTTATTCAAAAAGGCTGACGAAGCCTTATACCTGGCAAAACACGCGGGCCGGAATTGTGTACGAGTTGTTGAGATGAAGATGGGGGAGTGAAGTTCATGAATTTAGCTTGCTATATAACATCGATCCGCTTTATATTAGCACCATTAATTTTTTGGCAATTGACTAACCATACACCTTCTTCTGTCTTTTGGATGGTGATCATGTTGCTTTTGGCAGGCTGTACGGATATAGCCGACGGATGGGTAGCCAGATACTTCCATCAAGTCAGTGAATTGGGAAAAGCCCTTGACCCTCTGGCTGATAAGCTGGTGATATTCGGGACATTGCTGGGATTGACATGGTGGGGGCTTCCGGTTTGGATGGTTTTGGTTTATCTGGTCAAAGAAGGACTTCAAGTTTTGGCGGGATTTGTTTTATTACGGAAATGGCATCAGTTAATACCCTCCAATTTCTGGGGCAAATCTTCAACCGTAATTTTTTTTATTGGATTTGCATCTTTTTTTATAAAGCCTATTTTAGGAATAATTTTCATCGGTTTGGCCATTGTCGATTCAATATACGCCCTGTTTACGTATTATCAAGCTTTTGTCCGCCTGAAACAAAAGGAACAATGATTTTCCCCGGGATAGGAAACTGCGAAAAAACATATTTTTTTGAGATAGAATAGAAATGATAATGGCAGGATTGGAGACTACCCGAATTAAACTTTAGGAGATTAAACTTTGAAGGCTAGAAATGCTGAATATGAACGTACTGCTGTAAAACCGGAACAATATCCATCGGTTCATTTACCGGAAATAGCTTTTGTGGGTCGTTCCAATGTTGGTAAATCATCAATCATTAATAGCCTCACCGGCAAAAAAAACTTGGCCTATGTAGGAGCAAAGCCCGGTAAAACCAGGGGAATCAATTTTTATAATATTGATAAACGGTTTTATTTTGTTGATTTGCCGGGATATGGTTATGCAAAAACTTCTCTTTCCGAGAGGTCATTGTGGGATGAGATGATTACTCAATATTTAGAAACACGAGCCCAGTTAAGATTGATCGTTATGGCGGTGGATTGTCGGCACACCCCAACCGGTCATGATCAAATGATGGTTGAATGGATTCAAGGCCATTCAATCCCTTTTCTTATTGTTGCGGCAAAGACTGATAAAATACCCCGCAATCAACTTAATGGCAAGGTGTTTGAGATAAAAGCCGCCCTGAGTTTACCAGAAGAAACCGAAATTATCGGCTTCTCGGCCCTTAATAAACAAGGAATTGACAAATTATGGAGTGAAATCATCCCCCAGATTGAAAAATGAGTTTAAATAAGTTTTTATGAACAAAAAAGAGGAATTATTTTAATTAACCTTGAATATGTAATACAATATTACAGAATTACAGAATGATTGGATTCTGTAATTTAAACAGTATTTTATCAAAAGCCTCCCATTTCTTAAAGAACAGATTGACCGAAAGGAGTAATGTTGGAATGGAAGAAACAATTAAAGAAATTGCCGAACGGATAAAAGGTTTGAGGGATATCATGGGTATTAGCATGGATGAGATGGCTAAAACTTTAAAAATTCCTACGGAGTTATATCAGGAATATGAAAGCGGTAATATCGATATTCCCGCTAGTGTACTTTATATCATGGCGCAACGTTTTAATATTGAATTGACGGCGCTGCTTACCGGAGAGGATCCTCATTTACAAAGTTATGCCTTAACCCGTAATGGTAGAGGGATTTCCGTTGAGAGGCGCAAAGATTATCAATATCAAAATTTGGCCTTAAACTTTATTCACAAAAAAGCCGAACCATTTATGGTTACAGTTGAACCTGAACCTGAAGACGCGCCGGTCCATTTAAATAATCACCCGGGTCAAGAATTTGATTATGTCTTGGAAGGCACTCTTAAAATCGTCCTTGGAAAACATGAATTGGTTCTGAATGAAGGGGATTCGCTTTTTTACGATTCCAATATCGACCATGGAATGAAAGCCTTAAACGGCAAAACGGTTAAATTTTTGGCAATCATCTTATAAAATCAACCTGCGCCCACATGATACTTATGATAAGGAGAGGCTCACACAATGCTGGAAAAATACATCGATTTGAAAGATTATCATTCATTTGAGGAGTTTCAGAAAAATTTTAACGTTAAAGTTCCAGAAAATTTTAATTTTGCTTATGATGTTGTAGATGAGTGGGCAAGGAAATCACCGGATAAAATTGCCATGGTCTGGTGCGATGAAAAAGGCGCTGAAGCTACATTCACCTTTGGGCAAATGAAATATTACAGTGATAAAGCAGCCAACTTTTTTCGATCCGTAGGAATTCAAAAAGGCGATCCGGTGATGTTGATTTTGAGACGGCGCTACGAATTTTGGTTTTCCATTATTGCATTGCATAAAATCGGCGCAATTTGTATCCCGGCTACTCATTTATTGAAGAAAAAGGATTTGGTTTATCGGAATACTGCGGCGGCAGTAAAAATGGTGGTTGCAGTTGCCGGAGATGAAGTCATTGAGCATATCGATGAAGCTCAGAGTGAATCTCCATCCCTGAAATATAAGGCTTTAGTGGGTGGAAATCGGGAAGGCTGGTACAGCTTTAACGAAGAATTGGAGAAGGCGAGCGAAGATTGGACCCAACCGACCGGTGATGCAATGACCCAAAATCATGATGTGATGTTGTTATATTTCACTTCGGGTACGACCGGTTATCCCAAAATGGTAATCCATAATTATATATACCCCTTAGGGCATATATTAACCGCCAAATATTGGCAGTGTGTCGAAGAGGACAAGCTTCATTTGACAGTATCCGAAACCGGATGGGCCAAATCGGTTTGGGGTAAGTTGTATGGGCAATGGTTGGCTGGAGCGGTGATCTTTGTCTATGATTTTGATAAGTTTGTTCCGAAAGATCTATTGAATATGATTGCGAGGTATAAGATAGCGACTTTTTGCGCACCACCGACAATTTACCGCTATCTCATTAAAGAGGACTTTACTCAATATGATTTGAGCAACTTAAAATATTGCGCAGTTGCCGGTGAACCTTTAAACCCGGAAGTCTATAATAAATTCTTGAGTTTAACGGGAATTCGTTTACGGGAAGGCTATGGTCAGACCGAACTTACCGTTACGCTGGCTACCTATCCTTGGATAGAACCCAAACCGGGATCCATGGGGAAACCTTCGCCCGGTTATGAAATCGATATTATTGATATTTATGATGAAAAAGGACGTTCCTGTGAAGTCGGAGAAATCGGAGAGATTGTGGTAAGAACCGACAAGAAGGTCCCGGTAGGTCTGTTTGAGGGGTATTACCGCGATCCCGAATTGACCAAGAGTGTCTGGCATGATGGACTTTATCACACCGGTGATACTGCTTGGCGTGATGAAGACGGTTATTTCTGGTTTGTGGGCCGCACCGACGATGTGATTAAGAGCTCCGGTTACCGGATCGGACCCTTTGAGGTGGAAAGCGCTCTTTTGGAACATCCCGCAGTTTTGGAGTGCGCTGTAACTGCCGTGCCGGATGAGGTTAGAGGTCAAGTTGTAAAAGCGACGATTGTTCTGACGAAGAATTACACACCGGGGGATGCTTTGGTTAAGGAGTTGCAGGAACATGTTAAAACTGTTACCGCCCCTTATAAATATCCCAGAATTATAGAATTCGTCGAAGAACTTCCCAAGACGATCAGCGGGAAGATCCGTAGGGTGGAAATACGGGAGAAGGATCATGTCGATTAAAAAGGGTATCCAATGAATCTCGTTTGATTCGTTGTAATTTCAGTAAACTGTTGATTTCTTGTCAACAGTTTATTTTTATTTCTCAAGTTTAATTATTTTACATTAAATCGAAAACAGCTTTTGCTTGGCTTAAATCCCCGAAAAAAATTGTGTATGAAAAATGAATTCCGGCAGGCATAATAAATTTATTAAAGAATGGGAGGTACTTTATGCGTTTGCTGCTCTTACTCGTCGCTTCGATTGGTCCCGGCCTTTTATGGTTATGGTACTTTTATAAACAGGATCGTTATGAGCCGGAGCCTTTAAAATTAGTTATGAAAATTTTTTTGGCAGGGTTAATATTGGTCGTCCCGGCCGGATTATTGGAGCAATTATGGCGTGGTCAGATTTTGTCGGCGGTGCGTACCGGCAATTGGCCATCTTTTTTGGTCATGGCTTTTTTGGTCATTTCGTTGATCGAAGAAAGCCTAAAAACAGGTTTTTTATGGTGGTTGATTGGTAACAATCAGGATTTAAACGAACCGGCTGATGGAATTATTTACGGAATTACTTTGGGGCTCGGTTTTGCTTCATTGGAGAATTTATTATGGGCAAGCGCATTTGGGTTTGGGGTTGCCGCACTTCGAGCCGTCATTACAACTTTGGCTCATGCCACATTTACCGGGTGGATGGGTTATTATATCAGCCAATATAAATTTCGAACCCAACTTTTTTCAACGTTAGTGATTGGTTTTGTTTTAGCTTGGGCTAGTCATGGCTTATATGATTTTCTGCTGTTTTTACGAAGACCGTTTGCTTCTTTGTTTGCTTTTTTGTTAATTGCTGGTTTGTTATTGCGGTTATATCAGTTTTTACAAAAAGAAGTCGCCCACTCGCCTTTTCATCAAAAATAAACCGGTAATTGAATATCACAGCATTAACTAAGAACTTTTTCTGTGACTCTCTTGATCTCTAGCTGCTCTTCAGGTATACTTTTAAAGGATATACCGGAAGGAGGCGCTCATTTATGTCTGGTCATTCCAAATGGGCAACAATCAAACGAAAAAAAGAACTTACAGATTCTAAACGAGCCAATTCGTTTACCAAAGTCACCCGCGAAATTATTGTAGCGACTAAAGCCGGAGGCAGTGGTGATCCGGAACATAATTTCCGATTACGCCTGGCGGTATTAAAAGCAAAGACGATCAACATGCCAAACGACAACATACAGCGGGCAATTAAAAGAGGACTGGGTGAAGGTGACGATGCCGCCCAATTCGAAGAAGTATTTTATGAAGGATATGGCCCTGGAGGTGTCGCTCTTTTAGTCCAAGGGCTAACGGATAACAGGAATCGTACTGCCGGTGATATGCGCTATATTTTTTCCCGAAACAACGGCAATCTTGGCGAAGCGGGCTGCGTTGGCTGGATATTCTCCTCCAAAGGGTTGATCTCTGTGGAAATCGAAGCCTCTGGCAAAAGTGAAGAAGAAATGTTTGAGATGGCTATCGAAGCCGGAGCTGAAGATCTGAAAACTGTGGATGAGCTGTATGAGATTTATATCGATCCCGGTAGTTTGGAGGAAGTCCGCAAATTTTTTGAAGCGAAAAAAATTTCTTTAAAGTCCGTGGAGCTGACAATGGTTCCTCAAAATACGGTAGAGGTCAACAGCGAGCAGGCTGATCAGCTTCTCAAATTGGTGGATGCCCTGGAAGAAAACGATGATGTTCAAAATGTGTACGGTAATTTTGAACTGCCGGATTCGGAAGATTAATTGGGTTATCATTCGAGTAGGCTCAATAAAAACTCCCATCCGGAGTTTTTATTTCATCTGGATTTTTTGATTATATAAGGTAACTCATGAAGAAGATATAAAAAAAAGAACGCTCGCTCATTTCGGCAACATTTCTAGTGTTTGCTGATTTATCTTTATAATCATATAGTTTTTTGAGTGGAGAAAATGATGAGTCAAGTTTTTTTTGATATCAGCCAAACAATAACTCCGGATATTGTTGTCTATCCGGGAGATCCGGAAGTCAGGATTGAACAAACCATGAGTATTGCCGCTGGGGACAGCGTTAATCTTTCCAATATTGCCATGGGAAATCATACCGGCACCCATATCGATGCGCCAAAACATTTTTACGACCAAGGATTGACGATTCCGGAAATACCGCTGGATTGCCTTATCGGGACAGCCAAGGTGTTTGAGTTTATGGGAGAGCAGGCGATCGGAAAGAGCCATCTTCAAACATGCAATATCCATCGTGGAGATAGGGTTTTACTGAAAACCAAAAACTCCGCTCTTTTGGGGGAAAAAGGATTTGAGCCCTCTTTTACTTATTTAAAGCCTGATGCTGCGGAATACCTGGCAGATACGGGCATCCGGACCTTGGGATTTGATTATTTGACGATTGACCCGATGGGCAGTAAGGATTTTAAAGCTCATTACGCCTTGCTGGGGAAGGGAATCATCATTATTGAAGGGATTAATCTTACCGGAATCAAACCCGGTGAATATCAAATGGCGGCTTTGCCTTTAAAACTGCAGGAAGGAAACGGCAGTCCGGCTAGAGTGGTGTTATATCGGGAGGAATAATTTTCTTTAGTCTGCGATATTGGAATTTCTTTTCCCTTTACGCAACTTGGCCACAAAAAAACCTTCCATAACCTGACTTGGGTCAAGCCGTAAATATTTTTGGCTGTGAGCTTTTGAAAAATCTCCCACAGCGATACCGGGTCCTCTACCCGGTATTGAAGGATATTCGTTGATGGTTTCCACACTCAACTCCGAGCCGTATTTTTCTAAAGCCCAGTCCAGAACGAGTTCATTTTCACTCGTTGATAAGGTGCAGGTAGAATAAATAAGGGTGCCCCCAGGTTTTAAAGCCCAGAGAGCCGTTCGAAACAATTTTTTTTGTTCACCGGCTAGTTCACGAACTCTTTTGGGATTCCAGAAACGGTAGGTTTTCGGATCGCAGGCTAAAAACAAGCCTTCTCCGCTACAGGGTGCATCCAGCAGTACCGCATCAAAATACTGCTCATAGTTTTCCTCGAGCCTTTTTCCGTCCCCGTGACGGACTTGAATGATGGAAGCCCCTTGTTTTTCACTATTATACTTTAGTCTTTCCACTCTTAACTCATTAATTTCATTGGCTAAAATGAATCCCTGATTATTCATGAGTGCCGCCAGTTGGGTACTTTTACTGCCGGGAGCGGCCGTAAGGTCTAGAACCCGTTCACCCGGCTTTGGATCAAGAACTAAAGGCGGAAGCATACTGGAAAGACTTTGCAGATAAATATGACCTTCCTGATATAAAGGATGTTTTTCCAGTTGGTTTTCACGGATGTTTTTAATGATCAAAGCGTCGTTGTACCAAAGAACTCTTTCGAATTTAATATTGTCTTTCTGAAAGACTTTCATGATCTCCCGGACATTGGTTTTTAAAGTGTTGACCCGTAAAGTTACAAGTCGCTCAACCATCATGCCGTTGAGGATTTTTTCTGCTTTTAAAGGATCATACTCGTTTTGAATCCGATCAATAAATTCGGAAGGCAATTTTTGGAGCAGTTGGCGAAAGGATTTCATGAATGACCTCAGCAAAGAAAGTTAATGTTTTTTGAAATAAGATCAAATGCAATAGGCTTTTTATATTATACACCAATTGACGAGATTCGCCATAATAAAAACCTGCTTTAATCAAAACGGATCGGGTTCATCCGGGGAATGCAGGAAATCAATTGGCTTAGCAGAATAAAATTATTAAATTTTGCATGTGAAAAAAAGGATGGTTACCCATGATTTTATCTGGCCTTGAAATTAAAAATAAACTTGGTAAAGAAATAATTATCGATCCTTTTGATAATAAGCTTTTAAATCCTAATAGCTATAACTTACGTCTCTATAACGAATTATTAGTTTATGAAGGGACCCTCCTGGACATGAAACGTCCCAATCCAACCCGGAAAATCATCATTCCCGAAGACGGATTTATCCTAAGACCCGGTGAGTTGTACCTTGGAAGAACAGTCGAATATACCAGCACCGATAAATATGTGCCAATGCTGGAAGGACGTTCTTCTGTCGGACGGCTTGGCTTATTTATTCATATTACGGCTGGTTTTGGTGATGTTGGGTTTAGCGGCTACTGGACTCTGGAGATGTTCTGCATTCAACCCATCAAAATTTATCCGGGAGTGGAAATTTGCCAGATTTATTACCATACGCTTGAAGGAGATTATCAAAAATATCAAAGCAATAAATATCAAAATAATACAGGAATTCAGCCCAGTCTGTTATATAAGGATTTTGAGCAAAAGTAAGCAGCACTTCTCTCCCGCATATGCCTGAAATCAACCCTTTCGTATCGGACAATCTTTTTTTACCGTCATACATCCTCACGATTGGCCATAGGTTATTAAGAGAATAATCAACGCTTGATAATTCTAAATATTTTTCCCAGTTTTGGTTAAGCTACCCCTGAAAGGTGGGCTTAACTTGAAGTTATCCAAAAGAGCTTTGACCTTGGTCCGAATTTTCATTTTATCTTTTTTGATCATTATCGCCGTATTTTTTATAAGCCGGGGACCATTGATTCAAAAATTGATACCGAAAACAAGGGATCCGGCTTTAACATCAGTAGGGCAACAATGGAATTTGGAACTCGAAAGGACATACGATTTATGCGGGCATCACGACGGATTCAATCAATCCTATCCGTCACTAAAGGATTTGAAAAAAGCAGTGGAAGGCAACCACAGCTTTACATTAAAAAAAGCTGAGGAGAATCATTATGTTTATGCGGTTACGGTTGAGGATTACTGCTCCAATTGCCGCAATCATAAATTTTTGGGAATCAGCGAAAATGATGTCGTCATTATGCGGGGAACGCCTGATATTCCCGGTCCGGTCTTGGAAAAAATTGAAATTTCCATCGAAAAATTGCCTTCGTTGGAATTGGAAGATCTTCGAAAAGGAATTCCTTTTAAAACCGAGGGGGAGAAATTGCAATTAATTGAGGGATTAAAAGGTTTGATTATGAATTAATGAACCCGTCTATTTTTATAGACGGGTTGAAGTTCCCCAAAAGCCGATAATCGAAGACTGCAGCCGTGCATGCACCGAAGATAAAAGCAAAAAAAATTTCACTCTTTATCCAGTCGACCGTGATGAGTCGCGGAACAGAATCATCTGCCCCCTCATCAAGCTTCCCGATTTGAAGTGCTCGAAAGCTACACTCCAGGGTTGACCGTCTTCAACGCCGGTTGGAACTCTTTATTTATTATGCCAGCTGAGACCCATTTTATTCCTAATCCAAAAATTTTCCATCCAGGGAGGAAATAGGTAAGGAAAAATCGAATCTTTAACAAATCATTTACCGAAATATAATTAAATTGTCGAATTTAAGTGCTCGGATAATTATGAAGGAGGGTATCGATGAAGAAATTCAAAGTGGAACAAATTCGTAATTTAGTCCTATTAGGCCATGGCGGTTGCGGTAAAACAATGTTGGCCGAAGCTATGCTCTTTTCGACGAAAGCAGTTGATCGGTTTGGCAAAGTGGACGATGGTACCTCAACCATGGATCACGACTCCGAAGAAGCAAAAAGAAAAATCAGTATTTCCACAGCAATTGCCCCTTTAGAATATAAAGATCATAAAGTTAATTTGATGGATACTCCCGGTTTTTTTGATTTTGTAGGAGAAGTCAAAAGCGCGGTCCGAGCTGCTGATTCAGCTTGTATCGTAGTTTGCGCGGTATCCGGAGTCGAAGTGGGCACCGAAAAAGCCTGGAATTATGCGGATGAAGAAAATTTGGCCCGCTTCATCGTAGTCAATAAGATGGACCGTGAAAATGCCGATTTTGACGGAGCCGTAAAAGCTCTCCGGGAGCAATTGGGGAAAAATATTATCCCGCTTCAAATTCCCATCGGAGCTGCTGATAAATTTCAGGGTGTGGTGGATATTTTAAAGAATCAGGCCTTTTTGATAGAGGGCGGAAAAGCCGTTGAAAAGCCGATTCCTTCCGAAATAATCCCGGCAATCGAAGAATATAAGACCATGTTGATGGAAGCCGTGGCTGAAACGGATGACGACTTGCTGGCCAAATATTTGGACGGCCAAACCTTAACCCAGGAAGAAATACAGATTGGAGCCAGAAAAGGAACCATCAGCGGAAAATTGGTTCCGGTTCTTGCATGTTCCTCATTAAAACAAATCGGTATTCCCAATATCCTTGATGTGGCTGTCGGATTTTTGCCTTCCCCGGCAGATCGGGGGGAAGTCACAGCGATCAATCCGATGACCAAAGGGGAAGAAAAACGCAAGCCATCGGATAGTGATCCTTTCTCGGCCCTGGTATTTAAAACCATGGCTGATCCGTTTGTCGGGAAATTAACTCTCTTTAAAGTTTTTTCCGGAGTTATCAAATCCGATTCCCAGGTTTTCAATGCCAGCAAAGGAGCTATGGAACGGATCGGTCAGTTGTTTATGATTAAGGGTAAAACCCAGGAACCCGTTACCGAGTTAGGCGCCGGAGATATCGGGGCTGTGGCGAAGTTGCAGGAGACTTTTACCAACAATACTTTATGCGATAAGGATAAGCCGATTGTTTTCAACCCGATTCAGTTTCCCAAACCCAAGTTGTCGCTAGCCGTTGAGCCCAAAGCGAAAGGGGACGAAGATAAAATCGGCACCGGTCTGGCTCGTCTTACGGAGGAGGATCCTACTTTTGAAGTTTACAAAGACAAGATCACGCATGAAATCATCGCTTCCGGTATTGGCGATCTGCATATTGAAATCATCACCAGCAAGCTCCATAAAAAATTTGGAGTGGATGTCACTTTAAAAACTCCTAAAATCAGCTACAAGGAAACCATTAAAGGTACGGTCAAGGCCGAGGGGAAACACAAGAAACAAAGTGGCGGCAGAGGCCAGTACGGCCATGTCTGGTTAGAGATGAGTCCTCTTCCTGCCGGTTCGGGTTTTGAGTTTGTCGATAAAATCTTTGGCGGTTCCGTGCCACGCAACTACATACCGGCGGTGGAAAAAGGACTCCATGAGTCTTTGGAAAAAGGGGTCCTCGCAGGGTATCCTGTGATTGATATCCGGGTTACTCTTTATGATGGGTCGTATCATCCGGTGGATTCTTCGGAAATGGCTTTTAAAATTGCAGCTTCCCTGGGCTTTAAAAAAGGTTTTATGGAAGCCAAACCGATCCTGCTGGAACCGGTCATGCGGATGGAAGTGGTTGTACCCGAAGAAGATATGGGAGACATTATCGGCGATCTCAATAAGAAACGGGGCAAAATTTTAGGGATGGAGCGGGACGGTCGCTCCCAGGTGGTTAAGGCTCTCGCGCCCCAGTCGGAACTGGCTAAATATGCAATCGATTTGCGATCCATGACTCAGGGCCGCGGGGAGTTTTCAATGGAATTTGATCATTATGATGAAGTTCCGCCTCACCAGGCCGAAGCTATTATCGCTGAAGCCAAGAAACATATGGTGGTGGAAGAAGAATAGAGCAAACCGGCAATGAATGAATAATAAAAGGAGTGGTGGTGAAACCGCTCCTTTTTTATTTGTTTTAAAGAGGCATCCGGTTGTTAGGAGGCGTTCTTACAAGTGAACATAGGAATTTTATCCAGCTGTTATTTTTTATTCCGAAGGCGTGTCGACAAAGTGCGTTCCGCCCTTGAACTCCAAATGATTTTAAATGTTTCAATGAAGTAATCTTCCATATTGAATCCGCTTCTTCCCATTTTTTTCGGATTTTTACCCAAACTTCGTCCAATCGAAGCAATTCCCTAACCCGTTTAATCCGGCGCCTTTTTTAAAGGCCACCTTTGAAAAAGGCGATTAATCTTGATAACCCTGCTCTTTTTTCTAGCTCAGAGGGAGCTTTTTCTAGATCAAAGGGAGCTTTTAGTTGCTTGCCGCTAAAAACCTTGTGGAACCACGAAAGTCACGAAAAAATACGAAAATGGAAATCAAAAAGATGGCGCATACATTTGGGCTACCTTTTTTCGTGCCCTTTCGTGGTTGATAATTTTTTTCTTTCATTCTGAAATCCGGCGCCTTTGAAAAGGCGAGGAGTCCTGGTCAAAAAAAGCCTTCCCCGGCTTTATCCCTGGCTGAGGAAGGTGGAAAATTTTCGATTCAATTCTTTGAAATCTTTGGTTAACTTACTTTTTCATTGCTTGGATCGCTGGCGGACGCGTCATCCTTTTTGGGCCGCCCCGGGAAACGGGGCACCAGGTCGTTATAAATGGTCTCGGCTCTTTTTGAATGAGCAGTGAATGACGGGTTGTGGCGGCATTTTGGGATGATGTGGGGCAGAGGGGCTGTTGTAGGAAAAAATATATATATTTCGTTTTGTGTTATTCACCCGGCATTCGGAGGTCCCCTGAGAATTTTATAAAAATAAAAAGCAGGGGTATGAGGGTAAATGGTGAATTATTATGATAAACATAAACATAAACCTACCTATGGAGTGATTTTTTATGGATATAAAAATGAATTTGTCAAAGGTGGAAGTCCATGGCAAACAAACTTGGAGGGCGGTCGCCTATCATCACGGACGGGAGTTTATCGGATACGGCCATACCAGCGATGATGCCATTCATGATTTAATGGAACAAAATGTAGGGAGACTTATTTTTTCGGAGTGAAAGAAAGAGAAAGGGAAAAGAACAAAAGCCGGGAGCAGTCTTAAAACAGGTGAAGTAACTTGGAGGATATAAAAGAAATACATTAAAAGTAGGGAAGCCTTACCCCCTAAAGGGAGTAAGGTTTTTATATTTATTCCATATTTTCCCTTTGTTTTTATTTTACCTCAGGATCACCGTTTGAACACACATTGTTCATTTTGTAATCACAAAGAAGAAGTATACTAAAGATACTTTCTTCCTTATTTTTCTTTGATGCCCTCATTTGGAGGGTTTTTTTACGGAATATACCTTCGACTCACTAGCGGTTGGTTGTTGACAAAAAATGCGGGACACCTTATGATAGTATAGTGTATATACACGATGTTTATTCTGGAGGAGAATGAGTTATGGAAATGAAAGGCAAAATTACCGAAAAACAGCCATCGCTCTGTAATTGTCTTAATTTGCGCCGCGCGTCGCTGGCGATTACCAAAATATATGATCAATGGTTGGCGCCAAGCGGTTTAACAATCAACCAGTTTGGATTGTTAAAACATATTAAATTTTTGGGCCCTGTCAGCGTCAGTGATCTTTCGTTGGAAATCCGGCTGGACCGGACGACTTTGGTTAGAAATCTAAAGCCCCTTGAAAAAGAAGGACTTATTATGGATCTATCCAAAAAAGGGACCCGAAACCGTCAGCTTCAATTATCCAGGAAGGGAACGGAGCGGTTGAAAGCAGCTGAATTGCTTTGGATGAAAGCGCAGAACTTCATCGAGGAACATCTCGGGGAAGAAAACATAAAAAAAATGACCGAATTATTATCCATGATCGAAGGGTTACCCCTTTAATTTTTTCTCAAATCGTGTATATGCACTAAAATTGATAAAGCATGAAGGAGTCGTGAAATAATGAACACCATGGAGCAAAGAATTCAAGAAAGAGCCTATGCTTTGGGCTATGAAAAGTGCGGCATTGTCTCCGTTGATGATTTGGAGGATTATCAGGAACGGCTCAATGAGCGGATTCAAAAAGTACCTTTATCGGCGAAGTTTTATCAGACTCAAAAGCGTTTTATAAATCTCCGCCAGGATTATCCATGGGCAAAGTCCGTCATTGTGGCCGCCGTCCCATTTGGTAAATATAAAATACCCGGACAATTAAAAGGACATATCGGGAAAGCCTATTTATGTGATATGCGAACCGATACGGGTTCGCGGGAATATCAAAACAGCCTGGCAATGGAGGAATTTTTGCAGCAGCTCGGTCTCAAAATCGCTTCCAACCGTAAGTTCGGTCTTGTCGCCTTGCGTTGGGCCGCCATGAAGGCTGGACTAGGAATCATCCGTAAAAACAATTTTTTCTATACGGAATCCGGTTCCTGGATTCATTTGGAAGCTTGGTTAACCGATAGGGAAATGAAGCTGGTAGAAGCGAACAATCATCGCCCTTGTCCGAAAGAATGTAACCGTTGTCTAAAAGCCTGCCCCAGCGGTTCGCTGTCATCGCCCTATACCATGCTCCCGGGCAGTTGTATTTCATTTTTGACCACATTTGGGGGCCGCAATTTACCCAATGAATCCCTGCGCAAAACCTTCGGCAATTGGATTTATGGCTGCGACGAGTGTCAGGATGCATGTCCCATGAATAAGGGGAAATGGAATGAAAACGATGAGTTTCCGGGTGTTGAAGAATTGTCCGCCTACCTTACGCCGGAGAGTATCATGGAAATGGATGAAGCGTTTTATCGACAAAACATCCAACCTAAGTTTTTTTACTTAACTCCAGAAGAGCTCTGGAAATGGAAAGTCAATGTTTTGTGCTTCATGGGTAATCGTTATCAAGAAAAATACCAGCCCTTTATTATTGCGGCTTGTGAAAGTGAAAACCAAAAGATTCGTGAAATGGCCGAATTGATTCGTAGCGAACGGCTTACGACTTAAACAACCCCCGTCAAGTCAAAACTCGGCACATAATCTTCGGTGGCCGATTCCAGTCCTTGAACGAAGCCGTCTTCGAATCCCAGTTCATCCATTTTATCCACCACCAGTTGATATTCCTCCCGTGTCAAACGGCGGTTAATTTCCGGGTGTTTCACCGCGTGATAAAATGGAATGTATTGCGCCATTAAACTGATATAAACTCCCTGGGGGAGATATTCTTTGGCCCATTCCAAACAGCGAATCGAATCGGCGACACCACCGGGGAGAACCAGGTGCCGCACAATCACTCCGGATTGAATGATCCCCTCGTCATCCAGAACAACCGGGCCCACCTGCCGAATCATTTCCAATATCGCCGCGCTGGCGAAGGCGAAGTAATTGGGCGCTAAAAAATAGAAACGGCTGATTTCCGGCGAGATGCATTTTAAGTCCGGCAAATAGACGTCAACCAGTCCTTCCAAGGTCTTGAGGGTTTCCGCTTTCTCATAGGCCGAGGTATTATAAACAATCGGAATCTTCAGGCCCATCAGACGGGCTATCCGGATCGCGGAAGCAATTTGCGGCACAAAATGGGATGGAGTAACCAAATTGATATTATGGGCGCCATTATATTGCAAATAAAGAAATTTCTCGGCCAATTCATCAACGTTGATTTCCCGGCCGAGGCTTTCTTGACTGAGGGCATAATTTTGACAAAAGCAACATTTTAAATTACAATCAGTGAAAAAGAGGGCTCCGGAACCCCGCTCGCCGGAGATAGGGGGTTCTTCCCAGTTGTGAAGAGCTATCCGGCCCAGTTTCGGTCTGCTTCCGGCACCGCAAAACCCCTTTTTTCCGGCAGTTCGGTTAACATGACAATTCCGGGGACAAATATCGCAATCCGACATGATTTGTTCAATTTTATTCATATCAAATTCACCATCGCTTTCATTGATGCTTCGGGAATGATTTATCGTCAAGATTCGAGTTTCAAATAGGGTCTTACTCAAAAATATACTAATTATCGCAACTCGTCAAGAAGGGAACATCGCCGGGAACAAATTTCCTTGTCATTCGTTAAAGGGAAATTGAAAGAAATTTCGTATTTTTATAAAATAAATCACAATACAATGATACCCTTTCATCTGAATTTATTCTATCAGCTTTTAATTTCCCCTGCTTTTTTACTTGTTTGATAGGGAATTGATTGATAAAAATAACCATTTTGACATAACTTTTGTTTATCGTGTATATCGATAGTCGTGTATACGGCGGGGGTAACGGATGGGCATTATCGTCAAATTTGTGGTCAAAAATATCCGGGAAAAAAAGTTCCGTACTTTTTTAATTCTTTTTTCCGTTTCGCTTTCGGCGGCGCTCGTATTCGCCTCTTTCGCGCTTTCCGGAACCATTGAACAAACCGTAATGGAACAAGTGAGAAAATATGTCGGTTCAGCGGAAATCATGATTTGGGCCAACCAAAAATCACCTTCCCGGTATTTTCACATCGAAAAAACCGCCAAATTCCAGCAGCGCCTGGAATATGCGGTCGGTTCCATGGAAGCGGATGTAACTTATAAGAATCAAAAAGAAACCATTCATCTGAATCTAAAAGGGTTTAACTTGGAAGATTTGCCGAAACTCAATCCTTTTATCATGGAAGCCCAAAAGAATTTGTTGCCCTTTCGCGGCAATAAAATCATTGTCAGCGAAAAGACGGCCCGTAATTGTCATTTCAAAATGGGACAGAGCATTGAAGTACTTGCCGAAGGCGGCCGGCACCGGTTTCAAATTGTGGGAATCGCCCGCCCGTTCGGTTACTTTCAGGAGGACAGTCAGTCCAATACGGCGGTGGTTCCCCGGCAATCCTTGGCCCGGGCGTTTAATGTACCCGGCACTGTTTCCGTCGCCTATATCAAATTGAAAGATCCCGGCCAAATTCCGGCGATGATCGAGGATCTGTCAAAAGAATACCGGCGCTATACGGTGCGGGAACCGGTTTCCCAAGCCGAGCTCAAACAAGAAACCGACCAAATTTCCACCCCCTTTCAAATCATGGTGGTCTTAGTCATCTTGATAAGTATTTTTATCATTTATTCATCTTTTAAGGTCATTACCCGCGAGAGACTGCCGGTCATCGGAACATTCCGCAGTATCGGGGCTACCCGCCGAACGACTGACATGGTATTGTTTGCCGAAAGCTTCCTCTACGGCTTTATCGGTGGAATATTCGGCTGTATCCTCGGGCTCGGGGTGTTGTATATCATGTCGATGATCATCTCTCCCCGATGGGTTATCGGCACCCATACCTCCATCAACTTTACCGTCGGCCAGCTGATGATTACTTTTATATTTGCAATGTTACTTCCTTTTCTCGGAGCGGTGATTCCGATTGTCAAAATCTCGAAAATCCCGGTGAAAGATATTGTCCTCAATACCATGGAAAAGCCGTCAAAGAAAAAGCTGTCCAGACTTCTGGCGGGTATTTTCAGTTTGGCGTATGCCATCGCCGTCCCGTTGCTCGCCCCGAAAGATTGGGCGTTGGTGTTGGATATTACCGGTATGATTGCGGCATTAACCTCCATCGTGCTTCTGGTTCCTTCTTTAACGGCCGGATTTTTAAAAATTTTTCAATGGCTGTATCAGTATATCCTGGGGAACGAAGGGGTTTTGGCAGCCAAGAATTTGCGGGAAAATAAAAGTATTTTAAATAATATTTCCTTACTGGCGATTGGAATATCAAGCTTATTGATGATCAATACCGTTAGTTTCAGTTCGGTTCAAGAAATCACCAATGTTTATAAAGATTGCAATTTTCAGGTATGGTTGAGTTATTACCCCCAGGCGGACCGCAGGCTTGAGGGGATCATCCGTGCCATTGACGGGGTGAAGGATACTTACGGTATTTATTCCGCCAACATGGTTGAAGTTGCGGGTTCCAAAGAAAAGATTAACTTATTGAACGGGATCAACACCACCCGGTACCCGGAATTCCGGCAGGTCACGGTTGACGGGGGGCCGCAGGTATTGCGGCATTTGGGCGAGGAACGCCGCATTTTGTTATCGTATATTTTACGAGAAAAATTTCAAGTAAAAAAAGGAGATTTCCTGACGCTCACCTTAACCCGGGGGAAAAAGCCCTATCAAGTTGTAGGTTTTTTTGATTCCATGGAATGGGGCGGCAGTCATGCGCTCATTGCGGAACGTTATTTTAAAATGGATACCCAAGAACGTTTTTATGCCACGATTTTCATCAAGACCACAAAAGATCCCAATTTTGTGGCGGCCAAGATTCAAAAAAAGTTTTTCCGGTTTCGGCCCTGGGTCACCACCACAGGGCAACGGATTCAAGAGGACTTGCAGGGCAATCGCAAGATGTTCTCGCTTCTGCAGGGTTTCGCCATTATGACTCTGGTCATTGGGGCTTTCGGAGTTTTTAACAACTTACTCATCAGTTTCATTGAAAGGAAGCGCTCCTTGGCCATGATGCGTTCGGTGGGCATGAGCCGTAAACAAACTTTGAAAATGATTTTGATCGAGTCGTTAACGGGCGGTGTCATCGGCGGCTTCATCGGAATCCTGGCGGGCACTTTATTGATATACATTATCCCCTTTGTTATGCGGGCCATCAATCAAGTCATCCCTATCCATTATTCGCTGAAACAATATGGGATCGTTTTTATTGCCGGAATCCTGATCACAGTCGCGGCATCCATCCATTCCGCTTTGAAGTTTTCAAGGCAAAATATCATCGAAGCCATCAAATATGAATAGAGGGAATCAAAGTGATACCGATTATTGAAACAGTAAACTTGTATAAATGCTTTAAACTGGGCGAAGTCGAGGTCGAGGTATTAAAGAATATCAATCTCACCATTGGGCAGGGCGAGTTTGTTTCCATCATGGGGCCGTCCGGATCCGGAAAAAGCACACTTTTATATTTAATCGGAGGACTCGATAAACCGACCTCAGGCAGTATTAAAATTAAAGGCCAGGAATTATCCGCCATGAAAGACCAGGAAGAGAGCGTCATGCGGCGCCGGGATCTTGGTTTTGTATTTCAGTTTTACAATCTGATCCCCAATCTGAATGTGGAAGAGAACATCATGCTGCCGGTGTTGCTCGACGGAAAACCCCTCAAAGCCGAAAAGCAAAAGCTGGATCAAATATTGGAGGATGTGGGGCTTTCCGATCGCCGTTATCATACTCCCCGGGAATTGTCCGGCGGTCAACAGCAGAGGGTGGCTATAGCCAGAGCTTTAATCAATGAACCGGATATTATTTTGGCGGACGAACCCATTGGCAATCTTGACAGTAAAACGGGGATGGAAGTTATGAAATTATTGAAGCGAATTCATCAGGAACGCCGGAAAACCATTCTTCAGGTCACCCACTCGGAAGAGGCGGCCGGTTATGGAGAACGGATCATTCATGTGCGGGACGGAAAGGTGTGGGAGGCAAATGGCGAAGAAAGTGTTTAAATGGATGAAATTCATCCAATTCATGAAGGTAACGACCCTCCTGGTGATCATTGGTATCCTTATGGTGAGCGCCGGTTGCAAAAAGAAGGCTCCAAAAACAGTATCTGCGGTAAAGGCCGAACCGGTAAAACAGGCAGTTGAGGCATTCGGAATCGTGAAGGCCAGGGATTATAAAGATATTAATCTTGATTTTCCGGCCCAAATTCAAAAAGTTCCGGTGAAAAACGGCCAACATGTGAAGCTGAATGAACCTTTGATCTATTTAAACATCAATAACTTCATGGCAATGATTAAAAATAAGGAAAACGAATTGAATTCAGCCCGTTTTGAGCTGCTCAGAGCCCGCAAGAATCTGGCTGACGCCAAGGAAGTATACCATCGTGCCCAGCGTCAATTGGCCGATAAGGAAGAGCTGTTTCATAAAGGGGCGATTTCCAGGCAGGAGATCGATGACTTGCGCGATCAGGCAAAAGAAAAGGAAAAGGCTGTGACCAGTCTTGAGCCCTTATCCGGACAATCCGCAACAGAAGCAATCACCGCTATCGGGGTACAATCGGAAAAAGTTTCGGTGTTGGAATATGATTTAAAACGGATGAAAGATAAATTGAATCAAAGTTTCTTGCAGGGCAATATCATCGTCTCCGATTATGCCAACGCAGTGGTATATGACGTGAATTGCGCAGCCGGATACTCGGTCGGCACCAACGACACTTCCGGAAATGCCCAACAAAAGTTGTTAAGCATCATGGATCTTAACAGCCTATATATCTCTGCCAATGTGGCCGAGGAGTTCATTAAGGATGTACATATCGGCGCCGCCGTCACCATACTGCCGGTCGCGGATAACTCCCGGAAATACCGGGGAAAAGTCATCCGCATCGCGGATATGGCAGTAAAAGAAAATGGCGAGACCAATGTGGCGGTTGAGATATCGCTGGATAATCCGGATGGTTTTTTACGGCCCAACTTTAATGTGGACGTTGAGATCGCCAAGTAAATCAGGGGATTAAATATGAGTAAATTTTCTTGGGGAAAAATTGACATCGATTTTCAACTATGCTATTATCAAACCATAATCAAGAGGGGTGCTCCTTGAGGGCTGAGATTATACCCTTTAAACCTGATCCGGGTAATGCCGGCGTAGGGAAAACGGATATTAAAAAAGCCCTCTTCTTCGAAGAGGGTTAAATTTTATGATAACGGACGGGTGGCGCTCCCCAATCCAAAGTGGAGGTTAGTTCATGAAAAAATTTTTTTGGGGATTGTTGGTGGTTGTATTAGCATTGGGTTCCTGTAGTTTCGGGGAAAATAACAAGCTCTTGACGGTTTATACCTATTCGAGCTTTCCCGTGCCTTTGATGGAGCATGCTAAAAGTCATTTTCGAAAAACCTTCGGAGCGAAAGTTGAATTTAAGTCTTTTTCCGACACCGGGCCCTTATTTAATCAATTAATCCAGGAAAAACAAAATCCCTTGGCCGATGTGGTGATTGGGGTTGACAACAACTATCTGGTCAAGGCGATGAAGTATGATCTTTTTCAGCCTTATCGTCCGAAAGCGGTTGCCAAAATCAAACGGGAATTCCTATTTGACCAGCGTTTTTTATTAACGCCATTCGATTATGGATTGGTCCTCTTTAATTATGATCGAGAAAAACTGGGACGGGTTCCCCGTTCCCATAAGGACTTGCTTGATCCGTATTATAAAGGAAAAATCATTATTGAAAACCCGCAAACATCCTCGCCGGGGCAGGTTTTTTTATTAACGACGATTGCCTTGTACGGCGAGAAGGGATATCTCGACTATTGGAAGGCTTTGAAAAAGAATATTTTAACGATCGCCCCGGGCTGGGATGAAGCTTATGGTATTTATACCAACGGTGAAGCTCCGATCGTTTTGTCCTACGGAACAAGCCCGGTTTATCACTTCATTCATGAACATACGGAAAGGTATCAGCCTTTGGTGCTTGATGACGCGGCTTACGCTCAGATCGAGGCCATGGGGATTGTGAAAGGAACCCGCAATGCCAAACTGGCCCAAGCATTCGAAGAATATGTGTTGGGCCCGGAGTTTCAGAACCTGATCCCCGAGAACCAGTACATGTATCCGGTGCGTCAGAATCTGCAATTGCCGGAGAGTTTCCGGATTGCCGCCCGGGTTAAAAAGGTTTTAAACTTGCCTGGGGAGAAAGTGGCTAAAAATATGGACACCTGGCTTAATCAATGGGAAAAGGTTATCAATGAACAATAAATCTTCCAATCCATCGGGATCGGGCAAACTGCTTATTTATGGCACGACATTGGCGCTTTTTTATTTACCGGTGATCATTGTTTTGGCAAAAGCGTTCCTAGCCAGGGACGCTTTTGTTCACCTCGGTCAATTTCTTGGTTCCCGGATTTTTTGGAATACTATGTTATTTTCGGTTGAAGAGGCTTTTTTGAGCGCGGTCCTCAGTTTGCTATTAGCCCTCCCCGGGGCCTATTTCTTTGGGCGTTTTGATTTTCCCGGCAAAAATATCATGCGTGGCATCATGGTGCTGCCGTTTATGTTCCCCAGTATCATGGTGGTCCTGGGAATGATCGTTTTTTACGGAAATAACGGTGTGTTCAATCACTTGCTTTCCTCACTGGGCAGCAGCTTTAGATTCACCGATCTATATGGGTTTTGGGGGATTATTTTAGCGCACGTTTTCTATAATTTTACTTTTTGTCTGCGGATGTTAGGAGAAAGCTGGCAAAGAATCGATGCCAGGCTGCTGGAAGCTTCGCACACCTTAGGGGCCAAATCCTTTGCTACCTGGCGGCGCATTGTACTTCCGCTCTTATTGCCGACGCTGATGTATCTTTTGGTGCTGGTGTTTTTATATTCTTTTCTCAGTTTCACCATTGTCCTGGTTTTGGGCGGTTATCTTTATAAAACCTTTGAAGTGTTAATCTACATTGATTACAATCAAAAACTCGATTTTAACAGGGCTGCTATGATTGCTGCCGTTCAAACAATAATTTTAGCGGCAGTGATGAGTTTTCAAGGATTTTTGAGCCGGAGAGCCAAAAATCTTTCGGAGTCCGTTTTAGAATTACCTAAATTAAGTTTTAGAAAATTGCCGCTGCAAACCGGAATTTTCGGGGGATATCTGATTTTGGCCGCCTTCTTCCTGCTGGGCCCGTTTGTGACTATTTTGGGGCGCTCTTTTCATGAGGGAGGAACATTCAACGGCTCATTTACGCTGGCCAATTATAGCTTGTTGTTTCGGGACGGGTTTAAGTTCGCGGTCGGCAAAGATTTTGTAAGCATGTTTTGCTCAAGTCTTTTCATTGCATTGGCGGTCTCTTTGCTAACCGTAACGTTGGCCTATTGGTTTGCCAGAGAGCGTCGCAAGCAGGCTTGGCAAAACGTTGACTTATGGCTCCAACTGCCGCTGGGAATTTCCTTCTTAACATTTGCTTTTGGACTTTTTTGGATCGGCCGGACTTTTCCCAGTGGGGTATTGGTAATCTGGGCCCAGGTTTTTATGATTTTTCCGTTTGTTTATTCCTTGCTAAAAACTTCCCGGGCTGAACTGGGAGACCAGTTGCTGGATGCTGCCGCCACTTTAGGGGCGAACAGGAAAAAGGCATTTTGGTCCGTGGAGTTTCCAATCATGAAAAAATCAATGATTACTGCTTTAACATATGCAATGGCTTTATCGCTTGGGGATTTGACAGCGGTTTTGGTCTTGGGCAGGGGAGAACTGATAACGATTCCGGTGGCAATCTACCGTCTTATTGGCCATTACCGGTTCGCACAGGCCACAGCTCTCGGCAGTCTATTTATTTTGGCGGCTTTGATATTTTTTGTCCTTTTGGAAGCCGGCAAGCCTCATGGAATCAAGAAAGGTCCTTCGTGACTGAACGTTTCCAGCGGGCAACGAAGAAGGAATCCCAAGGAGGTCTGAAAATGGAAGAGCCCTTTTTATCCATTGATGTAACGAAACTTTACCCTGAATTTGAAATTAAAGTCTGTTTACAGGTGCGGCGAGGAGAGTTTTTTTCTCTGGTTGGTCCCAGCGGATGCGGTAAAACCACATTATTGCGACTGATTGCGGGCTTGGAAACCGCTGATGGGGGATTCATCTGTTTGGACGGGCGGGAGATAACGAAGACTCCGGCGGCGGACAGGCAGATCGGCTTGGTATTTCAGGAATATGCTCTTTTTCCTCACCTTACCGTGGCTCAAAATATCGAATACGGTTTGCTGGTTCAGAAAATGCCTTCCCTGGCGAGAAAAAGCCGGCTTCATGATTTGCTGGCCCTTTTTGAACTGGAACCCTTGGCGATGCGTGAAATTCATCAGATATCCGGAGGGGAACGCCAACGGGTCGCCATGGCGAGAGCTTTGGCCCCCAATCCACTCATCTTATTAATGGATGAACCTTTTTCCGCTCTGGATTACAGCTTGCGGCAACGCTTACAAAAGGATTTGCAGCAAATACAAAAAAGCCTCGGATTTACGGCTATTTTTGTCACCCATCAGCAGGAAGAGGCGCTTTCGTTATCGGATCGTTTGGCTGTGATGCAAAAAGGAAGAGTTTTTCAAATCGGAACTTCGAAAGAAATTTACGATGAACCGGCCAGCCGTTTTGTAGCCGAATTTTTGGGTGATGCCAATATTTTGCCTTGTGAGATACGCCCCATTGACGGGAAGTCCCATCTTCGACTCGAAACCAATGATTTAGGGTATATGCCCGAATTCCAAAACCGGCAGGATGGGCAATATTGGTTGATGATCCGCCCGGAAGATTTGGAACTTGCCGAAAAAGGGCCAGGATACTTTCCTCCCAATTTACCGGTTAAAATCACCGGTCTGGAATTTTTGGGGTATGCGTATCGAATTGAAGCCGTGTATGGTCCACACACAATAAAGGCTTTGCTTGGGAAAAACAGTAAGCCGCCGGCAATCGGGATGGAAGTGACCCTTGCGTTGAACCCATCCAATATCAGAATTCTTTCGGATTAAACAATTCACTCTTTTATCGTCTTTGCTTCGGCAAATTCGGAAAATTGAAAGGTTTGGCTGTTTTTTTGGCGAATAAAACGAAAAAATGATCATTTCCCGGAGGCGTTAAATGTATCAAGAACCGCAGTTGGGACTGGGGGTTTTCTCCAAATTGTTGGCTATCTGGGGTATCGTCTTGGTAATCATCATCGGTACGGCGCTGATTACGGGCGGTCAAGTATATTGGTGGCAAAAAGCAGTCGCCCGTCAGGAACAACAAAACCTGAAACAACAAATTCGTGCTTTAAAGAATGAAATCCAGGTCTTAAAAAGCAATCATCCGTTAAGTCAGGGAATTCAAGAAGCCAAACTTTCCTTAGCCGTTCCAAAAACAGTCTATGAAGAAATAAATTTGCAAAATGAACTGGAGGGCCGGGAGAAAAAAGTAATCGTTTTGCTCAGTAAAGGAGATATGGAATCCCTGGCGCAGTATGTCCATCCAGAAAAGGGACTGCGTTTTTCAACGAGCTCCGAAGTCAACACCCGGAAAGATCAGGTTTTTTCGAAAAAAGAACTGATACACTTTTTCAGGGCTTACCCATCTTATACTTGGGGATATGACGAAGAAAATGGTATGCCGTTGCGTCTAAAAACATTCGATTATTACCGGAATTACGTATATGATGCACCTTACGCCGATACCGGAGAGATAAGTTATCATGATGCCAAGAATGCAGGTTTTGGCACCGGTAACTGTTTTGAGGCCTATCCGCATTCCATTGTGGCCGAATATCGGGTGAGTGAAACCGGCACCACGGATAAAGTCGGCGCGAATTGGCGAAGTATCCGGCTGGTATTTGAGAAATACCGAAAAACATGGTTTTTGACAGGAATCATTCATGAGCTGTGGACGCTATGAATCCCATAAATTCTATGGTCCGCGAATATTCTCGAAATCTCTGCTTTTTAAAAAAGGATACTTTGCCGGATTTGTCGAAGATACACGATAAATTGGGGTTTTTAACCCTTGATGACCAATTATTTCCTTATTTTTTCTTGAATTTGATAATTTGTATCGTTTTTATTTGAGGTGTCAAAATGGCAAAAACTACGCCCATGCTTCAACAATATATGGAGGTCAAGAAGGAATACGAAGGCTGTATCCTTTTTTTTAGGCTGGGCGATTTTTATGAAATGTTTTTGGATGACGCGGTCACCGCCTCCCGTGAATTGGAAATCGTTCTTACCTCCCGGGAATCCGGCGGCCATGAAAGAATTCCCATGTGCGGAATCCCCTATCATGCAGTTTCGGGATATCTGGCTAAATTGCTCAGTAAAGGGTATAAGGTAGCTATCTGCGAACAGGTGGAAGATCCCAAACTTGCCAAGGGGATTGTAAAGCGAGAAGTGATCCGGGTCATTACTCCCGGAACGGTCATTGAAGATCAGTTGCTGACGGAGAAGGCCAATAATTATTTGGCCACCTTTGTGGGCTGGGAGAATTTTTGGGGCCTTGGTTATGTTGATCTTTCAACCGGTGAATTCAAGGTTACTCAATTTCCAAAAGCGGAAACAACGTTGTTACTTACCGAGCTGACCCGGATCCGCCCCGCCGAGCTCTATATCTTGAAAAATGAACAGGATTTGGTTGGCCGTTTTCAGCAAATTTCCGATGTTTCAATAACCTTGGGAAGTGCCGTTTCGTTTCAATATGAACAAGCGTATCATTTGTTACTCGAACATTTTCAGGTTCAAAGCCTCCGCGCTTTCGGAATGGAAGAATTGCCGGCCGCAGTTTGCGCTGCCGGGGCTCTTTTACAATACCTGATCGAGACTCAGAAAAACACGCTGCTTCATTTGAGAAAAATCAGCACCTATCAAATTGGCGAATATATGGCCCTGGATCTGGCCACCAGACGCAATTTGGAATTAACGCGGAACATCCGGAGTGGCGAAACCAGCAGTAGCCTCTATGGAGTATTGGATCAAACCGTGACCTCAATGGGGGGAAGAATGTTAAGAAACTGGGTTGAGCAACCTTTAACCCGTCTGAAACCCGTTCAAGAGCGTCAATCGGCCATTGGGGAGTTTACTGTTAATCTGGAGGCCCGGGAAACCCTAAGGGAAGGTTTGCATAAAACCTATGATTTACAGCGTATTTTAAGTAAACTTGCCAGCAATAATGCAAATGCAAGGGATTTATTGGCTCTAAAAAATACTTTAGCGGAAATCCCGGCGCTCAAAGAATCTCTACGAAACTTTTCCAGTGAAAGACTGGTCTTTCTCAAAGAAAAACTTCAACCCCTTTCGGCATTGAGCGAAATGTTGGAATCGGCTTTAAAGGACGATCCGCCCCTTTCCGTCAAAGAAGGCGGAATGATCAAGAATTCCTATCATTCGGAATTGGCTCATCTGATTGAAGCCAGTTCTCAAGGTAGACGTTGGGTAGCTGAACTGGAACAAAAGGAGAAAGAACGGACCGGTATTAAATCATTAAAAATTGGTTACAACCAGGTTTTCGGATATTATATTGAAGTTACCCATGCCAATTTGAATCTGGTGCCGCCGGATTATATCCGGAAACAAACTCTTGCCAACGGAGAACGGTTTATTAACCAGACCTTAAAAGAATATGAGGATTTGATTGTTAATGCCCATGAAAAAAGTACAGCCCTTGAGTTTCAAATCTTTTGTCAGTTGCGGGAGGCTGTTTTAGAAGAAATCGACAGTTTGCAGGCCAATGCCGATGCTTTGGCGGAGTTGGACGTACTGGTTGCATTGGCTGAAACTGCGGTACGTTATAATTATGTCAGGCCCGAAATGAATGAAACCGGTAAAATACTCATTGTTGACGGCCGTCATCCGGTTGTCGAAAGAATGCTCCCTGCCGGAAAATTTGTCCCCAATGATACATTTTTGGAGATGACCGATAACCGGACCCAAATGATTACCGGTCCGAACATGGCCGGAAAATCAACCTACATGCGGCAAGTGGCTTTAATTGTTCTTTTGGCTCATATCGGCAGTTTTATTCCTGCCAAATCGGCGGAAATTTCCGTAGTTGACAGGATTTTTACCCGGGTAGGCGCTTCGGATGATTTGGCAACCGGGCAGAGTACTTTTATGGTTGAAATGAACGAAGTAGCTTATATTCTCAATCATGCTACTTTCCGTTCGCTGGTGATATTGGATGAAATCGGCCGCGGTACCAGTACTTTTGACGGCCTGAGCATTGCTTGGGCTGTTGTTGAGTTCATTCATCATACCCAACGGATTGGTTGCAAAACATTGGTTGCTACGCATTACCATGAATTGACCGAGTTAGAAGAAGAAAATCCGGGGCTGAAAAACTATCATATAGCTGTTGAGCGGGATGGGGAAGAAATTGTTTTTTTACGCAAAATTCTTCCGGGAAAAGCGGATCAAAGTTATGGAATCGAAGTAGCCCGCTTAGCTGGATTGCCTAGTGAAATTACAGGAAGGGCCAAAGAAATTCTAGCGACTCTTGAAAAAAATGATCTTGTGGAAGTAAAAAAAGCCAGAGAACCTAAAGAGTCCAAGGAAATGAAAGAACCGAAGGTTTCACAAAACCAATTGTCGCTTTTCCCGGTTGAAAAAGATGCTATTTTGGAGGAAATTCGTGAAATTGACTTGGTATCAATTACGCCTCTTCAAGCCCTGAATTTTCTTTATGAATGGCAGCAAAAAATACGTCGACAAATGGATTCTTCGTGCCGATAGTAAAAAAAGAGGTGATTTCGACGAATAAAGTACATCGTTTGGATGATAGTACAATTACCAAAATCGCTGCTGGTGAAGTTATCGAACGCCCAGCCTCGGTTGTCAAAGAGTTGGCGGAAAATTCCATTGATGCAGGAGCCAGCCGAATTGAAATTGAGATTAAGAATGGCGGCCGCCAGCTGATTCGGGTTACCGACAATGGACAGGGAATGGAACGGGAAGATGCGGTATTGGCTATTGAAAGACATACCACGAGTAAAATAATTGAACCCGATGATTTATGGAAGATTCGTACTCTTGGATTTCGCGGCGAAGCGCTACCTTCAATCGCATCGGTTTCTATATTTGAAATGACAACCAAGACGGCGGACAGTGAAACCGGCACCCTGGTGGAAATTCGCGGCGGTTTATTGCAGCGTGTGAAAGATATCGGCGCACCCGATGGTACTACCATTAAAGTCCAAGAATTATTTTTTAATACTCCGGCACGTTTTAAATATTTAAAAACGATTCCGACGGAAGCGGGATATATCAATGAAATCATTGCCCGGTTAGCTCTTGGTTATCCCGGAATTAGTTTTAAACTTCAACATGGCGGGTATGAACTGCTTTTTACTCCGGGCAACGGGGATTTATATGAAACCGTGGTGGCCATATTCGGCAAAGATGTAGCCAAAGAAATGATTCCGGTTTTTTATGAAGAAAACAGCGGCTTAAAAATTACCGGGTATATTGGCAAGCCATCCATTGCCAGGACGAACCGAAATTATGAAGTGTTTTTTGTAAACGGCCGTTTTTTTCACAGCCGGACCATAAGCGCCGCGATTGAAAAAGCTTTTCATACATTATTGCCAATCGCCCGCTACCCGTTTGTGATTTTATTTTTGGAGATTACTTCCGATTTAGTTGATATTAACGCTCATCCAACCAAAATGGAAGTGCGTTTTTCCAACGATGCCGATCTTTATAAAACAGCTTATAACTCGGTGCGAAAAACCTTAAAAGACAGTTGCTTGTTATCGGAATGGATCGCTCCCGAAGAGGATTATACTGCGGTAGTAATCCCGGAAAATCCCCCTGCACATGAAAAACAAGCTCCGGTAAAAACCTTGGAAATTACCTACCCTGAGTTTAAGCCCCCCAGTGAGAGTCCGGCCCAAATAACACTGGTTCAAGAACAGCCTGCTGCGGGGATTGATTATGCAGCTCCTGAAACACCCAAGGCGCCAGCCGGTAATGGTAAAAGTTATTATGTATTCCCTAAGGCTATTGCGAATACTTATATAATAGCTCATGATGAAAAAGGTTTGTTGTTCATGGATCAGCATGCGGCTCATGAACGGATTTTATTTGAACAATATATGAATAAATCAAGGGAGTTTTTAGGGACCCAAGCATTATTAATTCCGGAAACGGTTAATCTAAGTTATGCCGAGTATAAAGTCATCGCCGATCGGGTATCGGTTTTTGCAGATTTGGGGTTTGAATTAGAAGCTTTCGGTGGTCAAACGATCATTGTCCGGGGTGTGCCCATCAATCTGATCAATATGGATTACCGCCAACTTTTGATTGACCTCGCCGAACAATATATTAGCTTTGAGACTTTTAAAGATCCCGCCGAGATTAAAGAGTCCTTTATCACAACCATGGCTTGCCGCACTGCCATTAAAGCTGGCGACAGTCTTAACTTATTGGAGATGGAAAGTCTGGTAAAAGATTTATTTCGTTGTGAAAACCCATACACCTGTCCTCATGGACGGCCTACCGTTTTTCGGATGAATCATGAGGAACTGGCCAAAAAGTTTTTGAGAAGGTGAAGATGCTCCCTTTAATCGTAATCGCTGGCCCGACAGCTGTGGGTAAAACTGATTTGGCAATTCGGGTTGCTCAAAACTTAAATACCGAAATTGTTTCCGCGGATTCTATGCAAGTTTATCAATATATGGATATTGGGACGGCAAAACCCACTCAGAAACAACAACTCAGGGCGAAACACCATTTAATTGATGTTGTGGAACCAAGTCGGGATTTTTCAGTCGCTGATTATCAGACATTGTTTAATCAGGTTGTTGATAAGATCCATAGTCAAGGAAAAATACCATTAGTGGTCGGAGGCACCGGCTTATACATTAGAGCCTGCCTTCGTTCTTTCTCATTTATGGATCCCGGAGCCGACCCGGAGCTTCGACAAGAATTATGGGAACAAGCTTTGAATTCGGAAAATTCCAGTATGTTGCATGAACAGCTTAAGAAAGTCGATCCTGTGACTGCACAGCGGATACACCCCAATGATAACCACCGGATCATTCGGGCGCTGGAGGTTTATCTTCGAACAGGTATTCCCTTTTCGGAGATGCCAAAAAAGCAACCGTCAAATAATCAATATCAAACCATTTATTTGTTTTTGGATAGAAACCGTGATGAATTATATCAGAGGATTGATGAACGAGTCGGTTTGATGATCGACCATGGATTCATTCAGGAAGTGGAGGGCCTTTTAAGAACAGGATATACTTCTAAACTGAAAGCCATGCAAAGTTTGGGGTATCTGCAAATCAACCAATACCTCCAGAGTAAAATTTCCCTTGAAGAAGCACTGGATTTAATCAAACAAAAGACCCGGAATTATGCAAAACGTCAATTAACATGGTTCCGCAAAGAGCCAGTGGACCGTTGGGTAAATATTTCTGGTAAAAATGAGGAATTTTTTGGTGAAATAATGAATTATATTGAAGGTAGATTAAAGAAAGATGTCGAATAAATTTACTTTAAACCATTTAACGGAGGTAATCTACAATGAATAAGCCGGTGATCAATTTACAAGACGGATTTTTGAATCAGGTACGCAAAGAGGGAATAGCGGTCACGATTTTCCTGATAAATGGTTTTCAAGTCCGGGGTTTGGTGAAGGGATTTGATAATTTTACCATTATTTTAGACAGTGATGGAAAACAGGAAATGATATATAAACATGCTGTTTCTACGATCATTCCGGCGAGGGCATTGCCTGATTTGGCTCTGGAGAAAAAGGAAGAATAACCCCCTTTTTCTTTTTCATCCATTTGGGAATAACATGGTGTTGTTATGTACTGGGTTTTTAGGACTTAAGTTTAGACCCAATGGATCAATTCCGTAAAAGCCTTGAAATCGGAGTATATAAAAATGAAATTTACCAAAATGCAAGGTATTGGTAATGATTATATATATATCGATTGTTTTCATGAGACCGTGGATAATCCCATTGAACTGGCAGTCAAAGTCAGCGATCGTCATTTTGGAATCGGCGGGGATGGACTGGTATTAATCTTACCTTCCCGTATAGCTGATGCCAAAATGAGAATGTTTAATGCTGACGGCAGCGAAGCGGAAATGTGCGGGAATGCAATCCGTTGTGTTGGTAAATACCTTTATGAACATCAATTGGTTCAAAAATCCTTGTTAACAATTGAGACTTTATCCGGAATGAAACAATTAAAATTGTTGGTTGCCGGAAATAAAGTTTCAATGGTTGAAGTTGATATGGGCATACCTGAATTAAGAGCGTCTGCGATTCCGGTCAATATCCCGAAAGAACAGGCTGTGGCTGAAACCATCGAAGTGAATCAACGTCGTTACCAATTTACCAGCGTATCAATGGGTAATCCTCATTGTGTGATTTTCGTTCCTGAAATTACCGATTCGCAAGTGCTGATAGATGGTCCGGCCATGGAAATGCATCTATTTTTTCCTCATAAAACCAATGTTGAATTTGTCTCCGTTGTATCGCCCGGCCAAATCATTATGCGGGTCTGGGAGCGCGGGAGCGGTGAAACTTTGGCTTGCGGAACCGGCGCTTGTGCCGCTGTAGTGGCAGCCATTTTAAATGAGCAGACTGAAAACAGAGTTCAAGTTGAGTTACGGGGTGGAATCCTAACCATCGAATGGAACCGGGATGACCATCACGTCTATATGACCGGACCTGCCGTAGAAGTGTTTCAAGGCGAATGGCCAAATTAACCGTTCATACTGAAAATAACCTTTAAACCTTTTAAGGCCGAAGGCCTTTTTTTTGCCGCTTTTTTTAGAATCGAAAGGGTGAAACTCAAAGTTGAAGATTGCAATTTTAGGACCGCAGGGTACATATTCGGAACAAGCCGCAATCCATTATGCAAAGCGGATGGGGATTCCATTTACGCAAGTTGAATTGATCTATACCAATGTCTATAATTCCTTGCGTTTGGTGCAGAATTTACAAGCGGATATCGCAGTTGTTCCGGTAGAAAATATGATCGACGGTCTGATTGGTTCGACTTTTGATAATCTCATTGAGTTTCAGGATTTTGTTAAAGTTTGCGATGAAGTCCATTTGCCGATTTTCCATGTACTTGCGGCTCCTTCGAAATTGGAGTGGTCAAATTTACAGCGAATTTATTCTCATCCATCACCGCTCAATCAATGTCAAATCCGGTTGATGGAATTATTTCCAAAGGCTCAATTAGTCCCGATACTTTCTACGGCGGAAGCTGCCCAAAACGTTCTTCGAGACACTACGTTAGCATCGGCTGCCATATGTAACATCGAAACCGCCAGGTCCAATAATATGATTGTTTTTCCAGAAGAGATTCAAGATTATGCCTTTAACGAAACCCGTTTTTTGGTGTGTGCCCTCAGAGACGGGGAACCGACTGGCAATGATCGAACTTTAGTGGCGGTTCGGTTTGGGTCGAATCAACCCGGTCAACTATTTCAGATTGCCAAGGTCTTGGCGGATGCTAAAATTGATTTGACGTTCATTCAATCGCGGCCCTATAAGATTAAACCTCAGGAATACGTGCTTATTTTTGAATTTATTGGTCATAAATCCACACTTGAAGTTGAAAACGCTTTAAAAAATATAGAATTATTAGTGAGAGCCTCAGAGGGCTGGAAAAAAATATTAGGAAGTTATCCCAAAAGAGAAAGAGACGAAAAAGCAAATGCCTCTGATGAATGAGACGATTGATTTACTCGAACAAATGGAAAGTGAATTGGAAACCGTTTTTAAAAAAATTTCACGAATCGCTTTGCATAATCAACAATTAATGTTAGAAGCTTTTCAAGCCGAGCGCATTGGTAGCCACCACTTTCAAACAACTACCGGTTATGGTTATCACGATGCGGGCCGTGATGCCTTGGAGAGAGTATTTGCCCGGGTTTTTAAAGCGGAAGCAGCTTTGGTAAGACAGCAATTGGTATCCGGCACCCATGCCATCGCCTGTTCCATCTTGGGTAATTTGACTCCTCAAGATGAGTTGATTATGGCTACCGGCTTTCCCTATGAAACATTAATGGGAGTTTTAGGCATACAGGAAGATCAACTGGAAAGCACAAGCGCCACTGCGGGTTTCAAAACCAAAGTAATACCGCTGCTGGCTGATGGTTCTATCGATCAGGACAGACTGATTCAATCTGTGGGCCCTCAAACGAAAATGATTCTTTTTCAGCGCTCTTGCGGTTACTCGGAAAGGAATTCCCTGGATTTGGGGCAACTGCAGCTAGTGTTTACCGCTCTTAAGATGACGGCCCCCAATGTGATTATTTTTGTCGATAATTGCTATGGTGAATTTGTAGCCGAAAAAGAACCTTTGGAGCTGGGTGCAGATTTGATGGCAGGTTCTTTAATTAAAAATCCCGGAGGGTGTTTGATACCTAGCGGTGGTTACATTGCCGGTAAAAAATTCTTTGTGGAAAAAGCCGCCGAAAGGCTTTACGTTCCGGGTATTGGCGGCGCTATCGGACCTTCCTTATTAAATTTGCAATTGTTTTTTCAAGGCTTTTTTGAGGCTCCGCACCGTGTTTCGGAAATGGTGAAAGGAGCAGTCCTTGTGGCTAAATTATTTGAAAAAGCCGGATTTAAAGTATCGCCAATGGCGAATGAGTCCCGGACTGATATTATTCAAAAAATATATTTTCAATCCGCTACTGATTTGATTGAATTTTGCCAAGCGGTTCAAAAAAATTCGCCAGTGGAATCCGATGTCTTGCCAATTCCAGCCGAGATGCCCGGATATATTCACCATGTGATTATGGGAGGGGGAACTTTTATCTCCGGAGCAACCAGCGAATTTTCTGCAGATGCTCCTATTGCACCTCCTTATATCGTTTTTTTACAAGGCGGACTTTCTTATACTCAAATTAAATTAAGCATTGCTGGGATTTATCAATCGAAATATGCGTTATTCAATTGTTGACAAATATTTTATTTTTGGTCGGCAGGAATGAAAACAGACAGGGTGAAATATTTTATAGTGGTTCTTATAATTTTCTCGAAATTTTATTTATGAATTGAAAATATTAATGTTATACTTTTAGAGGATGCTTAATTGAATATGAATAGATAGAGGGTAATTTTATGAAAAATTTTCACATCATTCAATTTGTAATTTTATTAATCATGGTGGTTCCATTGGCGATTTGGATTTACCGTGATGCCAGAGCTCGGGATTATTCCTGGCTGTTTTGGACAATCATGCCTTTGATTGCACTTTTTTCTCCAATGGTTATGGCAATTTTATTACTGCTTTTCATTGTAGTCATTTATTTAGTCCTTCGTCCTAAGGGCGAACTGATCAAGTGTCCCCATTGCAATAAAAAAATTCATGATATTTTGACCATTTGCCCATTTTGTAGAAAAGAAGCAAAGCGTGAATGCTTAAGTTGTCATGAACCTGTACCCTGGGAAGCTGAACAATGTCCTTATTGTAGATCACGTGCTTTGACAGGAAAAAATCTCTAAACATAGAAATGGGGAAGCTACCATGGGTCTCCATCCCCAGCGAATTGACAACTTAATAGAATTTTTGGATAAAGTTGAATCATCGTTGAATGTCTCTGATTTATCAGGACACAAAAAAGAGACATTGATTGATGATTTACGGCTTGAAGTTATTGAAGTTTTAAAAATGGCTTTCCTGGAAGGAGATCGAACTGTTCGGAGAAGTGCGGTTTATGGCTTAACCAAAATCGGGCTCGAACAGTCCTTGGATTTCTTTATCGATGCTCTGAATGATTCGGATGAGCATGTGAGAGGGTGGGCTGCTGAGGCTTTGGGCCGTCTGCACGATTCCCGTTCGATCATTCCTTTAATTAAAGCGTTGGCCGATGATAATCATTATGTAGGGTTTAATGTTGCTGCGGCATTAAAACATTTTAATCCTGATCAAATCATTAACCAGTTGGTTCGGGCGCTTCAGGATCCCGACTACCAAATTCGCAGACGCGTTTGCAAACTCCTTGGGGAGCTTGGCGACCAAAAGGTTAATGAAGCGATTATTTCTGCCTTGAAAGATGAAGAACCGGGAGTTCGCTATGAAGCGGCCGAAGCTTTGCGAAAACTGGAAAATCCGGCATCCATCTTACCTCTGATTTCGGCTTTAAATGATCAGTGCTGCGATGTCCGCACCGCAGCAATTATTGCTTTGGGTAACTTTGGCGACGAACGGGCGATAGAACCCCTTGTCGGGATGTTAATTGAACAAAAGGACCATCGCCATGCTTCTCTCGAAGCCCTACGCAATCTTTGTGGGGAAGAAAATCTGGAACTGCTTTATAATCTAATTCAGACTAGTAAAAATCAAATCACTGAAACCTCGAATAACATATTGGAACAGATTTATGCGAAGAATACCAAAAATGAGGAGTCAAAAAGCGAGAATTCTAGGAATGATAGTTCTGGACTTGGATGGTTTCTTCGGGAAAAACAATCGTAGTCGTAAGGATGATCACTCTGAATACTGGCAAATTGAAGATCTTATTAACCAATGATGATGGTTTTAATGCGGCTGGTTTGCAAACTTTATACGCCGGGCTGAAAGATATAGCTTCGGTCATGATTGCAGCCCCTCATCAAGAAAGAAGTGCGGTTGGTCACGGAATAACGATGAACCAGCCTTTAAGGGCTACACCGGTTGGAAATAATAAATTCCAATGGTTGGTAAACGGTACTCCCGCCGATTGTGTGAAACTCGCACTGGAATATTTGATCAAAGAACATATCCCGGATTTGATTATTTCCGGGATCAATCATGGACCCAACCTTGGTAATGATATTTTATATTCAGGGACTGTTTCTGCTGCGATTGAAGGTTCTTTTTATAAAATTCCCAGTATTGCCCTTTCATTATCCGGCCGGGAAAATTTTAATTTTGCTCCAGCAGCCACATTTATTGGAAAAAATCTCAATCAGCTTAAAGAACTGGCATCTCATACCATTCTAAATATCAATTTTCCAATCGTTAAACATATAACGGATTATCAAGGTATGCGTTTTACCAGGCTCGGTGCTCTGACATACCAAAACGTGATTGTGGAATGCAAAGATCCCCGGGGCCAGATTTATTTTTGGATGGCTGGCGATCCTGTTATTCAAGATCAATCGGAGGATTCTGACATTCAAGCGGTTGAGAAAGGGTTCATATCCATTACGCCTATACATACCCGATTAACAGATGATGAAATTCTGGTTAAATTTGGTACACTTTCCACCAACCTATCAATCAGCTAATAAATTACCAGTTTATTTTAGCGCTTCCAACAATATAATAATTTTGACCGGTTACCCAATATAATTTTTCCCATGCAGGATTTTAAAACCTCATGAAGAAATTATTAACATATTAGAATCCTACCTGGTTTTTGAAATCTAAAATTTAAGGGAGGGATGCTCTTATGATTCAGATCAGTCAAGACGATCTCCTGCGGGCCCTGAAAAGGTGTAAGGGGATAGCAAAACAGGATTTGCTGCCAAGTAGTAACGTTCCGCAGTCGGATTTCCGGAAAACACACGCAGAGGCACGCCGTGAAACCTATACCAAATTGATTGAGTTGGTAGAAGGTGAAGGCACCCAAGATGCGTGTGTTTTTGCTTTTAAGGAATATCAGGGTTTACCGGATATATCAACCGGAGGGACTGATCCGGCAGCTCTAGGTCATACTCAAGCACTGGAAATATTTTTTAATGTCATCGGGATTAATCGTTCTCAAATGCAAAGATTACATGATCGCAGTATTGATTTTAATCAATTACTGGATTATCATCCGTTCACTGCTGGCGAATTCAATCAGGAAGAATTTAATATCAGAGTTTAGTATAATCTTTTTAATAAAACTCAATCTGGCTTATAAAAACAAACCCCCGTCGTTTTTTAGTTTAACGGGGGTTAATATTTGTTTAATGGAACTTACGAACAAGGCCCACAACTTTTCCTAAAATTTGAACATTCGTGGCAATGATCGGTTCGTAACGCTCATTTTCCGGCTGCAACCGGATATGATTTTGTTCTTTGAAAAATCTTTTTACAGTCGCTTGATCTTCCAAAAGAGCTACCACAATTTCTCCATTGCTCGCCGTTGATTCTTTATTGACGATGACCAGATCTCCATCAAATATTCCGGCATTAATCATACTTTCACCTTTAACCCGCAACATAAATACATCTTCCGTACGAGTGAAATCTTTGGGAATTGGAAAATAATCTTGAATATTCTGTTCCGCTAAAATGGGTTCCCCAGCGGTAACCGCTCCAACGATCGGTACATTAATCATATCTTTAAACAACTGTTCATGAAAAGAATCGGATCCGCCGTATAAAACTTCAATGGCTCTGGGTTTGGTTGGGTCACGGCGGAGATAACCAAGTTGCTCAAGTTTTTCCAGTTGTGCATGAACAGAGGAGCTTGAACTCAAACCGACAGCTTCACCGATTTCCCGAACTGACGGCGGATATCCCTTTTTTTCAACTTCTTTAAGGATAAAATCCATGATTTCTTGTTGACGTTCAGTCAAATCATCCATTATCAACACCTCCTTTACTATAATTCATCGGCCTTATTATATCATAAAGAAAAAAAAATTACAAACATTTGTTCGCTTTTTTATTGACTAGAACTAACGTTCGTGTTATGATTATTTCAACAGAACAAATGTTTGCATAAAGGAGTTGATTACCATATGGGTGTTTACGTTCAAGGAAGAAAATACCGCTGGTCCTATAAAAAATTCTTAATCCACCTGGCAATTATCATAGTTATAATTTCTTTTTGGATGATGTATATTTCCAATGTGGCCAAGGCTACAAGCGAAAAAAAGAATTATGAAATCACAGTCCGCCACGGGGATACTCTATGGTCGATAGCTCACCGAATTGCACCTCAATCGGATCCTAGGGCGACCATTAAAAATATAAAAAATATGAACCGGATTTCAAAGAGCGGTTTAATTGCCGGACAAAAGTTAGAAATCGAAATTGCGGACAATACTGACATTTGATATGAATCTAGGGATTTATCTTTATTAATATTTTATATGCGAAAGGACAATAACTATGAATAGAAAAAAGAATACGATTCCAAATAATTTGAAAACTGATTTTGAGATCCGTAATAAAGAATTAATCTATATGAGTAGTTATATGGCTATGATTATTAATAAAAAACAATTGGCCGCTATGAAAGTAACAGGATAATATCGTTTATTGCCATAATGCAGACTTTTCTTATAACAATTGACACCTTCTTTAAAAAAATGGAAGGTGTTTTTTTGTCTCCGTTTATTTGATTATAAAAAAAATTTTGCTTAAAGCTTGGCGCCGATTATACTTTTTTTAATATACATATGCAGAGAAAGGATTATAAAGTTTATCAATGGGGTGAGTCTCAATTGCAAAACAAAGATTTACCGCAAATCTATAATAATCAACGGCTTAATAATGTTTATCCATTTAGCCCAATTCATTCATTCGCACAAATGGTCAATGCTTTACTAGAACCTCTGAACAAAAATCAGAAGATTAACTTGCAGAACAACACCGAAGAAATTTTATTATCGATAGATATGAAAGAATTTGATCCTCGTGATGTGGATATTACGGTTCAAGGTAATTCTGTAATCATTAAAGGAGATAGCCGAAGGGAAGAAATTCAAGAAAGGCCGAATTATTATTTTACAATACAAAGGTGTAATCGGTTTTATCAGACAATTCCTTTGCCGGCACAAGTTAAACCAGAAAAAACCATTGCAAGGTTCAATAATGGCAACCTTGAACTGAAAATGTCAAAAGGTAAAACAACCGTTCGGAGTTTTAAGCCGCTGGTTGAATTCACAGACTCTATAGATAAATAAATTTGAAAAAAACTAGGTCAGCCTAGTTTTTTTCTTGCCAACTAATCATGTAGTCATTAATAGATAAAGTATTTTATTAGTACTGATATCGTATAAAAATTTCCTCTATTTTATGAGTCGTATAATATATATTATGTTAACTTTAATAAAAAATTAAGTTCAATAACAAAAACAATTAAAGTACACGGACAAGAAAATACCTAGATTGGGAACAACAAAATACCTGATTTGAATTCTTTTACTATTAATGAACTTACGACAATAAAATACTTGTTTGAATGGAAAGAAGAACTACTTTATTCTAAAATGAAGCCTGGTACCAGGATTATTTCTAAATAAGTCCTAGGTCTAAATACTGATTAATTTAATTAATCGAACAATATAATTACACGGAAATTAAAATTCTGTCCATTTGTATCGTACGAAACAACAATTACTTTTTGATAATAATCTATTTTTATCGAATAAAAGCTCCTTACTGGAGCTTTTATTTCTAATCATTTAGTTTTTGTCTTATCATTAAGAACATACTTTTGACCTGATTTTGGTGTTGGTGGCATTGGTTCGTTTTTAACAACAGTTCTTTCGGCTCCTGTGTTTCCTCTCCTCTAGGTCCAACAATTCCATACTGACCAGAAACTGGTGCTTTTGAACCTGGCGATAATTGCTTATTACTCATCAAAGTTACTCCTTTCTTAATTATTGCACAACAGGTACTTTAATTGACTCTCTAAGTCTAATATTATTGTGAATAAAATTATTTATTTTTAATAACTGGGTAACTTCATCGTAAACATTATGCAAATTTTTAGGGTCTCGAATAGTAATTATTAAGCAAAAATCCTGGAATAAAGTCATATTTTCAATAGTTGCTTTATTTTCGATAAAATCTCTGAATAAGCCATCCAATTTTAGATACCACTTTTTAGGATGTTCTAAATTTCTTTCCTTAAAAGCTGGTTTCATTTCGGCTAAATCAATGGCGTATTTTTTTATTGGATGAAACTTCCCACCGTATTGTATCAATAATCTTTCCTTAGCACAAAAATCCCCAGAATTTCGATTTAAAATACGTGAACTAAAACAAGCTTGATTGAGTATATTTTGACTACTCTCTCTACCGATTGGATTTTTTATATTTCGTTTAGAAATATCTCTTACTTTTTTTGATTCATATACTCCTAAAGAGACATCTAAATCAGATTGGCAATATTCACCGTCTTGACGAGAATCTAAGATTGGATGATTTATAAGTGTAACAATGATTTGACCATAGTAGTATCCTTCTTCATCGACTAAACTATCGGGAAAGGGAAATTCCAATATTTCAACAAAGTTACCTTTTTCTAATGTATCTCTTAGAACCAAAGTTATTTCATTTGGTGAATTAAATAGGACATCCTGTACAGGTTTTGGTAACCCAAACCCGACTTGTTTTACCTTTTCCCGGTATATTCTTTTCCTTGTAACTCATCTCCATATAACAAGATACCTGCAACAAACGTACCGTGCGAACGTTCAACATACTCCTCAGGATAGTTGGTATATTTATCATAAAGTATCCATGGTTTTAAATAAGGAATTTCTTGAATTCCAGAATCTAAAACTCCTATAACCGGATAATTCTTGCCCTTATCAGGAATTTTTATCGGAATATTTTGACTATGATTAAAAAAATCTAAAACCACCTCATAAGAAGGCATTATTTCAATTGAATATAAACCTTCAAATTGTTTTATATCTTCCAATGCTTCAAAATTATCCGCAACTAGCTTATAAACTAACATTTCTGGAGTATAAAAAATTTGTGATTTAAGATGAAGACCGTTGCTTAAATTACATATACTCTCAAATAATTTTTGAACAGATTTATTTAATTCAAAATCACAATAATTAATAAGCTTAATTTTCAAAGGCTTTTTTATTTCAATAGATTCTATAATCGGTGTGAAATCTTCAAATTCATCGATCGCAGATATAACATATGCATTTTTCTCAAAGTTAGATAGTCTTTTTTCAGCATTTTCTATGATTTTAACTGAGTTAACTTTCACCAGTAGATTTTTTTCACCAGAAAGGCCTATAACATTATTTCCTTCAGGAGTTTCAAATAATTTAGAGATTTCCTTCCTGTGAGTTTTAGCAATAGCATCTGAATTAATTGTAGTTTTAATTACATGAGGAAGAAACGAACCCTTACGTTGTTTTTCTAGCAAAGTATTCTTTGCGCGTTCCAAATTTAATATATGTTCCTCAGTTCTTTGTCTCAATAATTCTCCTTGCAATGTCCATTTAGGCGGTTTTGAATTGCCGCCCCCCTCGGTATCTCTTTCATCGATGTCTTTTCTTTTTTCAAATATTTTTATCGGTAGGTGTTTATCAGTCATAAAAACTCCTCCTTATTCCCCGAGAAAATTTCTCACTTGTCTTAACGATATTTTAATAGTTTTTGCTATATTTGCCTGGGAAACTCCACTATCATTTAAAAATTTAACGATATCCTTTTGCGAAAAAGTACTATGAGTTTTGTACAAATAGACTTCATATATAAAGTCATGAAAAGAAACCGCATTTTCTCCACTAATTACGCATTTCTTAATTGCATTGTAACAAATATTTTTAATATCTGATGGGGATAAGTTTTCTAATAATTTAGCTCCAGTATCTGCCTTTTTTAAATCATTTTCAAAATCCCAAGAAATATCTTTAAAAAACATTTTTATAAGTTTAATGATATCCTCGGATAATGGTTTTGGTATTTCAATAATTGAAGTAAACCTTCTCCAAATTGCGTCATCTAAAAGATTCTGATGGTTTGTAGCTGCAATAAGTATATTATCTTTACTAAACTCATCAATATTTTGTAGTAAACTATTAACTACCCGTTTGAGCTCACCCAGTTCATGTTGATCATCTCGAGCTTTAGCAATTGCATCGAATTCGTCTAAAAATAGAATACATGGTTTTCTTTTTGCAAAATCAAAGATCATTCTTATATTTTTTGCAGTATTTCCTAATAAAGAAGAAATCATGGTATCTAATCGAGCTGTTACTAAAGGCATTTGAATTCTATTTGATAAATAATGAGCTATAGTAGTTTTCCCGCATCCTGGAGGTCCATATAATAACAACGTTGAAATAAGATCCAACCCCATTTTTTGCATTTGTTCCTTATATTTGATTGATTCAATAAAATCTTCTAACTTTAGCTTAATTGATTCGGGTAATACAATTGAATTTTCTTCTACCGGATAATTCATTGAGACATCTACTATACTCATTCTAGTCTCTTGATCTACTGGAGTGGAAATTAATTCATCTAAGTATACAGGATGGACAGACTTACTAGTTATTAACTTTTGGATTTTCTCTGCCATTTTTTTTTCGCCCTGCTCACTTAATTTTTGAGCAAGTAAATTAGAATAATTAATCACCTTTTCCTTATCTTTGTCTAATCCACCCTCAATAATTTTTATAATTTCAGTATACATTGTTGTCCCCGCTTCTAATTATTTAATTATCTAAGTTAGAGTCTACCATATTTCGTATCGATTGTATATATATTCGTTATAAAAAAGTATATTATCGTACACGATATTCCGTTTTGTGTAACTTAATTTTTGATAACCGTGCTATTGTCAGTGGTACTAATTAAAAATCTATTCAATAACTGGCCATCATACTGTTCGTATATCCAATCTCCTATTGTTTTCGAAAAGTATGACTGAAATACATCCGGATGCCGGAATATTAATGGGCTTAAAGGGTGCTTAGCCATCGGATTAAGATATACTCTTAAACCATCAAGTAATGACTCGGAATATTCAGGCTTTTTACCACTATAAATAAACGGTTTGGGGGAATGCATATTTAGTCTTAAAGCAGTGAATAGCACACCCGAATCAAGTGATTTAGATAGGGCTCTCACTTTCCCCCAGGTTGCACAAGAACTATAGATTACAGCACTAATATCACTATATTTTGGTTCGCAAAATAAACCAAGCTTAATTAATGACCCATTATCTTTATTTACTTTTGCGAGCTTCTGAGCAAATATTTGTTTATCAGAACTTTCTTTTTTAATCCATTCTTCTTCATCAACATAGTATTTGTACAGTACCGCTTCAATGGGCCTTTGACATTCAAAAAAAAAGAATGGCTGATCGTAACTTGCTACTGCTATAATAAATGGCTTTCCTTTTACATGATTGAGATTAGAGTATGATTCAATATATTTTTTATGCTTAGACAGTATACTATTTGACAATCTAATAATAGATTTTCTATTAAAATTATTTAAATCAGTGGGAATATTTATTTCGTTTTGTATATATTCGGGTAATCCGCCTTGAGGATTATCTGCAATAGTAGCTTCAATACAAAAATTTTGTTCAGGAATCACAAAATCCGGACGACTTTTCGAAAAATCGCTTTTGTAAGCAAATTTTTTCAACACAGCAAAAAGATATAGTTCCCAAAAACTGGAGTTAAATGTAGTTTGAAATTCTTTCACGAATTTTCCATCTCTATCTTTGAAACCTTCTGCCCATTCCGTTAATACATCACGAGCAGAGCTGTTTTGGATACTCATGATAGACTTGAAATTCTGATTTAACTTTTCATCCTCGACTACCTGTTTAAAAAGATTCATAATATGTCCATATTCCTCATCCCTCAATAATACTTCCGTTTATGGAATTGCTGAAATAGTTTAATCTATAAAAATACCCTCTGCTATTTTTCATAAAATATCTATGCAGAGTTATTAAATTCTTTCTTTAATTACCATTTAGATAATTTTTCAACCGCCTCAATCATATCCTGTTGATTAGGCTTTGTATAAATTGCTGTTGTTGATATATTTTCATGCCCCATTAACGCCGCAGTCGTTACAATATCAACTTTATGCTTCCTGATTAACATTGTCCCGAAGGTGTGTCTTAACGAATGGGGTGTTAAATCATCCAACCCCACTTTATTTCCATACTTCTTAACGACCTTCCATATCGCATTCGAAGTTAACCTTCCGCCCTTTTGACTTATAAATAAAGCTTCACCATTATTCGGTCGATCCTCTAGATACTCTTGGATCGCTTTTCGAATATCCTTATTTAAAGGTACCTCTCGGTATTTTTGCCCTTTTCCCTCCCGGACCGTAACCATTCCTTTTCTATCACTAATTTGAATATCGAATAAATCCAACGACTCCACTTCTCCGATCCGGAGCCCGGCGCCAACCATTAACTCAACTATTGCAATGTCTCTTTTGATATTCGATTTATATACCTCCCGAAGCAACCGGTTCTGTTCTAATTCACTCAATGACTTTGGAGGAGTCTTTGTTTGTTTGGCCCAGGAAATGTCTTCTGCTGGATTTTCTTGAATATATCCCTTTGACCTAGCCCAATCACAAAATGAGGCAATAGAAGATAAAGCCCGGTTTACCCCGGATGGCTTTCTACGGTTTACAGTTAACATATGGCTTTTATAATGAGCCACATCCAACTTTGTTATGATGGCCGGCTTAAAATCAAATTCTCCATAAGTCCCTTTCAACCAATTCTGGAACTGTTTCAGATCAGACAGGTAGGATTTAATGGTATACTTACTTTTGTTTTGGTCCAATAATGTATTTCTAAACTCTTCGATGTATGTCATAGTGACCTCCAAAGGAACGTCATAACATTATCTTGCCTTTTTTTCGTACGATAACTGATGCATTATCTGGCCTAAATATACCATTTTAAAGTAAATAAAGCAAGATAATATCCCTTATCTTGCTAAATATGCAATTCTTTCTTGAAAATTTTAATATCTTTTTATTTCTAGGAATTAAATTAATAGATGGTAACTCTCACTTAGTCTTATCGAGTTACCATCTCCATCTTTTATCTACCAAATTACTCTTCGGCTTTTTCATTCAACGTGACTTTACGAGATCCTATAACTGTTCGAAAAGGTTCCTTAGGAAAAACTTCTTGGCTGTCCATTACTAATTTTGTTCCGAGGATAGGGGTAACTACATTTGGTTGTTTAGCTGTAGTTGTTGTTTGTTGTTGAATGATTTGTTGATAGACTTTTGATAAGTCTCCATTATTATTATCCGTCATCAAATAATCTCTCCTTTCTTTCTTATTTATTAGTATTCAATTTCTTTATAAGATAAATAATCTTAACAAATATGTGATTGAAGAGCATATCAATGCTGATAAAACAAATATTATTCCATATTTAAACCATATGACGCGATTGTCATTAACTTTAATATAATTCTCAATACAAGTTTTATAAATTTTAATCAACGCTGTACTAATAATTTCTTCATGGCAAAGAACATTTTTGGCCAAATTTTCATCGGAAAAACATTCTAAATCAATACGTCTGTATGTCTTTAACGAAATGACTCTTATAAAACATATAACAGACACTATAAAACTTAGTAAGACTAAAAATAGAAAAATAATTAACAGAGTAAATGGTAAAGCTTGGAATATATTCTGGACTTTAATTGAATTTAATTTTGAAAAGTTAATGCTACTTATAAAGAAAACTAAGGCTGCACTTGCAAAGGTTAAGAAAATCCCAGTTCTAGTTTCGAGATTTTTTCCCCTTTCAAACTCATAATCATATTCTTTTTGAACTACTGAAAGTAATAGTTTTACTGTTGAAAGTTGTGGTAACGATTCTTGTCCCGCTTTGTTTTCTTGTTCGAGTTCTTTGTTAGGCGATAGTTTGTCCAACTTAAATCACTCCCAATTTAGTTTTTTATTGCTCTACAGTACAAAAAGGTACAGAATTTTAATTTGTTACTATATCGAAAATATTGCGATAATATTTAGGGTACCTGGTTAATACATTTAAAATAGCTTCAGATTTCTCTTTTAATTCGTTCAATACCTCCGCTTTATTATTTACTAAAGATATCACCCTAGAAATTTCTTGCGATATTACCCTATCACTAAATCCTAGTTCATAAATTAATATAGATACATCATTTGGTAAACCATATTTCAATTGTTTCTGGAATTGCTGAAGATTAATTATAAATGCAGTTCTATCTTCCATATCAAATAATCCAATTAATTCAATCAATGCACCAATTAGCAATGTACTATCGTAAGAGAATCCGTTTTCGCATATATCCACTATATGATCAATTTTGAAATCACGAAGTCGAGAACCCCAGATCATTTTAGCATTTCGCTGTTGGATGATTTCAAAAAGTTCGTAGAACGACTTGCCCTCAATCCATTTTTGTGCAATTTCCTTTAATACATTTGGCTTATCAAATTTCTTAAAAACACTATTATTGATATGTGAGGCTAAAAGAGGCCAGATAAGATTGAGAATTTCTTCATTGGAGGTCACAGACATCAACTTAGTAATATTTTCTTGAATCCATTTTTCAATAGATTGGGCATCTCTTATGCCGTAAAGTGTTCTACCATAGATTATTCTTTTACTAGGTTCAGTGATGTTTAATGAGATGTTGTTTGCGATTAGTTTAAATAGCTCATAGATGTGATTGCGTTTTTCTTCATCAGCCAAGAAGAATGCGAGTGTATTTTCTGCTAAATGGGCAACTTCTGCTTCCGAAAGTATCGTTCCGTTCTCGTCCCAATGAGACAGTAGGAAGCTTTCAATTGAAGAAATGAGGTTGATTTTCCACGCCACTTGCCGATAGACACCTTCATGTGAAAAACCCTCTTTTTTATGTTGCTGAATTATTTTGTTAGCACGCCTTGTAATCTCATCAGGATCACTTATATAAACTTTGACGAAATCCAAAGCTTCCATGGTAACGGTATACTTATTATCATCACTCTTGATAGGTTCGAAAATCGAAAGCAGATTACTAATACATGGTTCGGAGTTCCTCGGTTCTAAAAGTTTCTTTACCTGTTTCCATCTCCAGTTTTCATTTCGGATATTTTTTTTATCATATACTATAGGATCTGCAAAAAGAACGCTACCTTCGGTATGCATTCCGGCACGGCCAGCACGCCCAATCAGATTGTGAAAATCACGGACCTTAATTCGTTCTATTCCTTGATAAACACTAGTTACGATAAGATAACGAATAGGAAGGTTTACACCTTGAGCTAAGGTTGATGTGCAGACAACAAAATGGACGAGACCTTCACGCATGGCATATTCAACCGCTAATCGAATACCTTGCGGCATATTGCCATGATGGGCAAATATCCCATATAAAGCACTTTTCGAGACTGGAGCATCTGAACCAAGGTTCTCAATATATAAATTATAGAGCCGCTCAATTTCCTGTTTATTAGAAAACTCCTTAGGTAAAGGAAAGGGAACGTTATGTTCGATAATTTCGATTGCTTTTTCACAAATACCAGCTGCAGCCGATTTACGGCCACAAAAAATAGCTACACTACCGTTCGGAACCAATTTGAGTCCAAGGTATAATGCTATTGCTTGACCATCAGATTTCTCGGGAAATATCCGGTTCTTTTTTTCGTGAGGCATTTTTTTAAGTATGTAACTTTCGATAACCCTTGGAACGAAGAATTCTCCCTGTTCTACGTTTTCACTGTCAACAAATTCAATTCTACCAAGTTGATCAAGCCAGCTGGTAAAACCAATAGATTTGAATGTTGGATTAAGATTAGTTCCTTCAACAACCTTGGGATTACCGTTTAACCATTCTCCTACAGATTCAGCATTACTAATAACTGCTGAGATAAGAACCTTTTGAGTTGCCTCAGGAATCATTGAACGCAATGAAGTGAGGAGTAATTCATAAGTAATGCCCCTTGTGCCACTATCAAACTGATGTCCTTCATCAAATATTAATAATCCAACATTAGAAACAAGTTCTGGTGCATGACGAAGAACATAAAGGAGTTTTTCCGGTGTTACTACTAGAATTTGTTGATGTCCAAGCAATTCAGCGATGTCGAAGTCAGTTTGTAAAACGTCGGATAGTTCATCAATCTTTGTTGATTCATTATGGAATGCTGAAACCAGATTACTTTTAATCTCATGACATAGTGCCCTAAATGGCGCTATGATAATTGCCAGAGTTGTACGCTCAGCAAGAAAACCACTTCGTATTATTAACTCAATTGCTTTAGTTTTGCCTGCACTAGTTGGCATCTGTACTATCGCCGATTCGCCTTTAAGAACATTAGCTTGGCCAAGAAGATGTTGCGCCGGCCAAAGTTCCTTTATAAATGATTTCTTTTGCAATACATAAAACCACTTGCTTTTAGGAAGGTCAGAATATAATGGTAACGACTTCCAACTAGAATTTTGAATCTTTTTTCTAAGAACAGCAGTAATAACATCACCAAATAATAATTGTCGCGGGGTGCCAGCTTCATAGGCTAACTTTCTTAATTCATTGGCTAATTCAAGAAGATTATTCTCACCGGTTCCATCTTTATAAAATTGAAGAACATATTTGGAAATTGAGTCGATATATTTTCCAAATAGACCCTTTGACCCATTGAAAAAAGTTGAAAGGTCAGCTTGTAATAACCAGATAAGTAAATCCTCTAAACCATCACCATCTAGATCTGGGCACTCGCCAACAATTCGGTTGGCAAGTACTATAGCACTTCCAGGTAGATCGCATAAGTAGTAGGACGCGGAACCAAGCAGAATAAGATAGACATCAAGTGCATTGTTCAGCTTTGATTGAAGATAGGCATCAAAGAAATGGGCAGAAAAGAGTAAGTTTCTCTTAAAAGTTACAATACTATCGGGTGATATTTTCTCAGAGTTGATATTCGCGGCTAGATCTCCTAATAAACCAATGGAAAGGCCGAACAATCTTGAGGGATCTTGAGTAATTTTGATGTGATATTCTTCCGGAACATTATACTCAAACATTTTAGCTTTTGATCGAGTTACACCAAGTAATAATTGGGATTTTTGCTCAGGCTTCATCTGAAGCCCTCCTATAGAGGTCATGCACGAGTGGCATCATTTGGGTCCCCTTAATAATAATCAGTGTAAGAACTCCAGAATACGGATGAGCAGATGTCTCAGTTGTATCTATTAAATCTTTATTAAAGAGTTTATTCTCAAACAATGCAACTGCTCCATAAATCTCTTTGTAAGGATTGTCAATTTCATTTTGAAATCGTTCAATTTTTTCTGCATCCTCTAATTCGTTGCATATATATAATCTTTGTTTAATTGCATTCAAAGATTCTGCCTTTCTAGTAATATCCTTAGCCGAATCATCAATTGCATTTTGAAGACGCGCTTTTCCCTTCTCGCCAGAGAATTGAGCCTTGGCTTCATATATTGCTAATGTATCCATCGGCGAATATTTGCCTTCTTCAAAAAAATGAAACCCTATAATATCACTACCTTTTGTAGATTCATTTCGAATTGTTTTATCGCCATATCGTGTCCTCGGAACCCAGTAACCGCGTGAATATTCTAAGAAATCGGCTACTATTATCTCACCGAAATCACCCGCACGAATGCTAGGACCTGGAGCAATTTTCGAGTCAGGAAACTTTATATTAATAAGATATTCCGCTCGAGAATAGTTGTATCCCTTTCGCCAATAATCAATTTCTTTATCAAGGCAATAATGATTTCGGAAGTGTTTTGCCCAAGCTGAAAGTATTTCTTCATCATCCTGATGTTGGAATTCCCAAACTTCAACTAATTTGCCATCGGTAGTTTTTAATCTATCGCCAGTATCGACAAACCATTTTGTATGTTCTGATGTCCAAGGTTCACTCGGTGACATTTTTTCTCCATAAAAATTTTTATAATATTTTTTAGTTTCAAATGGGTTATAAAGCACATAACTGTAAAGATCTTCAACGGGTTACATAAAAAACCTTTATAAAATTTGTTTAATTTAATAGTTTACCCGGAATATACAAATAGCCAAGTTAATGTAATAGTCCCTCATGTTTGTCTTATACTAGCAGCCAAACAAATAGCAGGGCGATAATAGGCTGAAAAAAAACCCATAATTAGTGTTAGATGTTGTAGAAGATTGCTCTGACTCAGGCAAATGGCTTTCAACATTCCGTTTCTTGTGTATTTGGCAACGTTGAATTGCAACATCTTTTCCAAATACATCTTTAACTGCCTTTGATAAAGCTTTTGAACCATCCAATACAAATAGCCTCGATGAGTCTACCGATAGACCTCTTTCAATAAGGCTTGATTTAACAAATTTCGGAGTTCTCTGTCGAGCCTTCCCTGATACCAAGCACCTTCTTTGTTCCGTCACTTTTTATTCCTACAGCAATAATAACCAAATAGTCGCCAAAGTCAACTCCATCAATCATCATGCAGGATAAGAATCATCATCTATTCGGCGGTTTAGGAAATCATTCATGTTTTTACTGCTTTCCTTGATAAATCTGCGGCTGACAGTGCTTTTCTTCACCCCATAGGTATCATTCGCCCCATCCTGCAATCCTTCATAATCCCTTGTTGAAATCAAAACTATCGTCAGGAGCGCCACACTCAAATTCCACAGAATTCGGGACATGCTCAAAGAAAAAGATAACCTCATTTATGATAAATTATAATTATTTTTTACCCACCAATGAAATTCAAAATCTTCATTAAAATCCTTCGGAACTCGAATAGCAAAGAAAGGAATATCGTTTAAAAAAAGATTTGAATTATAACTTCCGTTGGTATCCTTATTTTTAGTATTTTTTAAAATTGCAAAAAAATGATTATATAATAAATGCGCCATTACCTTGAATAAGATATATTTAAAAGCAACGGTAAACAAATGAGGATGAGTTTTTATCCATTCTAACCATTTATCATATATTTCCTTTATTATTCTATCTTCAATATCTGAACATCTATTTATTCTTTTCAAGTTCCATCTTTTGGTTTTACCACTTTCAATTGAATCGGTGCTATCAAGTACATCATTATATTGGCGATATTTAAAAAAAGCTGAAGCGAATTGACAAAAACTGATATTTTGATAATGTAATACCGAGTCTTTTGTTTTAAGAATACAATTTAAATGCTTGGATAAGATTGTTTTTTTCAGATGTCTGATAATGGATGAGTAAATATGTTTAAAATCTTGATAAATTTCAATTTTAAAATCACCAAATTCTAATATTTCATTATCAAAACTATTTAAAGTGAATTTATGGTAGCTAATTTTTGAATATACAATATAATGATAACTGCATTTTTCCTTTTCTATTAAATTATTTATATATTTTGTGAATTGGGAAGAGTGTCCTTTTATAAAAAAATCACTAAACATGAATTGGTCTAACATCTCTTTTTGCTTGGAATTAATTGTAAATAAATTTGTCAATTCTTTCGCTTGAATAATTAATGGCTCATTTTGGTACCAAGTGCTCATAAAATTGCAAGCTTTTTTTTCTTCATAAAACACATAGCCACATAAACATTTAAAAGCTTCATAATTAGAAGACTGTTTGCTATTAATTTCGTACGGAATTGTCAAACCACATTTTGGGCATTTGTTTTTTAGTTCGACCTTATGATACACGCATTTATTAAATAAACTTATTTGGTGAAATATACTGTGATATCCTATCTTAATACATTCTGTACAATAATGAACATCTTTTCTAAGGAAATAATGTTCATCGAAATTATCTTTAAGGGTTTCTATAAATTGGTTAATCGTTTCCCTATTTGTTCTCTTAATATCATAGCCGAAAAAATTTACAATAAAATTATCATCTAATCCCTCCATGGTATATAAATTCCGGTCTTTATTGTTCCAAAAACCACTTTTTTTTAATTTTATTTTATCTAAACCAAAAATAGTAAAGATATCATTATCAGTTGCTTTATTGGCATATTTAAATTTCTGTAATATGCCCCAAGGGGATTCATACTTAGATATAATCCAGTTTTTATTCCAAGTAAGTAATTTAATTTCCGTTTTATCATTATCTAATAAAATTGCCACCAAGGTAACACCTCTCTAAATTTAGTGTTTAGTAATGCGATAAAATGGTTCTTCGATTGGCATTAGAATAAATTGTCGATTTGACCTGAATATAAATCAACTTAAATTATTATAATCACCAATTCATATATCAATACCCCTGATAATCTATAAAATCTTCTTGTATCTCAGCTTCGATATATCCAGACTCTAAAATGGCTTCTCTCCATTGAGTTATTGATAATTTATTAAGATTCTCTCCATTTACACCGTATTTTCGAAGAACATACTCAACAATACGTGTAAAATATTGCATAGGTATTTCAAGTGGTTTTTTAATTTGTGCTTCGGCTCTTAAATCCGAAAAAATTGAAAAAATATCATCAGCACAATTTTCAAGCCTAAAACCATCAGCAAATAATTCTGGGAAATAGTATCTTGTAAAAGACCAATCACTATCGGCAGGATAAACAGTATCATCATAACTAATTAAACAAGAACGAATATCACCAAAAGTCTTAATTCCATTGAATTTATACTCCTGGACCATAAAACGTCCTATAATCTGTCCTTTCTTTGCCTTGCTAAATGCCTCTTTTAGATGAATAATCTCTGGTTGTCCAACCAAAATTATTGTTAAGTTAATTCCATATTGATCCAGGTCATTATAGATATCCATTAGCCACCCATAATGCATTTCAACTAATCTTTGAGCATCATCAATAAAAACAAGAATTTTTTGGAGCCCTGATTTCTCGCCCTGTTCAATTAAAAAATTAAGAAGGCGCTCTCTTTTATCTGCTGCTTTTCCGGATTTAAATAAAGCATGGCGCATATCTTTCAAAATATCTTCAAAAAAGGTATTTTCTACTGGACTTTTATAAAGTCTACAGCGCAGATTAAAGATTGGTAGATTAGCTTGGCCTTGATCTGCTAATTGCAATGAAGCATATTTGATGGCTCTTGTTTTACCTAATCTAGGCCGGCCATAAATAATACCTCCGGACGCTCGATTACTAATCCAATTTGCCAACCTAATATTTAATTTTTTAATTTCATTCGTTTCAAGAATATATCTTCCAGTTTCAATAGGGTGAGTGCCCAATGGAACAAAAGGACGAATATCTTTCATTAATAAAAACTCCTTTTAATAAATAATAGTTTTACGAGGTTTATTTTTATCATTTTTTCCATCAGTATTTGGAAGTGAAATGTCCGGCTTTAAAATTTCAACTTTAGTTTCAGTGACTTTTTTATTTTCTTCATTAGACATTTTGACTTTATATCGATTAAGTTCAGCTAAATAATTTCTTTTGTTTTTATGGCGAATTGCATTTTCTTCCAGGTGTTTTTGATAAATTATTGTGGGGTCATCCTCCGATGTGTAATAAATCTGTTTTAAACTTTTGAGTTTTTTAATCTGCTTTCGGGTTTGTAATGAATGAGGAGCCACTCCCCATTTTCCTGTAGCTGTCAAATAACCAAATTCAGAACCATCGGGCAAGTAAGCTTTAATAACACGGAGATCGTTTATATTTATTATCAGATTAAGTTTTGTTCCTATTAAATCGGGTAAGTTTGATAAAACATCATTTCTATAAATGACTCCTTCGTAGTAAATATACGGTCTTCGGCCTTCTTTAGGATTTCCATGTACTTCCCTTTGAGAATGAAGTGCAAGAAAATTAAAATCATTGCAATCTTCTTTTAGCATTATTCTTGGTAAATAGCCCTTATCAATCCTCTATTGCATGCATTCAAGTGGTGATAGATTATTAAGTCCTTCATTTGGGGTTGTATTATATTGGGCAATTAGTAGTTCAGTGATTTGCTCAAGTTCTTCGAATGTCATTTTATACTTTACTGCTGCTTTTTCCGGATTATTTCTTTTAGGATCCAAAAGGTTGCTACCGGTTGTATTGGGAAGTCGATGAAATCCATTTTCTTCGAGCGTTCTAAACCATCTCTCTATCAAATTACGACGTTCTGGTGTTTTGACTGGTCCGGCATTAATTTCGCATTGAATGACTTCTAATAATTTTTGGCGTACAATTTCAGACAAATTTGCTTTGGAATTATCATAAGCAAATGAATTCCATAATGCTCTTTCTGTTTTTGGTATTGCTAATGAGTGAAATCCGTTCCCATCAGGATATTTCAAACCTGGAATGGTAAATTTCATTAATTCTTTAGGCATAACGGCATTTCTTATGCAGAATAAAACATCGGTTGCTGAGTATTCTTTTGACAAAGAAAGGTGGTAGCCTAATATGCATTGTGTAGCTACATCAATAATAACTAGCAACCAAATACGGTCCAAAACTTTGATAATTTCGTCACCTTCTGGTGAGTAAAATATTAGGGCAATTATAAGATCGATTAGATGTCCGTCAAATTGGACACATTCGAATGGTTGTAAAGCTTTAATTGAATTTGGGCTACCAATTCCCGTAGAACGAGCGCGTCGCGCTGCATCTTCCCCGTATCTTGTTGATGATTGGTAGAAATTTGCTGCTTCCAATTGTTTTACATACCTACACAATGATTTATAACCAAGATTCTCTGTATTAAAAGGATATTGGTTCGGTTTGATTCCAGCGGCTCGACAAGCATCAAGAAAATGTTTGTGTAAATGCTTTATTCTCATGATTGGATCGCTCACGGATCTTTTTTGTTTCTTAAAATGGAGTTGCTCAATTTTCTCTTTTATATCTGGATAACACTCAAGTAAAAATTCAAATAATCCCTGCATTTTTCGAATATTTGTCTCTTTTAAAGTGTTAATGCTACCTTTTCGTTGATACTGCTTTAATCTTTTGCCTGGGATCAAAGCCCTGTAGCCCCAAAGTATTCCGGATGAATCATTTTCTAAACAGCGATTAACGAAACGGCCTATTTCTGAAATTTCTATTCCTGTGATCTTGGATATCTCCTTTACAGTCTTTTGATTTTCAAGATACAAATCGATTGCTTTTTTTCGAGCAAGAAAAAGAGTTTGTTGTTCTTGGGGCAAGCTATCAATAAATACATTTGTCCATTTTGATGTATCGATTTTTTTCTTGAGTCCCATAATTTTTTCTGTTTTTCGCTTATTCATTACGAATCCAAACCTCCGTCTGATTATTAATAAGTTGTTTCTCAAAATTTGCACTAACAAATCCTTGATAATATAGCCAATAGATCATTGCGCGTATCCTATCGCTCGGTAAATCCAATAAACTATCTATCTCACTTATTTTCATCTTTTGGTTTGCTATTAAATCTATAAGTTTATCTCTCTCGGATGTAGTTGGTTGGGGATAAGACTTTAAAGAATAAAGGATAGTCTTCATATTTTGAAGATAAATAGGGTTTTTGCGGATAGTGTATTCTGTCCGCAACAAGTATTTGAAATTATTTAGTTTACACCATTGTTTATATGCTTTAACTTTTTTAATCGCCTTACTGTTCTTAGGATTATTAAAATCGAGTTCGTTAGTATATTTAATTTCAACAAGAAATTCGGTACCGTCACTCTGTTTTATCCACATATCAGGTACGGATTGATAATTTGTTCCTTCAAAATAGATTTTGATAAAAAAAGGTTGTTCACAAAAGGTTATTATATTTGGGCTGCTTTCAATAAGGACCCAATGATCATGCTCAAGGTCGCTAAATAGTTTAACTTTTCGATTGAGCTTTAAACTCATTACTTCCCAATAGTTACTTCCGTATTTATGGCTCCTATTTTTCTCGATTGGTGTATACATAGTTTTTCTCCTTAATTATTGGTAATATTTTACATTTAAATAAGACAAAAGAACTTCCTCACTAGATCGAGGAAGTTCTTTTCAAAAACAAGATCCCATGATAAAATAAAGACAATCAGAAAGGGCTTGTTCGTTATCTCGATCAAGCTATACAAGAGGCTCAAGGTGTTCCAGCACTTATGAGCTTTTTAATTTGTAAGAATCCAAATAAATCGATATAACTTTATAAATTCACATATTATCACCTCGTTTTGGCTTATTTAGAAAACTTTGGTCCCTCCTTTTTAATGGATTAAAATAAAAAGCTCTTCTGTATAATCGAAGAGCTCTTACTTTGCAAGATATAACTAATATGCTATACTATTAGCCAAGGCTTGCTTCGCTCTTATCGATTCAGGCCGGTAAAAACCTACGATGTCCCATCATCGTGGGTTTTTCAAATTAATAAAAGGCATTTTAGCATATAACGTTCTGTATTAAGTTGAAAATTCCTGCTCTTTATTAATAAATTTCAAATTTTTTAATTTATACACCCGTTGGGTGTATAAATTAAATTTTACGATTTTATAAATCTGCTAATTAGTGAATTTTAGAAAAATTTGCATCAATAATATCATATCTGTTAATAAAGTTAAATATTTTAAAGCATTAATGATCTTGCTATAAAAGTGGTATTATTTTGTTATTTAAATAAAAAAGAGGTATTATGATGTCATTAATTAAAGACAAAATAATACCTTATTTGAAATTATATAGCGATGTTGAAGACCATGAAATATAGCTTATTAAAATCTAGATTGTTTTCTAAATCGGGGTACTTTTTCGTTCTTGTACTATTAATTAGTACACGGACAACAACTTGTCCCACCGCAAGTATGATTTAAATGTTACTGACCTATGTGTTAGGGTAAAATAAACATCTGTGGAGGTAAAGCAAAATGGCAAAAACAAGGTAAACGGTACGATGCTGAGTTCAAAGCAGACATCATCATACGGCTTATTAAAGAAGAAGTTTGGTAGATGGTAATCCAAAGTTAAAGTCCAACGAATCGATGCCAACAAAGCGATTAAGGCCGCTAAAAGATTGCTAATAAAACCGCAATAATAAAACCCGGGTAGAATTGAAGCGATTGCAGTTATAATAGCCCCGATTACCCCGTGAAGTTAATAACCCACATAGCTGTTATTCGTCGCTGTGACATTCCTTAATCTGTTTCGGTCTGCATTCTCTTAGCTTCCCTTTTGACAATTGCTCACAATTGCAGTTGCACATCGCCTGTTCCCTTCTTTCCATGGGATTCTCTTTTTCAGATTCCAACGGATGCAATACGATATTTTTTAAATTCTCACCCAGGCTAATCAGCAAATCTTTTTCTACAATATAATGGGTCCAATAGCCCCTCTTTTCCCCTTTAACCAAGCCAACCTTTCGCAGAAGCTGAAGATGTTGAGAAACTGCCGCTTCAGAGATTCCCAATTGATTGGCCAGTGCCCCGACGCAATAGGGTTGGGCAAGCAGCAGGTTGACCATTTTAAAACGGTTTTCATCCGATAACGCCTTTAATAATAAGGGTAAATGATTCATTGTTAACCCTCAATCCAATTAAGTATACACTTATATAAAGTATAAGCTTCTTCCCCATAAAATCCATTTATTCTTGATCAGCTTCAGGCTGAAGCTAAATAATATCAAACTGAATCCAATCTGCGCCAGGAAATTTAACCAAAGCGTCAGATGGCCTTCCCCATTGATTGCGGTCTTTAAGATATCGGCCCCGTAAGTAAGCGGAATAACATAGGCCAACGGCCGTATGATTGCCGGTAAGCTTGTTATCGGAATAAACAAACCGCATAAAAAGATCATCGGAAACCGGAAGAAGTTGGAGAAAGTTTGCGCCTCGAAAACCTCTTTGGCGCTTACCGCAATAAAAAGGGCTAAAAAGGTCGAACTTACCGCAATCAACAAGACGCTCCCTAAAACCGGAAGCCAGGCCACCCCAGACAAATCAGTAATCAATACGGCAAAAACTACCGGAAGAAAGGCGTTGACGATACCAAACAGGATTGCACCGCTGGTTTTCGCCAGCATTAACATATTTAACGAAAGCGGGGCCAGCAACAACCGATCGAACGAACGACTCCGCCGTTCAAAAGTAATGGTCACCGCCAACATTGAAGTGGTGCCGAATAAAATCGACATCGCCATTACGCCAGGTAATATTCCGCGAATATCGACAGCTGTATCCGACTTTAAAAAAAACATCAGCGTCCAGGCAAACGGAAAGATAATGCCCCAACTGATATTCGGAGGCTTCAGGTAGTAATTTCGCATATCTTTCAGCAGGATGTTCCAAAAAGCGATCCAGACTCTCATCTCCGGCCCCTTTCTTTTTCCTTCCGCAATTTTTCAATTTCAATTCCGCTTACTTTCACGAAAACTTCCTCCAGCGATGGCCGGATTAACTTAGCTTCATAAACTGTCAGATTATTTTCCTCGAAAAACTTCATAAAAGGCATTAAATTGATTTGGGTCTGGGCGAGGATGCGAACGGTCTCATCGTTTAAAAATTGAATCTTAAAACCGGGAAACTCTTGACGGATAATGTCTTGCAACTTCAAAGCACCATTCGCCACAGTAAACTGAACGATGTTGTCCTGTTGTGTTTTCCCGCATCAGTTCGGCTATTGTATCCAGCCTGACGATTTTACCTTCTACGACGAAAGCGACTCGCTGACAAAGGCGTTCCGCTTCCTCGATGTAATGAGTGGTTAAGAAAATCGTCATACCGTTCTTGTTTAGGTCCAAAATTAATGACCGGATTTGCCGGACGCTAGCGACATCGATGCCGGTGGTCGGTTCGTCCAGAAATAAAATCGGCGGTTCGGGAATGATCCCCGCAGCGATGGTAAGTTTCCTTTTCATTCCCTTGGAATAAGCCTTAAAAGGTTTCTTACCGGCCTCTCCCAGACCGAATTGCTCCAAAAGTTGACGGGCTCTGGCTTCACGTTGTGGCTTGCGCATCCCGTAAAGTGCGGCGCAAAATGTAAGATTCTCAAACCCATCCAATTCTTCGTAAAGATTGCTCTCATCTGGGACAATGCCCATCATCTGCTGAGCTTTTTTGACGTTCCGGGTATAATCAAAGCCATTTAAGACTACTGTACCTGAAGTTACAGCAGCAAGTCCGGTCAACATATTGATGGTACTCGTCTTTCCCGCACCATTGGGTCCAAGAAAGCCAAATATTTCGCCTTTCTGAATTCCAAAACTAACCCCGTTTACCGCAGTGAAATGTTCATAATTTTTTACTAAATTTTCAGCAACGAGCAGATCCAATCGATCACTTCCTTATTGGGCCTTCAGTTTATTCAACCTCTTTTTCATATTCACAATCAGGAGGGTGCTGTTGTCCATCACCGTGACATCTTTAATCTGTTACAGACTGCATTCTCCCCGGCTTTCCCTTTAACCTCTTCGGTGTTGACAATTACAATCGCACATCATTTTTCCCTCCTTTCCGAAATATTTTTCTATGTTTAAGTGAGATACTTCAATTGATCCAATTAAGTAATTGCTTATTTGAATTATAAATCTCTTAACTTATTACGTCAATCCTTCAGTCTAAATTTTGGGTAGCATAAAACCAAAAGCTGTTCACTTTTCTTACCCCTTATACAGACACCATAGTTTTTGAGCTTCCGTTGCTCTAGAAGATCTTCCTTCTTTTTGAAGTTCATTAAAATACTTTACTTCAATAAATGACTCAGTATCATTTTCATAAAGAACCCAGATATCAAATATTGTTGTTACATTTTTTCCATTTACGTTTTGTGTAATTTGTAATGGTTGTTCACAAAATGTTTTAATTTGTGAATTCGTTTCGATTAATATCCAGTTATCATATTCTAAATCGCTAGATTAATGATTCTCTTAGCCTTTAGGCTATATATCTTCCAGTAATCACTACCAAATTTACTATTTCGTTTCATTTTAAAAACTACAAAGGATGCATTTAGCTATCAAAAAAAATTGATAGTAAAATACATCCTTTGGTTTAATGAATAACTTCGTAATTTTCTAAAGCCTTTATAATCAATGAGATTTAAATGTTTACAATTTTAACCATTTAGCTATTAATGTGCTAGTCTCATACTTTTAAAGTTTGTTTTTCCCTAAGAATATCGGCAATATCTTCATCCGGAGTCTTGATTGGTTTGATTCCGAAATTTTGCACCAAAACATCGAGTACATTTTTGGAAATGAACGGCGGAAGACTCGGACCTAACCGGATATCCTTAATTCCCAAATGAAGTAAAGTAAGGAGGATTGCAACCGCTTTTTGTTCATACCATGATAAAACCAAAGAAAGCGGCAGATCGTTCACCCCGCAATGAAAAGCATCAGCCAGGGCCAAGGCGATCTTAACCGCCGAATATGCGTCATTACATTGACCAACATCCAACAATCTGGGTATGTCTCCGATTTGCCCCAAGTTTTTGTCGAAAAAACGGAATTTCCCGCAAGCTAATGTTAAAACGACCGTGTTTTTCGGAAGTTTCTCCACCAATTCCGCATAGTAATTTCGTCCGGGTTTTGCACCGTCGCAGCCTCCAACCAAGACAAAATGTTGAATCGCCCCTGTTTTCACTCCTTCAATCACTTTATCGGCAATGCTTAATACGGTATTATGGCCAAAGCCCACCATAACAGTGCCCTTGTCTTCATCAGAAGGAAAACCAGGCATGGATGAAGCTTTTTCAATAACTCCGGCAAATTCTCCGTTTTTGACATGATGGACATTTTTCCAGCCGACCATTCCCGTTGTAAAAATATTTTCCCGGTAAACCTCTTTCGGTTCCTGTAGACAATTGGTGGTCATTAAAATGGCTCCGGGGAACTTTTCAAATTCTTGACGCTGATTTTGCCACGCTGTGCCGAAATGACCATATAGATGAGGGTATTTCTTTAACTCCGGGTAGCCGTGGGCCGGAAGCATCTCCCCATGGGTATAAATGTCGATTCCTTTTCCTTCGGTTTGTTTTAGCAAAATCGCTATATCTTTTAAATCATGTCCGGAGACCAGGATACATTTTCCTTTGCGGTGTCCCAGCGGAACCTTGGTTGGAACCGGATGCCCATAGGTACTGGTATTAGCCCTATCTAGCAATTTCAAAGCAATGAAATTAATCTCTCCGCATTTTAAGGCCATGGCTACCCAATCATTTAACGTAAGGTCCATTTTCAGCAATGAAGCCAAGGCTTCTTGAATAAATGCATAAACCCGATCGTCTTCCTGTCCGAGAATTGCCGCATGATCGGCGTAGGCTGCAGTTCCCTTAATTCCAAAGACCAGTATTTGTTGGACAGATTGAGTATCCTTATCAAGTTTTGGGTTCCACACCTGGCCGACTTCCTGCCCTTGCTTAATCAAATCCGATATTGTATTAGCCGGCTTAAATGTTGTTGCCGGATCTTCAAAGTTCGTTTTTCCACCCGTGTTAACGACTTTTTCTTTGAGCTGGTCCCGATACTCCACAGTTCGATTAATTAATTCCTGAAAACGGGATTCATCAAAATTAACGTTGGTTAACGTGCTAAATATAGCTTTGCAGATAAACCGATTCATTTCGATGTCGTTAACTCCAACCCGGCGTCCCTCCATTGCCAAATGGCAAAGTCCTCTCACTGCGTGCATTAGTAAATCCTGTAAGTCTGCCAGGTCAGCTGTTTTTCCACAAACTCCTTTAGCAGTACATGCTTCACTTTTGGATGTCTGTTCACATTGATTGCAGAACATGAATATCCTCTCCTTTTCATCATCAATACTTTTTCCCTACGATATTGAATATATTCCCCGTCTACGCAACACTTATTTACCCATATACATCTCCTTGAGGCCGACCAAAAAGGAAACCCATTCCGATAGAACCGGAATGGGCAATGAACGGTGAAAATTTTATTGTACGGTAGATAAATTCATCAAACATTTAATTTATATTTTGCAAAAAGTTCCCGAATCCGCTGGAGCGATTCTCCGGTTGGTGGAGGGGTATCCTTTAACTCATAATCGAACCCCAGTTGCTCCCATTTATATTCACCCATCTTGTGAAAAGGGAGCATTTCAACTCGCTTTACGACCGAGTATTGGGTAATCCAGCACGCTAACCGTTCCAGATCCTGCAAATCATCGGTTAGCCCCGGCACGATTACCTGGCGAATCCATACTTCCTTACCTGTCTGCTGGCAGTAGTCCAGCAATCGCAGGGAATTCTTATTGCCTTGACCCGTGAGAGCCCGGCATTTTTCATCATCAATGTGTTTAATATCCAGTAAGATAAGTTGTGCAGCGTCAATCGCCGACCGTGCCGGTTCCAGCGGTATCCCTCCCCCGGTATCTATAGCTGTGTGCAACCGATGGGCTGAACACTGCCGTAAAACTTCAGCGGCAAAATCCGCTTGCATTAGCGGTTCACCTCCACTTAGGGTTACTCCGCCGTTTCTGAGAAAGTTTTTATATTGAAGAATATCGGAGACCAATTCCTCCACGGTATAGGATAATCCCATTCCAATTTTACATTGCCAGGAATCGGGATTGTGACAAAATTTACAACGCAAAGGGCAACCTTGAAAGAATACCACATAGCGCAGCCCGGGGCCGTCAACTGTACTACCGGTTTCAATAGAATGGATATAACCTGTCATATGGGAACACCTCCTCTACCCTCTCAGTGAATCAAACGAATGGTCGTTAGAGGAATTGATGCGTTACCAACTTAAAACCGTTCGTGGAAGGTCCGGTTAATTACATCCAATTGCTGCTCACGATTGAGCTTAATAAAGTTTACCGCATAACCGGAGACCCTAATCGTTAATTGCGGGTATTTTTCCGGATGATCCATTGCGTCGATCAGGAGTTCTTTGTTTAAAACATTGACATTGATATGATGCCCGCCTTCACTGAAGTAGCCGTCCATTAATTGATAAAGGTTTGTGTAACGTTCGGCCTCGGTCTTTCCCAATGCAGTTGGGACAATTGAGAATGTATAAGAGATACCGTCCTCACTCGAATCATATGGCAGCTTTGCGACGGATGCCATTGATGCCAGACAACCCTTGGTATCCCGTTTATGCATCGGATTCGCCCCTGGGGCAAACGGTTCGCCTTTTTTACGACCATCCGGCGTACTACCTGTCTTTTTTCCATAGACTACATTCGAGGTAATCGTCAGGATTGAAAGCGTCGGTTTGCTGTGCCGGTATGTTTTATGTTTGCTTAACTTATTCATGAAACTTTTCACCAATTCCACTGCGATCTCGTCGACTGCCGGATCGTTATTACCGAATTTCGGATAGTCCCCTTCGATCTCATAATCGGTGGCTAAACCCTTGTTATTGCGGATGGGCTTAACCCGGGCGTATTTGATGGCAGAGAGCGAATCTACCGCTACCGATAATCCGGCAATTCCGCAGGCGGACGTACGCAGGATTTCCTCATCGTGAAGGGCCATCTCAATCCGTTCATAACTATATTTATCGTGCATATAATGAATGATGTTTAACGTATTGATATAAAGTTTGGCTAACCAATCCATCATCTGCTCAAAACGTTCCGAAACTTCCTGATAGTCAAGGTATTCACCGCTAAGCGGCGCTAAATCCGGCCCGATTTGTTCGCCGTAGATTTCATCTTTTCCGCCGTTGATCGCATAGAGTAACGCTTTAGCCAGGTTAGCCCGGGCCCCGAAAAACTGCATCTGTTTACCGATCCGCATCGCCGACACGCAGCAAGCAATACCGTAATCATCGCCAAATTTTTCACGCATCAACTCATCACTTTCATACTGAATCGAAGAAGTCGTTACCGACATTTTTGCACAATATCGTTTAAAAGGCTCTGGCAACCGCGGCGACCATAGGACCGTCATATTGGGTTCCGGGGCCGGTCCTAAGTTAGTTAAGGTGTGCAGAAAGCGGTAAGTCATCTTTGTTATCATATGACGGCCATCAGTTCCGATTCCACCCAAGGACTCCGTTACCCAAGTTGGATCACCGGAAAAGAGTTCATCATAGGAAGGCGTCCGTAAAAAACGCACCATCCGCAGTTTAATTACAAAATGGTCAACCAGTTCTTGAATTTTAGCTTCGCTAAATCTTCCTTCCCGAAGATCCCGTTCCGAGTAAACATCTAAAAAGGTTGACACCCGCCCCAGGCTCATTGCCGCGCCATTTTGTTCCTTGATTGCTGCCAGATATCCGAAGTAAAGCCATTGAATAGCCTCTTTGGTATCCGTAGCGGGCCGACTGATATCGAAGCCGTAACCGGTTGCCATTTGTTTTAACTCTTCCAGCGCCCGAATTTGTTCGGAGAGTTCCTCCCGTTGCTGAATCACCTGAGAGTCCATAATATCAAAAACATAATTGGTTTTGGTCGCTTTCTTCTGGGCGATCAAATAATCAACACCATAGAGGGGGACCCGGCGGTAGTCACCGATGATACGGCCCCGGCCATAAGCATCGGGTAAACCGGTAATAATCCCGCTATGACGGGCTTTCTTCATTTCGTCGGTATATGCATCAAAGACACCGTCGTTATGAGTCTTACGGTATTTAAAAACGTTTTCGACCTCTGGATTTAGTGTTCGCCCATAAGTCTTTAAAGAAGTTTGCACCATCCTAATTCCGCCAAAAGGCATGATGGCCCGCTTTAGCGGAGCATCGGTTTGAAGCCCGACGATCTCCTCTAGCTCCATATTAATATATCCCGGCTGGTGGGAGGTGATGGTGGAAATGGTATCCGGATCGATATCCAGAATCCCACCCAGGGTCCGTTCCTGGTCCATTAAATTTTTTACCTTAGTCCACAATGCTTGGGTTCGTTGGGTTGGCCCGGCTAAAAAGCTCTCATCGCCATCATACGGGGTATAATTGGTTTGAATAAAATCCCGGACATTCATTTCATATCCCCATTTTCCCGGGCTAAACTTGGTATTCATTTTAATCCCATCCTTTCGCAGGTAAATTGTTGCATCTCCGGTAGAGCAACTTTCAGCCTTTTTGGGATGCAGAGGTCTTTGTTTCTTTAATCTTATCATTAAAATGGATTTGGTTTGTTATCAACCAGAAAACTTACGATTTCATTTTTATTAACATTATCATATATTAATAACGGAATGTTTTTGTTTATACAAAAGCAGCCTTTCAGGCTGCTTTTGTATAAATTCCTCAAATCTTGAAATTTGAGTTAATGGCATCTTGTAAACATTTCAAACTAATTTTCCCGTCCCAGTCAGTAAAATAACAGGGATATTGGGCTTGACAGACGCTGCATTGCAAGTACTGTTTGGCATCGGTCTGTGTCCGGCCGTCATAAAGGTATGGCAGAAATTCCGTCGTGTTTTTGAGGCCGGGAGCATCTGAGTCAATGTTATAGGAATAAACATAGCTCGCTTCATACTTTATCTGAAAATTTTTGCCCTGACATACCGGACAAACCAAAGATTCGATATCACCCATCTTCTGTCTTCCTCATTGAATTTGTACTTTTCGCCTTCTGGGTTATTTAAAATATCTTTTCCATAATTGAATAATTCCTTGTAAAGAGATCCCAGTTTGAAACTTAGTATAGATTTCCTTGGTTTTTCTTTAATTTTTCAATCGATTCTCACTTAATTTGTAGGGTTAAACCGAATTTGACATAACTTATTTTTTGACTAAACCAGCTTGTCTATACAATGAATCGGTAAATTCCTTATCAATTTTTATTAGTAGTTTTGATTACCGGACGCATACTGCCGGCGTAACTTTCAAGTCCTTTAATGATTGCCCCGGCGCAGGCCGAGCGGAATTCTTCGGTTTTCAGATAAGCTTCTTCCTCCGGCACAATCATATAAGCTGACTCTGTAAGGATGGAGGGCATCTGGGGGGAACGGGTCAACGCCAGATTGTCATAATATAAGCCGTCATCCCGCAGATTGTAATCGCTGGCGCCGACAAATCTCTTAGAATATGCTGTATGAACTTCACTTGCCAGTTGCAGACTCATCGGAGTAAAATAATATACCCCAAAGCCATGTTTAAGGAAGGGATTTCCTCCATAAGGCAATGCATTATTATGAATGCTAATCAGAATGTCTGCTTTATTCTTCCAGGCGATCTTGGGTCTGTCGGCCAGTGGAACATCCTCGTTGCCCGTACGGATCATGATGACCTGCGCCCCTTTTGCCAGGAGTTGTTGTTGTAAATTTTGGGCTAGGGCCAGGTTGGCATCTTTCTCCATATATCCGGTAGTACCGATGGCTCCGGTATCAGGCAATCCGTGTCCGGCATCTACGGCAATCGTAAGTCCTTCCAAGGAAGAACGCGCACTCACAGGTAAAGTTGGAGGCATTCTTAATTCTAGTAGGAAATCATTTCCTTCAAAGCGGGGATCATAACCCCACCAGCTTTTAGGATTCGTAAAAATCCGCATTCTGTAGGTTTCCTCATCATCCTGAAACCAACTGATACTGGTAACAACACCGCAAACCGGACTAGAGATTAAATCGGTGTTGGAGTATGCTCCATAAAAAGATACATCAATATATTTTCCCTCGGTATCAGGCTCAATTTTAAAAGGAATCTTGCGGCTAAGGGGCAGCCTGATTTTGGTGGAACGTTCATTGGAACTAACCGCCATATTTCCAATGACAACTTGAGCAGGCGTTGTCCCTTTCGGAAGTAACTTTATCTGGCTGGCAGTGACCCATACAGTTTTGGTTTTGGTCAATTTGACCCGGTATTCTTCACCTTTTTTCCCGGACAATTGCAACAGGGTGCCTGGCGGCGGGAACATCAAATATCCAGCTTTATCGCTTGGGGTGATGGCCGGACCCGTTCGTAAGACTGCATCAGGGGAAGTAGTCTCGGCCATCACCGGAATACGGGTGGGAAATATCGAAACCGTACCGGTGGATTCTTTGGACACTTTTTGATGATGATCTTTGAGCGTGATCGTAAATTTTGATTTTTTTAATCTGTCATGCTCTCCAATCGTATAAACACCTCGATAAGAACCGCTTGAGGGAGCGGATTCAACCATGGGAAACTGTTGGCGAACTCCTTTCACTTTAAAATATGCCATTTTACCCGGAGTTCCCTGGCAAACCACCTCAACATTATCACCCGGCAGCAATTCTTGAGCCTGGGAGGGGCTTATAGCGGTGATGGTTAATTTGCCAGCTGTTTCCGGCTGGGAGGCTGGAGCGCCTACTTGAATGTTTCGGGTGAGATGATAAGTTGCATCTCCGATTTGAAGGTCGGCTTTGATTTGAAACGGGCCGGGCGACAACTGGATCATGGTGATAAAACCGCCGCTGGTATAAACCGGTACCTGATTTCCATTGATCCATAGTTTACCCCCTACCGGTACCGAACCATATACAAAAGTCGATGATATCGCCGGAATTCTCGCGTTTTCCGCCGGTTCAATGATTTTTATCGGATTATTCATCCCGGATGATCCGGATTTATCATTGGTAGCCGGTTGAGACTGAAGGAAATCGGAATTACCCTCTGCATAGGTTTTGTTGCAATATATTAAAGAAAATAGCACCATCACCAATAACAAAGGGATTAAATAAGCTGCCTTTTTCATAATTAACTCCTTTGCATTTGCTTGAAAAATATAATTTGAAGTATTTCTTTTTAAAACGGGCCACATCCTTTAAAGTTTCAATGGAAATGGATAAGCTTTTTGCCATTGCCAAAACTGTTAGAAAAATCAAAAAAATCCAATTCTCCCCTGAAGGAAAACTCGATTTTTTTTGATTACGTAATATTCTTGTTTTTAGATCCGGCAGGTTCGAATCTCGGTAACGATAATCGCCTTTGCACCCAGAGCCGCTAATTGGTCGATAATTGTATTCATATCGGCCTTTTTAACCATTGCTTTCACAGCAGCCCAGTTGTCGTTGCTAAGGGGCGAAATTGTGGGAGATTCAATACCTGGTGTTATTTTACAAGCTGCCGCCAAGGCATCTTTGGGTATATCATATTCTGCAAGTACGTATTCCCGGGCGACAATGATTCCCTTTAAACGTTGCAGGAAAAGCTCCACGCCTTTGTTGGAGGTTGTATCCTCGGAATGAGCGATTAAAATCGCCTCGGATTTCAGTAAAGGTTTGCCGATCTTCATCAATCCAGCTTCTTCCAGAGTTTTTCCGGATTGGACCACATCGGCAATGGCATCCGCCACGCCCAGTTTGATTGAAATTTCTACTGCACCATCAAGCTTTACGATCTGAGCTTGAATTCCCCGTTCTTTCAGATCATGCTCCACCAAGCGTGGATAGGATGTGGCAATCCGTTTTCCGGAAAAATCGCCAGGAATGAGGTTGCTTCCTTTTGGAACAGCATAAAAGAATGAGGAATGGCCAAAATTAAGGGATAATAATTCTATTACTTTGGCTTCGCTGTCCAGGACCAAATCCCGTCCTGTTATGCCCAAGTCCAGAAAACCATTGCCAATGTATATTGCAATATCGCGGGGACGCAAAAAATAAAAATCAACCTCATTTGCAAGATCCTGAATGATGAGTTCACTGGAATTCCGTCTGCATTTATACCCGGCTTCAGTAACCAAACGTATTGCATCTTCCGATAAAATGCCCTTATTGGGTAAGGCTATCTTAATCATGGAAAACTCTCCTTACTTGAGTATTAAAGATATTTATAGACATCGTCCATGGTCAAATCACAAGCGAGCATCATGACCTGGACATGATAAAGAAGTTGCGAGATCTCTTCTGCGGTTTTCTCTTTTCCTTCGTATTCGGCAGCCATCCAAACTTCGGCCGCTTCTTCAACAATTTTTTTGCCAATGGCATGTTTTCCTTTATTGAATTCCTTAACCGTTCCTGAAGCCGGATCTTGGTTCTTCACTTTGGTCGCTAATTCTGAAAATAAGGTTTCGAACTGCTTCATCATAATCTCCATTCAATTGTTTCGAGTGTTATTGAAATAAAATCCTGAATTATTATAACATAAAAACTGGCAAGTTTAATAAAGCTCTTAATAGAAAGTTAGACAAGTTTTAAGGTCCAATCTTCCACATTCCAGACATCCGATACCCAATCGTTATAGAACTCAGGTTCATGACTGACGATAACGATAGTCCCCCTAAATTCCCGCAATGCTTTTTTAAGTTCGGCCTTGGCGTCCACATCAAGATGGTTGGTGGGCTCGTCAAGAATCAGCCAGTTGACCTCCTGTAACATCAGTTTGCATAGCCTTACTTTGGCATTTTCACCGCCGCTCAGCATCATCATCTGTGTGGCGATATGTTCCTTTGTTAGGCCGCAACTTGCCAAGGCACCCCGCACTCCCGCGTTACCAAGTCCAGGAAATTTATTCCACACTTCCTCTAGTGCCGTGTTAGTGCTGTTTTTAAGCGATTCTTGCTCAAAATAGCCGGGGATTACCAATTCATCCAATTTCACAGAACCGGACAATGGAGGCTGAATACCCAGCAGGGTTTTTAGCAAAGTTGACTTGCCAAGACCGTTGACTCCCCGAATCGCCACTTTCTTGCCACGCTCCAAGACTAAATCGAGAGGCCGGGTTAATGGTTCATCATAACCAATCACCAGATCCTCTGCCCGTAAAATAAATTTACTGGGAGTCTTCGCTTCTTGGAATTTAAAAGTCGGTTTTAATTTAACACGATCTTTTTCAATGATCTCCATTTTGTCAAGCTTTTTTTGACGACTTTTCGCTAAATTGGCTGTAGCGGCCCGGGCTTTATTACGTGCTACAAAATCTTCCAGTTTTTCAATCTCTTTTTGTTGCTTGTCAAAGGCTTTCTGAGTTTGTTCTTTTTTAAGAAGATACAATTGTTGAAAATCATCATAATTACCCGTATAGCGAGTTAGCTTAGCATTTTCCACATGATAAATCACGTTCACAACGTCATTCAGAAATGGAATATCATGCGATACAAGAATAAAAGCATTTTCATAGTTTTGTAAATAGGTTTTCAACCATTCAATGTGATGGACGTCAAGAAAATTTGTGGGCTCATCCATAATTAAAATCATCGGATTTTGCAGAAGTAACTTGGTAAGCAATACTTTCGCCCTTTGTCCGCCGCTTAAGTCACTGACATCCCGGTCGAGACCGATTTCTCCCAAGCCCAATCCATTGGCAACTTCTTCGATTTTAGCATCAATTGTATAAAAACCATTATGTTCCAGCGAACTTTGGATCTCTCCGACTTCTTCCATCATTGCCGTTATTTCATTATCGGAGGCGTTGCCCATTTTTTCATAGATTTGCAACATTTCCTGTTCAAGATCGAACATCGGTCGAAAGGCTTCACGTAAAACTTCCCGGATGCTTTTCCCCTTGGTTAATGCGGTGTGCTGGTCTAAATAGCCGGTGGTAATCCGGTTGCACCATTCGATTTTTCCATCATCGGGAGAAATTTTACCATTGATAATATTTAAAAAAGTAGTTTTCCCTTCCCCGTTGGCCCCGACTAGACCGACGTGTTCCTCTTTCAATAATCGGAAAGATGCATTTTCCAATATTTTACGATCCCCAAAACCATGACTGACATTTTCAACAGTTAATATGCTCATTTTGCCTCGTTTTTTGAAAGTAAGATCAATAATTAATTAAAATATCCGAATCTTCCTTGCATTATTTTAACTGAATTGCTTCCTAAAAGCAAAGCCAAAGTCGAAGATTGTGATAACTTTTTTATTAAAATCCCAAGTAATCTGATTTTGTGTGGGGAATCAATCATAAAATCTTGCCAAATCTGGCTGTTTTCGATATAATGGGTTTAATTTATATAGAAACGGTCTGTATTCAATAGAAGTTAATTTATTTGACCTAGGCTTTTTAAATGCACGGGACTTATGGCCTAACTCGGTTCATGGGTCTTTTTTTCAGAATGCAAAAATACGTCTAAGGGTAATCGGCTACAAACCGGAGTACACTATACAGGTAAATATATAGAAATCGATTCCCGCGTATGAACATTTCGATTACTTCTACGGGTTCATCAAGGAGGAACATTATGGATGAAAAAGTAACGAGACAGGCAGCCAAAGCGGCTGGAATGATCTCAGTTATGTTTTTAATCAGCCGAATCTTGGGATTTGTAAGGGAAAGCCTTTCCGGAAGCCTTTTTACCCGTTTTGAAACCGATTCTTTTTTTGCCGCTTTCATTATCCCGGATGTGATGTATTATTTATTGGTTGGCGGCGCGCTTTCAGCGGCCTTTATTCCAATGTTCACCGAATATTTATCCAAAGGCGAGGAAGAAGAAGGCTGGAAGATGGCCAGCACTTTTATAAATATAGTTTTTTTAATTCTTACCGGATTAACCATTTTAGGAGTATTTTTTACCCGGTGGATTATTCCGTTGGAGGCCCCACATTTTCCTCCGGATAAGATTCATTTACTGATTAGCCTAACCAAGATTATGTTTCCGGCTGTTTGTTTTACGGCTCTCGCCGGATTAGTCGGGGGAGTTTTAAATTCTTACCGTTACTTTTTAGGACCGGCTTTGGGCCCCAACATTTATAATATAGGAATTATCGCTGGTGCAGCCTTGTTGGGTTCTCATTTTGGTATCAAGGGAATGGCTATTGGGGTCCTTATTGGAGCCATCGGAAATTTTTTAACCCAGTTGATGTTTTTGCCCAAATGCGGCGGCAAATACTATCGCTTCGGCTATATCGATCTCAAAAATACCGGATTTCGCAGGATGTTACTCTTATGGATCCCAGCTTTAATAGGTCTTTCAGCCGATCAGGTGAACATTTGGGCGACCACCGCCATGGCTTCCGGTCTTCCTGAAGGAGGTATCACGGCTATTCGTTTTGCCAACCGGTTGGTTCAATTGCCAATCGGGATTTTTGCCGCCGGAATTTCAATGGCTTTTTTCCCATTGCTATCCAGTTTGGTGGCGGAAAAGAAAATCGAATCTTACAAAGATACTTTATCCTTATCGCTGCGAACTATCTTTTTTATCATGGTTCCGGCTGGAATTGGTTTGATTGTCTTGCGTTATCCAATTGTTAAATTGCTGTTTGAGCGCCAGAAATTCACACCCCATGATACAGCGCTTACTTCCTATGCGCTGCTTTTCTATAGTTTGACAATTTTTGCCCACGCCGCGATTTTGATGCTTCCTAGAGCATTTTATGCTTTACAAGATACCAAGACTCCAGTTGTTGTCAGCTTTATTTCCGTATCTTCCAGCATCTTTTTTAACTGGCTTTTTCTGAGGTATACAACTTTGGGAGTTGGCGGTTTTGCTTTATCCTTTTCGATTATGGGTCTGGTGAATATGTTATTATTGATGATGATTTTAAGGCGAAAAATTGGTGGCATGAGAGGGCATAGCATACTAAAATCCTTTTCAAAAGCATTTTTAGCTTCCCTGGTGATGGGAATCGGCATTTATTTCTTTATTCGACTGAGTAGCCCTTTTACCCGTGGTTTCAGCGGTCACCTTGAAGCGGCTATTCAAATCCTTGGCGGGATGACAATCGGCGCCTTAATATATTTGGGATGCGCTTGGCTTTTGAAGATGGAAGAATTGAATATGCTTTTGATGCAAATCCGTAAAAAATTTCATTTAAAGACAGCCTGAAAATTTGACTTCTTTTAAAGATTAACAAAAAAACAGTCTTACCGGTATATCAAAACTGAGAGGCTGTTTTTTGTTTACCCCGATCGAACTGAAACGGCTGTTGATATGAATTTTGGCTTTGTTCTCATGAAAAATTCAGTATAGGAAGTATGATGACTCAAATTAACACAGATATTCGGAGCCTTTGTAAAAAATTGGACTTTGACGGAGTGCTTTTCCTTTGCTATAATGGCTTTCATGATTCGATGCGGTAGTTTTTTACGGCAATTCCCAGTTGTTTGAATTTGTTTTTTTTAGAACAGATTCGCTGATAACATTTTAAATTATATGAAGATGGACTATAATGAGAGAATATTTTTTTAGAAGGAGGAGCGATTTTAGTGTTAAAAAGGATTTTAATGTTAGGAGCTACAATATTGATGTTATCTTTGGAAGTTCTCCCGGTTAACGCAGCGGTTATGCATAACATTCAAAACGGGGATACTCTATATAAAATTGCCGTGAATAATGGAACTTCAGTTCGGGAGTTAAAACAAAACAATGGTCTGTTTGGAGACCGTATTTATCCTGGAAGCCAACTGGTCATCCCGGAGAACTTCAATGCTTCTCAAGGAAGCTCTATTAAAAAAGGGGATATCGATTTATTGGCACGGCTGGTTACTGCCGAGGCCGGAGCTGAACCTTTTAAGGGCAAGGTTGCAGTAGCTTCGGTAATTTTAAATCGTTCGGAGGATAAGAATTTTCCCAAAACGATTGCCGGAAATATTTTTCAACCCCATCAGTTTGAATCCGTGTCGAATGGTTTGATTTGGGAAAAACCAACCGAAGATTCCTACCAAGCAGCCAAGGTTGCTCTCAAAGGATGGGATCCGACCTATGGCGCGAAGTATTTCTTTAATCCGGCTAAATTAAAAGGTCCATCATGGATGTGGAGCCGGAAGATTGTTGAAAGAATCGGCAATCATGTTTTTGGAGTGTAAAATTTTTCTTGTGGAAAAGAGCTGAGCTAGATTATAAACTCTAGGCACGGCCCTTTTCTCCTACATAATAAAAGCTAGCTTAGCCCTTCTTTTGATATTTACCGCGCTTGGTGTAATGGGTATGCAGATAATAATGGGAATTTTCACCCAGGGGTTTGCCGAGAAAATCTTGATATAATTCTTGTACAGCCGGGTTTTGATGAGATTTGCGAATCGGCATCCCTTTGTCTTCATCATAAATTGCTTTGATGCGGGCTAGCCGTGTTTCCAAATTGGTCGGGAATGGTTGGCCGCCGCCGCCGATACAACCACCGGGACAGCACATGACTTCGATAAATTGATAGTCTGCAGTATCTTCTTTAATTTTTTCCATCAGTTTTTTAGCATTGGATAAACCATGAGCGACTGCTATTTTTACCGGAGTTCCTTGCAAATCGATCGTGGCTTCTTTAACGCCTTCAAGGCCGCGAACTTCTTCAAAATCAATTTTGGGCAATTCTTTTTCAGTAACAACTTCATAAACCGTACGTAAAGCGGCTTCCATTACACCCCCGGTCGCTCCGAAAATTACTGCGGCGCCTGTTGAAATTCCCAGTGGTTCATCAAATTTTTCCTCCGGAAGGTTTTCGAAGTTAATTCCGCTTTCTCGTAGCATGCGGCCTAGTTCTCGGGTGGTAAGTACCACATCGACATCTTGATAACCGCTGCTGTTCATTTCCGGGCGTTGGCACTCATATTTCTTAGCCGTACAGGGCATAATGGAAACCAAAAAAATTTTCTCCGCCGGGATCCCCGCCTTGTTCGCATAATAGGACTTCAGCATGGCGCCAAACATTTGCTGGGGTGATTTGCAAGTTGATAAATGTTCGAGGAAATCGGGATAAAAGTGTTCAATGTATTTAACCCAACCCGGGCTACACGATGTAATCATCGGCAGTTTACCGCCATGATTGAGCCTTTCTAATAATTCATTCCCTTCTTCTAAGATCGTTAAATCAGCTGAGAAATCGGTATCAAAAACTTTGGCAAATCCTAATTTACGTAATGCAGCAGTTAGTTTACCCGTTACCAGGCTTCCGGGAGGTAAGCCCATCTCTTCGCCTATGGCAACCCGGATTGCCGGAGCGGTTTGAACAACTACATGGAAGTCAGGATCAGCGAGCGCATTCCAAACTTTTTGAGTATCATCAACCTCATAAATGGCTCCTACTGGACACACATGAATACATTGACCGCAAAGGGTACATGCCACCGAGTCAAGCTTTTTACCACCGGCCGGAGCGATAATCGTTTCATCACCGCGATTGACAGCTGATAAAGCTGATACTCCTTGAACTTTTTGACACATTGCAACGCAACGGCGGCATAAAATACATTTTGAAGCATCCCGGACAATAGAACAACTGGAATTATCAATGGGTAATTTTATTTTTTCTTTGGCCGGAAAACGTTGAGAACGAACCCCAAGTTTTTCGGATAAACTTTGCAATTCACATTGTTGATTACGGATACAATTCAAACAATCTTGAGGATGATTGGAGAGTAATAATTCCAGATTTAATTTACGGGCTTCCCTTACAGCCGGAGTGTTGGTTTTAACATTCATACCTTCAACAACCGGTTGAGAACAGGCTGTTTGTAATGCTCGTGCTCCGGCAACCTCAACCATACAAATTCGGCACATTGCTTTGGTGTCTAAATCCGGATGATAGCAAAGAGTTGGAATATCGATTCCTGCCTTTTTTGCAGCTTGCAAGATAGTAGAACCGGCAGGTACTTCAATTTCTTGACTGTCGATTATCAATTTAATCATTGCCATTCCTTATACATCCTTCCTATTCATTTGGTTTGATGGCTAGCTTTAAAATAAATCCTAATGCTCCAATCTTTTATTTATAAGAAAAATCAATTGGGCATATCCGGCGTCTCTCATTCCTATGAAGTTGGGTGTAAAATATTCATTCCTGCTTGGGTGCAAATAATAATTTTACAGATGCTGTTGGTTTAGTTGTATTAACTTGGGTGGGTGAATCTTGGAAAAAATTTGAGTTCATTTTGAGGAAAAAACAAACCAATATTGAGCCATGAAAATGTTGAATCGGATTGTCAAAAAACCAAACATGTTAAAGCCTATTCACAAATGCTCAGGATGCTAGTTAAAATTGAGGAATATTTTTAAGACGGATTGATTTAAAACTCTATGATTTCTCTGGAATGATCGACTCTTATTCCCCCCCTCATTACGGATGGAAATTGTGCTATTTTTCACAAAGTATTCCCAAAATTAAAGGACATCGTCCTTATAAGCGTAGATATTCTAAACAATTTTAATTATAGCGGAAAATATGGTAAAATGTCAACTTATACGTTAGTGTTATCGGAAAATTCCATAGTTAAAACTTGGTTTGTCGATATATGTCTATAAAGATAGAAACAACTCGATTTAATTTAGAGTTTTCTCACAATGGATAAATTTGGCGGAATTATTCAACATTATTTCTTGAATGGAAAGATTACAACGAGGATGCATCACTTCGGGCGCCAATTCAAGCAAAGGTTCGATTACAAATGCTCGTTCGTTCATTTTAGGATGGGGAATAATTAATGATTCACTTTCGAACACCCAGTCTTTATAAAGCAACAAATCCAAATCAATAATTCTTGGACCATAACGACAGGTTTTTACTCGCCCCATTGTTTGCTCAATATTCTTCAAAATTTTTAAAATTGTTAATGGGGAAAGTCCTTTTTTTTCGACAAAAAAAACCACTTGATTATAAAACCAGGGCTGTTCACGGACTTCAACAGGTTCACTGAAATATAAAGAAGAAGAGATCATCTTAGTTCCCAGGTACTCTTCCAGCAGGTGGACAGCATGTTTAATTTGAGCTGGAGAATCTTCGAGATTGCTTCCTAAACCGATGAAAACACGATCCCTATTTGCTAAGGCCATTATAACAGGCTATTCCCAAAGTTTCGAGAGTCTCAACGGGAATAATCTTTCCCCCCCCTGCTATTTAATCCAAGAGCTTTAATATAATTATTGATAATAATATTCGTGAAAATGAATAGGGTTCCTGCTTAAAGAATTAAAATTGAACAAACCCATTATCAAGGGTTTGTTCAATCTATTCCTATTTACGTAGCAAGGATTGATACTTTACTTTATCAATTTGTATTCAGTTTTGTAATCCAATCAACTTCAATCATCCATTTGGAAACGCTAAATGGAGATCTAGCTATTACAAGTTGCTCCTACGTTCGTTTACTTGTACTGTTGAATATTTAAAGACTAGCTTAGCGTTACTCGGAGTTCTCTGTGAAGAGAGTAAAAAATAGATCATAACTCCGGTAAGAGTCAACAAAAAACCAATTAAAAAAAGCAATAACCCTGGTTTGGTCATCCATTATTCACCAGGGTTATTATTGGGTTAATTTTTGATCCATATACTTGTTAAATATTCATATTCATTTTGGAAAGAAGTTAGTATTCTAAATCACTGACATAGAGAACTCTTAATTTATGGAGAGCTTCTTTTTCCAGTCTGCAGATTTGAACTTGGGAAACACCAAATATTTCCGCGATTTGACTTTGCGTTTTTTCTTCAAAAAAACGCAACATAATTAATTCTTTAAGTCGGGAAGGTAATTTTTCGATCGCTTCGCGCAAAGCATAATTTTCGAGCCAAACTGTGTGCTCAGTATCTTCTCCGATAAAATGTTCTCTGCATAAAACATCACCTTCGTCTTCATGGATGAAATCCTGCAGCGAGTTCAAGGGACGAGTTGCTTCCAATGCCCCAGCAATTTCCTCACGAGGCATCCCTGTTGCGGATACTAATTCCGAAAGTGTCGGTTCTTGACCATATACGTTGGTTAACTGAATTCGAGTTTGTTCAATTTTGGCTGCAACTTCCTTTAGGCTCCGACTTACCTTAATGGGTCCGTCATCTCTGAGGTATTGTTTGATTTCTCCAATAATTACAGGAACCGCATAGGTGGAAAACTTCACTGCGAACTCGGGATCGAATTTTTCGATGGCCTTCATCAATCCCATACAACCAATTTGAAATAGATCATCAATTTCGCCGCGATAAGCAAATCGCTGAGCTATGCTCATTACCAGCCGCAAATTATGTTGAATAATAATATTTTTTGCTTCACGGTCTCCCTTACGATATTTAGAGACTAAGTTTAAAAATTCCTCATCAGAAAGGATATTATTATCCGGTAAAGTAATTTCGCTTCTAATTATTTCCGGAGATCCCAACATCGGCGGGCCCCCGTTCCGGAAACTTTTTCATAACTACAGTGGTTCCTTCCATAGGCTTGGAGGTTAATATCATTTCATCCATAAAAGACTCCATAAACACCAATCCAAGACCCATGCGTTCGGGTTCCGTTGAATATGTAGCTTGTTTTGCCTGCTCAATATTTTCAATTCCTTTGCCGAAATCTTTGATCTGAATGCTTAACATGCCATCGGCAATGTCCAGATGCAATTCGATCATACCGGGGCTTTGAGGATAAGCATGAATTACACAATTTGAAACTGCTTCGGAAACAGCGACACGAATTTCTTCGATCTCGGCCAAAGTAAAATCCAATTGCGATGCAAAAGTTGCAACAATTAATCGGGCTAGTCCAACGTTCCCAGGTATACTTGGAAATTCAACTTTTAAATAATTATTCAATCACTTCAACCCCCAATAATTGAGTGGTAATGCCAAACCCATAATTTCTTCAACAACAAATAGAAAGGAATTTATAAATTAGCCGATTCATTCCCCTAGAGCCTGATGGCGATTTTCATAAATGGTTATCACTTTTAATAACCCTGATAATTGAAGGACTCTTTTGATTGGCTGGGAGGCTTTGATTACGGATATTCTCCCTCCTTGTCCGTTTAAACGTTTGTATCTTCCCAAAATCGCTCCAAGTCCCGAACTATCAATGAAGTCAACTTTTTCTAAATCCAGTATTAGATGCCGGACCGATTCATATTGATTAAGTTTTTTCTCAATAGTCTCTTTAAACAGCGGCGCAGTCTCCAAGTCAAGTTCTCCATCAATGGATACAATTAGATTGGCGCCTTGCCGCTCTGTTTTTAATATCAAAATGTGATCCTCCCTCCGAAGTTTCTGGAGAAATTCGCCACCTAAAATCAAGATCCTGCTGCGTAAATAAACAAAAAAGCCCGAAAAAACACTGTTTGTAATGGTTTTTGCCTTTTTAAACAGTCTTCTCGGGTCAATTCAGGTTATGTTTACAATCAAGGGATAAATTATATTTCATCGGATTTAAAGTAGGATAATTTAACACGAAGCCAGTATTTTTCTTAATTTACCCCAGCGCTGATAATCCGGTGGAATATTTGTGAACAAAGTTCAAAAAATGATGCTTTCGGTACATCATAGCTTGCTACTAAATCAATGCTGCCACAACTTTTACCATCTGCATTTAGAAGCACTTCTCCAATTTTAGCTCCTTTCATAACAGGTGCTTTTATAAGTGGCGATAATTTTATGGTTCTTCCAATTTCCCCTTGAAAATTCCGTTTGAGTATTGCGGTTAATTCTCTAGGCACGATAGCTTCAACTTGATTTTGTCGACCTAAGAAGACGGTTACTTTACCAAGGTTTTCTCCTCCTTGATATATGGGATATGATTTATATTGAGCAAAGCCATAATTAAATAACTTGCTAATATCTTTGGAACGTATTTGAGAACTGGGAGCTTTCATAACTACAGCGACCAGACGTACACCTTGACGTTTCGCAGTGGCTACCAGGCAGAAACCGGCTTGGCTTGTAAAACCAGTTTTCAAACCATCGCAGCCCTGATAAAACCGAACTAAATTATTGGTATTCCGTAAAAAGGACTTACCATCCCGTAAATTATCAATCCATACCCCGGACCACCGGAAAACGGTAGGATGCTTAATAATTTCCCGCGCTAAGAAAGCCATATCTCTGGCAGATGTTACATTGCCCGATTCCCCGGAACCGGGTTCCAACCCCGTGGTATTGACATAACGGGTATCTTTTAGACCAAGTTCGGCAGTCCTTTTGTTCATTAACGCAATAAAATTTTCTTCCGATCCGGATAAATATTCTGCCAAAGCATAGGACGCATCATTTGCCGAAACGATACATACTGCCTTGAGTAATTCAGCGACCGTCATCTGTTCGCCGGGTTCTAACCATATTTGGGAACCTCCCATTTTGCAAGCCTCCGGAGAAGCGCTTACTGTGTCGGTTAATTTAATCTGTCCTCTATCAATAGCTTCCAATGTTAAAAGCATAACCATTAATTTTGTGACACTAGCTGGGGGTAATTTAAGCTCGGACTTGTTTTGAAAAAGAATTTCGCCGTTTTCGGGTTCAAGTAAAATTGATGATAATGACTCAATCTTAAGAGTTGTACCCTCCGCAAAAGATACGCTCGCTATACTGACTGATAAAAATACCAATAATTGAATAACAATCCAAAATTTCAAGAACTTACCCACAAAAATGCCCCCCTGCTTCTTACCGTTTTTTCAATGATAAATATTAGGCCGAACTTCAAATTGAGAATTAATAAATCATACGCAATATTAGAGCGTTATATTCTTCATAGAGATTTTAAGAGGAAGGATTCTTCAGACCAGAAAATTAAAGCCTAATATGAAGCATTCGGGGTTTTACTGCTGTTTAAGGACGTGTGGGACGAATATCTAACTCAGTGCGGAAAATTATTGGATGAGCAACAATAAAATCAGGTTTTTTCAATTAAGAAAATAAAAGAAGCAGTCTCATTTCTTCTGAGACTGCTTCTTTTCAATTTAGACATTTACTTTCTGTTGCTCGGGATAAATACTGACCTGTTTATCAGATTTACCCACTCGTTCAAAAGTCACAAAACCGTCAATTTTGGCGTATAAAGTGTCATCCGAACCTATACCCACATTATTACCCGGATGGAATTTGGTTCCTCGTTGTCTGACGATAATACTGCCCGCCGATACTTGCTGGCCGCCAAAACGTTTTACCCCCAAGCGTTGGGCATTACTATCACGACCATTTCGAGAGCTTCCAACTCCTTTTTTATGGGCGAAAAATTGTAAATCAATTTTTTGAATCACCATATTTGTCACACCTCCACTTCAATAACTTTTAAATATTCAGGATACTGGGTGGCGATATCTTTTAAACCGATCATCATGACTTGAACGATGAGATTTGCATGGTCCATTTCAGCGGGGACATTGTCCCAATCGCATTCCAACCAACCCTTTTCAGGATTTTGTTTAATTCGCAAACTTAATTGGGTAAGTTCCTGTAACCCTAAAATGGACGTCATCGTTAAAACAGAAATACCGGCGCATATTACATCAGTGCCTTTTTCACTATAATCAGCATGTCCTTTGCAAGAAAAGCCTAATATGTTATGGAATGAATCCCGTTTAATATGAATGGACACCATTAGGCTTCAACTTGTTCAGCTGTTTCGGAGGATTCAGCTGCTGCTTTTTTGGTAGTCTTTTTAACCTTCTCAATCTTTTCAATCAAAAGACTGGTAAACGGTTGACGATGACCATAGCGCTTCCGAATATTTTTTTTGGGCTTGTAGTGGAAGACCAGAATTTTTTTATCTTTATCCTGATTTTCTACTTTGCAGGTGACTTTATAACCTTCGACATAAGGGGTTCCAACAACGGTTTTATCTCCACCAACCATCAATACTTTATCGATACTAACCGTTGAACCTACTTCAACCGCGATTTTTTCTACCTTGACTCTGTCGCCTTCTTGTACTTTGTACTGCTTACCGCCACATTCGATAATTGCATACATTTTAACACCTCCCCGCATTAGACTCGCCGAACTCGGCACTCGAGAACCAAAATTTATCCTGGTACCAGAGATTTAATGGCCTTATCGAACGGTTACATGGAGTAAACCCCACGAAATGAGGTTAAAAACCCACAAAAATAATATTAACATGGAGGTTCACAGTTGTCAATCCACAATTACGGCTTTGGCATAAGTTTTAAAAGTTTTGGTGATCAAGGCGCGAATGGTTTTTCCAATGCAGTTTCCTGCAGAATCAACATTAATGACATATCCTTCAATCCTGGAAATTCCGTCTTCTGGATTGGCAATGTGATTTTCAGTTATTTTTAGATTGATGATTTCTCCTTCTTTAACCGGTAAAAATAAAGCTTCCATTTCATTTTTAGTTCCGCTTGCCAAGAGATGGACTTGATCGACTTTCAGGTTTTCTTGTCCTTTGATAAAAATCGTTTTATGCAAAGTGTGTTCAATCTTATCAAGATTTGCTCCGCCAGGGCCGATTAAGATTGCGGCAATTTGAGGATTTACACTGACAACGAGTGATTCGTTTTTGGTGCAGTTTGCAATTTGTTGGATACTTCGCATCGCCTTTTGAGCAAAACTATCCAGCGAAGGAACATAGCCGACGCTATCGCAATTTTCACATTCAACTTGCAAGATTTCACGGAGGCTTTGTTTGACTTTTTTTCTGGTAATTTCAAGCAGTCCGAGGGAAGTAAATCCTAGGATGTTTATTTTTGTTTTATCTTGCTGCAATTCGGAGGATAATTTAGCAATCACCTGGGCACGTTCCTCATCAGAAACCATATCAATAAAGTCAATAATAATGATACCGCCTAAATTACGCAAGCGTATTTGCCGGGCAATCTCTACAGCAGCCATCATATTGGTTTGAAAGACTGTATCCTCTAAATTAACGGAACCAGTAAATTTGCCAGTATTTACATCGATAACCGCCAGAGCTTCCGTCTGATCAAAGACCAAGTATGCTCCACAATCGAGCCAGACTTTTTTCTTTAACGCTTTTTCCAATTGCAATTCCACATTGAAGACTTCAAACAAGGGAGTTTCATCATTATAGAACTGGATACGATTCTTGCAGGATGGCGCCAAACTTTTAACGAGTTCAGTGGCTTTGGTAAAAACATCAAATTCGTCGATAAGCAATCTATTGATATCCTTACTTAGATAATCCCGTAAAATACGATAAAGGAGATCGTGATCCCGGTAAAGTAAACTAGGACCCGCTCCTTTCTTCACTTTCTTTTGAACTTTTTTCCACACGTTGACCAAAAATTCATAGTCGCTCTGAAGCTCACCTGCTTCCACTTCTTCAGCAGCTGTCCGAATAATGATTCCTACTCCAGGGCCTTTAAAAGAAGCTACATTTGATTTTAACCGTTCACGTTCTTCCTCATTCTCAATCCGTCGAGATATTCCCACATAATCAATATTCGGAAGAAATACCAAATAACGACCGGGTATTGTTATCTGAGTGACGACTCTGGCTCCTTTGGTGCCCATTGGTTCCTTAATCATTTGCACCATAAGTTCCTGACCTTCATGCAATAAATCTTTAATGGATAAATTTTTTAAGTGGTCGTTATTATTTGTTTCATCTTTGCCAACTACATCGTCAATATAAATGAAGGCGTTTTTTTCTTCTCCGATATTAATAAAAGCTGCTTGCATACCAGGTAAAACATTTTCGACTTTTCCAAGATAAATGTTACCGGCCCGTCGTTGTTCATCCTGACGCTCAACATTAAATTCGACTAAATTGCCATCTTCCAAAATTGCCACTCTGACTTCATTGATACCTATATTGATTAAAATTTCTTTATTCATCGATTACCCCCCGGCTTTAACACAAATCCATCGGCCTGGATATTGAACCTTTCTCTTCATGCCACAAACCAATCCTTGCAACACTGAGTATTTCTACCGGATAAGGGATACTCGAAGTGATATCTTCCGGGCGTAAATTTCCCCCACTGCCAATCTCTCCGGTAAACCGAAGTTCCAGGATGGATTTTTGAGCGTCAATTACCTCAATAGTTAAATTATGCAGCCAAGGACGAATGTTTACTAATTTTTGGCCCTCTTTTGAAGAACGTGAAACGACCAGCTCCGGCAAATGGATCAGCTGGTTTAGCCACTCAATTACTTTGGAAAAACTTTCAGGTATTGTTTTCAACTGTATAGAATAGCTTGCGCGGTTGATAACAGCATTTAAAGTTTTACTATGGTGGGTACCAAAACGCACAATTGCAATGGACTGGATCCCATCTGGTAAAGAACGATTCAAGCTGGTTTTAATTTTTTCAGGATCGATATCATGCATCAACTGAAAATCCAGATACTCATCATTACTGCTAATTCCAACAGCCAGAGCGGGTCCGAAACTTAGTTTCGGATGAGGATGAAACCCTTCGGAGTATAACAACGGTAATTGCGCCCGTCTGAATGCTCGTTCCATGGTACGAATCAATTCTAGGTGGGAAAGAAATTTTAAGTTTTTTTCCTTACTAAAACGAAGACGATATTCAACCATTTGATTCACCGACTATCATTTTTTTGATATCAAGCGCACTGCAGACACCGCAATCAGAGCATGCGCCATTGCGACAATCCGGAGTTAAAACAGCATTTAAAGCCCGTTCATATTCTTTCTTTAAAAAATCCCCATGAATACCACTATGAATATGGGACCATGGTAAGATTTCATCCAATTGCCGCTCTCTTGTGTAAAAATCTGGATCGAGATTGTTGGCTGCAAAAACATCCATCCATAATTGATATTGTAATTGATCACCCCAGCCGTCAAATTGAGCACCTTTCTGCCATGCCTCATAAATAATGGAGCCCAAGCGGCGATCACCGCGGGCAAAAATTCCTTCGAGATGACTCATCAGAGGATCATGCCAATTGAGTTCAATCGAACGGCCTCGGAGATGTTCTTGAAAATAACGTTGTTTTTTTACGGTTTCCTCAATAGAAATCTGACCTTGCCATTGAAAAGGAGTGTTGGATTTGGGTACAAATGTTGAAATACTGGCCGTTATTCGGAGAGCATGGGTTTTAGGATGAATCTTTTTTCCGATTTTAAAGACAGCTTCCACCATTTCTACGATACCTGCCAAATCTTCCTCTGATTCAGTAGGTAAACCGATCATAAAATAGAGTTTTAATTTTTGCCAACCGGCTTTAAATGCTGCTTCAGAAGCATTCAATAAATCTTCGGCGGTAACTCCCTTGTTAATAACCCGGCGCAACCGGTTGGAACCAGCCTCAGGGGCGAATGTAAGGCTGCTTTTACGGGCGCTTTGAAATTTAGAAGCCAGGTCAACCGAAAAGGAATCAATACGTAAAGAGGGCAAAGAAATATTGACTCCTAAGGGGTTAAAACAGGCACAAGCTTCACCGATAAGGTGCTGAATATGACTGTAATCTGCGCTGCTGAGGGAGGTAAAAGATAATTCATCGTAACCGGTGTCTTTCACTAACTTTTGAAGGGAATTCATAACAACTTCAGGCGGTTTTTCCCGGACTGGACGGTAAATCATACCGGCCTGACAAAATCGGCAGCCTCGGGTGCAGCCTCTTTGTATTTCAAAGGTTATCCTATCATGAACAATATCTAAATAGGGCACCAACCATTTTTCAGGATAAAAAACAGTTGTTAAGTCCCGAACCACAGCCCGTACAGGTTGGCTGTCGGTTAAATGTTTAATTCCGGCAATGGTTCCATCAGCCTGATAATTGACCTGAAAATGAGAAGGAACATATACGCCCGGGATTTTTTCCAATTTGTCTAATAATTTCGATTTTGGAGCTCCTGTCTGTTTCCACTCAAGAATCTGTTTGCAGATATCTACCAATACTTCTTCAGCTTCGCCAATAAAAAAACAATCAAAAAAATCAGCCAAAGGTTCTGGGTTGTAGGTACAGGGTCCTCCGCCAATAATAAGCGGATCGTCATCGGTTCTGTCTTTGCTGAAAACAGGTATTTTACCAAGAGCTAAAATTGTAAGTACATTGGTATAGCTGAGTTCGTATTGAAGAGAAAAACCCACCATATCAAATTCATAAAGAGCACGCTTGTTTTCCAACGATAAAAGTGGTAAGTTCTTTTTTTGAAGCAAGTCCTGAAAATCAGGCCAAGGTGCATAAACCCTTTCGGCCAACATTCCCGATTGTGAATTAATTAATTCGTAGAGAATTCTTAATCCTAAATGTGACAGCCCGATTTCATAAACATCCGGAAATGCCAGGACCGCTTTAAAATCAGTGGTTGTCCAATCTTTAATCTGGCAGTTATATTCTTCCCCAATATAACGACCAGGTTTACTAACTTCATTCAACGATTTTTCGATAATTTCCCAAATATGCTGACTGCTTTGTTTTGCCGTCAAGCCGATTCCTCCAAATGCGCTCGCGCGCAGTTTCCTAAATGAAAGCGTAGGATTATTCTATCTCATCTGAAACTATTCTGCAATATGTATTAAGCGGTGTATTTTTGTTGATCATATTAAAAGTCACGTCGTAACCTTGATTTAACAAAGAATTCCAGGCCATTTCCTCGCTAATAATATTGAGCCGGTTTTTATTAGGATCTGAACTGAAAAAAAGCAGATATTCGTTTACGCCATAGTATTGTAAAGGTAATCTCACCAGACTATCCGATTCAACAAAGATAGGCCGTACCTGTAGAAAACCCTTGGATGCCAAACATTTCTTTTTGTGTTGCAGAGTTTTAATAACTAAATTAAATGAAGGCATCTTAAAGTAAAATAACTGAAATAACAAAAAAATCCCGATCACTATATATAATATCCCTGTTTTGCCTTTGAATAAACGGCTAAAACCAAATATAATAAAAAGCAAGTCAATCATGATCGTTGTTATCTTCACAATATGGTGGGAATTTTTCAAACCAATATTTTTATTGAGCAGGGCATGGAAAATTCTCCCCCCATCAAGAGGATGAGCGGGTATTAAATTGATGGATCCGATTAATATGTTAATTTGGAGCCAATCCGTTAAAAACTGATTGTGGATCCCCAGAAGGCCAAGATAAACCGTGCCACCTGCCATTAGCATATTTGCCATTGGGCCGGTCAGAGCGATAAGGCACTCGGCTTGGGGATTGAGAACAAAGGAAGGATCGATTTTCAGTGAGCCGCCTAAGGGGCATAAAGCCACTTCTTGAACGGGATAACCCAAAAGTTCACAACATAACATATGAGTGAATTCATGGATTAAGAGAGCAACGAAATTAAGGAATATATAATGAATATTCCCTTTCGCAAGACTCACGGCAATAAAAAAAATACAAAGCAATAAAAAGGAGATTCCTGTCCTCCAATGAAAATAATTCATTGATTAACTGGCTAACAAGGATAATGGATCGACTGGTTGAGCGTATTCCTTAATTTCCAACAGTAAAATAGGCCCCTTATCTTGATCAGGACGGTTAATTTGAGCGATTGTATCACCGGCCTTCACTCTTTGACCAACTTTAACTTGAACAGGTCCTAAATAAAAATAGGTGGAAATCCATCCGTCAATGTGGTTAATTGTAATTTGCCATCCCTCTCCGGGCTGGTGCCTGATTTCACTGATAATTCCATCAGCCACTGCCAAGACTGTCGAACTCGGAATTGCGCTAATTTCGATTCCCGGGTGAAATTTCTTTGTTTGACGAACCTCGTCATAACGCCATCCATAACCTTTAATGATATTGCCTTGAACTGGCCATACAGAATTCTGGAAGATTTGCCTTATTTGTTTTTTCTCGGTGGAGACAGGGATATCTGAATTATCAGCCGGATTTTCCATTGAGAATTGATTTTTAGTGATTTCTTCGAGACGAACTAAATTACCCGTACTGGCAAGTAAACTTTTCCACATTCTTGAACTTGCAACTCTACCGAAGGTATTCTCGGAAGAAGCGTTAATTGCAGTATGTATTTTATCTCTCGCCCACCGCAACCATTGAAAATTGCTGTGGGAAAGGGTTAACAACAAAATGAGACAAGTAAAGGCAATAATCGTTTGATAAAGAATTGTTGAAAATAATTTGAAGTTAGAATCATCAAGAGAGTTCGATTCTGGAGATTGTTCCGGAGAGTTTGTTTCTTGTTCGAATGAATAGAGATCCCTGTTTTCTATCATCAATCCTCCCCCTCCCTTTAGACTATTTATATGGGAGAGGAAGATTGACTAGAACGCTAACAAAGTAAAACCAATCGTGGCAAAGAGTTGAACCGGAAAAGTTACTATTAACCGGTTTCAATCGCATCAGTGGGACAACCGTCAGCTGCTTCTTCGACACATTGCTCCAAATCTTGTTCAACTGGTTCATTAGAGGCTTCGGCTTTTTCATCGTCGTTCCAGGTAAAAATTTCCGGGCAACTGGAAACACAAAGCCCGCAACTAATGCATAAATCTTGATCTACCTTTACTTCCACTCTCTCATCCCTCATTTCAATAGGTTGCTTCCATATTGTCCCGAAAAAAGGAAAAAGTATTCATTGAAATCAAATACGTTTACAATGAATCCAACTTTTCCTTTAGTTGACAATACCACTGTAGCTGAACTTGATAGGGCATACGATTTAATCCGCTGGGGTTAGGCAAGACGAAATCAACGATCGAGGAGACGGCATTTTGTTGTTGTAAACCCCAATTAAAAGTATTTCCCTGAATCATGTAACGGTAAGTATCTTTTCCTAAATAAGCTGCGACCCGGGGTTGGTATTCTTGCAGTAATTCCATTAATCGTTTTGAGCCGGCCAGGAATTCTTCCCGGGTTAACTCCGCCGCAGTGGCTGTAGTCCGGGGAACGATATTGGTAATTCCGTAACCATAATTAAGAAGGAGATTGTCTTCTTCCGACCGAAGACGTTTCGGAGTAATCCTGGAATCATCTAATAATTTCCAAAAACGGTTGGAATGCCCTGCGAAATGATGTTGAGTGGCAGCACTCCGTAAACCGGGATTGATACCGATAAAAAGAATTTTCAAATCGTTTGCCAAAAGATTGGGAATTGCTAATTCAGAAATCAAAGTATGTCTCAACCCGCCTGTATTGAAGGTTCAATAATCTTATCAGAGATCCGGTTACTCCATTTACCGCATTTATCGCCAAGACAAGCAAGGCATATATTGTCCTGTTTTAATTCAACTACTTCACATTGGTTGGAACACCCACTACAATCGAAGCTTTCTGTTGTGATTGGGTTATGGACGATTTGCAATCCTTTAAAATGAGTTGATCCTTTTTGTACAACGGTTTCTTCCTTGGCAAGGATGGCAGCACCCAATGCTCCCATCACATCATAGTGTTCCGGGATGATTAAAGGATAACCCAATATTTCTTCAAATGCTTTCCGAATACCAAAATTGGCAGCTACGCCCCCCTGAAATATAATGGGAGGTTTTAATTCCTTACCCTTTCCAAGATTACCTAAAAAATTACGGACTAAAGCTCTACATAAACCGGCTAAAATATCTTCTAGCGGATGCCCGGTTTGCTGTTTGTGAATCATGTCGGACTCTGCGAATACAGCACATCTACCAGCTATTCGAACTGGATGCTTACCCAAAGCCGCCTTTTTCCCCAATTCATTAATATGAATATTCAAACGAGCTGCTTGTTGATCCAGAAATGAACCTGTCCCAGCCGCACAAACAGTGTTCATCGCAAAGTCCTTTATAATGCCGTCACGGATTAAGATTAATTTAGAATCTTGTCCGCCAATTTCAACAATGGTTTGCACTGCAGGAATTAAATCAAGGCAGGCAACGGCATGACAGGTTATTTCATTTTTGATTAAATCGGCGCCCAACAATTTACCGATTAACTGCCGTCCGGAACCTGTTGTTCCTAAGGCTGCTATCTCAATCTCTTTACTATCTTTGGCCAGTTCTATCAGCCCTTGCTGCACGGACGCAACGGGGTTGCCCTGAGAACGTAAATATAATTTTTTGACTAAATTTCCATGACTATCAATCAGAACTAAATTAGTACTGACAGAACCAACATCAATTCCAAGATATAGCTTCAAGATTTGCCTCCGTTATCCGTGAGCGCGCTTTTTTTTACGTTGATATTGTAACATATCGATAAAAGCCTCAAGTCTGGTAAGTATACCGGCTTCCCCCGAATGCTCATCAATAATGATATTGAGAACTGGAATATTAAGTTCCCGAGAGATAGTAGGTAGGACCTGCATTGCAATAATTTCCGGCATGCAGGTAAAAGGAGCTAATTCGATAACCCCGTCATAACGGTTTATTCCTGCATTAACCGTTAGGGCAACGGTTTCCAGGCCATGTCCTCCTACAAAATTGCATAAATATGGACGAGCCGTTAATTTTAAATTTTGGTTCCAATTGGGATGAATAATACTAAAAATTAAATGATCCCGGATCCATTCAGTAAAATAAATCGATCGTTCAACCAGAACGCCCATTTCTCCTAGGATACGTTCCATTTCAAAATTGGCGTTCGGTTCAAGCACCATATATATTTCCCCCAATAAGACAATTTTTAAAGGAACATCATTATCCTTTACAGGAAGAGACTGTAACTCTTTGAAATAGTTTTCAGAAGTAACCTTAATGTCCTTTCCTAAATCAGTTTGATCCAGATGATGGTAAAATTTTTTCTGGAGTTCAGTTACACTTCCTGAACCCATTTCCTTAGCCCGAACTTGGTTGGCAATTCGATCAAAACGATCAAGGGCGACAGCTTTTAACCAAGCCAAATGAATCGCTTTGCTTAAATCGGCTAAACGATGCTTAGGAATATAGCGTTTAATCTTATTCCATAACTCCATCGGGTGAGTTTTCGGTGCTTCCAAAACTAAAAAATCAATAGAATAACCGGCATCCTGCAGAATTTCCCGTTGTTGTTCACCATAATAGCCGAAACGGCATGGCCCTATGCCTCCGGCCATTAATATTAATTCAGCTCCCGTTTCGATGGCTTCAACATAATTTCCAAGATTAATTTTTAAAGGAAAACAAGCAAATTCAGGCGCCAATTGGGTCCCAAGTTCGATGGTACGCGGCGTTATCGGCGGAGGAATAATAGGTTCCATACCTAACTCTGACAATAAAGTTCGGAACGGGATATAAGAATTTCCAATATGGGGAAAGGTAACTTTTAACATGCAATATGCTGGTGTTTTATCAAGTCAACAAAAGCCTCTATTCGAGTTAGCATACCAGCTTCTCCGCTCTGTTCTTCATAGTTTAAGATTAAAAAAGGTTTGTTTATTTTTTGAATCCGGCGCCCGATCAGATCGCTGACTATGGCTTCCGGACCACAGGCAAAGGGAGTAATATGAATAAAACCATCCATCGCGGTACTATTTTCATTCATAAGCCAATCTAAAGCGTCAAATTGCACTTTCCCGATAGTCCAAAAAAGTTTTTTTGAAAGTTTACCTGAGCCGATTCCCTGAAGCTTTTTTGGCATCATCTCAGGAGTATATACAAATACTTTTTGCTGCGCAAGAATTTTTAATAAATCCAAATTTAAACATCCATCATATAGACAATAAGGATGTCCAAGCAATCCAATGTTTAACTCTGAGGAATCTGTGGCTTGAAATTGTAATTTTTGGATAATCTCTAAAGCCGGTTGATAAATTTTGTCATAACAGTCTTTCCGAAGATTTTGTTGTTTACCAGGTGAAATCCCTATACGCTGTGCCGATTGGCAAAGGCTGCTCATGATATCTAAGTTGCGGATTCCCATCCGAACAATCAATAATTTCCCACGGGACTCCGGAACAGCATGATTTATGATGTCCGGCAACCCCATAAATTTAGGGCAAATGAAGGCATCTTTTTGCACTTGAAGAAGGTGGGGAATCATGATCCAATCGACCTGATCGATTAGAGTGATTACATGACCTAAAAAAATTTTTATTGGCAGACATAATTCTTCAATTGCCGCATCAATCCCGGCTTTCATGATCTTTGGATCGGTTGCCGGAGATTTTTTCACCTCACAACCCGCATCCATCCAAAATTGTTCCCAGATGTTGCCATACCAAAAATATAATAACGCTCTAGGTATTCCTATTTTCAACTGTTTTCCCATCATAATCAATATTTCTAATCGTTTTTAACTTTTCCTTCTTTTTGTTTTTTTTTATACCGGCTTATTTGTTCTTAAGAATTTGTGACATTTTGGAAACTACTTCTTTTTAAAACCTCTTGAACCGCCAGTGTAGTGATTTTTGCGCCATCTTCGACCAAATCGGCATCATCCATTTTTCCTAAATCGCCGACACCAATAATAACTGGAATATTAAGTTGACTTAAAACATCAACTGTATCGCCTTCAACTTTGGTATGCCCGGCCGCTTCCGGGTATCCGTCCTTATCAACTGGTACATTGACGACATTACCTTCCCGAGTGATTGAAGCAGTAATCGGCACACCATCAACTCCGGCAGTATTGGAGGCGACTGCAACCACGCCTAAAATCTCTAGGTCGGAATCGGCAGCCAGTGTACGAAGAATAGTTTCTCCTTTTCCCTCACCCTGACAGCCACAGTCATCTACCATGACTAAGACGGGGTCATGAGCAGCTTTTTTAATCGCTGCTGATATTTCTTTTCCTTGGGCATTGGTTGGATTCCCTCCCGAAAAAGAGATCGATCGTCCGCCTACATTGCGGGCTACTTTCTCAACAACTTTTTGGGCAACTCGATCCCCATCCGTAATCACTATAATTTTTCTTTTATCCACAGCTATTTCAGCTCCTTTGATGAATTAACCATTCTCAATATCTTATGATAATTTGTTCGGATACCAATGGCTGCCAGATACTTTCCCAAAGGGCGTGTTGACCTTTTCTGAGAAAGACGTTCTCCCATTCGGATAATGAAATTACAAATACCTTTTACTTCAAAAACACCCAAAAAGATCCATTGTGAAAAGTTAACGCCTCTTTGAGATAAAATACTCTCGATAGTCTGTAAAGCAAGAGAAATATTGGCATCAAAATTAATTACATAGATTTGTGAATTTATATTTTCTCCTATAAAATGAGGGACTCCATAGTCACCGGATATTAGTCGATCATCGGACATTTTTGAGATTTCTCGAATAGTTGGAATCCTTTCCTTGGGGAGCTTTTGTAAATGTATGTAAGCGGCAATCATTGCAGGAAAAAGTTGTCGATTACAATAATAAAAAAATTTCACGCGTCATTACCTATAATTGCGATGATTTTTTTTACTTTTGCTGCTAAAATCGGAAAGGATAAAATGGTTCCTAAAGTAACAATCGGTCTACCGATATTGACCCATCCCATGGCCCTGGAAGAAAAACCCCCGGTTACCATCAAGGGATTAAAAAGTTGTACGCAGTCTACAAAACGATATTCTGATGGGTCCCCTCCTGTTAATTGAATAAATTCCAGAATAATTCGGATGACCAGTCCGGCTGCGTTTCTTCTTGCAAGAATGAATACTTCATTTTCCCACGGGTCTTTTCCAATCAAAATAAGTTTGCCATGTTCCTTGTTGGTAATTTGGTCAAAATAAGGGATTCTTTTAAACTCTTTCCACCTCGGTAAACGATCATGCCTCAGAATTCCCAAATGAATTGCTGCCGCGGTCGGTGAAGCATGGGCGCCTCCGTAACAATGGTAAACGATTTTCAAGAATTTTATCTCTCCTGATTGGATTGATCGTCATTCTTTCCTTCATTTTGAGAGTTAGAAATTTCACTTTCTTCATCTTCGCCCATTGCACCCGTAAATTCTTTACTTAAATTTTTGAAGCCTCCGCGATTGATTAAAAAGAATACCCCAATACCGCCGATTAGAGCCGCGATAATCCAAAATAAACTGCGAATGCTTCCACGATTAATAAATCGGGCGCCCCGGTTTCCATATAATACATCTTTTGATGCGGCTGCGAAAATTTGAGCGCCTCTTTCAGCAGCAATTTTACTATTTGTATCAGTTCCAAACTCCAGCAAAATGCTACGGGGCCCTAAATCTTGGTTGTATTTTCCTTTTCCATAGAAAATACCTTTAATAAAGCCGGGATATTTCCGATCACAGCTTTCTTTAATGCGTTTAGCGAAGTCATTATTGGCTTGAAAATTGGGGTTTTGACGCCCTACAACAAGCTGTACTTTGGTAACACCCTGGTTATTAATGACATCGCTATACATTTGGGCAGGCACAGCATCCCGGTGTACATCAAGTAACGTTGTCGGTTGTTTTTTCAACAGTTGCACCGCAGTCCGTCTAGAGCGATCATATGCCATTGCATCATGGGGATCGTGAGCGTTCTTAGAATGAATTACCGGGATACCATTTTTTTCAAAAGCATTGGTTAGACTATCCCCGACTTGAAAGATCCCTCCACGTCCAAACTTGCTTGAAGTCCCATCCCCCGGAATATAGGATTCGTCAGAGTGGGTGTGATAAATTGCAATCGGTCCTTTAGCATTTGATTCTCCTCTTAAAAATTCGCCACTCAGTAGATAACTCCATAAATCTTTTAATTCACTAATTGTGGATGCCGTTAATTTTTCTTTTCGAACCAGCTTCACAGTGGCCAAATTATCATGGACTTTAACGACTCGGTAAAGATTGTTTTGACTATCCAAATACTCATCTCCAACGACAATTTGATGAGCTGTACTTGTAACTACTTTTCCGTGTTCATCGCGTAAAGTCATATATTTTCCGGACAATTCCATTTCGGCAAATGCGGTATTGGTGATCAACAATACCGGTATCAGGAGGAATGTGAATAAATAAAAGAAATAGATGATTCGTTTCATTTCTCTCTCTCCTTTTCGCTTAACCCTTCCGTCCGTTCCGTTTCTTGATGCTGATTCTCAGTTCCCTCGGGATGATCCAATGCTTCACGGAGTGCTTCCGGGCGATCTTCTTTCGCGGGGCCGCCTTGGAGCGCCTCGCGGCTTTCCCCGATGATTTCTGCCAGTAATACCGCTAGGACGGCCGCAACTACCAAGGTATCAAAAACTCCACCGCCCCCAATTAAGGTTGGAACGTTTGTACCACGTACTTCAAAAATATGGACAATATCCATAGCCAGAATTCCCATTGTTGCGATAACGAAAGCCAAACGTCGCGACCTTCCGGCTATGTAAGCGATAATTCCAGCGATGATTGCCCACAAATATTGAGGTTCTATAAAACCACGGCTGGTATCAAAGGAATATAGTTTATTGACTCCATATAAGACGCCGGTTGTAATAACAATTCCAATAATTGAACGGACCCACTCTTTTGGACTGCCTGCCTTCACTAAAACATAAACGGCTAAAACAAGCGGCAAAACAGCCCCTCCTATATTCAAACTTATATTGGGCGTACGTGAAAGCGGTATATCGATAAAACTGCCCACAATCATGGCTCCGATAAAAACCAATCCCCCGCGATCGCTTAAATAGAGCCGGTCCAATATTTGATGCGCTAACCCAAAAAAAATTAATACACTCACCAATAGTAATAAAATGATGCCTATCACCCAAGTCGACCTCCTTTCCCCATATAGTGGCCTGCTTTACAATTGTTTATGCTGGTAAATCAATGGATAAATAAATACAAAAAGACCAACTTTTTGAAGTTGGTCTCAGAAGTAATATTTTATCTTACAATTTATTTCTTAAAGAATTGTCCTAAATTTTGAGTGATGGCTCCGTCTCCCTGAGAATTTAAATACTGCTCCAACTCTTGCTTATTTTGATCTTGAGCCACTTGACTCAAACTCAATGAAATTTTCCGGCCCGCTCGATCAATCTTGATGATTTTGGCCTGGACGGACTGACCGATAGTAAGAACCTCTTCCGGTTTCGTGATTCGTTTATCCGAAATTTGCGAGATATGAACCAAACCATCGACTTCTTGTGCCAGATTTACAAAAGCGCCGAATGGTTCCATTCTTACGACTTTTCCCGGGTAAACCGCGCCTTCCTGAAATCCCATTATTGCTTGGTCCCATGGGTGAGTCTGCAGTTGTTTTAAAGAAAGTGAAATTCTTTTGGAAGCAGCATCTACTTTTATAACTGCAACTTCTACTTGGTCGCCTTCTTTTAATAATTCCTTTGGTGAACGAACACGCATCCAGCTCATTTCGGATACATGAATAAGACCTTCAATTCCCGAACCTAAATCCACAAAAGCGCCAAAATCAGTAATCCGGGTGACACAGCCATTTCTCCGTTCACCTTCGCGGATGGTGCTAAAAAACGCCATTTCGGCTTTTTTTCTTTCTTCTTCCAGTAGCACCCGCCTTGAAACGACTACCCTCTTTTTGGAACGATCGTATTCTAAAATGCGGACGGGGACATCTTTACCGGCTAATGATTCCAAATTAGCGCTTTGTCCGCTTTGGGAAGCAGGCATAAACGCCCGAATACCTTCTAAGTTAACTGTTAAACCGCCTTTAACCAGTTCCATGATTTTACCGTTCATCGTTTTTCCGGCTGTAAAGGCTTCCTCCAATATTAACCAATGTTGTTCTTCATCCACCAAACGTTTTGAAAGCAAAATTTTATCTTCGCCACCGCTTCGAGTGACCATAACCCTTATGATATCTCCCGTTTTGACTGCTTCTCTAGCGGAAGCAATTGGTTTCGAAGATAATTCCGCCAACGGTACTACTAAGTCGGATTTTCCCCCTATGTCTACGAAAGCTGCATCATCGCGAACAATGATGACTTTGGCATCAATAATTTGCCCTTCTTCTAACCCTTGAAAACGATCCTCCGGCCATTCAAACTCAAATTTTTCCTCTTGAGCTTCATTCACCAAATCTTGTTGTTTCAATTCCACTGTATTTACCTCCCATATTTCTTAATTTCCTTAAGAACTTTTTGAATTTGTTTATCCGGAGTCGAAGCCCCGGCAGTTACTCCAACTTTTTTTACATTTTGGAACCACTCTGAGCACAATTCATCGGGACTTTCAACCTGAAAACTTTTACTGCCGTTAACGCGGCAAATTTCCCATAATCTTGTCGTATTGGCAGAGTTTTTTCCACCAACTACAATCATCAAATCAACCTTTTTACTTAGATCTGCCGCTTCTTGCTGCCGTTTTGAAGTCGCCAGACAAATTGTATTAAAAACCCGTATTTCTTTAGCCCGTTCCAAAAGGACGGTCACGACTTTTTTAAAATAGTTGATATCTTGAGTGGTTTGACTGATAATTCCAATTTTAGGGGATATAACCTGTCCTTCTAAATCCTCTATTTTATTCAAGACGATGGCATCACCGTTTACCGAGTCTAAAACTCCTTTTACCTCAGCATGTTCGCGTTCACCCACAATAATGATTTGATAACACTGTTCATGCAACATGATTGCCAATTGATGCACATTTTTAACGAAAGGACAAGTAGCATCAATAATATCCAGGTTTTTAAAATATGCCTGCTGATATATTTGAGGTCCGGCACCATGAGAACGGATCACAACACGTCCCGATTGAACCTCTGAAATATCTTCCACAACTGCAAGCCCTTGATTGCGTAAATCTTCCACAACTCCGGGATTGTGGATAATAGGGCCCAAACTAGAAATTGGTTTTTGATCCAATGTTAATGCTTCATTGACTAAATCCAAAGCTCTTCTTACCCCGAAACAAAAACCGGCGGTTTTGGCCAAAATTATTTCCATAACGGTATTTTCAATAACCTCGAAATTTTCTTTTTAAGTTTATTGCGTTTTTGCGCCGTTTATAACAGCCAACTCCTTGACTTTTTCCACCACTTGTTCAATGGTCAAATTGGTTGTATCTAATAAAATTGCCTGTTTATCCTGGCATAATGGACTGATTTCACGATGACTGTCGTATAAATCACGTTGCCGGATTTGTTCTTCGAGTTCTTCTTGATCCACATGAATACCTTTTTCTTGCAATTCCAGCCAACGCCGATGACTTCTTTCGGTAACCGAGGCAGTTAAGTAAATCTTTAGTTCAGCTTTTGGTAAAACTACAGTTCCAATATCACGGCCATCCATCACAACCCCGCCTAGTTTAGCCATGTTGCGCTGTAAATTTACCATGCCTTGTCTTACTCCAGCGACGGCTGCGACTACTGAAACATTGTTTGTCACTTCTAGGCTACGAATTTTTTCAGTGACATCTTCACCATCCATAATAATATGTAAAATAGAGTCGACTCCGATCCTTTCATATTCGAGCCCAATCGATGTATTTTTGGCCAAAGACGTTAATTGACGATTATCAGTAAGTGGTATTTGATTCCGTAATGCTTTCAAAGTAATGGCTCTATACATTGCTCCGGTGTCAATATAAATATAGCCAAATTTGATGGCAACTTTCTTGGCAATAGTACTTTTTCCAGAGCCAGCCGGTCCATCAATCGCAATTGAAATTTTTTCGGTATTCATAGGATCTCCTTAGGTTATGGGTTGATGAAAGAAAAATTCAGAACAACACTGACAGCCCGTTCCGATGGGCTGGTTTCTGAAATTTATAATTTATATTTATTAAGTAGCTCTTCACGTCCCTTATGGACAACTGTGAGAGTCCGTTCGAGGCTTTCTTCAAGGTTCTCCAATAATTGGTTGGCGTATTGCAAGGCCTCGGTTTCGATTTCCCTTGCTATTTGTTTCGCTTCATTGATGATCCGGTGCGCGTCTTCTTCGGCACGGGCGGTGATTTCATCCTCGCGGACCAAACGTTCCGCATAATTTTCTGCTTCTTTTAGAATGCGTTTAGCTTCTTCCTGAGCTTGAGCTATATAACGTTCTTTTTCCCGGCTAACCCATTCAGCCTCTTTAATCTCATCCGGTAAAGCAATCCGAATTTTTTTAATGAGTTCTAAGAGTTCTTCCCGATCGATCCAAACTTTTCCCGCCATCTTAAAATTATTGGCGGCTAATTTCTCTAAATGATCGAGAAGTAGAAGGATATTCATTTTCGGCATTTTGAAACACCTACAATTTTTTATATTTTTCAAGTAATGCTTTTTCAGCTTCAGGCGGAACCAATCCGCTCAGATCCCCGCCAAGTTGGGCTAATTCCTTAGCCATACTCGAGCTTAAAAAGGAGTATTCATTTTTGGTGGTCATGAACATTGTTTCAATCCCAGGCGCCATACGTTTGTTAATGAGGGCCATCTGAAACTCAATCTCAAAATCTGAAATCGCCCGTAATCCCTTTACAATAAGGTTTCCTCTTACCTGACTTACGAAGTCCACCAATAAACCGCTAAAATAATAAACTTCAACGTTGGGAAGATGGTTTAAAACCAATTTCAATAAATGAACGCGTTCTTCGAGGGAAAATAGCGGTTTTTTACTTGGATTTTGGATAACCCCGACTACGACAGCAGGAAATAATTGGGCAGTCCGTTCAATAATATCAATATGCCCATTGGTAACCGGATCGAAACTTCCGGGGCACACTGCTTTGGTTTCCTTTGAGATGGTTTGATTATACATTCCATTTACCTGTCCTATTATTCAATAGCACTTTCGTTAAAAGAATCTTTGGTCAACTGTTTTAAAAACGTAAGACTGATACCTCCATAATCCCGGGTAAGGTGTATTTTAAGCGTTGAAGGAATTTCAAAAGCAAGTTGACGCGGATGTTCGATAATTAAAATACCACGTTCCTTAAGCAACTGATAATTTATAATTAATTCAATGGTTTTGGGTAGAAGACCCGCTTGAAATGGCGGATCTAGAAAAATTAAATCAAATGAAAAAGATTGCTTGGCTAAAATGGCCAAAGTACGTTCAACAGGCGATTGGATGATCCGAAAATGATCTTTTGGATCCAAAAAGCGAATATTATTCCGTAACAATTGAATACTTGTCGGATTTGCGTCGGCAAAAACTACCATTTTCGCATTACGGCTTAACGCTTCAATTCCGATAGCGCCAGTCCCTGCAAATAAATCTAAAAAATCAGCCTCCCCGATTTCGGGGCTGATAATATTAAATAAGGCTTCTTTAATTCGATCGGCCGTGGGACGTAAACCTTCATGTTTAGGTCCTTTTAGGGGACGACCCTTATACTTTCCGGCAATAACTCTCATTTATAAAGGAATGGCCACGATACCAATAGTATTCGGACCGGTATGGGAACCCACAACGGGACCGACAATACTGGAATAAAATTCGGCAATATTTAAATTTTTTTCAGCAGTTCGCTGTAATAGCTGAGCAACATCCGGCATTTCGGTATGTAAAACGCAAATCATTAGGGGTGTCTTACCAAATTGAGCAACTAATTTTTCGACCATAGCGGCAGCGACTTTATGAAAATTGCCATGAATTTTATCAGCGGGAACAATGATACCGTTTTCAATGGATAATATTGGTTTCATATTCAACAGACTTCCTACCATAGATGATGCTTCTCCAATCCTTCCCATGCGGTGAAGGTGCTCAAGGCTGCCGGGTGTGAAATAAACCGCTACTTTTTTTTGCCATTCATGAATCGCCTTAACAATTTCCATACCGGTAGCATTATTTTTTGCCATTCGGGCGGCTTTTATAACAATTAATCCCAACGCCATTGAGACATATCCGGAATCGATAACTTCAACCTTAGGACCGTTTTTAAGCAACTGAACCCCTGATTGGGCGGAATGGATCGTGGCACTCATTCCTTGTGAAATAAAAACCCCAATGATAGTATCTTCAGGAGATGCAGCTTGATAAATAGAAAGGAATTCGCTCGCTGAAGGCTCTGAAGTATCCGGTAAGACAGCATCATTTCTTAATAGACTATAAAATTCGTCACTCCATATATCAACACCCTCTTTAAAACTTTCGCCATCAAAATGAACATGTAAGGGAACAACCGTAATGTCATATGCCCGGGCTAATTTTTCGGGTAAATCGGCCGAACTATCTGTCATGATTTTAACAGCCATCTAAGAAGCTCCTTATTCGATCGACAACAAATAATAATAAAGCGGTTGTCCACCATAATATAATTCAAACTCCGCTTCGGAAAATTTATCTTCTAATTGATTAAGAAGTTCCTGGGCTTTCGTTGCGGTCACTTCATTGCCATAATATATTGAGATCAATCCACTATTTGCTTCGGGAACGCCGTTTAACACTTTTTCAACCACTTCTTCCGGAGATTTACCTGATGCAACAATTTCCCCGTTAACAAGGCCAATATTATCACCTTGTTTAATTTCCTGATCGCTAAATTGAAAACTGCGAACAGCATAAGTGATTTCACAAGTAATAATGTTACTGCTTTTTTCAGTCATTTGGGTTACATTTTCTTCCAACGAATGTTCATCAGAAAAATTCATCATCGCCGATAAACCTTCGGGAGTACTTTGAGTTGGAATAACTTTAACTTCTTTGGAAGTCAATTCTTGAACATGGTTTGCCGTCATAACAATGTTACTATTGTTTGGTAATATAATAATTTTTGAAGAAGGTAAAGCTGAAACTGCTTTTGTTAAATCCTCAATGCTGGGGTTCATTGTTTGACCACCATTGACAACCACTTGAACACCCAGGCTTCGAAAAATCCTTTCCAGACCGTCTCCGGCAGTTACTGCCACAACACCGATTTTTCGGTTAGAATTACCATCAACCATCATTTTAGCAAGCCTTTGTTGACTTTGCTCCACCATGTTATGAATTTGTATTTCCGAGAGATCCCCGAGCCGGACTGCAAAGTCCAAAATAATACCTGGGTTGTTGGTATGTAGATGAATTTTAACATTATTTTCATCTCCCACCACCAACATACAATCACCATGAGGACTCAAGCTATTCTGAATATATTCCAAGTCAAGTTGTTTACCTTTTAGGATAAATTCCGTGCAATACTGAAAATTAATCGTCTCACCGAGAATTTCTCCATCATTGTCGGTATACGGAGCAATACTTACGATTTTAGCGGGAGCAACACTTTCCGTAGGCACATCTTCGCCATGAAGGTATTTGATCATCCCTTCAAAAAAATAAACCAAACCCTGAGCACCAGCATCTACAACACCGGCTTTTTTTAAGACAGGCAACATTTCCGGAGTTTGAGCCAGCACTTGACAAGCATGTTGATAGATATTTTCAAGATATCCATCAAGAGAAGATTTTTTTGTTATATTCTCCGTAGCGTATTTTGCGATTTCTTTAATGACTGTTAAAACGGTTCCTTCGACCGGTTGACGAACAGCCTGAAAACATGAAGTGGAAGAACCGTTAAGTCCTTTTTCAATTTCCAATTTGGAGATATGTTTCGCTCCTTTTGGAATCGCTTTGGTAAAGCCGCGGAAAAATTGAGAAACAATCACTCCGCTGTTGCCCCTGGCACCCATTAATGCACCATATGCAGCAGATTCTAAAATGTCCTTAACATTTTCGGACGGATTTTGCATTACTTCTCGTAATGCTGATTGAAATGTAAGGTACATATTGGTTCCCGTATCACCATCGGGAACAGGAAAAACATTTAAAGTATCAACTTCGGCCTTATGGGCATTGAGGCAAGCGGTGCCGGAAGCTAATAATTGTTTTAACATACTGCCGTTTATAATATCAAGCTGCAAAATCATGCCTCCTTAGTCTGGTTCTCAACCGAAAAAAATAAAAATAAGTAAAAATAATTGATAATCATTCCTATCAATTACAAAAAAAGCGATTCAATTTAATTTTTATTGGTGCGTACACCTTGTACGATTACATTGATCTCAGATACTTGAAGCCCTAACTGATTTTCAATTGCATATTTGACATTTTGAATGACATTCCGGGCAACTTCTTTGATTCGGACTCCGTATTCAACAATAATATACAAATCGACAACGATTGAATCTTCATCAATGACAATCTCGATTCCCTTGGTTAGGTTATCTTTGCCGGTCAGTAATTCCGAAATCCCATCTTGAATGTTATGAGAAGCCATCCCGACAACCCCGAAACATTGCATTGCCGCTATTCCCGCTACCATGGCTATTGCATTGGGTGAAATATTGATGACCCCAAGTGATTGGTTGATACCGGAATTGGACATTTCTGGCACGTTTTTTCCTCCCTATTTGTTTTAACCAAAAACTATAAATTCGCTTTAAAATAAAAATATCCTGCCAAATTATTAGGACTCCATTTAATAAGCTTAATTATTAGCTAGCGAATTAAATTAAGCTTTATCTTCAAGAACTTCATTTAATGCTTTCAGTAACACTTCCAAAGAAATTTGGTGCATTTTAGCTCCGTTTTCAATCGTTTCCATAGTGATTCCCATGCACCCGATGCAGCCCATACCTAATTCCTCAAAAATTTCCGCAGTTTTTGGGTTTTGCTGTAAAACATCAATAATACGGGTATCTTTGGTAATCATTCGGCGACCCTCCCCAATCCAATGACTTCTACTAATTTCGTAGTATTTCCATTCATAAAACAACTATGAAAAGCTCACCAATACTAACTTAGCAACTGAATTTAAGCATCAAAAATTGAGGGAGATGAGAGCAATCCCTAATTCCTTCATAACTATAAGAACGAATAAACAAATAACTGATGAAATTTATCAATCAATTTTTTTGAAGGGATCATTTAAAAATAGTAAAACATCATTTGAATAATCTGTCAATCGAAAAGCAACTCTTTCATGAATATTATAGGTAATATAGGAATGATTGACATATGGTAACGCCTATAGTTTAAACATTTTTCGAATTAAAATCAAGTTTTAACGGATAGAAAATTTTTCTATCCAGAAAATACTTTCAACCCGGATATTTCGGATCGGTTCGCCAGTCGCCATCCAACAGCCACCCCGGCGGTATTTTCGCGCGTATTGATGCGCGACATCGTTGTCCCGGCAAAGCTGGGGTAGATGACTACTTTAAAAATAGTCCCTTTGAGGATAAGGGCATCCAGGAGACCCGCTTAGAAAATGCCTTAAAATCAACTTAATCCAATAAATTTCCCTTGTCAGTCGGCATCGTTTGTGGTAAAATAGTTTTGCTCATGATATTGCTATATTTTTTGGAGGTGTTTTTTTTGTCTAATCGTTGTATGGTATGCGGCAAAGATTACCAGACCGGAAATTTGGTTAGCCATTCGAATATTAAAACCCATCACCGCTGGAAGGCTAATATTCGTTCAATTTATGCTGTAATTGATGGAACGAAAAGAAAAATTCGCATCTGTTCACGTTGCTTACGTTCAAACAAAGTTCAAAGGGCAGTTTAAGTATAACTAAAAGACCTTAGGGTCTTTTTTGTTTTGCTTTTTTAAGGTTGATGCTTTGTCACCCGGTAGATTTCTTTAAATTCTTCCGTTTTTTGGTAATGCAGGTAAATGCAAATAATCTTGGTGGTGAATTGTTATGCCTCAATATAATCAACTTAAATTATTTACTGGAACCTCAAATCCTCCGCTTGGGCAAGAAATTGCCGATTATTTAGGAATTAAATTAGGCGGAGTTAAAATTTCCCGTTTTGCAAACGGCGAAATATATGTGCGTTATGAGGAAAGCATTCGCGGCGCCGATGTTTTTATCGTCCAATCCTTTGCCAATAGTGTCAATAATATTAATGATACGATCATGGAACTTCTGATTATGATTGATGCTTTAAAGAGAGCTTCCGCCGGACGAATTACAACGGTAATCCCCTATTATTGCTATGCCCGTCAAGAAAAAAAATCCGCTCCCCGTGAGCCGATTACCGCCCGAATGCTTGCGGATATCATTTCGACAGTTGGTTCGGATCGCGTGATTACCATGGATCTTCATTCACCGGCAATTCAAGGCTTTTTTAATATTCCAGTTGACCATTTGACGGCCCTCCCGATGCTTGCTCAATACATTAAGCAAAAAAGAATAACGGATGGGGTCATCATCGCTCCGGATGCCGGAAGTGTTAAAAAAGCTGAGAAACTGGCAACCCGTTTGAATTTACCCCTGGGAGTAATGTACAAACGTAGGCCTGCCCCCAATGTTGCTGAAATCACTTTCTTTATTGGCGAGGTTGAAGGAAAAGCTCCCATTATTATTGATGATATGGTGGATACAGCCGGCAGTATCATCCAAGTAGTCAATACCCTTTTGGAACACGGCGCTAAACCGGAAATTCATTTATTGACAACCCATAGTATTTTTTCTCCGCCCGCCATGGAGCGTTTAAGCCACCCTGCTATTAAGGAAATCGTGGTTTGTAATACGGTTCCTTTAACACCGGAACGAACTTTACCAAACGTTACGATATTATCAGTAGCTCCGCTTCTTGGAGACGCAATCCGCCGGATTCATCAGGATGTCTCCGTCAGCGTATTATTTGATTAACGAATTCATTGATCATGGTAGATCTTCAGTTGCAAAATTAACTACGAAATACCGTAAAAGGGCTGTTTTTGAAATCCATGAAGACAGCCCTTTTCAGCATTTTATTTTATAATCCGATGGTGATTCCGGCGCGGAAAGTGTTGTCGTGATCATGCGTCAAGTCGTTTTCATAAGCAAACTTAGCAGCCATTTTAGGACTTACTTTGTATTGAGCGCCGACCCTCAATTCCTGACCCCTCCAATTGGAAGGGTTATATTCCATTTCTCCGCCTACACTGAATCTTGAACCTAATTTAACATTAACACCCGGCGTTAAGGCTAAATTATGATTTTTTTCGGTTGATGTGGCGTTCCTGGATTCCAAATTGCCGTATGCATAAAAAAACCGGGTATCTTTCCATAATGATAGGCCATAGCTTGAAATTTTCGACTGATCAAGATCAAAACCGCCGTAAATCGTGTATCCGCTGCCGTGACGGCTTGGGGATATCAATGCTTTCACCAACTTTTGGCCATGAAACCCCTCTTTAAAATCCCCTGAAAATTGACCGCTGATGGTAACTGCCGGGGTTATCCCGTAACCGATTTCCATATTATAAAGCGGCGTGGGATTTTCTCCGGATTGAAAGGCTCCGCTCATCTCAAGCCCTAACCCTGCAGGCGCTAAAATAATACCATTTTCAGCCCCTAAAGAAAGGGCATTTCCAAAAGCGGTTCCAACGGTGAGAGAAATTAACGCAAAAAATGTAACGAAGGCGATGATTAATTTTTTCATCAAAAAGCGCACCTCTTTTCTTAAATTCATAGGTGCGTTTTCTTGATTTTGATTGCACTTTCCTTTGATAATAATCTGTCAAGACAGTAAAAGAGAACCAAATGGCCTGTAAATTTGTAATAATGGAACAAAAAAATCATTTCCTATAACGAATTGGCAACATCCCCATATTTTGTAAGATTAATTTTAGTTTTGGGCAAAAGCCTTTTTTAATTTGGCAATTTCAATTTTATTCATTGCAAACAGTTTTTCCATGATTCTTTCAGACTGCTCTTCATTACTATTTTGCAATAACTCGCCCAATGCGGTGGGTATTATTTGCCAGGACAAACCGAATTTATCTTTTAACCATCCGCATGGTTGACTCTCTCCGTTTTCGGAAAGTTTTTCCCATAGGTTGTCAACCTCTTCCTGGGATTCGCAATTCACAAAAAAAGAAATGGCCGGAGTGAAAGGAAACGGATGCGCCATATAACCGTCGACGCAACGGAATTCTTGACCATTCAAGGTGAAAAGAGCTTCTTTCACGCTCTTTCCGGCGTCCGGATGCTTCAGTTCCCTTTTCGATTGATGATAATATTCAATTTGATGAATTTTCGATTCCTCAAATAAAGAAATATATAAATTCATTGCTTCTTCGGCTTTTCCGTTTTGTTCACCGGTAAATATCAAAAAAGGGGTGATTTTAGGAGAACGGAGAGAAAGAGAAAATTGCCAGGAAACACCGAATCGATCGGTCAGCCAACCAAATTTTTCACGGAAGGGATACTTTCCCAGGGGCATTAAGATAGTTCCACCCACCTGAAATTTGGCCCAAAGATTCTCCCTTTCCTCTTCGGTTTGACAGTTTACAAAAAACGACACCGCAGGTGTGAATGAAAACTGCGAGCCGCCGTTAAAAGCCACAAACTCTTCCCCATCCAGTTCAAAGGTTACCGACATGACCGAACCTTCCGCCCGGCCGGCTATTTCAGCTCCGGACTTACCATAACGGAAAACATGAATAATCTTTGAACTAGGAAAAATAGCGGTATAAAAATTTACAGCTTCTTCAGTCTGGTTTTCGTACCATAAGTAAGGGACAATTTTCTTCATAAGTGCTTCCTTTTGACGAGTATTTGTGATAGTTCCATTCCGGGATTTAGGACTCACGGTAAAGATCTTTGGCGGATATTTCAGGATGACGATAGCGTTTTCTGTTAATGGTTTGAGTCCCATACTCTATGGCTTCTACGGGGCACCATTGAATACAGGCCAGACAGTGCTCGCAATTTCCCAGCCATTCGGGCTTTTCATTGACCATTTTGATGTTTTGAACGGGGCACACCTTTTCGCAAGTATGACAATGATTACATTTTTCGTTGACATTAAAATTCCGGTCCAGTTTTGGAAATTTCGGAAACATTGACCGATAAGCCATATTGCCGATTCCGTTGAAGAAAAAATTATTCCTTTCAATGGCGCTGTTTTGTTGATTTTCAATCATCCCGGCGATCGTTGCGACCTTTTGTTTTTCTTTTGAAAAAAGTTTTTTTTGTTTTACGTTTGAATAGGCCCCGTACTTTACCAAGTAGTTGCCCGGCACTTTAATCATATATCCGGCATTTAGAGTCAAACCTCTGGCGTTCAATAATTTTTGGGTTTGCAACAAAGTGCCCCCTGCCAATCCCCCATAAGTACAGATGGCAAAGATATAGTTCGCCCTGTCCGGTTCCATCCTGTTGATAAAATCCACCACAATTCTAGGCATTCCCAAGCAATACACGGGGAAAATAATTCCCAAATTATCGGTGTTACAATCAATGGATTGGTTGATGACTTTGGGAATGGAAAAGATTTGGGCATCCGGTAGTTTGGCGGCAATATCCTTGGCTACGGCAAGAGAATTCCCGGTTGCTGAAAAATAAAACAAGTGGGTTTTCATGATTTCGACTCCTTTTCCTCAAAATATTTAATGAAGTTTTTCTGCTCTTTAGTGCACGAGTATCCGCAGGCCATATAAAATGCATGGGCGCCGGTTCGGCTAGCCCCCGATACCAAACGGACACCATTAGCGCCGGTATCAAGCGCCCATTGTTCAGCATGATTCAAGAGTTTCTTTCCAATACCTTTTTTTTTAAAATCAGAGGATACTGCGATTCCCATAATGTTTTTCAAGGGAGGCGCATAGAGCAAATCATAGTCGCAGGCATGAATATAACCCACTATTTTTCCATCAACCAGAGCTACCACTATTTTATGGGTACAATCCCTTAACAATTTCTCCAATTTAACCTCAACGGCTTCAAGCGGATACTCATATCCCATTTCATTTTGGTTGAGTAATTTAATCTCAATACAATCTCCGATCTCGCAATCCCGAATCAAAATATTCATTCTGAGCCCCTTCCTTTATTAATAGAAGTTCCTTTACCCTTGGTTTAACATTTTCAATCAATAGGTTCTCAAATACACTAAATACGTATGGGTAATGATAATAATCGCATATGAACTTGCCTGATTGAGGTTTTTTATCATTTCCCTTGTAAATATTTTGAGAATGTTTCTATGCACTCTTTCAAAGCGGACTTGATTTCTTTGGTTTCCGTAATCCCCCGTTCCCACCACCAGTTTTTGATCTGGAGAGGGTTTTTGCCTTGGTGCTTTTCCGGTTCAAATCTGGCTATCAACCGGTCGCCGTAAAGCACCGGGAGCACGTAATAACCATATTTCCGTTTGCCGGGGGGCAAATAAACTTCCCAAGTGTATTTAAAGTTGAAAAGTTTTTCAACCAGCTCCCGGTCCCATAAAAGATTATCGAGAGGGGCCAAAAAATGCATTCTTTTTTCCGGTTGATTCATTCCCTCCAAAATTCCCAGATCTTCTTTCCTCATATAAAATATTTCATCCATTCCCTCGATGGATAAGCTTACCAGGCTTTTTTCTTCCACCAGCTCTGAAAGGATCGCAAGTCGTAAACCCTTATCCCCAAGAAACTGCCCCAGCCATCCCTCGCCATTCCGTCCCCAAAGGAATCCGATCCCGCCAATCCTTCTTTTGATATACCATTTTACGAAATCGTGATCGTTGGCAAAGGGATCAGGGGCATCCAAAAGCTCACAGGGAAGAAGATTTTCGATCCGGTCGTATATTTTCTGGGTATTTTTCTTCTTGAAAATTCCTAATTCGCCGGTATTGAACAGATAATCCATGGTGGCGCCGGAAAGGTTCCGGTGTCCCCAGCGCCCTTTCCCGGCCCGTCCAAGGTCAATTTGAGTCGATTGCAGCGGACCTCTCACTGTCAAATTCTTACGGACTTCGTCGGCAAAATCGAGAGCTTCAAGAGAGTGGCGATAATTTAAACTTCGGATCACTTCTTTTTCCTTCTCTTTTCTCAGACGTTGAAAAAAAGGCCAGTCTTCCCGCAAATAAATGGCCATCATCTTATCCCAGCCGTCCAGCAATGAGCGGTCCGTGTATAACATCTTTTCCAGGACAGCGGGGCGGTAGCCTCGGATTCGCGACTGCAGAACCAAATCGGGATTCCGTCCCACAACATGTAAGGGATCATACTGAATACATCCGACTCTGTGAATATATTCCAGTATTCCCCGCTCTCCAACAAACGTGTCTGCGCTGCTCAACCCCTGGTAATGGATTAAAAAGCAACGCGCCTCCCGGGGGGTGATTTTATAATTTGTAATCTCTTTTCCCATCTGCGTCCTTTTTTGTTTCCGTTCGAAATGCTTTTTCGACACCTTTTTTCATCCAAAAGGAATGTTTGTTTTCTATTTTCTATATAAGCTCACCTTGGGCTATCATTTTCACTTTGCCGCCAACCTCAATGTTATAGCGGTTCTTTTCCAGATTTGACTTGATATACAAAATGGATTGTCGGCCGATTTCATAACCTTGCTCAACGCTGATGTCGATTTCACGGGAGCCAAAATATTGGTAATGGGTCAAATAAGCTGCTAAACAACCATTGGCGCTACCTGTGGCAGGGTCTTCCGGAATACCGAAATCATCGGCAAACATTCTACAATGGATGGCATCTAAAAGCTCCTTCTGATCTAAAAAAAAGGTACCTCCGAGCTATTAAAAGCTCGCTCTGAGGTATTAAAAGTGCGTTCTGCCGCTTAGGCTCGCTGCCGTTCTTTTATCTCGTAAATCATGTTCCTCCGGTCTTCTTTACCCCCGGTTCATAGTTTTTTCTCAAATAGGATTTACATGATTTCTCTCAAGGTTTTTCACTATCTCATGGTAACGTTCAGTCGCAAGTTCGCTGGGTTCCCCTTTTTTACAGAAAATAAATCCGGCTAACTTCTGATTAGGGCGTTCCACAATAATCTGACTATGAATTACCTTGGATTCCAACACCGCGAGCGCCTCCAAAAATCTCCGGTCTTTCTTTGCCTTATCATAAAAAGACAAAACATAGACATAAAAGAAAAGGTTGTAATTTACGAAAGGATACGCCACTTGCATAAATAAGGTGCCGATTCCATAGTGACAAGGGCCGAGAGGCATGCGGGTTTCCCAATGCGCGAGCAGAAACTCAACCCCTTTGTCAAGAGCTTCGTGGGTATTGAGAAAATGTGTAAATCGGAATGCGTCTAAAGCCGCCAAGGTTGGGCCCGGATTGGAAAACTCCGTTTCCGGGCCTCTTCCGAAGCTGAACTTACTGCAACGCCAACCACCATCGGTATGCTGAATTTCTAACAGGTGCTCCAAGGTTCTCTTGAGCCGGTTGTCAACAGCATAACCCAAATGACAAAGAGTTCTGGCGGCGTTAATGGTATGGCAAGGGTATATTGCGCCTTGCGGGGAAAGCTTAAATCGTCCGTCTTCCCGCCAGGTGCTTACGATCAGCTCGGCAGTCTCTTTTATTATAGGTTCGGAACGGTCTATTCCCAATTCTAACAGCATCAATATGCAATCGAGAGTTGTAAAGGGACTTCCTTTCATGAGCCGCTTGTCGGGAGTGGCCCAATAATCACCACCATTGTGATGGCGTTTTGCCAAAATCCCTTTCACATCGGATTGATATTGCTTATTTACCGCCACAGCTATCCCCCCTCCGTATCCCCATTTGTATGAATGACATCCCTATCGAAAATACATTCACCGCCATTCCATTTTTTATCGCGAAGTAAGGATTATTTGGGATACAATTTGTGAAACAACTTGCTTCAAGGTAAGGAGACTGCCCCATAAACTAATATAAATTGATGGGAATGCGGTGCCCGTCCTTTTTTAACTCCCTGGGAAGCCAATAGGTTTTGCCCTCCGAATAACGATGATTGGGGAAAAGAGTAACCTGCAAGGTTTTCAGATCGAATATATAGGAGTAAACCGTTGGATATTGGCCTTCCTGATGGGTTTGATCCAAGAGCGTCTTAACCCTTTCCTTGGTGATGGTTTGGCGCTGAGCCCCCTTGAATGCGGATTGGATCTGATTAAACCTATTACAGGGATAGGTACCGATTTTCGGAATCGCCAAAACCTCTTTGATTTCAATGACCCGTTGTATTAAAAAGAGTCGCCATAAATTACAAATATCAACAATGATAGTATACATTATTTTTTTGAATGATTATTATAATTTTTGCCAATGATAATGGTGCGGAAAAAATCATCACCGGAATCAGCTTTCATCAGGGCGGTGATAATGGCAGGCAGAGTAGCGGGGCCTGGGTAAATCAAGTAGCGAGGTTCCCAGGTTGGTTGAAATTTAGATTTAAAGGAATGTAAACCTTTAAAATTATAATATTGGTTCAAGTGCTCATAGACATAATTGATCGCTTTTTCCACCAGGGGGTCTTTCGGTCCGTTACCGACTCCGGCCAGAGCCGATAAACCAAGGTTGAAGCTGGCGTATCTGTTTTTCTTGGCCCATTCAAATAGAGATACAAACATAAACTCCATGGTTCCCGGTTCGGCATATTGCCGTTTACGCATTAAATCGACAGTCATTTCATTTTTTTGATATTCCGGAAACACATTGGCAAAGGCTATGGGATGACCGTCTGCGCCGGTAATTGTCATGACCGGACTGTGACGGATATAATCATCATCAAACCACCCGAGAGAAAACCGCTTTTCAGAACTTTTCATAGCGGTCAACCACTCATCACTGATAATTTTTAATTGATGGATAAAAGCATCGTCATGAGGCGGCTCATGCATTCGGGCATGATAACCGGCTTTGTTCAAACGATTGACGGGAGTTCGCAAGGCCTTGCCGGCTCTCCCTTCCAGCGTGAATTTTTCCAAATCGACGATTGCCTCTTGGCCTATACTGAGTACATTAAAACCGATCGATTGGTAAATCTTAAGATTATCGGGCAATGTCTGGTAAAAGGAAGGTAGCCAATCATTGATCGCGCAATATTTATCAAACTCAAGGATTGCGCTTAAGCAATCATTCGGAGGCCCAATGGGATCGCCGAGTACTAATGCGATTCGCCCTTTAACCACATAAGCAATGACAGTCCCTTCCCTGCTAAAAAAATAATGTTTGTCTTTTAAAAGCGCATATCGGGCCAAGGCTGTTTTTCCATAGGCCTCAACAACCTTCTGAGCTAGTTGATGGACGGAATCGTCAACCGGATGATCCATAAAAACAGGGCGAACCAACATATATAAAGAATACCCCATCGTCGAAGCACCGACAAAATAGATCGAATCGGCAAAGAACCGCCCAAAACCGGTAACCGGCTGAAGACCGGGATCGTAAAACTCGGCAAACATGATAATGGTTTGCTGAAATGCCTGCCAAAAACCAAAATCAACGCTAAAATGCCGGTCTAGTAAATAAAATCCCGTCACGCCATAAGCTAAAGTGAATAAGAAGGCAAAAAAAAGAGTTTTTAACCCTTGTTTAACCGAAGGAGGATTGGAATGGGCGTGAAAATGAGGATAAGCGGTTAAAAGCCAAGCAGCCAGTAAGATTGATAATATGGCCTCTTCGTAATCCAGGCCTTTAATCATGTGGCTGACTGCTGAAATGATTAAAACAACTACCGTTAATAACCAAGCCACTCTCTTTCTTTGTTTTAACTTCCCGGCAAGCAACAGCAAGGCAAATCCGGCTAAAATAGCCGACAAGCGGCCACTTCGCCGGACAATGAGCGGTAAAAATTGGTTTAACAAACGGAAGCGCTCGGCCAAAGCCGGAGTTACGGCTGATAGAATGTTAACAATACCCATCAGCGCTGCAAAAAAACTTGCCGTCCAAACACTCCACACTTCAGCTAAGTAATGGTGTTTCATCGACTTAACCGAGTTCACCACATTCTTTCCATAAACTTAAAATTCTGCAGAACCCGTGGTTCGCGGAAAAGGGATGACATCTCGAATATTGGACATGCCCGTTAAATACATGATGATTCTCTCAAACCCCAGTCCATAGCCGGCATGTTTGGTTCCGCCATACCTTCGGGTATCCAGGTACCACCCATAATCTGCGTTGGATAAACCCATCTCTTTCAGGCGGCTTTCCAGAACCTCCAGCCGCTCTTCGCGCTGACTGCCGCCAATGATTTCCCCTACTCCCGGAACAAGCAAATCCATGGCGGCGACGGTTTTTTGGTCGTCGTTCATTCGCATATAAAAAGCTTTGATTTCTTTGGGGTAATGAATGACAAATACCGGTTTCTTAAATATTTTTTCCGTTAAGTACCGTTCGTGTTCGGTTTGTAGGTCGCTTCCCCACTTGACGGGATATTCGAAGGCGGCTTTTTCCTTTAACAAAAGTTCGACAGCCTCCGTGTAAGTAATTTTGCCAAAATCCGAATTGACGATGTTGTTGAGTCGCTCCAACAAACCCTGATCAATAAAATTATTGAAAAATTCCATTTCCTCCGGGGCGTTTTCCATTACATACCGGATTAAATATTTCACCATTTCCTCTGCTAAATCCATATTATCTTCCAATTCGGCAAAGGCGATTTCCGGTTCAATCATCCAAAATTCAGCCGCATGTCTTGGCGTATTGGATTTTTCGGCTCTAAAAGTCGGCCCGAAAGTATAAATATTGCGGAATGCCATACAAAAAGTTTCGCCGCTTAATTGGCCGCTGACTGTCAAATTAGTTTCTTTACCGAAGAAATCCTGTCCGTAGTCTATCTTCCCTAAATCGTTTTTGGGCGGATTTTCCATACTGAGGGTTGTCACCCGAAACATTTCACCCGCGCCTTCGCAATCGCTACCGGTAATCAAAGGAGTATGAACGTATACAAAGTTCCGTTCCTGAAAGAAACGGTGAATTGCAAAGGCCGCCAATGAACGAACTCTGAATACGGCGGCAAAAGTATTGGTTCTGGGTCTTAAATGGGCGATTGTTCTTAAAAATTCAAAGGAATGTTTTTTCTTTTGTAACGGATAATCAGGGGTCGAAGTGCCGGCAATTATAATTTTATTAGCTTTCAATTCGAAAGGCTGTTTAGCGCCGGGACTTTCCACCAATTGACCGGTAACTTCAATGGAAGAACCCACGGAGAGTTTCACAATTTGAGCAAAATTCTCCAAAGAGTCGTCAAATACCACTTGCAGATTTTTAAAGAAGGATCCGTCGTTTAGTTCTATAAATCCAAATGTTTTTGAGTCTCGGAGCGTACGCACCCAACCCGAAAGATAAATCTCCTGGTTTAAATGAGCGGCAGTTTCCCGAAACAACTGTTTAATGAGTAATTTTTTCAATAGTATCCCCCCAAGTATAACCTGAATTTTAGACCTGTTTTTTTGGAAATATTTTTTTGGTAAATCTTCGGTAATGAAATCAATTTTCCTGCTACTACCTAGAAAGGCTTTCACTTTTCTCCGGTAATTGGTCCTGTATTAAAACTTTTTTTGATTTTGGATAGAATTGTACCCGTTTCAACCGCAATTGGCAGTTTTTTTAAAAAGTGAGAATGTGTTCTTTGAATTGGGAAAAAATAATTGCAGAGATGAAAATTCTTGGTTTTTTTAATCCTCTACTCCGTTTCCGGGATATTCAATTACAAAATAAGAATGGTGAACCGATGGTAAAAACTTATGATTATTCTCTCTCCAAAGAGAACTATGTTCAAGGAATTTTTAATAGCATTGCCGCAAAATATGATCTTATGAACTTTTTCATGAGTTTCGGGATTCATTATTTATGGTGTAAACAACTACTTAAACTCATCGACATCCCTAAGAACGGAATCATTTTAGATGCTTGTTGCGGTACGGGATTTATAACCCAACAACTGGCCCGAAGAACTGAACCGCAAATCAAAATTATCGGCTTGGATTTTTCCGAAGCAATGCTCGGCATCGCCAAATCACGCCTGAACAACTATATTGCGACCGATAAAATTGAACTCATTCAAGCCAATGCCAGGGCAATACCCTTTCCGGATCATCGTTTCGATTGTGTTACAATCGCTTACGGACTTCGCAATTCCACCGATCCAAAGGCGCTTCTTAAAGAAATCATGCGGGTAATCAAACCTGGCGGTCGGATAATTTCGTTGGAATTAGTAAATCCAAGCTCAATGGTTTTGAAATCCCTTTATAATGTTTACCTGCATTATTGGGTACCATCATTAGGAAAATTACTGGTTCACGACAGAGAAGCCTATCAATACCTTCATGAATCGATTTTTACGTTTATTGCTCACCATCAATTAACGGCTATTTTTAAAGAAACGGGCTTCTTGAAGATTCGTTCCCGTCAATTGACACTGGGGATAGCGGCTATTCATACCGGTACAAAGCCTCTTTCCTCGTAAAGATCATGATTATCATGAGGGACTGAGATTAAAAAATATATCGTAATCTCTTTAATATTGATAGTGCTGATAGATTTTCAAAGCCATTCTTTTGTCCTGAAACGGATTTTGGCACTTGATCATAAACTATAAATAAACTCAATGAAATCAAGTGAGGTGGACTTCATGTCGATGAATGACTTCCGGAGATTCCCAGATAGACGGGGCAGACCAGGGTATCCCTCACCATACTATCAATATCCTTATTACCCATATCCGTATGGACAACAATACCCTTATATGCAACCTATTCCTTACGGACAATGTCCATCCGGTCAATGTCCCTATCGTCAGCCTCAGCCTTATCCGTATCAACAACCATACCCATATACAGAACCTGCTCCATCGCCCCCATCAACCGGTACTTGTCCGGAAGGAACTCTTCCGTATACGGTACAATCCGGAGATACTTTGGAAAATATCGCCAGCAGGCTGGGTATTACCACCGACGCCATCACAGGGATAAATCCCGGTATTAACTTTAGCGTCCCGCTTCAAACCGGGCAAGCCCTTTGTTTGCCTACGGAAAATGAATAAATGAAAAAAGACTATAGCGTTTGGGTATTGTGCTATAGTCTTTCTTTGAACTCACTAAAATCATATCAGGATAATGTTTTGATTTCGGATAAAGCAAGCACTACTGCTTTATCCGCATTCAGCAAACCGTATCCATAATACGGACTAAATCCGGGAGTCCCAAGATGGGTTGCGGAACGGTGAATAATATCCGTCACCGCTTCGGGTGATAATGTTGGATTTACGGATTTGATGAGTGCTACAACTCCGGATACAAACGGTGTCGCCATTGAGGTTCCACTAAAATAAGTGTAGCCGGAGGGACCTTTTCCATCACTATAAGTGCTTAAAATATTGGAACCGGGAGCAACCACATCAAGTTTTTTACCGTAGTTGGAGTAATCCGCTTTTTTTAAGTTACGTTCAATTGCGCCTACAGTTATTACACCTTTGCAGTTACCCGGTGTATCAATGGGCCCGTTTTCGTTTCCTGCCGCCACCACTACATTAACTCCCCGGCTTGTTGCATAATTAATGGCATCCTGAAGGACTTCACTGGTGCCCGGCCCGCCTAAACTCATATTAATGACTTGAGCGCCATGGTCAGTGGCATATTTGATACCTTCCACGATGTTCGCGTCATCACCGATACCTTCATCATCAAGTACCTTAATGGGCATGATTTTACTATTGGGGGCAATACCGCTGATGCCGGTGCCGTTGTTAGTTTGTCCAGCAATAATTCCGGCAACGTGTGTCCCATGGCCTACAACATCATTGGTTGAATTTTTATCATCGGCTAAATCGATTCCCGGAATGGTTGCCTGTTTCAAGTCTTCATGGTTTATATTAACGCCGGTATCAAGAACAGCCACGATTACATTTGATTTTTTAACCAGATTTGCTTTATCCCAAGCCAAGTCAGCCCGAATCATTTGATTCCCCCATTGGAATGCATAGTAGGGATCATTGGGGACGGATTTAGCTTTTACCACATAATTAGGTTCAACATATTCAACATTTGGATTTTGGCTTAATTCCCGCATTGCCTTAAAATAGGATTGGTCACTCGGCAATTGGAGTAAATGCAAACCCGCATTTTTATTTAACTCTTTAATCTGAGCGGTGTATTTCCTGACTATATGCTCACGTAAAAGAGTTTCTTGTTTCAAAGTGGAATCCTTATATTTAACAATAAACTCTTTCGGTACGATTTGACCGTGATTGATTATGTTACGGGTATGAACGGTCCCGAAATAATAATCATTATTTTTCTTTAAGAGCACCCGCTTCGAACGTTCGTCTTGAGCTACTATTGTGGCAGATTTAAAATCTTTATTTGCCGAAATACCCTTCATATCTTTACTATTGGATGCCGCCGCAATACCGGGTAAAAAGACAAAAAGAAATAGTAAAAGAGTAAGCCATAATCGATTCATCCGAAGACTATTTCTACGAGTAGGACGCATGATGAACCTCCAATTGATAGTTTATCTGATACGAAACTTCCATTTGATTATATCAACTCAACATAATCCAAACTAGTTGTAGTTATTAGCATGGCTTAAGTAAATTTCCAGATAGGGAAATTTTTTATTCATGAAGTAAATGATTTCAAAATATGTGACATTGTCTTAATGCGGAAAAACGGCCTGAATTCATATCCTATAGTATAAATTCATAGACAAATAGCCGAGGTGAAGAAATATGTCTTGGAATGAATCAGACTTTTTTGAATATGTTGTCCAATCAGGGGATACTCTTTGGGATTTGGCCGATGAATTCGAATTATCAGTGGATGATATTATTGAAGCCAATAGCGATTTGGATCCGACCAATTTAATGGTCGGACAGACCGTTTTGATACCGGATGATTCGGAATTGGATGCCTCTCAACGCCCTGGAGATAGAAGACCCAGACCGAGGGAACCATATAGAAGATACCGTCCCTATGAATGCCGTCGTCCATATATCGTTCGCCCGGGTGATACCGTATACCGGATATCTTACCGTTTTGGAATACCAGTACGATCCATTATGAATTATAATCCCTATATTAATTTCAATTATCCCTTACAAATTGGCCAGACGATTTGCCTGCCATAAAAACAAACGTGATCGACTTAAATACGAAAGACTGTGGTTTTATATTTTTCCACAGTCTTTTACTTTGCAAGATGTTGATTGTTTTGGGTGAAATAATATTTTTTATGATTTTTAAATTATGCAATTGTCATATTGCGGATGATTGCAATGTTTCATAGGATGTAGTATTAAAGCATGAGAACTAGAATAAACGAGGTGATTTATTTGTCCTTTGATAATGATTCCAAACTGTTTCAATATGGCATTCAACCGGGAGATAATATCGAAGAATTAGTCAACCGCTATCAAGTAACGGGCGAAGCTATTCAAGCAGCCAACCCCGGCACAGATATCTATAATCTGCAAATTGGATCGATTATTTCAATACCGGCTGACCCTGCACTGGCCATTCGTCAGACCGGACCTTCACGCAGACCGGAAAGTGGACCTGGCCGCGGCCCGGAACGAGGTCCGGAGAGAGGTCCAGGCGGAAGGCCAGAGCGTGGGCCGGGACGCGGCCCGGAATCTTTTCGCCCTCGTAGGCCTTATCGGCCTTATCGTCCGTATAGGCCGTACTACCGTCCATATCGGCCGTATTATCCTTACGAGCCGTATCCAACATGCCCTGCAGGATCTAGGCCTTATACAATTCAACCGGGTGATTCTCTTTATCTTATATCCGACAGGTTTGGGCTTTCGCCGGAAGAAATTATTAATTACAATCCATATCTTAATTTGAGAGGCCCGCTTCCAGTCGGGGAATTAATTTGTCTACCGGTTTATTAATGGATATCAAAGGCCTGGAAGCCAGTTGGCAAAAAGGTTAAAAGAAAATCATTAACTTATGCCTTTATCATAAAACGGATTTTGGCATAATTCCATAAAATAGACTATTAAAGCAAGCGAGGTGAATCCCAATGTCAATGAATCAAGAACCTAGTGCCATTCAATATACCGTTCAACCCGGTGACACCCTCTGGGAGCTGGCAAATGAATACCAAACTACCATTGAAGATATTATGGAAGCCAATCCGGGAATTGACCCTGATAATTTAGAAGTGGGGCAAGTGATCATGTTGGATGATCCGGAACTTTCCATTCAACAACCCAGACCGGGCAGACCGTATAGAAGACCTTACCGTCCTTACAGGCCCTATTATTATCGTCCATACCGCCCTTATCGCCCTTATTATCCGTATTCCGGCACTTGCCCAGCTGGATCCGGACCTTACACCGTTGTCCCGGGGGATAATTTGTACAATATTGCCAATCGTTTTGGGGTATCCGTCGATGCCATTATCGCCATGAATCCTTACGTCAATTTTGGTTTAGCTCTTCCAGTAGGACAATTTCTTTGCATTCCATATTAATCGAATTTTTCTCTAGCGAGAATCAAGAGGGGCTGTCTCAGAAGTAAATTGAGACAGCCCCTTTTTTTATTGCGCAAGAAAATCTCCATTCCTTTTTTCCGGTGTATTGATGATATAAGCGCAACGCAGTTAGACAAAGCGTAACATAGTATATCTGAGGAAAAACTGTGGTTTTTATAGAAAGGTATTGGAAAAATGGCTCCGCAAAAAGTTTTAGTTCTTGGAGTTACCGGTATGTTAGGTCATACATTGTTCCATCAATTCGCTCATGATGATAATTTTGATGTTTTTGGAACCGTCAGGGTTCCCTTGGAGGAGCTTCGAGAATTTTTCCCGGCAGAATATTGTTCAAAAATAGTTACTCCGGTTTGCGGAGAAGATCTTGAATCTCTTATCATTTGTTTGGCAAAAATCAAACCCCATATTGTGATGAATTGTATTGGAATGATTAAACAACTGCCTTCAGCCGGTGACGTCGTGAAAACAATCACGATGAATGCTTTATTGCCTCACCAGCTGGCCACGATTTGCAGGGCAATGGGTGCTAAACTTATCCATATCAGTACTGACTGCGTTTTTAGTGGAAACACAGGCAATTATCTTGAGAGTGATATTCCCGATCCAAACGATCTCTATGGGCGGACTAAATTACTGGGCGAAGTTAATAATGAAAATTGTTTAACCCTTCGTACTTCCATTATTGGCCATGAACTCAAAAGTTCTTATGGTCTTTTGGAGTGGTTTTTATCGCAAAAGAATAAGATCAAAGGTTTTACTCGCGCAATTTACAGCGGCCTTCCAACCATTGAATTGGCCAGGGTGATTCGAGAGTTTGTGTTCCCTGGCTTTGTATCGGATAATCCAATTCTTCACGGCCTATATCAGGTATCCGGCGAACCCATTTCCAAGTACGACTTGTTGCGAAAAATCGCAGAAATATACCAAAAGTCGATTGAAGTCGAACCGGATGACACCATCCATATCAATCGTTCGTTGAACTCAAGCCGTTTCCAAAAGATTACCGGTTATACTCCTTCGCCTTGGCAGGAACTCATTGAAAAGATGCACCAAGATTTTATCAAAGCCCCACATTATCAAAATAAGATGGCCCTAAGGAGTGACCTCGATGACTAAATTCACTGATAAAGTAATTGTGATTACCGGCGGTACCGGTTCTTTGGGAAAAGTGTTGACGAGACGGCTGCTTCAAAATACAAAATCCGCACCCAGAAAAATCATAATTTTTTCCCGTGATGAAGCAAAACAACATCAAATGAGAGTTGAATATCAACATCAAATCAAAGCAACCGAAGAAGTCATTTATGATAATTTTGAACGTTTGATTCAGTTTCATATCGGTGATATCCGAAATTATCATTCCGTATGTTCCGTTTTGAAAGAAGCTGATATTGTTGTGAATGCTGCCGCCTTAAAACAAGTGCCCTCTTGCGAGTATTTTCCTTTTGAAGCGGTTCAAACTAACATCATTGGTGTTGAAAACATTGTCCGGGCAATCGTGGAACAAGACTTAAATATTGAAACTGTCGTCGGTGTTTCGACCGACAAGGCCTGTAAGCCTGTAAATACAATGGGAATGACGAAGGCTATTCAAGAACGTATTTTGACCGTAGCGAATATTTATGCTCCAAAAACCCGGTTTATTTGTGTTCGTTATGGAAATGTTTTAGCTTCCAGAGGATCAGTGATCCCTTTATTTCATGAACAAATTAAAATCGGCGGACCGCTAACCATCACTACTCCTGAGATGACCCGATTTCTTTTGCCATTAGAGAGAGCCGTTGATACCATTTTGGAAGCAATTCAAAGGGCTCAGTGTGGTGAAATTTATATACCAAAAGTACCTGCTGCACGTATTTTAGATGTCGCAAAAGTATTAATCGGCGAGAGTAACATCGAAATTCAAATTACCGGGATTCGCCCCGGCGAGAAAGTTCATGAAATTTTAGTTTCTCCAGAAGAAGGGTGGCACACTTTTGAAAGAGGAGATTATTATGCAATTCAACCCATGCTTCCTGAATTGAAAAGGAATTCTGACCTAGGGCAACCACTGGGGTATGCTTATAGTTCCGGTGATTGTTTGATGACATTAGAGGAAACCAAACAACTGTTAACCCGGTATCAACTGCTAAATCATCATGAGTTTTCCAATGAAGGAGACTATTTACGCTAATGAAAATCATGACGATTTTAGGTACCCGGCCGGAAATCATACGCTTAAGCAGAATTATCCCTTTACTCGATCAATATTGCAAGCAGATATTGGTCCATACCGGACAGAATTTTGATTACACACTAAATGAAGTATTCTTTCAGGAATTGGGACTCCGTACCCCCGATTACCTTTTCAATTGTAAATCCCAATACTCTTTTCAGGAAATTGGAACCATTCTGGCGGAATGCGAACAAGCAATCATCAAAGAGCATCCGGAGCGGTTCTTAATTCTTGGCGATACCAACAGCGCTCTCTCCGCTATTGTTGCAAAACGATATGAGATACCGGTTTTCCATATGGAAGCCGGAAACCGTTGCTATGATGACCGGGTCCCTGAAGAAGTAAACAGGAGGGTTATCGATCATGCCAGTGATATTCTGATGCCTTATACAGAAAGAAGCCGGGCCAATCTTTTGCGTGAAGGTATTGAGGGTCAAAGAATTTATGTAACCGGCAACCCAATTTGGGAAGTCTTACAATATTATAAACCGCAAATCAATAGTAGTAACGCATTAAAAAATTTGGGTTTGATATCCAAAAAATATTTTTTGGTGACTTTACACCGGGCTGAAAATGTTGATCAAGAAAAACGCCTTTCTCTGTTTATCGAGGCGTTGCATCGACTTTACCGGGAATTTCAACTGCCGATAGTATGCAGTGTGCATCCGCGAACCCGTTCTCAGCTTATCAAAAATAATCAATCCCTTGAGAAAGAAGGAATCATTGCAGTTAAACCATTGGGTTTTTTTGATTTTATCAATCTTGAAAAAAATGCCGCCTGTGTTTTAAGCGACAGCGGTACAGTTCAAGAAGAATGTTGTATTTTTCGGATCCCCAATGTTACCCTGCGGGATGTCACGGAACGTCCGGAAACCATTGAAGTTGGCAGTAATGTAATCAGCGGTTGTCAACCTTCCAAAATAGCCGACGCAACCAATTTAGCCATGAATACCAATCTTTCCTGGGATGCGCCACCGGAATATCTTCTGAATGATGTAAGTCGAGCCGTTATAAAAATTATACTGGGTGAATATAAAAACAGAACATAGCTTGGGTTTAATTTTTCCAAATTCAATTTTCAATAAAATGCGAACCGAAAATGCACATCTTCCACAAAAAAATCTACCGGATTTTTAGCCGGTAGAGCTCTATAAATTCTCGTTATTTCCTCAATGATAAACTAGGCGACCGGTGCCAAAATGATGATATTGACCGCAAAGAAAATGGTAACTGTAACTGCCACAATAGCTAAAGTACTGGGGTCGATCTCAGTAACCACCGTTTGATTGATTATAGACAAACTGCCTTGAACTATTGAATTGGCCGGAAAGGTTCCGGGAATGGTTTCAGTAAATACAAATGGAACCGTTATGGTCTGAGTATGGGTTAAACCATCTACTCCCAGATATGTTACAGTTATTACTGCATCTCCGGTAATTTGTACAATGACCGAGGAAAAGCCGACAATTTGAAATTGCACATTTTGTAAGATTACATTGACGGAAAGGATATTCGTCGCTTCGACTAGAAGATTGACAGTTGCAGCCAGGCTCTGATTAAATGTGGTGGTATTACTCAAGACCACCAGAGTCCCCGGAGGCAACGGTGGCGGTACTTCAGCCTGACACCGTTTGGACAGTGCCACTAAAACTTCTCTGACGATTTGATTTTGAAATCTGGCGATGGAAGTACTAAATTCCTTGACACACGGAAGACTGCAAATCAAGGGCGCGGCTACGGCATTTTGGGGAATGGTAATTGTAGACGTACTACTACCGCAGGTAGTACTTTGAGAACAAGAACAAGACATTATTTTCACCTCGCAAAAATTATCGATTATTTAATTCTTTTAACAGAGTCAACCAGTTCTGGGCAACTGATTCCGTACTATAAACTGTTTGCATCAATTTTCTTGCTTGTTGGAGCATGGTGTCACGTTGAGTAGAATAAAGAGCTGCCTTAATCACTTCATACCATTCTTCAGAAGAGTCTTTAACCAGCCAACCATTTTGACCATCCGTAACACAATCGCGGTAAGGAGCCAAATCGGAATAAATCCCCAAAACGCCACTAGCTGTGTAATCGCGGAATTTGCTGTTACTTTTAGCCTCGTTAAATGCAATCCTGCGGAGCGGCGCTAATCCTAAACTCCAATGACGTTCTGCCAAGGTTTTAAGAAAAAGTTCGTAATTGGGTACATAGGGAAAAAAGCGTGCTTTTAACTGTTGCCATTCTTGAGGGTAACATCCGATAAATTCGAATTCCACCTGTTCCTGCAATAATTCTTTGATTGCCAGTAAAGCGGGAAATACCATTTCAATGTCACATTGGTGGTGCGGCGAACCAAAATAACCGATTCGGTACAGCGGCTCAACTATATTTACCGGTATATCATAGATTTTAGCCGTGTAGGGTTGATAAATCGCCGGGTAACCCCTCTCTTTTAAACGACGCGCCAATTCCGGCGAACCCGCTTTAACCCGATCGGCTTCAGCTAAAAACATTTTGATAATCTGTGGCAAATGACTTCTTTTGTATCTTAGCGCCCAACCCGCATCTTCAGGGGGTTCCAGCAAATCATCGTCCAGCTCGTAGATAACTTTGATCTGGTTTAAATGTGCAAAACGGGCAAGTGAAAGGGTTGAATCTTGAATGCAACGGTAAAGAATCAATGTATTGAGATCCTGTAAATCTTCTAATTTTAGACTGTATTCCGAGACAATCCGCCAGGCCACTGCTGGCACGGGTAAATCACGGAAAGGAATTTCATAAACCATCCTGGTCATAGTAAATGTTTCAGGGGCCACAACCAAGACATGTGATATTATCCCAGAAATAGGATCTGCTGCTGGTTCCTTTAAATTATTATTAGCACATGTCTGGTTCATTGGTTGATCTCCTCTGTAAAAATCGGGCCAAAAACCTGCCTCAGTTTTTAGTCTATTCTATTATCACTATCGGGACTTTGCTATTATTCCAAAGGCATAAATAAAAAGAAAACACTTCCTCTAAATATTGAAGCGCCGGTTCTTTAGATTGTTACTTAGAAAGGCTTGTCCGAAAGATCACCTAAAAAATCTCCCGGCAGAAGCTGTTTTGTGGAATGGTTCAAATTCCATTTCCGGTTTCTTGTCAATGATTCGGTTTTAAAAGCGCTTGGATATGCTCAAAGCTTTCCCGAATTGGAATGCTTTTTCGTATTTCATTTACTCTTTCAATATCAATTTCATAAACGATCACCGTTTCCTCTGTCTCATTGGCAGTTGCTCTAACCGTCCCCCACGGATCAATAATACAACTATTCCCCAGGAAGAATGAACCATTATCAATACCTACCCGATTTGCGGCCGCAATATAAAGTTGGTTTTCAATAGCCCGGCACTTTAAAAGAGTTTTCCAATGATCCAGTCTGGGAAATGGAAATGCCGAGGAAATAACCAAACAAGAACAATTATCCTTCAGGTATTTTTGGCTAATATCCGAAAACCGGATATCAAAGCAAATCATAATTCCAAACTTGAACTGATCGAACATAAAAGTTGCCGTTTGATTCCCGGGTTCAAATAATTCTGGTTCTCCACTCAGAGAAAATAAAGCCAACTTTCGATATTTCGTTAAAATTCCTTTTTCACTAAAGACAAACACCCCATTATGAAGCTTACCATTCTCCGCTTCAAGCAGGCCCGCAACAATGTGAATTTTAAACTGTTGCGCTGTTGCCAGCAAATAAGATACACTTTGTTGAAAGTTACTTTCTTGATGCTGATAATTAATGCTTTTAAGTAGGGCTAAATCATATCCTACGTTGAAAAGTTCGGGAAGAACAACAATATCAGCCCCTTGTTCTTTAGCTTTGGCAATAAAACCGAGAGATTTTTCCATATTGAGCTTTATGTTATCCGGCTCACAATCAAGTTGTATACAAGCAATCTTTAATAACTGCGCCAATTTTATCCTCCGGAGAGCAATATTTATACTTTAGGCTTTCTTTATAAATTCTTCCGCCATCCGTTCGGCCCGGTAAAGAATTTGAAGGGTTTTTAATTCTTCTTCCAGCTCGTAACCGTATTTTTTTTCACCTTTTACAGCCTGGATAAAAGCTTTCATTTCATCAAAATACATCAATTCCAAGTTGTATTTTTTGAATCCGGGCGTTTCAGGATAAACCTTCCAAGATTTCTCGGTTCCATCATAGACTTTGACTTTCTGATCGTCCCAGTTCCAGATGATATGATATCCCTCACCAATTGCTCTAAAGTGTCGTTCCGGGATCCGGGAGATAATATTTACTTCCAGAGAACCGATAACCCCGGTACTGAATATCATCGTCAATAGATAAATATCATCAATATTAACATCCAAACGGGTACGTTTGGCTTTAACGGCAAATACATCCGTTACTTGACCAAATATCCAGGTCAACCAGATTAATTCAAAAGGTACAATCTCCCGGCACGCTCCGGTATCTTTATTGGCTACATAAAAACGGCGATAATCCTCATATGGATGCCAATCCGGTAAATACTGTCCACAAACATAGGAAAATGAGGCTACTTCCTGTGGCGAGATTTGTTCGATCACTTTTTTTAACAATTGAACGGAAGGGTGAAAACGCATTGTACAAGAAGGAGCTGCCAATATTCCCTGGTTTTTGCAAACGGTAACCAATTCCGGAAGTCCTTCCTGGGTCACATTGGCTTCCATAAAAAATGGAATGCCCGCATCAGCCGCAAAACGGCCATAAACTGGATGGGCTTCGGGAGAAGTGGAAATTACTACAGCATTACAATCGATACAGGAAATAGCTTCCCTGGCATCTGAAAAAACTTCGATGCCGAAAATTCTGTTTGCTTCCATGCAACGCTCCGGATTGGTATCGACTCCAACTATTTTATCAATACCGATAGCCGACAAATCACGAATACGGCGTTTACCCATTGATCCTAAACCAATAACACAAATGTTCATCCCCATTATCTCCCTCAATTATATTTTCGAAAAACGGGTTTGACTTCCGGACCGAGCAGATACCCCTCGGTTCCCTCTTCCAATGCTTTTTGATAAATGATAGCTGTTTGGTCAACGGCTTCTAATGTCTGTTCCAGTTCCGGTTGTTGATGAGAAAAACTGATAGAGATATATGGAATTAAAATAGCCTGTTTGATCATTTCCTGAAGAAACAAAGTCCTCATTGCTGCGGAAGGCCTTCTGTCGGCTCCTTTGCATATGACTACCGGACTACAAGGATAACCTTCCAAACTGAGATATTCAGCAATTCCCCTGGAAGCGACTATCTCCTGAAATCCTGTTTGTAACTTCCGGCCGCTATTCCAAATGTGTTCAATGACATTTTTTTGTTCCATTTCCGTAATCGTAGCAATAGCAGCAGCAATAGCATGAGTTTCTCCGCCGTTGGTTGTTGATAATAAGAAAACTCGTTCTTTATGGGAAAACAGTCCGCCGAGTTCCATGATCTCTCTTTTTCCAATCAAAGCCGAAATGGCAAAGCCATTCCCGAATGCTTTTCCAAAAGTGGCCAGATCCGGGGTTACGCCGAAATAATGTTGAGCGCCTCGCAAGTCCCAACGAAACCCGGTAATCATCTCATCAAAAATAAATATGGCTCCATTTTTATGGGTCAAATCCCGTACCTGATCCAGAAAACCTTCTGCCGGTGGTTCGGATGTAACCGGTTCCATGATTACCGCTGCGATTCTCTCTGGATAAGTTTCGAATAAGGTGACCAATTCGCTGAGGTTATTATAATGAAATCCTTTCGATAATTCGGTAATGGAGCCAGGAATACCGGAATTGCAAGGAGTGGTGCCAATAAACCAATCATCGATGCTAAAAAAAGGATGGTCGCAGCAATAAACGATTAAATCTCTGCCAGTATAGGCCCGGGCCAATTTGGTTGCTGCAGTGGTAACATCGGAGCCATTTTTAGCAAACTTGACCATTTCTGCCCCAGGGATTAATTCCACCAAGTGCTCTGCTAATTCGGTTTCGATCCATGAGGGCCTGGTAAAATTGGAACCCAAATTTAATTGTCTGCTGACAGCCTCTAAAACCGTTGGATAGCAATGGCCGAGAATTACCGAACGAAGTCCCATCCCCCAATCAATATATTCTTTGCCGTCTAAATCCCAGACTCTACAACCTTTCCCACGAATAATATGGGACGGCGCATTGGCGGGAAATTGATCATCGCCTTTGCTATAAGTATGAGCGCCACCAGGAATCAGACGATATGTTTTACTCTTGTCGGGAGTATTGCCCATTAAATATCTCCTCCTCTGGGCCAAAACCGGTTGTCTCGAATATTTGATTCTTGCACGAATGAACATTCTTTAGAATATTCAATTATTTCATCTGTTGTGATGAGTTTAGAAAGTCCAGACTTCAATCGCGAAAAATTAACATAGAAATTCTTTATAAACCATATATTTCTTATGAAAGAAGCCCGTGTTTTCCCAGCCCAAGCACTAAAATTTAGTATTGCTAATATCTATAGGGTATTCCAAAAACTTCAGAGGGCTAAAATAGATGGTAAAAATACTCTGTATTGTGCAAACAATGGTTCCTTCTACTGAAATTTCAATAATTCGGCCATTCACTTACTTGGAACAACAACAAGAAATCGTTTGGGAATTAGTAAAGGAGGATTCTTTTAAACCGGAGCTGCTGGATCAAGTTAATATTGTAGTTCTTCATCGGAATTGTCATCCCAACTGCGGGGCTATCGTTAATATGATAAAAGCGGTCAATATTCCGATCATTTATGAAATTGATGATAATTATTTTGAAATGCCCGAAAGTTTGCCTATTGGACGGTATATGCGTAATCCTTATATTGTTCAAACTCTGGAGCACATATTGCGGTCAGCCAGTATTGTAAAAATAGGTTCCCCAGAGTTACTGCCATTGGTTTCAAAATATAATCAAAAAGCAGTTTTCCACCCTTACGCTGTGGATTTGACAATACTGGACAATATTTCGCGCCGCCAAAATAATTACTTGACAATTGGTTATGCCGGTACTGTTTACCATTATCAGGACTTTAAATTTGTTAGCGAAGCCATTCTCAGGCTTGCTAAAGAGTTTCCGAAAATTGGCTGGGATTTTATCGGTTGCTTGCCGGAAGAGTTGAAACAATTATCCAATCATGCTTTTACACCATTCATCTCAAATTATACTGCATTTTTGCAAAATCTTTTCTGGAGAGGCTGGCAGATTGGATTATGCCCGATTTTGGATCTTCCGCATAACCGTTGTAAAACTGATAATAAATTCCGCGAATACAGCGCCTGTCAAATTGCCGGCGTGTATTCCAAAATACCCCCTTATTCCAGTGTCGTCAATCAACAAAATACAGGTCTGCTTGTTGATAATACCGAGAAAGATTGGTATGAAGCAGTTAAACTACTAATTACCAATGAAAAATTGCGGGTTCAAATTGCAGACAAAGCTAGAAAATGGGTGGAACAAGAACGTTCAATACCGGTAGTAGCAAAACGGTGGCTGGAACTCTTTCAGCAACTATTACCCAAAAATTATTAAAATCCCTGAAAGGCAGTCAACATGGATAGGGAAACTATTATTTATGGCACCATCTTGCACCAATTTTTCGCTCGTTTTCAAAGTGTTCAGCACCATAAGGTACCTATATGCAAATATCTCTATTATCCGTTTTTATATTACGCCATGAACAAGACGAATTTGATCCAGGCTCTTGAAAAGACAACGGATTTTCAAAATGAAAGCACTCAATTCGATCCAGTTACCATTTATGAATGGTTTGATGAACCTTATGCTTACGACCCTCATCCGAATGGCATCGTTTTAATGCGGGGCGGTTTTGGAGATATTGCTTCCTTGTTTTTGCCCAAGGAACGCTTTGTGCTTTTAAGTCCCAATCAAGCGGAAGTTGACCTGATCAAACTAAACCGGCCTGATTTAATTGCTCATAACATCGAGACTTTTTACCATCCAAATATACCGGCTGTTGAATTGTGCAGCAATCAAATAAAAACACTCATTGAAAAAAATAAAAATGATCCGTTGTTTGGAAGCGAAGATTTTCTTCGATGGTTTCAAAGTCAAATCCCTGGAGCCATCCAAGTGTTGGATGCAGTGCAATCAATATTTGAAACCAATAATATTGGGATGGCGCTGACGATATCCTCCATTGTCTGGATGGATAGCGCTCTTAATCTAATAGCCAAAGCCAATCATATCCCTTCAGTTACTTTGCAACACGGCTTAATTCTGGAAAGGGATCTCTTTTGCCATATTCCAATCATCGCCACAAAAAAGATGGTTTGGGGAAAAGCCATTCAACAATGGTATCAAAAACATGGTTATCCCGAATCCAGAGTTTCCGTAGTCGGTTCACCCCGTTTTGATGTAATTTCTAATCGGAAATGGTGCGGCAAAGAACGGCTTTGCCAGATGTTGGAGATTAATCCCGGAAAAAAGATCGCAGTTTATGCAACCGGCACTGACAAAGAAACGATTGTTCCGATTGTTGTCAAAGGATTGGAAAATATTCAAGAGTTGTTTCTGGTCATATTATTACATCCCAGTGAAAGCGCGTTGGTTTCTCAATACCAGGAATTGGCCGGAAATTCTCCGTTTTGCAAAGTGGTCCAGTTTGGTCATATCACCCTGTATGACGCGCTAAGCGGAGCCGATTTTTTCATCACCCATTGTTCAACAGCAGGATTGGAAGCAATGCTCTTTAAACTTCCTGTAATAACCATTGAACCATCCCTGCCCCCATTTTCCTACGGAGAATTGGGAGCCTCGATCCCAGTTACCAACTCAGACCAACTTCATCAGACGGCGAACCGGTTAATAAACGATGAAGCTTATAGGAGCAGCACGATCAGCCAATATCAGCAATTTCTCTCCGAATATTGCATTCCGGACGGTTCAGCGTCAAAGCGGCTTTTTGAAGAAGTCGAAAAACTTTGTCAAACCGGAGGAATCACCTAAACTCTCCTAAAAAAGGTGAAAAAATGAACGAACAAAATGCTTTTTATGCTGTACTACTCCCTCGATTTTTTAGAATTTTTCAGAATGTCACCTATCATGGTGTTTCCATTTGTAAATATACTTACTATCAATTTATCAGTAATTGGAATATAGATTGGGCCAAAGAAAATCTACCCTATTTAGAAGCTGAAATGGGCAGGGTAAAAGATTCACTCGTCTATAGTTGGTCCGACGAACCCTATGTCTATGACCCCCACCCCGAGGGCGTTATCATCATGCGGGGCGGTTTTGGAGATATTGCTTCATTATATTTTCCAAGCGAACGTTACTTTCTTTTAAGTCCGAGTCAGGCCGAAGTTGATCTTATCAAAATCAACCGTCCCGATCTGGTTTCCCATAGTATTACTGATTACTACAAAGAGAATCCTAAAGCGGTTAGAAAATTATTAGGGCAGGTTACAGAAATAATAAATGAGCAAAAGGATGATCCCATTTTTGGAAGTACAAAACTGCTCCAATGGTTTCAAGATAAAATCCCGGAAATCGTTCGTACGTTTGATGCCATTCAGTCGTTATTTAAAATGGTCAATGTCGCTGCCGTATTAACCGTTTCATCCATTTATTCGATGGACGGCGCTTTAAATCTTTACGCCAGAGCCAATCGTATTCCATCGTTCACATTACAACATGGTATCATGGCCGAACATGATCTATTTGGTCATCTTCCAATTTTTGCCACAAAAAAGATGGTTTGGGGAAAAGCTTTTTCGGAATTTTACCGGAAATTCGGATATCCAAAATCACGAACATCGGTCATCGGGTCGCCACGTTTTGATATTATTTTTAACCAAAAGTGGTATGGCCGAGAGAAGCTTTGTCAAATGGCCGGGATTGACCCATCAAAAAAAATAATTATTTACGCAGCACAAATTTTCTTTTATAACCAAACCATTGGTCCAATGATTTTAGAAGGATTGAAATCCATCCCAGATGTTTTTTTATTCATCCTTTTGCATCCCGGTGACAATCCTTCACCCCATGAGCAGTTAATTCAAGGTTATAACAACTGCAAAGTGGTCCGTTTCGGTCATATAAGTCTTTACGATGCGTTAAGCGGCGCCGACTTCTTTATGACTTATTACTCAACAGCAGCTTTGGAAGCAATGCTCTTTAAAATTCCTGTTATAACGGTGGAACCGACTGCTCCCACCTTTTCATTTGGCGATTTGGGCGCTTCATTAAAAGTTACCAATGCAGCTGAACTGAACCAAGTAATTTCACGCTTGCTTTCTGATGAAACTTATCGAACCCATGCAGTAAATCGTTATCAGGAATTTTTATACGGATATTGCCTTCCTGACGGTTTAGCCGGTAAACGGCTATTTGATGAAATCGAAGCCCTTTGCCATTCTGGGGGAATCTTATAAGAAGGAGTAAACAATGGACGAACAAAATGCCCTAAATAGTATTGCATTAAGCCAGTTTTTCAATTGTTTTCAACACATTCGCTACCGCGATGTATCCATTTGCAAATTCGTTTATCGAGATATCATGACCCATTGGACTCCCGGTTGGATCAAAGAGAACCATCCCGATTGGGAAAAGAAAATCTCGCAGTTAAAAGAGGCAGAAATATATGAGTGGGCAGATGAGCCTTATAGTTACGATCCTCATCCCGATAGTATTATTTTAATGAGAGGAGGATTTGGCGATTTAGCTTCTTTATTTTTGAAACCCAACCGCTTCTTCTTGATAAGTCCCAGTAAGGCTGAGGTCGATTTGATTAAACTCAACCGCCCGGATTTGGTTTCCCATAATATTGCCGATTATTACCGGGAAAATTCTCAGGCGATCGAGAAATTAATTCGTCAGATCGTTGAAACAACCAATGACCGGGAGAATTTCATCTTTCCTGGAATTATTGAATTATCGAATTGGGTTCAAAAGAGAGTTCCTGATATTGTCCGGATCTTGGATGCAGTATACTTACTATTCGAAGCGATGAATATTGGAGCTGTATTGACTGTATCATCCACTTATTCGATGGATGGAGCGCTAAATATGGTAGCTAAAGCAAAACATATCCCATCGTTAACCCTACAACATGGTTTAATAGCCGAAAGGGATCTCTTTGCGCATATTCCCATATTCACCACAAAAAAAATGGTTTGGGGAAACGCCATTGGTAAATGGTATCAAAAATTCGGCTATCCTGAATCCAGACTCTCGGTTATCGGCTCACCCCGTTTTGATATTATTTTTAACCGGGATTGGTGTGGAAAAGAAAAACTCCATATGATGCTGGGAATCGACCCATCGATAAAAGTCGTTATTTATGGAGCTGATATTATACGGATAGATGAATTAATAGTCCCGGTTTTGCTGGAAGGATTACGATCCCTTCCCGGTGTTTATTTGGTCATGTTGCAGCATCCCGGAGAAAATCCGGAACCCCATGAAAAATTAGCCGCAGGATACCCCCATGGCAAAGTGGTGCGATTCGGCCACATTAGCCTTTATGACGCTTTGAGTGGAGCTGATCTTTTCATTACCAGTTTTTCCACTTCGGCACTTGAAGCCATGTTTTTTAAACTTCCGGTGGTAACAATCGAACCGACTCCACCCACTTTTTCATTTGGAGATTTGGGAGCTTCCCTCAAAGTAACCAATGCTGCCGAACTTAACCAAACAGTAAAACAACTTCTCAGCGATCCGGACTTCAAGGATCAAGCGGTTCAACGCTACCAAGATTTTCTTCTCCAATATTGCATTCCGGACGGCCTGGCTTCCAAACGACTTTTCGAGGAAGTAGCAAATCTTTGTCGCAACGGAGGAATTGCCTGAAAGGAGCGTTTTAATTGACCAAACTCAAACATCAATTATTGGCCGTCATCCCGGCCCGGGCCGGATCGAAACGAATACCCGGCAAAAATATAAAACCTCTTGCCGGCAAACCTCTCGTTGTCTATAGCATCGAATGCGCCCTCAACAGCCCAAGTGTTTCGCGAGTCATTGTTTCCACCGATTCCCCGGCGATTCGGGAACTTTCCCTTAAATCCGGAGCCAGTGCCCCTTTTTTACGTCCCAGGGAGCTGGCTGGGGATAATATACCGACAATGGATGTTATCTTACACACTCTTGATTATTTGCGAAATGTTGAAAAAGAATTTTATGAATTTTTAATTTTACTGGAACCGACCTCTCCCTTTCGTACGGTAGCCGACTTAGAAAATGCTTTTCAACTGCTGCGTTCTTCCGGAGCCGACAGCATAGTGGGCTTGGCTCAGACACCGGTAAAAAGCGACTGCTTGACAACGATTGAAAACAAGATTGTCAAGCCTCTCCTGACAAATGCCACTCAATTGTATAAAATAAACGGGGCCATTTATATTTCCCGTATCGAGTTTATATTAACAAGCGGAAAATTGTTGGGTGATAACACGATTCCGTATTTCATGCCGGATTTACAATCGATTGACATTGACACATTTGAAGATCTTCAACTGGCGGAAATGTTGATGCAAAAAAACTTGAAGTAAGGGTTGTCAAATAATTCCTCCCCAATGAGTCAATGGTTAACGAATATCACCGCCGGGCAATCGCCGGTTATTCGGCTCTGTATTCGATAAGGGTTTAATTTAAGAAATTTATGGCGCTGCCGAAATCAAGGGCACAACGGCCGAGAGTCCCTCGAATCCAAGACGACAAAATCAAAGTTGGCATTCCGGCTGATAGGATCGCGATATCAAAATCAATTTGACCCAAATAATCCTTAACCCGGGGAAGATCTTCGAAATAATTCACTTCCGTCTGTCCAACAATTTCAATATGATTTTTTTCCAATAGGGGAACTAAATTGCCGACATGATTTCCCAGCAGACAAACACGTTTATCCTTTAGGATTTCATATAACAATCCTGTATGATGCAATAATCTTCCCGTGTAACTATCACATATCCGCTGGGTTGGTATGGAAAAAGTAGTGAGAAAGGCTTCTGCTTCCGACCAATTTCCAGTATACAACCGGGCCGGCATGCCAATAATATAAGAACCCATAACGCCATCAAGCATTGCATCCCGGATAGTTGGATCCGAAACGTACTTGAAATAAGGCTCAATATCTGAAGGCGATGGCCATTTTTCAAACCCGGCACTCCGCCCGAAGGCGAGAAAAATGATTTCGCCATCCCCTAAATTGACATGATTAATGGGTCTTTTTTCCTCGAAAGCTTGACGAAAAGTTTCTGCCACTTGCTGAGTAGACATTAAACCATTCAAAAGTCTGGATGACATTTCCAAACCCCTTTCGGCTAGCACTTCTTCAATTTCGCTTTAAAAATCACTTACAATCCTTGGAATCAATTTAAATAATGGATCGCACAACCGAAATCAAATGCACAACGGCCTAGAGTCTTGGTTATCCATGATGACAGAATTAAAGTCGGAATTCCGGCAGAAATTAAAGCCATGTCAAAATCGGTTTTTGCGATACACTCTTTAACCCGTGGAATATCTTCAAAATAATTCACTGTGGTATATCCTGCTAGTTCAATTTGATTTTTTTCTAATAAAGGTACTAAATTTGAAACACTGTTTCCTAATAAATAGACCCGCTTGTTTTTTAGAACTTCATATATCAATCCGGTATTATGTAAAAATCTTCCCATATAACTGTCACAAATCCGCTGCACCGGCACGGAGTAATAATCGAGAAAAGCTTCTGCTTCCGGCCAGTTTCCGGTATATAATGAAGCCGGCATTCCAATAATATCGGAATGTAAGACTCCATCCAGCACTTCATCCCGGATTTGCTTGTTCGATTTGTAAATGGCATAGGGATCCAATCCCGAGGGGGATGTGGGGAAGTTTTCGAAACCGGGAATTCGCTGATACGCAAGGAAAATAATTTCCCCATCCCCCAGATTCACATGATTGATTGGTTTTTTTTCTTCTAAAGCTTGTTGATAACTTTTCGCCACCTCTTGAACAGATAATAAATTATTTAATAGTTTTAACACTATTGTTCCTCCCCTTTTAATTTCCGAGCAAATTCACCCGAATAGGTAATTGTCAAAATAATCCGCCTGTTTCAAGTCAAGCAATGATAATCTATTTTTATCGAGATCGTCAAAAGTCATTTTACTAATTTCTTCTGGCGAAAAGTGCAGCAAATTTTCAGGTGTTCCATAGTGAACAAAACCCAAACCATAATCAAAGTCGACTACGAATACCCGGAGATCCCTCCTGGTTGATCGCAAATGAACAATTGTTTTCCAGACATCTCCACTGCAACCGGACTGCATCAATCCAACCGTTTTCGGATTACAATCATGCATGACGATGACACCTGTGGAATTCAAATACTGCAGGCAATTTTCAACATCTTGCAATGACTGATGATAGGTATGTAATCCGTCAATAAAAGCAAAATCAAGACCTTCGCAACTTAAAATGCCTGCATGATTCGAAAAAAAGTCATCACTGGTGGTTTGATAATATTGAGTGGTCGTTGAGAGCAAATTTGAAACTTCAGGGGATGGCGTTAATGGATCCACCCCGATTTTAAGTCCGGCTTTGATAAACGTGAATGTTCTTCCGGCAGCCACTCCTATTTCCAGATAAGTATTACCTTTGGTCTTATTAAAAGCTTTTTGAATCGCTTCATTTAAAAACATTTCAATCTCTCCTTATCCCTGCCTTATTTTTGATATTCTATTCTTTTGCGGTAGAAAAATTGTTGGCCATTTTGCCATATTCAACCATCTTGTGATCACCATATACTCCTCCCCCCGTCAACCACAATGGTTGCTCCGTTTACATAAGATGAGGCATCGGAGGCCAAAAAAGCGATGGCGCCTTTTAATTCATCAGGTCGAGCCATTCGGGCCATGGGGATCAAAACGTTGACTCTCGTCAAAAATTCTTCACCCTGCCCGTTGTAAACCCCTCCCGGACAAATCGCATTCGCGCGGACTCCTTTTTCCGGCCAATAAGTGGCTAAATACCGGGTAAGTCCAAGCAGAGCGGTTTTAATGACTGAATAGGTAATTGGTTTAACAGTTTGGAGCTGTTCCGAAAGGTTATCTTGTTTATAAAGGTTCTGATTGGGAGCGATGAGCGCCAGATCCGAAGCAATATTAATAATGCTTCCTCCGGAGGAAGCAGCCATGGATGTTCCAAAATATTTCGCGCATAAGAACGAACCGGTTAGGCCGACCGCTAAATCCCGATTCCATTGATTCAAAGGAAAATTTTCCAAGCGCGAAGTGTTTTGCAATTGATTCGTTTCATCTACTTTCGGATTATTGGCTGCATTATTAATCAAAATATCGACTCTTCCGAACTTCCGTATGATATCATCACAGGTTTCCCGGACTTGAGATTCTTGCGTAATGTCAGTGGCAAACCCATAGGCTTGGTTTTCAAATTTTTTTCGTAAATTTTCCACAACATCATTGATTGCAGTTGGATTAAGATCGAGAATTATGGGGATACCGCCAAACTCGCCAATGGCTTCGGCGTGCTTTTGACCTAAAAATCCCGCCCCGCCGGTAATAATTGCAATTTTCCCTGATAAATCAAATGCATTTTTCATGGACTTCTCCTATTGATTCCATTCAGATTAAAAAAGGGTTGCGGTCTGTCCCCCGTCAATGACCAAGCAGGCCCCGGTGGTGAAAGATGAGAGCTCGGAAACTAAAAAAAGAACTGCCGCGGCAATTTCTTCCGGTTTTCCAAACCTCCGCAACGGTACGGCGGTTTCAATAAATTGTTGAATTTTTTCAGGTTCCGCTTTCATTTTTTCTTCCCATCTTCCCCCGGAAAAATAAACATTGCCGGGGGCTATGCAATTAACCCTGATACCATCACCCGCCAATTTTCGGGCGAGGTTTTTGGAAAAAGATATTAAGGCGCTTTTAGCTACGGAGTAATCCGTGGGAGCGCCAGTGGCTTCAATACCGGCTATTGAAGCGACGAATAGAATATTCCCTTGGGATGACTTCAGTAAAGGATAAAACTCCCGCGTTGTATTAACAGCCGAATCAAAATTGGTTTGAAAAATTCGCTTGAAATCATCCGGAAGAGGAAGCGGTTCAGAAGAACTTTTTCCGCTTCCAACATTACAAACCAGGATATCCAAACCGTGCCAGATAATTTCGATTTGTTCCTTGAGTCTTTGAATCGCTTTGATATCTGTAAAATCACACGGCAAGGCTAACATTGAATTGGGATCAAACTTTTGCCCCAGCTTGATTTGCAATTGATTAAGATCGTTTTGGGAACGGCTGGTCAGAGATACACGGGCTCCTTCCCTTAAAAATCCTTGGGCTATTGACAGTCCGATTCCACGGGAAGAACCGGTTACCAATACTCGTTTTTCATATAGGTTAAGTTCCATTGTGAACCGATCCCCTCTTATTTTTCACTTATAGCGCCGACGCCTTGGCGGAGACTCGATCTTTTAGGCTCCGAAGTCACTCCGAGAGTGGGAATTCACAAATCCATTTTGTAAACCGACACTCCGGTTGTGCCGGTCTACAATCCGAGAGTGCGGATTCTCAAATCCATTTTGCAAATTATATCTTTGGCAGAGTCGTCCATCCCGGCAAGCCAGGACAAGGGGAAGGCTGAAATGAAGTCAGTATGATGAACTTTTCAGAGACTGTCGCATTCCTCAACCAATTCAACGATAATACCGTCGGGGTCATGGCAGTATAATACTTTCACTCGACCATCGGGTGAAAGTCGCGGACCACTATTGCAATAAAAACCTTTTTCCATCAGAGAACAATAAAGATTTTCGATATAACTCACTGTAAAGGCAATGTGCGAACAACCGATTTTGTTGGAAGGCTCAATGAAATCCCCTTCTTCAATTGCAACAGGCTGATGGTAATATAACAGTTCCAGCAAGGTGCCGTCGGGAGCTTTCAATTTAACCCATTCAAGGATTACTCCTTGAATGCCCACAACCTTTTCAATGAACGGTCCGGTTTCCACTGCCTGTTTCCATAATTGAAATCCCAGTAAATTTTCATAAAAAGAGCGGGATTTTTCCAAATCACGCACAACCAGTCCAGTGTGGCGGTATCCGGTAATCATGGTCTTTCGGCGATGGCTTCGCCAATGGCTTCATCCAAAGTTTCTATCCCTTCCAACAGGGCTTCTTTGGCTATTGTCAAGGAAGGAGCCAGTTTAATTGATTCCCGTCCGGTATGGACTACCAACAAGCCTTTCTCCATGGCTATCTGAGATATAGCCGTGCAGAGACCGGAGAGCGGTTTTTCATCACGATCATAAAACAATAAGGCTGCCACCATTCCTTTTCCCAAAACATACCGAAGATGATTTGGATATTTACTTTTAAGTTCATTGAGTCTGTTATGAAACAATTCCGCCAAAGGAAGGGATTTAACAATGATCTCATCTTCAAGCAATGCTTGCAAATTAGCTTTTCCTGCGGCACAGGCCATGGGATTGGCTGAATGGGTTGAACTCATCGAGCCAATTTCGGGTAAATCCATAATTTCAGTGCTACCTAAAACCAGAGATAGGGGCAGGCTGGAACCGGCACCTTTGCCGCAGCAAAGCAAATCGGGTTCAACTTCATAATGCATATAGCCAAACAATTTGCCGGTCCTGCCAAATCCGGACTGCATTTCGTCAAAGGTTATTAACATCCCATAATGACGGGCGAATTCTGCAATTTTCCGAATATATTCCGGGGGATAAAAAATGGCTCCCCAACCTTGGTAAGACTCAATCATAAACCCACATAGATCCTGTTCTGGATCAAGCCCATAGTCGGAAAGCAATCCCATGATACTCTGTTGAAAGTATTTCTCTGGATTATCGGCAGCCTCTTTCCGCCAAGGATAAGGAAATGGCAAATGGTAAATATTGGGGTCCCGATAACCGATCCATTCTTTTTGGGAATCATTGCCACCCATTAACTGCGCACCCATCGTACGGCCGTGCCAATTTCCTTCGAAACAAATAATTCCCGGACGCTTTTTTCCCCGTTTCATTCCATGAAGCCGCATCAGTTTTAGTGCTGCCTCGGTAGCCTCCGTACCGGCGGATACCAGAAAGGCCTTTTCAAATTGGGCGGGAGTGTTTGTGATTAAATATTTTAAATATTCCGCCCGTTCCTTGCTCGCATAAGTATAAGTATGTAATAAGGGTTTATCCAATAAATCCCGGAGGGATTTTATAATACGCGGATTACCGTGCCCGGCATTGGCTACAAAGATGGTACTGGTGAAATCGATCCATTGATTGCCCCAGGCATCGAAAACCAGAAAATCTTCGGCTTTATCCCAGACGACCGGTAATTGACCGTGCATGGATACGGATTCATAAAGGTCCAAATCATTAAGAATTTTAATGCTTTCCGGTACCGGAATTTTGGTAAGGATTTGCCGGTATTGGGTATGGACCTGCGGTACGGATTTTGGAACGATATTGAATTTAAATCCCGACATGATTCCCATCTCTTTTTGGATAATTTTGTTTTAGATAATCCCAAACCACACTGGAAGACATTTTTAAATCATATTCAAGCCTGGCAAAATCGTTTTCCGTATCGACTTCCGTGCACAAAGGCGTACGAAAGCCGAGCATACGAGGGCCGTACAATAATCCGGATTTGCGGATAAAGGCAGGTTTTACAATATCAACATAACCATCGGGAATAAAGGCTTCCGGAAACTGTTGACGAGGGTTGTTGATTTGATCATTGGATAATCCTTCAAAAAGCGCTTTAAAATACCCGGCTTCATCCTTCTGAAACCATTTCAGGGGAGATTCCGGCGCCAGATGCGCCGAACGCAACGACGTTGCTTCAGGATGTTGGATGAGGGCCTCGATGGCAGCATCCACAACCTCCGGTTCCCTCAAAGGTGTAGTGGGACGCAGTAAAACCAGATAGTCGGGGATAGCTTTTTCGTGATCCTCCAACCAATTGATGGCGTGAAGCACAAAGCTGCAGTCTGGGGAATTATCCTGTGCCCATCTATCGGGTCGTAAAAAAGGTACTTCTGCCCCATATTCCCTGGTGATTGTGGCAATCTTTTCCGAATCGGTTGAAACCAGAACCCGTTCAATATGCTGTGTCAAGCGGGCTGTGACAATCGAATAGGCGATGAGTGGAAAACCTTTTAAAAGCCGGATATTCTTCCCCGGCACTCCTTTCGAACCACCGCGTGCAGGTATTAAGGCCATCACCATCATGTAACATTCATCCTTTGATATTCATAATTTTTACTCTTTTTCTTTTTTTCATCTACTCAGGGACTTTCGGAATTCGAGGGAGAATCCAATGGAGTTGTTTTTTAAAAATCGCCGCTCCTTCATCATCCCGGTATGCTTGCATAATCAACGGACCATTATAGTCTGTTTGGCTCAAAGCCTCAAAAAAACTTTGAAAATCAGTATCACCAGTACCCAGTTCAACCGAACCACCATTTTTTATCCTGTCCTTAAGATGAACATCGGAAATTCGAGAACCGTAGGCTGCTAGCTCCTCAATGGGGTTATAACCCAAAGCGGCACTGTTTCCTGTATCATAATTCACTGTAAATATCGGTGAATCCAGCATTTCAAGTAATGTTAAAAAAATTTTCGGAGGTAGATCGGTTTCCAAAGCCAGATGAATCTGGAGTTTTTCAGCAACATCCCGAGCCGGGCCGATGTTTTTACAAAAAAGAGCCATTTGTTGTTCGTCCCGGAAAGCCGCTCGATCCACACAAGGAATCACAATATCGGTGATGCCTAATTTGTTAGCTTTGGGCAACAAACGCTGTAATATTTGGATACTATCAGTGGAGATTTCTTGATATTCGCTATGGATGGGGGCTGCCATAAAATAATCGCCACAGACTGTTTTTACTAGAACCCCTGTTTCTTCAGAAAGCCTCCGGATCTGATCCAGTCCGGACTGGGTTAATAGTGGATTTTCTTCGGCATTATTATAATCCAGAATAAACTCGATGAAGGAAAGACCGAAATTACCAGCGATTGGAAATTCTTCTTGCCAATATCCCACAGGATGTGCTTGATAACGTTTCTGATATTTGGGAAGCAATCTCCCTTGCATTACACCTAGATTTTTAATCATTATCCACTCCTAAGTACGCCAAAAGGGTATCACAGCGACCGATTAGGCCCAGCTGCTTTTCGTAAGCATCTGCAAGTTCTTGGTTATTGAGAAAATTCCACTGGGCATGCCCTCCGGGCTTGCCGTTAGCAAGCCAATAAAGATGGTTTGATAACGGATACCGTTGAATTTGTTGAATCGAATTGATTTTAAGTCCAGCCTTTTTGGCAAGTTTTGCAAGAGTATCGCTGTTAAATAAAAATAAATGACAACTCCAATAAGTAAAGTTGGCAAAAGAACTATTTTTATAAAGCGTTAAAAGGGCATCCTCGGCGTTGGGTGTTTCCACAATGATGGACCCACCCGGGATTAATTTCGCCTTAAGCTGTTGCAATACGTTAAGCGGATCCGGCAAATGTTCCAGTACATGAAAAAGAGTGATGATATCAAAAAAATCAAGGATTTCTTCCAAATTGGAATATACCTCTAATTTTTTCGAAATAAAATAAGGCTTCAACCTTTCTTCGAGTTCCATTCCGACTGCTTTGGCTGTCACTTGACCGGCTTTTTCCAAAAATCCACCGTTGCCGCATCCGAAATCTAAAATTGTTTTGTTAGTAATAAATGGTTGTAGCATTTTGAAACGTCTCTGATCGTCTTTAACTGTTTCCCGGGCCCAGTTTTGGATACTTGAATCCTTACCGTCCATTTGCGAGTTTTCATAAAAGCCCGAACCGATATGATCGAAAGAAGATAGGAATACCAATCCACAAGATTCGCATTCCAAAATATCAAGATCCGGTTTATCCCTTACCTTCCCCGGTCTCTTTATCAATGATTTTCCGCCGCAAAGATAACAGGCATTCATAGTTTAATTCTCTTTCTAAGATTTAATATAATGCGCCCGTAACTTTTTACTTATCGGTACTTCTTTCTCTGTAATCGTGATAGAACCATCACCCATTGCCTGCTCAATTTTTCGGATCCCTCCGACCAGAACTCTTAATCCGTTAGGCTCCAATGAAGCAGCCTGATCGGAACCGTACATGGCCCGATCCAAAGTGATATGCCTTTCCAAAGAAGTAATACCCAATGCGGCCGCTGCGTATGAAACGGCTAAGCCAACTTCATGCCCGCTGTATCCCACGTTGCAGTGAAAACTTTCTCGTAAAGTGGCAATTCGATTTAAATTGGCATCTTCATCTTCCATGGGATAAGTAGAAACACAATGCATCAATTCAAAGGGACAGTTTGCACCAGTGAAAATCTCTACTGCTTTTTCAATGTCTTTTCGCTGGCTCATTCCAGTCGAAATAAAGGTGTGTTTGCCTTCGGAGGCCACTTCTTTTAATAACGGTTCAAAGAGAAGCATGGCTGAAGCAATTTTATTGTATTTACAGCTGAATTGCCGCAAAAATTCTTGGCTTTCCAAATCCCAAGCCGAAGCGAACCAATTGATATCTAGATTCCTGCAATACTGATTGATTTCTTGATAATCAGAGAGGCCGAATTCCAAACCTTCTTTTTGATCCCGCTGCGTATGACCCCACGGACTTTCCCGGGGAGAATCCAGAAAGTCCTTGCCATAAACCTTTTCAATGCTTCTCTTTTGAAATTTGACCGCATTACAACCGGCTTCCTTGGCGATTGTAATTAACTTTTTGGCAATATTCATATCGCCATTATGATTGATTCCTATTTCCGCAGTGATAAAAATTGACATAAAATCTCTCCTCAATATTGAATCAAGTTTTCCGCCAACTCCCGGACCACTCCCTCTCCCCCGTTTTTGGAAATAATATATTTGGCAATGCGCTTGATTTCTGGATGACCATTTTTGGGAGCTACCGGAAAGCCAATACATTTCATGACTTCATAATCATTGAGATCATTGCCGGCATACATCACATTTTGGAGGTTGATTTTATTTTCTTCGCAGTATTTAATTAAAGTTTGCTTTTTATTTTCTTCTCCTTGAATCACGGGTAAATTTAACTTTCGGGCCCGGGAGGCAACAACCGGATTGGTCTCAGTTGATAAAATCAGCATCGGAACATGCATAGAATTTAACAGCTTTATCCCTAAACCATCAGCACGTGTGCAATTTACAAATTCTTTGCCTTCTTCGCTGACGATGACTTTATTATCAGTGAAAATTCCATCAAAATCCAAGACAATCAGGGCAATATCTTTCAATGGTATCTTGTTTGGTTTTGTTAAAAGGTTGAATATCTTCATTTGGGTCCATTTTCTTCGTGAATTTTAATCATCCCAATTAAATCGCTATCCGTTTTTTCTTTATTTTTATTTTATGAGGATTGAAAATTATCGTGTTTATGATAGAGGCATAAATGTATAAATTCACTCGCCTTTTAGATTTGCTGAAAAATTTACCAATTCCCAATGTTCTTTCCCTGACAGAAATTTACTCTGATTTCGATTCTAAAATCCCGGCACGATCCTCATTCAAAATCATAAACTATATTTGAAACTATTACGGAGTGATAAAATGATATCTCATGCAAATTTAGAACGTATTATCCAGGGGCGTAATATTTTGGTCACGGGTGGCACCGGCACTATCGGTTCCGCGCTGGTCGAAAAAATATTAACCTATCAGCCTGCGGTTGTAAGAATCTTTAGTCGGGATGAAACGAAACAGCTTGAATTGTCGCTGCGTTTGGGAAATCCCGCCAATGTTCGATATCTGATCGGTGACATTCGGGATGCAGCCAGGTTAGGAACTGCTCTTGATGATATTGATATCGTTTTTCATGCGGCAGCCTTAAAACACCTTCCAGCCTGCGAATTTAACCCTTTTGAAGCGATAAAATCCAATGTGCTTGGTACCCAAAATCTAATCGAACAAAGTATTTCCAGTGGCGTTAAATTAGTAATCGGCATCAGTACGGATAAAGTCGTCAATCCCAGCAGTATATTGGGAATTACCAAACTGTTGGCAGAAAAGTTGTTGATCACTGCCAATTTTATTAAAGGAAAGCATCACACTACTTTTTCTTGTGTTAGATTTGGCAATGTAGCGGGAGCACGGGGGTCTGTTATTCCGGTTTTTTTGGATCAGTTATCCCGTACCCAAACTCTAACCGTAACGGATCCCCAAATGACCCGCTTTATCATGTCGACCGATGAAGCAGTCAATTTGGTTTTAAAAGCAGCTTCTTACGCCAATGGAGGCGAAATCTTCATATTTCTGATGCCTTCGGTAAAAGTAATGGATGTAGCCGAGGTTATTGCTCAACGCTATCAAAATATCACCGGGAAAACTGTGAAAATAGAATTCAGTGGTTTGCGGCCAGGGGAAAAACTTCATGAAGAGTTAATTACCGGTGATGAACTCGGTAATGTGTATCAATTTGAAGATTTGTTGATTTTGGCCGGTGGATCCGGGCATCTTCCACCAGGAACACCGGTGGATTTATCAAATCCGCCGATATTGTCTTCCAAGGACCAAACTTCCTTGGCAATGAGCGAAGTTTTGAAGCTTATTCAAGCTGTTGACCATTTGAATGTCTTACAATGGGAGGCGTCATTTTGAACCCTTCAGCCGTAATCCCTTTATCTAGACCCGATATCACGGAACTCGAAAAGGAATATGTTCATGAAGCTCTTGGTTCTGACTATTTAAGCGGCGGGCCTATGAGTAAAGAATTTGAAGCTCAATTGGCATCGATAGCCGGAACCAAATATGCAGTGGGAGTCAGTTCTGGAACGGCCGCCCTACATCTTATTTTATTGGCGCTTGACATTAAACCCGGGGATGAAGTGATTACCACCCCTTACAGTTTTATTGCTTCTGCAAATTGTATTCTTTATGTGGGCGCTACTCCCGTTTTCTGTGATATTTCACCGGATGATTTTAATATCGATCCGGATTTGATTGAAAGTAAAATATCTCCCCGTACCAGGGCGATTTTAATCGTTCATGTCTTTGGTTTTCCTGCACCAATGGATAAAATTTGCGCCATTGCTGAAAAGCATAACTTACCAGTTATCGAAGATTCCTGCGAGGCGATTGGAGCACGGATCAATGGACAGCCGGTAGGCGGACGCGGCATTGCCGGGGCATTTGCGTTTTATCCCAATAAACAAATAACCACAGGTGAAGGAGGAGTTGTTGTAACCAATGATAAAACCATCGCCATGATGACACGCTGCCTCGCCAATCAAGGCCGCGAAACCGGCGATCACTGGTTATACCATAAACATCTGGGTTATAACTACCGACTTGATGAACTCTCTGCCGCATTAGGCGTAGCACAATTAAAACGACTGCAGGAAATTTTGGCTTCCAGGGCTAGAGTTGCCCAATGGTACGAAAATGAACTACAAAATGAGGTACTCCTTACGACACCCGCTTCCAGAATAATGAAAAATAGTGTTATCAGTTGGTTTGTTTATGTAGTGAGATTTTGTGATCCCAGCATCCGGGAGATTGTCATTCGGGCTTTGGCAGAAGCGGGCATTGAAACCAGGCCGTATTTTCCGGCAATCCACTTACAACCGTTATACCAAGAAAAACTGGGTTACGGGTCAGGTTCTTTTCCAGTTACAGAATCCGTAGCTTCAACTACTTTAGCGTTACCTTTTTATACTAAGATTTCTAAAGATCAAGTACATGAAGTCTGTAAACAGCTTAATACCATCCTACGGTTACCAGAAGTTTCCTCGAGGATCGATAACCAACAGGAAAACTTTAATTAAAGAGAAGGAAAGGAGTTACTCCTGATGACAATCCCGGTTCTTAAGCCTTCCATTACCGATGAAGAAATACAGGCCGTTGCAGACACAATGCGTTCCGGATGGCTTGGCCTAGGCCCAAAAACTGCCGAATTTGAAGATAAATTTGCCCAATATGTAAAAGCCAAATTTTGTGTTGCCCTCAATTCTTGCACCGCTGCTTTACACTTGGTTATGGCTGCCCTAAACCTGCAACCCGGTGATGAAGTTATTGTCACCCCGATGACTTTTATTTCCACGGTTCATTCCATATCGTACTGTGGAGCGACACCTGTATTTGCCGATATCTTGCCCGACACTCTCAATATTGATCCAAACGATGTAGCAAAAAAAATAGTTCCTAAAACTCGTGCAATCATCGGTGTTGATATAGCCGGTCATCCTTGTGATTTGGATGAATTGATGGCGATTGCATCAAAAAATGGCCTGATTTTTGTTGAAGATGCTGCACACTCTTGCGGAGCATCCTATAAAGATAAACCGATAGGCAGTATCGCCCCATTCACCTGTTTTAGTTTTCATGCAGTAAAAAATCTCACTTGTGGAGAAGGAGGAGCCGTAACCGGTCAAGATGAGTGGTATCAAAAGTGGTTTAACGAAATGCGCTGGTTGGGAATATCCAAAGATACCTGGAAGCGTTCTGAAACCGACAATGGATATCAATGGAAATATTGGGTCGAAGAGCTAGGTTTCAAGTACCATATGAGTGATATTGCGGCTGCTATCGGTGTGGTCCAATTAAAACGGCTCAGCCAATTAAATCAAATTCGGCAATCTATTGTTAGCGAATATAATCGGGCATTCCATGATATTGATTGGTTGACCTTGCCCCAAGAACGTTCTTATGTGAAGTCGTCCTGGCATCTTTATCAAATTAAGTTGCCCGACGAAACTTCTCGGGATCGGATGATTAATCACTTATTAGATGAGGGAATTACTCCCGGCGTTCATTATTTGCCGGCTCATTTACATCCATATTATCGGCACTTCAAATCAATTTGTCCGGTGGCTTCCGAAATTTGGAAACGCATTCTTTCTCTTCCAATCTTCCCTGATTTAAGCCATCAAGAGCAAGAAAAAGTTATTGACGCTGTTCGAAAATTTAAACCTTGAACTTTCCAAAAGGATGATTCCTTTGATTTCAGTAACACAGTATTGAGTATAAACCAACGCATGGTGATTTTTACGACCTGAGTGACTGAAATCTAAAACGCTTGATTAATAATTGATCATCAATAGTTAGATTCGATAGTGTATCGGCTACCACTTTGCCAGCCCCAGGATGGTATGGATTATGCAAATTCGGATCTAATTTTTTTTGGAAGCAATTTGACAATGCCAGACGAACCTCCGATTCTTCTCCGTCAATATCAATCACATTTCCCGCCCTCACTCTGCCCTGCTGGCGGGGACCGATATTTATTACGGGAAGCCTAAAATAGGGAGCTTCAATTATTCCGCTGCTGGAATTACCGATCATTACAGACGCCTGCGCCAAAATTCCTAAATAAAGACGCCGGGGAACATGGGAAATCCGGTGGATATCCGGATTATTTCGATATTCATGGATTACCTCCAAAATAAAATCATGACCGGCATCGGCATTGGGCAAAAATAACAAACATTGTAACTTAGTTTCCAAAATTACTTTTAATACATTCCGCAGTTGGAGTGCTGACTTCTCCTGATCTTCCAATACGGGATGGAGAATAACCAAAACAAATTTTTCACTTAATGAAATATTAAGGTATTCCTCAATTTCAGATCGGCTTACATCAAAACCTTGTTCTGCATCATCCAAACCGGGGACTCCGATTCGGATGATCCGCCACGCTTCTTCACCGGAGGCAAGTATGCACTCCGCTGCCTCATCCGTCACGGGAAAATGGATGTGAGCCAGTTTAGTGATGGCATGACGCAATGATCCATCAATGGATCCTGACAGCTCCCCGCCATGAAGGTGAGCGGTAATAATGCGCATATGGGCTCCGGCAATTGCTCCTGCTAACATTTCGCCCCGATCCCCTAACACCAATAGAAAATCCGGTTCAATTCTTTCCAACGCCTGGGATATCCCGAGCAATCCTATGGCCAACGATTTTGCCATGGCTGCTTTGGTATCGCTTCTGATCAGCATATCGACTTTGGCTCCAATTTGAAACCCATCATTCTCGATATCATGAATTGTCTGCCCAAATTCCCCTGCTAAATGCATCCCTGTGACAATTAATTGCAGGGATAGATTTTCCCGGGAAATAATTTCCCTTAAAACCGGTCGGTAAATTCCATAATCCGCCCTGGTTCCGGTTACAACGGCTATTTTCCGAATCATTGTTCCTCCTTTGATTCCCCCGAGTTTATTCAATGGTTATAAAATTAAACAATCTTGTAAGCATGTCACTTCTTGCTATGAATTTCCCGGGCGGGTGTTCCAACTGCAATAATGTTATCAGACACATCCGATATCACTGTGCTCCCCGCCCCAATGATTACCCGATTGCCAATATGAATTCCCGGGATAACGTTGGAACCGATTCCAATGAAAGTATAACAACCAATTTCGATTTCACCGGCCAAATTAACTCCCGGACCGATATGGACATGGTCAGCCAGAAGACAATCATGATCAATATTGGCGCCGGTATTGACGATACAATCGGCGCCGATAACCACTGCGGGACCGATAAAAGCATGACCGCAAATTACTGTTCCAGGGCCGATGACCGCACTGGAACTTATCGTGGCGCTTGGGTGAATTAAAACCGGAAGGGCTAATCCGGTTTTGAGCAATTGTGAGAAAAAGTGTTCCCGGTCTTGATTATTACCAATAGCAACCACTGCCTCTTCCAAGCGAAAATTCCGCCAGGAATGGATCAAATCATTTTCCGAACCAATGATCGGCAGTTCTGAATATTGGCTGGATGAAAATTTCCGATCAAAAACACCGCCGATCTCAAAACTTTTAACGGCCGTTATTAAATCGAATACTACCTTACCGTGTCCCCCTGCCCCTAAAATTCCAATTCGCATTTAGTTCCCCTCTTCAACAGCATGGAGTCTAAAATCAGGATTCCGTTAATATTCTTTAAAAGGATTTACCGATAATATTTATTCCTGAAGGAGGAAAAAATGAAGTATCTGGAGGGAAATATCATCATCAAGGGATTAGAATCCGATGACATGAAGGAGCGCCACCTATGGTTAAATGATCCGGAAGTCACTCGTTACTTTACAAATTTGGGTTCGATTCCTCTTTCCAAAACAGATTTGGAAAAATGGTATGAACATATTAGTCAAAAGAAATCCCAAGAGCTTCATTTTTCAATTTGTACCAAAGAATCCCAACACATTGGCGGCGCCCAAATAAAGTCCATTGATTGGAAAAACCGTAACGCGGAAATGGGAATATTTATTGGTGATAAAAACGAGTGGGGTAAAGGTTATGGAACGGACGCAGCGAAATCATTGATTCGTTTTGGGTTTTATGAATTAAATCTGCATCGACTTTGGTTAAGAGTGGATTCGGAAAATTTAGCGGCTCTAAAATGTTATCAAAAAGCAGGCTTCTTGCAAGAAGGAATTTTTCGCGAAGAGGTTTTTCGGAATGGTTGTTTTCACGATACAATTGTTATGAGCATCTTAAGTACTTGGACATCCCAGAAGGCTTGATAGTCGGAGCGCCAGCCTTCATGATTGTATAAAACATGAATTGTACATAAGTTTTAAGCATAATTTCTCACCGGATTTGAATAGGATACTTCTATAATCACCTTTAGCAGGCAGAAATATATATTTATAAAATTCTTCAAGGGCGGGAGAAAAATGATAGAAAACGTAATAAGCAAAAAACTGATGAAGCATCCTGATGACCGTGGGTTTTTTATGGAAGTACTGAGAAATGATGAGCCCGTATTTAAAAAATTTGGCCAGTTTTCCCTCTCGCTTACCTTCCCCGGTGTTATCAAGGCATTTCATTATCATAAACTTCAGGATGATTTATGGTTTTTCCCGTTGGGTAATGCTCAAGTCGTCTTATTTGATCTTCGACCGGAATCACCTACCCATGGGGAGACAAATGTTTTTTATCTCGGTGAACATAATCCCGTTCTATTGCAAATTCCTGCAGGAGTTGCCCATGGTTACAGAGTTTTGGGAAATACTCCGGCAATGATTACTTATGTAACTACACAGTCGTATCAATCCAATAACCCTGATGAGTATCGAATTCCCTGGGATGACTCGACAATTGGGTTTGACTGGATGACACACAATAGGTAAATCGATTTGAAACAACCTTGGAGGGTTAACGATTTGCCCTCCTATCTAGAATATCATCCTTGGAAGAAAGATGTCAAATCCAGGAGGGACCAAGAATGAACATTTTAATTACGGGAGCGAATGGTCAATTAGGTAATGCGCTAAGAGAAATTTTAAAGAATGAAAAATTAAGCTTAGCAGATTTGCCTGAAATCGATTTGACCATTGCACAGGATACCTTAGACTATATCTTAACGGTTAAGCCGGATTTGGTCATTCATTGCGCAGCAAAAACTAATGTAGATGAGTGTGAAATGAATCCGATTACCGCTTATTTGGGAAATGTATTAGCCACTAAGAATGTGGTAAATGCTTGTCAAAGCGCCAATTCAATATTGGTTTATATTTCTACCGATTATGTTTTTGATGGTTGTAATAATCTTCCTTACCATGAATATGACCTCTGCAAACCAATTAATATTTATGGAAAAACCAAATGGCAAGGGGAAGAAATTGTTAAAATGCATTTAAACAAGTTTTTTATTATCAGAACCGCCTGGCTTTTTGGTGACATCGGCCATAATTTCGTTAAAACCATCGTAAAGTTTGCCAATGAAAGTAGGTCTTTAACCATTGTAAATGATCAATTTGGTTCCCCCACTTATGCCTTTGATTTAGCAGTGGTCATTGCAAAATTAATTCAAACAAAAGCTTATGGCATTTATCATATTACCAATACCGGGAATTGTTCTTGGTTTGAATTTGCCGGACAAATTCTAAAATATGCAGGCCAAAAAGAGATTTCGTTAAAAGCCCTTTCTTCTGAAGAATTAAATCGCCCCGCTCCCCGCCCCCGATACAGCATTTTGGATCATGGGGCTCTTAATTTGATGGGGATTACCATGCCATCCTATCAAGATGCTTTACAACGCTATTTCACAAAAAATTACCCGCTGTCATAATTAAAAACGAATATAAGGATAGGAATTTTAATGGTTGGTTACCAAGTTGATATTATTATCATCAATCATAACACGAAAGATTCTCTATGGGATTGCCTTCAAAGTATAAAAATATTTTCCGGCAATACGTATGATTACCGGGTCTGGGTCGTGGACAACGCGAGCAGCGACGGAAGTGTCGAGATGATTAAAAACCATGGTGATTTTGTCAACGGAATTTACAACCAAAAAAATCGAGGTTATGGACCGGCTTGTAATCAAGGAATCTCATCCGGAACAGGAAATTATATTTTTCTTTTAAATAGCGATACGATAGTTACAGACAAATGGTTGCCCCCTCTGATCAACACGCTATCTTCTTCCGGGATTGCGGTCGTTGGTCCAAGATTAGTAAATCCCTCAGGTTTATTAGTCGGAGTCGGAGTCGTTGGAACCAATGCCCGCCCCGTTATTCGAGGTTGGAATGAACCCAATGAACCTGACCGTTACAATAAACAGCTCGAAGTATTAAGTGTCGGCGGCGCCTGTATGGGAATAAAACGTGAACTCATTCCTCAACTAGGCTTTTTCGATGAACATTATTTCCATTACTTCGAAGAAACGGATTATTGTTATAACGCCAGGTATCGTGGATATAAAATAATCTACTGCCCCGCAAGTACGGTTATTCACAAGGTATCCGGAAGCCTTCAGGACAAGCAAAGACTACGTAAATACTTTCGAGAAGGCGAAAAATATTTCCAAAAAAAATGGCGGTTGTTTTTAAAGGATCCCACGGAATATGGTTAATCTTCTTTAATTCGCAATCGAACAGATTTTTGGTATTTATGGATTTGTTATTATTCCAATATAGTTTTGGCACATTCTCCAATAATTGATAACACATTACGAAAAATTGCATATTATATATCATCCTAAAAAAGGAGGGGATATAAATGTCGCAACCACTTGCCATATACGCGAGTATCCCGCCTGCAACAGCTCCAATTCCAAGTCCATTATGGGTAGGGACACAACCGGTAGTTGTTACCAATCCCTTTACATTTTGGCCAAGTCTGGATTGGACTGGAGATAATATAACACCAACAAGCGGTTATGGTGAAATACCTCAATATTTGTTTTCCGTACCGCAAGCAGATCCAGCAGTAGATACAGTAGCTACTTTTACCCGCCGTTTAACCGTGGGAGCCATCGGTTCAACATTTTCCGTTACAACAATACCACCTGGGCTCTATGATTTATCCTTATCTCATGCAGCGGATAATCAATACTCGGTTTCCGTAACTGCTACATTACTGGGAATACCTATAGTCTTAACACCGGTTGGATTTAACGCAAATACTCCCAGTCCTTTACAATGGCGGAATGTTAAAACATTTGAATATCTCGCAATATCTTTAGTAACTGGTGATACCATCGATATAACTTCCACAGTGGTAAACTTGGCAGCGCCAGGCTTCACCCCGGATCAAAACCCGGCGATGTTCACCTGGATTACGCAATTTTTAATTCCAATACTTGGATAATAATCATCGCTTTTAATAAAAAGGTTATCCTTTGAACTCCAGTAAAAAGAACCTCTTGGTATGAAGAGGTTCTTTTTAAAAAACAAATAAACCTTACAATGAAATCATTACAACTTCTTTAAAAAACCATTGGGGAAAAATGTCATAAAAAATTTTTCTCGGGATTTGTCAACTGTAAAACCCTTGTTTTCAGCCAAGAATTGCTGTAATGCTTCCATAGGTCCAGGGCCAAAATTTGGATATACGGGGTGCCCGTTAATGTTTGTATCTTCTAGGACCATATAACTTCCCGCAGTTACAAGCAGGGCATAAATGCGTAATTCATTTAAAACATGACCATAACTGTGATCTGAATCTAAAATAACCATGACCCGTTCGTTAGGCCTTATTGAATTGCGTACACTATTATAAATTTCCGGCGATACTGACGACCCGGTCAAATAAGTGATTCTTGGGTGTTGGGGCCTTGCTTTCGGAGTAATATCGATTGTTAAAATCCGCCCTTTCTGTACTAAGTCACATAGACTGGCAAGATAATAAGCGCTTCCTCCATCCGCAGTCCCGGATTCGATGATGATGTCAGGTTTTAATTCAAAAATCATTTCTTGATAAATCCATAAATCCAAAGGACATTTCTGAATCGGTACACCCATCCAGAAAGTATTTAACCAAGTAAGTGAATCATAATACAATTGGTGAAACTGATCACTAATCGGGTTATCGCCCATGATTCGAATCCACCTTCCAATAGGATAAACTCATTTTTAAATACATAAAATATTGTATGTTATGCACGGTAATACGGAAGTAAAAACCGTAAGAAAATGCCGGAATAATACGTAATTGAGCCGATTGTTCTTAAGGGTTGTGCTAATGGACAATAAAATTTCCGTAATGGAATAAGAATAGTTGACGGTTCTCCTCATAACCGGCCATACTTACATCATGAACTTGATGCAAAAACCATGGAGCAGTTTGGCGGGCAACCCCAACATCATAACCGGCTTTAATGAATTCGAGACTCTGCGCGATATCATAAAAATGCCACCCTTTAAATATGTCCTCCCGCCATAACACGTCATATTGACTTATCATTGCCACTCCATCGATAACTTGTACCGTTTCATAGTCCCCCAACACTTCATTCCAGATAAACGGTGAACCACCCCACATAAATTTACCGTAACAAGCAGGGGCATGTGGCCAGTAAGCATCCGGGGGCAACTGTTTGGCTCCGGCGACTCCCATCAACCCCAGTCGGGGATGTTTTAAAAATATCATCAACATTTCTTTTAAGAAATTCGCATTGATTATCTCCATATCCTGATGTAAATACACTTTGTATTTTGCGTTGGAGTTTTTCATGGCATCGTTATATGCTTTAGTCATACTGGTGGCATTTTTAATAACGCGGTTTTCAACAGTGTATCCCCCCGGAATATTCAGCTTATCTATGGTACGAAGTGATTGAAATAAAAGGCGATCATTATTGACACAGTAAATAAAACAAATTTTACGAGAATCAATCATTTTTTTCCTTCTTTCTCTTTTAAATAAAGTACTCAGTTAAAAAAAGATTGGTATTCTTGAATAAATTTTTGTTGGGATACTTGGAACGGAAGCATTAAACTCAAACAATTATGGGCGCACCAGGGGGCGCTTTGCCTTGGGACACCTACTGTATAACCGGCCTTGATAAATTCAAGACTTTGTGAAACATCGTAAAAATGCCATCCGGTAACTATATCTTCCCGCCATTTTATATCATATTGGGTAACCATGATCATACCGTCAATCCCCTGGACACTTTCATATTCACCAACGACCTCCGTATTGCAATTACAATTCTGATCAAAATATAAACATTTTCCATAAGTTTCTTTCGCTTCCCACCATATTCCGTTTGTCGGCATTCGCTTGGCTCCTAATACTCCCAACAAACCTAAATTAGGATTTTTTTTAAACAAAGCAAGAATCAAATAAAAAAAATTTTCTTCCAGAATATCGACATCTTGATGAAGGTATAATTTATATTTTGCATTACTGCCTACCATGGCTTGATTATATCCTTTGGTTATACTGCCGGCATTTGTAATAACCGTCTTGTCAATTTTATAACCGGGGGGAATGTTCAATCTACACACGTGATTCCATGAATTCTGAAATTGTTGGTCATTATCGACGCAATAAATAAATTGAAATTTATGGAAGTCAATCAATCTCACTCCTCCTCTACCTAAAAACAAAGGATCTATTCATTATAACTGCTTTCGTCAATTTTGCCGTCCATTTATAAATTTCATATATATTTTATGTATGGTATTGAAATTTGCAACAGTTATTACATTGTTGTGACATTTAAATAAATAAAAGTGCTTAACTAATGAACTTTTGGTATTACATCCAGCCAGGAAATAGAAGATAAGTTTTTACCTTCTTTTAGATACATGTCTCATACCATTGTATTAAATAACTTATGGCAACTAAAACGGCATCACTTTTAACTCCTAATGGGCATAATTTATATAATATCAAGGAGGAATGTTTAATGTCTCAACCTATGGCAATCTACGCATCCATACCGGCTTCATCAGGGGCGAACTGGGTAACGACTATACCGAATTCAAGCCCGGTTACAGTGACCACACCTTATCCCCAATGGCCCAATGTCGACTGGTCTGATGGCAATATTACACCATCATTGGGTTATGGCGAAGTACCGCAATACTTATGGTCAACTCCAATTCCGGATCCTAATGATAATGCGCCAAAATCATTTACCCGGCGATTAACCGCCAGTACCCTAATTAATTTACCCAATATACTGAAAATACCGGTAGGCGGTTCGATCGGTAATCAGTTTAGGTTCATTTTTTCCATTGCGGCGGATGATGAATACACTTTTCAAATCCTATTGAATGGTCAGTCCATAGCGGAAGAAGTTCCTACCACCGGGTATAACTTTCAAGTTCCGATACCGTTACCTTGGCGAAATGTTAAAACTTTTTCATTTGGCCTTGGAAAGAAACCAATCACGATTAACAATAATGATATTTTAGATATTCAGACTACAGTATCTAACTTACCACAACCTCCCGGAACTGGTAACTTAGCAATGGTAACCTGGATTTTACAGCTTTTCTCATGATCGCCGAAATAGGGTTCTGCCAAATTTAATCTTAAAAAGACTCTTCTCAAATTATAGTAAAAAATACTAAGTTGCTTTCTTATTTCATGATAAATCTGAAAGCAACTTAGTATTTGATAGGGTATGGATACGGCTTCTTCCAAGAATCAATGGATGAATTCTTGATAATTACGTGTAAATATATCCCGTTGTTGGAAAAAACGAATGATATCATCCGATGAATTATTATATGAACACCAGGGTTCCCGTTGCATGGGAATACCTACGGTATAGCCCGCTTTAATAAATTCAATGCATTGGGCTGAATCATAAAAGTATGGATTTTCGAATAAATCTTCCCGCCAGGGAAGATCATATTGGGTAATCATAATGATTCCGTCAACTGATCGTACCGGTTCATATTCATTGGTTATTTCATTGCCGTAAACAAAAGAATTTCCCAAAAAAACGATTTTACCGCACTGCTCGGTTGAATCACGCCAATTACCACTAAGCGGGATTTTCTTGGCTCCTATAATTCCCAACATTCCCAATTTGGGATATTTCTTAAACAAGGATAAAATATCCGGCAAAAAATTGCGGTTAATAATATTCATTTTCCTATGAAGATATATTTTATATTTGGCATTGGAATTGCGCATAGCAAAGTTGTAACCCTGGGCTATACTGAAGTTACCGTGTAAAAATTTTTTCGTTAAAGTATATCCGGAAGGAAGATTTAATAAATCCAAGTATTTTGAAGATTCTTCACATTCATTTTCATGGTTGGTGTAATAAATGAAAGTAAAGTTATTGTTATCTACCATTTCATCAACTCCTTTGAACATTACGTGTGGGTATTGTAATGCCTGTCTTTTTTAAGATCATTTCCAATCGGTGATAAAATGTGTGTTCACGATAAGATCTTTGTTGTCCCGCAGTTGTTATTGATTCTCTTTTCTCCGGATGATGGAGATATTCAATTATTTTATCTGCAAGGTCGATTGAGTCAGTAAAAGCAATCATCTCTCGGCCGACATTGAAACATTCCCATAAATCGGGTCGGCTGCTATCCACCAGTTGAAATGCGCCACTTCCTGCCAGGGCAAAAGTCCGATCATTAGGGCTCGTTCCCGGAATTCCTTTGGAGTTCCCCGAAGGAGGATTTGTCGGGTTGCGATGAATATTGAGATTAATCTTCGCTCCGCAGTAATATTTTTGGACTTCCCAAAAATCACAAATAACAGGCATGATAAACTTTCTTAAATCCGGAACAAGCTCCTGCCCCCAATTTCCGATTAATTTAACATTAAAATTTTTTATTGAAGAAGCAATAGAATTTAAAATCCGGATCCGATCCGGAAAAGCAACTCCAACCAGACAAAGGTCACTATGATAAGACGGCGGAAAGAATATTCGATTATGAATTCTGGGGCTACAACACCAGGGAAGATAGTAAACATTTGGACGATGGTATTCCTTCACGGCCTGTTTTTCAGTTGTAAAAACATAATCATAAGTTTCAACCATCTGCCCACGGTGGTAGTCAATCTCATAGGGATCTTCCACTAACCATAAAACAGTAACCGCTCCTTTATTTTTTGCATGTTGTACCAGATGCAAGGGGGTAAATGTTCCATGTATGACCAATAGTAGATCCGGTTTAAATTCATTGATAATATGACTTGAAAGTTGAAAGGGATTAATTTGCTTCACATCACAGACAAAATCCTTGGTCAACGTATCAAAAATACCATAAGCATACCGGGATTCAAAAGTCAAACCACCGGAATCGACAAAAAGAATTCTCATTGAATAGTTCCTCTTATAAGCTTTTTATGGTCCAAAACCGAAATAAATATATTGAATTATTATGGAACTATCTTATGAAAAATCCCCTGTTTTTGAAACATCGACAATTGAAATATACCTATGTCAGACACACCATCACCAGTAAAAAAACATATACTTGAGTATATTACTATAAAGTCCCCTGTAGAGACCATTTATAAATAACCATTGAAAAAGGTGATTGTTTTTGAAATTCTCGGTAATTATCAATTGTTATAATACCCTCCCTATTATCAAAAAATGTGTAGATTCAGTAATTCAATCAACCGATTCAAATACTGAAATTCTATTAGTTAATAATCATCCGCCTTATCCAGATGTTCAAACTTATTTAAAAGGCTACATTCATCAGCGTGTCAAAATATTGGATCCCGGAAAAAACCTATCCCATATTTTAGGCACTCAATTTGCTGAAAAGTTTGCCGGTGGGGAGTATTTAGTTCGGATGGATGATGATGCGGTCCTTCCAAAAAACAATTGGATTAATGCGATGAGCCAAGCGTTAAATCAATTTTCAGATTTAGCCTATGTAGGATTACCTTGGCCGGGTGTTCCTTTAACCGGTAACGATCGGATAAATACACCCGAATTCGCACTGGAATATGCGGATGTGGTTCTTTTTACTTGCGTAATGTTTAGACGAAGTATCTGGCGTTCTTATTTTGTAATTCCCCAACAAGGAATTTACGGAAATGACGATACCTATTCTGCCCAAAAGGCCAATCAACTTGGTTTAAAAAAAGCTTATCTTGTTTCTCATCCTTGTGAACATTTAGGTCGAACCTCCGAATGCGATCCTCTTTATGGGGCCTGGAAGGTATTTTACGCAATGAATATTACTAAATTAGGCTTTGAGGCATGGCGTAATTTAATTTCTCAATTTAGTCTTCAAGAAGAAAATCTATTGCGACAATTCGGGTATCCCCAGGATCAAATCGAACAAATAAAAACGGTTTTATCCAAACCATAAAAGATAAGTCTTCCGAATCTACATGAAAACTGCATGCAAAGAAGGAGGAATATTTTTTGAAAGTATTATTCGTAGACTCTGGTGGGCCCGGGTTCAATACTCGTTACTCTTATGATGTTTATTCTACTTTAGCAAAAGAGTTTAAATGCATAACCCGGCAAGTATCACCTCAGAATCTTTCCCCCGGGCTGTTAACCAGTTTTCATCCGGATATTTTATTGGTAATGCATGGTTCAATTACATCTTGCCATCTGGTTCGTTTGGCAAAATCTTTAGGAGCGACTACCATATTATGGATAATAGAAGACCCCTACGAAATCGATGTACACCGCGGAGAAATGGTAAATTCTTATGATTATGTTTTTACGAACGAACGATTAGCGGTCGGACAATACGCTAGACAGAATGTATATTATCTTCCATGGTGCTGTAATCCAGAAGTTCATCGAAGTTTAATAATCTCGAATAATTACCAAAGTGATTTATGCTTTGTAGGAATGGGTTTTCGAAACCGGGTTCGGATATTGAATGCAATTGCTCCGCGAATTCAAAATTTAAACGTGAAATTAATTGGCGATTGGCAAAGTTGGGGCGAAGAGTTAGTTCCAAGCTTAAAACGATTTGTCCTTCCAACCATCAACGATTTCCGGGAAGTGCAAAAATATTATAACGGAGCAAAGATTAATCTCAATATTCATCGTGACCCTGTTGACCCTCCAACAGGAAACAGTTTAGGTATTGGAGCTTGCAGCCCAAATGATCGTACATTTGCCTTGGCGGGTTGCGGATCCTTTCAACTGGTAGATTATACCCGTTCCGGTGTTTGGGAGTATTTCACAGATGGGGCTGAAATCGTTGGTTTCAACGATCCAGGAGATCTTGCCCAAAAGATTGACTTTTATCTTGTGAATCCTCAATTGCGAATTAATATAGGCAAAGCCGCACAGAGGAAAGCATATTTATCAAATACATTTAAACATCGCCTGAATGAAATCTTCAGGATTGTCAATAAATCAACCCATCGTTATAACAATAAAAGTTATTCCAGTGGTAAGATAAACCAATCTGGTCAAGGTTTTTATTCCTCTCTAACTAAAAATAACCCGAACCACGAATTTCGGGTTCGGTCGAATCAGTAAAGTTCATTTTATACAGCAAAAATGTAAATCTTTTTCCTGGGGAAAAACCGGCACATTATTTTCCATAAGATGCTCCCAACCGAATTCCAGGAGCTCCTTAGCCCATTTTTTATTAAAATGCTGGTAACTAATGTTTTCTAATCTTTTACACTCGGAAATATCGCTATGATTAAATGAAACATGACAAAAATGCTTGACTAGCACGTCTAGTGCCACCCGCAATTGATAACCGGCTTTTCGAATGCGTAGGGATATATCAAAATCATCGGCTCCCAAGGGCATGTTTTCATCAAAATAACCGATTTTTTCTATCAAGCGCCGGTCAAAGAGAAATAAACACCCGATAATAAATTTCGCCGGTTCGGATTGGTGTCGGTAAACGGTTGCAAATTTGCGATCCGCAGCCTCCAATTTGCTCGAATATGAAAGAGGTAAGGCGGCCTGCGGGCCGCCAATACCAATTCCCTTGGGGCCAACTGCTAAAGTATTTGAATTGTTAAATAAATGCCAACATAAACGGGATAACCATCCTTTGGGTATTAAAATATCAGGATTCATGGTTACCAAAACATCTCCGCATGATTGGGATATTCCTTGATTACAGGCTTTCGTAAAGCCGAAATTGGATTGATTTAAAATCAATTTTATTTCGGGTTGCTTTATTTTTTGTAAAAAAGCCACAGAATCGTCGGATGAATGATTATCAACTACAATAATTTCATAAGGTATATCCGTATTGGATTTTAGGCTTGTTAGACATGATTCCAAAAATGGCCTCGAATTAAAATTAACGATTATAATACTGGCTTTCAAAATATTCCTCCCATCAACTTTTTTTCTGGAAAACCAGGTTGCCGCTGTCAATAGTTTCAATGTTTTAAAGAATAGTTAAATATATTTTCAATAAATTGTTTTGATACCAGTCGCTATGAATATCAAGGATGCCTTAATCAGCATACAATAATAAGAGTGATATGATCTTCTTTGGGAGGTCTTCGGTATGAAAGGAATCATCCTGGCTGGAGGGATAGGGACTAGATTATCGCCGCTTACGGAGGTTATCAACAAGCATTTATTACCTGTCGGTAGAGAACCCATGATTTGGCATCCTATAAGGCAATTAATTGAGACTGGAATTATAGAGATTTTAATAGTGTCATCCGCAGAACATATGGGACTCTTGATTGAGTCTTTGGGATCAGGAAACCGTTTCGGATGTGAACTGACCTTTAGGGTTCAGGAAAAGGCCGGAGGTATTGCCCATGCTTTAGCGATTGGGGAACGGTTTGCAGGTGGTGAGCGAATTATAGTGTTACTGGGAGATAATATTTTTGAATATTCCATCTCTACTTACGTTCATGATTTTTTACGGCAGGAGACTGGAGCACGTATTCTTTTAAAGGAAGTCACCGATCCCGAACGTTTCGGCATTGCAACTTTGTATGATGAAAAGATAGATTCAATTGAAGAAAAACCAACCAAACCCAAGAGCCATTACGCTGTAACAGGGTGTTATATGTACGATTTCCAAGTTTTTGATATCATCCGTGCGGTTAATCCCTCAACCCGTGGTGAAATGGAGATTACCACTGTCAACAATCTTTATATCAAGCAAGGACAAATGGAATATAGTTTTATTGATGGACGTTGGACTGATGCCGGAACCTACGAATCATTAAATGAAGCAAATTGTATCTTATCGGCTAATCATAATAAAATTCTTAGGAAAAACTCGCTTTAAAATAAATCTGGCATTATTTCCATTCAAACTATGATCTTATCCAATATAACGAATTGCTAAAAGCCCGGAGGACCGGGCTTTTTTGTTGTACCAGCTGAATATCTATAATTGCATCAATTTCAACAATTGCATATCGTGCTGAAAGTATTGGAAGGATGAACGATGGTGATGCCTTGAGTGCAAGGCAAACGAAGGTTCTCAACTTTTAAGGCCACTGTTTGCAGAATCTGTGATACGGCCAAAATAATCTCAATATTCGTTAACCCTGTACCACCCTGCAAGAGGGCAATCGCTTGGTTTAAGCGGTTAATAATGTCGGCTTTTCGAACGGCATTGAGCGGTAAGTCCTGAACCGCCCCTTGAACTAATAACAATTGATTCACTAAAGAAGCCGCTGCAGCTGGGGTTAAACTACCAGGGGTACTTAAGAAAGAATCTACAATTTGAGCTGCATTTGCAATATCTTGAAGGACTGAACATTTACTACTCATTCAATAACACCTCCGAAATCATCTTATGAGGATAATTATATTAAGGCGCTATTCAATGCTATAAAAATGCAAATTTCCTGATATTTTCTGTTTTTTTACTAGGAGTTACTCATTTGTTGAACTTTTAGCCGGTTTCTCCAATAGTCCAATAAATCGGCCAAAGTCTTTTCAAAAGGAATTTTAGGCTCCCATCCTGTTACTTTATTGAATTTTTTATATGTCCCTAGCAAAACTGGTACATCTGAAGGCCTGATTCTGGTTGGATCTATTTTAATATCGATTTTTTTATCCGAGTAACTCAAAATAATATTTAAAACTTTTTTAATAGGATATGAATTCCCTGTGCAAATTTGATATACTTCTCCCGCTTTTCCTTTTTGCAGGGCCAACCAATAAGCACAGGCTATATCTCTAACATCCGTGAAATCCCTTCTTGTTTCCAAATCGCCGACATAAACCATGGGAATCCTGATACCAAGTTCGATCTCGGCGACCTGTTTTGCAAAATCAGATGCCACAAAAAGCTCTCCTTGCCGAGGGCCAGTATGATTAAATGCCCGGGTTCTCACAATATCAAGCCCATAACTTTTATAATATTGATATCCGAGCATATCTTGGGCTACTTTACTGATACCGTGAGGAGTAAGAGGTCTTAATTGGTTATTTTCATTGATCGGAAGTTCTTCATCCAGAACCAAACCATATTCCTCACTGGAACCCGCAATCATAATTCTACAATCCGGCGAAATATTCCTCACTGCTTCCAGAATATTGATTTGACCGATTATATTGTTGGTAATTGTATCATTGGGGCTATTCCAAGAAGCCGGTACATAACTGTGTCCTGCTAAGTGAAATAAATACTTTGGCCTAACGTTTTCAATCAAATCCCGGACAGATTTGGCATCTCTTAATTCACATTCATAAAACTTAATCCGATTTTCAATTTTTTGCAAGTTACTTCGGTTACTTCGCCAACGGACCGAACCATAAATCTCTGCATCCTCGATAGAGTCTAAAATGTATTCGGCAAGATGACTACCGGAAAACCCGGTGATGCCAGTGATTAATACCTTCATAATTGCCTTGGACCTCCTTTATAAGTCGAATTTTTTTAAAAAAGCATGCTCATTTTAGAAAATCAGGAAACAAAAATTTCATTGAATGATCATTCAATGATTCATCTCAGTAAATATTTACGCAGTTGTCCAAAATAAGAGAAGTAAAATATAAAAAAACCGGGGGTTAAACCCCCGGCCTTATCACAGTCGTCGTAGTAACATTGGTAACAACCGTTGTTGGTGTGGCAATCATATCGCCAACTTTCCGTAATAACACAGTTCTTTTCGTCACATCAACAATCCCCGGACCGGAAACATTTGTTACGACATTGATTTCTTCAAACTGATCACCGGTTGGTGTGCGTATTAAAGCTTGCACCGCAACCTTATCTTCAGAAATCCCGATCCCTGAAACATCCGTCACAACCGTAAGCATCTCGCCTTTTACAAATAAACCTATCACGACTCCCTGAAGTATAATGGTTAATTCAACCATATTTCCTGCTGGAGTAAGATTGGAGATAATATCTTCGACATTGACGGCGATATTAGTGATTTGGTTTGAGTTTACTCCAGTGATATTGATGAGAATTGAGAATGACTTTTCCGTATTAACAGTTCTGACAACGTTATCGTCACCTACATAAGTTGTTATTATATTCAAAATTCCTTCGAGGACAACTCCTTCTGGAATAATATGACTTGAGAGATTTGAGACCGATGCGTGAACCTCTTTTACTTTTATAGCTACCACCGGCAGTGGTACTGATGTCTCTAGAATTATTTGTTGTGAATTCTTTATTTCATTGACTTCTGGATCAATGATAGCCGTTGTTACTACAGGAGTCGTCAATGATGGAACCGGTGGTACCGGTGGTACCGGTGGTATCGGCGGAACCGGAGGCACCGGCGGTGTGATCCCCTGCTTCCCAATGACCAGCAATTGTTTTGTGTTTTCCCCGATTACTTGCTCAACAGCAAATAATGGACCAATTCCGACGACAAGATTTAACTGAACTTGCTCAGTTACAATTGCGTCGATTGCGAAAATCACCTTTTGCCGAAGTTCTGTTTCAGTTATTAAATCAAAGAAAACGCCTTCAATCACCGTTTTAAGGATTACATCGTCACCGGGTTCTATACCGTTGATATCGAGAAATACTGAGAATGGGACGTCTTCAGCTTGATGGTACTCAATATTATCGATTCCAATATAAAAAATTTGCTTATGAAGAATTCCTTGAACAATGAGTTTGTTGGGAATAACATTCGTCACCAAGTTTCTAAGAGTGGCAAGTATCTCCCTTATTTTAATAGCAGGGCGATTCAAGGAAACGAGTGTCTCTGTCAATTCTTCAACTCTGTTTTCACCCACGAACTCATCAACTTTTAATAATGGCCCGGTGCCTATCTCTACCGGTAAAAAAACATTTTCAGTCACCTTTACAAAAAATTCAAGTACTGCTTTTTGCTGAAGCAAAGTGTCCGATAGAAGATTATAAAAGATGCCTTCAATCCGTGGTTGAACGATCACATTCATTCCCGGAACAGCACCCGGTATGTCGACAAAAAAACTAAACGGTGTATCTTGCGCTTGATGTCGACCGACATTTGCCGTATCGATAAAAAAGATTTGTTTATGCAAGATGCCTTGAACGATGACTTTATCAGGAATCGTCTCAATACTTAAATCACAAATGCTACCGACAATTTCATCAATTTTAATAGCAGGTGTCAACAATGTTAAAGTTGATTCCACCAATGTTTGAGTAGAATTTTCGCCAACCACCTGTTTTAAATAAAGCGTTGGGCCGTTGCCGGCTGTTACGTTGATTTGAACTGTTTCGGTTACTTTTACAAAAACTTCCAGGACTGTTTTTAGAATAAAGGTTAACCCGTTGGGTGCCAATTCGGATAGGGTATCTTCAATATCTGCGGTTACATTGCCATTCATTCCTGGTTGTACACCGGGAATATCCAAAAAAGTACTGAAATTTTCCTCATTGACCTGATGATGAATAACCCCATCATTACCCACAAAAAATATTTGATGATGAACAATCCCTTGAATGATGACCTTATTGGGAATAATTTCAATGGTTAAATTATTAACTTTCCCAACAATATTTCTAATTTTAATAGCCGATAAAGGTAATGCAATTTCCTGAGCAATTTCAACTTTTGAACTTTCCGAAAAAACCGGATCCGCAGATTCTGAAATCGTAACAGCACTCTCCTGTGACCCACGTGATTCTTCTTTATTATCTTCTTTTATACTCTCGGCGATTTCCTCCGCTTCGCCTGAATTCTCAACCTGACCCATGGGCTGAGATTCCGCTTCCTCGATTAACTCATCAACCATTTTGGCGATTTTATCGATTGTTAATTTTACGGTCTGAATCGGAATTTCAATGCTAGCTTGGTTATTGTCAACTCTTATATCATCCTTAACTTTTTCCTTTTCTAAAACGTTTTGAATTGGATTTTCATCACTAGCCTGCCTATCGTCGACTTTTATATCTTCTTTAGCTCGTTTTTTCTTTTTTAGAACGGTTTGGATTGAGTTTTCATCTTTAACCTGAACAGTGTCAATTTTTATATCATCCTCAACCCTTTTTTGCTTTTTGGGAGTTGAAGTTATGTTCTTTTTAGAAGATTTTTGAGGATTCTTTGAGTTCTTAAGCTCTTTAGAACCCTTGGGAACTTTCGGTTCTTTATTGTCCTTTGTTTCTTTCGTATCTTGAGAAATGATACCCAAGTTTCGTTTGGTTGTGGTTTCTGATTTAGTTTTTAGACTTTTTTTCTTTTTGGATTTCTTTTTTACTTCATCCTTGATATCTTCCGTCTTCATTCTTCTTGCCTACCTCCCTTCGTTTCAATCCGGCAGAAAAATCTGCCGAATTTTGTATTTCTAAAAGGGGTGCCAAATTTCTATTACAGTATATGCAATCGTCAAAGTATGTGCCATCTATTCAGTCCCCGATAAAACTAAGCACTCTATCTCAAGTCAAGACCACCCGTCAAACGGGTGGCTTGCACCGCCCTATAAGGGCACGTTACTAGCGAAGTCTTAAGACTTTTCGAAATAAAGCCCGCCAACCGCGTTTCTTTTACAAGCTGCCCCTCAAAGG